>NZ_JAYREK010000001.1:0-385090 GCF_041908905.1 Zoogloea sp.
ATTTCAGCATCTCGCAAAACCTGAGGCCAGAACGCTACAACCAACCGGCCCTGCTGCTACCTCCCCACCACCGCGCCCCAGACATCAGTGCGCTGCAGCAAGAGAGCGCGCATTATAAAGAACTATCGGAACCCGTCAACACGTTTGGGAAAATAAATTTCAAACAACCCGATCAGTACTCAGGAGGCGCCGACCCCATGTAGGTACCCGCAAAATTCTCGAATCGGGTGAACTCGCCGAGGAAGGTCATGCGGATCGTGCCAGTAGAGCCGTTTCGATGCTTGGAAATGATGAGTTCCGCCATCCCCTTGTCCGGAGAATCAGGGTTGTAGATCTCATCCCGATAGATGAACATGATGATGTCCGCATCCTGCTCGATAGCGCCGGATTCTCGCAGGTCGGACGCAACCGGCCGTTTATTAGGACGCTGCTCCAGACTGCGGTTCAACTGCGACAGCGCGATGATCGGCACGTTCAGCTCCTTGGCGAGCGACTTCACCGAGCGCGAGATCTCCGACAACTCGGCCGAGCGGTTGTCGCTCTCCTTGAGCGAGGTCATCAGTTGCAGGTAATCGATGACGATCAAGCCCAGACGGCCGCACTGGCGATGCAGACGCCTGCAGCGCGCCCGCAGGTCGGTCGGGTTGAGGCCGGGCGTCTCGTCGATATAGATGGGCGCCTCGTGCAGCTTGCCCAGCGCATAGGTCAGGCGCTGCCACTCTTCGTCGTTGAGCTTCCCGGTACGGATCTTGTGCTGGTCGATCCGCCCCACCGACGACAGGAAACGGGTTGCGAGCTGAGTGCCCGGCATTTCCATCGAGAACACTGCCACCGGCAGGCCGGCCTCGACGGCCACCGTCTCGGCAATATTGAGCGCCAAGGAGGTCTTGCCCATGCCCGGGCGCGCCGCCAGGACGATCATGTCGGAAGGCTGCAGGCCGGACGTCTTCTCATCGAGATCGGCGAGGCCCGTCGGCACTCCGGTGATACCGGCGGGCGAGTCCCGGTCATACAGCTCCTGAATCCGGTCCACCACCTGCCCCAGAATGGGCTGAATCGGCACGAAGCCACTGACGGTCCGTGCCCCGGCCTCCGCAATCTCGAACACCTTGGCCTCAGCCTCGTCCAGCAGCGTCTTTGCATCCTTGCCCGACGGGGTCAGCGCGCTCGCAGCGATCTGGTCGCCGACGGAGACCAGCTTGCGAAGGATGGCGCGCTCACGAATGATCTCGCCGTAACGCCGCACGTTGGCTGCCGACGGCGTGCTGTTGGCGATCTCGCCCAGGTAGGCGAGCCCCCCCACGTGCTCCGCCTCGCCGTTCTTCTCCAGCGCCTCGTAAACCGTCACAACATCCGCCGGCTTGCCCAGCTCGATCAGCCGCGCGATCTGACGGAAAATCCGACGGTGGTCGTCCCGATAGAAATCCGCCTCATTGACAATGTCGCCGACACGCTCCCACACGGTATTGTCGATCAGCAAGCCGCCCAGCAAGGACTGCTCCGCCTCAATGGAATGGGGGGGCAGACGCAACGCGGACATGACCGGATCTTCCACTTGATTCTGAGATTTACGCATGACCCATCAACCAAAGAATGAAACCAAACGAAAAAGGGCTGCCCGAGGCAGCCCTTCCTTGCTCGCGAGCCAGTGGCCCGACGGAGTGATCAGTTCTCGCCGACAACCGTAACGTTGATGGTGGCGGTAACGTCGGTGTGCAGCGCGACAACGAGCTGGGACTCGCCGACGACCTTCAGCGGACCCTCGGGCATGCGGACGGAGGACTTCTCGACCGAGAAGCCCTTGGCCTTCAGCGCCTCGGCGATGTCGGCGTTGGTCACGGAGCCGAACAGACGGCCATCGACACCAGCCTTGCGGCTGATGGAGACGGTCTGGCCTTCGAGCTTCTCGCCCTCGGCTTGTGCAGCAGCCAGTTGCTCGGCAGCCAGGCGCTCGAGCTCGGCGCGACGGGCCTCGAACTCGGCGAGGTTGGCAGCGTTGGCACGCTTGGCCTTGCCCTGCGGGATCAGGTAGTTACGAGCGTAACCATCCTTGACCTTGACCACATCGCCCAGACCACCCAGGTTAACAACCTTGTCCAAAAGAATGATTTGCATGCTATGGCTCCGGGATTACTGGTGCAGATCGGTGTAGGGCAGCAGCGCGAGGAAGCGGGCACGCTTGATCGCGGTGGACAGCTGACGCTGGTAGCCAGACTTGGTGCCGGTGATGCGGGCAGGCATGATCTTGGCGTTTTCGGTGATGAAGTCCTTCAGGATGTCCACATCCTTGTAGTCGATCTCTTCGATCTTCTCTGCGCTGAAGCGGCAGAACTTGCGACGCTTGAAGAGGCTGCGACCACCGCGGTCGTCCTTACGCTTCTGTGCTGGCTTGAATGCCATGATTCGTTCCTTCCAAAAATTCGATCGTATCGATGTGCAATACAGGCGTCCTGCTGCGCAAGCTTTTTGCTGCGAGAAAGCCGGTGATGCGGGTCATTGACCCCAGCTGGGCGGCGGCAAGCAATCTAGCCTTGTCGCCCAACGCCACCACCTGCAGCTCGACTCCGACTTCCCGGGCGAGCCCTGCTTCCATCTGCCTGGACCGGTGCTCGATGCGCCCTGCCAGCACCGGCACACCGCCGGGGGAGTAACGCAGAGCCCCGACTTCAGTCAGGACACCATCAATCTCAAAACTGTTGCGAACCTGTTCCTGCAACTCAGGCGGCGGGCTGCTGCTCGGCCGGCTTGGCCTCGTCCGCGGAAGTCAGGGAGCGGGCCTTCTCTTCCTTCATCATCGGGGACGGGGTGGTCACAGCCTTCTTCATGCGGATGGACAGGTGACGCAGGACGGCGTCGTTGAACTTGAAGCCATGCTCCAGCTCGGCGATGGTCGGCTGATCGCACTCGATGTTCATCAGCACATAGTGGGCCTTGTGGATCTTCTGGATCGGGTAGGCCAGCTGACGACGGCCCCAGTCTTCCAGACGATGGATCTGGCCGCCCTGGGAGGTGACGAGGGAACGATAGCGCTCGATCATGGCGGGCACCTGCTCGCTCTGATCGGGATGGACGATGAATACGACTTCGTAATGCCGCATGAGATCTCCTTCTGGATGAAAACCCTCCGTCATGCGAAACGGTAGGGCAAGGTAAAATTCGGAATACCCGTGGGCACGCCCGAACAGGTTAGCCGCGCATCGTCACACAGGCGCAGATTTAAATCAAGCGCTTAGCCGCACACCCCACCCGAGCGAACCATACGGGATTCAACAACACGGGCAGCGGCGCATGAATGTGAAAACGCCCCTTGCGGGGCGTTTTCGAAACTTGGCGGAGAGGGCGGGATTCGAACCCGCGTCAGGGTATTACCCTGAACACGCTTTCCAGGCGTGCGACTTAAACCGCTCATCCACCTCTCCAAGCAGAGGCGGCACTATACACCGGATTTTTAAAAAGTCAAAGCCTATTTTCAAAATCACGCGCGCACCTTGCCGGCGTCCGGAAGCCTCACGCGGTCCACCAGCGCCATCACGGCGGCGCTGGGCGGCGGAGTGAGCAGGCTGACGAGGACGATCACCAGAAAACCGGCAGGGACGCCGAAGACGCCGCAGGAGATCGGGTGGATGCCGAACCACGCGTTGCCGAGGCTGCCGCCGAAGAACGGATGGGTGCGGACGATGTAGAAGAGCGTGATGCCCAGGCCGGCGAGCATGCCGCAGATGGCGCCCCACTTGTTGGCCCGCTTCCAGAAGATCCCCAGCACCAGCGCCGGAAAGAAGGCCGAGGCGGCGATCGAGAACGCCAGCCCGACCATGAACAGGATGCTGTCGGGGCGCAGCGAGGCGACCCAGGCCGCAATCACCGCCACCACCAGCAGCTGCGACTTGGTGATCACCAGCCGGCGCTGGGTGGACGCCTCCGGGTTGATCATCCGGTAATACACGTCGTGGGACAGGGCGTGGGAAATCGTCAGCAGCAGCCCGTCGGCCGTGGAGAGCGCCGCAGCGAGCCCGCCCGCGGCAACCAGGCCCGACACGACATAGGGCAGGCCGGCGATCTCGGGGGTGAGCAGCAGGATCGCGTCGCTGTTGAGGCTCAGCTCCGCGAGCTGGAGGATGCCGTCAGCGTTGATGTCCTCGATCTTCACCAGCCCCACCTTGCCCCAGGAGACCACCCACGACGGCAGCGAGGCGATATGGGACCCGATCAGCGTGCTGTACACCTCCCACTTGGCGAACACCGCATAGGCCGGCGCCGTGACGTACAGCAGGAAGATGAAGAACAGGGTCCAGAACACCGAGCGGCGTGCCTCACGCACGCCGGGAGTGGTGTAGTAGCGCATCAGGATGTGCGGCAGGCCGGCGGTGCCGACCATCAACACGAAGCTGAGCGCGATGAAGTTCAAACGCGCACTGTCGCGGGCTGCCTCGTCGGGGCCGGGGTGCGCCTCGGCATGGGGCGACGGCGGAACCGAGCGCTGCAGGCTGTCCTGGCGCTCACGCTCCCACTTGAGTCGCGCCTCGTCCGGGGTGTGGGGCAGGTCCCGCAGAGTTCGCTCGGCCGTACCCAGCTCCCGCGCCGGCGCACCCTGGGTGCGCAGCTCGTTGACCCGCTGCATCTGGGCCTGGCGCTCCGCGGCGAGGGACGCCGGCAATTCGGCAATCTTGCGGGCAAGCTCGTCGGCACGCTGGCGATAGAGCGCCCGAACCTCGTTCTCGCGGGGCTCGGTGAACAGCTCGATCTCCTTAACCCCCAGCTCGTGCAGCACCTTGCCGTACACCGCCTGGGGAATCGGAACCCCGGTCACCTGGTAGGAGAGGATCACCACCGGCACCATGTAGGCCATGATCAGGATCAGGTACTGGGCAACCTGGGTCCACGTCACCGCCCGCATGCCACCGAGGAAGGAGCACACCAGGATGCCCGCCAGCCCGACGAACACGCCGATCTCGAACTCGATCCCGATGAAACGGCTGGTGATGAGGCCGACACCGTAGATCTGCGCCACCACATACACGAAGCTCGCCAGCACTCCCGCCAGGGCGCCGACCAGGCGGGCGAAATGCCCCTCGTAGCGGGCGCCGAGGAAATCCGGAATCGTGAATTCGCCGAACTTGCGCAAAAAGGGCGCCAGCAGCAGGGCCACCAGCACGTAGCCGCCGGTCCACCCGGTCACGAAGGCCAGGCCCTCGAAGCCAGCGTAGTAGAGGGTGCCCGCCAGCCCTATGAAGGACGCCGCGCTCATCCAGTCGGCGGCGGTGGCCATGCCGTTGAAGAGCGCCGGCACGCGCCGCCCGGCGACGTAGTATTCCGACACATCGGAGGTCCGGCTCATCACGCCGATCAGCGCGTAGATCGCGATGGTCGAGAAGAGGAAGATCTGGCCGATCCAGCGCGGTGCGAGGCCGAAACGCTCGGCCACCGCGAGCAGCAGGACCAACCCGACAAAACCGGCCGCGTACAGGAGGTAATACCGCCAGAGGCGCCGCAGCAGGGCGGGGGTGGCACGCATCATGAGCCGGCCTCACTCCTCGCCATCGAGACCATGGCGCCGTTCGATGCGGGTCATCCCGCGGTCGTAGATCCAGACGATCAACAGAAAGATGATCAGGGCGCCCTGCCCGGCCATGTAAAAACCGAAGGGCCAGCCAAAGAAGACGAACTCGTTGAGTTCCTCGGCAAACCAGCCGGGCAGGAAGCTGACGGCGGCCCACACCCCCAGCAGCACGCCGGTCAGGCGCAAAGCCGAGCGCCAGTAAGCCCGCTGTCTTGCCTCGGTGTCGTCCACACAAACTCCTGGATCCGGCCATGCCGACGTTGATATCCGCCGCAGTATAGCCTCGCTACAACTGATAGCGGCTGCGCAGCCTGTCCTGCAGGCGGCGGGCCTGGCGCAGGGACTCCTTGAGGAACGCCCTTTCCAGTTCGTTGAGCTCGTCGGGCGCCACCTGGTTGGGCGGCGCGCCGGGCACCCGCTGACGCTGCAGGCGCAGCTGCAATATGAACTCGAAGGCCTCCTGCAAGGCGCCGATCTCCCGCTCGTCCCACCGCAGGACGGCCCCCGCGGCCCGCAGGCGACCCACCGTGGAGGTCTCGGCGAGGCCGAGGGCCAGCGCGTAGATACGCGCCGCATCGACGAAGGGGCGCGTGCCGTCGCGCTTCAGATCGAGCCGGCCGCTCTGCCGATCGACCACGAAATCGCGGATGCGCCCCAGGGGCGGGCCGCTGCGCAGCGCGTTCTCGGCCATGAAGCGCAGGAACAGGGCGTTGTCGGCCGCCGCGCCGAGCAGCCAGTCGCGCAGCGCGTCGGCCAGCGAGGCATCGCCGGCCAGGGCCCGGATGTCGAAGAAGATCGTCGCATGGAGCAGATCCTGGGGGCTGGCTGCGTGCATCCAGCCGGCAAAGCGGCTACGCCACTCGGCCAGCGACAGGCACCATTCCGGGTTGCCCGCCATGATCCCGCCCCGGCACAGGGGAAAGCCGCAAGCATCGAGCAAGGCATTGACACGCCCGGCGAAGGGCAGGAAACGCGCCCGCAGGCGAGCGGCCTCCGCATCGTCGGCGGCCACGAAGATCAGGCCGTTGTCCTGGTCGGTGTGCAGGGTCTGCTCCAGGCGACCTTCCGACCCGAAGGCCAGCCAGCACCAGGGCACCAACGGCAGGTAGAACTCGGCCTCGGCGATGTCGATGGCCGCCTGCACGAGCAGATCGTTGAGCAGGGCGATCCACTCCCCCGCCCGCCCCGCCGGCTCGCCGCCGTCGACCAGCGCGGCCGCGCGGGCCGCCACCTGCTGCGCGGCGGCAACCAAGCCCGCCTCGTCGCGGATCGACTGGATGCACTCGATGAGATCGTCGAGCGGCGGACGACGCAGCGCATACAGATCGTCGCGATGCACCACGCCCGCCAACCGCCCGCTCTCGTTTACCACCACCAGGCGGCGCAGGCGGCGGCGGGCGAGCAGGCGACGCGCCTCATGGGCCCCGGCCGCCCGCGACAAGGACACGACCCCGGCGGTCATCACGCCGACCACCGGCCCGTCGAGGCTGTCGCCGGGCAGCACGACCCGCGCGATCACGTCGCGCCCGGTGAGGATGCCGAGGGGCTGGCCGGTGCACGGCGCCACCACCACCGCTTCGGCAGCCCCCTCCGCGCACATGCGGCGCAGCACCTCGCGCAGGCTCGCCTCCGGCAGGACCGCCAGCGGCTCACGCCGCACGAGCGCGCCCAGCGTGCCGGCCAGCCCGGTCCCGGCCTGAGCGTCCATGGCGGTTACTCAGTACTTGACGCGGGCGTAGTAGGTCTTCTCGGACGCCCGGCGCGCCTCGCCGAGGGTCCGGATGCCCATCTCGGCGAGCAGCGGGATCATGCGCAGGAAGACCTCGCCGGTCACGATGGCGTCGCCGATGGCGGTATGCCGGCCCATGATGTTCACCCCCATGCGTTCGCTGATCGCCTCGAGCCGGTGGGACTCCTGCGACGGATGGATCACCGCCGACAGCAGCAGCGTGTCGAGCACCGGCTGCTCGAAGCGGATGCCGGTGCCCTGCTCCTTCATCTGCAGGAAGCGCATGTCGAAGGCCGCGTTGTGGGCCACCAGCACCGTGTCGGCCGCAAAGGCGTGGAAGGCCGGCAGCACCTTGGCCATCGTCGGCTGCCCGACCAGCATCTCCGGCGTGATGCCGTGGATCTTGGTGGACGCCTCGGGCAGCTCCCGCAGCGGGTCGACCAGCTGGTCGAAGGACTCCGAGCGGAGCAGCTTGCCATTGACGATGCGGGTCGCGCCGATCTGGATGATCTCGTCGCCTTCCGACGGGTTGAGGCCGGTGGTCTCGGTATCGAAGACCGTGAAGGCGAGCTCGGACAGCAGCCGGTCGTCGAGCTCGTGGCTGACCTCGGTCTGCTTGAAGAGGTCGAAGTCGTAGTACTCGGGACGGCTGTCGCCCTTCAGGTAGGCGGCCGGCTCGACCTCCTCCTGGGGCAGCGCGGAGGGCAGCAGGAAGCGGAAGAACGCCCGATGCTGGGCCTTCTCCCGCTGCAGCCAGATCTCGCCGTCGTGGCGGGCGATGACGTCGCGCACCGTGAGGGGCGAACTCTCGCCGGCGAAGCTCATGGGCTCGAGCTCCCAGGACATCACGGTCTCGGTGCTCATCGCCTGCCCCGACCAGATGAGGTCGAGGTGCGCCAGGCGGCCGGCGCTGCTGAGACGGAAGCGCACCTCGCGGACCTCGAACTCGTCCGACAGCCGGCTGGCCAGGTAGCCGATGGCCTGCAGCAGCGAGAAGCTGTCGACCTTGACCCACACCGCCGGGTCCACGTCCTCGAGCTTGGTGGGCAGGCCCACCTTGTTCTCGACCCGACGCTGGGCCGCGGCGATCAGGTCGGCGCCGTGCATGTCGTCGAGGGGCCAGCGCGTCTTGAGGGAGTCGGCGAAGGCGTTGGCGGTCTCCTCCAGCCGGCCGCTCATGGCCTGCACCTCGTCGCGGATCACCTTCAGGAAGCGGTCTTTCAGCTCGGGCTCCAGGTCGGGGTATTCGAGCATCTCGGCCGCGGCGCGCAGATTGGCCAGCGACGAGCGGCTGCCCTCGGTGACCGAATGGAGCAGCTGGTCGCGGCGGGTCTCGCTTTCGAAATTGCGGGTGATGTTGTCCAGCATCAGCACGAAGCCCGACACCGTGCCCTCCGCATCGCCCTCGACGGTGCTCATCACCGGCGCCATCTGCACCCGCAGCAGCTGGCCGGCGCGGGTGGTGGTGACGAAGTTGGCCAGCGGACGCGAGCTCTGGCGGCGGATGCGCTCCTGGATGCTCTCCAGGGCATGGACGATCAGGTTGCGCTCGAAGACCAGGTAGATCGAGCGACCCAGGCCGATGATCTCGCCGCCGCCGGCCGCGCTCGGGGCATCGGACAGGGCCTTGAACTGCAGCCGGGCCCGGCTGTTGTAAAGCAGGATGCGGCCGTCGAGGTTGCAGACGACGACGCTCTGGTTGAGCTCCGACATCAGCGCCGCGAGCCGGTTGCGCTCCTCCTCGACCGACAGCCGCGCCTCGCGAATCCGCGACTCCACGTCTTCCTGGAGGCTCTGGCGCTGGTCGGCCAGGCCGTTGACGGCTTCGGCGATGCGCTGCAGCTCCGGCGAGCCGGCGGGCTTGAGGCGGCGCGACGGATCGGTGCCGACCAGCAGGCCGATCTCGTCGGCCAGCAGCGCCGGCGCTTCGATGCTCTGCTGGGCGAAGGACTTCATGAAGACGGCCGCCGCACCGGCGCCGACCAGGCCGATCATGATCAGCAGGCCCAGGCGCGGATTGAGGATGGGCACCAGCACGGCCCGCTCCTCGGGGCTCAGATCCTGCCACAGGGCGACGGAAGTCCCCGCGAGCACCCCGACGACGAGCGCCGCGACGGCGACGATGGCCAGTGCCTGCCGGGCCTTCGGGCTCATGCCGGCAGGTCCAGCAGCGACTTCACCCTGGTCACCAGCTCCCGGGTCGAGAACGGCTTGGTCATGTAGGCGTCGGCCCCCATTGCCAGCCCCTTGGTGACCTCCATTTCGCGCCCCTTGGCGGTGAGCATCAGGATGCGGGTGCCCTGCAGCTGCGGGTCTGAGCGGATCTCCTGGCACACCTCGTAGCCGTTCTTGCGCGGCATCATGATGTCGAGCAGGACCAGGTCGGGTGCTTCGCTGCGGACCTTGTCGATGGCTTCCTGGCCGTCCGCGGCGATGCAGACGGTGAAGCCCTCGCGCTTCATCAGGAACTCCAGAGAAATGACGATATTCTGTTCGTCATCGGCGATGAGTATTTTTTTGGCCATTGGTCTCCTCCCCCTGCGCCCCTGAAACGGCCCGCGCCAACGCAGCCCATTTCAGGCACGACAAACCATAAGTTTATCCTGCGTCTTCCGACCTTACAGCGGTTTTCCCGCAAGGCATAAAAAAAGAGAAGGTTGCTCCCTCGCCCGGCACGCTGTCCACCCACAGGCGGCCGCCGTAGTGCTCGACGATCTGGCGGCTGATGGGCAGGCCCAGGCCGGTGCCCTGGGGCTTGTCGGTCATCGTGTTGCCGCCCTGGCGGAACTTCTCGAACACCAGCCCCTGCTCCGCCGGCGTCAGGCCGGGGCCGTTGTCGCTCACATCCACCTGCAGGCCGTCGCCGGCTTCACGGAGGGCAAGCCGGACCCGACCACGCTCACGGGCGACGAACTTCACCGCGTTCGACAGGAGGTTCAACACCACCTGCACCAGCCGGTCCCGATCGGCGAACAGGGTTGGCACGCTCGCGGGCAGCGCCATCTCCAGCGTCACGCCCTTGTCGCGGAACAGCTGGCTGGTGGCCGCCGCGCCCTGCTCGACCACCTCGAGCAGGCTCACCTCGCCGTCCTGCCAGTCGGCATGGCCCGACTCGATCTTGGCCATGTCGAGCACCTGATTGACCAGCCGGGTGAGGCGTTCGGCCTCGCTGACGATGATGCCCAGGAAGCGCTGGCGATCCTCCACATCAATGTCCGGGTCTTCGAGCAGCATCTCCGAGAAGGCCCGGATCGAGGTCAGCGGCGTGCGCAGCTCGTGGGTCACCGACGACATGAAGTCGTCCTTCAGGTGGTCGAGTTCCTTGAGCCGCTCGTTGGCCGTGCGCAACTCGCGGGTGGCCGCCTCCAGCTCGCGGGACTTCTGCTCCAGCCGCCGGGAATACGCCCGCACCTGGGAGGCCTCGTCGAGGATGTTCATGACCTCGTCGAGCCCGAGGGGCTCTTCCTGCACCACCGAGGCCACGATCACCCGCGCCGACGCGCTGCCGATCACCCCGGCGAGGGTGGTTTCGGCAAAATGCACCAGCCCGGCGTCCGCCTGCAGCGCGTCGGGGCTCATGCCCCGCGAGCGGGCATACTCGTCGAAGGCAGCCGCCGCCCTCTCGCGACCCAGAAAACGGCCGAGCAGCGGCAGCAGGTCGCTGACCCGGGCACTGCCGCGCCAGAAGGCCCCCTCCGAAGGCCGGCCATGCTTGAATACATCGACGAACAGGGTGGCCTGCCCGGCCTCGATGGCGGTCGGCTGGCGCAGCAGCGACACCCACACATATGCGCTCCCATTGACCAGCAGGCTCCAGAACAGGCTGTGGGCCAGCGGGTCGAGGCCCTGCATCCCGAACAGCTGCTGCGGCCGCAGCAGATCGAAACCGAACAACCCGTTCTGGAGAAAATCGCCCGGCAACCAGCCCGACTTGGCAAAGGACGGCAGCAGCAGGGTGTACAACCACACCACAAAGCCGCCCGACAAGCCTGCCACCGCCCCGGCCCGCGTCCCGCCGCGCCAGTACATGCCACCAAGCATCGCCGGCGCGAACTGCGCCACCGCGGCGAAGCTGATCAGGCCGATGCTCACCAGCGCGTGGGCCTCGCCCGCCAGGCGGAAATACAGGTAGGCCAGCAGCAGGATCACCACGATCGCCCCGCGCCGGATGCCCAGCAGCACGCCGGAGACGTCCTCCTGCCCATGCACCGGCAGCCAGCGATAGCGCAGCAGCAGCGGCATCACCAGGTCGTTGCAGACCATCGTGGACAGCGCGATGGTTTCGACCACGATCATCCCGGTGGCCGCCGACAGCCCGCCGATGAACACCAGCAGCGCCAGCCAGTCGACCCCGAACACCATCGGCAGGCGGAGCACGAAGGTGTCCGCATCCACCGGCTGGCCGGCAAACAGCATCAGCCCGCCCAGCGCGATCGGCAGCACGAACACGTTGATCAGCAGCAGGTACAGCGGAAACAGCCAGATCGCCCGCCGCAGGTGGTTCTCGTCCACGTTCTCGACCACCGCCACCTGGAACTGGCGGGGCAGGAACATCACCGCCAGCATCGCCAGCAGGGTCAGGGCAAACCAGTTGATGTAATCGTTGCCCCCCGCCCCCATGCGCATCAGGGCCTGCAGCTCCGGCACCCCGGCCGCCCGCGAGAACAGGTCGCCGAAACCGTCGAACAACCCGAAGGTGACGAACACCCCCACGGCGACGAAGGCCAGCAGCTTCACCAGCGACTCGAGGGCGACCGCCGCCACCAGGCCCTCGTGGCGCTCGGTCGCATCGAGATGGCGGGTGCCGAAGAGAATCGTGAAGGCGGCCATCAGCAGGGCCACGTAGAAAGTGGTGTCGGCCAGCCAGGGCAAGGCCGCGCCGCGGCCCGCCAGCCCCCCTTCCGGCGGCACGAGGATGGCGAAACTGCCCGCCAGCGCCTTCAGCTGCAGCGCGATGTAGGGCACCACCCCGAGCACCGCGATCACCGTGACGAGGCCACCGAGCAGGTGGCTCTTGCCGTAGCGGGAGGCGATGAAATCGGCGATGGAGGTGATGCGGTTGGTCTTGGCGATGCGCACCATCTTGAGCATCACGAACCACCACAGGGTGACGGCCAGGGTCGGCCCGAGGAAGATCGGCACAAAGCCGATCCCCGACGAGGCGGCCCTGCCGACGCTGCCGTAATACGTCCAGGTGGTGCAATACACCGCCAGCGACAGGGCGTAGATGCTCGGATTGGCGATCACCGAACGCCCGGCATCGGCGCGCTTGTCGCCGAAGTAAGCCACGGCGAACAGCAGCAGGAGGTAGAGGGCGGATGCCGCGACGATCACCGGACCGCTCAACACGACGCGCCTCCCCTCAACGCTCGATGATCCAGGCCATCAGGCCGATGAGCGCGGCCCACACCCCGAACACATACAGGTAGAGCACCGGAACGCCGCCCCAGCTGTGCCCCACGTCGAACAGGGACAGCACCGGGGCGCTGACCAGCACCCAGCCGAACAGGAACAGGGCCGCGAGGCGCTGCCCGGTAAGCGTCGCTTTGATCATGCACCCTCCCCCGTGACGGAGGCCCTCCGGGGCCCGCGCCCCCGACGTGTCGGCCGGAACCTCGGGCCTCACGCACCGGCCGCAGCACCCCGCAGCGCCGGTCGATGAGTCAAAGGCCCGGCACAAGAGAAAAAGGCGCGAATGACGCGCCTTTTTCTCCCCCTCAAACTCCCCGGCCAAGCTGCACCGGGGTCCTCCCCTTTTTGTCTTCTCGCACGCCCCGCCATCTATTATCCGGCCCGGGGGCCGGTTGCGGCGGTGGCTGCGGGCCCGGCCGTGAGGCCGGGAATCCGGAATGTTGCTTACTTGAGCTGTTCCAGGATCGCCGGGTTTTCCAGCGTCGAGGTGTCCTGGGTGATCTCCTCGCCCTTGGCCAGCTGACGGAGCAGACGGCGCATGATCTTGCCGGAGCGGGTCTTCGGCAGGTTCTCACCGAAGCGGATGTCCTTCGGCTTGGCGATCGGGCCGATCTCCTGGCCGACCCAGTTCTGCAGTTCCTTGAGCACCGCGGCGGCTTCGTCGCCGGTCGGGCGCGGCCCCTTGAGGACCACGAAGGCCACGATCGCCTCGCCGGTGAGGTCGTCCGGACGGCCGACCACGGCGGCCTCGGCCACCTTCTCGTGGGCCACCAGGGCGGATTCGATTTCCATCGTGCCCATGCGGTGACCGGAGACGTTCAGCACGTCGTCGATGCGGCCGGTGATGGTGAAGTAGCCGGTGTCCTTGTCGCGGATCGCGCCGTCGCCCGCCAGGTACAGCTTGCCCTGGAAGTCGGCCGGGTAGTAGGACTTCACGAAGCGGTCGGGATCACCCCAGATGGTGCGGATCATCGACGGCCACGGACGCTTGACGACCAGGATGCCGCCCTGGCCCCAGGGCACGTCGGTGCCGGTCTCGTCGACCACGGCGGCCTGGATGCCCGGGAAGGGCAGCGTGCAGGAGCCGGGGACCAGCGGGGTAGCGCCGGGCAGCGGGGTGATCATGTGGCCGCCGGTTTCGGTCTGCCAGAAGGTGTCGACGATCGGGCAGCGGCTGCCACCGACGTTCTCGTAGTACCACTCCCAGGCCGCCGGGTTGATCGGCTCGCCGACCGAGCCCAGGATGCGCAGGCTGGACAGGTCGTAGTTCTTGGGATGCACGGCCGGGGTGTTGTCGGCGGCCTTGATCAGCGAACGGATGGCCGTCGGCGCGGTGTAGAAGATGTTGACCTTGTGGTCCTGAATCATCTTCCAGAAGCGGCCGGCATCCGGGTAGGTCGGCACGCCTTCGAAGACGATCTCGGTGGCGCCGCAGGCCAGCGGGCCGTAGGTGATGTAGGTGTGGCCGGTCACCCAGCCGATGTCGGCGGTACACCAGAAGACATCGTCAGGCTTGATGTCGAAGGTGTACTTCATGGTGAGGATGGCGTGCAGCAGGTAGCCGCCGGTGGAGTGCTGGACGCCCTTCGGCTTGCCGGTGGAGCCGGAGGTGTAGAGCAGGAACAGCGGGTGCTCGGCTTCGACCCATTCCGGCTCGCAGGTGTCGGCCTGGCTGGCGAGGAGTTCGTCCACCCAGATGTCGCGACCGGCGACCATGGCGGTCTCCTGGCCGGTGCGCTTGACGACGAGGACGCTCTTGATGGTCGGGCAGCCGCTGGCCAGGGCCTCGTCGGCGATCGACTTGAGAGGCAGGGCCTTGCCGCCGCGGTTCTGGCCGTCGGAGGTGATCAGCAGCACGGCGCCGGCATCGTTGATGCGGTCGGCGAGGGACTGGGCGGAGAAACCGCCGAACACGATGGAGTGGGTGGCACCGATACGGGCACAGGCCTGCATCGCGACGACGCCCTCGATGGACATCGGCAGGTAGATGACGACGCGGTCGCCCTTCTTGACGCCCTGGCTCTTCAGCGCGTTGGCGAACTTGCACACACGGCCGAGCAGATCCTTGTAGGTAACCTTGGCGACGTCGCCCTTGTCGCCTTCGAAGATCAGCGCGACCTTGTCGCCGAGACCGTTATTGACCTGACGGTCGAGGCAGTTGTAGGAGACGTTCAGCTTGCC
Organism: Zoogloea sp.; assembly: GCF_041908905.1. Lineage (GTDB taxonomy): Bacteria > Pseudomonadota > Gammaproteobacteria > Burkholderiales > Rhodocyclaceae > Zoogloea. The sequence continues at coordinate 14,880 of NZ_JAYREK010000001.1, forward strand.
GTCGGCAAACCACTTGAAGAACGGCGCATTGCTCTCGTCGAGAACCTGGGTGAAGGGCGTCTGCCAATCGATCAGCTCCTTCGCCCGCTTGCCCCAGAAACCTTCGTAATCCTGCTCAGCTTCGGCACACAGGGCCTTGTACGCTTCCATGCCCGACACGGCAGCGTTTTTTACCACCTCTTCAGACGGATAGTAGAACTTCTGGGTGGTTTCGTTCGTCATTTTTCACCTCTCCTCGTGTTTTATGAGTGTGCAACGTTTGAATCTTGAAACCTGACTGGCGGGGGCCAGGAGCACCTGGCCGGCCTGCCGCACCATGCTGTTCTTGTTGGAGGTGCGCTGGCCCTGTGTCCGGGCAGGATTAGAGTCGATCAATCTTACACATGACTTACACCTTCGTGCAGCACCTCCAGCTTTTTTCGGGAGACGACGAACTTTCACGAAGCCCGCCCACGCACCAATCCTTTCGGCATACAATCACAATCCGTCAAAAAAATCACAAGGAATATGCCGAAGGTCAGACACCGGCTCCTTCCGGCCCTGCTGGCAATGCTCGTTGCCGCATGCGCTTCCCAGCCCCGGACGCCGCCTTCGGCCAGCCACATCCGGGCGGACGACACGGCGGCCGTCCCGGGTGACATTCCGCCGCTGGTGCCCGACCTGCTCCCCCTGCCCCGCCCGACGCCGGCCCCCCGGGCCGAAACCTACTCGGTCGTCGTGAGCAACGTGGGCGTCCAGGATCTCCTGTTCGCCCTCGCCCGGGACGCGAAGATCAACGTGGACATCCACCCCGGCCTCCGCGGCAACGTCACCCTCAACGCGATCGACCAGACCCTGCCGCAGATCCTCACCCGCATCGCCCGGCAGGTGGACATGCGCTTCGAGCTCGACGGCCGCAACCTCGCCGTGATGCCCGACTCGCCCTTCCTGCGCACTTACCGGATCGACTACGTGAACCTCAGCCGCCAGGTTTCCGGCACCGTGTCGACCAACACCCAGATCGCCACCACCGGGGCCGGCCAGCCCGGCGGCGCCGGCCTGCAGGTCACGAACACGCTGCCACTCCCCAGCGGCGGCAACGTCTCGGCGACGCGCATCGAGAACAGCGCGCGCAACCAGTTCTGGGAGTCCGTCGAAAAGAACATCCGCGACCTCCTCCGCGAGACCGACAAGATCCTGCCCGAGGGCTCCAGCGAGACCGTCATCGAGAGCGTCGAGGCCACCAGCAGCACCGGCACCGGCGTCATGCCCGCCCCCACGCACCGCAACCGGAGCGGCAATCGTGCAACGGTGCCGGGCGGCTTCGGCGCCTCCCCCCAGCCCGCCGCCAGCCAGAACAGCACGACCACCACCGTCCATAAGGCCACCTTCCGCGAGGCCGCCTCGGTGATCGCCAACCGCGAGACCGGCGTCGTCACCGTCCGGGCCACCGGCCGCCAGCACGAGAAGGTGCGCGAATTCATCGACCAGGTGATGGCCGCAGCCCGCCGCCAGGTGCTCATCGAGGCCACCATCCTCGAGGTCGGCCTGTCCGACACCTACCGGCAGGGCATCGAATGGAGCCGGCTGCTCCCCAGCGGCACCCGCTTCGGCCTCACCGGCCCCGGCCTGGGCACGAGCGCCGGCAACACCGCCTCGCCGTTCAGCATCGCCTACAGCAGCGCCGGCGGCATCGACTCCACGGTGCGCCTGCTCGAGGGCTTCGGCACCGTCAAGGTGCTCTCCAGCCCCAAGCTGTCGGTGCTCAACAACCAGACGGCGGTCATCAAGGTGGTCGAGGAGTACGTCTATTTCAGCGTCAAGGCCGACACCACCCAGACCACCAACGCCGGCGCGCTGACCACCGTCACCACCACGCCCCAGGCCGTCTCCGTGGGCCTCGTGATGACCGTCACGCCCCAGGTCAGCCCCACCGACGAGATCATCCTCAACGTCCGCCCCACCATTTCGAGCATCGCCGACTTCCGGCGCGACCCGAACCCCAACATCCCCGCCGGCATCCCCAACCTCGTGCCGCAGATCCGCACCCGCGAGATCGAATCCATCCTTCGCGTCGCCAGCGGCGAGACCGCCATCCTCGGCGGCCTGATGGAAGACCGCATCGACTACAAGACCGGCCGCGTACCCCTCATCGGCGCCCTGCCCCTGCTCGGCGAGGTCTTCACCAGCCGGGACAACGCCGTCCAGAAAACCGAGCTGGTGATCTTCCTGCGCCCGGTGGTCGTGCGCGAGCCCAACCTTGTCGCCAACACGCCCCACCTGCGCGAGCACCTGCCGCAAGCCGATTTCTTCACCGACAAGCCCGTGCCGGGCAGCCGCAACTTCCCGCCCCCGGGCCTGCCCGGGGCCAGCGCCGGGGACGCCTTCCGATGAGCCTGCTGCTCGACGTCATGCGCCGGGCCGGGACGGCCACAGCGCGCAATCCGGCGGAGCCGCTGGAGCTGGAGTTCGAGCCCATCGACGCCGCGCCCCCCGCGCCAGAGCGCCCCACGCCGAGCACACCGGCGCCGACCGGCGCAGCCTCCCTCTCGGCCCCACCGGCATGCTCCCCCGTCGCAACCGTGGCCACACGCTCCGCGCCTCACTGGCCCTCCGTCGTCACCTCGGGCGGCGCATCGGCCCTGGCCGCCGCCTGCTGGCTGTGGCTTGCCCCCGCCCCGGCTGTCGTCCCTCCGGCCAATGCGGCACCGCCACCGGCGAAGGCTCCTGACACGCCCCCCATTACCCCGTTACCCGCGCGACGCCCTGCGGACGCCCAGCCGGCCGCCGCGCCCCCGCCGCCCGGGGCCCGGACGCCCCGCGCCGCTGCCCCCCGGCGCAGCCAGCCGCCGGCCGAAGCGCCGGTCCACTTCAGCCGCGCCCCTGCCGGAGTGTCGCCGGTGGCCGCCCTGCTCGACTCGGCCCACACGGCCTACGGCACCGGCGATCTGGCCCACGCCCGGGCCCGCTACCTCGAAGTGCTGGCCAGCGAACCCGACAACCCCGACGCGCTGACGGGCCTCGGCGCGATCGCGCTGCAGGAAGGCCGGCGCACGCCCGCCCGGCAGTTCTTCCAGCGAGCCCTCCTCGCCCGCCCCCTCGACCCGGTCGCCGTGGCCGGCCTCAGCCGCGCCGAACGCCCCGACCCCATCCAGGCCGAGAGCCGGCTGAAGGACAGCCTCGCCGCCCAGCCCGAGGCCGCCGGCACGCAGCTCGCCCTCGGCGACACCTTCGCCACCCAGCAGCGCTGGGCCGAAGCGCAGCAGGCCTACTTCCAGGCGCACGGGCTCGCCCCCGACAACCCCGACATCGCCTACAACCTCGCCGTCGCCCTCGACCACCTGGGCCAGCGCCGGCCCGCCGCCAGCTTCTACCGGCAGGCCCTCCGGCTGGCCGAACGGCAGCCGGCGCGCTTTCCCCGCCACCTCTGTGAAACCCGCCTGCACGCCTTGCAGGCCCAGGACCCGCCCCCATGACGCCCACCGCCACGCCCATCGGACAGACCCTCCTCCAGCTGGGGCTGATCAGCAAGGACCAGCTCCACATCGCCCTCCGCGAGCAAGGCCGCAGCGGCGAGATCCTCGGCCGCCAGCTGGTGCGCCTCGGTTTCCTGTCCGAGACCACCCTGCGCGACGCCCTCGCCCGCAGCCTCGGCCGCCCCTCCGCCGACCTCTCCCGGCTGCTGCCCGACGCCGAGGCGCTCGCCCTCGTGCCCCGCCAGCTCGCCCGGCGCCTGCACCTCATCCCCCTCAGCTACGACGCGGGCCGGCGCCATCTGGTCATCGCCTCGAGCAACGTGGACGACATCGTCGCCCTCGACCAGCTCCGCAACAGCCTGCCGCCCGGCACCCAGATCGAGACCCTGCTGGCCGGCGAGGCCGAGATCGCCCAGGCCAGCGACCAGCTCTATGGCCACGAGCTGTCCATCGACGGCATCCTCAACGAGATCGAGAGCGGCGAATCCGACCCCTTCGGCCAGCCCGGGCGCGGCGGCGAATACGCCCAGCCGGTGGTCCGCCTGATCGACGCCCTCCTCACCGACGCGGTCAAGCGCAGCGCCTCCGACCTGCATTTCGAGCCCGAGGCCGGCTTCCTGCGCATCCGCTACCGCATCGACGGCCTGCTGCGCCAGATCCGCGCGCTGCACAAGTCCTGCTGGCCGGCGATGGCGGTGCGCCTCAAGGTCATGGCCGGCCTCAACATCGCCGAGACCCGCGCCCCCCAGGACGGCCGGATCTCCCTGCAGGTCAGCGGCCGGCCGGTGGATTTCCGGATCTCCACCCAGCCCACCCTCCACGGCGAGAACATCGTCCTGCGCATCCTCGACCGCCAGCGGGGCATCGTCGACCTCGACGCCCTCGGCCTCACCGACCCGCAGCTCGACCTGCTCAAGCTGATGATCGCCCGCCCCGAGGGCCTGATCCTCGTCACCGGCCCCACCGGCAGCGGCAAGACCACCACCCTCTACTCCATCCTCGGCCACATCAACGCCGAGGGCATCAACATCATGACCCTCGAGGATCCGGTCGAATACCCGATGCCGATGATCCGCCAGACCGCCGTCGCCGACGCCGCCCGCCTCGACTTCGCCAACGGCGTGCGCGCGATGCTGCGCCAGGACCCGGACGTCATCCTGGTCGGCGAGATCCGCGACGCGGACACCGCGCGGATGGCCCTCCAGGCCGCCATGACCGGCCACCAGGTCTACTCCACCCTGCACACCAGCTCGGCCATCGGCGCCATCCCGCGCCTGCTCGACATCGGCATCCAGCCCGACATCCTGGCCGGCAACGTGATCGGGATCGTCGCCCAGCGCCTCGTCCGCCGCCTCTGCCCGGCCTGCCGCGAAGCCCGCCCGGCCCATGACTACGAGCTGCGCCTGCTCGGCCTCGACACGGTCGCCGAGCGCCCGCTGCTGCACGAAGCCCGCGGTTGCCCTCAATGCGACTTCCAGGGCTACCGGGGCCGCATGGCGATCATGGAGCTCCTGCGCCTCGACCCGGAACTCGACGAACTCGTCGCCCGCCGGGCCACCGCCCGCGAGCTCCGCGACGCCGCCAGCCGCAAGGGCTTCCGCCCCCTCGCCGACGACGGCGCCCGGCGCGTCCTCGAGGGCGCCACCACCCTCGACGAGCTGTGCCGGGTCGTGAACCTCACCGACCGCATGTCGCCATGACCCCCTACGCCTACCGCGCCGTCAGCCCCGCCGGGCAGATCGTCCGCGGCCGGCTCGATGCCCACGACCTCCCCGACCTCGAACATCGCCTCGCCCGGCTCGGCCTCGAACTGCTCCAGGGCCGGCCGGTGCCCGCGCTGCACTGGCCGGGCCGCCAGCCCGTTCCGCGGCGCGAGCTGATCAACTTCTGCTTCCACCTCGAGCAGTTCCTGCAGGCCGGCGTGCCCATCCTCGACAGCCTCGCCGACCTGCGCGACTCCCTCGACCACCCGCGCTTCCGGGCCGTCGTGGCCAGCCTGATCACCGCCATCGAAGGCGGGCGGAGCCTCTCCGAGGCCCTCGCCCAGCACCCGCGGGTCTTCGACGGCGTCTTCTGCAGCCTGGTGCGCGCCGGTGAGCAGGCCGGCGAACTGCCGCGGGTACTGCAGGCCCTCGCCACTGCCCTCAAGCGTGACGACGAGCTCGCCGCCTTCACCCGGCGCATCGCCATCTACCCGCTCATCGTGGGCGTCGTGATCCTCGCTGCCGTCGGCGTCGCGCTGGTCTACGTGGTGCCCGAGCTCGCCCGCCTGTTCCACACCGTCGGCCAGGCCCTCCCGCTGCAGACCCGCCTCCTCATCGCCCTCTCCGATTTCGTGCGGCACCAGGGCTGGCTGCTGATCCTGGCCGCCGCGGTGGGCACCCTCGCATTCCGCCACGCCCTCGCCACCCGGCCGCGCTTCCGGCGCGACGTGGACGCCTTCAAGCTGCGCCTGCCCCTCGTCGGCGAGGTTCGCCGCAAGCTCATCCTGGCCCGCTTCACCGGCCTGTTCGCCATGATGTACGCCGCTGGCATCACCATTGTCGACGCCCTGCAGGCCGCCGAGGGCGTGGTCGGCAACACCGCCCTCAGGGAAGGCCTGCACCAGGCCGGGCGGCGCATCGAACACGGCACCCGTCTCTCCGAAGCCTTCGCCGGCGTCGCCCTCTTCCCGCCCCTCGTCACCCGGATGCTGCGGGTCGGCGAGAGCACCGGAGCCCTCGACCGGGCCCTCGCCAACGTCAGCTACTTCTACGAGCGGGACGTCCGCGAGGCCATCGAGCGCCTCCAGGCCAGCATCGAACCGGCGCTCACCGTGATCCTCGGCCTGCTCCTGCTGGCCGTGATGAGCGCCGTGATGCTGCCCATCTACGACATCGTCAGCCGCATGAAGCTCTGACCATGGCCGGGCACCACCTCCTCTACCTCACCGCGGGCGGCCTGCACATCGCCCAGGCCCATCGGGGGCAGGTCAGCCTTGCCGGGCGGCTCGACCCCATCGACGGCCCGTCGGCCCTCACCGGCTGGCTGCAGCAGCACCCGCGCGGCCGCATCACCCTGCTGGCCGACCTGCCGGACGAGAGCTACCACCTCGAAACCCTGCCCGCCGTCGGCCGTCGCGACCGGCGCCAGCTCATCGCCCGCCGCCGGGCCCAACTCAGGCTCGACACCCCCTACATCACCCACCAGTCCCTTGGCCCCAGCGCCTCGGCCCCCGCGGGCGACAAGCCCGGCGAAAAGATCCTCTTCGCCGCCCTCCACCGCCCGGCCACCCTGCAGCCCTGGCTGGCCATCTTCGAGCAGGCCGGGCGGGCCCTCGACGGCGTGGGCCTCATTGCCCATCTCGCCGCCGAAGTCGCGACGCGGCTCGCCACCACACAGCCCACCGGCCTGCCGCCCACGGCGCTGCTCGTCTGGAAAACCCCTGCCGGGCTGCGGGTCTCCTGCCTGGAAGGCGGACGGCTACGCTTCAGCCGCCTCACACCAGGCGGTGCCGGGGGCTGGCAAGCCTGGGGAGACGAAATCCGGCGTACCCACCAATACCTCATCGGGCAGCGCGCCATCGAACGCGGCCAGCCCACGCCCGTGTTCGTGCTCGCCCATCCCCAGGACCACGCCCCCCTGGCCAGCGCCTTGCCCGACACCGGCGAACTGCAGCTCCAGGCCGTGGGCCTCCCGGAGCTCGCCACCCGCTGCGGCCTGCGGGGCGCGCTCGAAGACTCCGACAGCCTGCCGCTCCTCCTGCACCTGGCCAGCCGCAGCCGGCCGCAGCCCCGGCTCACCCCGCCCGGGCAGCGGCCACGCCACCTGCCCGCGCCCGCCACGACGATCGGCGTCATCGCTGCAGCGGTGCTTGCCGCCAGCCTGGTGATCGCCGCCGGCTACTGGGTCGACGCCCGCGACCTGCGCCAGCAAGCAGCCCGCAGGCTCGCCGAAAGCCTGGCCGAAGAAGCCCAGGCCCGCCGTCTGCGCGACGCCACCCCTGCCCTGCCGCTGCCCGCCGACACGCTCGGGGCAGACTTCTCCCGGCTGGTCGCACTGCAGCCCTTCGAGAAGGCGCCCACGACCTTCCTGTTCCAGCTGGCCAGGGCCCTGGATGCGCTGCCCGGCGTCGAGCTGGCGAGCCTCGAATGGTCCCTGAACATCGAAGACCCCGCCCCAGCCGTCAACGTCCAGATCGCGCTGCAGCTTCCGGCCGCCCCGCGCCGCCACGATCTCGTCAAACAGGTGACGGCTACGATCCATCGCCACCTGGGCGTCGCGGCACCCGACGCCGAAGGCCCTCTCCGCTCGCCCGACAGCACGCTCGACAGCGGCGGCCGGCTGACCCTCGACCTCACGCTGCCGGCAAGCCTCCCATGATGCGCGCGATGTCATCCGGGCTGGGGCGCCCGCTGATCGCCGGAGCCCTCGTCCTGCTCGTCAGCGGCACCCTCCTGTTCTGGAGCAAGGCCGAACGGGACGACGCTGCAGCCACGCTCCGGCTGAACGACAACCGCCTCGCCCAGGCCCGGGCCGCGCATCAGGCCGCCCGCGACGCCGATGCCGCAACCCGCCTCGGCCTCCGTCAGCTCGAGGCGCTGCACGGCGCCGGTTTGCTCGAAACGCCCGATCGCCAGGCCTGGCAACGGCATCTGCTCGGGCTGCAAGGACGGCTCCAGCTGGACGGGCTCGAATGGATGCTGAGCCCCGTTCAGCCCGTCAGCGGTGGCGAGCCTGAAACGCCTGCCTCCCCTTCGGCCCTGCGCGTCGCCAGCCTGCACCTGCAGGGAGAGCTCGCCCACGAGGGGCGGCTGCTCCCACTGCTCGACCGGCCCGCCGGTCTCGGCGGAGGGCTGTTCCTGCCACGCCACTGCCGGCTCGCCCGCCGCACCCCCGCCACCGAGGGGCCGGCCCTCAGCATCGATTGCGAGATCGACTGGCTCTTCCTGCAGCTACCGGCGGCCACCGAAGACGCCACCGGCATGGACAGGCCGCGCCAGGCTCTGCAGAATCCAGGCTGAGTCCCCTAGGGAGTGTGGCGATGACGCCCAAGAAAATCCTGCTGATGGCCCACGACGTCACCCTGGCGCACCTGGGCCGCCCGCTCCGCCTCGCCGAAGGCCTGATCGCCGACGGCCACGCCGTGACCCTCGCCGCCTCGGCCGAGTCGGCCCGCTTCCTGAAAGACTTCCCCGGCGAGGTGCGCACCCTGGCCCCCACCGGCAAGGCGCGCTTCATCGACAACCTGGCCAAGGGCCGGCCGGTGTTCGATTTCGAGACCCTCAGGCGCTTCTGCGAAGAAGACGAAGCCCTGCTCGCCACCCTGCGCCCCGACCTGGTGATCGGCGATTTCCGGATCACCCTGTCGGTGTCGGCCCGACGGGCCGGCGTTCCGTATGCGACCATCACCAACGCCTACTGGAGCCCGGCCTTCACGCCGCGCTTCGTGGTGCCCAACCTGCCGATGGTGCCCATCCTCGGCGTCGGCGTCTCCCAGGCCATCTTCGATCTGGTCCGCCCCCTTGCCTTCGCCGTCCATGCCCGCCCGATGAACCGGCTGCGCCGCCATTACGGCCTCCCCAGCCTGGGCTCGGACCTGCGGCGCATCTACACCGACGCCGACCTGGCGCTGTTCAGCGACATACCGGAAATCTACGGCCTACCGCCGGACAGCGAACAGGGCGGGGTTTTCCTGGGCCCCATCGACTGGTCGCCCGACATACCACTGCCCGGCTGGTGGAGCGAGCTCGACGCGCAACGGCCGACCATCTACGTAACCCTCGGCAGCTCCGGCGCCAGCGAGCTGCTACCCCCGCTGCTCGAGGGCCTCGGCCGGCTCGATGCGCAATTGATCGTCTCGACCGCCGGCGCCCCGCTGCCGGCGCTCTCCGACAGCAGGGTTTTCTGCGCCGAATACCTTCCCGGAGCTGCGGCGGCCGCCATCACCGACATGGTCGTCTGCAACGGAGGCAGCCCAACGTCCTATCAGGCACTGGCAAAAGGGGTGCCCGTTCTGGGGCTCCCCGGGAATCTGGACCAGTTTCTCAATATGTATTATCTTGAAAAAAACCGTCTGGGCCTGAGCCTGCGCGGTACGCCACCCACGGCCAAGCAGGTTGCCGCCAAGGCGGCACGTGTGCTCCACGAAACAGCATTCCGACAGTCCGCCCTCGGATTCGCCAAGGTGATTGAAGGCTACGACAACGCAAGCCGTCTCCGGGACGCCCTTCGCCGATTCGGGATCATCAGCCATGCACCCGGTACAGCCGGCACCGGGTGACGTAGCCTTCAACCCCGGCGCTGCGGGCAATCCTCCTCCGACCAATCCGCCCCCTGGTTTCCTCTCCTTCGAGTCGAAGAAAATGAGCCTCACTAAAAAATGGGATGTCGTCATTGTTGGCACCGGCGCAGGCGGCGCAACAATCGGCTACGCCCTGGCCAAGGCAGGAAAACGCGTCCTGTTCTGCGAAAAAGGGCGAGCAGCCGTCGCAGGCAAGTCTCTCACCGGGCAATACGCCGAAACCTTCCGCTCACGCGTTGGCGCTCCGGCCCCCGAAGACCGGGTTGTGTTTGAAAAGGCGGGGCGCTGGTGGAACACGCTGAACGACGAGTCCGCAGACAAGGCACGGGCTTTCGTCCCCTTCATCGGCTCAGGCACCGGCGGCTCCACCGCAATTTATGGCGCGGCCCTGGAGCGTCTGTTCCCCGAAGACTTCCGGCCGGCCGAAAACTTCTCCGGCGCTCATGGCGCCGACTTGCCGGAAGCCTGGCCGGTCACCTTCGATGAACTGCAACCATACTATCGGGAAGCCGAAGCACTTTACGGCGTCCAGGGCACACCCGATCCGCTGAAGAGCCTCAATCCGCCGTCTTATGCCGCACAGGGCACCGCGCTCTCCCCACCCAACCAGGAACTCCACACCTTCCTGGCCGGCAAGGGCCTTGATCCCTACCGACTGCCACTCGCCTGCGACCAAATCCCCGGCTGCAATGGGTGTCAAAGCTACATTTGCGCCAAGGGCTGCAAGAACGACAGCGCAAAAGTCTGTCTGTCCGTCGCCCTGACCCAGCACGGGGCAACGCTATGGGACGATTGCGAAGTCGTCTCCATCGACGCCGGGCCGAATTCGGTCAGAAGAATCCGCTGCATTCACAAGGGTGAAAGTGTCCAGATCGAAGCGGAAACATTCATCCTGGCTGCCGGTGCGCTTTCCAGCCCACATCTGCTTCTCCGCTCCCGAAACCACGATTGGCCACAAGGCGTTGCAAACGGATCGGGGCTCGTCGGGCGCTACCTGATGCGCCACTATGTCGACCTGTACGCAATCTTCGTCAAGTCTTCGCGCGCCAGCAATGGACTCAAACAGCTAGCGTTCAACAATTTTTACAACCGGGACGGCGACAAATTCGGCACGGTGCAATCCTTTGGCGACCTCCCACCGCCTAGCGTCCTGGTGGACAGCATCAAGGACGACCTGCAGCACACGCCCTTCTCCCCTCTTGCCCCGCTCCTTGAACTCCAGCGCCCCATCATGACACGGGCACTGGGCATGCTGTTCGGCCAGACAACGGTGCTGGCGTCGATGATGGAAGACCTCCCTTACCGGAGCAACCGAATTGTCGTCGAAACGCCCCAGGATCCGCTGCGCATCCATTACACGCTTTCTCCATACGAAAAAGCGAGAATCAAGGCCTTCAGGAAACTTCTCAAAGAAACCTTCTCGCCGTACCGGATGCTTCTAATCAAGCAGGCCGAAAACAATCAGCGGATCGCCCACGCCTGCGGCACCTGTCGTTTTGGCGACGATCCCGGCACAAGCGTCCTGAACCGGAACAATCGGGCCCACGAACTAGAGAACCTTTACGTCATCGACGCCTCGTTCTTTCCGTCCAGCGGCGGAACCAACCCCGCGCTAACCATCATCGCGAACGCCCTCCGGGTGGCGGACCATCTCACAGGAGGCAAGACATCCCGATGAAGCTCAAGATCTCTGATTTCAAAGGCACCTGGGCCCTGGTGACTGGCGCATCGTCCGGAATAGGCAGGGAGTTTGCCCAACAACTCGCCGCAGAAGGCATCAATATCGTTCTCGTTGCCCGCCGCGAACAACGGCTGCAGACGCTGGCAACGGAACTGATCAACCGTCATGGCATTCACTGCCTTGCCCTCCCGATCGACCTCAGCAACAAGGGCGCCAGCGGTGACATCGCAAAACAACTCGCAATCCAAAACATCAAGATCCGGATCCTCGTCAATAACGCCGGATCGGGTCACTGGGGTACCTTTGAGAAAGCGCCCGAGGGCTTCTATGAATCGATGGTGACCCTGAACGTCGCCGCGCCGATGGCGCTGGCGCACGCTTTCTTCAATGACCTGTCGAGCTTTCCGTCATCGCTGGTCATCAATGTCAGCTCACCGGCGGTGTTCCAGCCGGTTCCCTTCATGGCCGGGTATGCCGCCTCCAAGGCCGCCCTCCACAGTTTCAGCCTGGCCTTGAGCGAAGAATGGAAACAATTCGGCGTGCAGTTGCAAACCCTGGTCCCTGGCCCCACGGAAAGCGAATTCGATGCACGGGCAGGCGCCTATGAAAGCGGGCTGGGTACGCGACGCGACAAACCCGCCGATGTGGTGCGGGCATCGATCAATGCCATACCCAGCGGAAAAATCATGGTTTGCGTCGCGAAGGGAACCATGGGGCAGCGTATCTTCGGAGCCCTGTTTCCCCCGGCCTTTGTCGTCAAAAAGGTTGCCGAGATGTTCAGACCAAAGCCGGGCTGATCCAGCGTGGGGCGCCATCAACAGGAGATTTTGGCGCCCGCCTGCTGCCTCCGGCTATTGGGGCGTTCGAACACTCTCACAAAACGCCCAAGGCCCCCCGGATGGATCAGCTTTCCGGCTTGGGCGTGGCAGCGGCCGGACTGATCCACTTGCGCGCGGGGCTGCCACGCCACACCTCGCCCGCCGGGATCTTCGAGCCGGGCAGCAACGTAGCTCCGCCAACCAGTTTGGCGTTCTCGCCGATATCGATGCTCCCCATCGCCACCGCATACACACCGACGGTCGCCCCCTTGCGCACATGGACCCGACCAAGAATGATCTTTCCGTCGGCGATGATGCTGCCGGCAATCAGAGAGCCGTAACCGAGCACCACGTCATCATCGATCTGAACAAGAAAAGGTTCGCCGATGACCCCCCCCAAGGCGACATTACCCCCTACCCTGGCGCCGAACAGACGGATGAAGAGCGGCTCCGTGAATACGGAGGTGAAGGGCCGCAAAGCGCCCTGGGCAAGCTTATGGATGACCGTCAGGAGCATCCAGTATGAAAAAACGGGGGAGTCCATGGAGAACTCGCCAAGCTCAAGGGGCTTGAACTTCAGCAGGATCTGCATCATGACCCCGGAAACCACTCCATATACGAGCAGAAAGAGCAATGGATTGACGACTACAAAATAATCCCCCACCAACACCTTCACCCAAGGAGACAGTCCCCACCCCACCACTGCCAGGGCAGTAAGGAAAATCACCGCGAGGGCCACCGCAGAATAGAAAAAATCCGACAGCTTCGCCTTCATTCCACACCTCCTCCCACCCAATCAGTTTATTGCCCCACCGCCGCCCCCTGTGCCCCATGACACCCGAGCGGAGCGCCAAGGGGCTCAGCGCTGGTGCCGCAGGGCGTCGACAATGTTCAATCTCGATGCCTGCCAAGCCGGGATGATTCCAGCGATCAGGGTCGTGATCAACGCGATCGACACCGCCTCGACAGCCATCCCGAAGGTCACGGTAATCTGGCCGGTAAAGTCGCTCTCCATGCCCGGCGGCGGAGGCATGGGGATCCCGATTGCGGAAATCACCACGGACAGCACCCAACCCACCACCGCGCCGATCGTGCCGCCGATCAGACCGAGCGCCAGGCCCTCAAACAGGAACATGCGCAGCACGCCCTTTCGTCTGACCCCCAAAGCCATCACCGTGCCGATCTCGCTGGTTCTTTCAACGACGGCCATCGAGAGCGTATTGAAAATGCTCAATACGATGACGACACCGATCAAGAGCTTCACCATCGCAACCTGCCTGACAAAGAGCGTCACGGTTTTCATGTAGAAATCGGCCAAGTCATACCACGGTACGAGCTCGAACTTTGCCGGATCAACGAGCCTGGCGAGTTCCTGCCTGACCTTGTCGGTCTTGGAGGTATCGTCCAGAACAACGAGCCATGACGTGGCACCCTCGACACGCACCAGTTTTCGCGCGAGATCGATGGGCACCTGTATCGCCGAATCGTCATAACTCTTTTCAGCGGTAAAAAATATCCCACGAATATGGACATCATGGGCATTCATTCCCCCCTTGGCGGTCGAGGTCATCAGCACCAACCGGTCGCCAACCTTGGCGCCCAGGTTGGATGCGAGCCCCTGCCCTATTACAATCCCAGTAGGATCGTCCGAAGAGAGGCGCTCTCCCTTTTCAATATAAAAATACTCCGCGAATTGCTCCTCCCCCTTGGGGTCGACGCCGTCCCCGGCAAAAGAGAGCGTCGCGTCACCCAGACTTATCAGGCCGGCAAAAGACAGCCGCGGAGTCAAGGCAACCACAGAAGGGTTCTTCCTGATACTTTCCTGCTCGGCTCCAGCCTTCGGCAAGAGGTAACGGTAAGGGTCGGACAGGCCGAGTCTGAAATAATCAGGCCGGACAACCTGAATGTGTCCGAGTTGGGAGTAAATCGTCGAGTCCCGCATCGTATCCAGGACCCACTTTATGAAGCCCCCAGCAAGAAGAAGGGAGATGACCCCGCCAACAATGATCGTCAGGGCGAACGCCGCACGACGACGCTGACGCAGAACATTGCGCATCGCCAGCACGAATTCGCCGTACAGCGAAAAAAGCAAGGCTCTCATGGCAACAAGGTATCCGGCAAACTGACGGTACGGTACATATCAGCCCCTTTCGGGGAGAGCATTGCTCCCCTTGGGCAGGAGCCGCTTGGCAGGGATCCCTCCCCACACTTCACCGGGCCCGATGTGCGTTCCCTTCGATACGACGGCGCCGATCGCCACGACAGCGCCATCGTCGACCGTGACACCGGCCAGAAGCACGGCCCGCCCGCCGATTGTCACATTGTTCCCGATGCGGACAGGCCAATGAGACAGACGCGCACCTTCCGAAGCGTGCGGCACGATCATGCAATCGAAGCCGAGCTGCGAGTTGTCACCAATGCTGAACAGCTGCGGATCGAAGACCAGACCGGCAGAATACGACCCCCGCCCGACCCTGGCACCCAACGCCCGCAACACCAGGGGGGATAGCGGCGTGGGTGCGAGCTGAAGCCGGGTCAGGGGCGTGTAAATCATCAACCAGAAAAGCACGTATGTGGTGTAGACCACCTCGTCTCGCCGGCTGGCAGTCAGCTCCCCATGGGGAAGGGGAAAAGCACCTATGAATATCCGATAAACCACGGTGCACACGGCCAGAAAAACAAATATCGTCAGCAGGAAAAGGACGACCTCTCCGAATGGAAACCCCGCAAAGAACGAATACAACGCCATGGCGAAAGCCACCGCGGCAGCTGTCGGAATTGACATCAGCAGCAGAAACAAGAAAATGGGAAGCGCAGTAACTTGTTTCATGGGGTTCCTTCCACGGGGCCCGAAGGTGTTTTTTTGCGGGTACTGAGGTAGAGCCCGCGGCAAGAATCCGAAGCGCCCGGGGCGCCGGATCAAGCTTCCTCACCAGAAAACCTGGCAAAAAGGCCACCTGTCCATGCCAAGGAAGTTACCACATCCTGTCTGCAGTCCGGTAGAAGCCTCCGCACATTATTCGTCTCGACCGCCGCTGGCGAGCGCACCCCGACTCCCCAGGCGCGTTTCGTATTGACGGCCATTACGAGGCCTGCAGGTATCCAGCGCGAGCATGACGCGTAGCATCCCGATACCGTCCGCTGCCACAGCAATAGCGGCCCACCATTTTGAAGACGTCCGCCACCGGGCTCCGACGGAGAACATCTGCCAATCGGCGAGTCGTGGGCAGGCTACCCCCCGGACCGCCTCGCAGCCCCCAACGTACTGCACCACCGCTGGTTGCCCCCAAAAATCACGAGCTATGCCCGGTCCGTCAATCATGCAACCGGCACCAGGGCCAGGCGCACGGACTATCGGGCGACTTTCCGGGGGTCAAGGCAGACAGACCGCCAGACAAAAAAGCCACAACCACCCGCAGGCAGTTGTGGCTCGTGAAATTTTCAGAGATCCAGCAACCTGCGATCAGGCTGCCAAACCCCAAAAAACTCCAAATCAGGCTTTGGCGGTGCGACGACGCAGCGCGGCCAGACCCAGGCCCAGACCAACCAGAGCCATGGAAGCGGGTTCCGGCACGGCACCGCGGAAGAAGGAGCTGCCGTCGGCCTGCATGACCTGCTGGCCATTGCTCAGATAGATACCACAAGCCAGATCAGCGGCCGGGTCGTTCCAGTCGCCACAGACCTTGTAGTTGGGGTCGATGCCACCGCCGCTAGCAGCCGCAAAGCCGGTCGGCTTGACCCAGCCGCTCACAGCGCCGCCAACGTTGAGCTGGCTGGAGGTGCTGGCACCCGTCGGCTGCGGGAGGACCCAGCCCGCGGCGAACAGCACATTGCCGGGCAGGGACTGGCTGCCGGTACCACCGGACGGCTCGTTGAACATGTTGTTCTGACCGGGCAGGCCGTCGATCGCGAAGGTGCCGCTCGCACCCTGCTTGAAGCTGCCGGAGAGGATCTTGGTGCCATCGGTGATGCCGTAGCCGGTGGTGAGGTCACCGTTGTTGGCAGCATCGACGTAGATGGACCAGGAGCCGTTGTTCAGCGAAAAACGCTGCCCGCCAAACCCGTCATCGCTAACGATGGTCTCGTTGAGCTGGGCATAAACCGTCATTTCGGTGTTGCCGGTGAACTCGTAGACCTTGGTATTGCCGAGCTGCAGGGCAACGGCCTTGGACATGAAGGCCAGGTCAAACTGGGAGTCCTGGACGCCGCTGTAGTTGTAAATCCAGGCGGAACCACCGGAAGACCAGTCGATCGAGTCGAAGGTGTAGGTGTGACCATCGAGGGAGATCTGATAGGCCTGAGCAGCGCTGCTGGCAGCCATCACGGCGGCCGCGGCAACCAGGGTTTTCAGGAGGTTTTTGCGCATGTTGTTCCTTTCGGGTGTTCGATTATTTCAGGAGTACTGCCTGCCAAACATAAGCACCTAGCGTGCCAGATTTAAATCTTCTTTATAAATCAACATCTTTTTTCAAGCATTCAAGCTCGGCGAGGACACGCTTTGTTTCTTGTGTAAAAAAAACCGACAAGCCTCGTCAAAACTTGCCAAAAGCCTACTGCTCAAAAAAATTTTTGCCCGTTATGAATATCACGGACAAAACATCGCGACTGGTCTAGGAAGGTGCACGGCAGGACACGGGCGGCAGCCTCAGGAACGGTAATCGGCGTTGATCTTTACGTAGTCATACGAAAAATCGCAGGTCCACAGGGTGGCGGCCGCCTGACCGCGCCCGAGGTCGACCCGGATGGTGATTTCCGCCGCCTCCATGATCCGCGCACCGGCTTCCTCGCGGTATTCCGCGGCCCGCCCGCCCAGCTCGGCAACCAGCACCTCCTCGCCCCGGCTGCCCAGCCAGACCTTGATCCCGGCCACGTCCAGGTCGTCGATGCCCGCGTAGCCGATGGCCGCCAGGATGCGCCCCAGGTTGGGGTCGGACGCGAAGAAGGCGGTCTTGACCAGCGGCGAGTGGCCGATCGCGTAGCCCACCTTGCGGCACTCGGCGCGGTCCTGGCCCCCTTCGATCTGCAGGGTCATGAACTTGGTGGCGCCTTCGCCGTCGCGCACGATGGCCTGGGCCAGCCAGATCGCCAGCTCCAGCACCGCGGCGCGGAAAGCCGCGTAGTCGGCCGAGGCGGTATCCGTGATGGTGGCGTTGCCGGCCCGGCCGGTGGCGATCAGCATGAAGCTGTCGTTGGTCGAGGTGTCGCCATCGACGGTGATGCTGTTGAAGGAGAGGTCGGCCACCTCCTTGAGCAGCGCATCGAGCACCGGCTGAGCGACGTCGGCGTCGGTGGCCAGAAAGCCGAGCATGGTGGCCATGTTGGGTTTGATCATGCCGGCGCCCTTCGAGATGCCGGTCAGGGTGACGGTCTTGCCGCCGACCAGCACCTGGCGGGAGCTGGCCTTGGGCACCGTGTCGGTGGTCATGATGCCGTGGGCGGCGTCGAACCAGCCGTCGGCCTTCAGCGCAGCCTTCGCCGCCGGCAGGCCGGCCACCAGGCGATCCACCGGCAGCGGCTCGAGGATCACCCCGGTCGAGAACGGCAGCACCTGGGCGGCGTCGAGGCCGAGCTGGGCCGCCACCGCCTCGCAGGTGGCCCTGGCCGCGGCGAGGCCCGGCTCGCCGGTGCCCGCGTTGGCGACGCCGGTGTTGATCACCAGCGCGCGGATGCCGCCGGCCGGCAGATGGGCCTTGCAGACCTGCACCGGCGCCGCGCAGAAGCGGTTCTGGGTGAACACGCCGGCTACGCGGGCGCCCGGCGCGAGCTCGATCAGCGTGAGATCCTTGCGGTTGGCCTTGCGGATGCCGGCTTCGGCAACACCAAGACGGACACCGGGAACGGGCAGCAGGGCTGCGGCCTCAGGGGGAGAAAGCAGAACGGGCATGAGTGACTCCTGGGACAGACGCCGGATGGCAAAGTCGGGAATGATAATCCCAGAATGTGCCATCGGCCGTCCCGGGTCACCGGGACGCCCCTGCCCTGGAACCCGGCAAGATGCCGGCATCTCCGGCCGGATGCGGGTCATGCCACCCCAACCGGCCTCACGACCCCGCCCGGCTCCCCACGGGCTCCAGCGCCCCGAGCGCCGCGGCGAGCCCCGCCTGCAGCGCAAAATGCTGGACGGCGCGCCAGGCCTCGTCATCGAAGGGCCGGCCCTGGCGATCGGCGTACAACACGCCGATCTGCCGCCCCACCGGGCCAAAGGGCACCAGCACCGCCTCGTCGCAGCCGGTCACCTGGCGCAGCCGGGCGGCGGCGGAGCGCTCGAGGCCTGCCGCGTCGATCCGGCACGCCTGCGCGCTGTCGATGGCCGCATCCAGCACGTCGTCCGGGTCGCCTTCCATCGAAAAATCGAAGCGGCTGCACAGGGCCTCGGCCCCCTGCCCCAGGGCGACCCGCCCCTGCAGCCGGGCCCGGTCGCGGGTCAGCAGCGCCAGCACGACGCGCTCGCAGGCGACGCCTCGCAACACGCCGTCGGCCACCCGCAGCAGGATCTCCGGCAGCGGCGCACGGGCCAGCGTCATGGCCGCCAGATCATGCAGGATGCGCAACTGGAGTTCGGCGTCGGGCGCCTCCCGGACCGCGGCAGGGGCAACCGGCCCGACCTCCGGCGGGCTCGGCGCCTCCTGGCTGCTCCGGGCGATGATCTGCCCCGCTTCGGCGGCCCCGAACGAAGCGGCGATGCGGGCCGCCTGGGCCGCGTTGGCGACCACCTCTTCGCGCACGGTGTCGATGGGGACACCGACGTAATCTGACGTTTCCCGCAACACCTGACGGGCCACCGGAGCGCTCCAGCCCCCCTCGGCGGCCAGGGCCAGGCGCTGGCCGAGGCGCACCGCCCGCTCCGGCCCCCGGCTGCGGGTGTCGCCGTCGAGGGCCGCGGCGGCAAGGGCCCCCAGCCGCCACTCCCGCACCAGCCCTGCCGACAGATGGCGCAGGGAAAAGCCGAGCACGACCTGCTGGGCCTCTTCTTCGCTCAGGTGCGCCTGGCTCATGCAGCGCTCCAGCACCCGCGCCTGCTCGCCGCCAAAGCACCAGAAGGCCATCTCGCCCACCCGCGACAGCAGCGCCGCGATGAACACCTCTTCGGCCTGCGACTCCCCGCGTCGGCGGACGGCCCAGCGGGCCTGCACCGCGGCATGGAAGCTGCGCGCCATCTCCACGTGGATGCGCCCCCGCAAACCACCGGCCAGCAGGGAGTCGATCAGCGCCACCGACAGCGCCAGTTCGGCAACCGGGTCGAACCCCAGCACCACGATGGCCCGTGAGACGGTGCTGACGGCCTGGTTGGAGTGGTTGAAATAGGCGCTGTTGGCCAGACGCAGCACCTTGGCGGTCATCGGGGCGTCCTTCAGGATCACCTGGGCCAACGCCGAGGCCGAGGCCCGGTCGTCACCGATGATGTGCCGCAGGGCTGCCACCGTGCGCGCGAAGACCGGCATCTCGCGCCCGCGGATACGTTCGATCCAGACCGCCAGGTCGGGGGAATTGGGGGAATGACTCATCGGCTCGCCTCTGCCCCATAACGGCACCCGGCCTTGCAGCTTGAGGCCCCCCAGACGCAACGAAGCCCGCTGGGCGGGCTTCGATGATCCACACTGCCTGTGCGGGGGGCAGGACAAAACGCCGCGCCGCCGCCGGGGTCGCGATGCGGAGCGGGAGCGTACGTGAGTACGCCGGGCACCGGCATCGCGAGTTCAACGGGCGCGACGGCCCTGTCGCGGCCTTTTACGACAGCTTGCCGTGGCAGTGCTTGTACTTCTTGCCCGAGCCGCAGGGGCAGGGGTCGTTGCGGCCGACCTTGGGCGCCAGCCGCTGATCCGGCTGGGCCGCGTCGCGATCGGGGTTGGCCGCGGCCAGGGCCTCGTCGTAGTCGGCGTGGTGGTACTGGACGTTTTCGAGCTCGGGCGGGGCCTCGGCCTCTTCCAGCTGGGCTTCGGAGCGGACCTGCACGGTCATCAACAGCTTGGTGACCTCGGTGCGGACGACGCTGAGGAGGTTCTCGAAGAGTTCGAAGGCCTCGCGCTTGTACTCCTGCTTGGGGTTCTTCTGGGCGTAGCCGCGCAGGTGAATGCCCTGGCGCAGGTGGTCGAGAGCCGCCAGATGCTCACGCCAGTGGGTGTCGAGGCTCTGCAGCATCACGTTGCGCTCGAAGCCCTGCCAGGCAGCGGTATCGACCAGCGCGACCTTGTCGGCGTAGGCGCGGGCGCCGGCCTCGAGGACGCGTTGCAGGATGTCGTCGTCGCCGATGCTCGGCTCGGCCTTGATCCACTCGCCCACCGGGAGCTTGAGCTGGAACTCGGCCTCGAGGGCGAGTTCGAGGGCCGGGATGTCCCATTGCTCCTCGACGGAGTCGACCGGCACATAGACGCGGAACAGGTCGTGGAGCACGCCCTCGCGCATCGCGGTGATGGTCTCGGTGATGTCGGCGGTCTCGAGCAGCTCGTTGCGCTGCTGGTAGATCACCTTGCGCTGGTCGTTGGAGACGTCGTCGTATTCGAGGAGCTGCTTGCGGATGTCGAAGTTGCGCTGCTCGACCTTGCGCTGGGCGGTTTCGAGGGAGCGGGTCACCATGCCGGCCTCGATGGCCTCACCCTCGGGCATCTTGAGGCGGACCATGATCGCGTTGAGGCGCTCGCCGGCGAAGATCTTCATCAGCGGATCTTCGAGGGAGAGATAAAAACGGCTCTCACCCGGGTCACCCTGCCGGCCGGCACGGCCGCGCAGCTGGTTGTCGATGCGGCGGGATTCGTGGCGCTCGGTGCCGATGATCTTGAGGCCGCCGGCCTGCAGCACCTGCTCGTGGCGAACCTTCCACTCCTCGCGCAGCGCGGTGATGCGGGCTTCCTTGTCGGCGTCGGAGAGGGTTTCGTCCTCGCGGATCAGCGCAATCGGCTTCTCGACGTTGCCGCCCAGCACGATGTCGGTGCCGCGGCCGGCCATGTTGGTGGCGATAGTGATGACGCCCGGCCGCCCGGCCTCGGCGACGATCTCGGCCTCGCGGGCGTGCTGCTTGGCGTTGAGCACGTTGTGGGGCAGCTTGGCACGGTTGAGCAGATCGGAGAGCAGCTCGGAGTTCTCGATGGAGGTGGTGCCCACCAGCACCGGCTGGCCGCGCGAGACGCAGTCCTTGATGTCGGCGACGATGGCGTCGTGCTTCTCCTTCATCGTGCGGTAGACCTTGTCGTTCTGGTCCTTGCGGATCATCGGACGGGAGGTCGGCACGACGACGGTCTCGAGGCCGTAGATCTGGTGGAACTCGTAGGCTTCGGTGTCCGCGGTGCCGGTCATGCCCGACAGCTTGCCGTACATGCGGAAGTAGTTCTGGAAGGTGATCGAGGCGAGGGTCTGGTTCTCGGCCTGGATCTTCACGCCCTCCTTGGCCTCGACGGCCTGGTGCAGGCCCTCGGACCAGCGGCGGCCGGCCATCAGGCGACCGGTGAATTCGTCGACGATCACCACCTCGCCATTCTGCACCACGTAGTGCTGATCCTTGTGGTACAGCGCGTGGGCACGCAGGGCGGCGTAGAGGTGGTGGATCAGCAGGATGTTGCCCGGGTCGTAGAGGCTGGCGCCCTCGGCCAGCAGGCCCAGCCGTGCGAGGATCTCCTCGGCGTGCTCATGGCCCTGCTCGGTGAGCAGCACCGAGTGGGCCTTGAGGTCGACGGTGTAGTCACCGGGCTGGGTGATGTTGTCGCCCTCGCCTTCCTGGCGGGTCAGCATCGGCGGCACCGCGTTCATGCGCAGGTAGAGCTCGGTGTGGTCCTCGGCCTGGCCCGAGATGATCAGCGGGGTGCGGGCCTCGTCGATGAGGATGGAGTCGACTTCGTCGACGATGGCGTAGTTGAGGCCGCGCTGCACCCGCTCGCCCAGCTCGTACACCATGTTGTCGCGCAGGTAATCGAAGCCGAACTCGTTGTTGGTGCCGTAGGTGATGTCCGCCGCGTAGGCAGCCTTTTTCTGGTCGTGGGGCATCTGCGACAGGTTGCAGCCCACGCTGAGGCCCAGGAAGCGGTAGATGCGGCCCATCCAGTCGGAGTCGCGGCTGGCGAGGTAGTCGTTGACGGTGATGACATGCACGCCCTTGCCGGACAGCGCGTTGAGGTACACCGGCAGCGTGGCGGTGAGGGTCTTGCCTTCGCCGGTGCGCATCTCGGCGATCTTGCCGTCGTGGAGCACCATGCCGCCGACCAGCTGCATGTCGAAGTGGCGCATGCCGTGCACCCGCTTGCCGGCCTCGCGGACCACCGCAAAGGCTTCCGGCAGCAGCGCATCGAGGCTCTCGCCCTCCGCCACGCGGCGACGGAATTCGTCGGTCTTGCCGCGCAGTTCCACATCGCTGAGGCCCTGGATTTTCGGCTCCAGTGCGTTGATTGCACGCACTTTCTGACTGTACTGGCGAATCAGCCGGTCGTTGCGGCTGCCGAAAATTTTCTTGAGAAGGCCTGCGATCATTTGATTTGGAAGGGAAAACGCGGCAAAGGTCGGATTCTATCATGCCGTCCGGACACGGCCGTGACGCAGGACAAGTCGCCGCCCACTCTTGCCCGCCGAAGACGATCCCCATACGATGGGGGCGCTTTTCCCGATTCCAAGCCCCGATGTCCTCCACCAGCCCGATCGACAACTTCCTCGGCAGCGGCGACACCCTCGCCCGCCTGCAGGCCCACGCCGGCCGCCTGATGCGCCTGCAGCGGCAGCTGGAGGCGCTGCTCCCCGACTACATGGCCGCCGCCTGCAAGGTGGCCAACCTGAAGGGCGAGGATCTGGTCATCCACGTGGACAGCGCCGGCCTCGCCGTCAAGCTGCGCCAGGCGGTGCCCAGCCTGCTCGCCGACTTCGCCCGGGCGGGGGTGATCCTGCGGGACATCAAGGTGAAGGTGGCGGTGCGCGAATACCGCCCACCGGCGCCGCCGGTGCCCCAGCGCCACGTGAGCGAATCGACCCGCAGCGGCCTCGGCGACCTGGCGGCGAGCCTGCCGGCCGACTCGCCGCTGGCGCGGGCCCTCAAGCGTTTCGTGAAGAGCGCGGGCTGAGCGCGCCGGCGCGCTCAGGCCACCGTCACGAAAACCCGCTCGACGATCAACAGCGCAAAGAACACCAGCGCGACGATCAGCACCCAGCGGAACAGCCGCCACGCCAGCGCCAAATAGCGCGCGTCGCGGG
Source organism: Zoogloea sp. (assembly GCF_041908905.1). GTDB lineage: Bacteria > Pseudomonadota > Gammaproteobacteria > Burkholderiales > Rhodocyclaceae > Zoogloea. The sequence continues at coordinate 38,283 of NZ_JAYREK010000001.1, forward strand.
TGAAAAAGTAGGCAAACACCGAGCCGCAGATGCCGATCCCGGCCAGCACCGCCAGGAGACGCAGCAGCAGCATGACCGACTCAGGCCGGGGCCAGCTCGAAGAGCCGGGCGACCGCCGGCGGCGTCCGCGCGTCTTCCTCGAAGGTGACGATGTCCCACGCCGTGCGGTCTTCAAGGAGCACGCGCAGGATCTGGTTGTTGAGGGCGTGGCCCGACTTGTAGGCGCTGTAGGCGGCCAGCAGCGGGTGACCCGCAAGATAGAGATCGCCGATGGCATCGAGCACCTTGTGCTTCACGAATTCGTCGGCGTAGCGCAGGCCGTCGGCGTTGAGCACCCGGTATTCGTCCATCACGATGGCGTTGTCGAGGCTGCCGCCGAGACCGAGGCCGTTGGCGCGCATGAACTCGACGTCCTGCATGAAGCCGAAGGTGCGCGCCCGCGACACCTCGCGCACGTAGGAATTCTGGGCGAAATCGATGGTCACCGAGGTGCCCGTGCTGTCGATGGCCGGATGGTTGAACAGGATGGAAAAGCTGAGCTTGAAGCCGTCGTAAGGCTCGAGGCGCACCCACTTGTCGCCTTCGACGTACTCGACCGGCTTCAGCACCCGCAGGAAGCGTTTCGGCGCCTTCTGCTCCTCGATGCCGGCCGACTGGATCAGGAACACGAAGGGCCCGGCGCTGCCGTCGAGGATGGGAATCTCGGCCGCGTCCACGTCGATGTGCACGTTGTCGACGCCGAGCCCGGCGAGGGCCGACATCAGGTGCTCGACGGTATTGACCTTCGCCCCGCCCTGCTGCAGGCCCGAGCACATGCGCGTGTCGCAGACGGCGTACGGGTCGGCCGGCAGGTCGACGACCGGGTCGAGATCGACCCGATGGAACACGATGCCGGTGTCCGGCGCCGCCGGACGCAACGTGAGGGTGACCTTGTTACCGCTGTGGAGCCCCACACCGGTGGCGCTGACGATCGTCTTCAGGGTGCGTTGCTTGAGCATGATGGAGCCCCACGTTCTGGTAATCCAATTTTAACACAGCGCCCTTGCTGCACTGCAGCAGACAACGCCGGCCTCCAGGGCCCACAAAAGCAAACGCGCAGCGGACGGAGGCGACGTCACGCTGCGCGCGGGCCCGGGGCCGCCGGAGCGGCCTCGGAGGCGGCTCAGTCCGCCTGCTTGCGCAGGAAGGCCGGGATGTCCAGGGTGGACATGCCGTTGGCGCTCATCGCCTCGACCGTGGTGCGCGAGGTGCGGCGGATCACCGCCGGCAGTTCGAGGTTGCCGTAGTCGACTTCCATGCTCACGTTGTCGGTACCCGTCCGGATGACCTGCATCTCGGGCTTGCGGGCGACGCTCGCGGCACGCACGGCGCCGAGGCCGGTGGCGACCACGGTGACGCGGATGCGGTCTTCCATGTTCTCGTCGAAGACGGTGCCGTACTTGACGAAGGCTTCGGAGGCGGCGAAGGCCTGGACGGTCTTCACGGCGTCACGCACCTCGGACATCTTCAGCGAGCGGCTGGCGGTGATGTTGATCAGCACGCAGCGGGCGCCGGACAGCTCGGTGCCTTCGAGCAGCGGCGACACGGCGGCCTGCTCGGCGGCGATGCGGGCGCGGTCGAGGCCGGACGCCTGGGCGGAACCCATCATCGCGCGGCCCATCTCGGCCATCGCGGTGCGCACGTCCTGGAAGTCGACGTTCACCAGGCCCGGCACGTTGATGATCTCGGCGATGCCACCGACGGCGCTGGTCAGCACGTTGTCGGCGGAACGGAAGCAATCCTCGAAGCCGGCGTCGTCGCCGTAGACTTCGAGCAGCTTGTCGTTGAGGACGACGATCAGCGAGTCGACCTGCTTGGAGAGCTCCTCGACACCGCTCTCGGCGACGCGGATGCGGTTTTCGAAGTCGAAGGGCTTGGTCACCACCGCAACGGTGAGGATGCCCATCTCCTTGGCGATCTCGGCCACCACGGGAGCGGCGCCGGTACCGGTGCCGCCGCCCATGCCGGCGGTGATGAAGCACATGTGGGCGCCCTCGAGGGCCGCCGCGATGGCGTCGCGGGATTCCTGCGCCGCGGCACGGCCGGCCTCCGGCTTGGAGCCGGCGCCCAGGCCGGTCTTGCCGAGCTGGACCTTGGTCGGAGCCAGGCAGCGGGACAGCGCCTGAGCGTCCGTGTTGGCGGTGATGAAATCGACGCCCTGCACACCTTCGCGGATCATGTGGTCGACGGCGTTGCCGCCGGCGCCACCGACACCGATCACCTTGATGCTGGTGCCGCCCGATGCCTTTTCAACAATTTCAAACATTTAACGCGCCTCCAAAATTGACTGCCATTACACTGCCGATCCGCACAAGGCTGGGTTATTTAGTATCGGGCCCAATATTTTACAACTAAATAAAGCCTGCACAGAGCGTGATTCTTGGGGGTTCACCCCAAAATGGTGGGCGAAACCCCGGTCAGAAATTGCGCTCGAACCAGGAGCGCATCCTCGAGAACACCTGCCCCACGTTGCGCGTCTGGCGGGCCTGCATGCCACGGCGCTTCTGGGCGGCCCCTTCCATCACCAATCCCATTGCATTGGCATAGCGCGGCTCACAGACCACCTCGGAGAGCGGGCCGTCGTAGCGCGGGTAGCCGATGCGCACCGGCATGTGGAACACCTCTTCGCCGAGCTCGACCATGCCCTGCATCACCGCCGCGCCGCCGGACAGCACGATGCCCGACGACAGCAGCTCCTCGTAGCCGCTGCGACGCAGCTCGGCCTGGACCAGCTCGTAGAGTTCGCACACCCGCGGCTCGATCACGTCGGCCAGGGCCTGGCGGGACAGCTTGCGCGGCGGACGGTCGCCCACGCCGGGCACCTCGATCATCTCGGAGGCGTCGGCCAGGGTATGCATCGCCACGCCGTGGCGGATCTTGATCTGCTCGGCGTCGGCGGTGGGGGTGCGCAGCGCGACGGCGATGTCGTTGGTGACCTGGTCGCCGGCGATGGGGATCACCGCGGTGTGGCGGATCGCGCCCTGGGTGAAGACGGCGAGGTCGGTGGTGCCGCCGCCGACTTCCACCAGGCAGACGCCCAGCTCCTTCTCGTCTTCGGAGAGGGTGGCGTAGCTGGAGGCGAGCGGCTGGAGAACCAGGTCGAGCACCTCGAGACCGCAGCGGCGCACGCACTTGACGATGTTCTGGGCCGCCGACACAGCGCCGGTGACGATGTGCACCTTGACCTCGAGGCGCACACCACTCATGCCGATCGGCTCGCGCACGCCATCCTGGCCGTCGATGACGAACTCCTGGGTCAGGATGTGCAGGATCTGCTGGTCGGCCGGCAGGGGCATCGCCCGGGCGGTCTCGATGACCCGCTCCACGTCGAGGGGCGAGACTTCCTTGTCCTTGATCGCCACCATCCCGTTGGAGTTGAAGCTGCGGATGTGGCTGCCGGCGATGCCGGTGTAGACGTCGCGGATCTTGCAGTCGGCCATCTGCTCGACCTCCTGGATGACCCGGCTGATCGCATCCACGGTGGCCTCGATGTTGACGACGACCCCCTTCTTGAGGCCCGACGAGGGCTGCGAGCTCAGGCCGACCACCTCCATGCGCCCGTCCGGCTTGAGCTCGGCGACCACGCAGGTGATCTTGGAGGTGCCGATATCGAGGCCGACGATCAGCTCTTTGTATTCTTTACTCATCGCTTACCTTTTTTGTCTTGCTTGCCCGCCGGCGCCTCGGGGACGATGGGACGGAGGGCAAATCCACTGGGGTAGCGGAGGTCCACCACCGCCACGTTCATGTTCAGTTCGGTCCGGGCCTTCGGGTAGTTGCGCACGAAGCGGGCCAGCCGCTCGTCGATCGGCGCCTTGACCTGGTCGTGGCCCAGCTCGATGGTGAGGCCGTCTTCCAGCTTGAGCTGCCACGCCTCCCGCGCCGACAGCGAGACCCCCACCAGCTGCTTGCCCAGCGGGCCGAGCTTGCCGGCGAACTCGTCGAACTTGGCGAGCAGCATGCCGGACGAACCTTCGGGCCCGCTGAAGACCGGCATCCTGGCGTTGCTGGCGGCGCTGAAGACCTCGCCGTAGCGGTTTACCAGGCGCATGTCGCCGGTTTCGCCGACCCGCCAGTAGGCGGACGCCACGTGCTCCTCGAGGCGCACCTCGACCCCGCCCGGCCAGCGTCGGCGCACGTCGGCCCGGCGCACCCACGGCAGCTTCTCGAAGGCGCCGCGGACGTCGTCGAGGTCGACGGTGAAGAAGTTGCCGCGCAGCGACGAGCGCGCCACGTATTCGAGCTGGGCCGTGGTGACCTGGGCCAGCGGCGTCATCACCACCACCTCCCGCAGCGGGAAGGCCGGCAGACGCGACAGGGCCGTCACCGCCGCGTAGCCCAGGCCGGCGGCGCCGACGACGATCAGCACGTCGGAGATCAGGTTGAGCAGCTGCGGCCTGTCCCACAGGCGGTTGCCCTCCACCGCCCGCGCGGGCCGCGCCGGTCGGGCGGCACGGACGCGCTTGGCCAGGCCGGGCTTGGCGCCGGGCTCGGGCGGGACGTTGGAGGTGCTGCGCTCGTCAGCCAAGGCGCGCTCCGGAGAGGATCTCGAGGCACAGGGCCTCGAACGACAGCCCGGCCACCCGCGCCGACATGGGCACCAGCGAGTGGTTGGTCATGCCCGGCGCGGTGTTGATCTCGAGCAGGGTGAAGCTGCCGTCGTCCCGCAGGATCAGGTCGGCGCGCCCCCAGCCGCGGCAGCCGAGCACCTTGGCGCAGCGCACGATGGCGGCCTGGATCGCGGTCTCGACGGCTTCCGGCAGGCCGCTCGGGCAGTAATACTGGGTGTCGTCGGTGAAGTACTTGTTCTGGTAGTCGTAGTTGCCCCCCGGCGCGACGATGCGCACCAGCGGCAGCGCCCGCTCACCCAGGAAGGGCGCGGTGAGCTCCTGGCCGGTGACGAACTCCTCGGCCAGCACCAGCGAATCGAAGCGGGCGGCGAGTTCCCAGGCGGCCTTGAGCTGGCCGGCCTCGGTGACCTTGGTGGCGCCCATGCTGGAGCCTTCATGCACCGGCTTCACGAAGATCGGCAGGCCCAGGTCGGCCACCACGGCGTCCCAGTCGGTGTCGGCGTCGAGGATCGCGAAGCGCGGCGTCGGCAGGCCGGCGGCCAGCCACACCAGCTTGGTGCGCCACTTGTCCATGGCGATCGCCGAAGCCATCACGCCGCTGCCGGTGTAGGGGATCTGCATCAGCTCGAGGGCGCCCTGCACCGTGCCGTCCTCGCCACCGCGGCCATGCAGCGCGATGAAGGCCCGGTCGAAGCCCTCTTCCTTGAGGATGTGCAGGTCCCGCTCGGCGGGGTCGAAGGCGTGGGCATCCACGCCTGCCGCCTGCAGGGCCGCCAGCACCGCGGCGCCCGACATCAGCGAGATCTCGCGCTCGGCCGAATTGCCGCCCAGCAGCACCGCCACCTTTCCGAATTTTCCGGCCACCGCCGTCTTCACTTCCGTCACGTCACGCCTCGCCATTCACCAATTTGCCCGGCACACCGCCGATACTGCCGGCACCCATGGTGATCACCACGTCGCCATCCTGCGCCGCGGACAGGATCGCCCCCGGCATGTCTTCGATGCTCTCCACGAACACCGGCTCGATCTTGCCCGCCACCCGCAGCGCCCGCGCCAGCGAACGGCCGTCGGCGGCCACGATGGGCGTCTCGCCGGCGGCGTACACCTCGCCGAGGAGCAGCGCGTCGACGGTGGACAGGACCTTCACGAAATCCTCGAAACAATCCCGGGTGCGCGTGTAGCGGTGGGGCTGGAAGGCCAGCACCAGACGCTTGTCGGGGAAGGCCCCGCGGGCCGCGGCGATGGTGGCCGCCATCTCGACCGGGTGGTGGCCGTAGTCGTCGATCACCGTCGCGCTGCCGCCACCGGGCAGGGCCACCTCGCCGTAGCGCTGGAAGCGCCGGCCGACGCCCTTGAACTCGGCCAGCGCCTTGACGATGGCCTCGTCGGAGACGCCGACCTCGGTGGCCACGGCGATCGCCGCCAGGGCGTTGAGCACGTTGTGGCGGCCCGGCAGGTTGAGGGTGACGGACAGGCGGCTGGTGGTGCCATTGACGCGCACCACGTCGAAGCACATCCGGCCCTCCTCGGCGCGGACGTTCTCGGCGCGCACGTTGGCCGACTCGGAGAAACCGTAGCGGACGATCTGCTTGGAGACCAGCGGCATGATCGAGCCCACGTGCCGGTCGTCCTCGCACAGCACCGCCACACCATAAAAGGGCAGGTGCTGCAGGAAATCGACAAAGGATTGCTTGAGCCGGGCGAAATCGTGCCCGTAGGTCTCCATGTGGTCGGCGTCGATGTTGGTGACCACCGAGATCACCGGCGTCAGCAGCAGGAAGGAGGCGTCGGATTCGTCCGCCTCGGCGACCAGGAAATCGCCCTTGCCCAGGCGCGCGTTGGCGCCGGCCGCGTTGAGCTTGCCGCCGATCACGAAGGTCGGGTCGAGGCCGCCCTCGGCGAGGATGCTCGCCACCAGCGAGGTGGTGGTGGTCTTGCCGTGGGTGCCGGCGATGGCGATGCCCTGCTTGAGGCGCATCAGCTCGGCGAGCATCTGGGCGCGGGGCACCACCGGGATGTGGCGGGCGCGGGCGGCGAGGACTTCCGGGTTGTCGCCCTTGACGGCGGTGGAGGTGACCACCGCGTCGGCGTCGAGCACGTTGTCGGCTGCGTGGCCCTGGATCACCCGGGCCCCGAGGGCCTTCAGGCGGCGGGTGGCGGCGTTGTCGCCCAGGTCGGAGCCGCTGACCTCGTAGCCGAGGTTGAGCAGCACCTCGGCGATGCCGCTCATGCCGGCGCCGCCGATGCCGACGAAGTGAATGCTTTTGACTTTGTGTTTCACGTCGATTTCCGTTTCTTCAATCAGCGGGCGAGGCCCGCGCACAGCTCGGCGACACGGCGGGTGGCATCCGGCCGGGCGCAGTGGCGGGCCTTCTCGGCCATCGCCAGCAGGCGCTCGCGGGTCATTTCCTGCAGCAGCGCGGCGAGGCGCTGCGGCGTCAGTTCGGTCTGGGGCAGCAGGACTGCCGCGCCGGCATCGGCGAGGAAGCGGGCGTTGCCGGTCTGGTGATCGTCCACCGCATGGGGAAAGGGCACCAGCACGCTGGCGACACCCGCCGCGGCGAGCTCGGCCACCGTGAGGGCGCCCGCCCGGCAGATCACCAGGTCGGCGCCAGCGTAGCGGGCGGCCATGTCATCGATGAAGGGCAGCAGCTCACCGGTGACCCCGGCGGCCTGATAGCCGGCCCTCAGCGCCTCGATCTGCCGGGTGCCGGCCTGGTGGGTGACCTGCGGGCGGGCCTCCGGTGCGAGCAGCGCGAGGGCCTTCGGCATTGCGTCGTTGAGGGCCGCAGCGCCCAGGCTGCCGCCGACCACCAGCACCTTCAGCGGGCCGGTTCGGCCGGCGAAGCGCTCGGCGGGCGGCGCCACCGCGGCGATGTCGGCGCGCACCGGGTTGCCCAGCCATTCGCCCTTCTTGAGGACGTCGGGGAAGCCGGTGACGACCTTGTCGGCCACACCGGCCAGCACCCGGTTGGCGAGGCCGGCCACGGAGTTCTGTTCATGCACGACCACCGGCCGCCCGAGCAAGGCCGCCATCATGCCGCCCGGGAAGGTGACGTAGCCGCCCATGCCGAGCACCACGTCGGGACGGACGCGGCGGATCTGGGCGAGGGCCTGGGCGAAGCCGCGCAGCAGGTTGAACGGCAGCAGCAGCTTGCGCAGCAGCCCCTTGCCCCGCAGCGCGGTGAAGCGGACCCAGGCCACTTCGTAGCCGCTGGCGGGCACGATGCGCGCTTCCATGCCGTCGGGGTTGCCCATCCAGACCACCTTCCAGCCCCGCTCGCGCAGCGCGTCGGCGACCGCGAGGCCGGGATAGATGTGACCGCCGGTGCCCCCGGCCATGACCATCAGCGTAGGCATCAGACGGACTCCCGGAACGAGAAGGCGTCGGGGAGGCGGGTCATGCGCCGGCTCCCCTCATGATCTGGCGATTCTCCCAGTCGATGCGCAGCAGGATCGCCAGGGCCACGCAGTTGGCGAGGATGCCGGAGCCGCCGAAGCTCATCAGCGGCAGGGTCAGGCCCTTGGTGGGCAGCAGGCCCATGTTCACACCCATGTTGATGAAGGACTGCACGCCGATCCAGATGCCGATGCCCTGGGCCACCAGCGCCGCGTAAGTGCGCTCGAGGGTGACGGCCTGCTTGCCGATCGCGAAGGCGCGCTGGATCAGCACCGCGAAAAGCAGCACGACCATGAACACCCCGGCAAAGCCGAGCTCCTCGGCGATCACGGCGAGCAGGAAGTCGGTGTGGGCCTCGGGCAGGTAGAAGAGCTTCTCGATGCTGCCCCCCAGCCCGACGCCGAACCATTCGCCGCGGCCGAAGGCGATGAGCGCGTGGGAAAGCTGGTAGCCCTTGCCGTAGGCGTCCTGCCACGGGTCCATGAAGCCCAGGATGCGCTGGCGACGGTATTCCGAGAAGGTGATCAGCAGCACGAAGCCGATGGTCGCGACGACCGCCAGCAGCACGAACAGGCGCACGTTGATGCCGCCCAGGAAGAGCACGCCGAAGGCGATCGCGGTGATCACCACGAAGGCGCCGAAGTCGGGCTCCTTGAGCAGCAGGAAGCCGACGAACAGGATCACCCCGGCCATCGGCGCGAAGCCCTGCTTGAAGCTGCCCATCAGCGGCAGCTTGCGGGTGGTGTAGTCGGCGGCGTAGAGGGCTGCAAAGAGCTTCATCAGCTCGGACGGCTGCAGGTTGACGACCCCCAGCGGCAGCCAGCGGCGGGCGCCGTTGACATCGCGGCCGATGCCGGGGATCAGCACCACCAGCAGCAGCACGACCCCGGCGATGAACAGCCATGGCGCCATCTCCTGCCACGCCCGCATCGGGATCTGGAACACCACCACCCCGGCGATCACCCCGACGGCCAGGAACACCGCGTGGCGCACCAGGAAGTAGGCCGGCTGGTGGCCGAACATGCGGCTGCCCTCGGCGGTAGCGATGGAGGCCGAGAAGACCATGATCAGCCCCAGCAGCAGCAGCGCCGCGGCGGACCAGATCAGCCAGGGGTCGAGCTCCCGCGGCTGGCCGACGGGCTGCAGCAGGCGATTGACCGCGCGGCTGGTCACCGGCCCGGCGGCGTCCGGGGCGGAGCGGGAGAACAGGCCGGAGAGGTTGTCGGCGAGCTTCATGCGGGGCGGACTCCGGGCAGACGCAGCACCGCATCGATGAACACCTGGGCGCGATGGGCGTAGTTGCGGAACATGTCGAGGCTGGCGCAGGCCGGTGACAGCAGCACCACGTCGCCGGCCTGGGCGCGGGCGTCGGCGAGCAGCACGGCGGCGTCCATGTCGGCCGCATGCAGCAGCTCGACGCCGCAGCCGGCAACGGCCGCCTCGATGGCCCCGGCGTCGCGGCCGATCAGCACCACGGCGCGGGCATAGCGGGCGAAGGCATCCTTGAGAGGCGAGAAATCCTGGCCCTTGCCGTCGCCGCCGGCGATCAGCACGACCTTGCAGCGCAGCCCCTCGAGGGCGGCGACGGTGGCGCCCACGTTAGTGCCCTTGGAGTCGTCGTAATAGCTGACGCCGTCGGCCCGCTCGGCCACCTTCTCGACCCGGTGCGGCAGGCCGCGGAAGGCCTTGAGGGTGGCAACCAGCCCGTCCCGGGGCAGGCCGGCGGCCTCGCAGAGGGCCAGCGCCGCGAGGGCGTTGGCGACGTTGTGGTTGCCGGTCAACTGTAGTTCGGAACGCTGCAGCAGCCGCTCGCCGCCACGGGCCAGCCATTCGGTGCCGGCTTCGACGCCGACGCCGAAGTCGTCGGGCCCGGCGGGCGCGTCGAGGCCGAAGGTGAACACCCGGCGCCCGGCCAGGGCCATCGCCTTGACCCGCGCATCGTCGCGGTTGAGCACCTGCACGCCGCCACCGGCGAACACCGCGGCCTTGGTGGCGGCGTAGTCGTCGAGGCCGGCGTAGCGGTCGAGGTGGTCGTCGGTGACGTTGAGCACGGTGGCCGACGCGGCATCGAGGGCCGGCCCGGTCTCGAGCTGGAAGCTGGAGAGCTCCAGCGCCCAGGCCTGGGGCAGCGGGCGGCCTGCGTCCTGGCGCTCCATGATCACGTCGAGGGCGGCCGGGCTGATGTTGCCGGCCACCACGCCGTCCAGCCCGACGCCGCGCAGCATCTCGCCGACCAGGGTGGTGGTGGTGGTCTTGCCGTTGGTGCCGGTGATCGCGATGAGGCGGGTGGTGTCGCGCACCCCGAGGTCGGTCAGGGCCTGCACGAAGAGATCCATCTCGCCGACCACCGGGATGCCCCGGGCGCGGGCGGCCTGCACCAGCGGCTGGCGCGGGTCGAGGCCGGGGCTGATGGCGAGGCGGCCGACGCCGTCGAGCAGCGTCTCGGCAAACGGGCCGGTGACGATCTCGGCGGCCGGAGCCTCGGCGCGCAGGCGCTCGACGCCGGGGGGCGTGTCACGGGAATCGGCGACCCGCAGGGCGACACCCTGCCGGGCCAGCCAGCGGGCCATCGCCAGGCCGGATTCGCCGAGGCCGAGGACGAGAGTGAGCTCAGAACGGGCCATGGCTGCTTACCGCAGTTTGAGGGTGGACAGCCCGAACAGCACGAGCATGATGGTGATGATCCAGAAGCGCACGACGACCTGGGTCTCCTTCCAGCCGCCCAGCTCGTAGTGGTGATGCAGCGGCGCCATCCGGAAGATGCGTTTGCCGCCGGTGTACTTGAAGTAGAGCACCTGCACCATCACCGACAGGGCCTCGGCCACGAAGAGGCCGCCCATGATGAAGAGCACGATCTCCTGGCGCACGATCACGGCGATGGTGCCCATCGCGGCGCCCAGCGCCAGCGCGCCCACGTCGCCCATGAAGACCTCGGCCGGGTAGGCGTTGAACCACAGGAAGCCGAGACCGGCGCCGGCGATCGCGCCGCAGATCACGGCCAGCTCGCCCGCGCCGGGGATGTAGGGCACCCCGAGGTACTTGGAGAAGCCCATGTGGCCGGCCACGTAGGCGAAGATCGCCAGCGCGGCGCTGACCATCACGGTGGGCATGATCGCCAGCCCGTCGAGGCCGTCGGTGAGGTTCACCGAATGGCTGGTGCCGTTGATCACGAAATAGGTGAGGACGATGAAGCCGATCACCCCCAGCGGGTAGCTCACCGCCTTGAAGAAGGGCACGATCAGCTCGAGCTGGGCCGGCAGCGTGGCGGTGAGGCCGAGGAAGCTCGCCGCGCCGAGGGCGATGGCCGAGGTCCAGAAGTACTTCCAGCGGCTCGCCAGGCCCTTCGGGTCGCGGTAGACCACCTTGCGCCAGTCGTCGACCCAGCCCACGGCGCCGAAGCCGAGGGTCACCAGCAGCACCACCCACACGTACTTGTTGCTGAGGTCACCCCACAGCAGGGTCGTGAGGGCGATCGCGATGAGGATCAGCGCGCCCCCCATGGTCGGCGTGCCGGCCTTGGTGAGGTGCGACTTGGGGCCGTCGTCGCGCACCGCCTGGCCGATCTTCTTGGCGGCCAGCCAGCGGATGACCGGCGGCCCGAAGACCAGCGAGAGCAGCAACGCGGTGCCCGCGGCCAGCATGGTCCGCAGCGTGATGTAGCCGAAGACGTTGAAAAAACGCGCATCCTTGCCGAGCCACAGGGCCAGTTCAAGCAGCATGGCGGCCTCCCGAAATCATTGGGCAGGACACCGTGGCAACAGCCGTACAACAAAAACTCATCAAACCTTCTCCGCGATGGCGTCGACGACCCGTTCCATCTTCATGAAACGCGAGCCCTTGACGAGCACCACCGTATCTTCATTGAGCTCCGCCTTCAGCGCCGCGACGAGGTCGTCGACCTTGCTGAAGTGGAACCCGCCTTCGCCGAAGTTGCGCGCCGCAACCTCGCTCATCTCACCCAGACCGAACAGGAAGTCGACGCCTTCGCTCTTGGCGTAGCCGCCGATCTCGTCGTGGTACTGGAAACTCTGCTCGCCGATCTCGCCCATGTCGCCGATCACGAGGATCTTGCGGCCCGGCGTGGCAGCGAGCACTGCGATGCCGGCGCGCATCGAATCGGGGTTGGCGTTGTAGCTGTCGTCGATGACGACCGCGCCATGGGCGCCCTTGCGCAGGTGCAGGCGGCCCGGCGTGCCCGTGTAGGTGCCGAGGCCGTCCGCGACGGCGTCCAGGCTCGCCCCCGCGGCCAGGCAGGCCGCCGACGCGGCGAGGGCGTTGCGGACGTTGTGCAGGCCGGGCACCTGCAGGCGGAAGCGGGCCTCGCCCTGGGGCGTGGTGAGCACCAGGTCGCTGGCAAAACCGTGGGAGGTGCAGCGGGCGGTCACGTCGGCGCCGGCGGACAGGCCGAAGGTCAGGATCTCGCGGCCGGCGTTGAGTGCCTTCCAGTAACCGGCAAAGGCGTCGTCGGCGTTGATCACCGCCACGCCGTCGGCGGACAGGCCCTCGTAGATCGCGCCCTTCTCGCGGGCCACCTCGTTGACGCTGCCCATGCCCTGCAAGTGGGCCCGCTGGGCATTGTTGACGAGCGCCACGGTGGGCGCGGCGAGGCGGGTGAGGTAGCCGATCTCGCCCGGGTGGTTCATGCCCATCTCGATGACCGCCGCCCGGTGGTTGCCCGACAGGCGCAGCAACATCAGCGGCAGGCCGATGTCGTTGTTGAGGTTACCCTGGGTGGCCAGCACCGCGAGGTCGGGGTCGAGCCCGTCGAAGCGGGCCTGGGCGCGCAGGATCGCGGCGCACATCTCCTTGACCGAGGTCTTGCCATTGCTGCCGGTGACGCCGATCAGCGGCAGCTCGAAGCGGTTGCGCCAGCCGGCCGCCAGCCGGCCCAGGCCGAGGCGGGTGTCGTCGACGATCAGCAGCGGCAGCGGCACCGGGTTGGCGGCGGCCCACGCCTTGTCCACCATCGCGGCCACCGCGCCCTGGGCGGCCACCGCGGCGACGTAGTCGTGGCCGTCGAAGCGGTCGCCCCGCAGCGCCACGAACAGCTGGCCGGGTCTGATCGCCCGGGAGTCGGTGCTCACCGACGAAAAGAGCACCTGCCCGCCGACGGCGGTACCGCCGGTGGCCAGGGCAGCGTCCTGGAGATCCATCATGAGAGTTCCCCCTGGGCTTCGTTCCAGGTTTCGAGCGCCGCGCGGGTCTGGTCCACATCGGAGAAGGGGTGGCGGATGCCCTGGATCTCCTGGTAGGCCTCGTGGCCCTTGCCGGCGATCACGATCACGTCGTCGGCGGCAGCCGCCAGGATCGCGCTGCGGATGGCCTCGGCCCGGTCGGGGATGATCTCGGCGCCCTCCCCCACCCCGGCGGCGATGGCCTGCAGGATCAGGCCCGGGTCTTCGCCCCGCGGGTTGTCGCTGGTGAGCACGACCTTGTCGGCCAGACGGCGGGCCACCTCGCCCATCAGCGGGCGCTTGCCCGGGTCGCGGTCGCCGCCGCAGCCGAACACGCAGACCAGGCGCCCGTTGCGGGCCCTGGCGGTCGGGCGGACGGCGGTGAGCACCTGCTCGAGGGCGTCGGGCGAGTGAGCATAGTCGACCACCACCAGCGGGTCGCCGACGCCGCCGAGGGTCTGCATGCGGCCCTGGGGCGGGGTCAGGTCTTCGGCCACGGTGGCCGCGTCCTCGAGGGAGAAGCCGGAGGCCAGCAGGGTGCCGATCACCGCCAGCAGGTTGGAGACGTTGAACTGCCCGACGAGGTTGGGATAGAGATCGGCCGACTCGTTGCCGCTGCGGGCCGTGAAGCGGATGCCGGCGGCCGTCGTGGTGAGGCGCTCGGCGACGATCAGGCGATTGACCGGCGCCACCTCGGCGTTGGTGGGGTTGAGCGTGTAGCCGATCACCTGCAGGCCCCGGCCGGCGAGGCGGCGGGCCTGCTCGACGCCGAAGTGGTCGTCGAGGTTGAGCACCGCGGCGCGCAGGCCGGGCATGTCGAAGAGGCGGGCCTTGGCCGCCCCGTAGAGCTCCATGCTGCCGTGGTAGTCGAGGTGGTCGCGGGTGAGGTTGGTCAGCACCGCCACGTCGAAGTGGGCGCCGTTGAGGCGCTCCTGGTCGAGGCCGATGGACGAGACCTCCATCGCCGCCACGTCGGCCTTCGCCGCGCGGAACTCGGCCAGCGTGCGGTGCAGGGTGAGGCTGTCGGGGGTGGTGTTGAGGCTGGACGACAGGGCGCCCGGGAACCCGTTGCCGAGGGTGCCGATGACGCCACACTTGCGCCCCAGGGCCATGAAGGCGCGGGACAGCCACTGGGTGACCGAGGTCTTGCCGTTGGTGCCCGTCACGCCCACCAGCCAGAGGGCCTCGGAGGGGCGCCCGTAAACCTCGTGGGCCAGGTAGCCCGCCAGGGACGCGAGGCCGTCGATGGGGATGTTGGGCACCTGCAGGCTGTCGTCCCAGACGTGCCCGGAGCGCTCCCACAGCACGGCGGCGGCGCCGGCATGGACGGCATCGACGATGAAGCGCCGCCCGTCGACCCGATGGCCGGGGCAGGCCAGAAACACGTCGCCCGCCAGCACCTGGCGGGAATCGACGCACAGACGACGGACTTCCACGCCTTCGGCGGCGAGGTGCGCCAGGATCTCCTGGACTTGCTGCGGTGGCGTGGCGCTCACATGGCCTCCCGAACCGGTGCGGCGGCGCCGCGGGCCACCTGGAGCGGCTTGAGCGGTGCGTCCGGCGGCACCCCGAGGGTACGCAGGGCCCCGCCCGTGACCTGGGCGAAGATCGGCGCCGCCACGTCGCCGCCGTAATGCTTGCCGTTGCTCGGCTCGTCGATCATCACGGCGACGATCAGGCGCGGATCGGAGATCGGCGCGATGCCCACGAAGGACGCCACGTAGCGGTTGGCGTAGTGCCCGCCGACCAGCTTCATCGCGGTGCCCGTCTTGCCGCCGACGCGGTAGCCCGGCACGTTGGCCTGCTGGGCGGTGCCACCCGGCTGCACGACCATCTCGAGCATCTGGCGGACCTCCCGGGCGGTCTGCGGCGAGAACACCCGCGTGCCATGCACCGGCGGCGTATCCACGCGGGACAGGGACAGGGGCACGATGTCGCCGTCGCGGGCGAAGACCTGATAGGCGTTGGCCATCTGCATGAGGTTGACCGACATGCCGTGGCCGTAGGACATGGTGGCCTGCTCGATGGGCCGCCAGTTCTTGGCCGGCCGCAGGCGACCGCCCACCTCGCCGGGGAAGCCGAGCTTCAGGGGAGAGCCGAAACCGAGATCGTCGAGCATCTTCCACATGGTTTCCGGCGGGAAGCTCAGCGCCATCTTGGCGGCGCCGATGTTGGACGATTTCTGGATCACCTGGGCGACGGACAGGGCGCCGTGGGGGTGCGCGTCGGAGATCGTCGCGCTGCCGATGGTCATGCGGCCCGGCGCGCAGTTGATGATGGTGTTGGCGGTGACCTTGCCCTTCTCGAGCGCCAGAGCGGCAGTGAAGGGCTTCATCGTCGAGCCGGGCTCGAAGGTGTCGGTCAGGGCCCGGTTGCGCAGCTGGTCGCCGGTGAGCTTGACCCGGTTGTTGGGGTTGTAGGTGGGCGCGTTGGCGAGGGCGAGGATCTCGCCGGTCTTGGCGTCGATCACCACCACCCCGCCGGCCTTGGCCTTGTGGTCGATCATCGCCTGCTTGAGGGCGGCGTGGGCCAGGTACTGGATCTTGTTGTCGATGGCGAGGGCGACCTCACGGCCATCCTGGGGCAGGCGGATGGACTGCACATCCTCGACCACGTTGCCGCGCCGGTCCTTGACGACCCGCCGGGAGCCGGGCTTGCCGGCCAGGGCCGACTCGAAGGCGAGCTCGATGCCCTCCTGCCCCTTGTCGTCGACGCCGGTGAAGCCGACCACGTGGGCCATCACGTCGCCCCCCGGGTAGAAGCGGCGATACTCCCGCTGATCATGGATGCCGGGGAGCTTGAGCGCCGCGATGCGGTCGGCCAGCTCGGGCGAAACCTGCCGCTTGAGGAAGACGAAATCCTTGTCGACGGACAGCTTCTGATTGACCTCCAGGACCGGCATCTCGAGCAGGGCCGCCAGCTGGCGGATCTGGCCGGGGTTCAGCTTCCTGGCGTCGTCGGGGATCGCCCACACCGACTTGACCGGCGAAGACACGGCCAGCACGTCGCCCTGACGATCGGTGATCTTGCCGCGGGTGGCGGGCACCTCGAGCACGCGGGCGTAGCGCGATTCGCCCTTGGCCTGCAGGAACTGATCATTGACGCCCTGCAGATAGGCCGCCCGGCCCACCAGCGCAAGGGAGCCGCCGAGCAGGCACAGCAGCACGAAGCGCGGCCGCCAGGCCGGCAGCTCGGAGCGCAGCAGGGGATTGTGGTTGAAGGTGACGCCCTTCTTGGCCTTGGTCATGGCCGCTCCTCGATGGCGATGATCTGCCCTGGCAGAGGTGGGCGCATCGCGAGTTTCTCGCGAGCGAGTTTTTCGATGCGGGCGTGGGCCGCCCAGGTACTTTGTTCGAGCTGCAGCTGGCCCCACTCGACCTCGAGCTGGCGGGAACGCTGCTGCTCGCGCTCGACGGCCGCATACAGCTTGCGGGCCTGGTGCTGGGACGCGACGACGCCGAGGCTGCTCGCCACCACCAGCATCACGAGGAATCCGGTCAGTCGCGCCATGTCAGTCAGCCGCCCGCTCGGCGACCCGCATCACCGCGCTGCGGGAGCGCGGGTTGGCCGCCACCTCGTCGTCCGACGGCCACACCGGCTTGCCCACCAGGGCCAGCTTGGGCTTTGGCAGGTCGGCCGCGCGCACCGGCAGGCGCGCCGGCAGCTGCGGCGGCCGCGACGCGTCGCGCATGAAGCGCTTGACGATGCGGTCTTCGAGGGAATGAAAGCTGATCACCACCAGACGGCCTCCCGGCGCCAGCGCTGCCACGACCTGCGGCAGGACTAGCGACAGCTCCTCAAGCTCTTGATTGACGCAAATCCGTAGAGCCTGGAAGGTGCGCGTCGCTGGGTGCTGCCCCGGCTCGCGTGTGCGGACCGTCTTTTCCACGAGTGCGGCAAGCTGTCCAGTGGTTGCAACATGCCCCCCTGTCCGAGCAGCAGCAATCGCCTTTGCAATCTCATAAGCAAACCGTTCTTCACCGTATTCCCTCAACACCCGGGTTATCTCTGCGACTGGCGCTTCCGCCAGCCACTCCGCCGCAGTCAGACCGCGGGTCGTATCCATTCTCATGTCGAGCGGCGCGTCGAAGCGGAAGCTCATGCCCCGCTCCGCCTCGTCCAGCTGGGGGGAAGAAACCCCCAGGTCCAGCAGGACGCCGTCGACCTTGTCCACCCCGCGCTCGGCCAGCGCCTCGGCAAACGCCGAGAACGGCGCATGCACCAGCTCGAAGCGCGGATCTTCGATCCTGCTGCCGGCCGCGATGGCCACCGGATCGCGGTCGAAGGCGATCAGCCGGCCCTCCGGCCCCAGCTGCGCCAGGACCGCCCGGCTATGGCCGCCGCGCCCGAAGGTGCCGTCCACGTAAATACCCGCCGGCTTGATGGCCAGCGCCTCGACGGCTTCGTTGAGCAGCACCGTGATATGCGACATCGTGTTCAAAGCGGAAGGTTTTCCCAGCCTGCAGGCAGAAGTTCGGAACCCAGGGCAAAGATCGCCTCCTGCTGTTTCTGCCAGCCGGCATCCGACCAGAGCTCGAAGTGATCCCCCTGCCCCACCAGATGCACCTGCTTCTCGAGCTGGGCAAAGCTGCGCAGCTCGGGCGCGATCAGCACACGACCGGCGGCGTCCATCTCTTCATCGCGGGCGAAGCCCACGAGAAGACGCTTCAGCAGCGCCGAGTGCTGCTCGAGGCTGGAGCCGGCGAGCACCTTGTCACGGATCGGTCCCCAGGCCGGGGCAGGGTAGAGGAGGAGGCAGCGATGAGGATGGGCGGTCAGAACCAGCGCGTTGCCGGCCAGCTTCGCGAGCGCGTCCCGGTGCCGCGCGGGTATCGCCAGGCGCCCCTTCGCGTCGAGACTGAGCGCAGCTGCGCCTTGAAACATGCGTCCCCCACTTCATCACCCGAACGAGCCAGAAAAACTCACTTTTTCCCACTTTCGTCCACTTCGTCCCACTTTAGAACAAAAGGAATAGCCGGTCAAGCTGGCCCAGAGCCAAATCTCTTTTACGCACAAGCACTTAGGGGCGAACAGGGCGGCAGCGGAAATCCGCTTATAAATCAATGGCGATACAGAAGATTGCGAAAGTTGAGGCTCAATTCGCAACCCTCCCGCACCGCACAAAAAGAGCGCATTACCTTGCAAGGCATGAAAATGTCAAAAAAGGTATTTTTTACAGTTCAAAAGGGGGCCACCCAGCCCCGGCGAGGGGCGCTGGCATAACTGAAGGGAGGGGGAATGGAGAAGGGAAGCTCGCCGATAAGCCGGGTTCTGTCGAGCGGACCGGTCGAAGACCGGCCCGCCGGGCAATCATTCCTCTGGACGACGTGTTGCCACGCCGCTCAAGCAGCCTACCCGGGGACTCCGCGAGCAGCGTCGACGTCCCCCTATTTGGCCTTGCCCCGGATGGGGTTTACCGTGCCGTCACTGTCACCAGTGCCGCGGTGGGCTCTTACCCCACCGTTTCACCCTTGCCTGATCTCCGAAGAGCCATCGGCGGTCTGCTCTCTGTTGCACTTTCCGTCGCTTTCACCCGAAGGCTATGGCGCCCGGCCGTTAGCCGGCATCCTGCTCTATGGGGCCCGGACTTTCCTCGCTGCGCGGACGCAACGCGATTGCCTGGCGAACTTCCCGGCGCGCAGTATAGCGGCTTGAGCGACGGCGCGCCTGACCATCGCGCGGCGCCGCGATTGCGGAGCCGGCCCGGCGGGCGCAAAGTGGTAAGCAAATCCTTCAAGGCCCCCGCTCGGACACATCCGCTTACGTGTGCAAGGCGCCGCGCCATGCACCCCGGGCGGCGGAGTGCTGCAATCGAAGCATCATCCAAAGGAGCCAACCATGGACCTCCCATCTGCCCGCCCTGCCCTGCTGGCCGCGCTGGCGGCGGTCAGCACCCTCGCGGCCCTACCGGCCCGGGCCGACCGCCCGGGCCCGCCCCGCGGCTATCATGTACAGCCCTACCGCGGCCCGCTGGTCCACGCTCCGGGCCCCGCCGTGCGCTTTCGCGGCCCCGGCGCGGGCCCGGGCTACTGGTACCACGGCCACCACGACGGGATGTGGGGCTGGTGGTGGGTGGCGGGCACCAGCTGGCTGTTCTACCCCCAGCCGGTCGTCGTGCAGCCGGCGCCCCCCGAACCCGTGATCGTCCAGCCGGCCCCGCAGACCGGCACCGACAACTGGTATTACTGCGACAGCGCCCGCGCCTACTATCCCTACGCGCCAAGCTGCCCCGAAGGCTGGCGCCAGGTTCCCGCCCAGCCGCCGGGCAAGCTCCGCAACGACGACTCCGGGCAGCCGGGCTGGCACTACTGCGACAGCGCGGGGGGCTACTATCCCTACGTGCAGAGCTGCCCAGAAGGCTGGAAGGCCGTGCCGGCCAGCCCGCCGGAAGCCAGCCCGACTCCCCCCGGAGCGCGGCAGCCATGAAAACGCTCCGCAAAGCCAGACTGCTCCTCCCCCTCGCCCTGCTCGCCGGCTGCGCCAGCCTGCCGAGCGGGCCGCGGGTGGCCGTGATGCCCACCCCGGGCAAGCCCTTCGAAGTCTTCATGCAGGAAGACCGCCAGTGCCGCGCCTTCGCCGAGCAATCCATCGGCATGAACCCGACCGACCGCGGTGCCGAGAACGTCGTCGGCAGCGCCGCGGTCGGCACCGCCATCGGTGCGGCAGCCGGGGCCCTCGCCGGCGGCAACCGGGGCGCGGCGACCGGCGCGGCGGTGGGCATGGTCGCCGGCACCGCCACGGGCACCTCCAACGCCGCCTACGCCGGCGCCGAGGCCCAGCGCCGCTACGACATCGCCTACCAGCAGTGCATGTACGCCAAGGGCAACCAGCTCCCGGGCAGCCCCTACGGCGGCTACCGGCAGCCGGCGCCGCCCGCCAGCCCCTATTACTATCCGCCACCGCCTCCGCCGCCCCGGCGCTGAGCCCCGCTGGGCATTGCGGGTGACTTCCCCTGCGCCCTGGGGCACAATCCGGACGCAGGAGATCAAGCCATGAAATTCGATGTACTCGTCGTCGGCGCCGGGCTCGCCGGCGCGGCGCTGGCTGCGGCCTTGCGCGGCAGCAACCTGAAGGTCGGCATCGTGGAAGCCCGCCCCCCCGCCCGGCCTGCCGGCTGGGACGCGCGCATCTACGCCATCAGCCCGGCCAACGTCGAATTCCTCGACGGCATCGGCATCTGGCAGCACCTCGACCCGGCCCGCATGGCGCCGGTCCACGACATGGAGATTCACGGCGACGCCGGCGGCCGGCTGGATTTCTCGGCCTACGACAGCGGCCTGCGCGAGCTGGCCTGGATCGTCGAATCCAGCCTGATGCAGCACGAGCTGTGGGAGACGGTGAAGCGCCAGCACAACGTGACCCTGGTCTGCCCGGCCAGCCCCGCCGCCCTCGCCATCGACGACCACGCCGCCCGGCTCACCCTCACCGACGGCCGCCGCCTCGAAGCGCGCCTGGTGGTGGCCGCCGACGGGCGCGACTCCTGGGTGCGCCAGGCCGCCGGCATCGGCGCCCGCAACACGCCCTACGGCGAGAAGGGCGTGGTCGCCAACTTCCGCTGCGAGAAGCCCCACCGCAACACCGCCTTCCAGTGGTTCCGCAACGACGGCGTGCTGGCCTACCTGCCGCTGCCCGACCAGCAGATGTCGATGGTCTGGTCAGCCCCTGACGCCCTCGCCGACGAGCTGGTCGCCCTGCCGCCCGAAGCCCTCTGCGCCCGGGTTGCCGAAGCTGGCGGGCACCGCCTGGGCCAGCTCGAGCTCGTCACCCCGGCGGCGGCCTTCGCGCTGCGCCTGATGCGCGTCGAGGCCGTCGTCCGGCCCCGCCTTGCGCTGATCGGCGATGCTGCCCACGCCATCCACCCACTCTCCGGCCACGGCATCAACCTCGGCTATCAGGACGCCCGCGTGCTGGCCGGCCAGCTGGCGGCGCTGCCCGCCTGGCGCGACCCGGGCGAACTGGCGGTGCTGCGCGGCTACGCCCGCGCCCGCGCCGAGGAAACCGCGCTGCTGCAATACACCACCCACGGTCTCAACCGTCTGTTCAAGCCCGCCGACCCGCTGCTGTCGGGCCTCCGCAACCTCGGGCTGAACCTCACCAACCGCCTGCCGGTCCTACGCAACGCGCTGATCCGCTACGCGATCGCGGGGCGCTTCTGAGCCCCGCCGTTTTTGAACCCTGTAGTTCCCTGGAGAACCGGATGAAATTTCCCTTCGTGCGCTCGCTGCTCGCCACCCTCCTCCTCGCAGCGGGCGTCGCCCACGCCGCCGACGACGAGGCCAAGGTCAAGAAGAACCTTGAGGCTTTCATCAATGCCCCCGCCGTCGAGAGCGTCAAGAAGACCCCCTACGGCGGCCTGTTCGAGGTCGTGCTAAAGTCCGGCGAACTGCTGTACACCGACGGCAACGTGAGCTTCATCATCGACGGCAGCATCATCGACGCGAAGAGCCGCAAGAACATCACCCAGGCGCGCATGGCCCAGCTGATGAAGATCGACTTCGCCACCCTGCCCCTCGACCAGGCCATCAAGCAGGTGCGCGGCAACGGCAAGCGGGTGATCGCCAGCTTCGAAGACCCCAACTGCGGCTACTGCAAGCGGCTCGCCAAAGACCTGCAGAACCTCAAGGACGCCACGGTTTATACCTTCCTGTACCCGATCCTGAGCCCCGACTCGACCGAGAAGTCCAAGAACATCTGGTGCGCCAAGGACAAGGCCGCCGCCTGGAACGACTGGATGATCAACGCCAAGGCCCCGGCCGCCGCGGCCGCCGGCTGCGACACCGGCGCGATCGACAAGAACGTGGCCCTCGGCCAGAAGCTGAAGGTCACCGGCACCCCGACGATCTTCACCGCCGACGGCAACCGCCTGCCCGGCGCCGTGCCGCTGGCCCAGCTCGAACAGGCGATGAACCAGGCCGGCAAGTAAGCCCGGCCCCACGCCACACCTCGAACGCCCGCCCCGTGCGGGCGTTCATGAGATGGTCAGCCCGATCCCTGCCCAGCGGACTACGCCGAGTAGGGATTTTGCTTTTCTGGGAGGCCATCATGAATGTCGTGACGCGGATCGGGATCGATCCGGGCAAACACACCGCTTCCAGCTTCATGCGCAGAATGCGGCGGGCAGAATGGTGTTTCACAAGAAACTCACACGCAGCCAGTTGCGGGCCCAACTGGCGAACGTCCCCGCCTGCACGGTGGCGATGGAAGCCTGCGCCGGCGCCCACGGGGTCGCGCGTCGGCTTGCGGCGCTCGATCACACTCCGCGGCTGATCTCGCCGCAGTTCGTGAAGTAGCCCATCTGGTTTTGCGACGGTAGAAAGTGTGATGACCTGAACGGCTCAACGACCCGGCAAGAGACCTGACATGCAAGACAGCGGACAACGCCGAGGCTTTTTGAGGTTTGCCAGGCGCGGCTCTCATCATGGGGCGGGCAGACGCCTGCCTGCCACGACCCCGGATAGATTCAAGCAAGCCCACCCTAGGTTACGCAAATCTGCCTTGCAAAAATCGGGCTGACCATAGATTGCATGGTGCCGCAGGCTCAGGCCGCCCGACGCGGCCGGCGGGGCCGGACGACGGGCAGGCAGCCGACCGCCGGACGGCCCAGCAGATGGCCCTGCAGCCAGTCCGCCCCAGCCTCCCGGGCCACCTGCAGCTGCAGCGGGTTCTCGATGCACTGGATGGCCAGCTGCAGGCCCAGCCGGCGCGCCTCCGCCGCCAGCTCGGTCATCACCCGCTTGGCCAGGCTGAGGTGCCCGAAGTGGCCGATCAGGCAGCGGTCCAGCTTGACGACGTCCGGCGCCAGGCGCTCGAGACGCTCCAGGTCGGCCGAGTGGCGCCCGAAATTGTCGATCGCGATGCGGTAGCCCCGCTCCCGGTATTCGGCGATCGCCACCGCCAGCCGCGCCGGATCACCGAAGCCGTCGTCGGCGAGTTCCAGCACGATGCGGTCCGGCGTCAGCCCGCAGCGGGCCAGCACGCCCTCGAACACATGCCCGTGGTGATCGGACACCGAACGGATCAGCTGGGGATGCACGTTGAGGGACAGGAAACCCCCGCGCTGCTCCCGCTCGAGGAGGAAGTTGAGGGCGTGGAGCGTGCGCACCGAGCGGTCGAGGTGCACCAGCTCGTCGTCGTCGCGGGCCTCGAGAAAGACCGCCTGGGCCGGCACGCCCCCGGCGTCTCCGGCGACGACCTGCAGATGCGCCTCGTGGCCGATCACCCCTGCCTCGCCCTGCCCCACGACCGGCTGGAACAGGGTCCCCAGCACACGGCCGGCAAAACGCAGCCGCACCCGCCCATCGACGATCTCGAAGCCTTCCCCGCCGGCGCCCGGTCGGGCCAGACGCCTGCGCTTGTTGAAGTAATGGACGAGTTCGGTGAGCGGCACGATGGTTCTCCGTAAATTGAATGATGCCAACAGCAATGACACCAGCTTCGCACGGTACGCCCCGGGGGCGCACCGGCAAACCATGAATTTACGAAAAACTTATTACAAAACTACGATTTAGCGCGCCCTGGCTAGCGCGGCACCTGGTCCCGCGGCCACAGCACCCACATCTCGCCCTTCTGGCGCATCCTGCCGGCCAGGGCCCCGGCCTCGGCACCGAAGCCCCAGTAGAAATCGCCCCGCACGCCGCCCTTGATCGCACTGCCGGTGTCCTGGGCCAGCATCAGGCGCTGCAGCGGCTGGGTGCTGCGCGGGTGGGTGGTGGCCAGGAACACCGGCGCCCCGAGGGGGATGCTGCGCGGGTCCACCGCCATGCTGCGCCCCTCGGTGAGCGGCTGGCCGAGCGCCCCGACCGGCCCGCCGTTGCCGGCCGGCGCCTCGCGGAAAAAGATGTAGCTCGGGTTGGCGTTGAGCATCTCCTGCAGACGCCCCGGGTTGGCCCGCGCCCAGTTCTTGATGCCCTCCATCGACGCCTGCTCGACGCGCAGCTCGCCCTTGTCGGCCAGCCAGCGGCCAATCGACTGGTAGGGGTGGCCGTTGGTGTCGGCGTAGGCCAGGCGCACGATGCTGCCGTCGGGCAGCTGCACCCGGCCGGAGCCCTGCACCTGCAGGAAGAACAGCTCCACCGCGTCCTCGGCGTACAGCAGGGTCTTGCCGGCGAAGCGCTCCTTCAGCCGGTCGATGTCGGCGCGGGAATAATAGGGCAGCACCTTGTTGCCGACCAGCCGGCCGCGCACCCGCAGCCCCTTCAGTTCCGGGTAGACCTCGGAGATGTCGAGGTTGAGCAGGTCGTCGGGCACCCCCAGCACCGGCCAGGCGTAGGTTTTGGAGCGGCTGCGGCTGCCCTTGATGAGGGGCTCGTAGTAGCCGGTGATGAGGCCCTCGCGACTGCCGTCCGGGTTGCTCACCCGCCACGGCGTGAGGCGCGCCTCGAAGAAGCCCCGCGCCGCCGCGGCGCCCGGCCGCTCGCCCAGCCCGCGGGCCGCCTCGCAGGTAGGCTGCCACACCGGCTGACGCGCCAGGGCCCGGCACGAGGCCAGGAAGGCCGGCCAGGCCTCGTCGTGGCGGTCGGCGCTCCAGCCGGGCAGCTCGGCCCAGCTCGCCGCCTGCAGCGGACGGGCCAGGGCCTGGGGCGCCGGAGCCCCGCCGGCCGGCGAGGCGGGCGGAGCCGACGGTGCCGGAGCCGGCGCGGGGGACGGGCGATGCTCGACGGGTGGACGCGGCGCCGTGCCACAGGCGGCAAGCAGCAGCGCGGCAAGCAGGGGAATCAGGCCCAGGGCGCGGGCAGGACGAGAAGCGGAAAACATGGATGGGGTACACTCGCGGCTTGCAATCGTTAGCCGCCCGAGTATACCCAGCGCCACCCCGGCCCGGGCCCACCAAAGGAGTGCACCATGTGGTTGATCGGCCTCGAACTCGGCATCGCCGCCCTGCTGCTCGCCATCGTGGCCCTGGCCCTGCGCGCGCCCAAGAACAAGGACACGGACGCCCCGCCCCATGACTGACCTCAACCAATTCCTGGCCCGCGCCGAGCGCCTGCTCGAACGCCTCGAAGGCCTGCTGCCGGCCGAGCCGGCCGCCCCCGACTGGAACGCCTCCACCGCCTTCCGCTGGCGCCGCCGGCACAACTCGGCGGCCCTGCTGCCGGTGCCCCGCCCCCATCAGATCCGCCTGGACGACCTGCAGGACATCGACGACAAGAAGGCCCGCATCGTCGCCAACACCCGCCAGTTCCTGGCCGGCAAGCGCGCCAACAATGTGCTCCTCACCGGCGCCCGCGGCACCGGCAAGTCCTCGCTGGTGAAGGCCCTGCTCACCGAGTTCGCCGCCGAAGGGCTGCGCCTGATCGAGGTGGACAAGGACGATCTCATCGACCTGCCCGACATCGTCGAGCTCCTCCACGGCCGGCCGGAGCGCTTCATCCTGTTCACCGACGACCTCTCCTTCGAGGACGGCGAGCCCGCCTACAAGGCCCTCAAGAGCGTCCTCGACGGCTCGCTGGCGGCGGTGCCCGACAACGTGCTGATCTACGCCACCTCCAACCGGCGCCACCTGATGCCGGAATACTTCGCCGAAAATGCCGCCACCAAACACGTCGGCGACGAAGTCCATCCGGCCGAGGCGGTCGAGGAGAAGATCTCCCTGTCCGAACGCTTCGGGCTGTGGATCTCGTTCTACCCCTTCAGCCAGGACGAGTACCTGAAGGTCGTGAACCACTGGCTCGGCGAGTTCGGCGTGCCGGCCGAGGCCATCGCCGGCGCCCGCGGCGAGGCCCTGCAGTGGGCCCTGCTGCGCGGCTCGCGCAGCGGCCGGGTGGCCTGGCAGTTCGCCCGGGACTACGCGGGGCACCACGCGGCATGAAGAAGATCGTCCATGTGGCCGCCGCGGTGATCACCCGCCCCGACGGCAGCGTCCTCCTCGGCCAGCGCGCCCCCGACACCTTCTACCCCGGCTACTGGGAGTTCCCCGGCGGCAAGGTCGAACCCGGCGAGACCCCGCGGGACGCCCTGATCCGCGAACTCGACGAGGAGCTCGGCATGCGGGTGGACGCGGCCTACCCGTGGATCACCCGCGAGCACGTGTATGAACACGCCCACGTCAGCCTGCACTTTTTCGAGGTCACCGCCTGGCGCGGCGAGATCCACGACCGGGTGCATTCCGCTCTCAGCTGGCAGCAGGCCGGCGCAATGGACGTCGGCCCGATGCTGCCGGCCAACGGCCCCATCCTGAAGGCCCTGCGCCTGCCGCGCGTCTGCGGCATCACCCACGCCGGCGAGATCGGCATCGACACCCAGCTGGCCCGCCTCGAGGCGGCCCTCGCCGGCGGCCTGCGCCTCGTGCAGATCCGCGAACCGGCCCTGCCCGACGCCGACTGCGAGCGCTTCGCCCGCGCCGTCGTGGAGCGCTGCCACGCGGCCGGCGCCCTGGCGGTGGTGAACGGCGACGCGGCGCTGGCCCGGCGCATCGGCGCCGACGGCCTGCACCTGCCGGCCCGCAGCCTGATGGCCGCCGACCGCCGGCCGGACTTCGAGTGGGTCGGCGCGTCCTGTCACAGCCGGGCCGAGCTCGAACAGGCGGCGGCCCTCGAACTCGACTACGCCCTCCTCGGCGCCGTCCGGCCGACCCAGAGCCATCCGGAACGCGCGCCCCTCGGCTGGCCGGCCTTCGGCGAGCTGATCGCCCGGCTTCCGCTGCCGGTATTCGCCCTGGGCGGCCTCTCCGCCGGCGACCTGGAGACGGCCAAGGCGGCCGGCGCCCACGGCGTCGCAGGCATCCGGGGCATCTGGCAGGCGTAAAGGACGCGGCCCGGGCCGACGGGGCAAGGATCCACGGCCGGCCCACATGAAAAACGCCTCGCGAAACCTGCGAGGCGTTTTTATCTTGGCACTGCCGCGGCGGAAGCCTCAGTGGGGCCGGCGCAGCGGATCGGCTTCGTCGTCGAGGGGCGTCGTCTCGCCTTCGACGCGGTATTTGTCGGACGCCCAGGCGCCCAGGTCGATCAGGCGGCAGCGTTCGGAACAGAACGGGCGGTAGGGGCTGTCGGGGCCCCACACCACATCGGCGCCGCAGGTCGGGCAGCGCACCTTGCGCGGCTTGGCGGGCTGGTCGGTCATAGATTGCAGAACGTGAGCTCGAAGGGCACGTCCACGTCCACCTGGCCGGGCCGGGTCACGGTTTCGGCGTGCATGAAGCGGACGTTGAGGGCGTACTTGTTGGCGCTGGTCTCGGGCACACACATGGCGCTGCCGCGCAGGCGGATGCGGATCATCTGCACCGTGCGCCCCCCCATGGTCTGCTGGAACGCGCCCCGCCGTGCCACCAGGGCCTCGGGGCTGCCGCTGGCGCGCAGCAGGCGCAGCACGATGACCAGGCCGTCGCGGATCGGCAGCAGCGGCTGGATCCAGGCCGTCAGGTCGTGGCGGCGGGCTTCGACGTTGCGGTTGAGCCAGTGGTGGTAGGACGGCAGGTCGAACTCGCAGGCGCCGCCGGGGATCGCCGCCCGGCTGCGGATGTTCATCAGCCACTCGTTTTCGCGCAGGTACTGCCCGGTCTTGCCGGCCATCGCCAGCAGGGACGCGGAGGCCTGCTCGATCTCGTAGAGGGCGCCGGAGAGGGCCTCTTCGGAGATCTCGGGGTTGTTGCGGAACGACAGCAGGATCTGGCGCTGGCGTTCGAGCTCCTGAACCAGGTCGACCTTGAGATCGGCACGACTGGCCACTTCGAGCACCTCGAACAGCGTGATGAGGGCTACATGGTGTTCGAGGGAGCCTTCCGCGCGGACGAAGTGGGCAACCTTCTCGAACAGATCCTCCAGGCGGAGGAGCGTGCGGATCCTCTCGTTGAGCGGATATTCGTAGGTGATCACGCGCGCGCCTGAATGAGGATTGAGTGGATTTGGACGGCCAATGCCGCCCGATCGGCGCAGATCATATCATACGGCTCCGCCCCTCGCCGCGAGCCGCAGATAGACGCCATGCAGGCGCTCCACCTGCTCGACGAGCTGCGCAGGAGTGCCGCCATTGTCGACCACGTCGTCGGCCGCCGCCAGGCGTTCGGCGCGGCTCGCCTGGGCGGCCATGATGGCCCGCACCTGGCTCTCTTCGAGCCCGCTGCGCTGCATTACCCGGGCGATCTGGACGGCCTCGGGGCAATCGACCACACACAGGCGCCGCACCCGCTGCCGGTAGGTGCCCGACTCGATCAGCAGCGGCACCACCAGCATCACGTAGGGCGCGCGGGCGGCGCGGCACAGCCGGTCGCTCTCGGCGCGGATCATGGGGTGCAGGATGGCCTCCAGGCGTTTGCGGGCCTCGGGGTCTTCAAAGGCCAGGGCACGCATCGCCGGACGGTTGAGGGCACCGTCGGCCGCCACCACACCGGCGCCGAAGGCCTCCCGGATGGCCTCCATCGCCGCGCCGCCGGGGGCGGTGAGCCGGTGGGCGATCTGGTCGGTGTCCACCACCTCGGCACCGCGGGCGGCAAAGAGATCGGCGGCGGCGCTCTTGCCGCTGCCGATGCCGCCGGTCAGGCCGACGACGAAAGGGGTCTCGCTCATGGATTGCACTCGAGTCGGTTCGCGCCCCGCAGGCGCTCGGAGAGATCGCTGGCCAGCGTGGCCAGGCCGTCGCTCGGCCCGCGCACCTCGACCCGCAGGGCGGTCGCCCCGCGGCCGGCCACCTGGGCGGAGCGGACACCCTTCTCGCGCAGGCTCTCGAGGAGCCGGTTGGCCTGGGTTTCGTTCTTGTACAAGCCCAGGGAGATCGCGAACTGGGCGGGGCCCGGATCATTGACGATGAAGAGATCGTTCACGCCGAGCTTGCGAAGCTCGGCCGCCTTGCGCTCGGCGGCCTCCTTGCTGCCCTGGGGCGGGACATGCACCCACCACGAGGTCACGGCGCCGGTGCGGCTCTCGGTGAGCTTGAAGCCGGGGCCGGCGCTGGCGATGCGGGCCCCCAGCTCGTCGCGCTGCGGGGTGGTGAGGCCACTGAAGGCCACGCAGCCCGGCGGGGCGGGCCGCTCGGGCACGGCGGGCGGCTCCGCCGGCTGCGGCGGAGGAGCCTCGGCCGGTGCCGGCGCGGCAGCCACCGGGGCAGGCGCCGGCGTCGGGACGGCCAGGGGCGCCTCGGCAACGAGGCGCATCCGTTCGGGATTGAGCTGGTTGCTCAGGCGCTCCGGCTCGCCGGGATAAGACCCGCCACCCAGCCAGCCCTTCCAGACGGCCAGGGCCAGCAGGTTGGCAAATGCCAGGGCGATGACGACTACACGTAATTGAGCCATGAACGCAAGACTAACCCATCACGGTCAGCTCGAAAAGGCACCCCAAAGGCCTGCAGGCAGGCCGTTACACGGAATCACAATTCAGGCAGCATGCGCGCCAGGCCCTCGAGGACGAGGTTATCCACCTGCCGCAGCGGGATGTCGAGCAGCGGCGCCAGGCTGCCCGCCGCCCCGCCGTTGAGCAGGCACACCGCGCCGGTTTCGGCCTCGACCAGGCGGAACATGCGTTCGATGGCGCCGAGCTGGGCGTGCAGACAGCCGCTCACGATGGCATCGACGGTGCGCCGCGGCAGGGGCTCGAAGCGCCCGTCGGCGAGGGGCAGCTGGGCCGTGTCGCGGGCCAGCGAGCTGCGCATCAGGTCGAGCCCCGGGAGGATCACGCCCCCTTGGAAGACGCCCGCCCCGTCGAGCACATCGGCGGTGGTGGCGGTGCCGGAGGTGACCACCAGCGCCGCCGCGCCGTGCAGGGCACGGGCACCGATCAGCGCCGCCCAGCGGTCCGCACCGAGGCGGGACGGGTCGAGATAACGGTTATGCACCCCGAAGGCCGACTCCACCGGCCGGATCCACTCCGGCTCCAGGGAGCGGGCCGCCAGCAGCCCGGCCAGCCGCGCTGCCACCTCAGCGCCGGCCACGTTGGCGCCCAGCACCCGCCGGACCGGCCCGGCGGCGGCGAGCACCCCGGCCAGCTCATCGAGCGCCGCCAGGGCGATGGCACCCTGGCCATGCCAGCCGGCCGCCCCCCAAAGACCCCACTTGAGCCGCGTGTTGCCCGCGTCGAGCAGCAGATCCATCAGGCCAGCCTCAGGGACACGTCGCCAGAGAGCACGCGGCGCAGGCCCTCGGAGGTCTGCAGGAGCAGCGCGCCGTCCGAATCCACGCCGACGCAGGTGCCGGCGAGGGGCTCCGCCTCGCCAAGGATCTGCACCGGCAGCTCGGCAAAGGCGTTGCGCTGCTGCCAGGCGCCACGGAGCGGCTCGAAGCCGGCCTCGGCGCAGATCCCGAGCAGCCGGTGCAGCTGGGCCAGCACCAGGCCCAGAAGCCGGCTGCCGGCCGGCGGCGCATCGAGACAGCGGGCGAGATCGGTGACCCCGAGGGCCGACTCGATGGCCGCCTCCGGGGGCAGGCGCAGGTTGATGCCCACCCCGATCACCGCCGCCGACGGCCGGCCGCGGCCCGAGACGAGCTCGATCAGGATGCCGGCGATCTTGTGGCCATGGACGAGCACGTCGTTGGGCCACTTGAGCTGGACGCCCTCGACGCCGAGCGCTTCGAGGGTCCGCGCCACCGCCAGCCCGACGACCAGCGACAGGCCGGGCGGCACCGTCCCGCCGGGCGCGAAGCGCCACTGCAGCGAGAAGGTCAGCCCGGCCCCCGGCCAGGATTGCCACACCCGGCCACGGCGCCCGCGCCCGGCGGTCTGACGGTCGGCGGCGAGGACGGGGATCCGGCCGTCGTCGGGGGGCGGGTCGGCCAGCAGGCAACTGTTG
Source organism: Zoogloea sp. (assembly GCF_041908905.1). GTDB lineage: Bacteria > Pseudomonadota > Gammaproteobacteria > Burkholderiales > Rhodocyclaceae > Zoogloea. The sequence goes on from NZ_JAYREK010000001.1 coordinate 69,182, forward strand.
GTGGAGTCGCACTCCGGCAGCAGCTCGACGGAAAACGCATCCGCCAGGCTGCCCAGCGCGGCGGCCACTTCGGCCCGGCTCAGGGGTTCAAAGTTGGGATGATCCAAGGTTCACGACCCGGCACAGTCAAACGAGGGGCTGATTATGGAGGATGGCGGCCAGCCTGGGGAGCGGCGTGTGCCCAAAACCACGAGCCGGCCCGCCCCGCCGTCGCCTGGCGGACGCGCGCAGCCCCCCCAGCTCAGGCCGCCTCGGGATCCTCGAGGCCGAGTTCCTGGATCTTGCGGGTGATGGTGTTGCGCCCGATGCCGAGCAGCTGGGCCGCCTCGATGCGCCGCCCGCCGGTGACGTTGAGGGCGCGGCGGATCAGGATGCGCTCGAAGTCACGGTTGAGCAGGTCGAAGACCTCGCCGGGGTGCTGGGCCAGCGCCCGGTCGGCCTCGGCCGCCAGGGCCTCGCCCCAGCTGGCGGCCTGGTCGCGCGGCGGCTGGTCCTTGAGCTCGGGGGGCAGGTCGGCCACCTCGACGGTCTGCCCCGGCGCCATCACCGTGAGCCAGTGGCAGAGGTTCTCGAGCTGCCGCACGTTGCCCGGAAAATCCAGGCTCTGCAGGTACTTGAGGGTCGCGTCGGAGAGGCGCTTGGCCTCGACGCCGAGCTCCTGGGCCGACCGCGAGATGAAGTGCCGGGCCAGCGCCGGGATGTCCTCGCGGCGCTCCCGGAGCGGCGGCAGGCGCAGCCGGATCACGTTGAGGCGATGGAAGAGGTCTTCCCGGAACAGCCCCTGGCGCACCCGCTCCTCCAGGTTCTGGTGGGTGGCCGCGATGACCCGCACGTTGGCCCGGATCGGCTGGTGTCCCCCGACCCGGTAGAAGTTGTTGTCGGACAGCACGCGCAGCAGGCGGGTCTGCAGCTCGGCCGGCATGTCGCCGATCTCGTCGAGGAACAGGGTGCCGCCCTCGGCCTGCTCGAAGCGCCCCCGGCGCATGGCCTGGGCGCCGGTGAAGGCGCCACGCTCGTGGCCGAACAGCTCGGATTCGAGCAGGTCGCGGGGGATCGCCGCGGTATTGATGGCGATGAAGGGGGCGTCCCGCCGCGGGCTGTGCCGGTGCAGCGCCCGCGCCACGAGCTCCTTGCCGGAGCCGGACTCGCCGTTGATGAGCACCGTGGCGTGGGACTGGGACAGCCGCCCGATGGCCCGGAAGACTTCCTGCATCGCCGGCGCCTGGCCGAGGATCTCGGGCACCGGGCTCAGCACCTCGACGGCGCCCGCCTGGTGGGCGCTCTCCTCGATGGCCCGGCGCACCAGCTCCACGGCCTGATCGACGTCGAAGGGCTTGGGCAGGTATTCGAAGGCGCCGCCCTGGAAGGCCGCCACCGCGCTGTCGAGATCCGAGTAGGCGGTCATGATGATGACCGGGATGTGCGGAAAACGGGCCTTGATCTTCGAGAGCAGCGACAGCCCCGACTCGCCGGGCATGCGGATGTCGGACACCAGCACCCGGGGCGGCGGGCCGGCCTCTTCCAGCGCCGCGAGCACGTCGGCGGCGGAGCTGAAGCTGCGGCAGGGGATCTCCTCCCGGGTCAGGGCCTTTTCGAGGACCCAGCGGATCGAGCGATCATCGTCAACTATCCAGACTGCGTTCATGTCGGTTGCGCCAAAGTAAAAGGGGACGATCGGAGCGGGCGGCTCGAATGCACCATCATGGTGCCACCTCCGGGCCGCTCAGGCATCCGCGTCCCTCGAGATCGGAAGAAAAATCGTGAAGCAGGTACGGCCGGGGCGGGACTCCACCTCGATCGCGCCATGGTGCTGCTCGACGAAGCTCTGCGCCAGGGACAGCCCCAGCCCGCTGCCGTTTTCGCGGCCGGAGACCAGCGGGTAGAAGATCCGGTCGCGGATGTCATCGGGGATGCCCGGGCCGTTGTCGATCACCTGCAGCTGGACAGCCAGCTTGAAGCGGCGCTTGGCCAGGGTGACCTGGCGCGCGGCGCGGGTCCGCATCACGATCTCACCGCTGCTCTGCATGGCCTGGGCGGCATTGCGGGCGATGTTGAGGATGGCCTGGATCAGCTGCTCGCGATCGCCGGTGACCAGGGGCAGGCTGGTGTCGTAGTCGCGCCGCACCGCGACGCCGGGAAACTCGGCCAGGATCAGGCGACGCACCCGCTCCACCACGTCGTGCAGGTTGAGCTGGGTGGGCTGCATCATCCGGTGGGAGGTGAGCAGCCGGATCATCAGGTCCTGCAGGCGGTCGGCCTCGGCGATGATGACCTGGGTGTATTCGCGCAGCTGGGGGTCGTCCAGCTCCCGCTCGAGCAGTTGCGCCGAGCCGCGGATGCCGCCGAGGGGGTTCTTGATCTCGTGGGCCAGGTTGCGCACCAGTTCGCGGTTGGCCTGCTGCTGGTGGGCGAGCTGCTCCTCCCGCGCCACCTTGAGCTGGGCGTCCATGGGGCGGAACTCCAGCAACAGGCGCGCCCCCGCCACTTCCACCGGCGTCACCGTGCAATCGAGGTGCAGGGCCTCCATGCCGGGGCGCAGCACGTTGAGGTTGTGCCCGGTGTAGCTCCAGTTGTCCCGCAGCACACGGTCCAGCGCACTTTCGAGCCCGACCGGCTCGCCGAGCAGGCGGCGCAGGGGCTGGCCGACGATCTTGCGGCTGCTCGTCGCAAACAGGTTCTCGGCCCCCGGATTGAGGTAACGCACCGCGAGCTGCTCGTCGATCAGCACCACAGCCGAGGACAGCAGCTCAAGGCCGGAGAAAGCGGAGGGCGCGATGGCGGGCGGGTGGTTTTGCATGATGCAGGCCGTTGCAAGAAGCAGGCCACTTCAACCCCGGGCCCGGAACGGCCCCGCCGCGGCCGTCAGCGGAGGTTCGAGATCTCGCGCCGCAGGGCCTCGACGTTGCGCTCGTGGAGCTGCACCTTGTCGCGCAGGGGCTGGGCGCGCACGGAATTGCGGTCGCCGCCATTGCGCGCGGCCTGCTCGTCCAGTTCGCGCCGGGCCGCGTCGAGCCCCTGCTGCTCGGTGGTCAGCTCCTGCTCGAGGATACGCCGGCGATCGGTGTCGCGCGCCCGCTGGGTGCCCGAATCGATGCGCGGAAAACCCGCCGCCCCGGCCGATGCACCACCTTGGTGCATTGGAGACGGCGCCGCAGCCGGGCGCGGCAGCCCGCTGCCACCGGGCACCGACGACACGGCCTGGTCGCGGGACAGGGTGGTGCAGCCCTTTCCGGGGGCCCGGCTGTTGGTGTAGGTGACATGACCGGCCTCGTCGACACACTTGAAGATGTCCGCCCTCGCGACAGGGGAGCAGGACAGGGCGGCCAGCAGCAGCAGAAGTCGTGAATTCATTGTCGGCACGGATGATCAGGGGCGCGATTAGTTTAGGGGCTGCAGCCCAGGATGGCCAAGGCCGTTCGGCACACCGTTCGTGAAATAAAAAAGGACGGGCCAAAGCCCGTCCTTCCGTAACGCGCGCACCGGCCAGCAGGCTGACCGGCGCCTGATCGGGAGATCAGATGGCGTAGTACATCTCGAACTCGACCGGGTGTACCTCGATGCGCAGACGGTTCACTTCTTCCTGCTTCAGGGCGATGAAGGAGTCGATGAAGTCGTTGCTGAACACACCGCCGCGGGTCAGGAACTCGCGATCCTTGTCGAGGGCCTCGAGGGCCTGCTCGAGGCTGGAGCAGACGGTCGGGATGAGCGCGTCTTCTTCCGGCGGCAGGTCGTAGAGGTTCTTGTCGGCCGGGTCGCCCGGGTGGATCTTGTTCTGGATGCCGTCGAGGCCGGCCATCATCAGCGCGGCGAAGCACAGGTAGGGGTTCGCGCCCGGATCCGGGAAGCGGGTCTCGATGCGGCGGGCCTTCTCGCTGTTCACAAACGGGATGCGGATGGAAGCGGAGCGGTTCTTGGCGGAGTAGGCCAGCTTGACCGGAGCTTCGTAGTGCGGCACCAGACGCTTGTAGGAGTTGGTCAGCGGGTTGGTGATGGCGTTCAGGGCGCGGGCGTGCTTGATGATGCCGCCGATGTAGTACAGGGCGGTCTCGGACAGGCCGGCGTAGCCGTTGCCGGCGAACAGGTTCTTGCCGTCCTTCCAGATCGACTGGTGCACGTGCATGCCGGAACCGTTGTCGCCGACGATGGGCTTCGGCATGAAGGTCGCGGTCTTGCCGTACTGGTGGGCGACGTTCTGGACGATGTACTTGGTGATCTGGGTCTGGTCGGCGCGACGCACCAGGGTGTCGAACTTGGTGCCGATCTCGTTCTGGCCGGCGGTCGCCACTTCGTGGTGATGCACTTCAACCGGCACGCCGCAGGCCTCGAGGGCCAGACACATGGCGGCACGCATGTCGTTGAAGGAATCGACCGGCGGAACCGGGAAGTAGCCACCCTTGACGGCCGGACGGTAGCCGGTGTTGCCGCCTTCGAACTTCTCGTCGGAGGCCCAGGCGCCTTCTTCGGAGAAGATCTTGTGGTAGGCGCCGGACATGTTCACCTTCCACTCGACGGAGTCGAAGATGAAGAATTCGGGCTCGGGGCCGAAGAAGGCGGTGTCGCCGATGCCGGAGGACTTCAGGTAGGCCTCGGCGCGGTTGGCGATGGAACGCGGGTCACGGTCGTAGCCCTTGCCGTCGGCCGGGTCGATCACGTCGCAGGACAGGACCAGGGTGGTCTCGTCGAAGAACGGGTCGATGTAGGCGGTGTTGGGGTCCGGCATCAGCAGCATGTCGGAGGCCTGGATACCCTTCCAGCCAGCGATGGAGGAGCCGTCGAAGGCATGACCGCTTTCGAACTTGTCTTCGTCAAACGCCGAGACCGGCACGCCGACGTGGTGTTCCTTGCCCTTGGTGTCGGTAAAACGGAAGTCGATGAACTTGACTTCGTTTTCCTGGACGATCTTCATGACGTCTTGCGGGGTCATATAACTCACTCCTAACGGGTTGAAGCTGCTGCGCAGTGGAAAAAATTTAAAAGCCGATTACAACAAAGCCTGCGCAACCAGCAAGCACATACCATGCCAGCGCGCAAAAGCAAACGATTCATTGTGCCACAAGGCGCTTGCGAGGCGGTCTGGAAAATACTCCGCACCAAAACCGTGCAAAACCCCAGATGCCGCACCATTACGGTGCAACGCGGCACAACAGGGCGATCCGCCCCCAATGGGACGACGACGACGCCCCGGCGGAGATCCGGGCGCTCAAGACCTCGAGCCGGGCCCGGTCGGCACACCAGTCGAAGGGCAGGAAGACCTCCGCCTCGACCTTGCCCCCCACGTAATGGAACACCGCCGGCGCCACCTGGGGCACGCCGGCGCCGAGGATGTCGTCGAGCTCGGCCTGCAGCGCGGCACGCCCGGGCAGGCGGTGGTCGGCGACCGCGCTCTCATCCTCCTCGGTGTCCACATGGACCAGCACCTCCAGCACCTCCGGGTGCCCCTTCCGCACCCGCTGGCGGACGAGCTCGGCGATGCGGTGCCCCTCGGAGACGCTGATCCGCGCGTCGACCCGCACGTGGGCATCGACCAGCACCCGGTGGGCCATGCGGCGGGTGCGCAGCTCGTGCACGTCGAGCACCCCGCAGGTGCCGACGATGGTCTCGCGGATGCGCCCCACCTCCTCGGCATCGACGCCGGTATCGACCAGCTCGCGCAGCGCCTCGTAGGCCAGCATCACGCCCATCCGCAGGATCATGAAGCCCACCAGGGCCGCCGCCAGCGGCTCGAGGAAGCGATAACCGAGCAGGCTCCCGCCGATACCCACCGCCACCACCAGCGACGAGGCCGCGTCGGCGCGGGCGTGCCAGGCATTGGCCACCAGCATCGGCGAACGCAGGCGCTGGGCCACGGCGAGCATGTAGCGGAACAGGCCCTCCTTGCCGGCCAGGGTGACGAGCGCCATCCAGAACGCCGCCGGATGCAGCTCGGGCAGCGCCTCCAGGCTCTGCAGCCGTGCGGCGGCGGTGAGCAGGAAACCGGCCCCGACCCCGGCCAGGATCAGCCCGAGGGCCATCGAGGCCGCCGTCTCGTAGCGGCCATGGCCGTAGGGGTGCTTCTCGTCGGCCGGGTTGGCGCCGTGGCGGCTGGCGAACATGACCATGAAATCGCCCAGCAGGTCGGACAGGGTATGCATGCCGTCGGCCACCAGACTCTGGGCATGGGCGAACAGGCCCACCGCGATCTGGAAGATGGTGAGCACCACGTTGATCGCGATGCTGACCCAGGTGGCCCGCTGGGCCTGGCGCGCCCGATCGGCGTCGAGGGGGGCCCCGGAAGAGGCGGAGGAAGCTTCGAAAGACATGACTTGCGGCCCTCGGGGGCGGCGGTATACTCGCAGGCCCGCCATTTTAGCCGGATGTCCGCCATGGGAAAATTGAGCGAAACCCTAGCCCTCGCGCAGGAGCGTGCGCGGAGCCTGAATCTCCCCTACGCCGGCGCCCTGACGCCCCGCGAAGCCTGGGACGTGCTGCAGCTCGCCCCGGGAGCCCGGCTCGTGGACGTGCGCACCCGCGCCGAATGGGACTGGGTCGGCCGCGTGCCCGACGCCGTCGAGATCGAATGGATGCTCTACCCCGGCAACGAACCCAACGCCCACTTCCTGGCCCAGCTCAAGCGCCAGGTCGATCCCGAGGTGCTGGTGATGTTCCTGTGCCGCAGTGGCGCCCGCTCCAATTCGGCCGCCAACCTGGCCGCCGCGTCCGGCTACACCAACGCCTACAACATCCTGGAAGGCTTCGAGGGCGACAAGGACGCCAACGGGCACCGCAACAAGGTCGGCGGCTGGCGCCATGCCGGCCTGCCGTGGATCCAGGGCTGACAACAACAGGACACCCCCCAGCGATGCAAGCCGTACCCATCAGTTTCGACCGCTTCAACACCCTCTCCGACGGCGACGCCCACGAGCGCATCCGCGCCGCCCGCGCCCGCCTCGGCGACAAGGCCGTGCTGCTGTGCCACCACTACCAGCGCGCCGACGTGTACCAGTACGCCGATCTCACCGGCGACTCCCTGAAGCTGTCCCGCCTCGCCGCCGAGACCGACGCCGAATACATCGTGTTCTGCGGCGTGCATTTCATGGCCGAAGTGGCGGACATCATGTCCAAGCCCCACCAGCAGGCCATCCTGCCCGACCTCGCCGCCGGCTGCTCCATGGCGGACATGGCCAACCTCGCCAAGGTCGAGCGCTGCTGGCGCGAGCTCACCGAAGTGCTCGAAACCCCCGACGCGCTGATCACGCCGGTCACCTACATCAACTCCGCCGCTGATCTCAAGGCCTTCTGCGGCGAGCACGGCGGCATCGTGTGCACCTCCACCAACGCCCCCACCATCCTCGACTGGGCCTTCGCCCAGCGCGAGAAGGTGCTGTTCTTCCCCGACCAGCACCTGGGCCGCTGGACCGGCTTCAACAAGGGCATTCCGCTCGACGAGATGGTGGTATGGGACCCGGACCTCGAATACGGCGGCCTCACCCCCGAGCAAATCAAAAAGGCCAAGATCCTGCTGTGGAAGGGCCACTGCTCGGTGCACCAGATGTTCCAGCCGGCGCACATCATCAAGTTCCGCAACCAGTACCCCGACGGCTTCGTGATCTCCCACCCCGAGAGCGCCCTCGAGGTGTGCCGCCAGTCCGACTACGTGGGCTCCACCGAGTACATCATCAACATCATCAAGAAGGCCGCCCCCAACACCCGCTGGCTGGTGGGCACCGAGCTCAACCTGGTGAACCGCCTCGCCGAAGAGGTGAAGCACGAAGGCAAGATCGTCCAGTTCATGGCCCCCACCGTGTGCATGTGCTCGACGATGCAGCGCATCGACCCGCAACACCTCGCCTGGACCCTCGAAAACCTCGCCGACGGCAAGGTCGTCAACCGCATCAGCGTGCCCGAACACGAAGCCGCGCTGGCCAAGGTGGCGCTGGAGCGGATGCTGGCGGTGTCGTGAGCGGCATCGACTCCAATTACGATCGGTCGGAAGCTTGCGAGTGCCTGCGATGCGCAGCACCTTGAGCTGAATTGCCCCCATCCACGAGCAGGCGAAGGCCGACGCTGAGTCCAACCATCGGACTATCGCCGGCCAAACCGAGCTTTATCGCCGAGACACTGGCCTCGATGGCGAAGGCCAGTGAAGATGCGACAGCATTCGTGCCGCGGAGCCAAGCGGAGTGAGCGAGCACCGAATCGTCCAGATCCAACGACGTGCTCGCCAAGACAAAAAACCTACGACAATCCACGAAACCGATGACACGGTGAGCTTGTTCAAGCGCACTATCAGATAAAAGTGCGTTATGCGCTCTATGAGTCTTCCAGCACAACGTGCTGGTCAGGCACGAAAACGTCAACCTCGGTTTGGCGAACTCGGCGACTCGCAGGGCGGTGAGCAGCCAGACCGGTTGCCGGCTTGTAGATGTCTAAACCTCGCCCGAGTTTGAAAAGTACCCCGTGGTCGAACATGACGTAGCGGTCGTGAAGACCGGTTTTCCGTTCAACCGTGAGCATTACGCCGAAACTCTTGAAAATGTCGGTCGCACTATTGTCGAACGCACGTTCCTGATATCCCGCAGACTCCGGCGGCGCGAAGGCAGTAAGAACGCTGATTTCCTTGGGCCTGGCGACCTCGGCAATCAGAAGCAGAAGTTCATTGAGATTTCGAAGCTGGTGATGAGCTGCGAGATAGGGGTCGATGATGACGACCTTGGTACATCCCTTCAGCAGAGCTGCCTCAAAAATGCGCTCGAAGGGCCAGCCGGTTTCACCATCACGCAGGCGGTGGCGCCGAACAACTTGGGTCGCGGATTGCTGCAGTTCAACAAACCAAGAACTCGAATCGAGTTCTTCAGGCAATTCGATCCGTCGGACCTGCGTGGTTTGCGTAGGCTGACTTTGTGGTTGTGACGCATCAGAGACTGCGCTGAACTCAGCGTCCTGGGTGGCTTCAAACAGCGTGTCGCAAGCCAGCAGCACCGGCTTCAGCTCGTCGTCTATACTATGCGTTAGCGATTCTGCAGCATCCTTCTGCCCCACAACGACCGCCGCTGCGGCTGCCCGAATGTTGTCGGCCGCTTGTTCAAGCAGGATATGAACTTCGTTCAATGCATCGCGTGGGGCGTCCGCGGCCTCATTCATCAAGAAATCTCCAAAGGCCTTACACCGGGCACGTAGGTGATTGGCCAGTGCTTCTTGAAGCAATGTCTTTACATCCCGATAGAACGCACGGATTTCTTGCGACTGAGCGACCGTGGTACCTTGGCCAAAGATACTGCTGACACGCTCGCGACGTTCGCTGATTTTTTCGGACACCTCATCGGTCACGAAGTTGTCTAATAGCGACATAACCTGCAATTCTTCGTTAGCGATAAGCTCGGCAGCACGCTCAATCGAACGCCTCAGCGAATCCTTGAGCTTGGCGGTGACATCGAAAGGCATGGCAGCGCCGAGTTCGAGCTCTGCCGAAATAGATGCACCGTCTGCAGAGAGGCGATTCAGGAAGACCTCGAAGTCCCTGGTGAATATAGCGAACGACTCGGTCTGATCTGCCAAGAGTTCCTGAACTTTGGGAAAAATGCGGTTTGCTACGCGCTTTTGCAGCCCACTCATGTAACCCCAGTAGCCCGAACGACGAGTGCGCCAGTGCCGGCCCACATCGTCCAGCTCGAAGCTGCCAAGCTGCTGCTCAGCCAGCAAACCGATGTTCTCGATGAACAGTTCCTGCTGCTTCGCCTTGTATCCCAAGCGGTCACGGAGCAGTTCTACCTGCTGCTCAACAGCCCCCTTAAACCTGTCGCAGCCTTCCCCAAATTGAACACGAAAGGTATTGAGCTTTTTCTCAGCTACCTCCTTGTCCTTGATACCCCGAATGGCAAGTAGCTTTTTGTGCAGAACTTCCTGAAGGTCGAGCAATACCCCCTTTGCGCTCACACTGATGCTTTGGGCCGCCAGCGCCAGACGCGATTCCGTCGACAGCAGATGCAATAACTGGTGCTTCAGACGCTCGACGCCACCGGGGTCATCATCATCTATTGCACATTGCACCTGACGTCCCGCCTTCCAATCACGGTGCATCTGGGCTGATGTAAATGCTAGGCCCACCTCACCCAACTGCTCTCGATAGCGGCGCATAGCCGGTGAATCGTCGGTGCTGAGGTCGTTAAGAGTTGCCGCAATCTCGGTGGTAATCCGGGCCCGCTCCTTCTCGATTCGCAGGGAAATCGAATCGGGATCCTCATCTTCGTCGAGGCAAGCCTTCACGTACTGGTCGTAGGTGTGGTCGACCTGCGTAATGACCACGATGAGTTGCTTGACAGTGCCTTTGCGCAGCAGGGTCAGCAAAAAGTCCTTCTCGGACTGACCATAGGCAGCCCCGGATTTAGTCAGAAATAGAACCGCGTCGACGTCTTCGACTGCCTTTTCGGTGAGGGAAACACGGAACCGCTCGGTGTCATCTAGTCCCGGGGTATCGATGAGCAGCACGCCTTGGTCGAGGATTTCCGCGGGTGAGGTGATTTCGATTCTCTCGACCAAGCAGTGGTGCGGCCTTGAACCAGAGGTGAACTCCTTCAGTCGCTTCCGAAACTCGGACTCTGCCTTCTTTCCCCCCTCTGCAGCCATCTCGACCGTAAGACTGAACCCACCCGGCTTGACGAATTGGGCTTCCAGGAGTTTGAGGTCGAACGGCTCAGCAGCCTGGCTATCAGCAGTCTTGCGAGGTTTGGCAAAGTTCTTCCACATCTTCACCCGGTGCGCATCGATATGCTTGGGGTCGTCGTCATAGAGCTTCTGTAGTCCAACCCAGGACTCCTTGGGCACGAAGTTAACGGTGGCCTTGACCCGCTCCCCATGCTTGAAGGTTGTGATTGCCGCCGTTTCAGGGCTGGTGTCCTCGCCTGCCAAACGCGCACCGAGCAACTCATTCACGAATGACGACTTGCCAGCTTTGAACCGCCCAACAACCGCAACCCTGTAGTCCTCAGGGAGGTCCTGTGTCTTCAGAATTTCGCCGAGCGCCTCGGACGCTCGCTGGCACTCCTTGCCAATCTGAGCCAGCGGCTCGCCGGAACGTCGCACCAATGCATCTCGGACCTGACCAAGATGCATCGTGAGCGTTTGAATATCGGAACGTAATCTCTTCGGCGACTTCATTGACATTCCTTGATGTTGTTCGGGGCACCTCGAACAACCCGAGGTTTCCACTGAACCCTGCCGCACAGCGATAATCGCGACCGAATTCGATTCAATTTTTTCAGCAATACACCACTTTTCGCGGTGGAGTCGCTCCGTTTTTTCCTGGTTTTGCCCCGGACCGCAGCGAGCCAGCCGATTGCGTGCGCCAGATACCTCGATTGGCAAAGTCGTAGGTTTTCGAGACGACACGACGGCTTGGACGCTATGAGTTTATCTCTATGTGATTAAGTTGAAAATATGTCTTAAATCATAAAAATCACGTCGGGATCCACCCGCGCTGGCCTGGGCACGAAGAGCACCCACGACACGCTTCCAACAACTGGCAACACACCACAACCAACCAACTTGAGCTCCCCAGCCTCCCACCCCACCACATTTTATTTGCACAGCATCCCATCTCCTGTACCATCCCCCAGTCGCCATCGTCATCAACCGAACAGCCTGTCGGCATGCCTCGACCTTCCCCAAACCACTCAGGAGCCTTCCCATGAAACAGAATCTCGTCTCTCTCGAATTCAGTGCGGCCCAGCTCGAGGCTGTGGATGCTGCGCTGGCGGTGCTGGAGGAGAACCTGGCCGAGCTGGTCACGTTGACCGCCGTGCAGCGGCGCAAGGCGCTGAAGATGGGGGACGGCTCCGAGGTGTTCTGCCGGCAGACCGAGCTGGTGTTGCGCCAGAATGCCGGCCTGGTGCCGCCGGACTTCGAGCTGGCCGAGCTGCAGCAGGACATCGCTACCCTCGATACGCTGCGGCCGCGCCTGCAGCGCCTGCGTTCCCTCACCGACCGCGCTGACGACACCGAGCTGGCCCTGGGCAGCGACATCCTGAGCGCGTCCCTCGACGGTTATGCGCTGACCAAGGTGATCGGCCAGGGCACCGGCCTGGACACCCTCAAGGCGGCGATGAAGACCCGCCTCGCCCGCAAGTCACGCAAACCCGCCGATCCCGCCGCCTGAGCGTCCGCCCACGGCCCGCCCCGCAAGGGGGCCGGGCGGTTCACGTGGGCGGGCTTGCCCGGCCGGGCAAGCCGCCAGCGACAACAAGCTTTGCCACCAAGCCCACGCCTTTACCGGGTACAGGGCGAGTCCAGACGCCGCAACACCATACCCCCCGGGCGGGAGGCCATTCCCGCCCGGACTGTCGGGTTACGCTGCGCTAACCCGACCTACCTTCCGAGCGGCACCTCCGCCAGTCGCCGCCGTCCTCAGCCCCTGGCCGGAAGCCCGCCCGACCCGCAGCGCGGCCGACGCACCTCGCCGTGTCACCCGGCCGTCGCCCTCGGAGGCTCAGCCGACCACCCCATACACCCAACCGGCTCTACCGGAAGTGCAGCCGATGCCCCCCTTTGCCCGGCCGCCCCTGCCGGCGATCCTGTGGAGCGGCATCGGCGGGGTATGCCCCATGCCGCGAAGCCCTCGCGAGCACAAAAATGATGCTCCAGCCTATCCCTGCGACAGGACGGGCCTATATCTCGTATAGGACGGCCCTATCCAACGGACAGGCTCATCCTGTCTCGCCGATAGCGCTGCCCTGTCCCACGGATAGGCCAGCCCTGTCTCTCCAATAGAGCCGTCCTGTCCAACCGATAGGCCCTTCCTGACCACCGGATAGGCAGCCCCTGTCCGCGCGCTGCTCGCGAGCACTTCGCCGACAGGAGGCACCACTCCGCCCAGCCCGGCGGAGCACTTCCGGGCATGGCGCGACACGCCCGGCGATGGCCGCGAGCCCCGCAAAGACCGGCGCGAACATCCCCGCCGGCGTCAGGACACGCATCGGGACCGCCACGACGCCCCCAGCGCCCGCCCCGCCTGCCGCCACCGGGATCGGGCGGGGTGGTGTAGACCACCGCCGGGCCGGCCCTGCATGCGCCAGCGCCGATAAGCAGGAACGCCTCCGGAAAGCTTCAGCCTGTCCCCGCCCGTGCCGAAACGTGCAGAATGACGCACGTAGAAGAAGGAGCCCCCCATGACCACCCTGCGCATCTGCACCTACAACATCCACAAGGGCTTCTCCCAGTTCAACCGGCGGCTCGCCATCCACGACCTGCGCGACCGGCTGCGCCTGCTGGGGGCCGACGTGGTGTTCCTGCAGGAGGTCCAGGGCATGCACCTGCGCCATGCCCAGCGCCACGCCGACTGGCCGGGCCAGCCCCAGCACGAGTTCCTGGCCCGCGACGTGTGGCAGCAGACGGCCTACGGCGGCAATGCCATCTACGACCACGGCCACCACGGCAACGCCATCCTGTCGCGCCACGCCATCCTGTCCCAGGCCAACCAGGACGTCTCCGACCACCGCTTCGAGAGCCGCGGCCTGCTGCACTGCGAAGTCCGCATCCCCGGCATCGAGCGCGCGGTGCATTGCGTATGCGTGCACCTGGGGCTCACCGCCGGCAGCCGGCGTCGCCAGATGGCCGCCATCGTGGCCCGCCTCGACCAGCTCGCCCCCGACGGCGCGCCGCTGATCATCGCCGGCGACTTCAACGACTGGCGCAACCACGCCGACGAGCACCTCCTCGGGCCGCTGAGCCTCAGCGAGGTGTTCACCACCCTGCGCGGCCGCCCCGCGCGGAGCTTCCCGAGCACCCTGCCGGTGCTGCGCCTCGACCGCATCTACGTGCGCGGCTTTGCGATCGACAAGGCCGAGGTGCACTACGGCCCGCCGTGGAGCCGCATCTCCGACCACGCCGCCCTCACCGCCCACCTGCGCAGCGCCTGAGCCGATGGGCATCACCTGGCTGCCCGGCAACGCCCTCCGGCTGCTCGAGAACGGCACCGAGTTCTTCCCGGCCCTCGAGACGGCCATCGACGGCGCCACCCGCGAGGTCTTCGTCGAGACCTACATCTTCGCCAACGACGAGGCCGGCCACCGGATCGCCGCCGCCCTGCGCCGCGCCGCCGCCCGCGGCGTCCACGTGCGCCTGCTGGTGGACGGCTTCGGCGGCCGCGACTTCGTCGAACACCTGCTCGATCCCCTCGTGGCGGCCCGGGTCCATGTGCAGATCTACCGCCGCGAGGTGGCCCGCCTGTCGCTGCGCCGCCACCGGCTGCGCCGGCTGCACCGCAAGATCGCGCTGGTCGACGGGCGGATCGCCTTCGTCGGCGGCATCAACATCCACAGCGACCTCGACGAGCCGAGCTTCGCCGGCCCACGCCTCGACTATTCGGTGCGCATCGAAGGGCCGCTGCTGGCACCCATCCACCGCACCGTGACCCACGTCTGGCAGCTGGTCGCCTGGGCCTCCTTCCGGCGCCGCTGGCCGCTGGCCTTCGCGCCGCTGCCGCCACCGGGCGCGCCCGGCGGCATCGAGGCCGGCTTCCTGATCCGCGACAACCTGCGTCACCGCCGCGACATCGAGGACGCCTACCTCGCCGCCATCGCCGGAGCGCGCAGCGAGATCCTGCTGGCCAACGCCTACTTCCTGCCCGGGCGGCGCTTCCGCCAGGCCCTGCTGGAGGCCGGCCGGCGCGGCGTGCGGGTCACCCTGCTGACCCAGGGCTGGACCGACCACCCCCTGCAGCAGTACGCCACCCGCGCCCTCTACGGCCAGTTCCTGGCCGGCGGCGTGCGGATCTTCGAATACCACCGCAGCCACCTGCACGCCAAGGTGGCCGTCGTCGATGGATACTGGGCCACCGTGGGCTCCTCCAACATCGACCCCTTCAGCCTGCTGCTGGCCCGCGAGGCCAACGTCTTCGTGCGCGACGCGGGCTTCGCCGGCCACCTGCAGGCGCACCTGGCGCGCGCCATGCGGGCCGGCGCCCGCGAGATCTCCCCCGACGCCTGGCAGCGCGGCTCGCCCCTGCGCCGCCTCCTCAACTGGGCCGCCTACGGCCTGGTGCGCCTGATGATAGGCATCGCCGGTTATGGCAACCGCCACTGAGGGAGTGGGACAATCCCGCCCTCACCCCTGCCCCCAACGACGTCCCGCCCCATGTATCCACCTCCCGCCTTCGAAGCCAAGATCTGCCCGCCCGACCAGCTGCGCCAGCGCGTGGCCACCCTGCCCCGCCCGCTGGTGTTCACCAACGGCTGTTTCGACATCCTGCACCGGGGCCACGTCACCTACCTCGGCCAGGCCCGCGCCCTCGGCGCCGCGCTGGTGGTGGCCCTCAACAGCGACGCCTCGGTGCGCCGCCAGGGCAAGGGCGACGACCGCCCGATCAACGCCCTGGCCGACCGCCTGGCGGTGATGGCCGCCCTCGGCTGCGTCGACCTCGTCACCTGGTTCGACGAGGACACCCCCATCGCCCGCATCCTCGAATGCACGCCCGACGTGCTGGTCAAGGGCGGCGACTGGCCGGTGGAGCGCATCGTCGGCGCGCCCGAGACCCTCGCCCGCGGCGGCGCGGTGCATTCGATCCCCTTCGAGCACCAGCGCTCGACGACGGCGCTGCTCGACAAGATCCGCCGGCTCTGAAGGCCCTCCAAACCCAATATGGTGTTATTTTGTTATTCAGTTTTTGACTAAAGGCAGCGGTTTTTTAGCAATAAAATATATTTGAGCCGCCCGATAACAGAGGAGACCCCATGCGCATCGCCAACAACGTAGCCGAACTCGTCGGCAACACCCCCCTCGTCAAGCTCAACCGCCTGGCCCCGGCCAACGGCGCCACCGTTGCCCTCAAGCTGGAGTTCTTCAACCCGGCCCACAGCGTCAAGGACCGCATCGCGGTGGCCATGCTCGACGCCGCCGAGGCCGCCGGCAAGATCACGCCCGACACCGTCGTGCTCGAGCCCACCTCCGGCAACACCGGCATCGGCCTGGCGATGGTGTGCGCCGCCCGCGGCTACAAGTGCGCCTTCGTGATGCCCGAAACCATGAGCCGCGAACGCAAGCTGCTGCTCAAGGCCTACGGCGCCGACCTCATCCTCACCCCCGGCCCCGAGGGCATGCCCGGCGCGGTCAGGAAGGCCGAGGAGCTCGCCGCCGACGACCCGCGCTACTTCATCCCGCAGCAGTTCGAGAACCCCGCCAACCCGGCCATCCACCGGGCCACCACCGCCGAGGAGATCTGGGCCGACACCGACGGCCAGGTGGATATCTTCGTGGCCGGCGTGGGCACCGGCGGCACCGTCACCGGCGTCGGCGAGGCCCTCAAGGCGAAGAAGCCGGGCGTCAAGGTGATCGCCGTCGAGCCCGCCGCGAGCCCCGTGCTGTCCGGCGGCAACCGCGGCCCCCACCCGATCCAGGGCATCGGCGCGGGCTTCGTGCCGGGCGTCCTCAACACGGGTGTTTATGACGAGATCGTCCAGGTGCCCAACGACGCGGCCCTCGACACCGCCCGCCGCCTGGCCCGTGAGGAAGGCCTGCTGGTCGGGATCTCCTCCGGCGCGGCCGTGTGGTCGGCCCTGCAGGTGGCCGAGCGCCCCGAGAACGCCGGCAAGCTGATCGTCGTGATCATCCCGTCCTTCGGCGAGCGCTACCTGTCCACGGCGCTGTTCCAGCACCTGGAAGTCTGATTTGAGCGCCTTCGACTTCGGCACCGGCCCCGAGCGCGCCGGCAGCGACAGCATCAAGTGGCGCCGCTACGCCGGCCGCGACGTGATCCCGATGTGGGTGGCCGACATGGATTTCGCCGCCCCGCCGCCGGTGCTCGAAGCCCTGCAGGCGCGCGTCGCCCACGGGGTGTTCGGCTACGCCGACCCCTGGCCGCCCCTCGTCGAGTCGGTGCAGGCCGGCATCGCCCGCGACCACGGCTGGCACATCGAGCCCGACTGGCTGGTGTGGCTGCCGGGGGTCGTCACCGGCTTCAACGTGGCGGTGCGGGCGGTCGGCCAGCCCGGCGACGGCGTGTTCACCGCCACCCCGGTGTATCCCCCCTTCCTGCACGCGCCGGCCAACTTCGGGCAACGCCTGGTCACCGCCCCGCTGGTCCACGACGGCCGGCGCTGGGGCTGGGACTGGCCCGCCACCGAGGCCGCCCTCGCCGACGGCGTGCGGCTCTTCATGCTGTGCAACCCGCACAACCCGGTCGGGCGGGTCTTCGACCGCGACGAGCTCGGCCGCATCGCGGCGCTCGCCGAGCGCCACGACCTCGTCATCTGCTCCGACGAGATCCACTGCGGACTGGTCCTCGACCCGGCCACGCCCCACACGCCCATCGCCGCCCTGGGCGACGCCGTCGCCCGCCGCACCATCACACTGATGGCGCCCTCCAAAACCTGGAACATCCCGGCCCTCTACTGCGCCTTCGCGATCATCCCCGACGCCGCGCTGCGGGCCCGCTACAAACGGGCGATGGCCGGCATCGTGCCCCACGTCAACGTGCTCGGCCTCGTCGCCACCGAGGTCGCCTACCGGGACTGCGACCCCTGGCGGCAGGCGCTGCTCGACACCCTGCGCGGCAACGCGGCCCGCGTCGCCCGCGTGATCAACGGCCTGCCGGGCCTCGTCACCACGCCGGTCGAGGCCACCTACCTGGCCTGGATCGACTGCCGCGGCCTCCTCGCCGCCCGGGGCATCACCAACGCCGCGGCGTTCTTCGAAGCCGCCGGCGTCGGTCTCTCCGACGGCAAGGACTTCGGCCTGCCGGGCTTCGTGCGGCTCAACTTCGGCTGCCCGCCGCAGCGCCTCGAAGCAGCCCTCGAACGAATCCGCCACGCGGTCATGGCAACTGGCTAAACTCCGGGACCTCCGGAGTCTTACGCCAGCGCCATGCCCCAGTACCATCATCTCGCCCGCCTCCCCGGCTGCCTGCTGCTACGCCGCAGCCTGAGCCTGTGTGCTGCGCTGCTGGCCGCCTGCGGCGGCGGGGGCGCCTCGTCCGACACCCCGCCCCTCGACGCCAGCGTCGCCTTTGCGGCGACCGACCTGGACTTTCCCAACCCGGAACGGGGCATGACCCGCGGCCTGGGCCCCCTCGCCAGCGTCTCCGACAACCAGCTGGCAGCCCTCTCGGCCGACGGCGTGCGCCTCGCCTACGCCCCCCTGCGCCTCGACCCCTGGCGCGACGCCAGCCTGCCCGACAACCTGCTGACCCAGCTCGACGACGCCTTCGTGCGGGTGCGTCAGGCCGGCCTCAAGCTGGTGCTGCGGGTCAGCTACAACGACCCCGCCGTACCGGGCGGCGACCTCCGGGACGCCAGCCTCGCCCGCATCCGCGAGCACATCGCCCGCCTCGCCCCCACCCTCGCCAGCAATGCCGACGTGATCGCCTACTGGCAGGCCGGCTTCATCGGCGCCTGGGGCGAATGGCACGACTCCACCAACGGCCTGGACGCCCCCGACGCCCGCCTCGCCGTGCGGGACGCACTGATCGCCGCGCTGCCGCCCGGGCGCAGCCTGCAGTTCCGCCAGCCCGCCGACCTGCAGCGCTGGTACCCCACCCCGGCAGACGCCTCGACCACCGGCGCCCAGGCCCGGATCGGCCTTCACAACGACTGCTTCCTGGCCGACGACACGGATGTGGGCACCTACCCGGACGGCGAGCCCCAGCGCAGCTACATCCGCCAGCTGACCGCGATCACCCCCTTCGGCGGCGAGACCTGCGCGCCGCCCGACCCGGCCCGGGCCCGCAACAGCTGCGCCGACATCCTGCGCGAGGGGGCTGAATACCACGTGAGCTACCTCGGCGAGGACTACTACACCCCCACCTTCCACGACACCTGGGCGGCCCAGGGCTGCCTCGGCACCGTGCGCACCCGGCTGGGCTACCGCTTCGAGCTGACCCGCCTGGCCCACACCGCGAGCGCCGCCCCCGGCGAGACCATCGGGCTGCGCCTGGAGCTGGTCAATCGGGGCTGGGCCCGGCTCCACAACGCCCGCCCCGTCCAGCTGCTGCTCCGCCACGAAGAAAGCGGGCAAATCGTCCGGATTCCGCTGGCGGGCGTGGATCCCCGCCAATGGACACCCGGCCAGGCCATCCTGATCAAGCTGCGGGTCACCCTGCCGGCCGGGCTGGCCAGCGGCCGCCACGCCCTGCTGCTGGCCCTCCCCGACGAAGACCCGCGCCTGGCCGACGACCCCCGCTACGCCATCCGCCCCGCCAACGCCGACCAGGGCGGCCAGGGCTGGGACGCCGCGCTCGGCGCCTTCGCCCTGGGGAGCCGGATCACCCTGCGCTGAAGCCCGCCTGATTCTCTGATCCAGCGCAAGATTTCCCCCTGCCCCGGGGGCATAATGGACGCATCCCCAGCTTCCGCCGGAGGTCGTCGTGAGTGTGCTCCCGTCGTCGGTCGTCGCCTCCCTGGACGACATCCTTCTGCGTCACCGCCACCAGGCCACCGAGCTGCTGCAGATCCTCATCCAGGCCCAGCAGATCGAAGGCTGGCTGCCCGCCACCACCCTCACCCACATCGCCGCGGCCCTCGGCCTGCCGCGGGCGCGGGTCGAAGGCGTCGCCGGCTTCTACAGCTTCCTGTACACGCAGCCGGTCGGCCGCTACCGGGTGCTGTTCTCCGACAACATCACCGACCGCATGCTCGGCAACGCCGAGCTGCTCGACGCCCTGTGCCGCAAGCTGTGGATCGAGCCGGGCCATGTGTCCGAGGACGGCCTGGTCAGCGTCACCACCACTTCATGCACTGGCCTGTGCGACCAGGGCCCGGCGATGCTCGTCAACGGCCGGGCGATCGGCCAGCTCAGCCACCGGCGCATCAACGAGATCGCCGAGCTGATCCGCCAGCAGCGCGCCCTCGACCTGTGGCCCGCCGAATACTTCCAGATCGACGACAACATCCGCCGCCGCGACGCCCTGCTCAACCTCGACATGCCCCCCGGCGCCGCGCTGCAGGCCGCCGTGGCCCGCGGCCGTGACGGCTGGCTGGCCGAGATGCAGGCCTCCAACCTGCGCGGCCGGGGCGGCGCCGGCTTCGCCACCGCAGTCAAGTGGGCCAGCGCGAAAGCGGCCCCGGGCGAAGCCAAGGTCATCGTCTGCAACGCCGACGAGGGCGAGCCGGGCACCTTCAAAGACCGCGTGCTCCTCAACAGCTTCGCCGACCTCGTCTTCGAGGGCATGAGCCTCGCCGCCTGGGCCGTGGGCGCCGCCCAGGGCTTCCTGTACCTGCGGGGTGAATACCGCTACCTGCTGCCGCAGCTCGAAGCCGTGCTCGCCCGCCGCCGCGCCGCCGGCCTGCTCGGCCAGTCCATCCTCGGCCAGGCGGGCTTCGACTTCGACATCGCCATCCACCTGGGCGCCGGCGCCTACGTGTGCGGCGAAGAATCCGCCCTCATCGAATCCCTCGAGGGCAAGCGGGGCACCCCGCGCATCCGTCCGCCCTTCCCGGTCACCAGGGGCTACCTGCAGCGGCCGACGGTAGTAAACAACGTCGAGACCCTGGCCAAGACCTGCCTGATCGCCCTCGGTGGCGGCGAGGCCTTCGCCGCCACCGGCACCGCCCAGTCGGCCGGCACCAAGCTGCTCTCCATCTCCGGCGACTGTGCCTTCCCCGGCATCTACGAATACCCCTTCGGCGTGCCGATCTCGCGCATCCTCGAAGACTGCGGCGCCAGCGACACCCAGGCCGTGCAGGTGGGCGGCGCGGCGGGCATCTGCCTGGCCGGCTACGAATTCCACCGCCGCATCGCCTACGAGGATGTCCCCACCGCCGGCGCCTTCATGATCTTCGACGGCACCCGCGACCTCTTCGAGGTGGCCCGCGCCTTCGTGCATTTCTTCGCCCACGAGAGCTGCGGCTTCTGCACCCCGTGCCGGGTCGGCACCGCGCTGCTCAAGGGCTTCATGGACAAGCTCGCCGACGGCCACGGCGCCCAGGCCGACCTGGCCGACATCGACTGGCTCGACCGCCTGCTCAAGAACGCCAGCCACTGCGGCCTCGGCAGCGCCGCGCCGAACCCGGTGATCGACACCCTTCAAAAATTCCGCCCCGCCTACGAGCGGCGCCTGGTGTCGCTGGACTTCGAGCCCGCCTTCGACCTCGACGCGGCCCTGGCCGAAGCCCGCCAGCTCACCGGCCGCGACGACCGGGGCGCCCACCTCCAGACCCACGAGGAGGAAGAGAAATGAGCCCGCGGGGCTGCCCCCGGGGGCCAGGGCTTCCGCCCGGCGGAACAGGTAGTTGCGCGAAAGGTGCCCGATCATGACCAAGCAGTTTCTCCTCGACGGCCAGCCCGTCCCCTTCGACGACGGCCAGACCATCCTCGAGGCCGCCCGCCAGGCCGGCCACTACATCCCCAGCCTGTGCTGGCACAAGGATTTCCCACCCCACGGCAGCTGCAAGCTGTGCGTCGTGAAGGCGGCCGGGCGCCACGTCTCGGCCTGCGCGACCCCCGCCAGGGAGGGCTGGGAGGTCGAGAGCAACACCCCCGAGATCAACGGCGAGCGCCGCGGCCTGCTGCAGATGCTGTTCGTCGAGGGCAACCACTTCTGCCCCTCCTGCGAAAAGAGCGGCAACTGCGAGCTGCAGGCCCTGGCCTACGAATACGAAGTGCTCACCCCGCGCTTCCGCCACTTCTTCCCCGACCGCCCGGTGGACGCCAGCCACCCCGATGTGCTCCTCGACTTCAACCGCTGCATCTTCTGCGAACTGTGCGTGCGGGCCAGCCGCGAGATCGACGGCAAAGCGGTGTTCGCCCTCACCGGCCGGGGCATCGGCAAGCACCTGGTGGTCAATGCCGAATCCGGCCGGCTCGGCGACACCGATTTCTCCGCCACCGACGCCGCCGCCCGCATCTGCCCGGTGGGGGTGATCCTGCCCAAGGGCCAGGGCTTCGCGGTGCCGATCGGCGAGCGCACCTTCGACGTCGCGACGATCCGCAGCAAGACCCTCAAGGAGTCGTCATGAACAGCCCCGTGCCCCGCAAACTGCGCGTCGCCACGGCATCGCTGGCCGGCTGCTTCGGCTGCCACATGTCCTTTCTCGACATCGACGAGCACCTCTTCGAGCTGGTCGATCTCGTCGAGTTCGACCGCTCGCCGATCACCGATATCAAGGACGTCGGCCCCTGCGACATCGGCCTCATCGAAGGCGGCGTGTGCAACGCCGAGAACGTGCATGTGCTGCGCGAGTTCCGGCGCAACTGCAAGACGCTCATCGCGCTGGGCGCCTGCGCCGTCAATGGCGGCCTGCCGGCCCAGCGCAACCACATCCCGCTCGCCGAATGCCTGCGCGAGGTCTATCAGTTCCGCGACGGCGTCGCCAACGGCCAGATCCCCAACGACCCCGAGCTGCCGCTGCCCCTCGACAAGGTGCGGCCGATCCACGAGGTGGTGCGGGTCGATTACTTCATCCCCGGCTGCCCGCCCTCCGGGCCGGCGATCTGGAAATTCCTCACCGACCTGCTGGCCGGGCGCACGCCCCGGCTGTCGGGCAGCCTGCTGCACTATGATTGAGGCGGGGAAGAGCAAGGTGACCGGACCGCAGAGGCCCCGCTGAAACACACTGCGCCCGCGCCCCTCGGCGCAAGCGGTTTGGAACAAGCCCCCTCAGTCCTCACTCACTCCCCTGCGCCAAAGGAGCCCCCATGAGCTTCGAACTGGAAACCGCCGCCAACCGCGAAAACCTGCGCCGGGTCGCCATCGACCCCGTCTCCCGCGTCGAGGGACACGGCAAGGTCACGCTGCTCCTCGACGAGGCCGGCCACGTGCGCGAGGCCCGGCTGCACATCGTCGAATTCCGCGGCTTCGAAAAATTCATCCAGGGCCGCCCCTACTGGGAAGTGCCGGTGATGGTGCAGCGCCTGTGCGGCATCTGCCCGGTGAGCCACCACCTGGCCGCCGCTAAGGCCCTCGACCCGGTGGTCGGCGCCATGGCGATCACCCCGACCGCCGAGAAGATCCGCCGGTTGATGCACTACGGGCAGGTCCTCCAGTCCCACGCGCTGCACTTCTTCCACCTGTCGTCGCCCGACCTGCTGTTCGGCTTCGAGTCGCCGGTGCAGCAGCGCAACATCGTCGGCGTCGCCGGCGCCTACCCCGAGGTTGCCCGGCAGGGCGTGCTGCTGCGCAAGTTCGGCCAGGAGGTCATCCGCATCACCGCAGGCAAGCGGGTGCATGGCACCGGGGCGATCCCCGGCGGCGTCAACAAGTCCCTCAGCGCCGCCGAGCGCGACGAGCTACTGCGGGACGCCGACCAGATGGTGCTCTGGAGCCGCGACGCGGTGCACCTCGCCCGCCGCCTCCACGAGACCAACGGCTCGCTGTACGACGAGTTCGGGCTGTTCCGCAGCCACCTGTTCAGCATCGTGCGCGCCGATGGCGCCCTCGACCTCTACGACGGCAACCTGCGCCTGCGCGACGCCCGCGGCCAGATCGTCCTCGACCACATCCCCTGCGCCGACTACGCCACGCACATCACCGAAGAGGTGAAGCCCTGGAGCTACATGAAGTTCCCCTTCATCACCGAACTCGGCGCCGCCAGGGGCTGGTACAAGGTGGGCCCGCTGGCGCGGGTGCAGAACTGCGACTTCATCCCCAGCCCCCTGGCCGAGCTCGAACGCCAGGCCTTCGTCTCCCACGGCGAGGGCGAACCCATCCACGCCCCGCTGGCCTACCACTGGGCACGCATGATCGAGATGCTCCACGCGGCCGAGGTGATCCGTGGCCTGCTCGACGACCCCGACCTGCTCTCCGACAACCGCCTCGCCGAGGGCCCGCGCCAGCGCGAAGGGGTCGGCATCATCGAGGCCCCGCGCGGCACCCTGATCCACCACTACCGCGTCGGCGACGACGACCTGGTGAGCTACTGCAACCTGATCGTCTCCACCACCCACAACAACCAGGCCATGAACGAGGCCGTGCGCCAGGTGGCCCGCCGCTACCTCGACGGACGTCAGCTCACCGAAGGCCTGCTCAACCACATCGAGGTGGCCATCCGCGCCTTCGACCCCTGCCTCTCCTGCGCCACCCACGCCCTCGGCAAGATGCCGCTGGCAGTGGAGCTCGTCGATGCCGGCGGCAATCTGATGGACCGCGCCACGAGCGGAGGCTGAGCCATGTCGGTGGTGGTTTTTGCGGTGGGTAACCCATCCCGGGGCGACGACGCCCTCGGGCCCCTGCTGATGGACTGGCTGGCGGAGCAGGCCCGGCCGGGCGTCCACCTGGTGAGCGACTTCCAGCTGCAGATCGAACACGCCCTCGACCTCGAAGGCCACCAGCTGGCCCTCTTCATCGATGCCGGCACCGGCACCCCGGCGCCGTTCGAGTTTCGCGAGACCGGGCCGGCCGCCACCCGGCCGGTGAGCAGCCACGCCCTCGCGCCGGAGGCAGTGCTGCAGGTCTATGCGAGCGTCCAGCGCCGGCCTCCGCCGCCGGCCTTCGTGCTGTGCATTCGCGGCAACGACTTCCGCCTCGGCGAAGGCCTCAGCCCGGCGGCCGAACGCAACCTCGCCGCCGCCCGGGCCCGGCTAGTGGAATGCCTCGATGATGCCGACGCCGCCCGCTGGCGTCAGCTGATCCCCGCTCCGGCGCAGAAGCTCAACAGCTGACCCGGCTGCTGCGCCGGTAGTAGGCGGTGATCAGCAGCGAAATGGCCAGCGCCTCGGCGGGCGACAGGGAAACTGGGTGACGCAGTTGGGCCGCGATCACCGCCCTCCCGCGGGGCCCCTCGATGCTGTCGCTCCTGACGATCAGCAGGTGATCGCAGGGCATTTCGTGGCGGGCCGCCGAATCGGGGTCGATGGGAATGCAGGCCGCAGGAAGGCTCCCCTCGAGCCAGCGCTGCAAGGCCTGCAGGAAAGGCGCACAGGACATCACCCGCTCCGATTCGCCACACGGCGCCAGGCCCTGGGCCCACACCAGATCCTCGTGCAGCAGCGTGCCGTCCGGGCTGATGAAGCCGATGACGATCCGCTCCGCGTCGAGGGCGCGCAGGAGCTGACGCAGGGCCCGCAGGCAGGCGAAACGCACGTCGTCCAGATGCCGGACGAGGGCCGCGCCGGTGAGGGCGGCATCCGAAACCAGCTCACGCATCGCAGCCTCCGGCGCACAACGCAACATGAAGCCGCGCCCCACGCCCCGGCAATCCATCCCCTGCTTTTCGTGCAGCACCGTCACGCCTTTCCCCTTCGCGCCGGCCACGCGGGTGCTCTGCCTGCATCTTCCACACTCCGCATGACTCCAATCGTCAAAATTGCCACCTGCGCCGTCGGCAAGATCTGCGCAGCCAAATATTTCACATCAACATCAAAATCAACAAAAAAATAAAAGCGTCAATTTACCCTCGGGTAAAAAATGTTTACGCACCTGTCGAATTTGATGAAATTTTATGAAAAAGACAACTTGGAGAGTATCGTCAGACCGCCTGGCGATACAGGACAACGGTAAAAAAATCACACTTCGCTGCATAAAGAGGCAACAGGGAGAGCCCCCCCGGCTCCCACCACCACCCCTGGTCGGCGAAATCGGCGGATGCGCACCACCGCCACCGCCCCATCGCCCCCTGCAAGCACCCCGCCTGACAAGATTCGCCCAGAATCATGACAAAGGTGTGCGCAAAGACGCCCGCAACCAGCCGTGGCGCAGGTTGGCAGAGGCCGAACGGGGGTCGTCAACGGCAGAGACCCGGCAGGGTTGCTGCCGGGTCTCGGGAAAGGCTGTAACGGGGAAGGGACTGGAGCGCCTGGAGGCGCCTGACCTCAGAGGGCCCGGCCGCGGCGCTGCATCGCCATGATCTTGGCCTGCACGTACCCCTTCAGCTCCCGGAACGGCACCGGCTTGCTGTAGAGGATCACGTCGGCCGGCAGCCCGCCGTTCTCGAGGATCTCGTCGTCGGCGAGGCCGCTGACCACCACGATGTCGAGCTCCTGCAGCTGCGGGTCGGCCCGCAGACGGCGGATCATCTCGAAGCCGTCGATGCCGGGCATGCGCAGGTCGGTGATCAGCAGGTCGGGCGCGGTGCGGCCGATCTCGAGGAGACCGTCGATGCCGCTGGACACCATGCGCACCTGGAGCGGCAGCCCCCACGAGGAAAAGGTGTGTTCGTAGAGCTTCTGGAGGATCCGGTCATCCTCGGCCACCAGCACCTGGAGCGTGCTGGAGGGCGCGCGGGACTGGGTCTGGGCGCCGTTGCCCGCGATGGAACGGGCACGGAACTCCTCGATGGAGCTGACCCGGATGCGCCGGTGGCCGCCGGCGGTTTTCCAACCGTCCAACTGGCCATTCTCGACCATCTGTTGGACAGTACCCAGCGACAGGCCCAGACGCTGGGCCGCTTCGGAGGTGCTGCAATATTCCTTCTCGGGTGATTCGTGCGGGACGGCCATGGATCGTTCGAACGCTGAATAACGTGATTTTTATAATGGTAACAGTTTCATCGGCGTTACCGCCAAGTCAAACCATTGTTTTAGCATAGCCTTGAATTTGTTAAATTCAATAAACACCTGAACCCAACAAAGATTCAAAAGTACCAAAAACACCGTGAGCCGGATAGAAAAACCCGTAAAGGCCCCGAAACAGCCTTCGGCACCCCATGGAGTATTGCCCCCGATATCGGCCGAAAGCCTGTGCCCACGCGGCTTTGCGGTCGAGAGTGTAACAGCTGGACGCACGACGGACTTTGACATTTCCCCCACTTGTGACACGGTTACTCAACACACCGGAGCGCCCCCGCCACCGGCAGGGTACCCCCGAGGCGCAGCGCGGCAGCAATATTGCGTGAGGCGAGGCGCAGGTTGAGGGCCGCCTCAGCCAGCGCCTCTTGCAGCAGGCAGGGGTGACGGAGCACGCTGAAGGCCGCGTCGAAGCCCTCGGCGTGCAGCGCGTCCAGGTCGTCACCCAGGCTGCCGGCGATGGCGATCACCGGCTTGCCGTGACGCTGCGCGATGCGGGCCACCCCCAGCGGCGCCTTGCCGCGCAGGCTCTGGGCGTCGAGCCGCCCTTCACCGGTGATCACCAGATCGGCGTCGGCCACCGCCGCCTCCAGGCCCAACGCGGCGGTGACGATCTCGATGCCCGGGCGCAGCCGGGCCCCCAGCAGCCCGCGCAGGGCCGCCCCCATGCCGCCCGCCGCGCCAGCCCCCGGCACGTCGGCCACCGCCACGCCCAGGTCGCGCTGCAGCAGCGCGGCAAAATGCGCGAGATTGGCATCAAGGCGCTGCACCATCGCCGGCGTGGCCCCCTTCTGCGGCCCGAACACCGCCGAGGCGCCCCGCGCGCCGGTGAGCGGGTTGTCCACGTCGCAGGCCACTTCGATGCGGCAGGCGGCGAGCCGCGGATCCAGCCCGTCGACGGCGATCCGCGCGAGGTCGCCCAGCGCGCCGCCGCCCCGGGCCAGGGCTCGCCCCGCCCCGTCGAGCAAGGCCGCCCCCAGTGCCTGCAGCATGCCGGCCCCCGCATCGTTGGTGGCGCTGCCGCCGATGCCGATGATGAGATGCCGGGCCCCCTCATCCAGCGCCGCGCGGATCAGCTCGCCGGTGCCGAAGCTGGTGGTGAGCAGGGGGTTGCGCTGCGCCGGCGGCACCAGGGCCAGGCCGCTGGCGGCCGCCATCTCGATGACCGCTGTCGCCCCGTCGCCGCAGAGGCCATAGAAAGCCTCCACCGGCTCACCGAGGGGCCCCGTCACCCGCACCGGCACCCGGCGCCCGCCGAGGGCGGCGACCATCGCATCGACGGTGCCCTCGCCCCCATCAGCCACCGGCAGGCGGCAGAAGCGCGCCCCCGGAAAGACCTCCCGGAAGCCGGCCTCGATGGCCAGCGCCACCTCGGCGGCCGACAGGCTCTCTTTGTAGGAGTCAGGGGCAATCACGATCTTCATGGCGGCGCTTCCGGGGGCTGGAACGCTATTGTAGGCAGCTCCCGGCGCCTCGCAACGCCCCGCCGCCGGATCGCGGGCGGCACCTCCCCCAGCACACCGCCAGCCCGCTATCATTGTGCCCGCGTGCCGCCAACGCGCGGCCCGCCGACACAACGGAAAACATCACCATGAACGACGATCCGATCTGGAAAATGCGCGTCGAAGGCCTCAAGCGCTACGCCCACGACAACCAGTGGGGCCGCGAATCCCTGCGCCAGTGGGCCCAGGAAGGCCTGATGGACGAAGCCCCCGACGTGGCCGCGCTGATCGAGCAGTGGCCCGTGCGCTACAAGGACCTCCCGCCCGACGGCTGGCCCGCCACCCTGCTGCCCGAAAAACGCGGCTGACCCGACCCGCCAAGCGCCATGACCCTCAAGCTCCTCATCATGCTCCTGCTCATCGTCGGTTCGGCGATGGAGCCCCTGCGGGTCTACCAGACCCTCAACGGCAGCCTCGGTCGCCGGCGCGGCATCACCGGCCCCGCCGTCGCCAAGGCCGGGCGCCTGTTCTACTGGGCCTTTCCCTTCTGGCTGGCGCTGGTGTGGGGCTTCGTGAACGTCGAGTTGCTGCAGCGCTGCAGCGGCGACACCTGCATCGGCTACATGCTGCCGGCCATCCCCTTCCCCTTCATCTACGGCCTCGCGGAGTTCCGGCTGCTGCTGGGGTGGCAGAGTTCGGGCCACTGAGAACGGCCCCCACGACATCGGGACGGCTCACCATGACAGGACTGCATGCCGGCCTGCGGGCCCTCATCCTGGTGGCGGGCCTGCTGCCGCTGCTGGCCCAGGCCTACAGCGGGGCCGGCGGCGAATGCGGCAACTCGGCCCTCGAGGCGGCCGCGCTACGGGGCACTCCGCTTGAACTCGAGCAAGCCCTCGACAAGGGCGTGCAAAACATCGAGAAGGTGGTGGACCAATGGAGCGGCGACATCGCCCGGCTCTACCCCGACACCTCCCGCGTGTGGCTGAACCGCGAAGTGAGGCGCAGCGGCCGCGAAGCAAAGCGCCAGACCTTTGCCCGCTGGTGGAGCGGCTGCCGGGGCATCCGGCTGCTCGACGCCGCCGTCGCCGGGCAGAACCTCGCCAACGTGCGCTATCTGCTGGCCCTGGGCGTCGATCCCAACGCCCCGGACGCCCAGGGCACCACGCTGCTGATGCGCTGCCCGCACCTGGAGCCCGGCAACCCGCAGATCTTCACCCATTCGGCGCCCCGGTCGCGCAGCCCGGACGCCCTCGACAAGGCGCTCGCCATCCATGCGCTGCTGCTCGACCACGGCGCCTCGATCGCCCAGCGCAACCAGCACGGGCTCACCGCCCTGCACCTGTGCAACGACCCGGCCGTCGTCGAACTGTTCATCCGCCGGAGCCCTGACGCCTCGCACGTCATCAACCACCAGACCGAACCCGACTGGAAAGCCCCCCGGCTGCTCGACTATCGCGCCCGCCAGATCATCGACGGCTCCCCCTGGGACCAGGAAGCCCACTTCGCCATCCTCGAAAAGATCCTGCCGCGGCTGGCTGAACCTCGCCTCACCCCCGAGACGACCCGCTCGATCGAACCGAGCTGCCGCGCCCCCGCCCGGCAAGCCGCCTGCAGCCGTCTGGAACGGCTGCTCACGCCGCCGGTGCAGGCTTCTCGCAGAAAATCGAGATCACAACCGGACTGAGGGGCTCGACGCACGCAAACTGCCTCACGCAACCCGATGCAGGGCACGAGGCGCGCGCACCCGTCGTTTCTGGTGCAGATAGCGCTGGACAGCAATGCCGGCGGAAACGCCTGCCGGATGGCTGTCACGCTGCACTGCCCCACCTGCGGAACTGAGGAGATGTCATCATGTTGCCATTGAGTCCAAATGCGGCAAAGGCGGTTGAGAAGCTCTTTTTCGCGGAGCAAAGACAAGAAGTTGTTCGCTTGCTCACCGAGAAGTGCGCCGACAACCTACCCAACTGCAAAGACCAAGACGAATATGGCCTCGAAGACCGGAGGTTCCAAGTCTTGAAGCTCTCCGGCGGAAATATCGACAAGTTGCACGACGCTATCCGAATGGCAAATGAGGACTGGCGGGACGTTATGCTTGCAGCAGGATCGGCAACAGCCTACAAACGGAAACTTCTTGGCGAGGGCCTCGAACGCAACGCCAAGTCTGATGCAGCCCTGCGCTCAGGTCGCTGGAACACATTCGGGGCCATCGCGGCATGTCTCTCGTCCCTTGGCCTGCAACTCCTAAACCTGTCGGCCATACCGTTTTGGGGCCTCGTCTTAGTGGTCGCCGTCATCTATATAGCCGGATCTCACATTCTGAAATCATGGCCACACCCGCTGACTCTCATAGCAATTACGTACTTTGGGATTTCTTCTACCGCGGGCTATTTTGTCGCGAGAGTCATACGCATGTTCTTATGAGATAGCGATATGGGCAAACTCAGCATCGACGATCGCTCTCAGCTTGAACAGGACAATGTAGCGCCTAACCTCTCGCTCGGCTCGAACGTTGAACGACAGCCTTCCTCAACGCTTAACCGTGACATTGGGTCAGGAGCTGTCGTTGATCAACCTGCTCTCGTCCGCCAGCTCCGGCAGCACTTCCCCCCGCAGCCCCTCCACACCCAACATAAAAAAAGCCGGCACATCCCGTGCCGGCTCCGGTGTCGGGATTCCTTCGCAGGAACCCCGGCGGGCAAAGCCTCGGATCAGGCCAGGCCTTCGTCCTTCAGCACCTTCTGCACCGCCGGGCGGGCGGCGACGCGGGCCTGGAAGGCGGCGAGATTGGGGAGGGTGGCGAGGTCGATGCCGATGTATTTCATCCAGCTGAGGGTGGTGAACAGGTAGCCGTCGGCCACGCTGAATGCGTCGCCGAGCAGGTAGGGCTTGTCGGCGAGATGCTCGTTGACGAGGCCGAGGCGGCGGTCGAGGTTGATCCGCGCGGCGCCCTTCCAGTCGTCCTTGGCGAGGGGGCTGAAGAACGGTGTGCAGGACTTGTGGATCTCGGTGCCGATGAAGTTGAGCCAGCTCTGCAGGCGATAGCGTTCGATGCTGCCGTTGGGCGGGGCGAGCTTCTTGTCGGGGGCCTGGTCGGCGATGTACTGGACGATGGCCGGGCCTTCGGTGAGGAGCTCGCCGGAGTCGAGCAGGAGGGCCGGGACGTAGCCCTTGGGGTTCACCTCGAAGAAGTTGCCGCCGCTCGCGGTTTGCTTGGTGGCGAGATCGACGCTCTCGGTCTCGTAGCGGAGGCCGGCCTCTTCGAGGGCGATGTGGGGAGAGAGGGAACAGGCGCCGGGCTTGATGAACAGTTTCATGAAATCTCCTTCGATCCGCAGGGATGGCGGGGTTGTTGAGGGTTTCTTTATTGGCGGGGGCGGGCGCATGGCACGCGAGCCCCGGCGGAAGCATAGCGCGGATGTTTCCGGTGGTGATGCCCGCCTGCACGCGGGCGCTGGACCCTGGCCCGGCCGGTGACGGCCTTGATCTCGGCCTCTTCACTGTGGTCGTCGAGCTTGAAGAGGAAGCGGTCGATGCGCTCGGATTCCAAGCGCGCAACGAGGCGCGGGGTCGCCTTCGAGCCCCTGGCCCGGGCACAGATCCGGGACATCGAGGCTTTGTCGACGCCATGCTCGCGGAACACCTCGGCGGCCTTCGCCAGGATGGCCTGGCGCCGGGCTTCGGTCTCGGTCTTCGTGGGATGCCCCCCTCGGACGTGAGGCGAGGCGGGCGACCCCCTGGCCCTGCCCTCTGCAGAAAAGCATCAATCGGTACATTTACGATCCGTCGAACCGGGCGGCCATCACAACGAAAACCCCCGCGGAGCGGGGGTCGGGAAAGCCGGGCAGCGCCGGAGGCCGGGGCCTCCGCGGGTCGCGCTCAGAACGGGATGTCGTCGTCGAAGTCGCCGAAGCCGCCAGCGCCACCGGCCGGCTTCTTGGGGGCCGCGGGCGCGCTGGGGGCCGGGGCGCCGCCGCCGAAACCACCACCACCGCCGCCGCCGTAGTTGCCACCACCACCACCACCGCTGCCACCGCCGTAGCCGCCGGCATCCCGACCGCCGCCATAGCCGCCTTCGCTGCGGGCCGGCGCGCCTTCGCCGCCGCCCATGCCCTGACGACTGCCGAGCATCTTCATCTCGTCGGCGCGGATCTCGGTGGTGTAGCGGTCCTGGCCGTCCTTGTCCTGCCACTTGCGGGTGCGCAGGGAGCCCTCCACATACACCTGGCTGCCCTTGCGCAGGTACTGGCCGGCGATCTCGGCGAGCTTGCCGAAGAACACCACCCGGTGCCACTCGGTGGCTTCGCGCTTCTCGCCGCTGGCCTTGTCGCGCCAGGTGTCGGTGGTGGCGAGGGTGATGTTGCAGATCGCGTCACCGCTGGGGGCGTAGCGGGTTTCCGGGTCTTTGCCGAGGTTGCCGACAAGAATCACTTTATTGACCGAAGCCATATGTCTCTCCTGAAAAATTCTGGGGCGGGGTCAGGCCGTGCGGCGCTGGGGCGGCGGCGTCATGCCCGCCGCGAGGACCAGCCAGGCCAGCGCCAGCCCGGCGCACAGCAGCGACACCGAGCCGGGGCCCATGTGCTGGGCCAGCCAGCCGCCCAGCGCGCCGCCGAGGAACAGCCCGATGGACTGCAGCGTGTTGTAGATGCCGAGCGCCGTGCCCTTGGCGTGGGGCGGCGCGATCTTGGAAATCCAGGACGGCTGGGTGGCCTCCAGCACGTTGAAGGCCACGAAGAACAGCGTGAGCAGCACGGCCAGCGGCCACAGCCCGCTGCTGCCGGTGGCGTAGAGGCCGGCCTGCACGACCAGCAGCAGCCCGATGGCGGCGTTGAAGACCTGCTTGAAGGCGCCCTTCTTCTCGGCCACGATCACCGCCGGCACCATCACCGTGAAGGACAGCAGCACCGCCGGCAGATACACCTTCCAGTGCTCGGCCATCGGCAGGCCGGCGGCGACCAGACCGGCCGGCACCAGCACCCACATGGCGGTCTGCATCAGGTGCAGCGCGAACACGCCGAAGTTGAGCCGCATCAGCTGGCCGTTGCCGAGCACCTCGGCGAAGCGCCCGGTGGCGCGGGGCACCGGCGGCGCGGCCGGCACCACGAAGATCACGGCGAACACCGCCGCGGCCGCCAGCGCGGCGGTGAGCCAGAACAGCCCGCCCATGCCGATCGCCGCGTAGAGCAGCGGCGCCGCCACCATCGACAGCGCGAACACCAGGCCGATCGACGAGCCGATCATGGCCATCACCTTGGTGCGGTGCTGGTCGCGGGTGAGGTCGGCGGCCAGCGCGGTGACCGCCGCCGAGATCGCCCCGGCGCCCTGCAGCACGCGGCCGATCACCACCGTCTGCACGTCGGCGGCCATCGCCGCGACGGCGCTGCCGATAATGAACAGCAGCAGCCCGAAGACGATCACCGGCTTGCGGCCGAAGCGGTCGGAGGCCGCGCCGAAGGGGATCTGCAGGAAGGCCTGGGTGAGGCCGTAGGCGCCGATCGCCATGCCGACCAGGGCCACGTTGTCGCCGCCGGGCATGCCGTGGGCGTGCACCGCGAAGACCGGCAGGATGAGGAAGAGCCCGAGCATGCGCAGGGCAAAGATCGCCGCCAGCGAGGCACCGGCGCGGCGCTCGGCCGGGCTCATCTTGTCGATGTCGGAAGAAGCCATTAAACGTGCTGCGAGGTGAGGGGCAAGGGGCGTATATTAACAGGTTGCCTCTCAGCCCCGAACGCTCCATGGACGCGATACGAATCCGCGGTGCCCGCACCCACAACCTCAAGAACATCGCCCTCGACCTCCCCCGCGACCAGCTCACGGTGATCACCGGCCTGTCCGGCTCCGGCAAGAGCTCGCTGGCCTTCGACACCCTCTACGCCGAGGGCCAGCGCCGCTACGTGGAGTCCCTGTCGGCCTACGCCCGGCAGTTTTTGCAGCTGATGGAGAAGCCCGACGTGGACCTCATCGAGGGCCTGTCGCCGGCAATCTCCATCGAGCAGAAGGCCACCAGCCACAACCCGCGCTCCACGGTGGGCACCGTCACCGAGATCCACGACTACCTGCGCCTGCTCTACGCCCGGGCCGGCACGCCCCACTGCCCCGACCACCCCGAGCACGCCCTCGAGGCCCAGAGCGTCTCGCAGATGGTCGACGCGGTGCTGGCGCTGCCCGAGGACACCCGGCTGATGATCGTCGCCCCGGTGGTGTCGGGCCGCAAGGGCGAGCAGGCCGACCTGCTCGCCGAACTGCGCGCCCAGGGCTTCGTGCGGGTGCGCGTCGACGGCGTGGTGCATGAGCTCGACAACATGCCGGTGCTCGACAAGAACCGCCGCCACGTCATCGAGGTGGTGGTCGACCGCTTCAAGGTGCGCCAGGACCTGCGCGGCCGCATCGCCGAATCCTTCGAGACCGCCCTCACCCACGCCGAAGGCCGCGCCATCGCCGTCGAGATGGACAGCGGCGCCGAGCACCTCTTCTCGGCCAAGTTCGCCTGCCCGGTGTGCAGCTTCGCGCTGGCCGAGCTCGAGCCGCGGCTGTTCTCGTTCAACAACCCGGTGGGCGCCTGCCCCAAGTGCGACGGCCTCGGCAACGTGGATTTCTTCGACCCCGAGCGGGTCGTCGCCCACCCCGACCTGTCGCTCGCCTCCGGCGCCATCCGCGGCTGGGACCGCCGCAACCAGTTCTACTTCCAGCTCCTCGCCAGCCTCGCCGACCACTACGCGTTCGACATCGAGACGCCCTTCGAGGCGCTGCCCGAGAAGGTCCGCGACATCGTGCTGAACGGCTCCGGGCGCGACAAGATCGCCTTCCGCTACCTCTCCGACGGCGGCCGCCAGGTGCTCAAGGAGCACACCTTCGAGGGCATCATCCCCAACCTCGAACGCCGCTACCGCGAGACCGACTCGGTGGCCGTGCGCGAGGAGCTCGCCAAATACCGCGCCAACTGCGCCTGCCCGGCCTGCCAGGGCGCCCGCCTGCGTACCGAGGCGCGCTTCGTGCTGATCGGCGGACGCAACCTGTCCGAGGTCAGCCGCCTGCCGCTGGCCCGCTGCCGCGACTTCTTCGACGGCCTCCGGCTCACCGGCCAGCGCGGCCAGGTGGCCGACAAGCTGGTCTCCGAGATCTCGGCGCGGCTGCAGTTCCTGATCAACGTGGGGCTCGACTACCTCTCCCTCGACCGCTCCGCCGACACCCTGTCGGGCGGCGAATCCCAGCGCATCCGGCTCGCCAGCCAGATCGGCTCCGGCCTCACCGGCGTCATGTACGTGCTCGACGAGCCCTCCATCGGGCTCCACCAGCGCGACAACGACCGCCTGCTCGACACCCTGCGCCGCCTGCGCGACATGGGCAACACAGTGATCGTCGTCGAGCACGACGAGGACGCCATCCGGATGGCCGACTACGTGGTCGACATGGGCCCCGGCGCCGGCGAGCACGGCGGCCGGGTGATCGCCGAGGGCCGCCCCGACGAGATCGCCGCCCACCCCGACTCCCTCACCGGTGCCTACCTGTCGGGCCGCCGCCAGATCGCCGTGCCGGCCAGGCGCACCGCCGCCGACCCGGAGCGCCAGCTGCGCATCGAGGGCGCCAGCGGCAACAACCTCAAGCAGGTCAACGTGGACGTGCCGGTGGGCCTGTTCACCTGCGTCACCGGCGTGTCGGGCAGCGGCAAGAGCACCCTCATCAACGACACCCTGCACGCCCTCGCCGCCCGCCACCTCAACGGCAGCAGCATCGAGGCCGCGCCCTGCACCGCGATCCACGGCCTCGACCACTTCGACAAGGTCATCAACGTCGACCAGAGCCCGATCGGCCGCACCCCGCGCTCCAACCCGGCCACCTACACCGGCCTGCTCACCCCCATCCGCGACCTCTTCGCCGGGGTACCCGAGGCCAAGGCCCGCGGCTACGGGCCGGGGCGCTTCAGCTTCAACGTCAAGGGCGGGCGCTGCGAGGCCTGCCAGGGCGACGGCCTGATCAAGGTCGAGATGCACTTCCTGCCCGACATGTACGTGCCCTGCGACATCTGCCACGGCAAGCGCTACAACCGCGAGACGCTGGAGATCCGCTACAAGGGCAAGAGCATCTTCGAGGTGCTCGAGATGACCGTCGAGCAGGCCCTGGCCTTCTTCAGCGCCGTGCCGCTGGTGGCCCGCAAGCTCGACACCCTGATGCAGGTCGGCCTCGGCTACATCCGCCTCGGGCAGAGCGCCACCACCCTCTCCGGCGGCGAGGCCCAGCGGGTCAAGCTGGCCCTCGAGCTGTCCAAGCGCGACACCGGCCGCACCCTCTACATCCTCGACGAACCCACCACCGGCCTGCACTTCGCCGACATCGAGATGCTGCTCAGCGTGCTGCACCGCCTGCGCGA
This sequence comes from Zoogloea sp., assembly GCF_041908905.1. Classification (GTDB taxonomy): domain Bacteria; phylum Pseudomonadota; class Gammaproteobacteria; order Burkholderiales; family Rhodocyclaceae; genus Zoogloea. The sequence goes on from NZ_JAYREK010000001.1 coordinate 105,395, forward strand.
CCACGGCAACACCGTGGTCGTCATCGAGCACAACCTCGACGTCATCAAGACCGCCGACTGGCTGATCGACATGGGCCCCGAAGGTGGCAACGGCGGCGGCACCGTCGTCGGCACCGGCACGCCCGAAACCCTCGCCGCCAATCCGGCCAGCCACACCGGCCGCTACCTGGCCCGGCTGCTGCCCACCTGAACCCGCACCCCGCCCGACACCATGACCGACCTCTGGACCACCCTCCGCCCCCAGCTCGAACACCTCGCCCCGACCCTGCCCCGCGAGGCCCTCGCCCTCGCCGACGCCCACCGGGCCGAGGTCGCCCCCCCGCTCGTCGCGCTGCTCGAAGCCCTCGCCGCCGACCCCGCGCCGGCCAAGGCCGACGGCTACGTGCTGCACCTCTACGCCATGCTGCTCCTCGCCAGCTGGCGCAACATCGACGCCTACGAGCCCCTCGCCGAGCTCGGCCACCTCGACCCCGCCAGCGTCGACCAGGTCTTCGGCCAGCTCGTCCATGACAGCTACGGCCGCGCGCTGGCCTCCTGCTGCAACGGCGGCATCGCCCCCCTCACCCGCCTCGCCGACGACGACGGCGCCAGCCTGTGGGCCCGCGCCGCGGCCCTCGAGGCCCTCACCCTCGCGACCCTCGCCGGGCGCGCCTCCCGCGGGCCGGTGGTGGACTTCCTCGCCGACTTCGGTGCCCGCGAGGCCCTGCTGCTGAAGGACAAGCCCGACGCCGGCGCCGAGCTCGAACTCCTCGACCTGCTGGTGGTCTGTCTTGCCGACCTCGGCGCCGCCGAGCTGCTGCCGACGATCCGCGAGTGGTTCGCCGCCGGGCTGGTGGACGACAGCTACGTCACCCTCGCCGACGTCGAGGCCGACATCCGCCGCAGCCCCGCCGAATGCCTCGCCTCGCTGCGGGAGGACGGCCGCGGCCTGATCGACGACGTCGCCCACGAGGCCGCCCTGTGGCCCGCCTTCCACGAGCTCCCGCCGGTGCGGCTGCCACCGATCCCGCTGGGCAGCCTGCGCGAGCCCGTCCGGCGCGACGAGGCCAAGGTCGGTCGCAACGACCCCTGCCCCTGCGGCAGCGGCCGCAAGTACAAGAAGTGCCACGGCGCCCATTGAGGCCGGCCGCGGCCCTGTCACGGGGCCTCGGCTATCATGAACACCTCGCACGCAACCGGAAGCCCGCCATGACCGACACAACGCCCCCCGCCGACGCGCCCGAAACCAGCCCGGGTTTCGACCTCGACGACTTCGAGGTGCGCGTCCTCGCGGTGCTCATCGAGAAAGCCTTCGTCACCCCCGACAGCTACCCCCTGTCGGTGAACAGCCTGGTCAGCGGCTGCAACCAGCTCACCGGCCGCGAGCCGGTGATGAGCCTCTCCGAGGCCACCGTGCTGGCCACCCTCGACCGCCTCGCCGAGCGCGGCCTCGTCAGCCAGCGCCACCAGGCCGGCGCCCGGGTCGCCAAGTGGGAGCACCAGATCCGCCTGCGCCATTCCCTCAACGAGCCGATGCAGGCCGTGCTGGCCATCCTCATGCTGCGCGGCCCGCAGACCCTCGGCGAGATCCGCGCCCGCTGCGAGCGCATGCACGCCTTCGGCAGCCCGGCCGAGGTCGAGGAGATCCTCGAAAAGCTGTCCGACAAATACCCGCCGATGGTCACCCAGCTGCCCAAGGCCCCCGGCACCAAGGAGGCCCGCTACACCCACCTGATGAGCGGCGAAGCCGCGGCCCACGCCTTCGAGACCACCGGCGAAGCCGCCGCCCCCCGCGGCAGCCGCGTCGGCGAGCTCGAAGAAGAAGTCCGCCGCCTGCGCCAGCAGCTCGAATGGCTCACCGCCGAATTCGAAGCCTTCCGCAAACAGTTCCAGTAAACCCATCGACGGCGCCGCCGGGCCGGGCCCTCCTGGGCCGGGCCACGCAGGCCGCCCCCGCCTCAGCCATGTTCGTCCATCCCCAATTCGACCCCGTCGCCCTCGCCATCGGCCCGCTGTCCATCCGCTGGTACGGGCTGATGTACCTCGTCGCCTTCATCCTCTTCGTCGTGCTCGGCCGCGTGCACGCCCGCCGCCGCGCCGAGCTCGGCTGGGACGCCCAGCAGATCGACGACCTGCTCTTCTACGGCGTGCTCGGCGTGATCCTCGGCGGCCGCCTGGGCTACGTGCTGTTCTACAAGCCCGCCTACTACCTCGCCCACCCGGCCGAGATCCTCGCCGTATGGCAGGGCGGCATGGCCTTCCACGGCGGCTTCCTCGGCGTGCTGGTGGCGATGTGGCTGTTCGGCCGGCGCACCCGGCGCCCCTGGCTGGCTGTCACCGACTTCATCGCCCCGCTGGTGCCCCTCGGCCTCGCCGCCGGGCGGATGGGCAACTTCATCAACGGCGAACTCGTCGGCCGCGTCACCGACGTGCCCTGGGCGATGGTCTTCCCGCAGGTGGACGGCCTCCCGCGCCACCCGTCCCAGCTCTACCAGTTCGGGCTCGAGGGGCTCAGCCTGTTCCTCATCCTGTGGTGGTTCTCGGCCAAGGCGCGGCCGCGCGGCCTGGTGTCGGCGGTGTTCCTGATCGGCTACGGCGCCTTCCGCTTCATCGCCGAGTTCGGCCGCGAGCCCGACGACTTCCTCGGCCTGCTCACCTTCGGCCTGTCGATGGGCCAGTGGCTGTCGCTGCCGATGATCCTGGCCGGCCTGCTGATGGCCGCCTGGGCCGTCAAACGCCAGGCCTGACCCCTTCCCCCGCAACCCACCCCGGAGAGCACGATGTCCGCCCTGTTCCAGCCCCTGCAAGCCGGCGCCCTGCTGCTGCCCAACCGCATCCTGATGGCGCCGCTCACCCGCTGCCGCGCCACCGCCGACCACGTCCCGACCCCGCTGATGGCCACCCACTACGCCCAGCGCGCCAGCGCCGGCCTGCTCATCGCCGAGGCCACCATGGCCATCGCGGGCAACGCCGCCTTCGGCAACGAGCCGGGCATCTACTCCGACGCCCAGATCGCCGCCTGGAAGCAGGTCACCGACGAGGTGCACGCCGCCGGCGGGCGCATCTTCCTGCAGATCTGGCACGGCGGGCGCGCCTGCCACCCCTACTACAACGGCGGCGCCCAGCCCGTCGGCCCGAGCGCCCTCGCCATCACCAACAACGAGCTGCGCACCCCCGACGGCAAGCAACCCTACGTCACCCCCCGCGAGCTGCGTGACGACGAGATCCCCGCCATCGTCGCCGGCTTCGGCAAGGCTGCCGCCAACGCCCGGGCCGCCGGCTTCGACGGTGTCGAAGTGCACGGCGCCAACGGCTACCTGCTCGACGAATTCCTGCGCGACGGGGCCAACCGCCGCAGCGGCCCCTACGGCGGCCCCCTCGAGAACCGCGCCCGCCTGCTCCTCGAAGTGCTCGACGCCGTCGTGGGCGAGCTGGGCGGCGACCGCGTCGGCCTGCGCATCTCGCCCCTCAACAGCTTCAACAGCATGATCGACAGCGACCCGGTCGGCCTCGTGCGCGGCCTCGCCCGGCGCCTCAACACCTACCAGCTCGCCTACCTGCACGTGATGCGCACCGATTTCCTCGGCCAGCAGCAGGGCGACGTGCTCACCCCCGCCCGCGAGGCGTACGAAGGCGTGCTGGTCGGCAACATGGGCTACAGCCCGGCCGAAGCCGCCAGCGCGGTCGAGGGCGGCCTGCTCGACGCCGTGGCCTTCGGCGTACCCTTCATCGCCAACCCCGACCTCCCCGCCCGCATCAAGGCCGGCGCCCAGCTCAACCCCGCCGACCCCGGCACCTTCTACACCCCCGGCGCGGCGGGCTACACCGACTACCCCTTCATGCAGTAAGCCCGGCAGCGGGCCGGCCCTTGCCGGCCCCGGCCGCCACGCCCGCCTTGCCGCCCGCCCGGGCGGCGACTAGGCTGCAATGGAAGCCCGAGGAATCCGCTTCCATGCCCAGTTCGCCCCACCACACCCTCCACGGCGCAGCGCCGCAAGGCCGGTACCGGCTCGCTGCCCTGCTCGCCTGCGGCCTGCTGGGCGCCTGCTCCGGCATGCTGCCCACCTCCAGGCAGACGGTGAGCAACCAGTGGCAGGACTTCGACGCCGCCAAGCAGAGCTTCGACCAGATCGTCCCCTACCGCACCACCCTGGACACGGTGCGCGAACTCGGCTTCGACCCCGCCCGGACCCCCAACGTGCAGATCCTCAACCACTCCCAGGTGGTGCGTGCGGTGCTGCCCTCACCGCTGCAGGAGCTCGGCACCATCCCCAAGGGCATCATCGACTGCATGAAGGCCCAGGAGGCCTGCGTCGGCTACTTCATGGAGCCCAGCCACATCGACCGCAAGCGGGTGGGCAACTTCATGCTCGACTTCCTCAACTTCAAGCGCGACACCCTCACCACCGGCTGGAAGTTCGGCGCGCTGATCGTGGTGATCCACGACAAGGTCGTCTACAAGCAATGGAGCGGCCGCCCGAAGATCGAGGAGACCGAAGTCCGCCACAACCCCCTCGGGCCGCTGCAGGGGGTGGGGGAGTCGGTGCGGGGAATGCCGTGAGCCGGCGGCGGGCGCGCCCCCCGACACCACCGGCGCGGGCCCTGCCCCGAAGCGGGCAGCCGGCTGGCGCCCAGTCCTCCCCGAGCCCCCGCCCGGGCGGCGGCCCCGCGAAATAGCCCGGCCGCATCATGAAGATCGGCATTCCCAATTGGCCGTCCGACAGCCGCCTGGTCACAATGGAAGCACGGGATTCAACGACCAGGGAGACGATCATGACACGCGCACTTGCCCACTCACTCGGGAAAAACCCGCTCAGGCTGGCCCTCGGCGTGGCGATCAACCTGGGCGGGATGCTCGCGATCGCGGCCAGTCTGTGAGCGGCACCTACAGCCCGAGGGATTCCCCCGCGCCGAGCAAGGTCGCAGCCCCCAGCACCGCAAAGATCGCCGCGGCGATCATGTGCACCAGGCGAACCGGCATCCTGTCGGCGATCCGGTCGCCCAAAAGCACCGCGGGGACGTTGGCGATCATCATCCCGAGCGTGGTGCCCAGGACGACCGGCACAAAGGCGTGATACTGGGCCGCCAGCGCCACGGTGGCCACCTGGGTCTTGTCACCCATCTCGGCCAGGAAGAAGGCGACCAGGGTCGTGCCGAAGACGCCGAACCTGGCCAGCTTCGCCTCCTCTTCGTCGAACTTGTCGGGGATAAGGGTCCACACCGCCATGCCGACGAACGAGAGGCCGAGCACCCAGCGCAGCGTTCCGGGGGCGACCAGGGAGGTGATCCAGGCGCCGAGCGCGCCGGCAAAGCCATGGTTGGCGATGGTGGCAAGCAGGATGCCGACGATGATGGGAACGGGCCGGCGGAACTTGGCCGCGAGGATGAAGGCGAGCAGCTGGGTCTTGTCGCCGATTTCGGCGAGGGCGACGATGCCCGTCGAGACGAGGAAGGATTCCATTACACACACCTGGCCGGAATTTCCGATTGACCACGCAACCTCTCCGGCCCCGGAAGGTTGGGTGGTCAATGGTCTTGCCAAGCATGGGAACCGCTTGCGCCATGCCGTGGCCGGCAAGTGTGTTGACGCAAGCCTCTTCGAGGCGAAGAGAGGCTACTCCCCAATGATGCCGCGGATCGTACCAGACACCGCGCACGCCGGCCACCCTTGCCGCAGCACCTCCAGCTGAAACCGAAGATCGTGGGCGGAGCCCCCTTTCGCCGGCCGAGCTTGCACCAAGACACCGTGTTGCACGATCACACGCCCGTGTGATCGTAGCTTGAGGGCTTGTGACATCAATACACGGCCGTGTGATCGTGGTTAGCGCTCTCGTTTCACGATCACTATAACCAAAGCTCGAATCTCACCAGCGCGTGATTCGAGCTTTGGCTATCGTTCTCGTATCACACGGCCGTGCATCAAGGGTTCGCGGCCTTGTTCTGGCATCACGCCGCCATGTGATCGGCAAACACGGGCGCGAGATGGCAATTCACGGCGGTGGGCCCGCATCACGCGGGGGCGAACGACGGGTACGCGGCGGTGTGCTCTTGATGCACGGCGATGGGATGCGATCACGGCGGCGCGGGCCCGCGTCAGCGCAGCCCCCACAGCGCCGCCATGCCGGCAACGAAGGGCAGCCAGGGGTTGCGCGAGAGCTGGGTGGCGAGCACCGCGGCGATGGCGCCGCCGAGCTTGGGGTTGAACAGCTCCGGCGCGCCGTTCACCAGCACCACGTCGGGCACCACGATGGCGGCCAGTGCGGCGGCGGGGGCGTAGCGGAGGGCCTTCTGCACGCCGTCGGGCAGGCTGGCGCGCTGGCCGAGCACGATGAAGCTGGCGCGGGGCAGCAGCGTGGCTAGGCCGATCAGGATGAAGACGAGCCACAGGGTCCAGTCGTAGTTCATCGCGCCTCCGGCTTTTTCTGGAGATGTTCGGTGGCGAAGCCGGCCGCGATGCCACCCACGATCGCCACCATCACGCCGAGACGCAGGGGCAGGCCGCGCAGCAGCACCGACAGCGCACCGCCGGTGAGCATGGCGACCAGCATCGGGCGCACACGCGCCATCGGCACCAGAAGCACCAGCAGCGCGATGCTGGCCATGAATTCCAGCGACCAGCCGCGCGGGATCACCCCCGCCGCCAGCACGCCGGCGAGGGTCGAGCTCTGCCACAGCAGCGCGCACCACAGGGACGGCGCCAGGTAGTAGCCGAGCCGCCACTCCGGGTCGGCCTCGCTCCGCAGGCGCTCCAGGCAGGTGGCGAACACGCCGTCGGTGAGGGCGTAGCCGCATAGCCAGCGCTGCCACGGGCGACCGCCCGCCAGCGGCCCGGCCAGCGCCGCGCTGAAGATGATGAAGCGCAGATTGACCACCAGCGCGGTGGCAACGATCAGCCACACGGGCGCGCCGATGGCGATCAGCGGCAGCGTGCCCAGCTGGGCGGTGGCGCCGAACACGATGAGGCTCATGCCCATCGCCTGGAGCGGGGTGAAACCCACGCTCACCATCGACAAGCCGGTGACCAGCGCCCACGGGATCAGGCCCACCGACACCGGCAGGCACACCCGGAAGCCCTCCCGGGCTCCGGCCTTGAAACTCGGCGACATGCGCGCTCCTGCAGAAGGGGAGCGCAAACTTAGCACGGGCGGCGGCGCGCCGGGCTCAGACGCCCCTCTGGTAGGGAAAGCCCGCCGGCGGCGGCAGGGTGTGGTCGACCCAGCGGCGCATCGCCGCATCACAGACGGCGTAGCCCCAGTTGATGAGACGCTCCTGCAGGTCGTCGGGCATGGCGGCGAGGCGGGTGGGCAGCTGCGCCAGCTCGGCGGTGCGCGCGGCCGGGCACGGCAGCGCGGAGGCGAGGCCGTAGTTGCCGATCTTGGAACGCACGCTCCAGTAGGCGCCCATGCGGTCGCCGCACAGGAAGCCGGCGATCACCTGACGCTTGCGCAGGGCCCGCACCTGGCTGTCGGTCATGTCGAGCACCCGCCGGGCGTGGCTGGCCCAGTCGATGCCCGGGTCGGGCTCGGCGCCGAGCGCGGGGCCGGCGTCGCTGACGAGGATGGTCTCGTAGCGCCTCCAGGCGGTTTCCAGCCCCAGGTTGTCATACACACCTCCGTCGGTGAGATAGACCTCGTCGGTAAACGGCGGCCGGTGCAGGGGCTCGCCCGCCGGCGGGCTGAAGGCCGTCGGGTCGAGGGCCAGGCGGGCCGGCGAGAGCAGCGGCGGAAACGCCGACGAGGCCGCCACCGCCACGGCCAGCGGCACCGTCGGGCGGCAGACCTCGCCCACCAGGTCGTCGCGCATGGCGGGCCTGGAGAAGCGCCACAGGGCGCCGGTCTGCACATTGGTGGCGTTGATGACGACGCGCGGGGGGTCGTCCGGCAGGTCCTGCAGGGTGGCGTCGGCGAACAGGTGCCGGCGATAAGCGTCGGCCAGCTTGTCGTTGATCGAGCCGGGCAGGAAGACGCCCTTCAGCACCGAGCCCACATCGACAGTCTCGCGGGCAAAGGCACGGATCGGCGCGACCAGCTGGGCCTCCAGGGCCTGGGCCACCCCATCCGCAAAGTCGAGCTCGGCCCAGCGCAGTCCCAGCAGGGCGGCGGTGATCGAGCTGCCCGAGACGCTGGAGATGCGATCGAGCCGCACGAGATAGCCCAGCTCGTTGAGCCGCCACAGCACCCCGAGATGAAAGATCATCGCCCGGTAGCCGCCGCCGGACAGGCACAGCGCAACGCCCGGCCTGGGCTGCCCGGATCCGGCGGCATCGACCGGCGACAGCGCCACGTGCTGCCCGCCCTGAATGATCGGCATCTGCCCTCCTTTGCCGGCCGGCTCCCCACGACAGGCCCGGCGCCCGCGGGCCAAGCCAGCGGGCGGGCATGCACGGATACCGTGCGAGGGGAAACGACCGATTGCTTCAGCATAGCCAATGAATGCCGGGTGACAAGGGCGGCAGTTCGCAGCACGGAGTCGGGCGGGATGGCCTCCCGCGGTCCGCCGCGACCACCCGGATCACCCCGGAGCCGCCGGGGAGATCGTTGTTTTTTTACACAAAACAACAATCGTGACAGGCCGGGGCTTGACCTCGGCCCTTGGCAGCGTCGGCGAAGTGGGTCAGAGTCTCATTGATGAATCAGGCCAACCCGCAAACCAACAACCCGCTCCACGGCGTCACCCTCGAACGCATGCTCACCGAACTGGTGGCGCGTTTCGGGTGGGATCGGCTGGGGACGCTGATCGACATCCGCTGCTTCCAGAATGAGCCCAGCATCAAATCGAGCCTAAAGTTTTTGCGCCGTACGCCGTGGGCACGGGAGCAGGTCGAAACCTTGTATCTGCGCGAAATGACCTGAGGCGCCAGCCCGGCACGCCATGCCAGCCGGGTGTCTGAACGGAGTTGCCCATGTGAGCGCTTTCGTCGGGCGGGAAGCCGGCACAGCCCGTGCCCTCCCGCCTCTCGTCGTCCGGCCGCTCGCCGAGCCTCAGCCCGCCCGGCGAGCGGCCCCTTGATCGTGGTCCCCCCCGCAACGTCGCTCCCCCCGCCCTGATGGACACACCCGACACGTTCCTCCTCCGGCACCGCAACCTGCGCCTGCCGCTCTTCGTCGGCCTGCTATCCCTGGCCCTGACGGGCTGGCTGTGGCACCACGAGAACGAAGCGGCGCAGGCCCGGCTGCAGACGGATTTCGACTTCGCCGTGCGCCAGTCGGTGAGCCGCATCCGGGAACGGGTCGCCAGCTACGAGCAGATGCTGCGGGCGGCGCGGGGGCTGTTCGATGCGTCGGACTCGGTGGACCGCGAAGATTTCGAGCACTTCGTCGGCGCGCTGATGAACGGGTCGGAGGTCTCCGGGCTGCAGGCCATGCTGTTCACGCCCCTGCTGCCCTCCGCTCAGGCCCCCCGGCACGTGGCGATCCAGCGGGCGCAGGGCAACCCGGATTACACCATCACGGACGAGCGCACCGAACCGGTCGCCCCGGTCACCTACGCGGCCCCGCCGACCGCCCAGAACCACCGGGCCCTGGGCCATAACATCTACGCCGACCCGATACGCCGGCAGGCCCTCGACGAGGCCCGCGACTCCGGGGGCATCGCGATCACCTCGCAACTGGCCCTCAAGATGGACGACGCCGTGCCCCAGCCGTCCTTCGCGATGTACGCCGCGCTCTACCGCAAGGGGCAGCCCCGCAACACCCCGGCCGCCCGGCACGCGGCGGCCTATGGATGGGTGCACATTGCCTTCCGCGCCGGCGACCTGATGGCCAGCCTGCACGGTGACACGCCGCCGGGCATCGCACTGCGGCTCTACGACGGGCCGAAGGTGTCATCGGACGAGCTGATCTACGACTCCGCCCCGGGCGACGACGCCCCGCCCCGCTTCAGCGCGGTGGAGCACATCCAGTTCCCCCAGCACCAGTGGACCCTGCAGGTCCGCTCGACGCCAGCCTTCGGGCAGAGCTACAGCAAGAACCCGGCGCGTATCATCGCCGCGGCGGGGGTCAGCATGAGCCTGCTGCTGGCCCTGTTCACCTGGCAGCTGGTGACCGGCCGCGCCCGCGCCTTCGCCCGGGCCCACTCGATGACCCGCGAGCTGCGCGAACGGGAGGAGCGCATGCGCCACATGGCCCAGCACGACCCGCTCACCCAGCTGCCCAACCGGGCGCTGTTCTCCGACCGCCTGCAGGCGGCCCTGGCCCGGGCGCGCCGGGACCGCAACCGGGCCGCCGTGATGTTCGTGGACCTCGACCACTTCAAGCCCGTGAACGACGCCTGCGGCCACGCGGTGGGCGACAGCCTGCTGATCGCCTCGGCCGAGCGCATGCGCGAGTGCCTGCGGGAATCCGACACGCTGGCGCGCATCGGCGGCGACGAGTTCGTGGTGCTGCTGCCGCAGATCGACGACCGCGAAGACGCCCAGCAGGTGGCCGAGCGGATCCGGGCCTCCATCGCCCGCCCCTTCCAGATCGGCCCCCACACGATCAACATTTCGGCGTCGATCGGCATCTGCATCTTCCCGGACCACGGGGACGACGAGGCGAGCCTGATGAAATGCGCCGACGGGGCCATGTACCGCGCCAAGGACATGGGCCGCGACCGCCTGATCTTCGGCACCTGAGCCGGAGCCGGCGCTCACACCGGGTCGGAGAGCTCCCCAGGCGAGCTGGCCAGCACGCGCACCCGCTTGCGCTGGCCGTCGGGCAGCCGGATATCGGCCATCATCTGCAGGCGGTTGGTGCCGAGATCCCGCCAGGTGGGCACCATCGCCATACCGATGTACTCATTGAAGGCCTCGATCTCCCGGGAGGCGACCACGGCCGGCTTCTCGCCGACCCGCTGGCGGACCCACTGCACGACGACCCGGGCCAGCAGCTCGTCAGGGCCGCCCTTGACGACGATCACCCGATAGACGCCACGCTCATGCTTCTCGGACCAGCTGCCGACCAGGGTGACCGAGACCACATCGGCCGGCAGCACGTCGAGCTTCAAGTCGGGCAGCGCGGGCTTGGCGGCGGCCTCGGTGCCCGGCGCATCAGCGGCCTTCGCAGGCGCCTCGGCCAGCGCCGGGCCGAACGGCAGGGCCAGCGCCAGCGCCAGCGTGGCGGCACAGAAGGCGCGCCCGCAGGGGGCACGGCGTGCCGGCTGGGCCGGCGGCAGGGGGTTGTGGCTGTTCATCATTCCTTCACTCGAAACGCCCCCGGCATCGGTTGCGCACGCGCCAGGGCCGGGCCGAGGGATTCACTGCGGGGCGTGCTAAGAAGCTGCATTATGACGGCAGTGGCACCGATCAAGGCCCGTCAATCGCGCCGCACGGCGTCAATTTACTCACGTTTGCCCGTGGCAGCGGGCCAGGCCGGCACCTCGCCCACGGCCGCACGGGTGCGGCGGGTCGGAAATCATGGATCCACCGCGGAGGCCCCGGCCTCATGCGCTGAAGCGCTTCTGCATCTCCGCGCTCACCGCCGCGAGCGTCATGACGCCCAGCGGACTGGGGTCGGAACGCAGCTGGACGTGGGGCCAATCCGGAAAGCGCTTCCACCAACCACCCGGGTCGAGGCCCAGCTTCTTCGCCTCCTCGGCCATCACCCGGTAGCCGTTGAGGCCGTTCAGCAGGCGCTTGGTGGACCACTCGGCGGCCCCCTTCACCACCCAGAAACAATCCACCGCCTCACCCCACTGGTGCCAGGACAGGCCCGGTATGGCGTTGGTCACCGGGTCTCCGTGCTGCGGCCCGACCTTGACGAGGCAGTCGGCCAGATAATCGGCCCCGGCGGCCCGTAGCTGGGCCACCTTAACGTCGATCTCTTCCCGGGAGCGGGACTGGCGCCACAGCCTGGCCTGCTCCAGCGGCGTGCGCAGACCCATGTAGGGCCGCATCTCGACGCCCCGGGCGCGGCAGTTGGCAAGGAGTTGTTCGAGTCGGGGCCTGAAGGCCGGGACGAGCAGGGTGAGGTCGGCAGCCATGGTGATCTCTCCTCGGTTTTATCCAGACAGGATCGGCGTTTTCAGGATAGACCACGGGCAGGGCCGGCGCCCCAATGCAGAACGGCGCCCTGCGGCGCCGTTCCGGGTGATGCAACAACCCCGCCGGGGCTGGCGCTTACATGCTGCGCCGGTACTGACCGCCCACGTCATAGAGGGCGCCGGTGATCTGGCCGAGGGAGCAGTACTTCACCGCATCGACGAGCACCGCAAACACGTTGCCGTTCTCGATGACGGTCTGCTTGAGCTTGGCGAGCCACTTGGGCGCTTCGTCCTTGTTTCGCTCGTGGAAGTCGGCGAGGCGCTGGAGCTGGCTCTGTTTTTCGTCCTCGGAGGAGCGGGCGAGCTCGATCTCCTGCTGGGCCATGCCCTTCGGGTTGAGGAAGGTGTTGACGCCGATGATCGGGTAGGAGCCGTCGTGCTTCTTGTGCTCGTAGTAGAGCGACTCCTCCTGGATCTTGCCGCGCTGGAAGCCGGTCTCCATGGCGCCGAGCACGCCGCCGCGGGAACTGATCGCCTCGAACTCCTTGAGCACCGCCTCTTCGACCAGATCGGTGAGCTCGTCGATGATGAAGGCGCCCTGGTTCGGGTTCTCGTTCTTCGCGAGGCCCCATTCGCGGTTGATGATGAGCTGGATCGCCATCGCACGGCGCACGGACTCTTCGGTCGGCGTGGTGATCGCCTCGTCGTAGGCGTTGGTGTGCAGCGAGTTGCAGTTGTCGTAGATCGCGATCAGCGCCTGCAGCGTGGTGCGGATGTCGTTGAAGTCCATCTCCTGGGCGTGCAGCGAACGGCCGGACGTCTGGACGTGGTACTTCAGCTTCTGGCTGCGCTCGTTGGCGCCGTACTTGTTCTTCATCGCCACGGCCCAGATGCGGCGGGCGACGCGGCCGATCACGGAGTATTCCGGGTCCATGCCGTTGCTGAAGAAGAAGGACAGGTTGGGCGCGAAGTCGTCGATGTGCATGCCGCGGGCCAGGTAGCTCTCGACGTAGGTGAAGCCGTTGGAGAGCGTGAAGGCGAGCTGGCTGATCGGGTTCGCGCCGGCCTCGGCGATGTGGTAGCCCGAGATCGACACCGAGTAGAAGTTCTGCACCTTGTTGTGCACGAAGAACTCCTGGATGTCGCCCATCATCTTGAGGGCGAACTCGGTGCTGAAGATGCAGGTGTTCTGGCCCTGGTCTTCCTTGAGGATGTCGGCCTGCACGGTGCCGCGCACGGTGGCGAGCACCCACTCGCGGATCTTCTCGGCTTCGTCCTCGGTGGGCTCGCGGCCGTTGTCGGCCTTGAACTTGGCGAGCTGCTGCGCGAGGGCGGTGTTGAAGAACATCGCCAGGATGATGGGCGCCGGGCCGTTGATGGTCATCGACACCGAGGTGGTCGGATTGACCAGGTCGAAGCCGTCGTACAGCACCTTCATGTCGTCGAGGGTGGCGATGGACACGCCGGAGTTGCCGATCTTGCCGTAGATGTCCGGACGCGGATCCGGGTCGCAGCCGTAGAGCGTGACCGAGTCGAAGGCGGTGGAGAGGCGATGCGCCGGCATGCCCTCGGAAACCTTCTTGAAGCGGCGGTTGGTGCGGAAGGCGTCGCCTTCGCCGGCGAACATCCGGGTCGGGTCCTCGCCCTCGCGCTTGAAGGCGAACACGCCGGCGGTGTAGGGGAAGGAGCCGGGGACGTTCTCCTTCATCAGGAAGCGCAGGATCTCGCCTTCGTCCTCGTAGGTGGGCAGCGACACCTTGCGGATCTTGCTGCCGGAGAGGGATTCGGAGGTGAGCTTGGTGCGGATTTCCTTGTCGCGGATCTTCACCACGTATTCGTCGGCGGCGTAGAGCTCGACGGTGGTGGGCCACATGTCGAGGAGCTTCTTCGAGCTGCCGGTGAGCTCGCCGTCCTTCCAGGTAATGAGCTCGTCGAAGCTCGCGGCGTCCTTGCTGCAGCCCTCGAAGAGCCTCTTGGAGATGCGCAGGGCCTGGCGCTCGCGGGCGATGCGGGCCTGGTCGGCGGTGTGCTTGTGGTAGCCGCGGACGGTCTCGGCGATCTCGGCCAGGTAGCGGGTGCGCTCGGCCGGCACGATGGCGCGGCCGCGGCTGGAGGCCTTGACGCTCACCAGCGGCAGCTGGGGCTTGCCGAGCTTGAGGCCCTTGGCGGCCAGCGCCGGGGCGATGGCCTGGAACAGGGCGGTGACGCCGTCGTCGTTGAAACGGGCGGCCATGGTGCCGAACACCGGCATCTCGTCGGTGTTCTGGTTGAACAGCTCGCGGTTGCGCTGGTACTGCTTGCGCACGTCGCGCAGCGCGTCCTCGGCGCCCTTGCGGTCGAACTTGTTGATGGCGACGAAGTCGGCGAAGTCGAGCATGTCGATCTTCTCGAGCTGGCTGGCGGCGCCGAACTCGGGGGTCATCACGTACAGCGAGACATCGACGAAGGGCACGATGGCCGCGTCGCCCTGGCCGATGCCGGAGGTCTCGACGATGATCATGTCGAAGCCGGCCAGGCGGGTGGCGGCGATGACTTCGGGCAACGCGACGGAGACTTCCTTGCCGGTGTCGCGGGTGGCCAGCGAGCGCATGAAGATGTTCGGGTGCTCGATGGCATTCATGCGGATGCGGTCGCCGAGCAGCGCGCCGCCGGTGCGCTTGCGGGACGGGTCGATGGAGATGATCGCCAGGCGCAGCTTGTCGCCTTGGTCGAGGCGGAAGCGGCGCACCAGCTCGTCGGTGAGGCTGGACTTGCCGGCGCCGCCGGTGCCGGTGATGCCGAGGGCCGGCACCGTGACGCCCTTGGCGGCCTCGATCAGCGCGGCCTTCACGTCGTCGCCGTAGGCGCCGTTCTCGAGGCCGGTGATGATCTGGGCGAGGGCGCGGCGATCGCCCGACTTCAGCGCGGCGAGCACGGCGTCGGCGCCCTTGGGGCCGGTGGCGGAGAGGTCGGTGTCGCAGCGCTCGACGAGGTCGTTGATCATGCCCTGCAGGCCCATCGTCGCGCCGTCTTCGGGCGAGTAGATGCGGGTCACGCCGTAGTCGTGGAGCTCCTTGATCTCGGTCGGCACGATCACGCCGCCGCCGCCGCCGAAGACCTTGATGTTCTCGCCGCCGTTCTCGCGCAGCAGGTCGATCATGTACTTGAAGAATTCCACGTGGCCGCCCTGGTAGGACGTGATCGCGATGCCCTGCACGTCTTCCTGCAGCGCGGCATTGACGATCTCGCCCACCGAGCGGTTGTGGCCGAGGTGGATGACCTCGGAGCCGGTGGATTGGAGGATCCGCCGCATGATGTTGATCGACGCATCGTGGCCGTCGAAAAGCGCCGCGGCGGTGACGAAGCGCACCTTGTTCTTGGGCTTGTAGGCGACGAGTTTCTTGGCAACGCTCAGGTCGGTCATGGTGTCTCCCCCACATCATGTTGATTGAATCCATGAATGGTAGAAGGCCGGCGCGGCCTTTTCCACTGCCCTTGTCGACGAAGATCGTGCAAATTCCGCCAAGCGTGCAATCGACGCCGCGGCCGCGTCCGGACGCTGCACCGCAACATCCCGGCGAAGCCCCGCCGCAGCTGCCCACGCCCGGCCCCGACAGCGCAGGCAGAAGGCACTGCAGCATGCCGCGCCCCCGCCCGGACGCCCCCCGGGCCGCCACGCGCGGGCCCGGGCACATCTACCCAGGCAGCGCCGGCTCGTGCAGAATCCGCCACATGACCCGACGTGGCGGCGGGCTCCGGCACGCCCGCCTTTCCTTTCCCGAGCGGAGCCGCCCTTGTTCAGCCCTCGCCCCCGCGCCACCGTTTCGATGGGTTTCGTGACCGGCATGGTGGCGGCCCTGCCCGCCCACGCCCACGACCCGGCGCCGCTGCTGGCCAGCCTCGACATCGACCCGGGCGACCCCGCCAGCCGGGTGCCCCTCGACCGCTACGCACTGCTCTACAACCGGGTGATCGCCGAGCTCGGCGACGAGGGCTTCGGGCTGTTCTCGGTGCGCATGCCGCCGGGCTGCTTCGAGTTCCTGTGCCGCGGCATGCTCAGCGCGCCGACCCTCGCCGAGAGCCTCGACCGGGCGCGGCGCTTCCTGGCCATCGTGCTGCCCGACCTGGCGGTGGGCATCCACCGGGCCGGCCACCACGCGGAGCTGCAGATCGCCGAGACCCGCCCCCTCGCCCCCACGCCCGACGCGCCGGGCCGGGTGTTCGCCTTCGAGTGGCTGCTGCGCCTGCTCCACAGCCTGTCGTGCTGGCTGGTGGGGCGCGGGCTGGCGCTGGACTCGGTGGATTTCCCCTTCCCGCGGCCGGCCCACGCCGATGATTACGCGCTGGTGTACACCGAGCGCTCCGCCTTCATCGGCGGCGGGGTGCTCACCGCCCGCTTCAACGCAACGCTGCTCGACCTGCCGATCCGCCGCGACGAGGCCGCCCTCGCCAGCTTCCTCGACGGCGCGCCGGGCCGCATCAGCATGCTCTACCGGCGCGACCGCGCCACCGTCACCCGGGTCCGCGACCTGATCCGCGACGCGCTGCCGGCCAGCCTGTCCCAGGACGAGGTCGCCAGCCAGCTCCACATGTCGCCGCGCACCCTGCACCGCCGGCTGGGCGAGGAGGGCTCCAGCTTCCGCATCATCAAGGAGGCCCTGCGCCGCGACCTGGCCCTGTCGCGCCTCACCAAGACCGGCCACTCCATCGCCCGGGTCGCCGCCGACCTGGGCTACGCCGACACCTCCGCCTTCTACCGGGCCTTCACCGGCTGGACGGGCATGTCGCCGGAACGCTACCGGCGCCAGCTCGCCGGCGGGCCACCGCCCGACAGCCCCGGACCCGCGTCATGAACCCGCCCCCCCCTCGCGCGCCAGCTCCCCGGAGGAGCTGCGCCGCTACGACCTGCTGCTGGCCGGCTTCGATCTCCTCGACCAGGCCATCGCGGTGTTCGACGCCATGCCCAAGCTGGTCACCTGGAACAAGGCCATGCTGCGCCTGCTGGATTTTCCCGAGTCGCTGGTGCGGGTCGGCACGCCCTTCGAGGAGTTCGTGCGCTTCAACGTGCAGCGGGGTGAGTACAGCGGCGGGGCCCTCAACCCGGCCGAGGTGGAGCGCCTGGTCACCGAGCGGATGGCCGCGGTGCGCGCCTTCCAACCCCACCAGGCCGAGCGCACCCGGCCCAACGGCCAGGTGCTGTCGATCCGCGGCGTGCCCATCCCCAACCTGGGCTTCGTCACCCTGTGGACCGACATCACCGAGCAGCGCCGCTACGAGCGCCTCATCGAGCGCCAGAACGCCGAGCTGGAGAACCGCGTGCGCGCCCGCACCGCCGAACTCGAAGCCGCCAAGACCCGCCTCGACAACCTGGCCGGCCAGCTCACCCGCAGCGAGGAGCGCATGCGCCGCATCCTCGACACCATCCCGGCGATGATCGCCTACGTGGACGCCGGCGAACGCTACCGTTTCGCCAACCGGGGCTACGCCAACTGGTTCGGCCTCGACCAGCAGAGCATCGTCGGCAAGAGCATCCTCGAGGTGGTCGGGCCCGACGCCTACGCCCAGGTCAGGCCGCAGCTCGAGCAGGCCTACACCGGCGAGCAGGTGAGCTACGAATATTCCCGCATCAACGCCGCCGGCCAGCAGGTGCACGCCCGCAGCGCGGTGGTGCCGGAAGCCTCCGAAGCCGGCGGCGTGCAGGGCTTCTTCGTGCTGTCCATCGACATCACCGAGCAGAAGGCCGGCCAGGCGGTGCTGATCCAGGCCCAGAAGATGGAAGCCGTCGGCCAGCTCACCGGCGGCCTCGCCCACGACTTCAACAACCTGCTCACCATCATCACCGGCAACCTGGCCGCGCTGCGGGACAAGCTCCCGGCCCACCAGGGCTTCGAGGACTACCTCGACCCGGCCCTGTCGGCGGCCCGCCGCGGCACCGAGCTGATCCGCCGCCTGCTCACCTTCTCGCGCCAGCAGCCCCTCGCCCCGAGCCCCGTCGAGGTGGGCGCCCTGGTGCATGACATGACCCCGCTGCTGGCGCGCTCCCTCACCGAGCGCATCACCATGCGGCTCGACCTGCCCACCGAGAAGCTCTACGCCCTGGTGGACCCCCACCAGCTCGAGAACGCCCTCCTCAACCTGGCCATCAACGCCCGCGACGCGATGCCCGACGGCGGCAGCCTCGGCATCAGCGTGGCCCGCCGCCACGTCTCGCCAAGCCTGGCGCTGCTGGTCGAGGTGCCCGCCGGCGACTACGTGCAGTTCGACGTCTCCGACAGTGGCAGCGGCATCGCCCCGGAGATCCTGTCGCGGGTCTTCGAGCCCTTCTTCACCACCAAGAGCTTCGGCACCGGCAGCGGCCTCGGGCTGTCGATGGTGTATGGCTTCATCCGCCAGTCGGGGGGCAACATCCGCATCCTCAGCACCCCGGGCAAGGGCACCAACGTGCGCTTCATCCTGCCGATGACCGACGCCCGCCCGGCCCCGCCGGCCCCGGTCGCCCCGGCCCCGCCGCCCGCCGCCAACGGCAGCCGGCTGGTGCTGCTGGTGGAGGACGAACCCGAGGTGCGCAAGGTGATCCGGCTGCAGCTCACCGAGCTCGGCTACCCGGTGGTCGAGGCCGCCAACGGCCTCGAGGCCCGCTCCATGCTGGAGGCCGTCGAGGACATCGCGATCCTCGTCTCCGACACCGTGATGCCCGGCCTCGGCGGCCGCGAGCTGGCCGCCTTCGCCCGCCAGCTGCGGCCGGCGCTGCCCATCCTGCTGATCACCGGCTACGCCACCGGCCCCACCCCCGCCGGCACCCCCGACGTGCCGACCCTGCGCAAACCCTTCGACGGCGCGGCCCTCGCCGCCGCCCTCGCCACCCTCACCTACCCTGCCGATCCGGAGAGCCCGCCGCCATGAGCCCCGACAAGGACAGCCCCCTGGTCTTCATCGTCGAAGACGAACCCGACATCGCCCGCCTGATCGCCGCCAGCCTCGCCGAGTACGGCTTCCGCAGCGAGACCTTCGGCACCGGCCGGGCCCTGCTGGCCCGCGCCCGCAAGGTGCAGCCCGAGCTGGCAATCCTCGACCTCGGCCTGCCCGACATGGACGGCCTGCAGGTGCTGCGCGAGCTGCAGGAGCAGCACCCCTGCGCGGCCCTGATCCTCACCGGGCGCGACGGCCTCACCGACCGGGTGCTGGGCCTCGAGCTCGGCGCCGACGACTATCTGGTCAAGCCCTTCGAGCCCCGCGAGCTGGTCGCCCGGGTGCGCTCAATCCTGCGCCGCTACCAGAAGGCCGCCACCAGCGAGCCCGCCCCCCACGGCGGCGCCCGCTTCTGCGGCTGGCATTTCGACCTCGACCGGCTCACCCTCAGCGCCGACGACGGGCGCGAGGTCAGCCTCTCCGCCGCCGAGGCGGCCCTGCTGCAGAGCCTGCTCAAGCGCCCCAACAAGATCCTCAGCCGCGAACAGCTGATCGGCGAGCGGGAGCTCGACCCCTTCGACCGCAGCATCGACGTGCGCATCTCCCGCCTGCGCCGCAAGCTCGAGGACGACCCGCAGGACCCGAAGATCATCAAGACGGTGTACGGCGCCGGCTACCTGCTGTGCGCCACGGTGGAGTGGGTCAAGGGATGAGCGGAGGTGGGCCGAGACTTTGCCCGCGCTCCGCGCCCCCCTGTAAAATCCGGGCTCTTACAAAGAGGGAGCAATAAACATGACCAGACCATTCAAGATCCTCGGCGTCCAGCAGATCGCCATCGGCGGCCCGTCCAAGGACCGCCTGCGCACCCTGTGGGTCGACATGTTCGGCCTCGAGGTCACCGGCAACTTCAAGTCCGAGCGCGAGAACGTGGACGAGGACATCACCGCGATGGGCAAGGGCCCGTTCAAGGTCGAGGTGGACCTGATGCAGCCCCTCGACCCCGAGAAGAAGCCCGCCGTGCACACCACCCCGCTCAACCACGTCGGCCTGTGGGTGGACGACCTGCCCAAGTGCGTCGAGTGGCTGACCGCCCAGGGCGTGCGCTTCGCGCCGGGCGGCATCCGCAAGGGCGCCGCCGGCTACGACATCACCTTCCTGCACCCGAAGGGCAACGAGGAGTTCCCGATCGGCGGCGAAGGCGTGCTGATCGAGCTGGTCCAGGCCCCGTCCGAAGTAGTCGAGGCCTTCGCCAAGCTGGCCGGCTAAGCAAGCATCGCCCCCCGGCGCGCCGGGGGGTTTTCATTTTGTGCGGCAGTCGGCGGTCGCGAGCCTGGCCCCGCAGATCCATCACCAGGCACTGAAGGAGCGCCCGCGGCGCTCGCCCCGTGCCGCGGGAATGTCTGCTGGCCGGCTCAGAGCCCCTCGCCCCCCCGCCGGCGCGAGCGATCACAGCCCGCCGCGGCCCTGGAAGGTGTTGCAGGCGGCCAGCTGGCCCGACTCCATGCCGCGCCGGAACCAGCGCACCCGCTGCTCCGACGAACCATGCGTGAAGCTGTCGGGCACCACGTAGCCCTGGGCCTGCTTCTGCAGCGCGTCGTCGCCGATCGCCGAGGCGGCGCGCAGGGCCTCCTCCACGTCGCCGGCCTCGAGGATGCCGCGGGCCGCGTCGGCGTTCTTCGCCCACACGCCGGCCAGGCAGTCGGCCTGCAGCTCCAGGCGCACCGACAGCTCGTTGGCCTGCCGCTCGCCGGCCCGCTGGCGCGCCGCCTGCACCTTTTCGGAGATCCCCAGCAGGTTCTGCACGTGGTGGCCCACCTCGTGGGCGATCACGTAGGCCTGGGCGAAGTCGCCCGGCGCGTTGAAGCGGCTCTTCAGCTCCTGGTAGAAGCCGAGGTCGATATACACCTTCTGGTCGGCCGGGCAGTAGAACGGCCCCATCGCCGCCTGGCCCACGCCGCAGGCCGTGCGGGTCGCGCCGGAGAACAGCACCAGCGTCGGGTCGACGTATTGCTGGCCGTTGGCGCGGAAGATCTGCCGCCAGGTGTCCTCGGTCTCGGCCAGCACGTGGCGGACGAACCTGCTCTCAGCGTCGTCGGCCGGCGCCGCCGGGCGGCCCTGCTCGACCCGCGACGGCGCCACCGCGGTCTGGTTGAGCACCACGCCCGGATCGACCCCGAAATACATCGCCACCAGGGCCAGCACGATGGTGCCGATGCCGATGCTGCGCCCACCCACCGGCAGGCCACCGCCTCCGCGGCGATCCTCGACGTTGCTGCTTTCCCGACTGTTGTCGAAACGCATTGCAGATCCTTTCAGTGATGAACCGGCGCGGAGTGTGAGCGAAAAGCCGGACCACGGGTTTACCGCCGCCGCCGGGACACAGCCCGACACAAACCACCCGTCATCCCCCTCGGCGGCAATGATTTTTGCGCTGCAACATTCTGCTTGTGCAGCCGGCACATTATCGCTATAGTCCGCGGTCCGGTGCAAAGCGGTTCGCACCGAGTCAGATCGTCCCTAGCCTTCTTATCTCCCGTATTCGACGTGAGGTTGTCCTGATCGGTTAGTGCCGATATGCCAGTCAGGCAGCCATATTGTCGCGCGCATTTTCGCGCCGCGGCGCGTTGCCGTCTTTTCTTCGCGGGCACCGCATCCGCAATACCAGATAAGGAAGCGAAATGGATTTCGCAAACCTCGGTCTTTCCGAGCACATCGTCAAGGCCGTCAACGACGCCGGCTACACCACCCCGACCCCCGTTCAGCTGGCCGCCATCCCCGCCGCCCTCGCCGGCAAGGATCTCGTCGTGTCGAGCCAGACCGGCTCCGGCAAGACCGCCGCCTTCATGCTGCCCTCGCTGCAGCGCCTGACCGTCGAGCCCACCATCAAGGCCCGTGGCCCGCGCGTGCTGGTGCTCACCCCGACCCGCGAGCTGGCCGTCCAGGTCACCGACGCCTGCAAGGGCTACGGCAAGAACCTGCGCCACGCCAAGGCCGTCAGCGTGGTCGGCGGCATGCCCTACCCGGTGCAGAACAAGCTGCTGTCCAGCCCCTACGAGATCCTGGTGGCGACCCCCGGCCGCCTGATGGACCAGATGAACAGCGGCCGCATCGACTTCGCCCGCCTCGAGATCCTGATCCTCGACGAAGCCGACCGCATGCTCGACATGGGCTTCGTGGACGACATCGAGGCCATCGTCGCCAAGCTGCCGGCCAACCGCCAGACCCTGTTCTTCTCGGCCACCCTCGACGGCCAGGTCGCCCGCATGATGCAGCGCCTGCTGAAGGACCCGGAGCGCATCGAGATCGCCTCCGCCCAGACCCGCCACGAGAACATCGAGCAGCGCCTGCTGGTGGCCGACGACATCGGCCACAAGAACCGCCTCCTCGACGGCCTGCTGCGCGACGTGGGTGTCGAACAGGCCATCGTGTTCACCGCCACCAAGCGTGACGCCGACGCCCTCACCCTCAACCTCGAGAGCCAGGGCCACTCGGTGGCCGCCCTCCACGGCGACATGAACCAGCGCATGCGCACCCGCACCCTCGACCAGCTGCGTCGCGGCCACGTGCGCGTGCTGATCGCCACCGACGTCGCCGCCCGCGGCATCGACGTGCGCAGCATCAGCCACGTGATCAACTACGACCTGCCCAAGGTTGCCGCCGACTACGTGCACCGCATCGGCCGCACCGGCCGCGGCGGCTCCAGCGGCATCGCCATCAGCCTGGCCGAGCGCCGCGACGTGCGCCTGCTGCGCGCCATCGAGCGCTACACCCGCCAGCCCCTGGCCGTGCACACCCTGCCCGGCCTCGAGCCGCGCAGCAGCATGCCCGCCGACGAGCGCCGCCCCGGCGGCCCGCGTCGCGACGGCCGCAGCTTCGGCAACGGCGGCGGCCGCTTCGGCGACAAGCGCCCGTCCGGCGGCTACGGTGGCAACGGCGGCAGCCGCTTCGACCGCGAGCCGCGCCGCAGCTTCGGCGACGGCGAGGCCCCCCGCACCGAAGGCCGCCCGGCCAGCCCGTGGGCCGGCCGCAGCGAGGCGCGTGGCGACAGCCGCTTCGAAGGCCGCCGCGAGTTCGGCGACCGCCCGCGCCATCCGGAACACCGCACCGAGTTCCCCCACGTGGCCAAGCGCAGCTCCACCCACCACACGGCGGGCAACGGCCGCAGCGAAGGCACCGGCGGCAAGCCCCGCGCCGGCCGCACCTTCAACCGCGACCGCTGATCGGTCCAGCCAGGACACACTCCCAAAAGGCGCCTCCGGGCGCCTTTTTTCATGGGCGCCCACCGGCGCGACGCGGGCAAATAGCCGGGAAAAGACCCTTCAGTTTCCCGGGGCAGTGACGTTCTCTCCCGCCTATCATGAAAGCTGCACGGAACACGGGCGGGAATCACCTCGCCACTTTCAGCAGAATCCACCAAGGGAGAACACCATGAAGATCAGCAGCCCCGTCGTCGGCGAAGTCGAAGTCTCGCCCGAGCGCGTCATCACCTTCCCGGCCGGCCTGCCCGGTTTCGAAGCCTGCCGCCAGTTCGCCCTGCTGCACCCCGAAGGCAGCGAAGCACCCAAGCTGTTCATGCTGCAGAGCCTCGACGAGCCCGAAGTGGCCTTCACGGTCACCACGCCCGACATCTTCGGCCTCAACTACGAATTCACCCTCAACGACAGCGAGGTCGACGACCTGCAGCTGACCGACCCCGCCGACGCGACCCTGCTGGTGATCGTGCGGCGCGACGCCGACAACCCGGTGCACGCCAACGTGATGGCCCCGCTGGTCATCAACACCGCCACCCGCCGCGGCCTGCAGAAGATCATCGGCAAGGTGGACACCAGCGTCACGCTGAAGGCGATCGGCTGACCCCCACGGCAGGCGGGACAGCCTGCCGCATGCACCTGCCGCATGCACCTCCGACGCCGGCCGGCGCCTTACGGAGAGGTCGCGCCAGCGCGTCCCCCCCACCGGGAAGCCACCCATGAACGCATTCATCAGGAAGTGTGCGGGCCTCGCCCTCGCCGGCGCGGCCCTGTTCGGCAGCATCGCCCACGGGGCCGACAAGCCGCCGGTGCTCATCGGCCTCGACGCGGAATTCGGCCACAAGACCAGCACCTCGGCCCAGGCCATCCAGCGGGGCATGGAAATCGCCATCGACGAGATCAACCGCAAGGGCGGCGTGCTGGGCGGGCGCAAGCTCGAACTGGTCATCACCGACAACCGCTCGATCCCGGCGATGGGCGTCGACAACCTGCGCGAGCTGGCCAGGCGCCCCGACCTGGTGGCGGTGTTCGGCGGCAAGTTCACCCCGGTGGTGATGGAGTCGGTCCCCGTCGCCCACGAGCTGGGCATTCCGCTGATGGCGCCCTGGAGCTCCGCCGACGGAATCACCGACCACGACCGCAAGCCCAGCTACAGCTTCCGTCTGTCCCTCAAGGACGCCTGGGCCGCCACCGCCCTGCTCCGCTTCGCCCGGGAGGAGCGCAACGCCAGCCGGGTCGGCGTGATCCTGCCCAACACTGCCTGGGGGCGCAGCAACCAGGCCGCACTCGCCCGGGAAGCCGGCCGCGCCGGCATCACGGTGGTCGGGGAGCGCTGGTACAACTGGGGCGACAAATCCCTGATCGAGGTCTACCAGGAAGTCCGCAAGCTCGGCGCCCAGGCGGTGATCCTGGTCGCCAACGAAGGCGAGGGTGGCGTGCTGGTGCGCGAGGTCGCGGCCCTGCCCGACGCCGAGCGGCTGCCGCTGGTCAGCCACTGGGGCGTCACCGGCGGCGCCCTGGGCGCGCTGGCCGGCGACGCGCTGCAGAAGGTCGACCTCACCGTGGTGCAGACCTTCAGCTTCATCGGCGCCCGCTCGCCGACCGCCGAGCGGGTGATGGCGGCACTCGAGACCCGCTACGGCATCGACCGCCCCGAAAAGATCCGCAGCCCGGTGGGCGTTGCCCACGCCTACGACCTGACCCACATTCTGGCCCGCGCCATCGACAAGGCCGGCAGCGCCGACCGCCGCAAGATCCGCGACGCCCTCGAGAGGCTCGGCCCCTACGACGGCCTGGTGCGCCGCTACAATCCACCGTTCACGCCGGATCGCCATGACGCCCTGTCGGGGTCGGATGTCTTCATGGCGCGCTACATGCCCGACGACACCCTGATCCCGGTGCCGTGGCGGACCCGGAAGCCCCGGTGAGCAACCTCCTCCCGGCCCTGCCGCCCTCCCGCCCGAGCAGTCTGGCCAGGCGCTTCCAGCGCTACGCCTTCCAGATCGCGGCGGTGGTCATCCTGTTGCTGGGCACCGTCGTCTTCGTCGCCCAGACCCTGGTCACCCGGGAAAACCTGGAGACCAGCAATGTCGCCGCGCTGACCATCCTGTCCAGCGGCCTGCGCACCGAGCTCGCGCGGCAGGCCGACCAGCTCGGCGAACTGAGCGCGAGCTCGCTGGTGTGGACGGCGATCTCCGACACCGTGGGGCGGGAAGCCTACCTGCGCCCCTATCTGCGCACCCTCAACGCGAACCTCTTCAGCATGCGCGTGACCCTGCTCGACTACCGGGGCCGCTTCATCTCGGGGGCCGAACCGGAGGCCGGGCTGCTCGCCGAGCCCGCGCGCCAGGTGATCGCCCGGGTGCTCGCCGAGGGCAAGCCCGGGAGCCTCCTGCTCGACGGCGACAAGGCACGGCTGCTGCTGTTCTTCCCGGTGACCTTCCCGGTCACCGCCGACACGATAGGCGTGCTGGTCGGCAACATCCCCCTCAACGACACGCTGGCCGCCCGGGCCCGGGCCATGGACCTGGCGCTGGGCTTCGCGGTCACGTCGGGCACCCGGGCGCTGTTCGTGCACCCGCCAACGATCCGCAACCGCTTCGGCGCCCGCAGCGAGCGCATCGAGCACCCGCGCTTCAAGGATCTCTACCAGTTCGAGATCGCGCTGTTCAACACCCACTCCTACTGGAACGACCTGCTCAAGCTGTGGCTGCTGTATCTGGTGGTGGCCGCCCTCGTGCTGGGCGGGGTGTGGCGGCTCGCCGGGCTGGTGGCCACCTATTTCACGAATCGCCTCAAGCGGCTGATCCTGTCGGTCCGCACCCAGAGCACCCCGATCAGCGACGAAGGCCACGAGGACGAGATCGGCGAGCTGGCCCGGACGCTCGGGGAATCCCTCGCTGCCGAGCAGGCCCGGCAGGCCGAGCTGGCCCGCCAGATCGAGGCACGCACCCATGAGCTGGCCCTCAGCAAGGAGCTGCTGCGCAGCGCGATCGACACCACCGGCGAGGCCTTCGCGATCTTCGCGCCGGACGACCGCCTGATCTACTGCAACGCCGAGTACCGGGCCCTGCACCCCTCGGTGGCCGGGCTGCTGGAGCCCGGCGTGGCCTTCACGGCGCTCATCGACGCCCAGCGGGAGCAGGCCCTCCACGATGGCGCCCGCGCCGAGGACATCGAGCTGGCGCTGGGCGCGCGGCGCACGGCGCACCGGGACTCCGGCGCGGTGCTGCAGGCCATCGGCCAGCGCTGGATCCAGTTCATCGAGGCGCGCACGCCGTCCGGGCATTACGTGAGCTTCTGCATCGACCTCACCGAGCAGGTCGAGGCCCGCCACGTGGCCGAGGCGGCAACCCGGGTGAAGTCCGAGTTCGTCTCCAACATGAGCCACGAGATCCGCACCCCGCTCAACGGCATCATCGGCATGACCTACCTCGCCCTGCGGGCCGACCCGCCCCCCAAGGTGCGCAACTATCTCGAGAAGATCGAGTTCTCCAGCAAGCACCTGCTCGGCATCGTCAATGACATCCTTGACTTCTCGAAGCTCGAAGCCAACCGGATGCAGCTGGAGCACATGGAGTTCGAGCTCCAGCAGGTGCTCGGCAGCGTGCACGACATGATGGGCGCGCGGAAGGCCGGCAAGCCGCTGGAGCTGGTGGTGGACGTGGCCGCCGACGTGCCGCGCACGCTGGTCGGCGACCCGCTGCGGATCACCCAGGTGCTCCTCAACTACGTCGGCAACGCGATCAAGTTCACCGAACAGGGTGAGGTCGCCGTGCATGTGGGCGTCGCCGCCCGCGACGGGGACGATGTGCTGCTGCGTTTCGCGGTGAGCGACACCGGCATCGGGATCGAGCCGGCGCAGCGCCAGAAGCTCTTCGACAGCTTCGCCCAGGCCGACAGCTCGATCACCCGCAAGTACGGCGGCACCGGCCTGGGGCTGGTGATCTGCAAGCGCCTCGCCGAACTGATGGGCGGCGAGGTGGGCGTGGAAAGCGAACCGGGCGTGGGCTCCACCTTCTGGTTCACCGCCCGGCTGGGCCTGGCGGCCGAAGCCCAGGGCCAGCTCCCTTCGCCCCCGGCTCAGGGGTAGAGCAGATACGGCCGGCGCGCCTCTTCCCACGCCTTCTCGTCGGCCAGGGCCAGGGCGTCGAGGTCGCCGGGGCGGGAGGTGTCGTCGTCCACCCACTCGCGCAGGATCTCGGAGCCGTTGATGAGGTCGATGGCGAGGCGGTCGTGCTCGTATTCGTACGCAAAATCCCGCCACAGCAGGTAGTTGCGGTTGAGCCGGCGGATCGCCTTGAAGGCCAGCGCCTGCAGCCGCCACGGGCGGAAGGCCGCGTGGTCGTAGTGGGTCGGGTCTTCCACGTGGATCTGCACGCCGTTGCACAGCTTGCCGGCGTGCTTGTGGAAGGTGGGCTCGAACCAGCACTCGCGCAGCCGGCAGCCGGCCAGCCACTTGGGCGCGAAGGCCTGCATCTCGGCGATCACCCTGGGGGCGTCGATGTCGGGCGCGCCGAAGAGCTCCAGCGGCCGGGTGGTGCCGCGCCCCTCCGACAGGGTGGTGCCCTCCAGCATCACGGTGCCGGCGTAGGCCCGGGCCATCGACAGGTTGGGGGCGTTGGGGCTGGGGTTGATCCAGCTGCGCTCGCCGCTGGGCCAGCCGTAGCCCGGCGCCGCGTCGGGCGCCCAGCCCTCCATGGTGATCACCTGGCAGTCCACGTCGAGCTTGAGGGTGGCGACGAACCAGCGGGCCAGCTCGCCCATCGTCAGGCCGTGGCGCATCGGCAGCGGGCCGGCGCCGACGAAACTCTCCCAGCCCGGCTGCAGCAGCGTGCCCTCCACCGGCCGGCCGGCGGGGTTGGGGCGGTCGAGCACCCACACCGCCTTCTTGTGGCGGGCGGCGGCCTCGAGCACGTAGCGCAGCGTGGTGATGAAGGTGTAGATGCGGCAGCCCAGGTCCTGCAGATCGACGAGCAGCACGTCGAAGCGGTCCATCATCGTCGCGGTGGGCCGGCGCACCTCGCCGTACAGGCTGAACACCGGGATGCCGTGGCGCGGATCGAAGAAGTCGGGCGACTCGATCATGTTGTCCTGCTTGTCGCCGCGCAGGCCGTGCTGGGGGCCGAAGGCCGCGGTGACGTGGAGGTCGGGCAGGGCGATCAGGGCGTCGAGGGAATGGGTCAGGTCGCGGGTGACCGAGGCCGGGTGGGCCAGGAGGGCGACCCGCTTGCCGGCCAGCGGGCGGCGCAGTTCGGGGTCGGCGAGCAGGCGGTCGAGACCGAATCGGATCATGGCGTAGGCACTCTCAGGGCAAGGGCGAAGCCCTCGCGATGGTGGAAATCGGGCTGGCCGGCGGGATGGCGCAGGGACCAGTAGGAATGGCGGCCGTCGGCGGCCTCGACCACCGCGGTCAGGCCGATGCACAGCGCGCCGGCGGGCAGGTGGCGGGGCGCCAGGCACACCCGCAGCGCCAGCCATCCGTCGCCGCGGCGCACGTCGATGGGTGGGGCGGGCAGCGGCGGCGACTCGACGCGCAGGCGATGGCCGCAGAAATCGAAGTGCATCCACTGGCCGTTGGGCGAGAAGTTGAACTCCCGGTAGGCAGCGCTGCCCGGCGTGGCGACGAAGGCCTCGAAACAGGTGTGCGCCCACAGGCGCTCCGGCGGCAGCGACGTGGCGGCGTCGGGGATGCGCAGCGCGGCCAGGTCGGCGTCGAGGCGCCAGACCAGCGCCAGCCCGCCGTCGGGCAGCAACCGGGCACCCGCCGCGAGGGCGTGCACCGCAGGCTCGGGGGAACTCGGGTGGCAGACCAGGGCGAGATCGGCGGAGGCGGGCATCAATCGGGGCTCGGGGCAAATCGGATCAGGCCCGGCAGTTTAGCGGGCTTTGCGCTACGCGTTAAACTCCGGCCCATGTCCGCCGTGCCCAAACTCCGCAGTCTGCCCGACCGCATCCGCCAGGTCGCCCTCTTCGAGGCCGGCGGGCTGGTGCTGATCACCCCGCCCTTCGTCTGGCTGAGCGGCCAGCCCGCGCTGCCCGCCCTGGGCCTGCTGGCGGTGCTGGCGCTGATCGCCGCGGTCTGGAACGGGCTCTTCAACACCGCCTTCGACTGGTTCGAGGGCCGCCTCACCGGCCGCCCCGCCGACCGCCGCCCGTGGCGGCTGCGGGTCGTCCACGCCGCCCTGTTCGAGGGCGGCCTGCTGCTGCTCACGCTGCCGGTGATCGTGCTGTGGACCGGCCTCGGCTGGTGGCCCGCCCTGCTCGCCGACCTCGGTCTCGCCGCTGCCTACGTGGCCTACGCCTTCGCGTTCAACATCGCCTACGACCGGATCTTCCCGATCACCGCCCCCCAACCCTGACCCCCGGAGCCCTCCCATGCCCACCACCACCCTCGTCATCACCGGCATGCAGAACGAAGAGTGCCTGCGCACCGTCATGAACGCCATCCAGGACCTGCCCTGCATCGGCTACGTGGACGTCTCCCTCGCCACCGGCGAAGCCACCATCGAGCACACGCCGATGGTCTCGGAGGGCGACATCCGCGCGGCCATCGAGGACGCCGGCTTCCCGACTAAATAAGGGCGCGCGGCTATAATCCCTGCCCTTCGCCACCGCCGCCAGGATTCCCCGTGTCCGACCGCCTCAAAGTCACCGCCCAATACATCCTTCCCAAGCAGGCGCTCACCGTGCTGGCCGGCAAGCTGGCCGGCGCCCGGGCCGGCGGCCTGACGACGAGCGTGATCCGCTGGTTCGTCGGCCGCTACGGCGTGAACATGGCCGAGGCCGCCAACCCCGACATCGCCAGCTACCCCAGCTTCAACGAATTCTTCACCCGCCCCCTCAAGCCGGGCGCCCGCCCGCTGGCCCGCGCCGACTACGTCTGCCCCGTCGACGGCGCGATCAGCCAGTTCGGCCGCATCGAGCGCGACCAGATCTTCCAGGCCAAGGGCCACCGCTACTCCACCCACGCGCTGGTCGGCGGCGACCGCGACCTGGCGGTGCAGTTCCAGGACGGCGAGTTCGCCACCCTCTACCTCAGCCCGCGGGACTACCACCGCATCCACATGCCCTGCGACGGCCGGCTCACGCGGATGATCCACGTCCCCGGCGAGCTGTTCTCGGTGAACCCCGCCACCGCACGCGGCGTGCCCGGCCTGTTCGCCCGCAACGAGCGCGTGGTGTGCGTCTTCGAGAACGAGGACGGCCCCTTCGTGCTCACCCTGGTGGGCGCCACCATCGTCGGCAGCATGGCCACCGTGTGGCACGGGCAGGTCAATCCGCCGCGGCCGGGCAAGATCCGCGAATGGGACTACGCCCCCGGCAAGGTCACCCTCAGGAAGGGTGACGAGATGGGCCGCTTCCTGCTCGGCTCCACGGTGGTGATGCTGTTCCCCAAGCGGCGCCTCCGCTTCAACCCCGACTGGGCTCCGGCCCGGCCGATCCGGATGGGCGAGGCGATGGGCAGCCGGATCACCCCGGGCTGAGCCCCCCGCCGGGCCACCGCCCGGCCCTCCCCCCTGCAACGCGCCACCCTGCCCCCGGAGGCTCCATGCGCCCGCTGCCCGTGATCGTCGTCGCCCAGCTCTTCGGCACCTCGCTGTGGTTCTCGGCCAACGCCGCCGGGGCCGACCTGATGGCCGCCTGGGGCCTGCAGCCGGCCGACCTGGGGCGGCTCACCAACGCGGTGCAGCTCGGCTTCATCCTCGGCACCCTCGGCTTCTCCCTCAGCGGCCTCGCCGACCGCTTCGCCGCCAGCCGCATCTTCGCCGTCTGCGCGCTGCTCGGCGCCGCCGCCAACGCCGCCTTCGCGCTCCTCGCCGGCGGCATGGACAGCGCCCTCGCGCTGCGCTTCGCGGTCGGGCTGGCACTGGCCGGGGTCTACCCGCTGGGCATGAAGCTGGTCGTCAGCTGGGTGCCCACCCAGGCCGGCTCTGCGCTGGCCTGGCTGGTGGGCATGCTCACCCTCGGCACCGCGCTGCCCCACGGGGTGCGCTTCCTCGACCCCGGCTGGGGCTGGCAAGCCACGGTGCTGGTGTCATCGGGGCTGGCGCTGCTGGCCGCCGCCCTCATCGCCCGCCTCGGTGACGGCCCCCACCTGCAGCGCAAGGCCGGCACGCCACCGCTGCGCCTCGGCCGCGTGCTGATGACCTTCGCCGACCCGCGCTTCCGTGCCTCGGCCTGCGGCTACTTCGGCCACCAGTGGGAGCTGTACGCCTTCTGGACCCTCGTGCCGCTGCTGGTCGGGCAGGTGGCCGGCGGCAAGGTGTCGGGCCCGGCCTTCGCGGTGATCGCCATCGGCGCTATCGGCTGCGTGGCCGGCGGCTTCGCCAGCCGGCGCTTCGGCAGCGCCCGGGTCGCCGCGCTGGCGCTGGCCACCTCGGCCGCCTGCTGCGCGGTCTATCCGCTGCTGGCCGGCAGTGCGGAGTGGCTGCTCGGCGCGCTGATGCTGGTGTGGGGCGCCAGCGTGGTGGCCGACTCGCCCCACTTCTCGGCCATGTCGGCCAAGGCCTGCCCGCCGGAGATCGTCGGCAGCGCGCTGGCCTTCCAGAACGCCATCGGCTTCGCCATCACGATGGCCTCGATCGCCCTCGCCACCCGCCTGTGGCCCACGCTGCACGAACAGGTGGCCTGGCTGCTGCTGCCCGGTCCGCTGCTCGGCCTCGCCGCCCTGTGGCCGCTGTGGAAGCCGGGCGCCCAGATCCGTTGAAACACCCACCGACACGCCCATGATCCCGATCCGCTACGTCGAGCCCGTCTACCGCCCGCCCTCCGAGGCGCAATCGCTGATCCTGCCCGTCACCGACGGCTGCTCGTGGAACCGCTGCACCTTCTGCGAGATGTACACCGCCCCGCAGAAAGCCTTCCGCGCCCGCGGCGAGGACGAGGTGCTCGACAGCATCCGCCGCACCGGCGCCCTTTACGGCAGCCAGGTCCGCCGGGTCTTCCTGGCCGACGGCGACGCGCTGGTGCTGCCGACGCGGCGCCTGCTCGCCATCCTGGAGGCGATCCGCGCACACATGCCGTCGGTGCATCGGGTGTCGAGCTACTGCCTGGCCCGCAACCTCAAGAAGAAGAGCGTCGCCGAACTCATCCAGCTACGCGAGGCCGGCCTGGCGATGGCCTACCTGGGCGCCGAATCCGGCGACGACGAGGTGCTCGCCAAGGTGAGCAAGGGCGAAACCTTCGAGACCACCCGCGACGCCCTCGACAAGCTCGGCGCGGCCGGCATCACCCGCTCGGTGATGATCCTCAACGGCCTCGGCGGCCAGCAGCTCAGCGCCCAGCACGCCGACCACTCCGCCCGCCTCGCCAACGCCACCCAGCCCGAATATTTGTCGACGCTGGTGGTCAGCTTCCCCCACGGCGAGGCGCGCTTCCGCGCCGGCTTCCCCGAGTGGGAGCCCCTCGACCAGCACGGGCTGTTCGTCGAGATGGAGCGCTTTTTGTCGCAGCTGGAACTCACCCGCACCGTGTTCAGATCGGATCACGCCAGCAACATCCTGGTCCTGAAGGGCACCCTCGGCGCCGACAAGGCGCGACTGCTGGAACAGGTGCGCCAGGCCATCGCCACGCCCGAGGCCGCCCGGCTCCGGCCGGAGTGGGCGCGGGGGCTGTAGCGGGCGGCCCGGATGGCCCACAGCCGGGTCTGTCACCGATGCTATCCTTACAGGGCTTGAAACAAGGAGTCCGGCCATGAACGCTTACGACAAAGACATCAACGCCTGGGCCCAGGAACAGGCTCGGCTGTTGCGTGCCGGGCGCTTCGAGATGCTCGACATCGAACACATCGCCGGGGAGATCGAAGACGTGGGCAAGAGCGAACAACGCGAACTCGCGAGCCGCATGGCCGTCCTGCTGGCGCACCTGCTGAAGTGGCAATACCAGCCCGAACGCCGCGGCGCGAGCTGGGAGAAGACCATCAAGGCCCAGCGCAAGGAGATCGCCTACGCCCTCGACGAATCGCCGAGCCTCGCGCCCAAGCTGCAGGAGCCCCGCTGGCTCGACATGGTGTGGGCGCGGGCGGTGGCCCAGGCCGTCGGCGAGACCGGGCTGGACTGCTTCCCGGAAGAATGCCCGTGGGCGATAGCTGACGAAGTGCTGGCCCAAAGCTGGCTGCCTGCGGCCTCGCGGTAAGCGAACGCCCAAGGAAACGCCGGCCTGCCCCAAGTTTCCTTTGGCCCCCTCGGGGGGGAAGGCTGGGCGCAGCCCAACCCCGGAGACGCTCAGAACGGAAACCCGCTCCACGCCTCCTGCCGGCGGGCGGGACGGATGCCCTTCAACCACGCCTTCAGGGCCTTGAGGTCGGCGCTGATCGCCAGTTCGCCCTCCAGGCGGCGGATCTCACCGTCCAGCGTGGCCACGTCGGCCTCCACGCACTGCAGGAGCAGCTTGGGCGTCATCCGCCCGCGCAGGTGCAGCTGCTGGCGCAGGCCGTGCTCGATGCCGAAAATCTCCATCTCCAGATCCTGCAGCTGGGCGCGCAGGATCTGGTGGTAGCGCTTCAGCCGCTGCGGTGCCAGCCCGGCCAGGTGGGCGCTGTCGATCTGCTCGATCTCGATCTGCAGCTCCAGCAGCTGCAACAGGTTGTTGGCCTGGTAGGCCTCGTTCACCCGCTGCATCAGCGCCGTCTTGCGCTGCCGCTCGGCCGGGTCGGGCTCCCGGTCAGGGTGAAGCGCGCTCGCCAGCTTGCGGTACACCTCGCGCACCGTCTGGCTCATCGCCTTCTCGTCGGCGGCCAGGCGCGCCTCGCGGGCCTGCTGGTGGCCCGACGGGCGGCGGGGCGGCGCGTCGAAGGGCGCATCGTCGCCGTCCTCGCCGGCGGACCCGGCCCGGGCACGCACCTGGGCCTCCACGTGGGCCGCCACCGCCTCGGGCGAGCGCATGTCCACGTCGTCGCCCAGCTCGACCCCGAAGAGCCCCGCCAGCATGGCCTTGAGGTCGGCGTCGGCGGCCTC
Source organism: Zoogloea sp. (assembly GCF_041908905.1). Lineage (GTDB taxonomy): Bacteria > Pseudomonadota > Gammaproteobacteria > Burkholderiales > Rhodocyclaceae > Zoogloea. The sequence goes on from NZ_JAYREK010000001.1 coordinate 139,431, forward strand.
CTCCTCGGCGTCGTAATCGGTCTCGCCGTGCTGGTTGTAGAGGGCCTTCATCTCCGCGTCGTCGCGGGCCTCCAGCACGCTGGCCGCCAGCTCGACGATCAGCAGCGACAGCTTGCGCCGCTCGGCCGCGGTCACCCCCTTCTGGCCGTGGGCCGCGTGCAGCGCCTGGGCCAGCCCGACCTGCAGGTCGGCCTGGCGCGCCTCGCGGGGCTCCAGCTCGCCCGCACAACGGCGGCGGAACACCTCGAGCGCCTCACGCCACCCGGCCAGCTTCCTGCGCGCCTTGTCGAGCTTGGCAAGCAGATTGTTGAAGGCCTTCTGCTCCTTGCTGAGGGGCGCCTCGCTGGCGGTGAGGACCAGGCCGGTGATGGCCGGAGCGGAATCGTCGGGGAAGAGAGAATGCGTCATCGCGATGGGATAAGAGCCACGGGGCGGATGGGGCCAGGCCACCGCGGCGCGGCGAATGGAAGGCCCTTGAGAATCGGCCGCGTATTTTAGCGCAAGCGCGCCGCGGCCTCACGGGCGCGCGGTATTTGCTCGATGACGCGGGCGGTTGCCAGCATCACCCCATCCACATGGCGGCCCAGGCGTTTCTGGCGTCCATCAGCAAGGCTCCGAGCGCGAAAATTCTGACAGGCGCGGACTGGCCGGGCGCCGGCTCGACAAGCAGATCCCCATCGCTGTCGGGCCCCGCGTCGCCCCGAACACCTTGATCGAACGCAGGCCATGGCGGCGGGCCAGGGCGAGCTTCGGGACGATGGGCTTACATGACGCCATGCATAGCGGCGGAAAAAGGATGGGGCTCGGCTTCATTCTTACCGGCGCGCAGGGCGGGCGCAGCATAATCACCCCCCCATTCCGAGCACCGCCCCCATGCCCCACCAGACCCTCCTCACCTTCACCACCCGCCCCCGCGCCACCCTCGACATCACCGCCGACGTGGCCGCCGCGGTGCGCGCCGCGGGCCTGCGCTGCGGGCTGGCCCATGTCTTCGTGCAGCACACCAGCTGCTCGCTGCTGATCACCGAGAACGCCGACCCGGACGTGCGGCGGGATCTGGAGACGGTCTTCGCCCGCCTCGCGCCGGACGGCGACCCGGCCTACCGGCACGACCTGGAGGGCGACGACGACATGGCGGCCCACGCCCGCAGCGTGCTGTCGGGCCCCGGCCTGACGATCCCGGTGGGCGACGGGCGCCTGCTGCTGGGCACCTGGCAGGGGATCTTCCTGTGGGAGCACCGCGCGGCGAGCCACGCGCGGCGGGTGGTGGTGACGGTGCTGGGCTGAGCCCGCCCGTTCCACCCCCGCCCCCAAGCCGATCACGGCCGCCGGGGCCCACCGATGCTATGCTCGCCGGGTCCGCCGCCGGAGCCGCCGCCCCGGCGGCCCTGCCGCTTTCCGGAGCCCGGTTCCATGAAACACGAATTCACCCTGCGCACCCTCGGTGCCGCCATCGGCCTGGCGCTGGCTGCGCCGGCCCTGTTCGCCCAGACGCCCACCGCGGCGCCCAAGCCCGTCACCGCCCCGCCGGCTGCCGCGAAGCCTGCGCCCGCGCCCGTCACCACCCCCGCCGTGGCCCCGGCCAAGCCGGCCACGACGCCGGCGGCCCCAGCCACCGGCGCCACACCGGCCACCGGTACCGCCCCCACCGGGTCGGCCGCGCCCGCCGACCCCAACGCCCCGCCGCCGGCACCGCCCCCGCCGCCGTTGTCCGACATCATCTTCACCAACGGCGACGTGGTGACCCTCGACGACAAGCGCCCGGCGGCCCAGGCGGTGGCGATCAAGGGCACCAGGATCGTCGCGGTGGGCAAGGCCAAGGACATCCTGGCGCGCTGGAAGAGCGAGGGCACCGAGGTGGTGGACCTGGCCGGCAAGACCCTGGTGCCGGGCTTCGTCGATGCCTGGGGCCAGCTGTCGCGGCTGGGGCTGTACTCGGTGGCGGCGCCGCTGCAGCCGCCGCCCGGCGGCAGCGTGAGCGACATCAACGGCCTCGTCCGCACGCTGCGCGACTGGAGCCGCGGCGACCTGGCCCAGCGCTTCGGCTGGATCATCGGCTACGGCTACGACGACAGCCGCCTGCGCGAGCAGCGCCCGCTCACCCGGCAGGACCTCGACGCCGTGTCGGCCGACAAGCCGGTGCTGGTGATCCACCATTCGGGCCGCCAGGTGGTGCTCAACGGCAAGGCGCTGGAGCTGGCCGGGATCACCCGCGACAGCGCCAACCCGCCCGCCGGCAGCATCGGCCGCTGGCCCGGCTCCAAGGAGCCCGACGGCGTGCTCGACGGTGCCGCGGCGGCGGCCCTGCTGGGCGCGCTGCCCAGGCTGTCGGCCGACGACCGCCAGGCCCTGATCCAGCAGGGCCAGACCCTCTACCTGCAGAACGGCTACACCACCGCCGTCGAAGGCCGCGCCACCCCCGACGACCTGGCCCTGTACACCCAGGCCGCCGACACCGGCGCCCTCAAGCTCGACGTGATGATCTACGCCGACCTGGCCTCCGCCGGCCCGGTCCTCAAGGGCCACAAGAGCGTCGGCCCCAAGTACTACAAGAACCGCCTGCGCCTCGCGGGCGTCTCGCTGGCCCTCGACGGCGTCGCCGAGGACCGCAGCGCCTGGATGAGCCAGCCCTACCAGCTGCCGCCGCCGGGCAAGCGCAGCGCCTACTCGGGCTACGCCTGGGCCAGCGACGAGGCGGCCACCGACCTCATCACCCGCGCCTACGCCGGCGGCTGGCAGGTGGCGGTACAGGCCAACGGCGACGCGGCGATCGACCAGGCCATCGCCGGCCTGCGCGCTGCCGCAACCAAGCAACCCGGCAAGGGGCGCCAGCCGCTGCTGGTGGGCGCCCAGGCCCTGCGCGACGACCAGCTCGACGGGCTGAAGGAGGCCGGCGCGGCGGTCAGCTTCGCGCCCCAGCGCCTGGCCCTGTCGCTGGCTGCGCTGAAGGACTACACCCTCGGCCCCGAGCGCAGCGCCCGCTTCGCCCCGGCGGGCAGCGCCCTCGCCCGCGGCCTGCCGGTGCTGCTCCACGCCGACCCGGCCCGCCTCGACCCCTCGCCCTTCGCGGTGATGGCCGCGGCGGCGAAGCGCCCGCTGGGCGAAGAGCAGCAGCTCGCCCCCCTCGACGCCCTCAAGGCCGTCACCCTGCAGCCGGCCCGCCAGCTGGGCGAGGAGAAGGTGAAGGGCAGCATCGCCGCCGGCAAGCTGGCCGACTTCGCGGTGCTCTCCGCCAACCCCCTCAAGACCCCCGCCGACAAGCTCGGCGAGATCCGCGTGGTGGGCACCGTGAAGGAAGGCGTCACGGTGTTCAGCAGCAACGAGGGCGGCGTGCCGATCACCCGCTAAGGGCAGGCTGCGCTGCGCCACCGGCCCTCCGGGCACCGGACTCGGCGCACGAAGCCCGGCCGCCATCGCCCGGAGCAGCAATCGCGCGCCTGAAGGATGCGAGATTGCTGCTTTTTCAGTCGATGGACCACACCGGGAACCCCGACCTCGGCCCTCCGGGCTCCGGCATCCCGGCTCGACGCTCCGATCGCGCACCAACAAGATGCGCCATCGCTGCTTTTTTGATCGACGGACCACCTCGCGAGCCCCGACCCCGGACCTCCGGGCTCCGGCACCTCAGCTCGACGCTCCGAGCCCGCGTCCAAGAGATGCGTGCTCGGCCCTTTTCAGCTCGCGATCTCCGCCTCGCGGGTCGGGGCTGGCCCGCCAGGGCACGCCCACAGCCCCGCCTGCAACGCGATCGCGCCACGCCACGCTCGCCCGACCGGCCCTGACGGCCCCCCCCCCACGATTGCCCCCACCCTCCCCGGGACGAAGCCCTACAATCGCGCCTGCTTCCAACCCGCCCTGCGCCCCATGTCCGACTCCGCCTCCTCGCCCTTCCACGTCGCCATCGTCGGCGGCGGCCCCGCCGGCCTGATGGCCGCCGAAACCCTGGCCGCGGCCGGGCTGCGGGTGGATGTCTTCGACGCGATGCCCTCGGTGGGCCGCAAGTTCCTGCTGGCCGGCCGGGGCGGGCTCAACATCACCCACTCGGAGCCTTTAGCGGCCTTCGCCGGGCGCTACGGCGATCGCCGCCCGCAGATCGAGCCGATGCTCGCGGCCTTCGGGCCCGACGCGCTGCGGGCCTGGGTCGAAGGGCTGGGGGTGAGCACCTTCGTCGGCAGCTCGGGGCGCGTCTTCCCGGCCGAGATGAAGGCCGCGCCGCTGCTGCGCGCCTGGCTGGTCCGCCTGCGCGAGGCCGGCGTGCATTTCCACCCCCGCCACCGCTGGACCGGCTGGGCCGCCGACGGCAGCCTGCAATTCACCACGCCAGCCGGCCCGATCACCCACCGGGCCGACGCCACCCTGCTGGCCCTGGGCGGCGGCAGCTGGGCCAAGCTCGGCTCGGACGGCGCCTGGGTGCCGCTGCTCACCGCCGCGGGCCTGGCCGTGGCGCCCCTGCAGCCCGCCAACTGCGGCTTCGTGGTGGCCTCCCCGCGGGGCGAGGCGCCCACCGGCTGGAGCCAGCACCTGGCCAGCCGCTTCGCCGGCCAGCCCCTCAAGTCGATCACCCTGCGCCTCGCCGACGACAGCGCGCCGGCACGCCCCGGCGAGGCGATGCTCAGCGCCGACGGCCTCGAGGGCAGCCTGGTGTATGCGCTGTCGGCGACCATCCGCGAGCGCATCGCCCGCGACGGGCACGCCACGCTGCGGGTCGACCTCGCCCCCGGGCGCAGCCTGGAGCGGGTGCAGGCCGAGGTCGCCCACCCCCGCGGCGCCCGCTCGCTGGCCAGCCACCTGCAGAGCCGGGTCGGCATCGCCGGGGTCAAGATGGCCCTGCTGCGGGAATGCCTCGATGCCGCCGCGCTGGCCGACCCGGCCCGCCTCGCCGCGGCGATCAAGGCCCTGTCCGTCACCCTCGTCGCGCCGCGGCCCATCGACGAGGCCATCAGCACCGCCGGCGGCCTGCGCTTCGAGGAACTCGACGAACACCTGATGGTGCGCAGCCACCCCGGCCTGTTCTGCGCCGGCGAGATGCTCGACTGGGAGGCCCCCACCGGCGGCTACCTGCTCACCGCCTGCTTCGCCAGCGGCCGGTGGGCCGCCCAGGGGGTGCTGGCGTGGCGGGCGGGCTGCGGGCGGGAAGACACTTATTAACACGCTGCCCCCGGCGCGACGGCTACAGTGAAGCCTTGTCTTCCACCGCAGGAGCGCATCATGGGCATCGTCTCGACCATCGTCATCGGCTTGCTGGTGGGCCTCGTCGCCCGTTTCGTCAAACCCGGCGACGACTCGATGGGCTGGATCAAGACCATCCTCTTCGGCATTGGCGGCTCGCTGGCGGCCACCTATGGCGGCCAGGCAATCGGGCTGTATCAGGCCGGCCAGGGCGCCGGTTTCATCGGCTCGGTGGTGGGCGCGGTGATCCTGCTGGTGCTGGCCGGCAAGCTCGGCGGCAAGTAAGCGGCTTCGCGCCCGGGTCGGCCAGCGAACGCCGCCCGCGGTGCTAGACTGAAACGTCTCCACCGCAAGGGAGCCCGCGATGAACAAGACGCTGGAGTTCTGGTTCGAGTTCGCCAGCTCGTACTCCTACCTGTCGGTCATGCGCATCGGGCCGCTGGCCCGCGACGCCGGGGTCGAGGTGCGGTGGCGCCCGTTCCTGCTCGGCCCGGTGTTCCTGTCCCTCGGCTGGAACGACTCGCCCTTCAACATCTACCCGCCCAAGGGCCGCTACATGTGGCGCGACCTGGCGCGGCTGGCCCAGGGCTACGGCCTGCCCTTCCGGATGCCGTCGCGCTTTCCGCGCAGCGGCCTGCTCGCCGCGCGGGTGGCGCTGCTCGGCGCAGGCGAGCCGTGGATCGGCGACTTTGCCCGCGGCGTGATGCGCGCCAACTTCGCCGACGACCAGGACATCGCCGACCCCGGAGTGATCCGCGGCCTCCTCGACGGCCTCGGGCTGCCCGCCGACGCGCTCATCAGCCAGGCCGGCCAGGCCGACACCAAGCTCGCGCTGCAGCGCCAGACCGCCGAGGCCGGCGAGCTGGGCATCTTCGGCGCGCCGAGCTTCATCACCCCGGACGGCGAGCTGTTCTGGGGCAACGACCGGCTGGAAGACGCGCTGGCCTGGGCCGCGAACCCGCCCGCCGCCTGAGCGCCGGCCGCCGATGGGATAGAATCGCACCCCGCCCATCGCCCGCCAGCCCGCCATGAACGCCGACGACGCCTTCGACACCGACCCCGCCGCCCGCATCACCGAAGACCGCCTGTGGCGCGACGACGGCTGGACGGCCCGCGTGATCAAAAATGAAGAGGACGACGGCTGGGCGGTGGCGATGCTGAAGGACGGCGAGTCCGAACCCGCCCTGGTCGGCCCATGGACGATGGGCCGCGACAAGAAGAACCCCAAGCCCCTCGACGCGGCGGCCTTCAACACCCTGGTCAAGACCGCCTCGGAGGTGCTGCGCCGGCACGAGCAGCAGCTCCACGCCACGCTCCACAAGCGCGTCACCGTGAGCACCGACGGCGGCCGCATCGAGGTGCGCCTCGACATCGTGCCCGACGAATACGAGCCCTACGCCCACCTCAGCGCCTTCGACGAGTTCGGCGACGAACTCGCCCGCGTCCGCGTGCGCCCCGACTTCAAGCTCAACGCCGCCAGCGCCGGGGCGTGGGTGGACGCCGGCTACCCGCGCCCGGGGAACTGAGCCAGCCCGGGCCCGGCGTCAGCCCGACGGCCGGCTCACTTGCCCGGCAGCAGCGCGTCGGTGGCCGGCGGAGCGCCGGCGGCGTTCTTGCGTTCCTTCTCGGCCTTCTTCTCGGCGGCCTTGCGGGCGCGCTCCTCGTAGTCGGCCTTGTCGCTCCGGGCCTGCTCGGCGCGCTGGGCCGCGGCGGCGGCCTCCTCGGCGCGGCGACGGGCCTGGTCGGCCTCGCGGCGGTGGCGCGCCTCGGCCTCCTGCATGCCGCGGGTCTTGGCGTCCTGTTCGAGCTTGGTGCGCTCGGCGTTCTTCTCGGAAAACTCGCGCAGGCGGGCCTCGCTCTCGGCGCGGTTCTTGGCCTCCTGCTCGGCGCGCTCGACGGCCTTCCGGGGCGCGCTGGCCTCCTGTTCGGCCATCCGCTCGGCGAAGCGGCGGTTCTTGTCGGCCAGCTCGATCGCGTCGGCCTCGGTGTCGAGGGCGCGGGCGCGGCGGACCGCCTCGACCCGCCGGGCGCGCGCCTGGTCGATGCAGCGATTGACCAGAAAACGCTGGTAGCAGGCGATCTCCTCGTCGGAGAAGCGCAGGGTCGCCTCGTCGCGGATCGCCGAGGCCTCGGAATGCAGCTTCGCGGCGCGGGCCAGCTCGGCCTCCGGGTCGACAGCGGGGGCATCGGCCGCCCGCAGCGGGCCGCCGGACAGCGCGAAGATCAGGGTGGCGAGGCAGGAGAGCGGAAAGAGACGGCTTCGGCGCATGGCACGGCAGGGCTTGCAGGAATGGAACCGCTTACAATACCGGATTTCCTGCCCGCTTTCCTGCCGCCGTGATCCAGTTCCGCAACCTCCGCCTCGCCCGTGGCGTCAAGACCCTCATCGAAGGCGCCAGCCTGCAGATCCACCCCGGCTGGAAGGTCGGCCTCACCGGCGCCAACGGCTGCGGCAAGTCGAGCCTGTTCGGCCTCCTGCGCGGCGAGCTGCACCAGGACGCCGGCGACCTGGAGATGCCCGCCGCGTGGGTGATCGCCCACGTGGCCCAGGAAACCCCGGCCCTGCCCCGCCCGGCCATCGAATACGTGCTCGACGGCGACGCCGAGCTGCGCCGCGTCGAAGCCGCCCTCACCGCCGCCGAGGCCGCCCACGACGGCGAGGAGATCGGCCACCTCCACGGCCGCCTGCAGGAGATCGGCGGCTACGCGGCCCGCGCCCGCGCCGCCGCGCTGATGGACGGCCTGGGCTTCACGGTTGCCGACCTGGAGCGCCCGGTGGCGGATTTCTCGGGCGGCTGGCGGATGCGCCTCAACCTGGCCCAGGCGCTGATGTGCCGCTCCGACCTGCTGCTGCTCGACGAGCCCACCAACCACCTCGACCTCGACGCGGTGATCTGGCTCGAGCAATGGCTGGGCGACTACCGCGGCACCCTGGTGCTGATCTCCCACGACCGCGACTTCCTGGACGCGGTGGTCAACCAGATCGCCCACATCGAGAACCAGCGCCTCACCCTCTACGCGGGCGGCTATTCCGACTTCGAGCGCCAGCGCGCCGAGCGCCTGTCCCAGCAGCAGGCGCTGTTCGAGAAGCAGCAGCGGGAACGCGCCCACCTGCAAAAATACGTCGACCGCTTCCGCGCCAAGGCCACCAAGGCCCGCCAGGCCCAGAGCCGCATCAAGGCCCTGGAGCGGATGGAGGTGATCGCCGCGGCCCACATCGACAACCCGTTCAGCTTCAGCTTCCGCGAATGCGGCGCCGCCCCCGACCCGCTGCTGCAGCTCGAGGACGCCGCCGCCGGCTACCCGGGCAAGCCGATCCTGGCGGGCATGAAGCTCACCATCCGCCCCGGCGAGCGCATCGGCCTCCTGGGCCGCAACGGCGCCGGCAAGTCCACGCTGATCAAGCTGCTCGCCGGCAGCCTGGCGCCCAGCGCCGGCCAGCGCCGCGAGGGCAAGGGCCTGCAGCTCGGCTACTTCGCCCAGCACGCCCTCGAGAGCCTGCGCCCCGACGAATCCGCGCTGCAGCACATGCTGCGCCTCGACCCGCAGACCCGCGAGCAGGAGCTGCGCAACTATCTGGGCGGCTTCGACTTCAACGGCGACATGGCCACCTGCCCGGTGGCGCCCTTCTCGGGCGGCGAGAAGTCCCGCCTCGCGCTGGCCCTGCTGATCTGGGGCAAGCCCAACCTGCTGCTCCTCGACGAGCCCACCAACCACCTCGACCTCGAGATGCGCCACGCCCTCACCCTGGCGCTGCAGGACTACGAGGGCGGCATGGTGATCGTCTCCCACGACCGCGCCCTGCTGCGCGCCACCTGCGACCGCTTCCTGCTGGTGGACGACGGGCGTCTGCAGCCCTTCGACGGCGACCTGGACGACTATAAAACCTGGCTCGCCCAGCGCCGCGCCTCGGATGCCGCCGCCGCCCAGTGCCCCGACCGCGCCGCCGACAAGGCCAGCCGCAAGGCCGGGCGCGAGGCCGCCGCCGCCGACCGCCAGGCCCGCCTGGCCGCCCGCCGCCCGCTGCAAAAAGAGCTCGACCAGCTCGACAAGAAGCTCGGCCCCTGGAACGCCGAAAAGGCCCAGCTCGACGAGCGCCTCGCCGACCCGGCCCTGTACACCGGCCCCGACGCCGGCGAGGTGCCGAAACTCCTCAAGCGCCAGGCCGAGCTCAGCGAGAAGATCGACGAGGCCGAGCTGCGCTGGCTGGAGCTCCACGAGGCGCTGGAGGCGATCCCCGCCGACTGAAGCCCCGGGCGGCCGCAACAACCCGTATCGGGTATCCTCCACACATTTCAACACCAGGAGGATACCCGCAATGACGGCCACGTTCACAAAGGCCCTGCGCCGCCTCGCCCTCGCCGCCGGCCTTGCCCTGCCCGCCATCGCCTCCGCCGGCTACTCGCAGCTCTACGTCCTGGGCGACAGCCTGTCGGACGTGGGCAACGTGGGCGCCACCCAGGCCGCCCTGGTCGCCGCCAACGGTGGCCAGCCGCTGCCCATCCTCGGCCTCGCTGACCCGAACACCCCGTCCCCCTACGCCCCCAACCGGGCGTCCAACGGGCCCCTGTGGGTGGACGTGCTGGCCGGCGCCTTCGGCTTCACCTCGACCGCCTCCCTCTACGGCGGCACCAACTACGCCTTCGGCGGCGCCCGCACCGACAACCAGCTCTACAACCCGCTCTACCCCGAGTTCAAGGGCCTGCTCCAGCAGCGCGACGCCCTGCTCGCCGACCACCCGACCCTCGACCCCGACGCCCTCTACGTGGTGTGGGGTGGCGCCAACAACCTGCAGGACATCCTCACCGGCCGCCCCCGCGCCGACGGCACCCCGCAGAGCATCGGCCAGACCCTGGCCGACCTGGGCCTGATCGTCGACAGCCTGGCCGCCGCCGGCGCCCGGCACTTCCTGATGCCCAACGCCCCCGACATCGGCCTCGTCCCGCGCCTGATCGAACGGGGCCCCTACGCCGCCGCCTTCGGCAGCCAGCTCACCGGCTTCTTCAACACCGGGCTCGCCGGCCTCATCGACAGCCGCCGCGCGGCCGGGCTCGACATCCTGACCTTCGACGCCGCCGGCTTCCTCGCCGAAGTCGTCGCCGAGCCGGCCCGCTTTGGCCTCACCAACGTCAGCGAGCGCTGCTACACCGGCGACGACATCACCTTCAACGGCAGCGGGAGCGTCTGCGCCACCCCCGAGAGCTACCTCTTCTGGGACGGCATCCACCCCACCGCCACCGGCCACGCCCTGCTCGCCGGGGCCATGCTGCGCGAGGTGCCCGAACCCGCCACCCTCGGCCTGCTGGCCCTCGGGCTGGGCGCAGCTTGCACTTCGCGACGCATTCGGCAAAAGCCCGGCCGGTCTCTTTGCTAAAATCGCAGGCTCATCCCTACGCCACCATCTGGAGCCCCACGCCGTGCAACTCGTCTGTCTCGACCTCGAAGGTGTCCTCGTCCCCGAAATCTGGATCGAATTCGCGGAGCGCACCGGAATCCCCGAACTGCGCCGCACCACCCGCGACGAACCCGATTACGACAAGCTGATGAAGTACCGCCTCGACATCCTGAAGGCGCACAAGCTCGGCCTGCCCGACATCCAGAAGGTGATCGCCGAGATGGGCCCCGAGCCCGGCGCGAAGGATTTCCTCGACGCCCTGCGCCAGGATTTCCAGGTCATCATCCTGTCCGACACCTTCTACGAATTCGCGATGCCGCTGATGCAGCAGCTGGGCATGCCCACCCTGTTCTGCCACAAGCTCGAGGCCGACGCCGACGGCTTCCTGGTGAACTACCACCTGCGCATGGCCAACCAGAAGAAGGAAGCCGTGCAGCGCTTCAAGGAGATCAACTTCAAGGTCATCGCCGCCGGCGACTCCTACAACGACACCGCGATGCTCAAGGAAGCCAACGCCGGCATCCTGTTCCGCGCCCCGGACAACGTCATCGCCGAGTTTCCCCAGTTCCCGGTCGAACGCGAATACAGCGGCCTGATGGCCCAGATCCGCGCCGCCTCCGCCCGCATCTGACCCTTCCATGTCCGCCGGCCCGGCCCCCCGGCCGGCCGCCGGCGGCCCCCCCCGCCATGCACCGCGAACGCTTCTACACCCTCTCCGCCTCCTGCCCGGACCGCTCCGGGATCGTCGCCAAGGTTTCCGGCTTCATCGCCGAACACAAGGGCTGGATCCTCGAAACGGCCCTCCACTCCGAACGCAACGACGACGCCAGCCAGCCCGACCGCTACTTCATGCGCGTCGAGATCCGCGCCGACTCGCTGCCCTTCATGCTCACCGAGTTCCGCGAGCGCTTCGCCCCCATCGCCGAAGAACTCCAGATGGACTGGAAGATCACCGACTCGGCGGTCAAGAAGCGCGTCGTGATCCTCGTCTCGAAGCAGGAGCACTGCCTCTACGACCTGCTCGCCCGCTGGCAGTCGAAGGAGCTCGACATCGAGATCCCCTGCGTGATCTCCAACCACGACACCTTCCGGGGTTTCGTCGAGTGGCACGGCATCCCCTTCCACCACGTGCCGGTCACCGCCGACAACAAGCCCCGCGCCTACGCCGAGATCCAGCGCATCTTCGACGAGGTGCACGGCGACACCATGGTGCTGGCCCGCTACATGCAGATCCTGTCGCCCGAGCTGTGTGCCGCCAACCCGGGTAAGATCCTCAACATCCACCACAGCTTCCTGCCCAGCTTCGTCGGCGCCAAGCCCTACCACCAGGCCTACCAGCGCGGCGTCAAGCTGATCGGCGCCACCTGCCACTACGTCACCTCCGAGCTCGACCAGGGCCCGATCATCGAGCAGGACGTGATCCGCATCGACCACTCGGACTCGGTGGACGACATGGTCCGCTACGGCAAGGACATCGAAAAGGCCGTGCTCGCCCGCGGCCTGCGCTACCACCTCGAGGACCGGGTGCTGGTGCATGGCAACAAGACGGTGGTGTTCCGCTGACCCCCTGCCGGCCCCCGACGCCGGCGCGCCGTTGCCCAGCCAGCCCCACGGGGCTGGCTTTTTTACGCCCCGCCCCCGCACTGTAAAAAATATCGACACGCTCGCCGCCCCAACACGGGGCCGCGAGGCGCCCCACCGCGGGCAGTCCCACGCCCGGCGTCACGCCGCTCATTGGCGACAAAACGAACAGCCCGGTGCGAAACACTGCACACCCCTCCGGCACAAAATCTTGACCCTGCCCGCCGGCTCCCCCGAAAAATCCGGGCCTGCCACAAACAAACCCAAAGGCATAAACCGGAATTAAGCGCGACCGTGACCGGCATCACGGAAACCAATTCACCCTACTCAAATCGGGGGTTTTTACAAAATAAGGGGAACCCCCTCCATGGCAGTGCCCACGTCAAGACAAGCCATTGAATAAAAACAAAAAACAAGAGCAAAAAGGGGCGGCACAATAATTGCGAAATCGAATGAATAGAGGAGGCCTGCAGCCTGCGCTTCTTCCTGGACTTCTTTCAATTCGAGAAAGCAATAAAATGAACGTCAAAAAAATCACACTGACCTGCATCAGCAGCGCCCTGCTCGGGCTCTTCTCCCTGGCCGCCCACGCGGGCCCCTTCGTGGTGACGGCCGACATCGTGACCGAAAGCGGCGAAGGCAGCACCTACACGGGCGGCAACGCCGGCCTGGGCTACGTTCGCGACGGCGGCTGGGATGCCTTCGACAGGTTCGGCTACTACACGTCCCTGCCGGCCGGGCTGTCCGTGCAGCGCCAGGTGGACCTGCTCGCCGGCATGAACACCTACCGCTGGGTCGACACCTTCACCAACACCGGCAGCAGCGCCTTCTCGGGCCAGGTCGCCTTCTACGGCAACCCCGGCTCCGACGGCACCGAGGTGACCACCCGCAACAGCAACTTCCTGGTCAGCTACGACTCCGGCGTCAACGGCAGCCACGACCCCGTCCTCGCGCTGATCAACGGCAACAACGCCTGGACCAGCGCCTTCACGAAAACCGAGATCTCCCCCAACGCCTACAACGACTACCTCACCCTCAGCCTCGGCGCCGGCAAGTCCATCTCCGTCGCCCACTTCGCGATCCTGGTCCGCCCCGACGACGTCACCTACTACTACGACGCGGTGGACTCCGGCGCCGTCGCGACCGCCACCAGCCTGGCCGAAGGCCTGATTGCCAACCCCGGCGCCTACATGACCGGCCTGTCGGCCCTCCAGGTCAGCCAGCTGGCCAACTTCGGCCCGGGGACGCCCGTCACGCCCGACCCGGGCACCAACAACCCGCCCACCACGCCCGATCCCGGCCAGCCCGACCCTGGCCAGCCCGGCTCCGGCAGCTCCAACCCGAGCGCCGGCAACACCGTGCCCGAGCCCGCCACCTTCGCCCTGCTGGGCCTCGGCTTCGCCGGCCTCGGCCTGAGCCGCCGCCGGCGGCGCTGAGCACGGCGGGCGCGTCGGCAAGGCAACCGCCCCGCCGAGCAGCCGGCCGCTGAAAGCTGCCAAGCCCTGCGCCGTGATGGCGTGGGGCTTTCTCGTTTACAACGCCCCGGCGCCGCTCATGGCCTGATCCTTGCGTGCTGCGATCCACGTGGCCACCGGACTGGAGGCCGGATGAAACGGGGATGAAAAGAACAAATGAAGACAGCACGTGATTTCCTGCTCGCAGCACGCCGCTGCGAGATGCGCGACCTGGAGAAACTCGCGCAGAGCTGCGCGCTGGTGCTGGCGGTCGGCGAGCTCGTGCATGGCCTGCAGCGGGAGCGCGGCTCGTCGCAGATCTTCCTGGTCTCGGGCGGGCAACGCTTCGGGCCGGAACTCGAGGCCTGCATCCGTGACAGCCTGGCGAGCGAGGCCCGCCTGCTGGCCTGGGCCGACGGGCTGGAGGCGGATGGCGACTTCACGGGCGGCATGCGCCTGCTGACCCGCGTCGCGATCGTCGTCGAGGGCCTGGAGGGGCTGCCAGGGCTGCGCGAGACGCTCCGCGCCCGGCGGTGTTCGGGCGCCGATGCCATGCAGCAGTACACCCAGCGGATCTCCGCCCTGCTCGCGCTGATCTTCGAGGTCGCCGGGCAGGAGCGCGCCGCCGGTGCCGGCGCGCTGGCCGCGGGCCGCTGCGGCGAGCAGGGGGCGCAGCGGCTGCTGCACCTCCAGGAGCAGCAGGAGCTGTGCCTGCAGCGCTTCGAGGCCTTCTGCGCGGCGGACATCCTGCCCCGGTGGCGGGCGCTGCAGGCCCGCATGCCGCTGGCCGAACTCGAGCGCCTGCGCCGCACCCTCGCCACCGCGACGGAGGACTTCGACCCCGCGCTCACCGACCTCTGGTTCGAGCTCTGCTCGCGGCGCCTGGACCAGATCCACCTCGTCGAGGCGCACCTGGCGGAGCAGCTCAAGCAGACCTGCGAGCGCCGGATCGCGGCAAGCCGCGCGGAGCTTGAACGCCAGCAGGCGATGCCGATCGCCCCGCCGGCCACGCCCCCCGCGCCCCTCGCCGTGCTGCTGGCCGGCGGGGAATGTGCCGATGCAGGGGAGGACGGCCTGCTCCTCGGCGCCAGCCTGGGGCCGCAGGTGACCCGCTCGATGATGGACTACATGCAGGCACAGTCCGCGCGCCTCCAGACCCTCGGCGACGAACTCGCGGCGGTGCGCGCCACGCTGACCGAGCGCAAGCTGGTCGAGCGTGCCAAGGGCCTGCTGATGGAACACCAGGGGCTGGACGAAGGCGCTGCCTACCGCCTGCTGCGCCAGACCGCCATGAACCAGAACCGGCGCATCGCCGACGTCGCCCAGACGGTGCTGTCGATGGCCGAGCTGCTGCCGCCCCGGCGCTGAGGGCCACCGGCCGCGGCGCCTCGTGGGGCATCCCGGCGCCGCGATGCACCGCCGCGGTGCAGCCATCGGGCCGCGCGCCGTCCGCGGGCCCGGCCAGGCGGCCCTCCCGCCGCTGGCACGTTTACTGCTGAGACTCCCCGCAGACGGCGCAGGCAACGTGGCCCGCGCCCCGGACAACGGCGTCCATTCCAGACTCGGGAACCCGATTTTCCCGCACGGAATGGGCGCCGTTTTTTCATGGCTCCGTCCCCCGCGCGTGGCACCCCGGCGGCCATCCCGGCGCCGGGAACGACGCGGACGGAGCCGCGTATCGCGCCTTTGATTGGAGACGCCATGGAAAAGCAGAAACTGGTCCTGGTCGGCAACGGCATGGCCGGCATCAGGACGATAGAGGCGCTGCTCGAGCTCGCCCCCGACCGCTACGAGATCACCGTGTTCGGCGCCGAGCCGCACGGCAACTACAACCGCATCCTGCTCTCGCCGGTGCTGGCCGGCGAGATGGGCATCGCCGAGATCATGCTCAACGACCTGGACTGGTATCGCGAGCGGGGCATCACCCTGCATGCCGGCAAGCCCGTGACCCACATCGACCGTGCCCGCCGCCAGGTCGTCGCCGCCGACGGCACCTGCGCCCCCTACGACCGCCTGCTGCTGGCCACCGGCTCGACGCCCTTCATGCTGCCGATCCCCGGCAACAAGCTGCCCGGCGTGATCGGCTATCGGGACATCCAGGACACCGACGCGATGATCGAGGCCGCCCGGGTGCACCGCCACGCGGTGGTGATCGGCGGCGAGGACGGACGGGTCGCCGCGGTGCGCTTCAAGGACGGCCTGCAGATCCCCGCCGGGCTCGTCGTGATGGCCGCCGGCATCCGTCCGAACGTCGCGCTGGCCGAGGCCTGCGGCCTCCACTGCGAGCGCGGCGTGGTGGTCAGCGACACCATGCAGACCTTCGACCCGCGCATCTACGCGGTCGGCGAATGCGTCAGCCACCGCGGAATCGCCTACGGCCTGGTCGCCCCGCTGTTCGAGCAGGCCCGGGTCGCCGCGAACCATCTCGCCGGCCACGGCATCGGCCGCTACACCGGCTCGGTGACCTCGACCCGGCTCAAGGTCACCGGCATCGACCTGTTCTCGGCCGGGGACTTCATGGGTGGCCAGGAGAGCGAGGAGATCGTGCTGAACGATCCGCAGGGCGGGGTCTACAAGAAGCTGGTGATCCGCGACGGCAAGCTGGTCGGCGGCGTGATGTACGGCGACACCACCGACGGGCCGTGGTATTTCCAGCTGCTCAAGGACGGGCGCGACATCCGCGACATCCGTGACGTGCTGATCTTCGGCCGGGCGCTGGCCGGCGACGCGGGCCACGCCGGCCCGCACTGAGCGGGCCCCGGGCCGGGCTGCGCCCTGCCCGCCCCTGCGGGGGCCAGGAAACCCGGGGCGCCCCCGCGTTACCTCGAGCGGCGCAACGCCGCGGCCTCTGATGCACCGCAACAAGCCACGGCGCGCCGTTTTGGTGCGGTTTCTGGCCGGAACCCCGACCCGATCGGCCGGAATCGGCTGGAAAAAGCCGCCAACCAGCGGAAATTTCCACCATCGCAAAACAGGCACGGAGCCTGCTTTGTATTGCCCAGCACAGTGTTCATCCCGTCAACGCCGACGGGACGATGGTAACGACGCCATGCGCTGCTGAATCCGGGCCCCCCGGCCCCATCACTCATCTTTTGAGAGAGCACGCGACATGGACAAGAAATCCTTCCTGCAGGCCGGCCACACGCCCACGCTGCTGGCCGCCTTCCTCTACTTCGACCTGTCCTTCATGGTGTGGGTCATCCTGGGCCCGCTGGGCATCGGCATCGCCAAGGACCTCGGGCTGTCCCACGCCGAGAAGGGCCTGATGGTCGCCACCCCGGTGCTTGCCGGCGCCCTGCTGCGGGTGGTGATGGGCGTGCTGGTGGACCGGCTGTCGCCGAAGAAGGCCGCCATCATCGGCCAGGTCATCGTGATCGCCGCGCTGCTGTATGCCTGGCTGGCCGGCGTGCACAGCTACGCGGAGGTGCTGGTGCTGGGTGGCTTCCTCGGCGTCGCCGGCGCCTCCTTCGCCGCCGCGCTGCCGCTGGCCTCCCGCTGGTATCCGCCCGAACACCAGGGCACCGCGATGGGCATCGCCGGCGCCGGCAACTCGGGCACCGCGCTGGCCGCGCTGTTCGCCCCCGGCCTCGCCGCAGCGCTGGGCTGGAGCAACGTGTTCGGCGCCGTGCTGATCCCGCTGGTGCTGGTGCTGGCCGCCTTCTGCGTGATGGCCAAGGACGCGCCGGACGCCCCGCCGCCCAAGACCCTCGCCGAATACCTGCGGGTGCTGCAGGACAAGGACGCCTGGTGGTTCATGTTCTTCTACTCGGTGACCTTCGGCGGTTTCGTCGGGCTGGCCTCGTCGCTGGTGATCTACTTCAACACCCAGTACGGCCTCGCCCCGCAGACTGCCGGCTTCTTCACCGCCGGCTGCGTGTTCGCCGGCTCGCTGGTGCGGCCGATCGGCGGCAACGTGGCCGACCGCATCGGCGGCATCAAGTCGCTGTCGGTGATGTACGTGTTCGCGGCGCTGTTCCTCGGCATCGTCAGCTTCGACCTGCCCGAGGCGTGGATGGCGCTGGCGGCCTTCGTCTGCGCGATGCTCGCGCTGGGGATGGGCAACGGCGCGGTGTTCCAGCTGGTGCCGCAGCGCTTCCACAAGGAGATCGGCGTGATGACCGGGCTGGTCGGCATGGCCGGCGGCGTCGGGGGCTTCTACCTGGCGTCCTCGCTGGGCTACTCCAGGCAGCTGACCGGCAGCTACCAGGCGGGCTTCCTGGTCTTCGCCGCACTTGCGCTGGTCGCGCTGTCCGGCCTGTCGCTGGTCAAGGCCCGCTGGCGCACCACCTGGGGCGCGCCCCACGTGACCTCGGCCCGGATCTGACCCCCCTCCCGGACCACCGCGATGAGAGCAGATCATCCCGGCGCCCCGGGCGGGGCGGCGGCCGGCCCCGAAATCCGGCTCGGCCACGCCAGCGCCCAGGGGCCCCGCGCCCGCAACGAGGACTTCGTCGGCGCGGCGACCCCGGAGGGCGCCGAGCTCGCGGCCAAGGGCCTGCTGCTGGCGATCGCCGACGGCGTCGGCGGCCACGCCCATGGCCGCGAGGCGGCGGAGCAGTCGGTGCGCAGCCTGCTGGCCGACTACTTCTCGACGCCGCACACCTGGAGCGTCGAGAAGTCGATGGACACCGTGCTCGGGGCGGTCAACCGCTGGCTGCTGGCCCAGTCGTCGAAGTCCCGCGACTACGCCGGCATGGCCACCACGCTGACCGCGCTGGTGCTGCGCGGCCGGCGCTACTACGTCACCCACATCGGCGACTCGCGCGCCTACCTGTGGCGCGACGGCGCGCTGCAGCGCCTCACCGAGGACCACAGCTGGGAGCACCCCGAGCTCTCCAACGTGCTGCGGCGGGCGATCGGCCTGGAGGCCCGCCTGCTGGTGGACCACGACGACGGCGAGCTGCTGCCCGGCGACCGCTTCGTGCTGGTCACCGACGGGGTGTGGGGCAGCCTGGGCGACGCGGGCATCGCCGAGGTGCTGCGCCGCGAGGCCGAGGCCCAGCCGGCGGCCGACGCGCTGACCCGGGAGGCCCTGCGCCGCGGCGGCCAGGACAACGCCACCGCGCTGGTCGCCGAGCTGCTCGCGCTGCCCGCCGACAACCCCCGCGACCGGCTCGCCGGCAGCCGGCGCCTGCCGCTGCCGCCGCGCCTCAAGCCCGGCGAGACGCTGGACGGCCTGCGCGTCGACGCCCTGCTGCACGAATCGCTGGTGACCCTGCTGTACCGGGTGACCCGCATCGACGACGGCGCGGCGCTGGTGCTCAAGACGCTGCGCCCCGAGGCCGGCGATGCCGAGGCGCTGGCCGCGCTGGTGCGCGAGGAATGGCTGGCCCGCCGGGTGCCGGGGCAGGGCTTCCCGCGCATCGTCGACCACCCGCCCCGCGCGCACCTGTACTACCTGATGAGCTGGCACCCCGGCGAGACCCTGCGGGCGGCCCTCGCCCGCGGCCACCGCTACGCTACCCACGAGCTGGTCGGGATCGGCCGCGAGCTGCTCCGGCACGTGGGCGCGCTGCACCGCCTCGGCATCGTGCACCGCGACCTGAAACCCGACAACATCCACGTGGACCGGGACGGCCAGCTGCGCCTGCTGGACCTCGGCGTCGCCGCCTCCGACGGCGACGACCTGCGCGAGATCAACAACCCCGGCACGCCGTCCTACATGGCGCCGGAGCTGTTCGGCGACGCGGCGCAGGCCGACGCGGGCACCGACCTGTATGCCTGCGGCGTCACGCTGTACGAACTGCTGACGCGCAAATACCCCTACGGCGAGATCGAGGCCTTCCAGCGCCCGCGCTTCGGCGCCCCCGTCGCGCCGACCCGCTACCGCCCGGACACCCCGGCCTGGCTGGAGGCGGTGCTGCTGAAGGCCTGCGCGCGCGACGCGAAGGACCGCTTCGAGACCGCCGAGGAGTTCCGCCTCGAACTCGAACGCGGCGCCGAGCGGCCGCTCGCCAGCCCCCGGCGCCTGCCCCTGCTCTCCCGCAACCCGGCCCTCTCGCTGAAGATCGTCGCCGGCCTATCGCTGCTGCTCAACGTCGTGCAGGCCTATCTGGCCAGCCGCACCTAGCCAGGACACGCACCATGCCCTCCCCCCTCGAAACGAAAGCCACCTGCCCCTACTGCGGCGTCGGCTGCGGCGTGCTGATCGAACACGACGGCCGGCAGATCACCGGCGTGCGCGGCGACCCGGCGCATCCGGCCAACTTCGGCCGGCTGTGCACCAAGGGCTCGACGCTCCACCTCGCCGCGCGCCCCGAGACCCGCCTGCTCCACCCCGAGCTGCGCCGCACCCGCGCCGAGCCGCGCCGGCGCATCGGCTGGGACGAGGCGATCGCCCACGCCGCCGACCGCTTCGCCGACACGATACGCCGCCACGGCCCCGACTCGGTGGCCTTCTACATCTCCGGCCAGCTGCTCACCGAGGACTACTACGTCTTCAACAAGACCATGAAGGCGCTGATCGGCAGCAACAACGTCGACAGCAACTCGCGGCTGTGCATGTCCAGCGCCGTCGCCGCCTACAAGCAGACCCTGGGTGCCGACGCCCCGCCCTGCGCCTACGAGGATTTCGACCACACCGACTGCCTGCTGATCGCCGGCAGCAACCCGGCCTACGCCCACCCGGTGGCCTTCCGGCGCATCGAGCGGGCCCGGCAGGCCCGTCCGGGCATGAAGATGATCGTCGTCGACCCGCGCCGCACCGACACCGCGGCGGGCGCCGACCTGCACCTCGCGCTGCGCCCCGGCACCGACATCTGGCTGTTCGACGCGATGCTGCACGTGCTGATCGCCGAGGGCCACCTCGACACCGCCTTCATCACCGCCCACACCGAGGGCTTCGAGGCCCTGCGCGAACACGTGCGGGACACCACGCCGGCCCGCGCCGCCGAGGTGTGCGGCCTCGCCGCGGCCGACATCGTCACCGCGGCGCGCTGGTGGGGCACCGCCGGCGCGGCGATGTCCCTGTGGTGCCAGGGCCTCAACCAGTCCACCCATGGCACCCACAACGGCACCGCGCTGATCGCCCTGTCGCTGGCCACCGGGCAGATCGGCCGGCCGGGCTGCGGCCCGTTCTCGCTGACCGGCCAGCCCAACGCGATGGGCGGGCGCGAGGTCGGCGCCCTCGCCAACCTGCTGCCGGCCCACCGGGAGCTCGCCAACCCCGCGCACCGCGCCGAGGTCGCGCGCTTCTGGGGGGTGGCCGACGTACCGGCCCAGCCCGGCCTCAGCGCGGTGGAGCTGTTCCGCGCGGCGGGCGCCGGCAAGATCAAGGCCCTGTGGATCGCCTGCACCAACCCGGCCCAGTCGATGCCCGAGCTGGCCGCGGTGCACGCGGCGCTGGCGCGCTGCGACTTCGTGGTGCTGCAGGACGCCTACCGCAGCACCGAGACCGCCGCCTACGCCGACCTGCTGCTGCCGGCCGCCACCTGGGGCGAGAAGGACGGCAGCGTCACCAACTCGGAGCGCCGCATCAGCCGCGTACACCGCGCCGTGCCGCCGCCCGGCGAGGCCCGCGCCGACTGGCGCATCGTCCGCGACCTGGCCCGGGCGCTGGCGCCGCGGCTGGGCCGGCCCGAGGCCGCGCGGCTGTTCGACTACGCCGACAGCGCGGCCATCTTCGCCGAGCATGCGGCGAGCACCGTGGGTCGCGACATGGACATCGGCGGCCTCAGCCACGCCCTGCTGGAGCAGGCCGGGCCGCAGCAATGGCCCTTCCCCGCCGGCAGCACCCCCGGCGACGCGCCGGCGCGGGCCCGGCTGTATGCCGACGGCCGCTTCGCCACCGACGACGGGCGCGCCCGTTTCGTGGTGCCGGTGCGCGCCACCACCGCCGAAGCGCCCGACGCGGACTATCCGCTGCACCTCACCACCGGCCGGCTGCGCGACCAGTGGCACGGCATGAGCCGCACCGGCAAGCTGGCGCGCCTCTACGCCCACGTCGGCGAGGCGCGCATCGACCTGCACCCGGGCGAGCTGGCCGGGCTCGGCATTGCCGACGGCGAGCTGGTGAAGGTCCGCAGCCGCCGCGGCGAGATCGTGCTGCGCGCCCACGCCACCGAAGAGGTCGGCCGCGGCCAGGCCTTCGTGGCAATGCACTGGGGGCGCAACGCGCTGAACTCGGCCGGCATCAACGCGCTGACCAGCGCCGCCTTCGACCCCTACTCGAAGCAGCCCGAGCTCAAGCACAGCGCGATCGCCGTGTGCCGCGCCGACCTGCCCCACCCGCTGCTGCTGCTGTGGCGGGAGCGCCCCGGCGAGGCCGCCACCGAGCTGGCCGAGCGCCTGGTGCCGTGGCTGGCGCGCTTCGCCTACGCCTCCCTGGGGCTGGCCGGCCGCGACGAAGCCACCGTGGTGCTGCGCGCCGCCCACGACGGCCCGATTCCGGACGCCTGGCTGGCCGAGCTCGACGCCCTTGCCGGCCTCGATGGGGCGGAAACCCTGTGCTACCGCGACGCGCACCGCGGCATCGACAAGCGCGCGCGGATGGAGGGCGGGCAGCTGGTCGCGCTGCGCCTGGCCGGCGAGACCGCGGCCGGCCCCTGGCTGCAGGAGCTGCTGGTGGAAGGCCGCCCGGCCGGCGAGCTGCGCCCGCTCCTGCTGGCCCCGCTGGCGAGCCCGCCCGGCACGGCGCGGCAGCGCGGCCGCATCGTGTGCAACTGCCTCGACGTGTCCGAGCACGAGATCAGCGCGGCAATCGCCGGCGGCGACGACCTCGACGCGCTGCAGCGCCGGCTCCAGTGCGGCAGCCGCTGCGGCTCCTGCGTGCCGGAGCTGCGCCGCCTGCTCGCCGCGGCGGAGGCGCAGGAGCCCTGCGGCGTACCCGGCCCGTAGCGCCACGCCATGCCACGATCCGGCAGGACGGGCCGCGGGCTTCCTGCGACGCAGCCGGCTAGCTAGAGCAGCCGCAGCCCCGCCGCCAGGTCGAGCTTGCGCTCGGCCACCGCGTGGCGGGGCACGCTTGCCAGGAAGGCCACCCGGCGGGACGTCCCCGGGGTGGCGGTGGAGAATTCGAGCAGCTCCACGGTGGCCGCGCCGGGGCTGTCCGGCGGTACGGCCACGTTCATCGCGTCGAGGGACAGGCTCAGCCTCTCGGCGTGGATCACCGCGTCGGCCGCCTCGAGGGTCCGGATGATCCCCTCCAGCGCGCCCTCCAGGCCCCCGCCGGCCGAGTGATGGGCGGCGAGCTCGGCGGCGTTGGCGGCCAGGCTGTCGCGCAGCCGGCCGATGTCGCGCCCCTTCCAGGTGCCGCACTCCAGGGCGTCGAGGCCGGCGCGGCTCTTCTCCATCAGCGCGAGGCGGCCGCTGAGGAGGCGCTGGGCGAAGGCCAGCCGGTCACCCTCCTGCTGGCGGGTGTTGATCGCCCGCAGCGCGGCGAGCACCAGCCCTTCGAGCACCGTGTCGGCGATGCGCCGGCGCAGCGCCTCCTCGGTGGCGGCAAAGCCGAACAGGCGGAAGTGGCCGAAGCTGACCGTCTTCTGCTCCACGTCCTGACGCAGGATGTCACCCTCGAGGGCGGTGCCGAGCACCGTCTGCTCGCTGCGGGTGGCGGCGATCACGCAGCACACCCGGTCGAGGGCGCTACCCGCCGGCGAGGCCAGGAAGTCCTGCAGGTCGCGGCTGTCGTGGAGCGTGGCCGCCACGTCGGCCGGGCGCACGAAGAAGGCCCGCAGCACCGGGCTCGCCGACCAGTTGTCGGGGGTGACCTCGACGCAGGGCGGCAGCGCGGCGGCCACCCGGTCGGCGTAGGCGAGAGCCCCGGTGACCGCCGGGCACAGGCGCTCCCGCACCCCGTCGAGCAGCCTGAGGCGCGGGTCGGTGGCGTCGATCACCCGGGCCACCGCCTCGGCGAGGCGCGGGTCGCCGTCGCAGACCTCGCCGCCCTTGCCCAGCAGCCAGTCGAGGAAGCCCATCGCTCAGCCCCTCCGCCGCTCCAGCAGCAGGCCGCACTCCAGGTGGTGGGTGTAGGGGAACTGGTCGAAGGCCGCCGCCGCCGCGATGCGGTGGGTGGCGTGCAGGGCTTCCACGTTGTCGCGCAGGGTCTGCGGGTTGCAGGAGATGTACAGGATGTGGTCGAAACCGCGGGCGAGCGCGACGGTGGGCGCGTCGAGGCCGGCGCGGGGCGGGTCGACGAACAGCGTGCTGAAGGTGTAGGCGGCCAGGTCCACGTCCTTCATGCGGCGGTATTCGCGGCCGCCGGCGAGGGCGTCGCTGATCTCGTCGCTGGCCATCCGCACCATCTTCACGTTGCCGACGCCGTTGGCCTCGAGGTTGTAGTCGGCGGCGCGCACCGAGGGCTTGCTCATCTCGGTGGCCAGCACGCGCCCGAACAGCGGCGCCAGCGCCACCGTGAAGTTGCCGTTGCCGCAGTACAGTTCCAGCAGGTCGCCGCCGAGGCCCGCCGCCCGGGCGCGGGCCCAGCCGAGCATCTTGCGGTTAACGCCGCCGTTGGGCTGGGTGAAGCTGCCCTCGAGCTGCTGGTAGCGGAGCTGCCGGCCGTCGAGCTCGAAGGCTTCCAGCAGCCAGTCGCGGCCGAGCACGATCTTCTGCTTGCGGCTGCGCCCGATGAGCTGCACGCCGAGCTCGGCCGCCAGCCCCGCGGCGGCGGTCTGCCAGGCGTCGTCGAGGGGGCGGTGATAGACGAGGGAGATCATCAGCTCGCCGGACAGGGTGGCCTGGAACTCCACCTGGAAGATCTTGCGCTTGAGGGGCTCGCTGGCCATCAGCGCGTCGCGCAGGCGCGGCATCGCCGCGGCGATGGGCGGCGCGGCCGGCGGGAAGGCGTCGAGCACCACGACCTGCCTGGGGTCGGCCGGGTCGAACATCGCGTAATCGACGCGCTCGCCGGTGTGCCACATGCGGAACTCGGCGCGCAGGCGGTAGGCCAGCGGTTCGGACGCGAAGACCTCCGGCTCGGGCAGGTCGAAGGCCGCAAAGTCGGCCTTGTAGCGGGCCACCTTGTCGGCCAGCTGTTGCGGGTAGTCGGCGGGGTTGAAACTGGGCAGGGGCATGGCGCATGCGGCCCGGCCCACGGCCGAACCGATCAAAGGGGTAACGAGGGCCGGAATATACGCCTGTCGGCGAGGCCGGGGGAGACGCCCGCGCGGCCCGCCGACGGGCCCGTCACACCAGCCGCACCTGCCAGCGGTACCACTTGGCCGACAGCAGCGCGGCCAGGGCCTTGGCCATCGCTTCGAGCTGCGGGTCGAAGGCGCTGTCCTTGCCGCCGGCGAGGAAGGCGATCTTGTTGCCCCAGCTCACCCGGACGCCCGGGCAGACCTTGCCGTCCACGTCCACCGTCTCGTATTCGTAGGACACCGGCCCCCACGGCGGCATCTGGAAGATCCGCGCCAGCTCGCCACTCTGCACGGCGAGCACGTAGGCCTCCACGTAGGCGGCGAAATCCTGCTCGTCGGCGTATTCGCGGCTGGCGTCCTCGGGGCTGCGCTCGAGCGCGGTGCTCGGGCCCAGCGCGACGACCAGGCAGGCGTCCTTGTAGAGGGCCTGCATGCGGTGCATCAGGTTTTCGCTGGGGCCGTTCTCGGCCAGCGCCTTGAGCAGGGAATCCTGTTCGATCTTGAACTTTTCGTACTTGTCCATGGTGGTTCGGGTCAAAGCAGAGCCTGCGCGGCCCGGCGGGTTGAAAGGCGGCGAGCCTAGCAGATTGGCGCACGCCGCGCCGCCCCCTCCCCCGTCGGCCCCGCCAGACACAACGGGCGCCCGAAGGCGCCCGCTGCGTGGATTGCCGGATGAAGGCGCTTACTGGTGGTAGGCGCTCTCGCCGTGGGAGGTGATGTCGAGGCCCTCGCGCTCCTCGTCTTCCGCCACCCGCAGGCCGACCAGCAGATCGACCAGCTTGTAGGCGACCACCGCGACCACCGCGGACCACACCACGGTGATGCCGACGGCGGTGGCCTGATTGATGACCTGGTCGGCGATCGAGTAGGTGTCCGCCGCCTTGTTGGCCACGTAGTCCCAGATACCGGTGCCGCCGAGGGACGGCGCGGCGAACACGCCGGTGAGGATCGCGCCGAGGATGCCGCCGACGCCATGCACGCCGAACACATCGAGGGAGTCATCGGCACCGAGCATGCGCTTGAGGCCATTGACGCCCCACAGGCAGACCACACCCGCCAGCAGGCCCATCACGATCGCGCCCACCGGGCCGACGAAGCCGGCCGCCGGGGTGACCGCCACCAGCCCCGCCACGGCACCCGACGCGGCGCCCAGGCCGGACGGCTTGCCCTTCAGGAGCCATTCGGCCACCAGCCAGGAGCAGGCCGCGGCGGCGGTCGCCACCCAGGTATTCACGAAGGCCAGGGCGGCGGCGCCGTTGGCTTCGAGGGCGGAGCCGGCGTTGAAGCCGAACCAGCCCACCCACAGCAGGGACGCGCCGACGATGGTGAGGGTCAGGCTGTGCGGGGCGAAGGACTCGCGGCCGAAGCCGATCCGCTTGCCCACCATGAAGGCGCCGACCAGGCCGGCCACGGCGGCGTTGATGTGCACCACGGTGCCGCCGGCAAAGTCTAGGGCGCCATGCTGGAACAGGTAGCCGGCGGTCGCGTTGGCCGCATCGGCCGCGGCGGCGGAGACGTAGGCATCCGGGCCCGCCCAGTACCACACCATGTGGGCCACCGGCAGGTAGCTGAAGGTGAACCACAGCACCGCGAACAGCAGCACCGCCGCGAACTTGATGCGCTCGGCGAAGGCGCCGAGGATCAGGGCCACGGTGATCGCCGCGAAGGCGCCCTGGAACACCACGTAGATGTACTCGGAGATCACCACGCCCTTCGAGAAGGTGGCGGCGACGGAGTCCGGCGTGATGCCCTTCAGGAAGGCCTTGTCGAGGCCGCCGAAGAAGGCGTTGCCCTCGGTGAAGGCCACCGAATAGCCGTACAGCACCCACAGCACGCTGATCAGCGAGAACACCGCCAGCACCTGCAACAGCACCGACAGCATGTTCTTGGCGCGCACCAGGCCGCCGTAGAACAGGGCCAGGCCCGGGATGGACATCAGGATCACGAAGGCCGCGGAGACCATCAGCCAGGCGTTGTCGCCCTTGTTGGCGACCGGCGCCGGCGCGGCTTCGGCCGGCGCGGCCTCGGCGGCAACGGCCGCGGGGGGGGCGATGGGGGCTTCGGCCTTGACCTCGGCCGGTGCCGTCACGGCCGGCGCTTCGACGGGGGCGGCGGACGCCTCCGGCTTGTCGTCGGCGATGGCGCCACCCGCCAGGCCCAGGGCCACGGAGGCGAGCAGGGCCGCAAAGAACTTTCTCATGATGCAGGCTCCTCTTACAACGCGTCGACGCCGGACTCGCCGGTGCGGATGCGGATGGCTTGTTCGAGATCGAAGACGAAGATCTTGCCGTCACCGATCTTGCCGGTGCTGGCGGACTTTTCGATGGCTTCGACCACCTGGTCGAGGATCTCGGTCTTCACGGCGGCCTCGATCTTCACCTTGGGCAGGAAATCCACGACGTATTCGGCGCCGCGGTAGAGCTCGGTGTGGCCCTTCTGGCGGCCGAAGCCCTTGACCTCGGTGACGGTGATGCCCTGCACCCCGATGGCCGACAGCGCTTCGCGCACTTCGTCGAGCTTGAAGGGTTTGATGACGGCGGTGACGAGTTTCATGATGCGTGCTCCGGAAGCGGCGGCGCCCTGGGGCACCGCCTCGGGAAGGTTCAGAAGGTCTTGGAAACCGACACCAGCAGCGTGTCGGCGCCGGCCGCGACGACCTTGCCGGTCGAGGCGTTGGTGAAGGAGTACCAGTCGCCGGCCTTGTCGCGGGCGTTGGTGCCCAGGTAGGCGAGGCCGAACACGTAGCCCTTCACATCCTTGGTCACGCCGAGCTTCCAGTCGGTGTAGTCGGCCTTGTCGCGGCCCTTGTAGGACAGGTGGCCGACGTGGCCATTGACGCCCCAGCCGCCGCCCAGGTCGTAGGTCGCCGCAAGGTCGAGGTAGCCGGTGCCGTCGGTGCCCTTGTTCTTGTCGCCCTTGTCGGAGAAGTAGTCGCCCACCGAGTAGTAGTACTTGGCCGACAGGAACTGCCAGGAGCCGCCGATGTAGATCTCCTTGTTGTCGACGGTGCTGCCGGTAAAGTTGTACTTGGAGCCCGGGTAGTAGTAATAGATGGCGCCCACATCGAGGCTGAAGTCACCGAAGCTGGTCTTGTAGCCGCCGTAGAAATCCATCTCCAGGTTGCCGCCCGGGAAGCCGGCGTATTCGGAGACGTTGGAGTTCCAGTTGCCCAGGTAGAAGCCGCTGGCGTGGCTGAAGTCGAAACCGCCCTGCAACGCGGGCTTCTTCATGGTCTGGGTGATGCCGCGGAAACGGTAGTCGTTGATCAGCGACACGTTGCCGGTGATGGTGTAGTCGTCGGCGGGCGCGGCGGTCTGGGCGGCGGCGAGGCTGGGCAGCACCGAGGCGGCGAACAGGGCGGAGGCAATGACGGTCTTGCGCATGGCGGTAATCTCCAGAAGGTTCAATCGGGGTTTCAAAACTCTGGCTTAACCTTAGCAACCCACATGCCAGTTTTGAAAATCTTTTGTTTTCATCGGATTAGCCCAGGCCCGCGGCCGGCCGGCGCACGGCCCCAAAATCGTGCGCACCAGTCTGGATGGAGGCGCCCGCCGGCATGCGCCAATGTGGTGCATCGCCGGCTGGGGGCCGCGGGCGGGGCAGTGCTACACTTCATGCAAGCCCATTCATCCCATCACCCATGAGGAACACGTCCATGGCCAATCCCAAGATCCTCGACGAAATCGGTTCGAAAGTTTCCGAACTCCTCGCCAACAGCCCCGCCAAAGACCTGGAAAAAAATGCCCGCGCCCTGCTCGCCAGCGGCTTTTCCAAGCTCGATCTGGTGACCCGCGAAGAGTTCGAAGTGCAGCGCGAAGTGCTGGCCCACACCCGCGAGAAGCTGGCCGACCTGGAACACCGGGTCGCCCGCCTCGAGGCCGAGCTGGCCCAGCGCGCGCCGGCCGACGAATAAGCCGCCGCCACACCATCCCCCGAGGGCGCTGCGGCGCCCTCTTTCATGTCTGCCCGGAGTCTCCCGTGCCCCGCCCGTTCCTCATCGCGCTGCTGGCCCTCGGCCTGGGCCTCTCCGGCTGCAGCAGCCTCGGCCCGCAAACCCTCGACCACGCCCGCCTGCAGTACAACGAGGTGATCAAGCGGACCACCGAAGAGCAGCTCCTGCTCAACATCGTGCGCCTTCGCTACACCGACACCCCCAGCAGCCTGGCCGTATCGGCGATCGCCGCCCAGTTCGAGCGCAGCCAGAGCGTCGGGCTGCTGCCCTTCTTCACCGCCGCGGGGGGCGACATCAACCGCAGCTTCACCACCGTGCTGCCCCAGGCCCAGATCATGGGCGCCGACCGCCCCACCTTCAGCCTCACGCCCCTCGACGACCAGGAATTCACCCGCAAGCTGTTCACCCCGCTGTCCCTCGACGGCGTGATCTACCTCGCCAAGACCACCTGGCCGATCTCCAAGGTCTTCCGCCTCTACCTCGAGAACCTCAACTGGGTGCCCAACGCCGAAACCGCCAGCGGCCCGACGCCCCGCGAGGCGCCGCCGGCCTCCAGCTTCCTGCGCGGCGTGGCCGCCCTGCAGCGCCTGCAGAACCAGGGCGCCCTGGTGTTCGGGATGGCCGAACAGGAAGAGATCCTGGGCGGCAGCCTGCCGGCCGGCGCGGTGTCGGCCCGCGACCTGATCGACGCCGCCCGCAACGGCATGGAATACCGCCCCGACGCCAGCGGCCGCCACTGGCGCCTGCTGCGCCGCAGCAGCTACCCGGTGGTGCGCATCGACCCGCGCCAGCTCGACAGCCCGGACGCCCGCGCCTTCGCCGAAGCCTTCGGGCTGAAGCCCGGCACCAGCGAGCTGCGCATGACCCAGGAGACCCTCCCGCCGTTCCGCCAGGCCCAGGCCCCCGGCGGCCTCACCCAGCTCGACCTCGAGACCCGCTCCCTGCTGCAGGCCCTGTATTACGTGAGCCACGGCGTCGAGGTGCCCGAGCCCCACCGCGCCCGCGGCCTCGCCACCATCACCCGCGACGCCGCCGGGCAGGACTTCGACTGGCAGCAGGTGATGGCCGAGCTGTTCCGGGTGCGCAGCCAGCCGGGCACCGAGCGGCCCGCCAACGCCCACGTGGCCGTGCGCTACAAGGACCACTGGTTCTACGTGGACGAGGCCGACCAGGACAGCAAATCCACCTTCTCGCTGCTGGTCGAGCTGTCGCGCCTCGAGCTGACCGGCAAGAGCGGCCCCGGCCCCCAGCTGACCCTGCCGATCGGGCGCTGAGCCGCGCGGCATCACCCGCCCGGCATCGGCGCTGTCCTTGCCGGCGGCAACCGGCTAAACTCGGGGTTTTATGCCCACCTCATCATGAGCCTGGCCGTCCTGAGCAGCCGCGCCCTCGTCGGCCTCGCCGCCCCCGAGGTCAGCGTCGAAGTCCACCTCGCCAACGGCCTGCCGGCGTTCACGCTGGTCGGCCTCCCCGACGTCGAGGTGCGCGAGGCCCGCGACCGGGTGCGCGCCGCGCTGCAGACCAGCCAGTTCGAGTTTCCCCAGCGGCGCATCACCGTCAACCTCGCCCCCGCCGACCTGCCCAAGGAGGGCGGCTGCTTCGACCTGCCGATCGCCCTGGGCATCCTCGCCGCCTCGGGGCAGATCCCCGCCGACGCCCTCGCCCACCACGAGTTCTCCGGCGAGCTCTCCCTGTCGGGCGAGCTGCGCCCGGTGCGCGGCGCCCTCGCCCTCGCCCGCCAGGCCGCCGAGCGCGGGCGCACCCTGATCCTGCCCGCCGCCAACGCCGCCGAGGCCGCGCTGGTGCAGGGCGTCACCATCCTGCCGGCGCCCAGCCTGCTCGCCGTAGTCGCCCACCTGTGCCGGCACACGCCCCTCGAACCCTACGCCGGCCCGCCCCTCGCTCCACCACCCGCCTACCCCGACCTCGCCGACGTGAAAGGCCAGGTACAGGCCCGGCGCGCCCTCGAAGTCGCCGCCAGCGGCCAGCACTCGCTGCTCTTCTACGGCCCACCGGGCACCGGCAAGTCGATGCTCGCCCAGCGCCTGCCGGGCCTGCTGCCGCCCCTGAGCGACGCCGAGGCCCTCGAGACCGCCGCGATCCATTCGGTGGAGGGCAGCTTCCACGCCGCCCGCTGGCGCCAGCGCCCGATCCGCGCCCCCCACCACTCGGCCTCCACGGCGGCCCTGGTCGGCGGCGGCAGCACGCCGCGGCCCGGGGAGATCAGCCTCGCCCACAACGGCGTGCTGTTCCTCGACGAGCTGCCCGAGTTCGACCGGCGCGTCCTCGAGGCCCTGCGCGAACCCCTCGAGAGCGGCCACATCACCATCTCCCGCGCCGCCCGGCGGGCCGAGTTTCCGGCCCGCTTCCAGCTCATCGCGGCGATGAACCCCTGCCCCTGCGGCTTCCACGGCCACCCGGACGGGCGCTGCCGATGCACGCCCGAGCAGATCGCCCGCTACCGGGGCAAGCTGTCCGGCCCGCTGCTCGACCGCATCGACCTGCTCCTCGAAGTGCCCATGCTGCCGGTGGCCGACCTGCAGGCGACACCCGCCGGCGAGCCCTCCGCGGCGGTGCGCGAGCGGGTCGCCCGCTGCCGTCAGCTCCAGCTCGCCCGCCAGGGCAAGCCCAACGCCAACCTCGCCGGCGCCGAGATCGACGCCTTCTGCCAGCCCGACGCCGCCGGCAGCAAACTGTTGCAAAGTGCCATCGAGCGGCTCGGCCTGTCGGCGCGGGGCTACCATCGCATCCTGAAAGTCGCGCGTACAATCGCGGACATGAACGCAGCCCCGACGGTGGGAGCGGCCCACGTGGCCGAAGCCATCCAGAGCCGCCGCGGCTTCGGGTGACGCGCCGGCCCACGGCACGCGCCCTCATCCATCATTCATCCCAGCAGGAGTTTCACGTGGCATCCACCCCTTCCACCGGCGCCCGCAAGGGCAGGAACTGGTTCCTGTGGTCCGTCGGCTTCCTCTTCCTGATCATCGCCCTGTTGGTCGGCTACACCTGGCTGGCCCTCAACTGGAGCTACTCCAGCGGCGAACGCGCCGGCTACGTACAGAAGTTTTCCCAGAAGGGCTGGCTGTGCAAGACCTGGGAAGGCGAGCTGGCCATCGTCGCCCTGCCCGGCAGCATGCCGGAGATCTTTCCCTTCACCGTGCGCGACGACAAGGTCGCCGCCGACATCAACGCCGCGATGGGCAAGCGGGTCGCGCTGTCGTATGACCAGCATCTAGGTATTCCGTCCACGTGCTTTGGGGAAACTGGGTACTACGTGGATAAGGTGAGGGCGGTGGAGTAAGTGAGGGCCTGGGGGTGGGTGTCACCTCCAAGGTCCAGCCCTGTCGGGATTCGGGCAGGGAAGTCAGTCTGAACGGAAAAAGCCAACCTGAGGGTTGGCTTTTTGGTTGATGAAGTCTGGGTTTCAGATGGCAGATAATCGGCCAATCGGTCACTCCGCCACCGTGCGATATACGGCTGGTCTACGTTGCCGAGCAGACTCTCGAATTTGTCTATGAAAGTAGGGGTAATTCAGCCTATTTGAAGCGTCGCCGAAGAATATCTACACGCCCCTCTATGCTACCTTGGTTATCTGTACTTCGATCAAGCTGGTCATACAGAGCCAGTTCGTTATCAACATTGCGCCCCCCAACCTTGGCAAGAAGCTTATTGTCCCTTCGTTCTTTAGCGAACTTTACGAGGAAAGATCGTATGAGTTTGTCCTTTTCAGGTGGTGTCTCGCGTATAAACCAATATAGGACTGGCAGGGGGCCCGCAGACGAAAGCAAAGGGTCTCGTTCCGAAAATATATCAGCCATACGGGATAGTACTTCGATACACCGGCTGGCAGCACGCGCAAATTCCTCCGTGCCGGCTTGGGCTTTAATGCCTTCATCCACAAAACGATCAATATTGGGCTTTTGAGTCCCTACGGGGTTGCCACGGAACTCAACAAGCAAAAGTTTGGCCGCAGCATTTTGATCTTGACGCCTCTCCGTAGAGAATTTGATCCGGGTTGCAAAAAACCGGTGCGCGCAGAGGTCCCGAATCAACTGGGGTACGATCCCTCCCATAGCGTTTCGTACTTCTGCGCCGGTTAGAGGCTTGCTTCTATTCAAGCGCACGAAAAGTTCGTTGATTTTCCCCTCATCATCGGTAATGACGCGCATTACGGATAAATTGAAATTGGCAAATCTGCTGGCCACTTTGGGGTGGTTTTGCAAGAGATCGTTGTAAGACAGGCCTCCAAGACGAAGCTCGGGATTGACCGTCCATTCAAAATTATCGGCCAATCTAAGTTTGTTGCTAAAGAAATCAAAGATCGCCCCAAGACGCTGTTTTCCGTCGATCACGGCGTATTGTTTGCCACTTGTATTGAGTTGGGCTCTCCCAAAGGCAAAATCGGCAACATACACCTTTGGAACATCGTAGCCATTCAATATTGAGTCGATCAAAAAGGCACGATCCCTATCGCTCCATAGTTTCCCTCGCCGCTGATATGGGGGATCCAAGTCGATGTTGTCAAGTTGATCAAACCACCAGCTAAGCGTTTTTGGATCAAATGTGTGGACTTCAAACATAGCTAAACCCCAAAGCCGAAATGGCGCTTCATTTCTTTCGCCAAGCCAGGCAGGTCTGGATAGATCATAGAGTCGGCATATCCAATACCGAACAGCGAATCACGGATAACGGGCAGATCATCCTTGGGAAGGACTATCTTTAGCAAAGCCTCCTGTGGGAAACCCTGTTGGTCAAACAACTCTTCCATCGAAAGATTCATGTGCCCAAAAATGGTAAAAGCCCCTCGCTGCGCTACGATTCGAGGGCTGTTATATAGACCTGCCATTGCAATTGGGAGAGCGGCTAGTTTACCTAGGTCAGCACCTGGGAAATATCCCTCTAAGGGATTGTCCGGGACCGATACTACCCGCCCCTTCCAATAAGGGCTAAGGACTTTGCCGTTCCATTCCTTTGTGTTGAGCATCCAGATGGCGGCATCTTCAGAAAAAGCGCCGCCACTAGCCTTCTGTTCAGCAGACGTAATGGCGAAATACAACGCAATGAAGGGGTTTTCCGACCAGTCCAACAGTCTGGTCGGAACTCCAAAGTGCTGCATCATGAAAAGCAGCTCCCAAGAGTCGCTTAGAGGCCTGTCCTGATAAGGAATGCTCCGGTGGCGGAATCGCGTGAGAAGTTCGCCTTCCAACTCAACCAGGTCACTGATTTGGGTTTTTGTGGGATGGCGATAAAGTGAAGGAATCAGCTTATGTTGAGTCGATCCGATCCCCCGGAACCATATGGGCGCTCCAGTGCTCCGCCGCGCTGTATCGACCAGCCGAGTGTATTCGGCCAAGGTCGGTGCAATCTCTGTCCTCGGTGCTGCCATGCCAGTCCCCCTGCAGTCTCATCGGTTTTTGTTTATATTATGCCCTCCAGACTGCTCATGCGCAATGAATAATGAGGCGCTGGGTTCGAGTGCTTCGCACCCGCGAAATCGCCGCTTGGTAGTTGGCGGCCGGAGAGGTGACGGGTGAAGCTTTCAGTTAACGTTGGGAAAGGCCGAGGTGCGTTAGTACAACCATCGCTGAGAACGACCACTCGACTCAGTAACCTGCCGTTGCCATGCGCGGCAAACGAAGGCGCGGATTGGGTCGGGTGCCGTTCGTCGCCGGTAACGAAAGCAGCCATTGACCACCGCTAGTGGCTGAGTGGCAGGTAACCGGCGCATTGCAGCCTGACTCCGGTCGGAGGCCCGAGGTCAGCTCCGGCCGATTACCAGTCCTCCATCCCCCGCAGCCGACTCAACCGTCAGACACCCACCCCTCAAGCCCTGCCGCAGCCATAGCAGAAAGCCTACGGGGAAACGCGTTGTCTGTGTGATGGGACGACCCCACATTGGGCAATCGTCTCGCCGCCCCGGGGTGAAACAAGTTGCGCCCTTGGCGCGACGTACCCCGAAAACCCTCGAAACCCGCGCCAGTACTGGGTTTCAGCGTTTTCCCGGGGCCCGAGAAAGCGCCGGAGATGGCGTTTGGGGGCGATTTTTTTGATAT
Source organism: Zoogloea sp. (assembly GCF_041908905.1). GTDB lineage: Bacteria > Pseudomonadota > Gammaproteobacteria > Burkholderiales > Rhodocyclaceae > Zoogloea. The sequence goes on from NZ_JAYREK010000001.1 coordinate 174,113, forward strand.
GAAAAACATCCTGATCGGGTAGAAAAACGCCTTTTTTCACATGACAAAAACTTTTTCTCACGCCACCGCCTTCTTTTCTCATATGAAGAACCTTCCGGGGGGCATGACAAAGACCGTCAGTGATATGCCAAGAAGCCCCGACCATGTGACAAAACCTTCCAGCAGGCCCGCCGGCAATTTTTGTCATATGAAAAAAGATGTGCTCGGACTGAAAAAAGGTGTTTTCGGGGCCAATATCGGGCCTGTTTTGGTGCATCACGGAGGTTCTGCACTGCAAAAACCTCACCCAACCCCGCATAGCTGACGCCGTGACACCGAACCTCTCGGGCGATCTCCGAGGCAAGGCTCGCCAAACCCGCCCCGCATCGACAGCCGTGCTAAATTCGCCCATCGACGATGCCCCATCCCGGTTTCCCCCATGCCCTACATCCAACTGGCCATGCTGCTGGCGGCGCTGGCCACGGTCGGCCCGTTCTCGATAGACACCTACCTGCCGGCGCTGCACGCCATCGGCGACGACCTGGGCGCCAGCCAGCTCCAGGTGCAGCAGACCCTCACCGCCTACATGCTGCCGATGGCGGCGATGGTGCTGTGGCACGGCGCGCTGTCGGACGCCTGGGGGCGCAAGCGCGTGATCGTGGCGTCGATGCTGCTGTTCGCGCTGGCCTCGCTGGTGTGCGTCTTCGCCGGCAGCATCGACGTCCTGCTGGCCGGGCGCGCGCTGCAGGGGATCAGCGCCGGGGCGGGGATGGTGGTGGGCCGCGCCGTGGTGCGCGACCTCCACGAGGGGCCGGCGGCCCAGCGCCTGATGAGCCACGTCAGCATGACCTTCGCCCTCGGCCCGGCGCTGGCGCCGATGCTCGGCGGCTGGATCTTCGCGGCCTTCGGCTGGCGGGCGGTGTTCGTCTTCCTGGCCCTGCTGGGGCTGGGGCTGGCCGCCGTCACCGCCCGCCTGCTGCATGAAACCCTGCCCCCGGCGGCGCGCCAGCCGCTGCACCCGGTTCACCTGGCGCGGCGCTACGGCATGGTGCTGTCGACGCCGGGCTTTCTGCTGCTGACCTTCGCCGGCGGCTTCGGCTTCAACGCCTACTTCATCTACGTGCTGTCGGCGCCGGTGTTCCTGATCCAGCACCTCGGGCTGGGGGAGACTGGCTTCGGCTGGTTCTTCATCCCCACGGTGCTGGCGATGATGGCCGGCTCGGCGATGTCGGCGCGGCTCGCCGGGCGGCTGTCGCCGGCGCGCACGGTGGGCGTGTCGGTGGCGACGATGCTGGCGGCCACGGCCTGCAACCTGGCGGTGGCCGAGCTGCTGCCGCCCGGCCTGCCCCAGTCGGTGCTGCCGATCATGCTGCACACCTTCGGCATGGCGATCGGGCTGCCCTGCCTCACGCTGCTGGCGCTGGACTATTTCCCCGAGCACCGGGGGCTGGCCTCCAGCTGCCAGAGCTTTCTGCAGATGCTGGTCAGCTCCCTGTGCGCCGGGGTCGCCGCGCCGGCCCTGTGGGGCTCGGTGCATCAACTGGCCGTGGGCTCCGCCGGCAGCCTGCTGCTGAGCCTCAGCTGCTTCGGGGTCTGGTGGTGGCGCTGTCACCCCCGCGCGGAGGCCCGGCCATGAGGTGGTCCGAATCCATCGACATGTATTGCGAGCGCACCGACCCGGGCCTGTGGTCGGAGCCGCTCAACGTGGCCACCAACCTGGCCTTCCTGCTTGCCGCCGCGCTGCTGTGGCGGCAGGCCGGGCGCGGCGCCGGGCGGGACACGCGGGTGCTGATCCTGCTGATCGGCGCCGTCGGCCTGGGCAGCATGGCCTTCCACACCCTCGCGACGCGCTGGGCGGCGCTGCTCGACATCGGCTTCATCGCCGTCTTCGTACTGTTCTTCCACCAGCGCTTCCAGGTGCGCGCGCTGGGGCGCAGCAACGGGGCGGCGAACCTGGGGGTGGCGGTCTTCGTGGTGCTGGCGGGGCTGTTCGTGCTGGCCATCAAGCAGCTGCCCACCCTCAGCCAGAACGACTCCGAGAGCTACCTGGCGCCCTTCCTGCTGCTCCTGGTGTGCGCCCGGCAGGCCGCGCCACGCTGGCCCGAGGCGGCCCGCTGGCTCAACCGGGCGGCCGGGCTGTTTGTGGCGAGCCTGGTGTGCCGCGCCATCGACCAGCCCCTGTGCGCCGTGTGGCCGGCGGGCACCCACCTGGGCTGGCACCTCATCAACGCGGCGATGCTCTACTGCTGCCTGCGCGGGCTGCTGGCCACCCGGCCGGCGGCGGGCTGAGCGCGGTCAGCCCAGCTCGCGCTCGGCCCAGAACAGCGCGGTGATCGTCTTGGCGTCGGTGATGCACCCGTCGAACACCGCCGCCCGCGCCTCGGCCAGCGGCATGCGGGTGATCTCCAGAAACTCGCCGTCGTCCCAGGCATGCCCCACGTGCTGCAGGCCGGTGGCCAGGAAGATCTCGATGCGCTCGTCGGAGTAGCCGATGCAGGGGTGCATCACCCCCAGGTGGCGCCAGTGGCTGCCGACGTAGCCGGTCTCCTCCTGGAGTTCGCGCCGGGCGCAGGCCAGGATGTCCTCGCCCGGGTCGATCTTGCCGGCGGGCAGCTCCAGGAAGGCCCGGCGCAGCGGGTAGCGGAACTGCCGCTCGAAGATCAGCGTGCCGTCCTCGCACACCGGGATCACCACCACCGCGCCGGGGTGCTTGATGTACTCCCGCAGGCCCGGCCGGCCGTCGGGCAGACGCACCGCGTCACGGTACACCTGCAGCAGCTTGCCGCCAAAAACCTGCTCGGAGGATTGCTGTTCTTCGTGGAGGGGGTCGTGGGCCGTGTCGTGACGGAGGTCGTGCATGGGGACTCCTGCTCGGTGGATGCGAAAGTCGGCAAGCATCGCACCCACGGACCCCGACTGGCCAGGATAATTGACGCATGACGCCCGATCGGCACCGCCTGCACGACCACCTCCTCGACCCCAGCGGCGGGCTGGTCTATCACCTGCGCGCGCTGCGCCACCGCCACGGGCGCTGGGCGCCCTTCCACCGGGTGCTCGCCGGCTGGCTGGCGGGCTGGCAGCCGGGGCGGCGCGAGCTGGTGATCGTCGGGCCGAGCGCGGGCTATGGGCTGCCGACGGGGTTTCTGGCGCGCTTCGGGCGGGTCACCGCCCTGGAGCCGGACCCGCTGGCCCGCTGGCTGCTCGCCCGCCGCCCCGACGCCGGCCGGCTGGGCTTCGACCGCCTCGACTGCCTGGCGGGCACCGACGGTCTGGCCCGGCTCGCCGCCGCCCACCCGCAGGCGGCGATCCTGTTCTCCAACGTGCTGGGGCAGCTCCCCGCCCCCGGCGGCGACTGGCGCCCGCTGCTCGCCCGGCACCTGGCCGGGCACGCCTGGGCGAGCTATCACGACGTGATCTCGACCACTACTGCGCCGAAACCGGATTGCGCCGGCCTGGGCGTAAGCGACGACGGCAGCCTGGAGGCGGTGCTGGCCCGCTTCTGGCCCGGCGGCACGCTGCCCCTCACCGACCACGACACCTTCCGCCTGGGCGGCGAACGGCCGAGGCGCTACGCCGTCTGGCAGATCGCCCGGCGGCGCTGGCATCTGGTGGAGTGGGCGGACAACACCGGCGCGGCCCCCCACGGCTGAATCAGGCCCAGGCGTCCACCTGCGTGCCGGCCGGCACGGCGGATTCAGGCGCTGCACCGGCGCCATAGGCTTCGCCCACACGGCGGGCCTCGGCCGACTGTTCGGCGAGCAGCTGGCGCGCCTCGGCGGCCATCTGCGCGGCCTGGGCGGCGACGCGCAGGTCCTGGCCCGACGGGTCGGCCGGCGCGAGGGCGGCGGCGCGGATCTGCTCCGCCTTGGCGAGGGTCTCCTCGGGGGTGCGCCCCGGCGAGGTGCTGATGCCGACCTCGCCGCCGATGGCGTAGCGCTGGCCGTCGGGCCCGGTCTGGTAGGTGTAGCTGGCGCCCCGGGTGACGATGCCGGCCCCCGCCGCCAGATGCGCCGCCTCGTGGGCCCGCACGACCTGGTCGCGGGCCTTGAGCTCGCTGACCACCTTGAGGTCGGCCGTGCTGAGCCCGCCCGGGGCCGCGGCCTGGGCACGGCCGGCCGCAACCGCACCACCGCCGCCGGAAGCGGCCGGGCGGGACGGGGCAGAGCTGTAGGCGAAGGTCTGGGCGGCGCCCAGCGCGGAAACCGACATGCGAAGAACCCGATCAAGCGTGGGGAGGCGGCCCCCACGCCTCCAGCTTAGACGGCGGCAGACCCCGCGTCAGCCCGCGTTCGCTCACTCACCCGCTCATTCACCGAGATACGCCGCCCGCACCTTCGGGTCGGCCAGCAGCTCGGCGCCGGAGCCGGCCAGGGTGATCCGGCCGGATTCCATCACGTAGGCCCGCTGGGAGAACTCCAGCGCCAGGTTGGCGTTCTGCTCGACGAGGAGGATGGTCACGCCTTCGGCGGCCACCGAGCGGATCACCTCGAAGATCTTCTCGACCACCAGCGGCGCGAGGCCCATCGACGGCTCGTCGAGGAGCAGCAGGCGCGGCCGCGACAGCAGCGCGCGGCCGATGGCGACCATCTGCTGCTCGCCCCCCGACAGGGTGCCGGCCACCTGCTGCAGGCGCTCCTTGACCCGCGGCAGCATGGTGAACACCCGCTCCAGGTCGGCTTCGATGGCGTCGTGGTCGCGCCGGCAGTAGGCGCCCATGCGCAGGTTCTCCTCGACGGTGAGGCGGGTGAAGATGCCCCGCCCTTCCGGCACCAGCGCCAGGCCGCGGCGCAGGCGCAGGTGGGCGGGCAGCTTTTCGATGCCCTTGCCCTCATAGAGCAGCTCGCCGCCGGCGGTGCCGAGGGTGCCGGCGATGGCGTTGAGGGTGGTGGTCTTGCCGGCGCCGTTGGCGCCGATCAGCGAGACGAGTTCGCCGTGGGCGAGTTCGAGGCTGATGCCCTTCACCGCCTCGATGGCGCCGTAGGCGACCCGCAGGTCGCGCAGCTGGAGCAGCGGGGTGGCGCTCATGACTTGGCTCCCGCGGTGGCGTGGCCGCCCAGGTAGGCGGAGATCACGGCGTCGTTGCGCTGCACCTCGGCGGGCACATCCTCGGCGATCTTGCGGCCGAAGTCGAGCACCGCCAGACGGTCGCACAGGCCCATCACCAGCTTCACGTCGTGCTCGATGAGCAGCACCGTGACGCCGTCGTGGCGGATGGTCTGGACCAGCTCGCGCAGGCGCGCGGTCTCGGTGGCATTCATGCCGGCGGCGGGCTCGTCGAGGGCCAGCAGCTGGGGCTCGGTGGCCAGCGCGCGGGCGATCTCGAGGCGGCGCTGGTCGCCGTAGGAGAGGTTCTTCGAGACGGTGTCGGCGAAGCGCTCGATGCCCACGTAGCGGAGCAGCTCGTAGGCGCGCTCGGTGATCAGGCGCTCCTCCTCCTTGGCGTGCTTCGTCTGCAGCAGGATGGACAAGGGGTTGGCGCGGGAGCGGATGTGATGGCCGGCCATCACGTTCTCGAGGGCGGTCATGTCGCGGAACAGGCGGATGTTCTGGAAGGTGCGGGCGATGCCGGCCTCGACCACCTTGTGGGGCTTACCGAGGGGCAGCTCGCTGCCGTTGAAGACCAGCTCGCCCTCCTCGGGCACGTAGGCGCCGGTGAGCACGTTGAAGAAGGTGGTCTTGCCGGCGCCGTTGGGGCCGATCAGGCCGTACACCTCGCCCTTGCGGATGGTCAGCGACACATCCGACAGCGCGGTGAGGCCGCCGAAACGCTTGGTGATGCCGCGGGCTTCGAGGAGGGTGATCACTTGGCCACCTCCTTGCCCACCACCAGCTCGGGCCGCGAGTAGCGGCTGTAGGCCGGGATCAGGCCGGCCGGGCGCAGCAGCATCATGAAGATCATCGCCAGCGACAGCAGCAGCATGCGCAGCACCTCGGGGTCGAGCAGCACCTGGCCGAACACCGCCTGCTGCAGCGGCACCGCCACGTGGCGCAGCACCTCGGGCAGCGCGGTGAGGGCCAGCGCGCCGACGATGACACCGGCCAGGTTGCCCATGCCGCCGAAGACGATCATCGTGAGCACCGCGATGGACTCCATCAGCGAGAAGCTCTCGGGCGACACGAAGCCCTGGAAGGCCGCGAACAGCCCGCCCGCCACGCCGCCGAAGGTGGCCCCCAACGAGAAGGCCAGCAGCTTCATGTTGCGGGTGTTGATGCCGATCGCCTTGGCGGCCAGCTCGTCGTCGCGGATCGCCGCCCAGGCGCGGCCGACCCGCGACACCTGCAGGCGCTGCACGAGCAGCACCGACAGCGCCACGCAGGCCAGGAACACGTAGTAGTACAGGAACAGCGAGTTGATGGTGATCTCGTCGCCCACCTTGAGGGGCTTCGAGATGTCCCAGCCGAACAGCACCAGCGGGTCGATCATGTTGATGCCCTGGGGCCCGTTGGTGATGTTGATCGGGTGGTTCAGGTTGTTCATGAAGATCCGCACGATCTCGCCGAAGCCCAGCGTGACGATGGCGAGGTAATCACCGCGCAGCCGCAGCGTGGGCAGGCCGAGGATGATGCCGGCCAGCGCCGCGAAGGCCGCCCCCAGCGGCAGCACCAGCCAGAACGGCAGGTGCAGTTCGAAGTGCGGCGAGGCCAGGAAGGCGAAGGTGTAGGCGCCCACCGCGTAGAAGGCGATGTAGCCGAGGTCGAGCAGGCCGGCGAAGCCGACCACCAGGTTGAGGCCGATCGCGAGCATCACGTAGAGCATCGCGAAGTCGAGGATGCGCACCCAGGTCTTGCCGAACAGCATGGCGATCAGCGGCGCGCCGACGGCGAGCAGGAGCACCACCCCGCGGGCCGCCGCCGGGTTGCGCTTGCCGAGCCAGGGGATGGCGAGGGCGAGTTCATTCATGGTTGAAGAATTCCTCAAAGACAACGTCTTCAGTAGTCGAAGCTGAGATAACCGGGACTTCCGCCGGGCCGCCCCAAGGGAGTCCCGCGCCCCCTCGGGGGGGTAAGGCAGGGAATTCGCAGCGCACTGCGCTGCGCCTGCCGAACGGGCCGGCCGTGCAAAGCCGGCCCTCCGCGAACGCAGTGAGCGTGGGGGTCGTCACCTCAAGCCCGGTCCGCCACCCGCTCGCCCAGCAGCCCGGTGGGCCGGAAGATGAGCACGATGCCGAGGATGATGAAGGCGAAGATGTCCTGGTAGCTGGAGTTGAGGAAGCCGAAGCTGAGGTCCTCGATGTAGCCGGCGCCGATGGATTCAACGAGGCCGAGCACCAGCCCGCCGAGCATCGCGCCACCCAGGTTGCCGATGCCACCGAGCACCGCCGCGGTGAAGGCCTTGAGGCCGGGGATGAAGCCCATCGCGTAGTGGGCGGTGCCGTAGTTGGACGAGAACATCACGCCGGCCACCGCCGCCAGCGCCGAGCCGATGATGAAGGTCGCGGCGATGATCTTGTTGGTGTCGACGCCCATCAGGCTGGCCACCTTGTGGTTCTCGGCGGTAGCGCGCATCGCGCGGCCGAGGCGGGTCTTGTTGACCAGCAGCACCAGGGCCACCATCAGCGTGGCCGACACGGCCAGGATCGAGATCTGCACCGGGGTGATGAAGACTCCGGCGATGGGCTCGAGGGGCTCGGTGGACACCAGCTGAGGGAAGGAGTGGTAGTTGCGCCCCCAGATGATCATGGCGACGGTCTGCAGCAAAAAGGACACGCCGATGGCGGTGATCAGCGGGGCCAGCCGCGGCGCGTTGCGCAGGCGGCGGTAGGCGGTGCGTTCGATGGTGTAGCCGAGGAGCATGCACACCACCACCGACACCGACAGGCCGGCGAGCAGGGTGGGCACCAGCCCGAGTTCGGGGGCGTAAATCTGGAGCAGACGGATCGCCTCGAGGGCGACCAGGGCGCCGACCATCAGCACGTCGCCGTGGGCGAAGTTGATGAGGCCGAGGATGCCGTAGACCATCGTGTAGCCGAGGGCGATCAGCGCATACACGCTGCCCACGACGAGGCCGTTCACGGCTTGCTGGAGAAGGGTTTCCATGGGGAGGGGCGGGAAAGGGTGGAGGGAGGCGGGGGCAGGCCCGCCCACCCGCGGGCGCTGGCTTCCGGAGGCTGCTCCGGCTCAGGCACCGCGGGCGGCCGGCGCCGCCCCTGCACGGAAGCTAGGACTGCCTTAGTGCACCGGCTCCCACTTGCCGGCCTTGAACTGATAGACCGTCACGGCGCCATCCCGGATGTCGCCGCGGGCGTCGAAGGCGACGGTGCCGATCACGCCGGGGAAGTTCACCTTGCCGATGTGGGCGGCGTACTTGGCCGGGTCGGACGAGTTGGCGGCCTTCATGGCCTCGACGATCGCCGAGGCGGCGTCGTAGGCGTAGGGGGCGTAGATCTGCACGTCGGCGTTGAAGCGCTTCTTGAAGCGGGCGTTGAAGTCCTTGCCGCCCGGCATCTTGTCGAGGGGCAGGCCCGGCTGGGTGCAGTAGGCGTTGGGGCCGATGGCGTCGCCGGCCAGCTTGATGATCTCGCCGGTGCAGCCGCCGTCGCCGGTGATGAACTTGGCGTTGATGCCGAGCTGCTTGATCTGCTTGAGCATCGGGCCGCCCTGGGCGTCCATGCCGCTGTACACGATCACGTCCGGCGCCTTGGCCTTGATGCGGGTGAGGATGGCGAGGAAGTCGGTGGCCTTGTCGCTGGTGAATTCGCGGGTCACCACGGTACCGCCACTCGCCTTGACGGCCTTGTCGACCTCGTCGGCGAGGCCCTGGCCGTAGGCGGTGCGGTCATCGATCACCGCCACCTTCTTGCCCAGGCTGGTGGCCGCGAACTTGCCGATGCCCAGGCCCTGCTGCACGTCGTTGGCGATGGTGCGGAAGGTGGCCTTGAAGCCCTGCTGGGTGAGCTTGGGGTTGGTGGAGGCCGGCGAGACCTGCGGGATGCCGCCCTCGTTGTAGATCCGCGAGGCGGGGATCGAGGCGCCGGAGTTGAGGTGGCCGACCACGCCCTTGACGCCCGCGTCGACGAAGCGCTGGGCCACGGTGGTGGCGGTCTTCGGGTCGGCGGCGTCGTCCTCGGCCATGACCTCGAACTTCACCTTCTTGCCGCCCAGGGTCACGCCCTTGGCGTTGTAGTCCTCGAGGGCGAGGCGGACGCCGTTCTCGATGTCCTTGCCCAGGTGGGCCTGGGTGCCGGTGAGGGGCGCGGTGGCGCCGATCCTGACGACTTCCTGGGCCTGGGCGGCCGATGCACCAAGACCGAGCACGGCGAGGGCGACAAGGCTGTATTTCATGGGTTTTCCTCCTCTGGTTGGAACGGGGCAGTGCTCTCTAGCAATTCTGGCGCCACTTTGACCGGGTCGATCAGGGCCGCACCTGCCATTTGCCGGACTGGTACTGGTACAGGGCCACGCCGCCCTCGCGGATGTCGCCATTGGCGTCGAAGGCCACCGCGCCGGTGACGCCCTTGAAGCTGACCTTCTGGAGCAGCGGCAGGTAGCGGGCCGGGTCGGCCGAGTCGGCCAGCTTCATCGCCTCGAGCAGGGCACTGGCGGCGTCGTAGCTGTAGGGGGCGTAGAGTTGCACCGGAACGTTGAAGCGCTTGGTGAAGCGCTCGTTGAAGCCCTTGCCGGCGGGCATGCGGTCCATCGGGATGCCGGCCTGGGTGCAGAACACGTCGGCGCTGATCGCCGGGCCGGCGAGCTTGATCATCTCGGTGGTGCACACCCCGTCGCCGCCGAGGAATTTGGCGCCGACGCCGAGCTGCTTCATCTGGCGCAGCAGCGGCGCGCCCTGGGCGTCCATGCCGCCATAGAAGATCGCGTCGGGCCTGGCGGCCTTCAGGCGGGTGAGGATGGCCGAGAAGTCGGTGGCCTTGTCGTTGGTGAACTCGCGCCCCACCGGCGTCACGCCGAGGCGCTTGAGGTTGTCCACCAGCGCGTCGGCGAGGCCCTGGCCGTAGGCGGTGCGGTCGTCGATCACCGCGATGCGGGTGGCCTTGAGGGCATCGGTGGCAAAACGCGCCATCGCCGCGCCCTGCTGCATGTCGTTGGCGATCACCCGGTAGGTGGTCCTGAACTTCTGCTGGGTAAGCTTGGGGCTGGTCGCCGACGGGGTGATCGACGGCACGCCGGCCTGCTCGTAGATGCGCGAGGCCGGGATCGCCGCACCGGAGGTCACGTGGCCGACCACGCCCCGGACGCCCGCGTCCACGAGGCGCTGGGCCACGGTGGTGGCGGTGCGCGGGTCGGCCTGGTCGTCCTCGGCCACCAGCTCGAAGCGCACCTTCTGCCCGCCCAGCACCACGCCCTTCGCATTGGCGTCGTCGAGGGCCAGCTGGGCGCCGAACTGCTCGTCCTTGCCGAGGTGGGAGACCGGGCCGGTCAGCGGGCCGGCAAAACCCAGCTTGACCACCACATCGGCCATCGCGGCCGTGCTCGCCGTCATCGTCAGGCCCGCCAGGGCCATTGCCAGTGCGTGTCGTTTCAAGTGCTCATCCTCCGCAAGGGGCGTTCGTGCCAGAATGGGCCGCGGGGCCCGGCCGGTAAGTCGAGCGATTGTAACCAAGGCCGGCCCTTTTGGCGGAAAACGGGCAGGCCCGGCGCCGGCCCATAAAAAGGATGAATCATGCGCAAGCTGCTCTCCCTGCTGCTCGGCGCGCTGGCGGTGCTCGGCCTGGCCAGCTGCGACGCGGTCAACATGAAGGATCTCAAGCCCGGCGTGTCCACCGGCTACGAGGTGCGCGACCGGCTCGGCAAGCCGGGCCTCGAGTGGCGCAACGACGACGGCAGCGTGACCTGGGAATACACCCGCCAGCCGGAGGGCACCGAGTGCTTCATGGCCACGATCGGGGCGGACAACATCCTGGTCAGCCTCGAGAACGTGCTGACGCCGCAGAACTTCGCCCGCGTCCAGCCCGGCTGGACCCGCGACCAGGTGCGCCGCCTGCTCGGCAAGCCGCGCTCGGTGCAGAAGTTCGCGCTGAAGAAGGAGGAGGTGTGGGACTGGCGCCTGCCCCCCGAATTCAGCGCCGACGTGTTCTTCAACATCCACTTCGACGCGGCCGGCGTGGTCACCGGCACCAGCCGGTCGACCCAGCCGCGGGGCAGCTGATGCCGTCCGGCTCAAGCAGCGCCCCGGGATGACGTAAAATAATGAACACCCCCCGGAGCCCGGGCTCCGCGCTGCCCACGGCGGCCCTGACGGTCCGCAGGAGGAATCAAGCATGGCCACCCTGCTCTGGCTTCAAACCGGCGCCTGCAGCGGCGACACGATGTCGCTGCTGTGCGCAGACAGCCCTTCGGTCGAATCGATGGTCCGCCAGGGCCAGCTCGACATCCTGTGGCACCCGTCCCTCAGCGCCACGCCGCCCGGCGGGCTGGCGGCGCTCATCGCCCGCATCGAGGCCGGCGAGCAGGCCCTCGACATCCTGTGCATCGAGGGCAGCCTGATCACCGGCCCCTTCGGCACCGGCATGTTCGACAGCTACCGCGGCCGGGCCAAGATCGACATCGTGAAGGCCCTCGCCCCCCACGCCCGCTATCTGGTGGCGGTGGGCAGCTGTTCGGCCTTCGGCGGCATCCCCGCTGCGCCGCCCAACCCCACCGACTGCACCGGGCTGCAGTTCGAGCGCGATCGCCCCGGCGGGCTGCTCGGGCCGGACTGGCGCTCGAAGGCCGGCCTGCCGGTGATCAACCTGGCCGGCTGTCCGACCCACCCCACCACCATCACCCGCAGCCTGGCCCTGCTGGCCGAGGACCAGCCCCTCGAGCTCGACGCCCTCAACCGGCCGCGGGCTTTCTACGGCTCGACGGTGCACCAGGGCTGCACCCGCAACGAATACCACGAGTACGACCTCGAGGAGACCGAGTTCGGCGGCCGCGGCTGCCTGTTCTTCAACCTCGGCTGCCAGGGGCCCGGCACCCTCGCCAACTGCAACAGCGAGCTGTGGAACCGGCGCAGCAGCAAGCCCCGCGCCGGCGTGCCCTGTTTCGGCTGCACCTCCCCCGACTTCCCCCGGGACGGCGACCTGTTCCGCACCGAAAAACTCGGCGCGGTGCCCGTCAAGCTGCCCCTCGGCGTCTCCCGGGCCCACTACCTGGCCTACAAGAACCTCGCCCACGCGGCCGCGCCCAAGCGCGTCAAGAACCGCGAGATGGAGCCCTGAGCATGGCGCGCGTCACCCTCGACATCGACCTCAACCGCGTCGAAGGCGACCTGGAGTTCCAGGTGGACCTCGACGGCAACCGGGTGGTGGACGCCCGCTGCATCGGCACCCTGTTCCGCGGCTTCGAGCAGCTCCTGATCGGCCGCGCCCCGAAAGACGGCCTGGTGATCACGCCGCGGGTGTGCGGCATTTGCGGCACCGCCCACCTGTACGCCGCGGCCCTGGCCCTGGAGCGCCTGGCCAGCCTGCCGGTCACGCCCCACGCCACGCTGGTGCGCAACCTGTGCCTGATGGCCGAGAACGTGCAGAGCGACCTGCGCCAGAGCTTCCTGTTCTTCACTCCCGACTTCGTGCACCCGCGCTACGCCGGCCAGCCCCTGTCCGCCGACATCGAGGCGGCCTTCGCGCCGCTCAAGGGTCGCGTGGTGCGCAGCGCCCTCACCGCCAGCCGCAAGGTGGTCGAGCTGGTCGCCCTGTTCGGCGGCCAGTGGCCCCACTCGTCCTACATGCTGCCCGGCGGCATCACCCGGGGCGCCACCGCCCGCGACATCATCGACTGCGAGGACATCGTCGACCAGGTCATCGAGATCTACGAGCGCGACGTCATCGGCGACAGCCTCGACAACTGGCTCGCCCTCGCCGGCGGCGACGCCTTCTTCGCGTGGCTGGAGAAGCCCGCCCACGCCGCCAGCGCGGTCGGCCTGCTCACCCGCTTCGCCCGCGCCATCGGCCTGCAGCACATCGGCGCCGGCGCCCGCCATTTCCTGAGCGCCGGCAGCTGGCACGACCCGCAGCGCTGGCAGCCGCCCTACTCCGACACCCCCAGCCTGCTCCCCGGCGGGCTCTACCATGCCGACGGCGGCCAGCTCGACCCCTTCGCGCCGGAACACATCAACGAGCACGTGCGCCACTCCTGGTATCGCCCCTACCCGGGCGGGCGGCACCCCTTCGAGGGCGAGACGGTGCCCGACTACCAGCCCGATACCGACCGCTACACCTGGGCCAAGGCCCCCCCGCTACGGCGAGCAGGTGGTCGAGACCGGCCCGCTGGCCGACCTGCTCACCGGCGGCGACGCCCTGATCCGCGACCTGCAGGCCCGCGAAGGCCCCAACGCCTGGCTGCGCCAGTTCGCCCGGCTGCGCCGCACCAGCCTCACCCTGCACTTCATGAAAGCCCACCTGGCCGACCTCCGCCGCGAAGTCGGCACGCCCCATTACCTCCCGCCCGCCGCCGACGCCCTCGACGAGGGCGAGGGCTACGGCTTCGTGCAGGCCGCCCGGGGCACCCTCGGCCACTGGCTGCAGGTCAGCGGCGGGCGCATCAGCCGCTACCAGATCGTCACCCCGACCTCCTGGAACGCCTCGCCCCGCGACAGCGCCGGCCGCCACGGCCACTGGGAGCAGAGCGTGATCGGCCTGGAGCTGGCCGACCCGGCCGACCCGATCGAGATCGGCCACATCGTGCGCTCCCACGACCCCTGCCTGGTGTGCACGGTGCATTTCGTCCAGCGCGGAGAGCGCCACCGTTATGGCGTGTGAGCGCATCCACGTGATCTGCTTCGGCAACGAGCTGCACGGCGACGACGGCTTCGGCCCCGCCGTGCACGCCCGCCTCGCCGCCGCCCCGGTGCCGGAGCACGTGCGCCTGCTCCGGGCCGACATCGCCGGGCTGGCGGCGATCGGCTGCTTCGAGGGCTGCGGGCAGGCCATCGTCGTCGACGCGCTGCGCGGCTTCGGCCCGGCCGGGTCGCTGCACGCCCTCGACCCGGCAGACTTCGCCGCCGACGCGGCCCGCGCCGAGGCCGCCGCCGGCTTCCACGGCGCCGGCCTGGGGGCCCTGCTGGCGCTGCTGCCGGCGGCCCTCGACCAGTTGCCGCAGATCCGCCTGGTCGGCGTCGAGGCGGCCCGGGTGGCGCCCTTCTCGCCCGGCCTGTCGGCCAGCGTCGCGGCGCGGCTCGACGAGGCCGCCGCGCACATCCGGGAAGCCTGGCGATGACCCGCTTCGGCAACGAGATCGAGCGTCTGCAGGCGGAGGTCGAGGCCCTGCGCGAGGCCAAGGCCAGCCTGGAGCAGCAGGTCAGCACCGTCACCGAGATGATGGACACGATGGTCGCCGAGGTCACCGCCAAGTCGCGCCAGCTCGAGGAGCGCAACGCCGAGCAGACCCGCCTCAGCGCCTTCATCGGCAACGTGATGGAGACCATGGACAGCCTGCTGCTTGTGGTGGACCGCTTCGGCAACATCAGCCGCGCCAACGCGGCCTTCCAGCGCAGTCTCGGCATCGCCCCGGGGGTGCTGGTCGGGCGCTCCCCCGACAGCCTGCTGATGCCCGAGGCTCTCGCTCCGCTGCAGGCCGCCTCGCCCAGCTTCGCCCCCGGCACCGTGCTGTTCCGGACCATCCTTCAGCAGGACGGGCTCGAGCTCGAGACCTGCATGGCCAGCCGGCAACCAGGAGTCGGCTCGCGGCACTTCATGCTGCGCGCCACGCCGCTGTACAGCCCCAGCGGCAAGCTCGACGGCGCGGTGATCGTCGGCTCGGACATCACCGCCCTGCGCACCCGCGAGCAGGCCCTCAAGGACAGCGAGCAGCGCTTCCGCGACTACTCGGCAGTGTCGTCCGACTGGTTCTGGGAGACCGACGCCGAGATGCGCTTCTCGGCCTTCGTCGGCGCGGACCGCACCGGCCGCCAGCTAATCGACGTGGTCCACGGCCGCAAGCGCGAGGATTTCGCGGCGGCCGAGGACTTCGCCGACATCGAAAAGTGGGCCGCCTACCGCCAGGCCATCGCCGAGCAGCGGGAGTTTCGCGACTTCGAATACCGGGTCGAATCCAAGGTCCTGGGGGTCAGCTGGTTCAGCGCTTCCGGCAAACCCCGCTTCGGCCCCGACGGCACCTTCCTCGGCTACCGGGGCACCACCAAGGACATCTCGGCCCGCAAGGCCATCGAGGCCGAGCTCCTCGACCACCGGGACCATCTCTCCGAGCTCGTCGCGGCCCAGACGGCCGACCTGATCCAGGCCAAGGAAGCCGCCGAGCGGGCCAACCAGCTCAAGAGCGAGTTCCTGACCAACATGTCCCACGAGTTCCGCACGCCGCTGCACGGCATCCTGTCCTACGCCAGCCTCGGGCTGACCCGCCTGGGCAAGGTGCCGGAAGACAAGATCCGCGACTACTTCGACCGCATCCACCAGAGCGGCAACCGCCTCTCCCGGCTGGTGGACGACCTGCTGTCCCTGTCCAAGCTCGAGGCCGGGCGGGTGCAGTTCGATCTCCGCCGCGCCGACCTGGCGGTGGTCGTGGAGCGGGTCCAGAACGACCTCTCCGCGGTGCTCGAGAACCGCGGCCTCAAGGTTGCCATCGACCGCCGGAGCGCCAGCACCGTCGCCGCCATCGACCCCACCCAGATCCTCCACGTGGTGCAGAACCTGCTCTCCAACGCGGTCAAGTTCTCGCCGGAGGGCAGCACCATCACCGTCAGCTACCGCGACGCGATGCTGGGCGAACACGAAGCGCTCGCCATGACCATCGGCGACGAGGGCGTGGGCATCCCGCCGGGCGAGGAGAAGCGCATCTTCGACAAGTTCGTGCAGAGCAGCGCCACCAAGACCGGCGCCGGCGGCACCGGGCTGGGGCTCGCCATCTGCCAGGAGATCGTGTTCGGCCACCGGGGCTCGATCACCGCCCGCAACCGCCCCCAGGGCGGGGCCGAATTCGAGATCCGGCTCCCGCGGGAAGTCCCGGCCAGCCCCTGAGCCGGCGGGGCCGGGCCGGGTGACGGCCCATCGAACCCGCCACCGGCGGGCCGGGAACCATTACCATAGTGTTTTAGTCGGATTTGGACGCCACCTCCGCCCCTTCCCGCCCCGCCACCATGCCGACCCTCGAGACCCTGCCCTTCGACAACGCCTTCGCGCGGCTGCCCGCCGCCTTCTACACCCGCCTGCCCCCGGAGCCGCTGCCCGAGCCCTACCTGGTCGCGGCCAGCCCGGGCGCCGCGGCGCTGATCGGCCTCGACGCCACCGAGCTGGCCCGGCCGGAGTTTCCCCAGGTGTTCGCCGGCAACCTGCTGATGCCCGGCAGCGAGCCGCTGGCGGCGGTGTATTCCGGCCACCAGTTCGGCGTGTGGGCCGGCCAGCTCGGCGACGGGCGCGCCCACCTGCTCGGCGAGATCGCCGCCGCCGGCTCCGGCTGGGAGATCCAGCTGAAGGGCGCCGGCCAGACCCCCTACTCCCGCTTCGCCGACGGCCGCGCGGTGCTGCGCTCGTCGATCCGCGAGTTCCTGTGCTCCGAGGCGATGGCCGCCCTCGGCGTGCCCACCACCCGCGCCCTGTGCGTGGTCGGCTCCAACGCCCCGGTGCGCCGCGAGACCGTCGAGACCGCCGCCGTCGTCACCCGCCTCGCCCCCAGCTTCATCCGCTTCGGCTCCTTCGAGCACTGGGCCGCCCGCAACAAGGCCGCCGAGCTGCGCCAGCTGGCCGACTACGTGATCGACCGCTTCCGCCCCGCCTGCCGCGACGCCGCCAACCCCTACGAGGCCCTGCTGCGCGACGTGGGCCGGCGCACCGGCGAGCTGATCGCCCACTGGCAGGCGGTCGGCTTCATGCACGGGGTGATGAACACCGACAACATGTCCATCCTCGGCCTCACGCTGGACTACGGCCCCTTCGGCTTCATGGACGCCTTCGACGCCGGCCACATCTGCAACCACTCCGACGAGCACGGCCGCTACAGCTACCGGGCCCAGCCCCAGATCGGCCACTGGAACCTCTACGCCCTCGGCCAGGCGCTGGCCTCGCTGGTCGGCGATCCCGACACCGTGCAGGCGGCCATCGAGGAGAGCTACGTGCCGGCCTTCGAGGACAGCTTCATGGCCCATTTCGGCGCCAAGCTCGGCCTGGCCCGCCGGCTGCCCGGCGACGAGGACTTCATCGGCGAGACCTTCGGGCTGCTCCAGCGCCACCACCCCGACTTCACGCTGTTCTTCCGCCACCTCGGCCAGCTCCCGGCGCTGGCCGGCGACAGCCCCGCCGCCGACGCCCCGGTGCGGGATCTGTTCGTCGACCGCGAGGCCGCCGACGCCTGGCTCGCCCTGTGGCGTGCCCGCCTGGGCGCCGAGGGCCGGCCGGACGCCGAACGGCAGGCGGCGATGGACGCGGTCAACCCGCGCTACGTGCTGCGCAACTGGATCGCCGAAGCGGCCATCCGCGCCGCCCGGGCGGGCGACTTCAGCGAGGTGGAAGCGGTGCTCGACTGCCTGTCGCGGCCGTTCACGCTGCAGCCGGCCCACGAGCGCTTCGCCGCCCCGCCGCCGGACTGGGCCGCGGGGCTGGCGGTGAGCTGCTCCAGCTGAGGCCGGGCCTCAGCGCCGGGGCGCCAGCCAGTCGAGCAGGACCTCGAAGAGGCGGTCGGGATCGATGGGCTTGGCGATGTGGTCGTTCATGCCGGCGGCCAGGCAGGCCGCGCGGTCTTCGCTGAAGGCGTTGGCGGTCATCGCCACGATGGGCACCACGGCCCCGTCCGGCAGGCGCCGGATCGCCCGTGTCGCGTCGAGGCCGTTGAGCACTGGCAGCTGCATGTCCATCAGGATCAGGTCGTAGCGGCCGGCCGGCACCATCTCGACGGCCTGCTGCCCGTCCTCGGCCATGTCCACCGCCAGGCCGGCGGCTTCGAGCAGGCCCCCGGCGACCAGGCGGTTGAGGGGCTCGTCCTCCACCACCAGAATGCGCGCGCCGGCATGTTCGCCACGCAGGCGGGCCTCGGCGGAGAGCCCGGCTGCGGGGACGGGCGCGGCGGCGACGCCTTTTCCGAGGCACACCGTGAACCAGAAGGTGCTGCCCAGCCCGGGCGTACTGGTGACACCCACCTCGCCGCCCATCATCGCCACCAGCCGCTTGCTGATCGCCAGCCCCAGGCCCGTCCCGCCGAAGCGGCGGGTCATCGAGGCGTCCGCCTGCTCGAAGGCGGTGAACAGGCGCTTCTGGTCGTCGGCGGCGATGCCGACCCCGGTGTCCTCGATCTCGAAGCGCAGCCGCACGCGCTCCCCTTCCGTCTCCAGCCGTCGCCCGCGCACCACGACACTGCCGTGGGGGGTGAACTTGACCGCGTTGCCGGTGAGGTTGATCAGGACCTGCCCCAGGCGCAGGGGGTCGCCACGCAGCGCCAGGCGGCCGAGCCCGTCGGGCAGGTCGATGCGCAGCGCGAGGCCCTTCTCGGCGGCCTTTACGGCGACCAGGCCGGTCAGGTTGTCGATCACCTCGCCGAGCCGGAAATCGGTCTGTTCGAGGGTCAGCCGCTCGGCCTCAATGCGGGAAAGATCAAGGATGTCGTTGATGAGCCCCAGCAGCTGGTGGGAGGCCCGGGCGACCTTGCCGAGCTGGTCCCGCAGCTTGGGGTCGGTGGCCCGGCGCAGGGCCAGGTCGGTGAGCCCGATGATGGCGCTCATCGGCGTGCGCAGCTCGTGGCTCATGTTGGCCAGGAAGGTGCTCTTGGCCCGGTTGGCCGCCTCGGCCGCCTCCTTGGCGAGGGACACCTCGACCGTGCGCGCCACCACCAGCTCCTCCAGGTGGTCCCGGTGGCGCTTGAGCTCGATCTCGGCGGCGATGCGCTCGGTGACGTCCCGATCCACCCCCTGCAGGCCGATCATCTCGCCCCCGGCGTCGAAGACCGGCGAGGCGTTGGACTCCAGGGTGCGGTAGCTGCCGTCGGCGAGCCGCCAGCGGAGCAGCTCGTTCGACCAGCCCTGGCGTGTCTCGAAGGCGCGCCGGAACAGGGCCAGCGCCCGCGGGTGGTCATCGGGGTGCACCAGCGCGGTGAAATCGGCCTTTCCCAGCGCCTCGCGGGAGAGGCCCAGCAGGCGCAGGCCGCGGTCGTTGGTGTAGGTGTGGTGGCCGCCGGCGTCGAGGCTCCAGATCCAGTCGACGGAGTTCTCGGCGAGGTTGCGGTAGCGCTGCTCGCGCTCGCGGAGCAGGCGGGTCGCGCGGCTGCTCCGCAGCAGGCCATGGAGCCGGTCGGCCAGATGGCCGCCGAAGATCCGGACGAATTTCTTGTCGAGCTCGTTGAAGGGCTCGTGCCGCGCTGCCACGGCCACCAGGGCGATGCAGTGCTCGGCGCGGAGGATGGGCAGCACCTCGATCTCGGTGATCCCCGCCCCCGCCAGGAAGGCCGGCGGCGGGATGCGCCCGGGTGGCCCGGACAGGCGGATCAGGCTCGGCCGCTGCAGCTGCCAGTGGTGGTCATCCCACGGTGCCAGCGCCTCGACCCGGCTCAACGTGGCCTCGCCGCGGAAGCTGTCGATGACGAGGAAGCCCTCCTCGTCGGGCAGCACCATCCGCCAGGCGGCCACGTTGGCGAAGTATTTCCATTGGGTGGCCACCCGCCGGGCGATCTGCCCGATGTCGCTGACGTGCTGGATGTCCTCGAAAAGGCGGACGAGGCCCTCGTAGCGCGCCAGTTGCTGGACGGCCGGCGCGTTCCAGTGTTCACCCTGGGGCATCAGCGGACTCCCTTTCAGCCCGGCTCAGAGAATGGCGCGGTAGTTCGGATCGAGATCCAGACGCAGGCTGCTGGTATAGACGTTGAACATGGTCGCCATGTCGATCACCGCTATGATCTCGCAGATCTCCTCCCGGCTGAAGCCCTCATCCATCAGGGCCTCGAAGTCGGCGTCGTCCAGGCAGTTGGGGTCGTCGGCGACCTTGCCGGCAAACGCCACCACGGCGCGGTAGTAGGCCGGCAGCTTGAAGCCGTCGCTGGCGCTGACCAAATCCCTGAGGTCGTCGAAGGCCAGCGTCTTGTCGAGGCTGAGCACGTTCTGGGCATGGCAGGCCGAACAATAGCGGGCGCCGTTGCGGGCCGACACCACGAAGACGATCATCTCCTTCAGCGGCAGGGGCAGGTTGCCCGCGAACAGGGTGCCCCTCGCCCGCTCCCAGTAGGCGCGGGCCAGCGGCGCGCTGTGGCCGAGGCTCTTCAGCCAGATCGGCACCTCGGTGGCGCCGGTGGTGCGCATGAAATCGTCGTAAACCGCCCGCGTCTCCCGGGAGGCGTCGGCGTACTCGGTGAGGGTGTAGCGCTGCATTGACGGGTTCTCCTCTGGCAACGCTGACAGCCCGGGCCGTCTGCCCGGGCGCAGGCCGCGTTTGCACCGCTTATCTAACGGCCCCCGTGTAGCCGGGTTGAGCCTCACCCGCAAACCCCACCGCGGCGCCCGCGCCTGCCCAATTTTTAGGCAGGCACGAAAAACCCTTGCAGATAAAACACTTGAAAGCCCCCTTCACAGCTTATCCACAGGCCTGCCCCCCGCCGGCGGGGATAAACCCGGCTTGCCCCGCCTCAGAAACGCCAGCCGCCGTGGCTCCCCGCCACCGCGCCGAGCACCACCAGCAGGCTCGCCGCGAGGAGCACCCGGTGCAGGCGCTGGACGCGGGCCATCAGCGCCTCCGGGTCGCGCTCGGCGAGCCGGGCGAAGAGGCGCGGGAGCACGAAGGGCTCGAGCACGAAGAGCATCAGCGCAAAGAGCGACCACACGGCCACCATCCCGTGCATCCACCACCAGCCCAGCGGGTCGGCAAAGCGCTCCCACGCCCCCAGCCGCCAGGTCAGCCACAGGCCGGAGAGGCCCGCCAGCAGCACCGTCCACCGGGCGATCGGGGCAAAGCGGTGCTCGAGGCGCTCGAAGAGGGCGAGCTGCTCCCGCGGCGCGGCCAGATCGCGGCAGGCGGGCAGCAGCACCAGGGTCACGAAGGCCACCCCGCCGATCCAGATCAGCACCGAGAACACGTGCAGGGCGCGGGCGATGGCGAAGTCGTTGAAACCGGTCATGGATCTTTCCTCTCGAATCGGGGTGCGCGGAAGGCCGCCTCGTTGTCCCGCGCCGCCGCGCCGCCGACCCAGTGCAGCAGGGGCCCGCGGGGGTTGTCGCGCTGGGTGGTCTCGCAGGCCGCCACGCACAGCCCGCACTGGGTGCAGGTGAACATCGCCCGCTTGATGTTGCGCGGGCGCAGCCGCATCGGGCAGGCGTGATCGCAGGCGCTGTCGCAGCTGGCGCACTCGGCCCCGCGCTCGCGCCGGAAACCCACCACCAGCGCCGCCCGGTTGGCCATCCAGGCCAGGCTCTGGAACACCCCCACCGAGCAGGCAAAGCGGCAGAAGAGATGCCGGGCAAAGAAGAACTCCAGGGCCAGCAGCCCCGTCAACACCGCGATGAACAGCCCCTCGCCGCGGGACGGACGGCCGGCCAGCAGGTCGCCATACACCTGGGCCGGCGGCAACAGGTAGGTCAGGGTGACGACGGCCCACACGAGGGCGCAGCCGACCGCCAGCAGCGCCGCCACCAGCCACCAGCGGCGATCCGGCACGATGGTCCGGCCGTCGGGCCGCCGCAGGGGCAAGGGGCGCGGCTCCCACAGGGTGGGCCGGCCGCCGGCGCGGCGCATGCATTCGTTGATCAGCTCCACCACCCAGAAATGCGGGCACAGCCAGCCGCAGTAGATGCGCCCCCAGCGCCAGGCCGCCCACATCAGCGCACCGCCCAGGGCGAACAGCGGCAGGATCACCCGCCCGAAGATCCGCCCGATCGCCCCCAGGGCGGCCACCTTCGACACGCACAGGAGGTCGTCCAGCCCGGCATGCCACGCGAAGCCCAGCAGCCAGGCATGGCCGGCGGGCAGGTCGTAACGCAGCACGTTGAAGACCGGAGCCAGCACGAAGAACGCGAAGAAGGCGGCCTGGGTCCAGCGGCGCAGGCGCTGGCGGGAGGCCTCCGGCGCGGCGGCCAGCGCGCTGATCGGGATGATCCGCCGGTCCGCCATCAGCGCGGCCCGATGAGGGGAAACCGGAAGGGCTTGCCGGCCAGCGCCCGGGACAGGCCGATGGCGCCGCAGAAGATCAGGGTCGAGTGGCAGGTCGTGAAATAGAGCACCACGACGATCCAGGTCCAGGCCGAGTCGTAGCCACCGAGCAGGATGATCGCGACGTTGGCCGCCACCAGCAGCCCCCCCGCCCACAGGCTGGCCGCCACGGTCTGGCGCAGGTGGCCGCGGGCGAGCTCCGGCGCCTGGCCCCGCTGCCGCCACCACAGCACCAGCAGCACGAGAAAGCCCAGCCCGGGGATGAGCATCAGGTTGGCGAGGTACAGCGCCTCGGCGATGACCGCGGTGCTTCGGCCCGGGGCGGCAAGATCGGGATCGTCGTTCATGGGCCCCAGCTTAGCCCGCGGCGACGCGCCGGTACTTGACCTGCGGCAAGGCGGCCACCAAGGCGCGCCCGGCCGGGGGCGGGATCAGATCACCTCGAGCAGCTTGCCGCGCAGGTGTTCCGCCTGCCGGCGCCCGTCCCGGGAGCTGACGATGGCGTGATACCACTCGTCGAACAGCAGGCGCATCTCCGCCGGGTTGCGGGCCGCCGCGATGCGGTCCTGCAGCGAGCTGGTGCCCAGCGCACCGACGAAGGCGTTGAGGGTGTTGAGCATGAAGTTGCGGGCCTGCTGCAGGCGCAGCGGGTCGTCGCCGGGCGGATGCAGGCGGAAGACGCCGGACGGCGGGGCGGCGTCCGGCGGCAGGGGGCTCCCGCCGGCCCCGCTGATCCCGACCATCTCGATGAAGCCATCCTCCTCGAGCAGGCCGAGGGTGTGCTGGAGGTCGTCGTAGTGCAGCATGTTGCGCAGTTCCTCGACCGGGCGCTTGCCATCGACAAAAATCAACACCCGCCGGACCCGCGGGCTGAGCGCACCGGAGCGGGTTTCGATCTCGGCGTGGCCCTTGGTCGTCTTTGCGAAAATGATCGCCATGCTTTCTCCTCGAGGGCGGCAAGCCGCCTGGCGCATGTCACAGGATGGGGACGCGCAGGCGCCGGAAAACCCGGCCGCGTCCCACGAGGGGCGAGGCGCCCGGAGCGGCCCGACAAGCCCGGCCCGCCAGCCTGACAGGCTGTCGTCGCCGGGAATCGCCTGTCACGTCACTCTATCATTCCGGATTATCGCAACACTCATGAGGTTCATCATGCGCAAGACCTTCCTCCTGCCCCTCGTTCTACTCACGCTGGGCAGCGCGACGCCCGCCGTCGCCATCGACGTCGACCTCTCCATCAACGCCCCCGGCGTGTCGCTCTACATCGGCGACCGGGACCGGAGCGGCCGCTACTGGGACGGCGGCCGCTGGCGCGACGAAGCCTGGTGGCGTGACAACTGCCACCGCTACGAAGGGCGCAAGGACTTCCGCGGCCGCTGCGCCCCGCGGGGTCACGACGACCATGACCACGGCCACTGCCCGCCGGGCCAGGCCAAGAAGGGGCGCTGCTAGGCGGTCCCGGGTGTTGCCAGCTGGGCCGCCAGCCGGCGGGCCAGCGCGACCAGCGCCGGGCCATCGGCCAGCCCGTCGATGAAGCGGGCCGGGATGCCGGAGAGGCCCACCTGGGCCCCCACCAGCGCGCCGGCAAGCATGGCCCGGGCGAGGTTCTGCCCGCCGCCATTGACCGCGTGCAGCACCGCCGACTCGAAATCACCGGCAAAGCGGGCGGCGAGGTAGTAGGCCGCCGGGAACTGGTGATACACCGCGCAGGGCATGCCGTACACCAGCGACACCTTCCAGGCCGGCTCGATGCGCACGTCCGGGTCGTGGGCCGCGCGGGCCATGCAGGACGGGCCGAGCAGCGCGTCCGGCGACGGGAAACGCCCCGCCAGCGGGGCCTCGGCCGCACCGGGCGCCGGCGCCTCGAGCCTGCCGCGGGTGACGGTGTGGAAGGGCAGCGCGCCCTGCTTGACCCGCGCCATCAGCTTCGCGGAGATCTCCCCGTCCAGCGGGTGCCCCTCCACCAGCATGCCCAGCACCGCGCCGAAGGCCACCGTCATCGCCACCACGGTGCCGTCGGTCTGGGTGAGCACGCAGTTGCGGGTCACCGCGTCGGCGAGGGCGGCCGGGTCGAGGGCGTAGCGCACCGCGATGGCGAGGGTCCGCTCGGCCGCTTCGGTGGTGTCGGCACTGCCGCCGGCCTGGCCCCACGGCAGGCCGTCCACCACCCGCGCGCGCCACGCCTCGCGGATCGACTGGCTGGTGTAGCCGCCGGGCCCGGCCATCGGCGTGCCGTCGAGCAGCGGAAAGAACTCCTCGTCCATTCGGCGGCAGAAGTCCGCCTCGTCGTAGCCGCCCCGCTCCACCAGCGAGCGCAGGGTCAGGGCCAGCAGCACGCCGGCCTGGGACGGCTGGCCGGCCTTGAGGCCGGCGTGGTAGCGGCCGGGCCGCGGATCGGTGTAGCCGGTGATCCAGTCGCCGTAGTCGGCCCGCAGTTCGTCGAGGTCGTAGTACCAGTGGGGGCCGAGGGCGAGCGCATCGCCGATGAAGGCGCCCAGCAGGGCACCGGCGGCGCGGTCGTGCAGCCGGGCGGAGGTCGAATCGGGCATGGGCTTTTCTCCGGGCAAAGGGAGTCAGACGGGCGCCGCCGCCGCTTGTTCCATCGCCGTCTCGAAGAACTGCCAGGCCAGGCGCAGGGCATCGGGCCCGCCGGGGTCGGAGAAGGCCTGGCCGGCCGCACCGCCGCTCCAGGCGTGCCCCAGGCCCTCCACGCGGAGCTGGCGCACGACCAGCCGGCGGCCGCACTTCCAGTCGCGGCGGGCGACACTGCGCCGGCGGCCCCGGCGGATCGCCCCGGCCGTCTCCCGGACCCGTGCCCCCGCGGGGAGCAGGTCCAGCCACAGCGCCGCGGCGGCCTCGGCGTTGTCGAAGGCCACTACCGGGTCGCGATCGCCGTGGATCAGCAGCAAGGGCGGCAGGCGACGCCCGGCGAGGCGCAGGGCGATCGCCTCGGCATCGGGGGAGCGGCGGCCGCGCATCGCCTGGCCGGCCTGCAGGGGCGTGCGGGCGCTGGCCGGCGCGGCCCCGGAGTGGCTACCCACCGCGCAGAAGCGCTCCGGGTGACGCAGGGCCAGGGTCAGCGCCATCGCCCCGCCGGCCGACAGGCCGAGGGCAAACAACGGCCCGCCGACCCGGGGGTGGGTCTGCACGACGTGGTCGATGAGGGCGATCAGGGTCTGCGTCTCCAGCCCGACCCGCGCCTCGCTGCCGAACCAGTTCCAGCAGCGCTGGGGGTTGGCGTCCTGGCCCTGCTCGGGCAGCAGCACCGCGAAGCCGTGGGCGCGGGCCACCACGGCCGCGCGGGTGACGGCCGCGAAGGCCGCGCTGTCCTGGGCGCAGCCGTGGAGCAGCACCAGCAGCGGCAAGGGCTTCCTGGCCGTCGCGCCCACCGGGACGAACAGCCGCCAGCGCCGCAGGGCGAGCGGCCCGAGGCCCCAGCGCCCCTCATACCAGCGCCCGCCCGCCACCGCGCCCGGCGCGTCGGTGGGGGTGGCCACCGCCGACAGCACGCGCCCGGCCTGCTCGGCCAGCTTGCCGCCGGCCTCCACGCCCTGGCGGGTCGCCGCCCGGCCGATGCGCGCCGACTGGCGCACGCCGGCCCGGGTGAGTTTGAACAGGGCGGCCAGCACGGGGGACTTGCGACGGCTCATCGGCAGACTCCAGAAATGCAGAAAGGCCCCGAAGGGCCTTTCCGGATCACCTCCGGCGGGGGTGATCCGCAAACTCGCCGGAGCGTCGCCCCCCCCGCAGCGGACTGGGGGGCCGGGCTACCGGGCAGGTTCATGTGCCTGTCAGGCAACCTTCAGGGCGGAGGCGGCAGCCTTGGCACCCTTTTCGACGTTCTCGACGGCGACGGCGGTGGCCTTCTCGACGCTGGCCTGGGCGGCGGCGGCAACCTGCTTGGCGGCCTTGGTGGCGCCTTCGTAGGCGGAGTTGGCGTTGGCCAGGGCGGCCTTCACGGCGGCGACGGCGGACTCGGAGCCGGCCGGGGCGTTCTTGAAGAGGGCCTCGACGGCGGTATCGAAGTTCTGGCCCAGCACGGAGGCTTCGGCTTCAACCAGCTTGGTCAGCTCTTCCTGGGTGTCGGCGCCGATCACGGACAGGCTGCGGCCGTAGGCAACGGACTTCTCGACGGACGGGGTCATGGCGCCGAGGCTGAGGGCGGCCAGGGCCTTCGGGTCCTTGGTGGCCATCACGGCCTTGGAGAAGGCGACGCTGTCGTCGAAGGCGGTGCGGGCGGTGGCCAGGTTCAGGGTGGCAACGCGCTCGGCGGCGGTGAACACGGTGGTCACGAAGGCGGAAGCGGACTTCAGGCCGGCTTCAACGTTGGCCTTGCTGGCGGCGACGATTTGCTCGGGGGTTGCGGTCATGATGATCTCCTCACATGGGGTTGGGGTTGCGATCACCGAAGAAGATTCGGTATGGGTGTTATGTTGCACCGCAACAAAATCAAATGCAAGCGTTTTTTGTGCGGCGCAGCAAAAACTTTTCCAACCCCCATGCCAGCCTCCACATGCCCTCCGCCCGCTAGCCCAGCATGTCGTCCCGCAACTGGCGCAGGCCCTCGGGCATCGCCAGGGTTTCCTTGTCCCAGCCCTCGGCGACGAGCACGTCGTCGAGGCACTTTTCCATCTCGGCGTGCACCACGAGCAGGGACTGCATGATCCGCTCGTGGACACCCAGATCCTCCTTGCGAAGGGTGGTGCAATCGAGCTGATACTGGTACAGCTCCCGCAGGCTGAGGATCTCCTGCGCCACCTGGGCCGGGCAGGCGCACATGCAGATCATGGCCTGCTCGATGATATGGGCGAGCTGTGAACTCTCGAAGACAACGGGTAGTTCCATGGCGGTTCAACCTTTCACGTCGAAGGCGTCGCCGGTGGCGAAGAACTGCCCGCCGGCCACATAGTGGATGCTGCGCTGCTCATCCCCCCCGAAATGCCAGCGCCCCGCGCTGAACACCGCCGGGTCGGCCCAGGCGGCGAGCACCTCGCCGAGGAAGAGGTCGTAGGCCTGCTGGATGTGCGGCTCGGGGATCACCCGGCACTCCAGCCAGCCGATGCAGCCCGCCGGCAGCGGCGCCGCCACCTGCGCGGCCGGGAGCGCCTCCAGCCCGAGGACCGCGAACTTGTCGCCGTCCCGCCCCGAGCGCGAGCCCACCGCCAGTACCTGGGCGGCGATCGCCCGGCCGGGCACCGCCAGCACGAACTCGCCGGAGGCCTCGATCAGCTCGCGGGTGAAGGTTGTCCTGTCGATCACCACCGCCACCTTGGGCGGGTCGAAATCGAGGGGCATGTTCCAGGCCGCGGCCATCACGTTGCGCCGGCCACCGTGGGCGGACGACACGAGCACCGTGGGGCCGTGGTTGAGGAGGCGGTAGGACTGGGCCAGGGGAACGGGGATCATGGCGGGAATTCGGTGATGGGGAAAGGGATGGAAACCAGTTTAGCCCGCCCGGCCCCGGGCGAGTTCGCGCAGTTCCACCGAGCCGGCGGCCAGGGCCGCGGCAATCGCCTCGATGGCCTTCTCGGGGCGGGCGGCGCCGCACATGAACACGTCCACCGCGGCAAAACCGTGCTCGGGCCAGGTGTGGATGCTGATGTGGGACTCCTGCAGCAGCAGCACGCCGGTGACGCCCAGGCCGGGGCCGAAGGGATGGAAGTGGCCTCCGACCGGGGTCGCGCCGGCGGCGTCGGCGGCGGCGCGCAGCAAGGCCTCGATAGCGGCGGGGTCGGCCAGGCGGCCGGGCGCGACGCCGTGGAAATCGGCCAGCAGGTGGCGGCCGCGGGGCTGGAAGGCGCTCACTTGTGCCCGCCCCCGCCCGACGACCAGCCTCCCCCGCCGGACGAGCCGCTGCTGCCCCAGCTGCGGCTGGAGCCGCCGTTGCGGTCGGTGACGTGCTCCAGGTTGAGGAGGGTCACGAAGACCAGCACGATGAAGGCGAAGAAGATGTAAAACCCGCGGGACATGGCTCAGTCGTCCATCCAGTCGGTGAACACCGGCAGCCACAGCACGCCGATGGCGATCAGGATCAGCACCCAGCTGAAGAGCCCGCCGACCAGCGCGATGGGCACGTTGGTGAGCAGCACGAGGCCGGTGAACACCCAGGCCGGCGGGCGCAGCGCGGCCCGGTCGGGCTGGCCGGCGATCCGCGTGCCGATCTCCGGTGCCGCCGCGGCGAGCTTGCCGCCCTTGCCGAACCAGCCGTCCACGGTGCTCGCCGGCACCCGCTGGGCCAGGCTCCAGCCGAGCTCCGACGGGCTGCGCTCGCTGGTGAGCATGCCGCGGCTGCCCCGGTAGTCGGTGAGGCTCACCTTGTCGCCCACCTTGACCTGCCAGTTGAAGGCCCCGGCGGCGTGGATCACTTCGGCGCCGTAGGCCCGCAGCCGCGTGAAGGCGGCGCCGTCGAGACGCACCGCGCTGGCCGAGACCGCCTCGGGCCATGTGTCGAGCACCTTCACCCTGTCCCAGCTGTCGGCGGACTCCACCAGCCACAAGAAGCCCTGCCGCTCGCTGTAGAGCAGGTATTCGGTCCACTCGTCGGCGCCGCCCTGTGCCCGGCAGCGCAGCAGGCCGATGAGCAGCCAGCGGATGCCGTCGATGCGGGCCGCGTCGCCCAGGGCCAGGCTGGTCTTGACTTGGGCCTCGCGGCGGGCGCCCTCGAGGGCCAGCGCCGTGCCGCCGCCGGCATCGACGCGGGTGGCACAGGCCGGGCAGTGGAGCTGCTCGGCGACCCCCGGATGCCAGGCGATCGAGGCGCCGCAGGCCGGACAGGCCAGCGCCTCGGCAGCGCCCTTCAGGTGGCCGGCGCTGCGGGCGATCTCATCGGGCTCGCGCAGCAGCTGGCATTTGAGGTCGGCCAGCGTCACCGCCTTGCCCACGTAGCAGCGCGGCGGGCTGCCGTCGGAGTAATCGAGGGTCAGGAAACGGTGCGACTGCCGGTAGTCGGCCACCGTCGCCTCCCAGCCGGTGGCGACCCGGAACGGCAGCTCCCCCTCGCCGCCACAGCAGCGGGCCCGGCGCAGGTCGGCGGCGATGTAGTCGACACCGTCGTGCCGATAGTGGCCGCCGGGCACCAGCTGGTCGAAGGGCGGCGCGTCGTCGGCGAGGCCGGCGTCGAGGGTGAGCGCGTACTGGCCGGAGGCATCCGACAGCCAGCCGGCGCCGCCGTCGTCGAAGCCGACATACCACTCATTCCAGAAGCCGGCGCCATAACGCAGCTGGATGCGCCCGATCACCGTGAAGGCGCGGCCGGAATAAACGCCGGAGACGCCGACCCGCAGCGGCGAGTAGTCCTCGAGCACCGCCGACATCTTGCCTACGTCGCGCACCGCGTCGGCCTCCCGCAGCAGGGTGCTGTGGCAGTACTCGCAGACGGCGATCGCCGAGGTGGCCGAGCGGAAGGCCACCTCGGCGCCGCAGGACGGGCAGGCGAGCTTGAACATGCTCAGGCCGGGCCCAGGCAGGCCCGTGGCGGGCGGTGCGGTGCCGGCACGCTCAACCGATCAGCTTCTTGATGATCTCGGCCTTGGCCGAGTCGTAGTCGGCCTGGGTCACCAGGCCCTTGTCGAGCAGGGCCTTGAGCTTGGCGAGGCGGGCTTCCGGGTCGTCGGCCGTCGGGGCAGGCGCCGACGCCACGGGAGCCGACCCAGCAGCCGGCGCGGGGCTGCCGCGCAGCGCGTCCATCATCACCTGCCCCATGCCCACGCCCGCGGCAAGACCGGCGCCGACGCCGGCCAGGCCGCCCTCGTTCCGGGCCGCCAGCGGAACCGCCTGGGCCACCTGGAAGCGGGTGTAGTCGCCCAGGTCGCCGACCATGCCCATCGAGATGCGCGCGTCGATGGCCTTCTGCAGCTCATCGGGCAGCGAGACGCTCTCGACGGCGAAGTTGTCCAGCGCCAGACCGTAACGCTCGAAGGTGGACGTCATCGCCGCCCGCATCCGGTCGGACAGCAGGATCTGGTTGGCAGCCATGTCCACAAACGGCACGTCGGCGCCGCCCAGGGTGGCGCTCATCGTGGTGACGATGAGGTTGCGCAGCTGCTGCTCCAGCTCGTCCACCGTGTAGCGCTCGCGGGTGCCGCTGATCTCGGTGAAGAAGCTGCGCGGGTCGGCCAGCTTGTAGGAGTACATGCCGAAGGCGCGCAGGCGCACCATCCCGAAATCCTTGTCGCGGATCGTGACCGGCTGCGGCGTGCCCCACTTGCGGCCGAGCTGCAGGCGGGTGCTGAAGAAATACACGTCCGACTTGAAGGGCGACTCGAACAGCTTGTCCCAGTTTTTAAGGTTGGTGAGCAGCGGGATGGTCTGGGTGGTGAGGGTGTAGCGGCCCGGCCCGAACACGTCGGCCACCCGGCCCTCATTCACGAACACCGCCATCTGCGACTCGCGCACCGTGAGGCTGGCGCCATACTGGATTTCGAAGTCTTCCATCGGGTAGCGCCAGGCCAGCGTACCGTCGGAGTCCTCGTTCCACTGGATGACGTCGATGAACTGCTTCTTGATGAAAGCGCCGAGACTCATGGGTGCTCCTGATGTTGTTTATCCAGATAACGGGCGAGCGCCAGCCCACTGTAGCCGCGGCTGCGGGCCATGGCGATTTCGAGCATCTCGTCGCCCATCAAGGCACCGCAACCCGGGCATTTGTCCCAGTGCGGCATGGCCTGACAGGTGGGCTCGCAGGCCTTGCGGATCTCCCAGTCGTAGCCGCAGGCCGGGCAGGCCGCCTGGGGCGGCGGATTGCGGCGGGTGAGGAACAGCTGGACGTAGATCGCGACCAGCAGACCGGCCACCACGGAGACCCACAGCTTGGACCCTGGCTCCGCACCACCGTCCGGCTCGAAGACGACCCACAAAAAGCCCGCCAACATGCCGCCGAGGACGCCCGCCAGCAGGGCCCGATTGCCCCGCGCTTCGTTGCGCCGCGCCAGCGCCTTGGCCTCGATTGCCTGGCGCGCGTATTCGGCGTCGACCGGCGGGATCACGACATGCACGCTGCGTTAACAATGCCCACCACCAGCGCCACGGTGCCGGCGAAGGCCCCCGCCGCGACGTTGTTGCCGGCGAGCTGGTCGGGCAGCGCGGGCAGCAGCCGGGCCAGCAGCGCGTAGGTGAGCACCTGGGTGGCGAGGCCGGCCCCACCCCACAGCACGAACATGGGGTAGCTGTCGTTGTGCAGGATGCTGGAGGCCACCGTGAGCGAGAAGCCGAGGGTCGCCCCGCCAAACGACAGGGCCGGCGCGACGATGCCCTGGCGGATCAGGGCACGCTCGCAGAAGGGTGTCACGCGCAGGTAGATGGCGGCGAACAGGGCCACCATCGCCAGGCCGGAGAGCAGGTGGATCAGGTAATTGTAGAAGGCTTCCATCGCGGTTTTCCCCGGTGACCGGGCCGTCATTTAGCCAGCTTTGCCTGTGCCGGGCAAGCGCATTCCGGGTACAGTCGGGCCCATGTCACCCCCCGCCCCCGGCCTCCGGCCCGCCCGCTTCCCCGACCGGCTGCTGATCCTCTCCGTCTTCGTCGTCGCCTCCTGCGGGCTCGCCTACGAGCTGATCGCCGGGGCGCTGTCGAGCTACCTGCTGGGCGACTCGGTACTGCAGTTCTCGTCGATCATCGGCTGCTACCTGTTCGCGATGGGGGTGGGCTCGCACCTCTCCAAGTATGTGGACGACCGCGACGTGCTGGCCCGCTTCATCGACATCGAGCTGCTGGTGGGGCTGCTCGGCGGGCTGTCGGCGACGCTGCTGTTCCTGCTCTTCGCGTGGATGTCGGCGCCCTTCCGCAGCGCGCTGTATGCGCTGGTGTTTGCGCTGGGGGTGCTGGTGGGCATGGAGATCCCGCTGGTGATGCGGGTGCTCAACGCCCGCCAGGCCAGCTTCAGCGAGCTGGTGAGCCGGGTGCTCACCTTCGACTACCTGGGCGCGCTGGTGGTGTCGCTGCTGTTCCCGCTGGTGCTGGCGCCCAAGCTGGGGCTGTCGCGTACCGGCTTCCTGTTCGGCATGGCCAACGTGGCGGTGGCGCTGTGGACGCTGTGGCATTACCGCGCCGAGATCCCCGGCCTGCGCCCACGCTTCTTGCGCGGGGTGCTGGTGATGGCCTTCCTGGCCGCCGGGCTGGCCGGCTCCGACCGGCTCACCCGCTGGGCCGAGAAGGGGCTGTTCGGCGACGAGGTGATCTTCGCCACCACCACGCCCTACCAGCGCCTGGTGGTGACCCGCTGGAAGGACGACACCCGGCTCTACATCAACGGCAACCTGCAATTCTCCAGCCGCGACGAGCACCGCTACCACGAGGCCCTGGTGCACCCGGCGCTGCAGAGCCTGCCGTGGGCGCGGCGGGCGCTGGTGCTGGGCGGCGGCGACGGACTGGCGGTGCGGGAGATCCTGCGCCACGCCAACATCGAGCAGGTCACCCTGGTGGACCTCGACCCGGCGATGACCGATCTGTTCACCCGCAACGCCGAGCTGGCGGCCCTCAACGCCGGCGCCCTGTCCGACCCGCGCGTGACGATCATCAACGCCGACGCCGGCCAGTGGCTGGAGGACAACGCCGAGGTCTTCGACCTCATCATCGCCGACTTCCCCGACCCCTCCAGCTTCGGCCTCGGCAAGCTCTACTCGGTGCCGATCTACCGCCTGATGGCCCGCCACCTCGCCGAGAACGGCGCGCTGGTGGTGCAATCCACCTCGCCGTGGTTCGCCCCGCGGAGCTTCTGGTGCATCGACGCGACCCTGCGCGCGGCCGGCTTCAGCACCCACCCCTACCACGCGATGGTGCCGTCCTTCGGTGAATGGGGCTTCAACCTCGCCATGAAGCGCCCCGGCTTCGTGCCGCCCACCCGCTACCGCGTGCCGACCCGCTTCCTCGACGCCGACAGCACGCGGCTGATGTTCAGCTTCCCGCCGGACATGCGCCCGCTGCCGGTCGAGCCCAACCACCTCAACACCCAGGCCCTGGTGCATTACTTCGAGGAGGACTGGGGACGGGTGGTGCGGTGATCAACCGGCGCCGCTTCCTGGCCGGCGCAGCCGCCGCCGGCCTCGCCGCCCTGCCCGGCTGCCGCCGGCTGACGCACCTGGGCATCCCGCTCACGGTGCTGCGCCCCGGCATGGAGGCCGGCCACGCGCTGCGCGCCGGTGCGCTGCTCCCCACCCCGCCACGCGAGATCCGCACCGGCGTGGCGATCCTCGGCAGCGGCATCGCCGGCCTCACCGCGGCCTGGCGGCTGGCCAAGGCGGGCCACGACGACTTCCTGCTGCTCACCGGCCCGGAGCCCTTCGGCAACGCCGCCGGCGGGCGCTTCGACAGCCCCTCCGGCTCCTCCCTCGCCTTCCCCCGTGGTGCCCACTACCTGCCGCTGCCGTCGCTCGAATCGACACCCGTGCGCGAGCTGCTGCACGAGCTGGGCGTGATCGAAGCCGAGCCCTTCGGCCCCCGCCCCCGCTTCAGCGAGACGGCGCTCGTACACGCCCCCGACGAGCGCCTGTTCTTCGACGGCGCCTGGCGCGACGGCCTGCTGCCCACCGCCCACGTGGGCGCCGACGAGGCCGCCCAGCACCGGCGCTTCCTGGCCCGGGTGGACTCCCTCGCCCACACCCGCGGCAGCGACGGCCGGCGCGCCTTCTGCGTGCCCCTGGCCCAGTCCAGCGCCGACCCGGCCTTCCGCCGCCT
The DNA here is from genome assembly GCF_041908905.1 of Zoogloea sp. Classification (GTDB taxonomy): domain Bacteria; phylum Pseudomonadota; class Gammaproteobacteria; order Burkholderiales; family Rhodocyclaceae; genus Zoogloea. The sequence continues at coordinate 207,763 of NZ_JAYREK010000001.1, forward strand.
CGACGGCGTCAGCTTCCGCGCCTGGCTGGCCGCCGAGGGCTACAGCTCGCCGAGCCTGCACACCTATCTGGATTACGTCTGCCGCGACGAATACGGCGCCACGCCCGACCAGGTGTCGGCCTGGACCGGCCTGCACTACTTCGCCAGCCGCGGCGGCCAGGCCGCCAACGCCGCCGACGGCAGCCTGCTCACCTGGCCGGACGGCCTCGCCTTCCTGGCCCGCGGCCTCGAAGCCCGGGTGCCCGCTGGCCGCCAGCTCGCCGGCCATGCGCTGGACGTGCGCGAGGACGCGCAGGGCGTGAGCATCCTGTGCGCCAGCCCCGAGGGGCCCGTGCGCATCCGCGCCCGCCGCGCGATCTGCGCGATGCCGCTGCACGTGGCGGCCCGGGTGGTCTCCAACCTCCGCGACTACGGCTTCGACCCGGCCGCCCACCTGCCGCCCCAGGCCCCGTGGCTGGTGGCCAACTTCCTGCTCGACGGTTTTCCCCCCGAGCCCGCCGACGCCCCGCTGGCCTGGGACAACGTGCTCGCCGGCAGCCGCGGCCTGGGCTGGGTGGTCGCCACCCACCAGCTGATCCGCGCCGCCCGCCCGGCCCACACGGTGTTCACCGCCTACCGGGCGCTCGCCGACCAGACCCCGCAGCAGGCCCGCGCCTGGCTCGCCACGGCCCCTGCCGCCGACCTCCTCGACCTCGCCGCCGAAGAACTGCGCCAGCACTACGGCCCGCTGGAGCTGTGGCGCCGCACCCGCGTGGTGGAGATCACCTTGCGCGGCCACGGCATGGCAATGCCCATCTGCGGCAGCCTCGCCAACCCCGGCCTCGCCGCGCTGCGCGAGGCCGACGGGCGCCTGCTGTTCGCCCATTCGGACCTGTCGGGCTATTCGGTGTTCGAGGAGGCCGCCTGGTGGGGCGACCGGGCGGGGCGGAAGGCGCTGGGCTCCTGATCCCCCGGCCCGCCCGGCCACCGCGCGCGGCACCTCGACGCCGGCCTTCCGGAGCTGGGCATCGATCTTCGGAGCTTCGAGTTCGAGCTTCCGGGGATCGAGTTCGACCTTCCGAGGATCACGTTCGATCTTCCGGACCTCGAGTTCCACCTGCCGAGGATAGAGTTCGACCTTCCGGACCTCGAGTTCGAGCTTCCGAGGATCGAGTTCGACCTTCCGAACCTCGAGTTCGAGCTACCGAGGATCGAGAGCGACCTTCCGAACCTCGAGCTTGACCCTCCGAGGCTCGAGTTCGACCTTCGGAGCCTCGTACCCGTGCCCCAACGGGCGGTGGCTCAAACCCGCCCCGCCTCGCCCCGCGGCAGCACCCGGTCCAGCCCCTCCACGATGGGCCGCAGGCCGGCCTCCAGGGCCTGCAGAGCGCGCTGGGCGCGGGCGGCGTCGCCGGCGCGGGCGGCGGCCTCGAGGCGGCCGGCGATGGCGGCGATCTCGCTCATGCCGAGCAGGCCGGCGCGGCCCTTGAGGGTGTGGGCAAAGGGCACCACGGCGGCCCAGGCGCGGGCGTCCACGTCGGCGCGCAGGCCCTGGGGGCCGTCGGCAAACTGGTCGCGGAACTTGGCGAGAAGGCGCGGGTAGAGGGTCGGGCTGATGCCGGTGTCGTTGATCGCGCAGTCCGGGTCGAGGCCGGGGATGCCCTCCAGCCCGGCCAGGGTGGCGGTGCCCGGCGGGGACGGCGGCAGGCTCTCGGGCGCGGAGCGGCCCCGGTAATAGCGGCGCAGCACCGCGAAAAGTTCGGCCAGGTCGTAGGGCTTGTCGAGGCAGCCGTTCATGCCCAGCTCACGGCAGCGCTCCAGCACGCTGCGGCTGCCGTGGGCCGACAGGGCATACACCGGCAGCTCGGCCAGCGCGGGCTGGGCGCGGATGCGGGTGATGGCCTCGTAGCCGTCCATGCCGGGCATCTGCAGGTCCATGAAGACCAGGTCGTAGTGGCCCGGCGCCTGCGCCGCGAGCTGGCTGAGGGCGTCGGCCCCGTCGGCGGCGCTGTCCACCTCGACGCCCCAGCGGCCGAGCAGCGCCACCGCCACGTCGCGGCTGGTGGAGTTGTCCTCGACGAGCAGCACGCGCATGCCGTCGAGGGCGCCGATGGCCACCTCGTCCTTGGCCGGCGGCAGCGGGGCGCGGCCGAGGATCTCGTCGCACAGGCGCCGCAGCGCGCCGGGCAGCAGCGGCTTGTCGCAGAAATGGAGCACCGAGGGGTGGGTCTCGGGCATCTCCTCGTCGAGGGTGCGCGGCAGCGCCATCAGCGCAACGTGGCGCGGCGCGAGCCCGGGCTCGGCGGCGAGCCGGCGCAGCACCTCGCCGCCGTTGCTGTCGGGCAGGGTCCAGTCGAGGAAGAGCAGGTCGTAGCCCCGGGATTCCTGACGGGCGCCGGCGAGGCAGTCGAACAGCTCGCTGCCGCAGCTCACCGCCTCCACGTCGTCGATACCGCCCAGCTGGAGGATGTCGATGAGCGCCAGGCGGGCCTCGGGGTAGTCGTCGGCCACCAGCACGCGCAGGGCCGGCAGGGGCTCGGCGGGGGCGTGGCGGGCGCCGGCGTCGCGGGCCAGCGGGATCTCGACGATGAAGCTGCTGCCCTGGCCCAGCGCGCTCTTGACGCGGATCGTGCCGTCCATCGCCGCCACCAGCCGGCGCACGATGGCGAGGCCCAGCCCGGTGCCGCCGTAGCGGCGGGTGGTGGCGCCGTCGGCCTGCACGAAGTCGTCGAAGAGGTGCTCGATCTGATCGGGCCGCAGGCCGATCCCGGTGTCTTCGACGCTGAAGCGCACCCGCTCCCGCCCGGCGTCGCCGGCCAGGCGCTCGATGCGCAGCGAGACGTGGCCGGCGGGGGTGAACTTGACCGCGTTGGAGAGCAGGTTGCCGAGCACCTGGCCGATCCGCAGGGGGTCGCCGGTGAAGCCGCTGGCGAGCAGGTCGGCGCTGTCGCGGCGGGCCTCGAAGAGCAGCTCGACGCCCTTCTCGAGGGCGGCCCGCTCGACCAGCACGAAGGCGTTGGCGACCAGGTCTTCGAGGCGGAAGGGGATGCGCTCGAGCTCGAGGCGGCCGGCCTCGATCTTGGAGAAATCGAGGATGTCGTTGAGGGTGTCGAGGAGCGCCCGCCCGGAGATGCGGATCTTGCTGGCGTAATCCCGCTGGCGCGGCGGCAGGCGGCTGCGCAGCAGCAGGTCGGCCATGCCGATCACCGCGTTGAGCGGGGTGCGGATCTCGTGGCTCATGTTGGCCAGGAACAGCGACTTGGCCTGGGTGGCGGCTTCCGCCCGGGCGCGCGCCTCCTGCAGCTCACGGCCGATGCTCTCGCGCTCGCCGATGTCCCGCTCGATGGCGTCGGCCATCGAGTTGAAGGTGGTGCGCAGGGTCTGGATCTCCTGCACCTCGTCCTCGCCGGTGAGGCGCACGTCGTACTGGCCGCGGGCCAGCTGGTCGGTGGCGGCGCACATGTCCTCGATGGGCTGCAGCACCTTCTGGCGCACGCTGCGCACGCCCCGCAGCGCCAGCAGCACGGTGGCGGTCATGCCGATGATCGCGGCGACGATCCAGTTGCGCAGGCGGTGGCGGGCCTCGGTCACCTGACGGCCGGTGCGCTCGTCCACCCGGGCCTTGAGGGCGGCGATGGAGATGGCGCTGCGGGCCCGCTGCACGCTGTATTCCGGGCCGTGGGCGAGGCGGATCGCCAGCGCCTGGTCGGGCTTGCCTTCGGCCACGAAGGAGCGGGCCACCGGGTCGTAATGCCCCTGGGCGGCGGCAAAGGCGACCTGCTCCAGGGCCTTGATGGCTTCGGCTTCGCGGCGCACCCGCTCCAGCGCGACGAGCTCGGCCTCCTCGAGGCCGAGGGCCCGCATGCGCGCCCAGACGGACTCCCGCGGGCGATCGGTGTGGGGCGTGTAGGGGGTCATCCCGGCGATCACCCGGCTCCAGAAGGTGGCCGGCTCGGCGTCGGCGACGGGCGGCTGGTCGCCCTCGCGGATGGCCAGGATCGCGTAGTAGTAGGTGAGGTAGCGCTGCTCGCAGGTGACCACGTAGCTGCGCACGAGGCCGGAGAGGGTGTCCATCTCGCGGCGCAGGTCATCCACCCGGCGCAGGGCCTCGAGACGATGGTCCTGCTCCGCCTGGGCGCGACTGAAGGCGTTCAGGACGAGGATCGAGATCGACCCGTTGATGCCGACGATCAGCAACAGGGCCGCCGAGAAGAGGAGGGATAGCTTGCTGAGCTTCATGGCCTTGCCCGCAGCTTACTCTGGGGACCACCCGATCCGGGCCCCGCTGGCGGCGGCGACACACGGTTTCACGGACCGGTGCGGCGAAGTGCTCAACCCACGGTTGCCGGGCGGCGCACTGGGGCCGCCTTGTCGCTGAGCAGATCCAGCACGCAGTAGAAGGCCCCGGCCGCCAGCGGCGGGTTGGCCACCGGCCAGCCGAGGCCGGGCAGCACGCCGCGCCAGGCCCAGTTGCCGAGGGCGGTGCCCCACAGCTCCATCGCCAGGGACAGCAGGAACATCGTCACGTACAGCCGCGGCGCCGGCCCCCAGCGCAGGCAGGCCAGGAAGATGAGGAGCAGCGGCGGCCCCAGCCAGTCGAGGCGGGCCAGCGCCAGCAGGCTCACCGCCGCCAGCGCCAGCCACGGCGTGACGCGCAGCAGGCCCGTCGGCAGCTCGTCGGCGAGGCGCAGGCCGAGCCAGTAGAGCAGTACGTGCCCGGGCGGCACGAAGAGGGGCAGATTGCCGAGCCGGTAGTCGTACAGCCCCCAGACCAGCGACAGCACGACCTCGCCGGCGGTGGCGATCACGAGGCAGGCCAGCAGCCGCGGGCGCCAGGCCCGCTCCCGCCACCACAGCAGACCGCCCAGGCCCCACACCCACAGGCTCACCAGCGGCGGCCCCCAGACGCCGCCGAAGCGGTCGACCACCAGGCCGAGGGCGATCGTGAGGCCAACAAGGAGCACCAGCGGCGTCACATCGCCCTCCCTGCCTTCAGTACTGACATCCGCACAGCGTCGGCGGAAACACCGCGGCGAGCAGCGCGGGATGGCGGCGTAACGCGGTAGGGGCGTGCAGCGGGCACCGCATCCACGAGGGCAGCCCGAGCAGTCGCAGACACCCGGCACAAGCGCGGCGTTCGTGAAGAAACCGTAGCGAGCGGCCCGAGGTCGCGACGAGGAGCGGAGCCGCACTGGAGTACAGCGAGCACCGCAGTCGCGAGATCGGGCCGCGCAGCAGGTTTATTCACGAACGCGTCATTCGATGCCCTGGCTGGCGAGGTACTCCTCGTAGGTGCCGCGGTAGTCGACGATGTCGCCCGGGCCGCGGATCTCGAGGATGCGGGTGGCGATCGACGACACGAAGGCGCGGTCGTGGGAGACGAAGAACAGCGTGCCGGTGAAGTCGGCGAGGCCCGCGTTGAGGGACTCGATGGACTCCATGTCCATGTGGTTGGTCGGCTCGTCGAGGAGCAGCACGTTCTTGCGCTGAAGCATCAGCTTGCCGAACAGCATGCGGCCCTGCTCGCCGCCGGAGATGACCTTGACCGACTTCTTCACGTCGTCGCCCTTGAACAGCAGGCGGCCCAGGGTGCCGCGGATCAGGGTCTCGGCGTCGTCGCCCTCGTAGCCGCCTTCACGCACGTAGCCGCTGATCCAGTCGGTGAGGTTCTCGCCGCCGGCGAAATCTTCGGCGTGGTCCTGGGCGTAGTAGCCGAGCTTGGCCTTCTCGGCCCACTTGATGGAGCCGTGCTGGGGCGCCAGGCCGTGCAGGCCGGTGCCCACCAGCAGCTTGAGCAGGGTGGTCTTGCCGATGCCGTTCTCGCCGATGATGGCGATGCGGTCGTTGGCGTCGGCGGTGAAGGTGAAGTTCTTGATGATCGGGTTGGCCGGATCGTAGCCGAAAGTGAGGTTCTCGATCTCGACGGCCTGGCGGTGCAGCTTCTCCTTGTCGTCGTACTCGAAGCGGATCCACGGGTACTGGCGGCTGGAGGGCTTGAACTCGTCGATCTTGATCTTCTCGATCTGCTTGGCGCGGCTGGTGGCCTGGCGGGCCTTGGACTTGTTGGCCGAGAAGCGGCGCACGAACTCCTGCAGTTCCTGGACCTTCTCCTTGGCCTTCTGGTTGGCCGCGGCCTGGCGCTCACGGGCCTGGGTGGAGGCTTCGATGTAGTCGTCCCAGTTGCCGGGCCACACCTGGATGCGGCCGTAGTCGAGGTCGGCCATGTGGGTGCACACCTGGTTCAGGAAGTGGCGGTCGTGGGAGATGATGATCATGGTGGAGTTGCGCTCGTTGAGCACGTTCTCCAGCCAGCGGATGGTGTTGATGTCGAGGTTGTTGGTCGGTTCGTCGAGCAGCAGGATGTCCGGGTTGGCGAACAGGGCCTGGGCCAGCAGCACGCGCAGCTTCCAGCCGGGGGCGACTTCGCGCATCAGGCCGTTGTGCTGCTCGGTGGGGATGCCGACGCCATGCAGCAGCTCGCCGGCGCGGGCCTCGGCGGTGTAGCCGTCGTATTCGGCGAAGTGGCCCTCCAGCTCGGCGGCCTTCATGTAGTCGTCCTCGGTCGCCTCGGGGTTGGCGTAGATGGCGTCCTTCTCCTGCATGCAGGCCCACATCTCGGCATGGCCCATCATCACCACGTCGAGCACGCGCACGTCCTCAAACGCAAACTGGTCCTGCCGGAGGAAGGCCATCCGCTCGCCGGTGTCGATGGCGACGTTGCCGGCGCTGGGCTCCAGGACGCCAGCCAGGATCTTCATGAAGGTGGACTTGCCGGCCCCGTTGGCGCCGATCAGACCGTAGCGGTTGCCGTCACCGAACTTGACGGAAACGTTCTCGAAAAGGGGCTTGGCCCCGAACTGCATGGTGATGTTGTTGGCGATGAGCACGGCAGGAATTCCTCAAGCCCCCGCAGCGGGGACGGCAAGACTAGGCACAAACGGAAAACGCCGGCTCGTGGCCGGCGAAGCTGGATCGAAATTTACCATATCTTTCAAGTACCTGAGAAATTATCTCAGGTACCCGGGCGGCACATCCGGGGAGCCCCCTCAGATCAGCGACGGCCCCGACACGATCTCCGCGGCCTCTTTTTCGGAAATGCGCACGGTGGCAGTGGCGATCACATGCACCGTCAGCCAGTCGTGCAGGCGGATCGCGCCGTCGCCCTCGAAGGACAGGAAGCGGCAGCCAAGCTGGCCACCGCTCTCCCCGACCGTGAAATTCATGGTCTCGGCCACGCCGAAGATCCGCTCCGGGATGCCGTCCAGGCTCAGCTCGAAGCCCAGCTGGCGCGGCTCGATGAGCGGTGCGCCGTAGGGCACTGAGAAACCTTCCAGGGACAGGTCATTGACCGGCAGGCGCTCCCCGTCGATCACCACCCAGAAACAGACGCTCCCCCAGCGCCGGGCCACGAAACGCTGGCGCTTGCGGCGTTCGCCGGACCCGACCTCATTTGAAGACTCACTCGCCACCATCAAACGCCTCCACGGACAGTAGATTCAAAACCGTCTTATTGCCTTTTGAATACAACGATTTTAATTCAAGATTCAGAAAAATCAATAAAAACAATATTTTTACTAAATTGAATATTCATCGGGATTAATATACGGCGCCGCGTCACATAACTTAACCTTTACTTGTCGAAATATTTTACAGGACAAACAAGTAACACTTTTTATACATTATAAGTATTTGATTCGTATCAAAAAACCACAATCGGGCACGGCCATTGCTTGATGTGAGCAGGCGGAAATCAATTTTATCCGCTCAAAATATTTTTGACAGATTCCAAACCGGAGTTGAATCCATGAAAAAAAATCTCATCGCGCTTGCCCTTCTCGCAGTTGCTGGTGCCTCTCACGCCGGCGCTTACATCGTTGACGACTTCAACACCGGCGCCCAGAACATCAGCCAAGACGTAGTCGCCGGCACCCCCGTGGAGTCGACGGTAACCGAGCGCGTCCTGTCCATCATCAAGACCGCTGGTGATGACGGCGACGTCGCAAAGGCCCGTGTGAACACCACCGCCGGCAAGCTGTCTGTCAGCAATGACAGCGGCGTCGACTCGACTGTCGGCGTCAGCTGGAATCTGGCTGCGGGTGTTGTACCGCTGAATGTGCTGGACGTCAGCTTTCTCTTCAAGATCATCCTGTCTGATGGCAACCCGACTGACATCGCCTTCACGCTGAACGGTACCAACATCTACTCTTCGGCGATCCCCGGCAACACCAGCAACACCGACAAGACCTTCACCCTCGACCCCGCCCTGATCTCCGCTGGCGGCGTTCTCGCCCTGACCCTGAACGGCGCTCCGGGCTGGGATCTCGAACTGGATGCCTTCGGCATCAGCTGGACCGACCCGGTCACCCCCCCGAACCCGCCGGCTCCGATCCCGGAACCCGCCTCCATGGCCCTGATGGGTCTCGGCGCCCTGGGTCTGGCTGCCGTCCGTCGCCGCAAGTAACTTCCGCCGGAGCGTTTCCGGCCTGGCCGGAAACGCCGCCGAAAGCAAAAGGCCACCTCGCGGTGGCCTTTTTGTTTCATGCGGCGGGCAGCGGGCTCCGCCTCACTCCTCGTCCATCGCGGCCGAGGTGTACACCGCCTGCACGTCGTCGAGGGACTCGATGGCGTCGAGCAGCTTCTGCATGCGCACCGCGTCGTCGCCGGCCAGCTCGGTCTCGTTGAGGGGCTTCATGGTGACTTCGCCGAACTCGGCGGTGAAGCCGGCCTTCTCGAGAGCCTCCTTGACCTCGCCGAACTGGTACGGGTCGGTGGTGACCTCTATGGAGCCGTCGTCGTTGGTCACCACGTCGTCGGCGCCGGCCTCGAGGGCGGCTTCCATCAGCGCGTCTTCCGAGGTGCCCGGCGCGAACAGCAGCTGGCCGCAGTGCTTGAACTGGAAGGACACGCAGCCGTCGGTGCCCATGTTGCCACCGTACTTGTTGAAGGCGTGGCGGACGTCGGCCACCGTGCGGGTCTTGTTGTCGGTGAGGCAATCGACCATCACCGCTGCGCCGCCGATGCCGTAGCCCTCGTAGCGGGCCTCCTCGTAGGTCACGCCCTCGAGCTCGCCGGTGCCCTTCTTGACCGCCCGGTCGATGTTGTCGGCGGGCATGTTGACCGCCTTGGCCCGGTCCACCGCCAGGCGCAGGCGGGGGTTGAAGGCGATGTCGCCGCCGCCCATGCGGGCCGCGACGGTGATTTCCTTAGCCAGCCGCGAGAAGACGCGACCGCGCTTTTCGTCCTGCCGGCCCTTGCGGTGCTGAATGTTGGCCCACTTGGAATGACCCGCCATGATGCGCTAACCCTATCAATCGAAAGCCGAAAATTATAACCCACGGCAAGCGCCGCGGGCCCTCCGCGGATGCGCCGGGAGGGCCCCAGGCCCGGCGTGGCGTGCCGCCTACGGGCAGACCGCCCGGGTCGGGCGCCCCGTGCGGGTGACCGGCGCCCCGCGCGAGAGGGAGAAGTACGGGTCGCAGGCCGGCGGCACGGCGGCGGTGCGCAGCTCGACGGGCGCCGACGGCATGCCCTCGACCTCGCCCAGCAGCGGGCGCAGGGTGTAGCGATAGGCGCTGCCCGGACGGAGTCCGTCATCGACCCACGAGACGCGGGCCGCCTCCACCCTCGCCCGCCGCTGAGGGGCGCCCCCCGCCTCGCTGCGTTCGACGACATAGGCCGTGGCACCGGCCACCGGCGTCCACGCCAGCGCCGCCTGGGAGGCGCTGCGGTCGACCACCGTCAGCGCCGGCTGTGCCCCGCCCGCGGGAGCGGATCGCCCCCCGGCGCCGGCGAGCCGCTCGGCCATACGCCACACCGCGGCGATCTGCACCCCCGCCTTGCGGGCGTAGGTGCCGGCGCCCGGGTCGTGCAGGAAATCGTTGTAGCCCCACCAGTCCCAGCAGCCCATCGGGTTGGCCGGGGTGCGGCCCAGCGGGTCCGGCAGCGTCTTGCGGGCCTGGGGGTAGAGCACCACGATGCGGCCCGCGTCGGCCCACTCGTTGAAGCCGGCGGTGGTGGCGAACGCCTGACCGAGGCTGCCGGCGTCCTGCTGGCAGCCGTGGAAGGCGATGTGCAACCGGCAGGGCTCGCCGGCGCGGCAGGCCGGCGGCACATACACGTAGCCGGTGTCGCCCATCGCGATCCGCGCCGGCGGCACGGGGCTGCCGCTACGCCCGCGGATGAAGGGCGCCTGCTCGAAGGACTCCAGCTTCCCACCGAGAGCGGCGGTGGGGGTGCGCCGCAGCGGGCCATAGAAGAGCTGCAGCGCGGCGCCGGCGGCGTCGTAGAGCGCACCCGGCTGGCCGGGCTCGGCGCAGGCGTTGATGAAGCGGCCGCCGGTCTGGGCGCACACGTTGCAGGCGCCATCCGGGCGATCGGCGCAGGCGGCGGAGATCTGGGCGTGGCCGGCCGGCAACTCGTCCTTGTAGAAGACCTGCCCGGCCGGCGTGAAGGCCGTGTACCAGGCCCGCAGGGCGTCGCTCACCGGCTTCTTGACCACGCCGTCGTTGTAGCCGTGGAAGATCCACACCGTCTGCCGGGCGAGGCCCTCGGGCGGGTCGATCTCGCCCTTCGCCCCCCAGCCACGGGTGGCGGCGACCATGCGGGCGAGCTGGGCCGCGTCGATGGGCTGGGCGCGGTAGGCCGGGTCGCCCTGCATGCAGCGCCCGATGGCCCGGTCCACCGAGGCACCACCGAGGGCGTCGTCGAGGGCGCAGAAATACGGCCCGCCGGCGGTGGCGGCGACCCCGCGCACCGAGGCCGAATGGGCCACCCCCAGCTGCACCGCCATGAAGGCCCCGGACGAGATGCCCGACACCGTGGTCTGGGCGAGGTCGATCTTGAGCTCGGGCAGCTCGGCGGCCACCGCCGGCGGGGCCGCCAGCAGCGCAGCCAGCGCGAGGCCCGCCAGCCGGCCCCGGAGGGCGCAGGACGAGAACGTCATGATGCATCTCCTTGAAGTGGACGATTCCGCTTCAGCTTAGACCCCGATGATGCACGGCACAATGACAAAAAATTACACCCGAGCACCGCCCGGCGGCCGCCTCTGGCCGCGCTCCGCCAATCGGGCTACCCTTGGCGTTTTGATCCGCCAGCCCGGAGAGACGCCATGACCGAGCCCCTGCTCATCGCCAAGTCCAAGACCCAGGACATCCACCTGCTGCCCCAGCTCGCCAACCGCCACGGCCTGATCACCGGCGCCACCGGCACCGGCAAGACGGTCACGCTGCAGAAGATGGCCGAATCCTTCGCCAACATCGGCGTGCCGGTGTTCATGGCCGACGTGAAGGGCGACCTCTCCGGCGTGGGCGCCGCCGGCGTCGAGTCGCCCAAGCTCAAGGAGCGCCTGGCCGCCCTGGGCATCACCGAGTTCACCCCGCGGCCGTGCACCGCGGTGTTCTGGGACGTCTTCGGCGAGGCCGGTCACCCGGTGCGGGCCACGGTATCCGACATGGGCCCGCTGCTCCTCACCCGCCTGCTCAACCTCAACGAGACCCAGTCGGGGGTGCTGCAGCTGGTGTTCAAGATCGCCGACGACCAGGGCCTGCTGATCATCGACCTCAAGGATCTGCGCGCCGTGCTGCAGTACGTGGGCGAGAACGCCAAGGAGTACACCACCTCCTACGGCAACATCTCGGCCGCCTCGATCGGCGCCATCCAGCGCGGCCTGCTGGCCCTCGAGACCCAGGGCGGCGACAAGTTCTTCGGCGAGCCGATGCTCGACATCGCCGACCTGATGCAGACCGACGCCGACGGCCGCGGGGTGATCAACGTGCTGGCCGCCGACAAGCTCAGCCAGCTGCCCAAGCTCTACTCCACCTTCCTGCTGTGGATGCTGGCCGAGCTCTTCGAGCAGCTCCCCGAGGTCGGCGACGTGGACAAGCCCAAGCTGGTGTTCTTCTTCGACGAAGCCCACCTGCTCTTCAACGACGCTCCCAAGGCGCTCCTCGAAAAGATCGAGCAGGTGGTGCGCCTGATCCGCTCGAAGGGCGTCGGCGTTTACTTCGTCACCCAGAACCCCCTCGACGTGCCCGACACCGTGCTCGGCCAGCTCGGCAACCGGGTCCAGCACGCCCTGCGCGCCTTCACCCCGCGCGACCAGAAGGCCGTCAAGACCGCCGCCGAGACCATGCGCGCCAACCCCGAGTTCGACGCCGCCACCGTCATCACCGAGCTCGGCGTGGGCGAGGCGCTGGTGTCCTTCCTCGACGACAAGGGCCGCCCGCACATCGTCGAGCGCGCCACCATCATCGCCCCCGACTCCCGCCTCGGCCCGCTGACTCCGGCCGAGCGCAAGGCCGCCATCGAAAACTCGGTGATCTACGGCCATTACGAGGCGATGGTGGATCGGGAATCGGCCTTCGAAGTGCTGCAGGGCAAGCCCGCGGCCACCCCGGCCACCGGCAAGGGCAGCAACGGCGGCGGCGCCGCCCCGGCCCCCGCCGAAGAGAGCGGCAGCGGGCTGCTCGGCGGGCTCAGCGAGCTGCTGTTCGGCAGCACCGGCCCCCGCGGCGGGCGCCACCCGGGCCTGGCCGAACAGGCCGCCCGCAGCGCGGTGCGCACGGTGGGCTCGTCCATCGGCCGCGAGATCGTGCGCGGCGTGCTCGGCTCCATCCTCGGCGGCGGCCGGCGCCGCTGAGCTGGCCGCCGGAGGGGCGGCGTCGATGAACATTCACCCGGCGGAGGGTCTCTGCGATCCTCCGTCGCCCTATTTTTAGGCAATCGAGGGTCCCCGGGAGGGTCGGTTGCCTTATTTTGAGGCGATGCCGCCTCATTTTTATGCAAGCGAGGGGCGCCAAGAGGATCGGTTGCCTAACTTTTAGGCGACACTGCCTAAACTTTAGGCGACGTCGCCCACGCTGCGGGCGAGCCCGCCTCGTCCTCGGGCTGCGACGTGGAAAAACTCATCGACGCCACCCAAGCAACAGGCCCGGGACACCCGCCAGGCGCCCCGGCGCCGCTACCACACCCCCAGCTCGACCAGCTGCCGCGTCGCCGCCTCGCTCCAGCCGCGGTTGGCCGCCGGGCTGGCCGGGCTGGGGTGGAGCACCCGTCCGAAACGCAGCGGCAGGCCGGCCAGCGCCTCCCGGGCGCGCTGCTCGGCCCAGGCGCCGACGCCGATCACCCACTCCGGCTGCAGAATCTCCACCGTCTCGCGCAGGTGGGCGTCGCAGGCCGCCAGCAGCGGCCCCTGCTCGGCGGCGGGCAGCTTGTCCGGCGTGACATTGCGGCCCCCGTCGAAGAAGGCCAGCGGGCAGTAGTTGGACACGAAGTGCTCGGCAAAGAAGGCCTCCGCCGTGCCGAAGCGCTCGGCGAACAAGCCCCACAGCCGCCGCCCGCTCACCTCGGAGCGGGTGCACGCGAAACCCTCGATGGGGCGCTTGGGGTTCTGCTCGGCGGGCGGCGTTATCTCGGCCTCGATGCCCATCCAGTCGCGCACCGCGGCGACCTCGCCGAAGGGCACCCCGGTCTGCACCATCCCGAATGGACCCGGGTTCATGCCGACGAAGACCACCCGCTTCGGCCCCTGGCCAAAGCGCCGCAGGTAGGCCGCGTTGCCCGCCCAGGCATAGTCGAAGGGGTTGTAGACGTGGGACACCGGCGCCGAAAAGCGCATCGGCGCAAGGGCCGCCGACAGCCTGCGGGCGGCGGTTTCGAGGGGTTTGTCGGACATTGGGTCAGCTCCGGGCTTCGGTCGGCGGGGCTTCACGCCACGGCGCGACCTTGAACAGCAGCAGCATGCCGGGCACCGCCAGCACGCCGCACAGCATGAAGAAATCGAACCAGCCGAAGTATTCCACCAGCCAGCCCGCCGAGGCGTTGATGAAAGTGCGCGGCACCGCCATCAAGCTGGTGAACAGCGCCAGCTGGGTGGCCGTGTAGGCCGGGTGGGTGGTGCGCGCCATGTAGGCCACGAAGGCGGTGGTGCCTAGCCCAACCCCCAGCGCCTCGAGGCCGATCACCGCCGCCAGCACCCACAGCCGGCCGGCATCGGCCTCGGCCGGCCCCAGCCAGGCCAGCCACGCGAAGCCGAAGATCGCCAGCCACTGCACCACCCCGAACACCCACAGGGCCCGGTTGATGCCCAGCTTGACCATCCACAGCCCGCCCAGCAGGCCGCCGATCACGCTGGGCCACAGGCCGGCGTTCTTGGCGATCAGGCCGACCTCGGTCTTGCTGAAGCCCATCTCGAGGTAGAAGGGCGTGGCCAGCGCCGTGCACAGCGAGTCGCCGAGCTTGTACAAAAAGATGAAGGCCAGCACCAGCAGCGCCGAGCGCAGCCCGTGGCGGCCGAAGAACTCGCGGAAGGGCTCGACCACCGCATCGCGCAGGGTGCGCGGCGCCCGGGCCGCGGCGACGGGCTCGCGGACCAGCAGGGTCATCAGCAGGCCCGGCGCCATGAACAGCGCGGTGATCACGAACACCTGCGGCCACGGCAGGCGGTCGGCCAGCACCAGCGCCAGGCTGCCCGGCACCAGGCCGGCGAGCTTGTAGGCGTTGACGTGGATCGCGTTGCCGATGCCCAGCTCGATCTCGGGAAGCAGCTCGCGGCGGTAGGCGTCCAGCACGATGTCGAGGGTGGCCGACAGGAAGGCGATCAGCGCCGTCAGCCCAACCACCAGCCCCAGCTCGGCGGTGGGCGACAGGGTGCCGAGCCAGGCGATCGCCCCGAGCAGCAGCAGCATGGTGAGCGCCATCCAGCCCCGCCGGCGGCCCAGCAGGGGCAGCGCGTAGCGGTCGAGGAAGGGCGACCAGACGAACTTCCAGGTGTACGGAAACTGGATCAGCGCGAAGGCCCCGATGGCCTTCAGCGACAGGCCCTCGGTCTTCAGCCAGGCCGGCACCAGGTTGAGCAGCAGGTAGAGCGGCAGGCCGGACGAGAAGCCGGTCAGCACGCAGATCAGCATGCGGCGGTTGGCGAGGGCACGCCAGGGGGATTCGGTCATGGGAGCATGGGGCAGCCGGCGGGACGGGGGCGATGGGCCAGCCGGCTGGAGATCCGGGTCTTGAATTAAAAATCGCACGAAGCAGCGCCGGCACGGGGAACGGCGCAGCGGCGGCAGCCGGGATGATACAGGAGAGCCGGGCGTCCCCGCCGGCTCGGGCAAGCCTTGGCATGGGCGAGCCGGCCCCCGGATACCCTTTTGCATAGCTGACAGATTCCTGTCAAAAACCTTTCATAACCCTTTCATCTTAAAGGTTATTGACCGGAACCAGAAAGCACCCTTATGATGCGAACCATTCTTATTTGCGAGTGAGTCTTGTTTAACTCCCTCGCCTCCGCCAGCCAGCCAAGCCGGTATCGACCCGCCCAGCCAGCCAGCGACGAGAACCCGGGGCGGCACGCGCGTGCCGCCCGCCACGCGTGGTCCGCCCGCCAACCGTCTGGAGCCGTCGATGCGCAGCCTTGCGTCCATCGCCTGCACCCTGCTGGCCCTCATCCTCTCCGCCTGTGGCGGCGGTGGAGACGGCAGCGCGGGCGGCACTGCCCCCCTCTCCCTCTCGGCCGCCGCCCAGGTCGGGGAGAAGCTCTTCAACGACCCCGTCCTGTCCGGCACCGGCACCCAGTCGTGCGCGAGCTGCCACGTCAAGGCAAACCACCACGCCGCCTCCGACACCCGTTCGGTGCCCGCCGGCGCCGAGGCCGGGCATGAAGCCGGGCGGCAGGCCCCCTCGCTGCAATACCTCAAGTTCAACACGGCCTTCTTCTTCGACAAGGACGGCACACCGACCGGCGGCTTCACCTGGGACGGTCGCGCCAACACCCTCGCCGAACAGGCCGCCGGCCCGCTGCTCAACCCCAACGAGATGGCCAACACCAGCATCGAGGACGTGGTGGCCAAGCTCAGGCGCTCGCGCCACGCGGACGAATTCCGCCAGGTGTTCGGCGCCGGCATCCTGGACACGCCGGCCGACGCCTTCGCCCGCCTGCTGTACGCGCTCCAGCAGTATCAGCTCGAAGACCCGGACTTCGCGCCGTTCAGCAGCAAGTTCGACCTCTGGCAGGCGGGCAAGGTGGCGCTCAGCGCGGCCGAGCTGCGGGGCTGGTCCCTCTTCAACGACCCGGCCAAGGGCAACTGCGCGGCCTGCCACGTCAGCACCGGCGTGAATGGCAACCCGCCCCTGTTTACCGACAACACCTACGACGTGCTGGGCGTGCCGCGCAACCCCGACATCCAGGCCAACGCCAACCCGGCCTACCACGACCTGGGGCTGTGCGGCCCGGTCCGCGGCGACCTGGCCGGCCGCAGCGACCTGTGCGGCGCCTTCCGGGTTCCGACGCTGCGCAACGTGGCGATGACCGCGCCCTACTTCCACAACGGCGCCATCAAGACCCTGACCGACGCGGTGCGCTTCTACGTGCGCCGCGACACCCACCCGGAAGAGTGGTACCCCACCGACGCCAACGGCGTGGTGCAGAAGTTCAACGACCTGCCGCCCGCCTACCACCGCAACGTGAACACCACCGAAGCCCCCTACAACCGCAAGCCCGGCGACGCCCCCGCGCTCAACGAAGCCGAGATCGCAGACCTGGTGAGCTTCCTGCAGACCCTCACGGACGGCTTCGCCCCCTGACGCGCACCGCCCCCATTCCCCACCGGAGCCTTTCATGAAATCCACGCCCATCTGCCTGGCCCTCGCCGCCCTGTTCGCCACCGGGAGCGCCCACGCCGCCGGCGATGCCAGGTTACGCGCCCAACTCGAGAAGATGGTCGCGGAGATCGAATCCCTGAAGGCCGAGCTGAAGACCGTCAAGGCCCAGGTCGCCGCAACGCCCCCACAAGCCCCGGCGCGGGCCGTGACCGCAGCCCCCGCCACGCCGGTTGCCCCTGCTGCGCCGATAGCCCCGGTCGTCACCTCCGCCCCGGCGGCCCCCGCGCCCCAGGCCCTGCCCGGCCTGGCCGGCGGAATGGCCGGCGCCGATGCCTACACCGCCGCGCCGGCCAACCCCACCAGCTTCTTCGGCTACGGCGAGATCAACTACAACCGCCCCTTCCGCGACCAGAGCCAGACCCAGATGGATGTCCGGCGGATCGTGCTGGGCGTGAGCCACCAGGCCTCCGAGCGGACCCGCATCGTCACCGAGTTCGAGTTCGAGCACGGGGTCACGTCCGCCACCGACTCGGGGGAAGCCTCCGTCGAGCAGGCCTACGTGGAACACCGCCTCAGCGACGGGCTCGGCCTCAAGGGCGGCCTGTTCCTGATCCCGCTGGGCCGGCTCAACCTGCGCCACGAGCCGACCACCTATTACGGCGTCGAACGCAATTTCGTCGAAACCGCGATCATCCCCTCCACCTGGCGGGAGGTCGGCCTGTCCGCCTTTGGCGCCACCGAGGCCGGCCTGAGCTGGGACGTCGGCCTGACCAGCGGCTTCGACCTCAACAAATGGAACGCCACCGGCACCGAAGGCCGGGAGTCGCCCCTCGGCGCCATCCACCAGGAGGGCCAGCTCGCCCGGGCCAACAACCTGTCGGTCTATGGCGCCCTCTCCTGGCGCGGCACCCCCGGGCTGGACGTGGGGGCCGGCGTGTTCACCGGGCAGGCATCCCACAAGCTGAAGGACCCGTCCACCGCCAACGCCGGCCTGTACGCCCCGGACGCCCGGATCACCCTGTGGGACGCCCACGCCCGCTGGACCCCCGGCAGGTGGGACCTCTCCGCGCTGTACGCCCGCGGCAGCATCACCGACACCGGGGCGCTGAACGCCCACCTGCCGGGCACGACCCTGGTGCCCAAGTCCTTCTTCGGCTGGTACACCCAGGCCGCCTACCGCCTGTGGGAGCACGACGAATACCAGCTGAGCCCCTTCACCCGTTACGAGGTGTTCAACACCGCGGCGAGCTACGACGCCCCCGCCGGCATCGGCAGCGGCGCGGCCCGCGACGAGAAGGTCCTGACCGCCGGCGCCAACCTCCGGGTGGGCGAACACGTCGTGCTCAAGGCCGACGTGCAGCGCTTCCAGGTCGAGCGCAGCCGCGACCGGCTCGACCTCGGCATCGGCTACCAGTTCTGAGGCCCTGCGCATGAAGCCCCCCTTCGCCCCCTGGACCGTCACGCCCCTCGTCGCCCTGGCCGGCATCGGGCTCCCCGCGCTGCATGTCCCCGCCGCCCGGGCCGCCCCGGCCATGAGCCCGGACCAGGCCGCCCGCGCCGCCTTTCCCGAGGCCGACCGCTTCGACGCCCGCAGCATCCGGCTGAGCCCCGAGCAGCTGCGCAGCCTCGATGCCGTCGCGCCGGTGCGCCAGCGCGGCGAGCTCCGCCAGATCGACGCCTGGGCGGGCTCGCGCCTGCTCGGCACGCTGTATGTGGACGACGTGATCGGCAAGGTGGAATGGGTCACCTACGCCCTGTCGATCGGTGCCGACGGCGCCGTGCGGGGGCTGGAGATCCTGGACTACCGGGAGACCCACGGCTTCGAGGTGCGCACCCCCGGCTGGCGCCGGCAGTTCATCGGGCGCCGGGCCGACACGCCCTTCCACTTCGGCGACGACATCAAGAACATCAGCGGCGCCACCCTCTCCTGCAGCCACCTCACCGCCGGCGTGCAGCGCCTGCTCGCCTTCCACGCCCAGCTGGCCCGGGCCACGCCCAGATGAACCCGGCGCCGCTGCGGCGGATCCGCCCGTACCTCGGCACCTACGTGGAGATCGAGGCGAGCGACGCCGGCGACGGCGCCGCGGCGGCGGCCGTCGATGCCGCCTTCGCGCGCATCGCCGCCATCGAGGCCGCGATGAGCTTCCACCACCCGGGCAGCGAACTCAGCCGCCTGAACCGGGATGCCCACCGCGCGCCCCAGCCCGTCGGCCCCGACACGCGCCGGGTGCTGGAGCACGCCCTCACGCTGGCCCGCCTCTCGGACGGCGCCTTCGACCCCTGCGTCGCCCCCCGGCTGGTCGCCGGCCGCCTGCTGCCCCCACCCGACGGCGCCACGCCGCCCACCGGGGGCTGCTGGCAGGACATCCACCTCCTCGATGACGGGCGGGTCGGCTTCGGGCGCCCCCTGTGGCTGGACCTCGGCGGCATCGCCAAGGGCTACGCGGTGGATCAGGCCATCGAAACCCTGCTCGCCCACGGCGCGCGCCGGGCCACCGTCAACGCCGGCGGCGATCTCCGCCACGCCTGCCGCGCTCCGGCCGACCGGCCGCTGCCGATCCTGCTGCGCAATCCCGCCGATCCGGCCGCGCTGGTCCCGTTCGGCCAGCTGCGCAACGCGGCGCTGGCCACCTCGGGCGAAACCGTCCTCGGCCGGACGGGGCCGGACATCCCGCTGTCACCCCTGGTCGACCCGCGGGCCGGCCTGCGCCCGGCCCGGGCCCGCAGCGTCAGCGTCTGGGCGCCCACCTGCTGGCTGGCAGACGGGCTGACCAAGATCGTCGCCCTGCGGGGCCTGGACAGCCAGCCCGTCCTCGACGCCTGCGGGTGCGAGGCGGCGATCATCGAACCCGATGCCCGGGTGCACGCCAGCCCGGGCTTCTGGGCCGCCCTCGAACTCTCCCACCGGCCGCCGGAACCCCACCATGCATGACACCCTTCACACCCGGCCCCGAAAGCCGGTACGCCCCAGCCAGGGGCAGCGCCGCGCGAACTACCTGGGGAGCGGCCTGCTGCTCGGCAGCGGGCTGTTGTGGCTGGTCGCCCACCATCTGCTGCCGCTCCCCGAGTTTGCCGCCCGTCATCCGCTGGAAACCTGGGCCATGCGCATCCACGGGGCAGCCGCCCTGTTCGGCATCGCCGTCTTCGGCAGCCTGTGGGCAAGCCACCTGCTGCCCGCCTGGCAGCACGGCCGGCACCGGGCGAGTGGCGCCTCCCTCGCCGTGGCCTGGCTGCTCCTGCTGCTGACGGGGTACGGGCTGTACTACGTGCCCGACGAAGACTGGCGCGCGCCCCTCAGCCTGGTCCATCAGCTCGCCGGCTTCGGCCTTCCCCTCGGGCTGGGGCTCCACGTCCTCACCGTGCGGCGCAGCCGGCGGGTCGCCAGAATGACCGCCGCAGCCCGGCCCTGACCGGCGGACGCGCCGGACGGGCCGGAAAAGCACCATCCGTACAATCGGTTACTTGCTTCCGGCGGCGGGCCGCCGAAAAATGCGGCGCTCAGGCTATCAAGACAGGGAGGAGACCCGCCATGTACACCGTCACCGTGGCCTTCCAGGCCGACCGGGAGTACGAATTCCACGTGCACGCGGACGACGTCGCCGGGCTCGATTCGGGCCGCGCGCGGGAATGGCTGCACGAGGAGTTCGACGAGCTCGAATGCACCCCGACCAACCCGATGGGCAAGGTGCTCATCCTCGACGTGATCCTCAACGTCGCCAAGTACGGCGGCGAGCCGCGCTTCGCCCAGGGCGGCGAGTGGGCCCGGCGCTTCGCCGCCTGCGTCGCCGTCGCCCTCGACCGCCCGGCGGTGCGCATCGACGTGCCCGGCTTCGTGGTCGGCTGAACCCGGCCCCGGGGGGCCGACGCCTTCCGCCTGGCGGCCCGCCCCGCGGCGTGGCAGACTGCGCCCCGGCGAGCCCCATCCCCGGGGCATTCCGGAGGCCCCGATGGAACGACATCCCTGGTGGAAGGGCCGGCGCGGCGAGTGGTACGTCGGCCTGCAATTGCTGCTGTGTGTGCTGGTGGTCTTCGGGCCGACCGGCGCTTCGGCCTGGCCGGCGCCCCTGGCGGCCGTCGCCCGGGTGCTCGGCATCACGCTGATTGCCGCCGGCGGCCTGATCGCCGCCGCCGCGGCCCTCAACCTGGGGCGCCATCTCACCCCGCTGCCCCACCCCAAGGACAGCTGCGAGCTGGTGGAGCACGGCCTCTACGCCTGGGTGCGCCACCCGATCTACTGCGGCATCATCCTGGCCGCCTTCGGCTGGGCGCTGTACGCGCAGGGCTGGCTGAGCCTGCTGTGGGCCGCGCTGCTGGTGGTGTTCTTCGACATCAAGTCGCGCCGCGAGGAAGCCTGGCTGGCCGCCCGCTTCCCGGCCTACGCGGACTACCGGCGGCGCGTCCGCAAGCTGATCCCCTTCATCTACTAACCCCCAGGGCCTGGGAAACCTGGGGAGGCCCGGCGTTTCCCAGGGTGTCGCGCTCAGGCCGACATCAGCTCGACCCTGTTGCGGCCGCTGCGCTTGGCGTCGTAGAGCCGGGCATCGGCCTGGCGGAACAGCTGGGCAAGGGGGCCGCTGGTCCGCGGCAGATAGGCGCCGCCCACCGAGAGGGTGACGCGCTCCCAGGGCTGGTTGCCCTCGTGGGGGATCTCCAGCCCCGCCACCGCGGCCCGCAGCGCCTCGGCAACGCGGGGAAAACCCTTGGCCGGGCAACGCGGCAGGATCACCGCAAACTCCTCGCCGCCATAGCGCGCCACGAAGGCGTCCGGCAGCCCTTCCCGGTTCACCCCGTCGACCACCCGCGCCAGCGCGGTGGCCACCATGCGCAGGGCATCGTCGCCGGGCAGGTGGCCATAGCAGTCGTTGTATTGCTTGAAGTGGTCCACATCCACCAGCAGCAACCCCAGCGGCGCGCCCTCGTTGCCGAGGATGCCCCACAGTTCGTCGAGGCGCTGGTCCATGTAGCGCCGGTTGAACAGGCCGGTGAGCCCGTCCAGGTTGGCCAGGTTGGCCAGCTTGCGGTTGGCCCGCGACAGCTCGGCCCGCAGCGCGGCGATCCGCGCCATGGCCATCATGTAGGCCTCCAGCGCCTCGGTGGGCGCCGACTTGGCGATGAAGGCGTCACCGCCCGCGTGGATCGAGGCGACGAGGTTTTCGGCCGTATCGGTGGCGGTCAGGAAGATCACCGGCGTCCACGCCCACTGCCGGGTCGCCTCGAAGGCGCGGATATGGCGCACCGTCTCGAAGCCGTCCATCACCGGCATGGCGATGTCCATGAACACCAGATCGGGGGAGATCTCCCGGAAGCGCTCCAGCGCCTCGGCGCCGTTGGCCGCGGCGACGACCTCATGCCCCATCGCCTTCAGCTTGGCGGTGAAGGCATTTACGACCGCACAGGCGTCGTCCACAAAGAGCACTCGCATCTGATTTCCCTGTTTTCAGCAAGCCTGGCCAGAACAAACGCCCAATTACCAGTGAACTTGATGGTTTTATCAAATCGCAAGAGTGCCCGGGCACTTGTCACAAATCAAGGTCATCCGTCACCGCCTCCGGGATCATCCCACCCATGGACACCCGCCCCGACCCCGACCCCGTCCCCGCAATCGCCCCGCCGGGCGACCTGGCGATCTGGTTCTTCATCCTGGCCGAGCTGCTGGCCTTCGGCGTCTTCTTCGGCGCCTACGCCTTCGGGCGCGCCCACAACGTCGCGCTCTTCAACGAAATGCAGCAGCACCTCGACCGCCAGGCCGGCGCCGTCAACACCGTGCTGCTGATCACCGGCAGCTGGTGCGTGGCCCGCGCCGTCGAGGCCGTCGAACGCAGCCGCGCCGCCACCGGCGCCCGCTGGCTCGCCGCCGGCATCCTGTGCGGCGGCGGTTTCCTGGTGGTGAAGGGCTTCGAGTACGCCGACAAGTTCTCCGCGGGCATCAACCTGTCCACCAACACCTTCTACATGTTCTATCTGTCGCTCACCTTCTTCCACTTCATGCACGTCATCCTCGGGCTGGTGATCCTCGCCGCCCTGTGGTGGAAGACCCGCCAGGGCGCCTACGGGCCGGGCAACATGAACGGCATCGAGAGCGGCGCCGCCTACTGGCACATGGTTGACCTGGTGTGGATCGTGCTGTTCCCGCTGGTCTATGTGATGCGATGATGAACCCCCGCGCGCCCGTGCGTCCGCCCCGTCACCCCGGAGGTCGATGATGAACACCCGCCAGCTCAATGTCGTGTGGGTCGTGCTGATGCTCGCGACCGCCGCCACCTACGCCATCGGCGAGGTGGGCACGCAGATCGGCATCGCCGGCCCGCTGGCGATGGCCGCGCTGCTGGCCATCAGCATCGTCAAGGGCCGGCTGGTGATGCTCGACTTCATGGGCCTGCGCGGGGTCCGCTTCTTCTGGCGCGGCCTGCTGCTCGGCTGGCTGCTGCTCGTCTCGGCGCTGATCGCCGTTGCCTACTGGATTGCTCTGCCATGAACGCGCCCCTCAACATTCCCTTCTACGAAGCCGCCGGCAACGAGATCGAAGTCTTCGAGCAGGCCTGGAAGAACCGCCTGCCGCTGCTCATCAAGGGCCCCACCGGCGTCGGCAAGACCCGCTTCGTCGCCCACATGGCGGCCAAGCTCGGGTTGCCGCTATACACCGTGGCCTGCCACGACGACCTCACCGCCGCCGACCTGGTCGGCCGCCACCTGCTCGGCGACGGGCAGACCGTTTGGTGCGACGGCCCGCTGACCCGCGCCGTGCGCGAGGGCGGCATCTGCTACCTCGACGAGGTCGTCGAGGCCCGCCGCGACACCACCGTGGTGATCCACCCGCTGGCCGACGACCGCCGCGTGCTGCCCATCGACCGCACCGGCGAGCTGCTCCACGCCCCCGACCGCTTCATGCTGGTGATGTCCTACAACCCGGGCTACCAGAACTTCCTGAAGGGCCTCAAGCCCTCCACCCGCCAGCGCTTCGTCAGCCTGCGCTTCGACTTCCCCTCCGCCACCCGCGAAGAGTCCATCCTGCTCGGTGAAGCCGCCTGCGACCCGCAGCTCGCCCGCCAGCTGGTGTCCATCGCCCAGCGCCTGCGCAGCCTCAAGGACGTGGACCTCGAAGAGGTCGTCTCCACCCGCCTGCTGGTGTATGCGGCCAAGCTCGTCAAGGTCGGCCTCGACCCGGTGGAAGCCTGCCGCTCGGCGCTGGTCGAGAGCCTCACCGACGACCAGGAGGTCGCCGAAGCCCTCCTCGAGGTGGTCAAGGCCACATTCGGCCGCTAGGCAGCGCCCGCCCCGCAACCCGCGCCCGGCGGGCCTTCCCAGGCGGGCCGCCGGCGGGTATGTTCGGGGCTGGCCGCCACCGCTCGGCGGCTCCGCTCCCGAATCGCATGCCGAACGCCCTGTCCATCATGAACCGATCCCTGCTCGCCAGCCTGCTGCTGTCCGCCCCCGCGATCGCAGTCCCGGCGGACACCCCGCTGTCCCTCACCTACACCCTCACGTACTCCCGGACCGTCTCCAACGCCGTCGCGATCTCCTCCGCCGCCCCGGCCGCCGCCACCCTCAACCTCAAGCAGCTGCGGGCCCTCCACGCCGACATCGTGAAGCCCATCGAGCCCACCCGGCTGTGGTTCAAGAAACCCGTCGCCGCCCGCCTCGCCGCCGAGCGGGAGGCCGAAGCCCTCGTGCAGCGGATCGAAAAGACCTTCGGCGATGCGCCCGACAGCCCCGCCGCCCCCTGCCGCAGCGCGGCGATCCAGCAACGCATGTACGTGGGCGCGATGAACAACATGGTCGCCCTTGCCGAAGGCCACGGCCAGCCCGCCGCCCTCGACCTGCTGAGCGCCCTCGCCACCGCCGTGGCCTACGGGCAGGCCAGCGCCGACTGCCGCCGCTACCTCGAGAGCCAGCTCCCCGACGGCAAGACCCTGGAGGCTGCGCCGGGCAAGAAGTGACACCGGCCCGCCCGCCTCCCGGCACCGGGCCGGCGCGTGGCATGCTTAACGGGGTGTTACAGCTTGCCGCTTGAAGCCGGCCGCCCGGAATGGGACGATCCAGGCCTTTCCCTTTCAGACGAGACTCCCCCCATGCGCCTCAAGCAGACCCTCGCCGCCCTGCTCATCGTCAGCACCGCCCACGTCGGCTTCGTCCAGACCGCCCAGGCCGCGATGATCGGCACCGAACAGGTGGCCCAGGCCCGCTCCGCCGACGCCGCCCGCGCCCTGCTCAACGAAGCCTTCGCCCGCGCCGACGTGCAGGCCCGCCTGCAGGCCCTGGGCGTCAGCGCCAGCGACGCCGGCGAGCGCGTCGCCGCTCTCACCGACGACGAAGCCCTGCGCCTCGCCGGCGAGATCGACAAGGCCCCGGCCGGCGGCATCATCGAGGTGATCCTGTTCGTCTTCTTCGTGCTGCTGGTCACCGACATCCTCGGCTTCACCAAGGTCTTCCCGTTCACCCGCTCGATCCGCTGAGGATGGTGGCCCACCGGCGCCGCTTCATCACCGCTGCCAGCGCGCTGATGCTCGGTGGGCTGGCGGGCTGCGCCAGCCTCGGCGCCCCCGGCAGCGCCACCCTGCGCAGCGCCCCGCCCGCCGGCCTGCCGCGGCGGGTCGAGCTGGCGGCGACGCCCTTCCACCCCCAGGAAGACTACCAGTGCGGCCCCGCCGCGCTGGCGATGGCCCTCGGCGCCGCCGGCCTCGCCACCCCGCCGAAGCAGCTCGCCCGCCAGATCTTCCTGCCCGGGCGGCAGGGCACGCTACAGGTCGAGATGCTCACCGGCGCCCGCCGCAACGGCGCGCTGGCCATCGAGATCCCCGGCCGCCTCGACGCCCTGCTGCGCGAGACCGCCGCCGGCCAGCCGGTGGTGGTGCTGCTCAACCTGGGGCTGACGTGGGCGCCGTCGTGGCATTACGCGGTGGTGATCGGCTACGACCTCGACGAGGGCACCTTCCTGCTCCGCTCCGGCCCCCTCGAGCGCCAGCTGCTGCCCTTCGACACCTTCGAGCACACCTGGGCCCGGGCCGGCAGCTGGGCCTTCGTGGTGCTGCCGCCGGGCCGGCTCGCCGCCAGCGCCGACGAGGCGCAGACCACCTCCGCCCTGGTCGCCTTCGAGAAGACCGCCCCGCCCCTGCGCGCCGCCACGGCCTACCGCAGCGCCCTGGCCCGCTGGCCGGGCAGCCTCACCCTGGCGATGGGCCTCGGCAACAGCCTCTACAAGGCCGGCGCGCTACCCGAAGCCGAGGCCGTGTTCCGCACCGCCGCCCGCCGCCACGACGCGGCCGCCGCCTGGAACAACCTCGCCAGCCTCCTGCTGGAGCGCCAGCGCCTCCGCGAAGCCCGCGATGCGGCGCAAAAAGCCGTCGCCCTCGGCGGCCCCACGCTGGACGCCGCCCGCGAAACCCTGCAGCAGATCGAAGCCCGCCTGGCCGCCCCCGCCAGCCCGCGCCGCAGGACGCCCCGCGACAAGGCCGCCGGGCGCTGACGGGCCAGCCCCGGCTCAGCACCCGCAGGCGGGATGGCGCCCGGCGAAGCGCGCCGCCAGGCCCACCAGCTGCCCGGGCCCGGCCATCGAAGAAAGATATAAACGGTCGTCGAAACCGCAGTCGTCGTCGGGCAGGCTGAGCAGCAGGTCGGCCAGGCCGTCCCCGTCCAGATCCCCCGCCCACAACACGCGGGGGGTCGTGTCGCCGCCGTAATGGCCCTCCGCCGCCGTCGCAAACAAAAACTGCCGCGTCGTGCCGTCGCCCAGATGGTAGCGGAAGCCCCCCTGATCGGGCAGGCGCACCCACGACAGGGCCAGCGGGCGCCCATCCCCCGGAACGGCCCACCGCCCGAGCCGCCGCAGCTGCGCGCTGGCGCGCTCCACGTCCCCCTCGGCCCCGTGCCAGCGGACCACCGGCCCCGGGGCCAGCGCCAGCCCATGAAAGAGCGCCAGCGGGCTGCCCTTGACCCGCGGGATCTCCAGCGGCACGCGGAATTCATCGAGATGGAGCACCGTCTGGCGGCTGAGCTGCAGGCCGGTGGCGCGCAACGCACAGCCTGCCGCGCACTCCAGCGCCAGCCAGCCCCGCCCCGCCGGCAGGCTGCCCGGTTCGTAGGCGCCCCCCGGGTCGGTGAGCACCAGCGGCCCGGCCACCGCAGCCGTGCCGGCGAGCATCAGCAGGATCAACAGGCGCGCATACCGCATGGGCTCTCTCCGTAGAAGGGCATAACTTTGGGCCATCACGGTTCAAGTCGGGCTTGAACCATCGTAGCCCCAAGCCCGGCCCACTCGGGTTCGACTTGAACAAGTTCCCGTCGACGCTGCAAATGTTCAGCTCGGACTTGAACATTTTGCAGCTAAAACTTGAACTCGCCGAGCGCGGACTTGAACGGGTTCAAGTCAAAATTGAACTCACCGAGCCTGGACTTGAAACTTTTCAGGTACGACTTGAACTCGCTCAACTCAACGCTGAAAAAGTTCAAGCCAGACCTGAACAATCGCAGCCAGGACTTGAACGGACTCAAATCTGCGCATCAAAAAAGCACCTGGGGCGACCGCAGCCGCCCCAGATGCTCGTCCGGACAAGCGCCGCCCGTGCTTACAGCAGCGGCGCCAGCCAGCGCTCGGCCTCGGCCACGGTCATGCCGGTGCGCCGGGCCCAATCCTCCAGCTGGTCGCGGCCGATCTTGCTGACCGCAAAGTAGTGGGCGTCCGGGTGGGCGAAGTAGAAGCCGCTCACCGCCGCCGCCGGGGTCATCGCGAAGCTGTCGGTGAGACCCATGCCGGTGCGGGCCGGGGCGTCGAGGAGCTTGAACAGCGGGCCCTTCACGGTGTGGTCCGGGCAGGCCGGGTAGCCGGGGGCCGGGCGGATGCCGCGGTAGGCTTCCTTGATCAGCTCGTCGCAGCTCAGCGTCTCGGCCGGCGCGTAGGCCCAGAACTCCTTGCGCACGCGGGCGTGCAGCCACTCGGCGGCGGCCTCGGCGAAGCGGTCGGCGAGGGCCTTCAGCATGATCGCGTGGTAGTCGTCGTGGGCGCGCTCGTAGGCGGCGAGGCGCTCCTCGATGTCGAGGCCGGCGGTGACGGCGAAGGCGCCCACGTAGTCGGCCACCCCGCTGTCCTTGCCGGCCACGAAGTCGGCCAGGCAGTAGTGGGGCTTGCCGGCCGGGCGCTCGTGCTGCTGGCGCAGGCCGTGCCAGGTCATCAGCACCTCGGCGCGGGTCTCGTCGGCGTAGATCTCGATGTCGTCGCCCACCGCGTTGGCCGGGAACAGCCCGAACACCGCCTTGGCGCGCACCCACGGCCGGGTGTCCTGCTCGGCGACCATGCGGGCCAGCATCACCTCGGCGTCGGACTTGAGTTCGCGGGCGGTCTCGCCGACGAGGTCGTCCTGGAGGATCTTCGGGTAGCTGCCGGCCAGGTCCCAGGTCTGGAAGAAGGGGCCCCAGTCGATGTAGTCGACGAGCTCGGCGAGGTCGATGTCGAAGGACTGCACGCCGAGCTGCGCCGGCTTGGCCGGGGTGTAGGCCGGGTCGGCGTTCCAGCGGAAGGCGTTGGCGCGGGCCTCGGCCAGCTTCACCAGCGTGACGCCCTTCTTGCCGGCGTGCTGGGCGCGGATCTTGTCGTAGTCGGCGGCCACCTCGGCGGCGTAGCCGTCGCGCTGGCCCTCGGAGAGCAGGCTGGTGACCACGCCGACGGCGCGGGAGGCGTCCGGCACGTAGATCACCGGGCCACCGTAGTGGGGGGCGATCTTGATGGCGGTGTGGGCGCGGCTGGTGGTGGCGCCGCCGATCAGCAGCGGGATGGGCTGGCCGTCGGCGAAGCCCTGGCGCTGCATCTCGGCGGCCACGTGGCTCATCTCCTCCAGCGACGGGGTGATCAGGCCCGACAGGCCGATGGCCTGGGCGCCATGCTCGCGGGCGGCGGCGAGGATCTTGTCGCAGGGCACCATCACGCCGAGGTCCACCACCTCGTAGCCGTTGCAGCCGAGCACCACGCCGACG
Source organism: Zoogloea sp. (assembly GCF_041908905.1). Classification (GTDB taxonomy): domain Bacteria; phylum Pseudomonadota; class Gammaproteobacteria; order Burkholderiales; family Rhodocyclaceae; genus Zoogloea. The sequence goes on from NZ_JAYREK010000001.1 coordinate 236,299, forward strand.
ATGTTCTTGCCGATGTCGTGCACGTCGCCCTTGACGGTGGCGATCACGATCTTGCCCTTGCTGGTGGCGCCGGTGCGCAGCTTCTCTTCTTCGATGAAGGGGATCAGGTGGGCCACCGCCTGCTTCATCACGCGGGCCGACTTGACCACCTGGGGCAGGAACATCTTGCCGGCGCCGAAGAGGTCGCCGACCACGTTCATGCCGGCCATCAGCGGGCCTTCGATCACCGCCAGCGGCGGCTTGCCCTCGGCGGCGAGCTTGGCGCGGACCTCCTCGGTGTCGGCCACCACGAAGTCGGTGATGCCCTTGACCAGCGCGTGGCTGAGGCGCGCCTCGACGGGCTGCTCGCGCCAGGAGAGATCGGGGCCGGCATCCTTGGCCTTGCCCTCCTTGACGGTCTGGGCAAACTCCACCAGCGCCTCGCCGGCGCCCGGGTGGCGGTTGAGGACGACGTCCTCCACCTTGTCGCGCAGCTCGGGGGCCAGGTCGTCGTAAACACCGAGCATGCCGGCATTGACGATGCCCATGCTCATGCCGGCCTTGATGGCGTGGTACAGGAACACCGTGTGGATCGCCTCGCGCACCGGGTCGTTGCCGCGGAAGCTGAAGCTCACGTTGGAGACGCCGCCGCTCACCTTGGCGTGGGGCAGGTTGGCCTTGATCCAGGCCACCGCATTGATGAAGTCGACCGCGTAGTTGTCGTGCTCCTCGATGCCGGTGGCGATGGCGAAGATGTTGGGGTCGAAGATGATGTCTTCGGGCGGGAAGCCGATGCCCACCAGCAGCGCGTAGGCGCGCTGACAGATCTCGGTCTTGCGGGCGAATGTGTCGGCCTGGCCCTTCTCGTCGAAGGCCATCACGATGACGGCGGCGCCGTACTGGCGGCACAGGCGGGCCTGGCGCAGGAACTCTGCCTCGCCCTCCTTCATCGAGATGGAATTCACCACCCCCTTGCCCTGGATGCACTTGAGGCCGGCCTCGATCACGCTCCACTTGGACGAGTCGAGCATGATGGGCACGCGGGAGATGTCCGGCTCGGAGGCGATCAGCTTGAGGAACTTCTCCATCGCCGCCATGGAGTCGAGCATCGCCTCGTCCATGTTGATGTCGATGACCTGGGCGCCGTTCTCGACCTGCTGGCGGGCCACCGCCAGGGCGTCGTCGAAGCGGCCCTCGAGGATCATCCGCGCAAACGCGCGCGAACCGGTGACGTTGGTGCGCTCGCCGACGTTAACAAACAATGAGTCGGCGCCCACGTTGAAGGGCTCGAGGCCCGACAGGCGCAGCTTCTTCTCGACGTGGGGGATCGTGCGCGGGGTGACCAGGCTCACCGCCTCGGCGATCGCCTTGATGTGGGCCGGCGAGGTGCCGCAGCAGCCGCCGACGATGTTCACCAGCCCGCTGCGGGCCCACTCGACGATCTCGCCGGCCAGTTGCTCGGGGGTCTCGTCGTAGCCGGTGGGCGACAGGGGGTTGGGCAGGCCGGCGTTGGGGTGGGCCGACACGAAGGTGTCGCAGACGTTGGAGAGCTCCTCCACGTACTGACGCAGCTCCTTGGCGCCCAGCGCGCAGTTGAGGCCGAAGCTGATCGGCTGCGAATGGCTGAGGGAGTTCCAGAAGGCCTCGGCGGTCTGGCCCGACAGGGTGCGGCCGGAGGCGTCGGTGATGGTGCCGGAGATCATCACCGGCACGCGCTGGCCGAGGTCGGCAAACAGCTTCTCGACGGCGAACACCGCGGCCTTGGCGTTCAGTGTGTCGAAGATGGTCTCGATCAGCAGGATGTCGGCGCCGCCTTCGAGCAGGCCCTTGGCCGAGTCGTAGTAGTCGTCCACCAGCGCGTCGAAGCTGATGTTGCGGTAGCCCGGGTCGTTCACGTCGGGCGAGATCGACAGGGTGCGCGAGGTGGGGCCGAGCACGCCGGCGCAGAAGCGCGGCTTGGCCGGGTTGGCGGCGGTGAACTCGTCGCACAGCTGGCGCACCAGGCGGGCACCCTCGACGTTGAGCTCGTAGGCCACGTCGGCGAGGCCGTATTCGGCCTGCGACACGCGGGTGGCGTTGAAGGTGCAGGTCTCGATGATGTCGGCGCCGGCCTCGAGGTAGGCCCGGTGGATGCCGCCCACCACGTCGGGGCGGGTCAGCACCAGCAGGTCGTTGTTGCCCTTGAGGTCCTTGCCATGCTCGGCGAAGCGGGCGCCCCGGTAGTCGGCTTCGCCCAGCTTGTGCTGCTGGATCATCGTGCCCATCGCCCCGTCGAGGATCAGGATGCGGTGGGTGAGAAGGGACTGGAGTTCGGGCGTGCGGTCGGGTTGCATGACGGTTCCTTGAAAAGACGGGCCGGGGCGCGCAATAGAAAAACGGCGCGACAAACCGGTTGGTTTGCGAGCGCCGTTGATCGGTTGCCGAGCCTGGCCTGCTTGTAATCCGACGGACCAGCAGGTCGCAACGCTCCTCGGCAAGGCGCGGATTTTACGGGGTTTTCAGGGAAAGTGCCAAGCGTGGGCCGCGTGGGCGCGGCGGGCTGGCCCGTCAGCCGCCGAGCAGCGCCCGCGCATCCTCGCGCCACCACTGCAGCGCCGCGTAGTAGCCCTCCCACACGCAGCCGTTGCAGCCCCGGCCGCAGCAGGTGGTGGGCGGCGGCGGCGGGTTGCGGTGGGCGTGGCCGGCCGCGCCCAGCAGCGCCCGGATCTCGGCGATCTGCGCCTCGGCCTCGGCGAGGCTGCGGGGGCGGCGGTCGAAGGGGCTGGTGTCGAAGGGGCTGGTGTCGAAGGGGCTGGTGTCGGGGGGGCTGGTGTCGGGGGGGCTGGCGACGGTCATGGCGGGCTCCGGAAGGCGCCGAAAGATAGCACCCCGGGCCCACGGCGCAAAGAATGGGTACAAGGACATTCATCCGCCATCATTTTTAACGAATACGCGATTAGAATGCGTGATCTCGCCCAGGATCCCGACATGCATACCGACCACGCCATTCTGTGCTTTGGCAAGACCCTCCCCGGCCACGACCCGCTGGCCGTCCGGCGGGCCATCCAGAGAACCTTCCAGTGCCCGGAAAGCGTGCTCACCGAAATGTTCTCCGGCCGGCAGGTCAAGCTGCGCGAGCAGCTCAGCGCCGACGAGGCGGAACAATGGCGGCAGCAGCTCCACGAGCTGGGCCTCAAGGTGATGATCGACCCCCCGCTCAGCGCCCGCGCGCAGCCCTCCGCGCCGGCCGCCTGCCCGCACCGCAGCGCAGCGGCTACCGGCGACGGGCCGCCCGCCGACACCGACCCGGCCAGGCCGCCGATCTTCGGCCTCGGGCTGAACGGGCGCTTCGGGCGGGACGCCTACCTCGCGGCCTCCTGCGTGACCCTCGTCGCCGGCGGGCTGTTCCTGCCGCTGCGCCTGCTGCTCGCCGACATCGCCTGGGGGCTGCCGGCGGCGGTGCTGGCCCTGCTGCTGCTGCTCTACCCGCTGCGGGCCGCCTGGCTGCGCCTCCACGACCTCGGGCTGAGCGGCGCCTGGGCACTGGCCACCCTGCTGCCCCCCGGCGTGATCCTGGCCGCCTCGCTCCCCCACGTGCGGGAGATCATGGCCCAGTTTCCCGGCCTCGGCACCCTGGTCAGCCCCCTCCTCCACCTGGAACCGCTGGTGCCCTACTGCTCACGGTTCGAACCCCTGGCGCTGGGCGCACCGTATTTCGGCATCCTGGTGTGGCTCGGCCTGCTGGCCTGGCCCGGCGAACAGGCCGACAACCGCTGGGGCACGCCCCCCGAGCGGGCCAACGCGATTCCCGCGGTGCTCGGCGCGGTCACCGTGACCGGCGCCTACACGGCGGCGATCAACATCCCCCTCAAATACACCCTCCTGCTGCTCACCACCGGCCTCCTGGGCCTGCCCCGCTGACCCCGGGGTGACGCAAAGGCCCCGGGCGGCGGGATAATGGGGCCATGACCACGCCCCTGCCCGCCTGGCTCGACGCCTTCCGCCGCCGCCTCGGCGCCGAACTCATCGAGACCCACATCTCCTGGCTGCTGCTGGCCGGCGAGTTCGCCTGGAAGCTCAAGAAGCCGATCACCCTGCCCTTCCTCGACTACGGCACGCCCGCGCTGCGGCGGCGCTGCTGCGAGGAAGAGCTGCGCCTCAACCGGCGCTTCGCCCCCGCCCTGTACCTGGGGCTGGAGGCGGTGGGCGACAGCGGCGAATGGGCGGTGAAGATGCGCCGCTTCCCCGAAGCCCAGCGCCTCGACCACGTCTGCGCGCGGGGCGGGCTCAGCCTGGCGCAGCTCAGCGGGCTCGCCCGCGGCCTGCAGGCCTTCCACGCCGCCGCCGCCGTGGCCGGGCCGGACACCCCCTTCGGCGCGCCGGACGAAGTGCTCGCCCAGGCCCTCGACAACTTCACCACGCTCGCCCCCCTGCTCCCCGCCGCCGCGCCCCGGCTCGCCGCGCTGGCGGCCTGGACGCGGGCCGAGTTTGCGCGCATCTCGCCCCAGCTGGCCGCCCGCAAGGCCGGCGGACGGGTGCGCGAATGCCACGGCGACCTCCACCTGGGCAACCTGGTGCTCCTCGACGGCCAGGTGACGCCCTTCGACTGCATCGAGTTCAGCGCGCCGCTGCGCTGGATCGACGTCGCCTCGGAGATCGCCTTCACCTATGTGGACCTCCTCGACCGCGGCCACCCCGACCTGGCCGGCTGGCTGCTCAACGAGTGGCTGGCCGAATCCGGCGATTTCGGCGCCGTGCCGGTGCTGCGCTTCTACGCCGCGTACCGGGCGATGGTGCGCGCCAAGGTTGCCGCCCTCGGCGGCGACGCGGCCCGCGCCGACGACTACCTGGGCCTCGCCGAAACCCTCGCCGCGCCACCGCCGCCGCGCCTGACCATCACCTTCGGCCTGTCCGGGTCGGGCAAAACCACCCGGAGCAGCGCGCTGCTGCGGGCCGACCCCCGCGCCGCCACCCTGCGCCTGCGCTCCGACGTGGAACGCAAGCGCCTTTTCGGACTGCACGCGCTGGCCGACAGCCGCTCGACGGCCGACGCCGGCATCTACACCGCCGACGCAACCCGGCGCACCTACGCGCACCTGGCCGACACCGCGGCCAGTCTGCTCGCCGCCGGCTGGTCGGTGATCATCGACGCGGCCTTCCTGAGGCGCGATGAGCGGCACGCCTTCCAGGCGCTGGCGGCGGCCCACGGTGCCCGCTTTGCGATCCTGGCCTGCACGGCACCGCTGGACGAACTCCGGCACCGCCTGCAGACCCGTCGCGGGGACGCCTCCGAAGCCACCGTGGCCATTCTCGAAAAACAGCTCGACTGGGTGGAAGCCCTGGACGACAGCGAAAAGGCGCTGGTGATCGCGCCCCCCCAGGCCCCCGGCAAAACGGCCTGACGCACGGCACCCGACGCCAGGCTTCACCCCCGCCCGCCGGTTTGGCCTGGCAAAAGACCTGTGATTTTGTGTGTCGTGATTTTTTACACTCGGGTATCGCCGGGGGCGATTGGCCGGAGAAATCCTCCAGCCAGACAATTCAAAACCCAAATCAGGAAATGCGAAAAAAATCACGCTCCCCAAAAAGCCAAAGCAAAACATCGCCTTAAAAGAACTTGCCACCCACCGCCCAAAAACGCGGCAAAACGGCAAAAATCAAGCATGCTTCTTGCGCTGCTTGCTTTTGGTAATTCACACAAAGGTAAGCATCATGAAAAAACTGCTCCTCGCCTCATCCCTGTTCCTGTCTGCCATGGCCGTCCAGGCCGCACCGTCGGTGGTCGTGGACGGGGGGGCCCCCAACCAGTACGCAGGGGTGTTCGCCGATGCCGGCTACACCTACACCGAAACCGGCGCGTTCTTCGCCCTGGCCGGCAACGTGACGGCCAACCAGATGAACTGGTTCGGGATCAGCTACCCGGCCAGCCAGCCCGGCACCGACAACTTCACCCTGCGCATCTACGAGGGTGGCAGCATGCCGGGCAACCTGCTGCACACGATCGCGCTGGGCTCCGGCTCCCGCAGCGAAACCGGCGCCGTGGTCAGCGGCAGCGATCGCGAATATGCCTACCAGGCAAGCTTCACCGACATCGGCCTGACCGCCGGCACCTATTTCATCAGCCTGTCCAACGCCGACAGCGCGGCGGACACCTGGGGCTGGGAAACCTCCGACGGCCCGAGCTTCGGCGGGCTCAGCTACAACCAGAGCTCCTGGGTCAACGTCGGCTACGGCCTGGCATTCGAACTCCTCGGTTCCAACAGCGTCCCCGAGCCCGCCTCGATGGCGCTGCTGGGCCTGGGCCTCGCCGGCCTCGGCCTGACTCGCCGCCGCAAGGCCTGAGACGCCGATCCGCTGCGATGGCGTGCTGCGCCCGTGCCCCACGGCGCAGCCGGCACCCAGGCCGACAGAACGGCGCCCGGCTGCCGGCCGGCAACGAACGCCCCCACCGCCGGGGCCGTCCAGGCGCCCTGCGCGCAAGTGCCCTCCTCCCGGCCCACCCCGCTCCCCGCAGGGCCCGCCGTACCGCTGGATCAGCGGACGATCCGTCTCATTTCTCGGTCTTGCCGTGCATGACCATGATGGTCTGCTGCATCAACGCGCAGAGGGTCTCCCGACCCGCCTTGACGGCAAACACCTCGGCCCGGGTCACGATCAGGGTCCGCCCCGGGCGCACCACCTCGCCACGGGCGATCAGCTTCTCCCCATCCGCCGGCGCCATCAGGTTCATCTTGTACTCGACGGTGAGCACCGAGGCATTGGCCGGCACCACCGTCATCGCCGCGTAGCCGGCGGCCGAATCGGCAATCGTGCCGACCACACCCCCATGGACGAAGCCGTGCTGCTGCTCGACCCCCTCCCAGTGGGGCAGATGGATCTCCGTGCGCCCGGGCTCCACGACCGGCAAGGTGGCACGGATCAGATGCATCACGTTCTGGCGCGCAAAGCTCTCACGGACGCGGTCTGCGAAGTCGGGGTCGGTGGCGCTGGCCATGGGCGGGGTCTCCTCCTGTTGTGGGCCTTCATTTGAATTCATGTTCAAACCCGGAGCAAGCGGACAGACGGCTACGCGGGCGGGCGCAACGAATCTGAGGTGCCCTACGTTTTCCGCGTTCCAACCGGTCGCCCTTATGCTGCCTTTTCTTGCTGATCCTGTCGTTCGATCCAGTTCCGCAGGAACGTGGTCGGGGACAGGTATCCCAGGGTGGAGTGGCGGCGGCTCCGGTTGTAGAACACGGCGATGTACTGGAACAGGTCGCTTGCCGCCTCGGCGCGTGTCGCGTAACGCACGCCATGCACTCGCTCGTTCTTGAGGCTGTTGAAGAAGCTCTCGGTCGCATCACGGCCCTCGCCAGGCCCCGCATTTGGATCGGATTGGACCGGCTTTGACGCCGCTGCGACCAGAAGGTGACCAGACAGTCGGGCCCGCTATGTCCGTCAGGCGACCTCCGCCATCAGGCTGATGCGCTGCGCGGTTGCCCGGACTTCTTTCATCCGACCGTGGCCCGGCAGCACCTTCTCCGAGACCGTAACCAGACCCGCCCGCGCCAGCTCATCCACATCCCGCTTGACCGCACTGCGGTCGCGGTGGAGGCGCTCCGAGATCTGAGTGATCGAGCCGGGCATCTCCTTGATGGCACGGAACAGGGCCAGCCGCGCGGTGGTGATCAGCTTTACCACGTCGGCCGGGTCCTCGAAACTGATCGTGCTCTCGCTGGGCAGAGCCTCGCGGCGATCGGCTGCGCGCGCCAGCTGCCGGCCGCGCTGGAAGAAATCGTCTTCGGTGCCCGTTTTGATCGTCAGCTTGCTCATTTGCAATCCTTCAAGATGATCCAGTCCTGCTCGAAGGGCTTCCGGGTGACAGCCTGCGCCCTATCCAGTTTCCGGCTTGAACCGCGCGCAGATCAGTGCGTCTCGTCGCCCCTTTTCTGCGACGCCTGGACAGTTGCGAGCGGAAGAAACAGCGTCAATGGCGTGTCTGGCAGCGGGATGAAGCCGTGGTGTCGGTAGAAGGTGGCGGCCGTGTCATCCTTGGCATCGACCATCAGGGCGTAGGCCGCAATCTCCGATCGGATTGCCCGCTCCAGTGCATCGGCCAGCAGCGCACCGCCCAGTCCCTGCCCAGTGAAGGCTTCATCGACCGCCAGGCGCCCCATGCGAACGACCGGCACGGTCGGGTAGCGGGGGAGCTTCTTGCCGATTCCAGGGGGCAGGTCGGCCAGCAGCAGGCTTGCCGACGCGAGGGTGTAGTAGCCTGCGATGCGCAGCTCTCCGGTCAGCGCAACGAAACACGCCGCGACACGGCGCCGGATGTCTTGAGTGACTTGCTCTCGCAGATACCAGATACCGGTCGAGCGCAGCGGAACCGCAGCGGAATTCATCGCGAACATGGGCCGCATCGAGCGGCGCGACGCGGAAGGGTGCCCCGCTCATTCGGCCTGCAGGAGCTTGCGACGGCGCTCAAAGGCACGGTCCAGGGCCGGCGCGGACTGGGGCGGCGACAGCAGCGCCTGAGCAAAGCACTCCTGGTCTGCCAGCGAAAGCCGGACGACCTCAGCTTGCTCGATGGCGCGCTGGGCGGCGTCCTGCACCGCGGCAACCACGAAATCGGTCATGGTTCGCCCCTGCAACTCCGCGGCGCGCTTGAGCATCGCGTGAAGGTCGGTGCTGATTCGGGCTTCAAGCCGGGCGGTGGTGTTGGCTGCGGGCATGGCGTTGTTTCTCCTCAGGAAAAATTATACGGCAGATTGCCGTACGTTTCATCTGTCGGCGCTACTCTCATCCCGTCAGCGGCCATTGTCCAACTCCCGGCTCCTATGTGCCGGTCGGTGACACGCCGTAGGGGTGTATAGCCTTGCTCATCGACACCATGAACCTGGAACACGCTCTTGGCCAGGTCGATTCCTACTGTCGTAATCTTCATGATGGACGCCTCTTCGACTTGAGTGTTTGATCAGCGCTTCCACTCTGGCACATCAATGCCACATCGAATGGGGGCGTCCATTCCATTGGTTCAACACCGCCCTACCCCCTCCGACCAGATATCGACCAGAAAACAAAAAGGCCAACCCGCTGAGGTTGGCCTTTTTGCTTGCAGATCAACGACCTGCCGGAATCCGATGTGGAGCGGGCGATGGGAATCGAAAACGTCGAGTGGCGCTGATTGAGTCGCGCCGCCTTGTTTTCAAATGATTGAAAATAAAAATTATTTCTTGCGGTGGGGTGTCGCATCACGGCCCTCGCCAGGCCCCGCATCTGGATCTGATTGGACCGGCTTTGACGCCGCTGCGAACAGAAGGTGACCAGACAGTCTGGCCCGCTATGTCCGTCAGGCGACCTCCGCCATCAGGCTGATGCGCTGCGCGGTCGCCCGGACTTCCTTCATTCGGCAGTGGCTTGGCAGGACTTTCTCAGAGACTGTGGCCCTCGGGCGGCCCTTTGGGGCGCTACGCGTCGTGCCCACCCCTTGAATGTCTGGCGACGTCCATGCCGTCATGGCTTTCCCAGCTCGGCCATAATTGGTCGGCCCTGAAGAATCCCCCGGAGCTTTTTCCCGTGCGGCTTACGCACGGTTGAGCCCTGACTTGATCCTCCAGTGTCCAGTGCAATCGCATTCACTTTCTGGAAGTTTTGGAGCACAGGTGCGCGGGTGCCCTGAGACGAAACAGTGTGAGCGGCGGCCCGGCCATCCCGGGCATCGACCACGGCGATGCTGTCATTCCGGATGGAGCGCAAGAATCCCTGCAGGAGGCGACGCATCCGGGAAGCCGGCGATGCAGCGACCCTGGCAGGGTGCCCGCCACCCGGCGCATGAAATGCCTCATTGAATATACTTAATGATTATTTTTTGGCATTGATCTAGAATTGCTGCGGCAGCGCTGATTCCCGCGCATCAACCGCACCGAAAGAACCATGACCAGCAAGCCGTACAAGCATCTCGCCTCCGACCTCGTCAAGGCCGGCATCGACGCCTTCCGCATCCTCAAAGGCTTCTGCGCCGGTGGCGGGGGAGGTCTGCGGTGGTTACCAATGGAGGCTGTCGCCGAGGTAGAGTCTTCGAGCTTGCGCAATCAGGAGTTGGGCGAATGTCGCATGAACACGCCTGTCTCTCGCCTCGTTCGCATCGGCCAGTGTCGAGCGTTTGATTTCCTGGCGAAACCCCATGAGGTAGAGCTTGGCAGAATGCGCCGACAGGCAGACCTCGATGTAGCGCAGGCTCTCGCGGTAAGTCAGTTGCGCAAATGCCATTACGCGGAACTGCTCGGCTCAGGTCATCGATTTGACGTAGCGATCGCCATCGTGGCGATCGACGATGCGATGAAAAGTCTTCTAGGGTAGAAAGTCCATGAGCTGGGCGAACAACGTCTTGCCGAGGTTCATCGGCGTCTCCGGCGAAAACAAAGCCAAAAGACTGCCTCATCGGCAATTTGTCGTTCAAATCGGAGACACCACCAAAACCTCCGAATGCCGCTCCAGTTCTTGGTTCCAAGCTCATGGATATCGTTTTAACCAGACACTACTGACTCTAGCTATCTTGCGTAAACGGCCCCATGCCGAAGCGGGCAGCCGCCAGCAAGTTGCTTTGAAATTGCCCTTTTTTCAATTCGCATTTCGACTCTTTATGACCCATCGGATACTCCTGAAGGCGACGCGCGTCGCCATGTCTTCTGCATTGTTCGGACTTGTAGGCCAAGTGTGGGCCGACGCCAACGAACCTAATTCGTATGCCGTCGCACGCATCCTGGCTTCTAACGACAAGGCACAAATCGAATCGCTGCTCAAGTCTGAAGCCGTGATTCACCCCGCCGATGAACAAGGCTGGATGCTGAGGTCCATTGATGGCAGGATTGGAGCGCTCTCCGCCGATATTCTGCGTTCCTGGATGTCCAGCGACGCCTTTCGCGCGTTGCCCCCTAGCCGCCGTGACGGACTGATTCTGCAACTAGCCTTTCCCAGCAATGCAGTGGTTGCTCGGATTGAAAAAGGCGCTCCTGACGACGATTTTTATGCGCTCGTGCGAAAGGATGTGGCAGAACGTGCCGCCCTGGCAAAACTGGTGCTCAACAGCGATGCGGCTTACGCCAAAAAGATCGGGCCGCGACTACTCTTGGCGGCTGCGGGACAAGCCAACGTTCCGATGATCGATATGCTGCTTGCGGCAGGAATCAAGCCGGTCGAGAACGCCATCGGTTTGGCACTGATGTCTCGTGCGGCGCAGAAGGATCAATACCGTACCGCCTTGGCCTCAGCGGACGACCAGTGGGACGTTATCAAAAAGCTGCTCGCCGCGAAGGCTAACGTAAACGCGACGACCCGAGGCGTTTCAACGCTGTATCTGGCAATGACAAGCGTATTCACAACACAGTCCTGTGAAATCGACACCCGGCAGCCGCTGCCGTTGGATTCCGGCGGCGGGTTGGGTGGTACGCCCCGCAGTCGGTCAGAACGATGTGCCGTGGGTTCCGAGCATTTCGGTGAAAAGAAGATGGCGCTGGACATCCTTGAGCGGTTGCTCAAGCAAGGAGCGACCCTTCAAGACGACTTTCCGTCGTATGTTGGTCGGCCGGCGGACTGGGCCAAAGCAAACGGATTGGAAGAGGCCATTCCATTGCTGCAGAAGTACAAGATCCCCTTGTAATGGAAAGAAACCCGTTTGCGTGCCGACGTTTTCAGTTTGAACATGACTTCCAGCCAGACGCCTTTGCCGGTTACCGAAGACGGCTTTCCGATACTCGATGTGCTCCACCTGCAAGCGTGTCCGGAATTTTGTGTAAACGGGGTTTGGGTTAAAGCGTGTTCATCCGGTCTTCGAACTGCATGCTAAAGCGAGTCAGCGCGGCCTTCCAATCCCGGATGGGCATCGTCCATTTCCGGCTGATGTTGCGCAGCGCCAGGTAGAACAGTTTGAGCAGCGCGTCATCGCTCGGAAACGAGCCTCGGTTCTTGGTGATCTTGCGCAGGCTCATGTTCACCGACTCGATCGCGTTAGTCGTGTAAATAACCTTGCGGATCTCCGGCGGGTAGTCGAAGAACGGGATGATTCTCGGCCAGTTACGGCGCCAGGACTAGCTTGATGAATCTAGGCTACGCTCTACCCCCCTCCGACCAGATATCGACCAGACAACAAAAAGGCCAACCTCTCGAGGTTGGCCTTTTTGCTTGCAGATCAACAACCTGCCGGAATTCGATGTGGAGCGGGCGATGGGAATCGAACCCACGGCATCAGCTTGGGAAGCTGAGGTATTACCATTATACGACGCCCGCTCTGGAAGGCCGGATTGTACGCACAGCGGGGGCGGAGGGCAACCGGGAGGCGTGGTAAACTCGACGCCCACGTGTTTTTTGCTGGCGATGCCATGTCTTCTGCTGCGTCCACTTCCGTGTCCATGTCCGCGTCCCTTTCGCTCACGATCAACGGCGAGGCTCGCGCCCTCGCGGCGCCGGCAACGGTGGCCTCGCTGCTCGAATCGATGGGCCTGGCGGGCAAGCGGGTGGCTGTCGAGCGCAACGGCGACATCGTGCCCCGCGGGCTGCACGCCACCACGGCACTGGCCGACGGCGACCGGCTGGAGATCGTGGTCGCGGTGGGCGGCGGCTGAGGCCGGCGCCACGTTCCCGATCAACCCCTCATTTTTACAGGCGCTTCGATGGACGATTTGCTGACGATTGCAGGCAAGAGCTATTCCTCCCGGCTGCTGGTGGGCACGGGCAAGTACAAGGATTTCGCCGAGACCCGGGCGGCCATCGACGCGAGCGGCGCCCAGATCGTGACGGTGGCGATCCGCCGCACCAACATCGGCCAGGACCCGAACGCGCCCAGCCTGCTCGACGCGCTGCCGCCGTCCCAATTCACCTACCTGCCCAACACCGCCGGCTGCTACACCGCCGACGACGCGGTGCGCACCCTGCGCCTGGCCCGCGAGCTGCTCGACGACCACAAGCTGGTGAAGCTCGAGGTGCTGGGCGACCCGCACACCCTCTTCCCCAACATGCCCGAGACGCTGAAGGCGGCCGAGGTGCTGGTGAAGGAGGGCTTCGAGGTGATGGTGTACTGCGCCGACGACCCGATCCAGGCCAAGATGCTCGAAGACATCGGCTGCGTGGCGGTGATGCCGCTGGCCTCGCTGATCGGCTCGGGGATGGGCATCCTCAACCCCTGGAACGTGCAGCTGGTGCGCGACGCGGTGAAGGTGCCGGTGCTGGTGGATGCCGGCGTGGGCACCGCGTCCGACGCCGCCATCGCCATGGAGCTGGGCTGCGACGGGGTGCTGATGAACACCGCCATCGCCCTGGCCAAGGATCCGGTCAGGATGGCCGGCGCCATGAAGAAGGGCGTCGAGGCCGGCCGCGAGGCCTGGCTGGCCGGGCGGATGCCCAAGAAGTTCTACACCGCCAGCCCCAGCTCGCCAACCACCGGGCTGATCGGCAGCTGAGCGCGGCCGGGGCGGCCTCGGGCCTGCCCCTTCACCCCCATTCTCCACGGCGCGCCATGCGCCGTGCTTGTTTTACGGACTTGCCATGACTGACCAACAACAGCCCGCCGCCACCCCGGAGCAGCCCCCCCAGGAGCAGGCCACCTCCGGCCGCCTCACCTCCCAGTCGATCCGCAGCTTCGTGCTGCGCCAGGGCCGCATGTCGGAGGCGCAGCACCGTTTTCTGGACGAGATGATGCCCAAGGTCGGCGTGGCCTACCGCCCCGAGCCGGTGGATCTGAACGAGGTGTTCGGCCGCCGGGCGCCACACATCGTCGAGATCGGTTTCGGGATGGGCCAGTCCACCGCGGTGATCGCCCAGGCCCGGCCGGACGAGGACTTTCTCGGCATCGAGGTGCATGCGCCGGGTGTCGGCAGCCTGTGCAAGCTGATCGACGAGGGCGGCATCGGCAACCTGCGCATCGTCCAGCACGACGCGGTCGAGGTGCTACGCGACATGATCCCCGAGGGCTCGCTGGCCGGCGTGCACATCTACTTCCCCGATCCCTGGCCCAAGAAGCGCCACCACAAGCGCCGGCTGGTGCAGGGGCCCTTCGTGAAGCTGATCGCCTCGCGCCTGGCCCCCGGCGGCTACCTGCACTGCGCCACCGACTGGGAGGAATACGCCCAGCAGATGCTGGAGGTGCTGTCGGCCGAGCCGCTGCTCGCCAACACCGCCGACGGCTACGCCCCCAAGCCCGACTACCGCCCCCTCACCAAGTTCGAGAACCGCGGCATCAAGCTCGGCCACGGGGTGTGGGATCTGGTCTTCAAGCGGGTCTGAGGCGGCCGATGGCACTCAAACGCCTCCCCGCCGGCGCCTGGCTGCTGGGCGTGCCGGGCCTGCTGTGCCTCGTCGCCGGGGCGCTGCTGCTGGCCGGCTTCGGGGCCGGGCTGCACCCGCTGCTGCAGGAATCCGGCGCCGGGCTGGTGCTGATCGTGTCGGGCGTCGCGCTGGTGGGCAGCGCGGCGTTTCCGCTGGTGCTGGCCGAGCTGGCGGCCAAGGACACGCCGCAGGGCTGAGCCCCGGCGCTCCGGGCTAGGCCCGCCCGAGGCGGGGAATCCACCCCCACGCGATGGCCGCCACGGCCACGCTCCAGCCGCCCACGCCCAGCACCATCGGCAGCGCCGTGCCGTCCATCAGGGCGCCCACCAGGCTGCCCGACGCAAACGCAAACAGCATCATCAGGCAACCCGACAGCGCCGCCGCGGCCCCGGCCACCTTGGGAAAGGGCGCCACCGCACCGCTCTGTCCGCAGGGCTGGTTGATGCCGTGGCCGACGTTGAAGATGCAGGCCGGGATCAGGATCGCCCACACGTTGGCCACCCCGGCCAGCGCCAGCCCGGCCATCAGCCCGCCGCCACCCACGCTGAGCAGCCCGCCGACCCGCAGCGCGCGCACCACGCCGCCATGCAGGATCAGGTAGCGGCACAGCACCGTGCCCTTGATGTAGAAGATCATCATCACCAGCAGCACCAGGCCGTAGTAGCGCGGCGCGACACCGAGAATGCGGATGAACACGTAGGACGAGGCGGACAAGAAACAGAACAGCCCGCCAAACGAGCACGCACTGAGCAGCGCAAAGGCCCAGAAGCTGCCGTTGCCGACGATGCCGCCGGCGGTCCGGGCCAGCACCCGCGGGCGCAGGGCGGCGGCGTCGCGCACCGGCAGGGTCTCCTGGAAATAGCGGGCCACCACGTACAGGATGAGCGCGCCCAGCACCACCAGCGCGAACAGCGTGGCGCGCCAGCCGAAGGCCTCGGCGATCAGCCCGCCGGCAAAGGGGCCGAGGCAGGCGCTGAAGCCCAGGCCGGTGAGGCCCTTGCTCATCGCCCGGGCGCCCTCGGTGGGCGAGAAGCAGTCGCGCACGATGGCCCGCGCGCACACCGTGCCGGCGCCCATGAACGCCCCCTGCAGCGCCCGCCACAGCACCAGCGCCTCGATGGAGCCGGCCAGCACGCTGCCGAGGGCCGCAAGCACATAGCCCGTCAGCCCGGCCAGCAGCACCGGGCGCCGCCCGAAGCGGTCGGACAGCGGCCCCCACACGAGCTGCGACACGCCGAAGGCCAGCAGCAGCGCGGTGAGGCTGAGCTGGGCGCGGGGCAGCGTGGTGCCCAGGCTGTCGGTGAGGGCGGGCAGCGCCGGCAGGTAGAGGTCGGAGGTGAGCGGCTGCATGCCCAGCAGCAGCGACAGGATCAGGATGATCAGCGGTGGCGTCATGGTCGGGGGCAAACGGTGAATCCGGCGCCGCACGGGCAAGGCCGGGCGGCGGGAAGCGGGCCCGCCCTTACTCCTCCAGCAGCATCTGGCGGAGCTTGGCCGGGATGTTGGAGAGCACCAGGGTGTTGCTCTCCTTGTCGTAGTGCACGCTGCCGCCGCGCAGGCTGCTGCGCTCGAACTCCAGCTTCCAGTCGGCGGCGGCGGCCTTGAAGCGGATCAGCGGGCGCAGGGCGCGCTTGTCGGGCACGAAGCCGGTGGCGAGGTCGAGGGCCTCGTCCTGCAGGGTCTCGGCGAGGCGGGCCGGGGCGTCGGGGAAGATCTGCTCGGCCACCGTCTTGAGGGTGAGCGGGTCGCCGCGCTCGCCCATCTCTTCGAGCACCAGGTGGGCGCGCTCCATCAACTCGTCGCGCTGGGGCGCCTCGAGCTGCTGGGTTTCGGCGAAGTGGTTGATGGTCTCGACGAGCTTCTTGGTTTCCTTGAGGGCGATCACCACGTCGGTGCAGCCCAGGAAACGCTTGAACCATTCGGCCACGCCGCCGCGGCCCTTGAGGAAGCTGATGTAGCGCTCGGCGCCGGCCTGCCAGGCGCTGATGTCGATGCGCCCGGCCACCTGCAGCCCGGCCATGTCGAGGTGCGGGCTGTCGTGGATGCCAAGGCCCTCGCCGATCACCGTACCGAGGGTCTCCTGCAGCAGGGCCACGTACAGGCAGTCGGCGCCGAACACGGTGGCGCGGGCGAACAGCACGAAGCCGCCCTCCTCCACCTTGTCCTCTTCGATGCGTTGCTGCAGGTGGGCGAGCATCTCGCGGGACAGGCCGGCAAAGTCGAGGCTACCCTCGATGGCGTGGGCACGCACCCAGCGGGGCATCGGAAAGTTGGCCTCGTCCCGCTCGAAATGCCCGAAGCCCTTGCCCGGCCGCTCGGCAAGCGCGCGGCACACGCGCTCCATGAGGCGGGCGGCGGCATCGTCGAGGGGGTTGGCCTCGGGCCGCTGCTCGACCCGCGACGGCCCGCCGTCACCGGCGATCAGGCGATGGATGACGAGGTGGGAGATGGCGTGGGTGGCCTGGCTCATGGCGGTAGGTCCAGAAAATCGAAGGGCGGGATTCTCTCACGGCAGCCGCCAAGGAAACGCAGGGCCGCCCCAAGTTTCCTTGCTCCCCCCTGGGGGCGTTCAGAACCTCATCTTCCTGCGGTTGCCCGGCAGTTGCTGGAGCTGGGCACGGCGCAGCTGGCCGGCCGACAGGGGCTTGCCGGCCGGCGCCGGGTTGGCCGCGGCGAGCTCGGGCGGGATGTTGGCCCCCACGCCCCGCGGGCAGAAGCCGGTGGTGGCGCAGGTGCAATTGACACAGGGTTTGCGGCCCGGACGGGCGGCGGCGTTGCTCATGGCAAGAGTCTCTTCAGGCAAACAGCACCAGCCCCCACACGGCCACGACATTGACGAGGGCGACGAAGACCGCCGCGCTGCCGATGTCCTTGGCGCGCTTGGCCAGGTGGTGCTGGTCAAGGGAGATCCGGTCGACGGTGGCTTCGAGGCCGGAGTTGAGGAGCTCGATGATGATCACCAGCAGCACGCTGGCGATCATCAGCGCCTTGCCGGTGCCGCTGGCCGGCAGCCACAGGGCCAGCGGGATCAGCAGCGCGGCGAGGCGCAGCTCCTGGCGGAAGGCGTCTTCGTTGCGGTAGGCGGCGGCCAGGCCGGCCATCGAGTAGAAGAAGGCGTTGCGCAGGCGGGTCAGGCCGGTCTTGCCTTTGAAGGGGCTCTCGTTCATGGGCACGCAGCCTGACCGCCTCAAATGACAAGGATGTGATCGAGGCCGGCGACGAACTCCCGCACCAGCGCCGCAAACAGCGCCGGCTCCTCGAAGGGCGCCAGGTGGCCGGCGTCGATCTCGCGATACACCCCGGCCGGCAGGCGCTCGGCCATCCGGCGCACCACCAGCGGCGCGGACACCTTGTCGTGGGTGCCGGCGATCGCCAGCGCCGGCACCGGAATGCGGGCCAGCGCCGCGCGCTGGTCGAAGCCCACCACCGCGCGCAGGGCGTGGCGGTAGCTGTCGGGAGGAACCCTGGCCATCAGGCCCACCGCGTCGTGCACCAGCTCGGGATCGCCGCCGGGGCCGACCATGCCGGGGATGAGGTCGATGGCCAGCTCACGCATGCCGGCGCCTTCGTCCAGCGGGCCGAGGCGCTCGGCCAGGAAGGCCTGCTGCAGCGGGCCCGCGCTGGCGCCGAAGGCCGGCGTGCAGCAGGCCAGCACCAGCCCGGCGACCCGCCCGGGGTGCTGGGCTGCGGTCTGCAGCGCAACCATCCCGCCCATGCTGTGGCCGACCAGCACCGCGCGCTCGAGGCCGGCCGCGTCGAGCAGCTCGACCAGCGCGTCGGCATAGGCGCCCATGCCCTCGGACGTGCCGGCCTCGAAGGGCTCGCTGGCGCCGTAGCCGGGCATGTCCCAGGCCAGGGCGCGCCAGCCGGGCAGCGCCAGGCGCGGCAGCAGGTCGAGGGCGCCATCGGCGCCGCCGCTGACCCCGTGCAGGAAGACCAGCCCGTGGTCGCCCTGGCCGTTCTCGATCCAGTGGGGCGTGATCATCGGCACGCGCTCCCAGGCCAGGCTCAGTCGGCCAGGCGGCGGTAGGCGCCACCCTGGAAGAGCAGCGGCCGGCGTTCGGCGTCGCGCTCGAAGGCCAGCACCTCGCCGATGAACACCACGTGGTCGCCGCCGGGGTGGCGGGCGAACGGGCGGCACTGGAAGGTGGCGCAGCAGCCGGCCAGGAGCGGCACGCCGCCTTCGCCCTCGGTGAAGGCGAGGCCGGCGAACTTGTCCTCGCCGCGGCTGGCGAAGCGCTGGGAGATGTCCTGCTGGTCCTCGGCGAGCACGTTGATCGCGTACACTGCGGCGTTCTCGAAGATCGGCACGCTGGGCAGGTGGCTGGACAGGCTCCACACCACCAGCGGCGGCGTCAGCGAGACGGAGTTGAAGGAACTCACCGTGAGCCCGATGGGTTCGCCGCCCGGCCCGCGGGCGGTGATCACCGTGACGCCGGTGGGGAACATGCCCAGCGTGTCGCGGAAGGCGCGAACCGCCGGGTCGTTTTTGGAAACAGTCATGATGGGTGCGCTGCATCCGGCCACGATCGCAGGGCCGGACGTCTGTTCTGGGGCCGCAAATTATCGCCGCCCAGCCGCCCAGCGTCGAGAGGAACCGCCGCCTTGAGCCAATTTGCCGCCACCCTTGTCGAGTGGCAACGCCACCACGGCCGCCACGACCTGCCCTGGCAGACCCGCGACGCCTACCGCGTGTGGCTGTCCGAGATCATGCTGCAGCAGACCCAGGTGGACACGGTGATCCCCTACTACGGGCGCTTCCTGGCCCGCTTCCCGGACCTGCCGAGCCTGGCCGCCGCGCCCGTGGAGGACGTGCTGGCCCTGTGGAGCGGCCTCGGCTACTACGCCCGCGCCCGCAACCTGCACAAGTGCGCCCAGGCGGTGATGAGCCGCCACGGCGGCGTGTTTCCGGCCGACCCGGCGCTGCTGGCCGAGCTGCCGGGCATCGGCCGCTCCACCGCCGCGGCGATCAGCGCCTTCGTCTATGGCACGCGGGCGGCGATCCTCGACGGCAACGTCAAGCGGGTGCTGGCGCGGGCCTTCGGCATCGAGGGCTTTCCGGGCACCCGCCAGGTGGAGCAGGCGATGTGGGCGCTGGCCGAGCGCCTGCTGCCCGAGCGCGACGTGGACATCTACACCCAGGCCCAGATGGACCTGGGCGCCACCGTGTGCACCCGCGGCCGGCCGGCCTGCGGGCGCTGCCCGCTGGCGGCAACCTGCGTGGCGCTGCGGGACGGGCGGGTGGCCGAGCTGCCGACCCCGCGCCCGAAGAAGGCGGTGCCGGAGCGCCGCGGCCGCTTCGTGGCGATCCTGGCCGGCGGCGCGGTGCTGCTCGAACGCCGCCCGCCGGCGGGCATCTGGGGCGGCCTGCAGAGCCTGCCCGAACTGCCCGAGGACGCCGATGCCGCCGAGTGGGTGGCGACCCGCTACGGGCTGGCGGTGGAGCGCGTGTCGCCGCTGCCGCCCTTCCGCCATGTGTTCACCCACTTCGCGCTGGATCTGCTGCCGGAAGCGGTGGAGGTGGCCGCGCCCACGCTGGCGGCCGGCGAGCCGGGTGCCGTCTGGCACAGGCTCGACCAGCTCGCCGACGCGGCGCTGCCGGCGCCGATCAGGAAGCTGCTGGAGCAGCTGGTGCAGGGCCGGCTGTAGGACGGGAAACGGACGGAACACCGCCCCGGCGTGCGCGCCGGCGGCGGGCAGGCGGATCGGCCGGGTACAGTCAGCCGACGACGGTGACGGCCCCGCGGGCCTCGGGGCTGTCGAGCCAGCGCACCAGGATGCGGTAGGTGTCGAGGTCGAAGGCGCGGGCGGGCGGCGCTGCGAGGAGTTCGCCGAAGCTCCCCTCGTCTTCGGCGCTGCCCAGCAGGCACCAGCGGTCGACGAGGTGGGTCGCGCTGCGGCCGGTGTCGGCGTGGTGTTCGCGGATCGCCACCGGGCCGGGCCACGGCCAGCGGCGCAGGCGCAGGCTCTCGAGCACCTTGAGCAGGCGCTCGTCGTGTTCGGCGTGGGTCTCGCGGCCGGCGCAGACGCCGGCGCAACGCTTCATCTGGTGGGCCAGGCAGGCGCCGCTGCCCCACGGCTCGGTGCCGATGCGGCGCGGGCACAGCTTGTAGAGGGTGGCGAGCTCGCGCAGGGCGTTGTCGGCCTCTTTCCTGGTGCGGAAGGCGCCGTAGACGTCGGCCCAGTCGGCCGGGTCGGCGCCGCCCAGGAGTTCGCGCACCAGCACCGGGCCGCGCTTGCGGGCCGGGTCGAAGCGCAGCCCGAAGATGGCCTCGTCCTCGCGCAGCTTGCGGTTCTCGGTGGGCTTGCGTTCCTTGACCAGGCGCGCCTCGAGGAGCAGCGCGCCGAGTTCGCCGGCGGTCTGCTGCCACTCGACGCGGCGGACCTGCTGGGCGAGCTTGGCCTCCTTGCCGCTGCGGTGGTCGGCCGAAAAGTGGCTCATGACCCGCGAGCGCAGGCTGACGCTCTTGCCGATGTAGATCGGCAGGTCGTTCTCGCCGTAGAAGAAATACACGCCCGGCCCTTCGGGCAGGCCTTCGAGCACGCCCTCCGGGAGGCCCGCCGGGCGGCTGGGGGCCTTCATGGCCTTGACGATGGCCTCGCCCAGCACCTCGGGCGCAAACTGCCCGGCGACGATGCCGGCAAACTGGTGCAGCGCCTCGGTGTCGCCCATCGCCCGGTGGCGGGCGCTGCAGGTGAGGCCGTGGCGCTCGATCAGCGCGTCGAGCCCGTGGCGGTGGAACTGGGGAAACAGCGCCCGCGAGAGCTTGACGGTGCACAGCACCGGCGCGTCGAAATCCTGGCCGATGCGGCGGAATTCGTTCTTGATGAAGCCGTAGTCGAAGCGCGCGTTGTGGGCGACGAACACGCAGTCGGAGAGCAGCGCGCGCACCCCGTCGGCGAGGTCGGCGAAGGGTGGCGCTGCGGCGACCATCGCGTCGGTGATGCCGGTGAAGCCCTGGATGCTCGGCGGGATCGCCATGCCGGGGTTGACCAGGCTGGACCAGCGCTCGACCAGCCCGCCGTCTTCGACGCGCAGGATGGCGATCTCGGTGACCCGATCCACCACCGGGTTGGCTCCGGTGGTTTCGACGTCGATGAAGGCAAGGCGGGGGAGCGAGGCGTGCATGCGGCGGGACGCGGGCGGGCGCGGCGCGTCACCGCGCGGCTCGGAGATGAGGCTGGAAACCGAAGCTCAAGATTCGGTGGCGTAGGGATAGGCCTTGGCGGGCACCTTGGCGGCGGCGAACTCGCGGGTGGTCTGGTCGTCCTGGGGCTTGTCCCACCACAGGGCGCGGCCCTGCTTCTGCACTTCGCGCTGTTCGGGATGCTTGGCCATCCACTCGCGCATGAATTTGGTGTGCTCGGATTCGTACATTGCCATGACTCGTCTCCTGGGAAGGCTGTTGAATGGGCGGGGATTCTAGCAGCGTCAGGCCGCCTTCTGGTCGGCCTTGACGCGGTTGATGCGGACCACCTCGGGAATGTTGCGCACCTCGCGGACCACCTTGGCCAGGTGCAGCCGGTGGGCGACCTGGACGGTGATGAAGAGCGAGGCGTAGGTGCCCTGCTCGCTCTCGGTGCTGACGTTCTGGATGTTGCAGTCCTGGGCGGCGATGGCGCTGGCGACCTTGCCGAGCACGCCGCGCACGTTCTGGGTGAGCACCTTCAGGGTCACCTCGAAGAGGCGGTCGCTGGCGGGCTCCCACTCGACGTCGATCCAGCGGTCGCGCTCGGAGCGCAGTTTGCGGACCTGGGGGCAGTCGTGCATGTGCACCTCGAGGCCCTGGCCCTTGCGAATGATGCCGACGATCGGGTCGCCGGGGATCGGCCGGCAGCAGCGCGCCAGCTGGACGGCCACGCCCTCGGCGCCGCGGATCAGGATGGCGCCGGCGGGCTTGGGCTTGACCACGTCGGCGCGGCCCGACTCGGCGTCCTGGATCTCGGCCAGCCGGCGCGCGACGATGGCCGGCAGGCGCCGGCCGAGGCCGATGTCGGTCATCAGGTCGCGGCGGGCCTGCAGGGTGAGCTCGCGCAGCAGGCGGTCCCAGGCGAAGGTGCTGACCTGGCCGAGGGTGAGGCCGTGGGGGCGCAGGGCCTGGTTGAGCAGACGCTCGCCGAGGGTCGAGGCTTCTTCCTGCTGGGCGTTTTTCAGGAAGTGGCGGATCTGGGCGCGGGCCTTGCCGGTGCGCACATAGCCGAGCCAGGCCGGGTTGGGGCTGGCATGGGCGGCGGTGATGATCTCGATCTGGTCGCCGTTGCGCAGCTCGGAGCGCAGCGGCACGAGCTCGCCATTGACGCGCCCGGCGACGCAGCGATTGCCCACGTCGGTGTGCACGGCGTAGGCGAAGTCGACCACCGTGGCGCCGCGGGGCAGCGCGAAGATCTTGCCCTTGGGCGTGAAGGCGTACACCTCGCCGGGGAAGAGGTCGACCTTGACGTGCTCCAGGAACTCGCTGGAATCACCCGAGGTGGACTGCAGCTCGAGCAGCGACTGCAGCCAGCTGTGGGTCTTGTGCTGCAGCTCGGTGAGGGTTTTCTCGTCTTCCTTGTAGAGCCAGTGGGAGGCGACGCCGCTCTCGGCCACGTGGTTCATCTCGGGGGTGCGGATCTGCACCTCGACCGGGGTGCCGAAGGGACCGATCAGCGTGGTGTGCAGCGACTGATAGCCGTTGGCCTTGGGGATCGCGATGTAGTCCTTGAACTTGCCGGGCACCGGCTTGTAGAGGCCATGCAGGGCGCCGAGGGCGCGGTAGCAGGTCTGCACGTCGGGCACCACAACGCGAAAACCGTAGATATCGAGCACCTGCGAGAAGCTGAGGCGCTTCTCGGTCATCTTGCGGTAGATGCTGTAGAGGTGCTTCTCGCGCCCCCACACCTCGGCCTCGATGTTCCACTGGGGGATGCGCTCTTCAATCGCGGCGAGGATCTTGCCGACGACCTCGCGGCGGTTGCCGCGGGCGGCCAGGATGGCCTTGGAGAGCACCCGGAAGCGCATCGGGTAGCGGTGCTTGAAGGCCAGCTCCTGGAGCTCGCGGTAGATCGCGTTGAGCCCCAGCCGGTTGGCGATCGGGGCGTGGATCTCCTGGGTCTCGCGGGCGATGCGGCGGCGCTTGTCGGGCCGCATGTGGTCGAGGGTCCGCATGTTGTGCAGACGGTCGGCCAGCTTGATGAGGATCACCCGCAGGTCGCTGGCCATCGCCAGCAGCATCTTGCGGAAGTTTTCGGCCTGGGCCTCCTCGTGGGACTGGAACTCGATCTTGTCGAGCTTGGAGACACCATCCACCAGCTCCGCCGTGACCCGCCCGAAACGCTCGGCGATCTCGGCCTTGGAGATGTGGGTGTCCTCCATCACGTCGTGCAGGAGGGCCGCGCACAGGGCCTGGGAATCCAGGTGCCAGCCGGCAAGGATCTCGGCCACCGCGACCGGGTGGGAGATGTAGGGCTCGCCGCTCTTGCGGGTCTGCCCGGCGTGGGCGTCGGCCGCGAAGTGGTAGGCGGCCTCGAGGCGGCCTAGGTCTTCGGGGCGGAGATAGGCAGCGACCAGCGCCCGGAGACGCCCGAAATCGAGGGGCAGGACGCTGGATGCAGGGGGTCGGGAAACGCCGCCGCCACTGAAAGGAGCCGGTGCGGCGGAATCCATGACATTACACTCGTGCCGGCCCGGCTCAGGCCTGGCCGCGATTGAGGACTTCGGTGCCGACCTTGCCGGCGGCGATCTCGCGCAGCGCGATCACGGTGGGCTTGTCCTTGTCGTGGCGGTCGAGCTCGACCTGCGGGGTGGCGCCGGCCGTCAGCTGACGGGCACGATAGGTGGCCGCCAGGGTGAGCTGGAAGCGGTTGGGGATGCGTTTCAGGCAGTCGTCGACGGTAATGCGGGCCATATCAGTCCTGTTCCAGGTAATGGAAAAACGCCGGCTGGCGCGCCTCCTGGTTGGCGTAGCGGAGCCGGGACGCCCGCACCACGGCCACGAGATCTTCAATGGCGGTGGGCAGGTTTTCGTTGATTATAACGTAGTCGAACTCCGCCACATGGCGCATCTCACCACGGGCCGCGAGCACCCGGCGGGCGATCACGTCCTCGCTGTCGGTGCCACGGCCGCGCAGCCGGCGCTCGAGTTCCTCGACCGAGGGCGGCAGGATGAACACCCCCACCGCCTTCGGGAAGACCTTGCGCACCTGCTGGGCGCCCTGCCAGTCGATCTCGAGGAGGATGTCGCGGCCGGCGCGGGTCTGTTCCTCGAGCCAGCGCTTCGACGTCCCGTAGTAGTTGTTGTGGACCTCGGCCCACTCCAGGAATTCCCCCTTGTCGCGCAGGGCGCGGAAGCCGGGCACGTCGATGAAATGGTAGTGCTGGCCGTTCACCTCGCCGGCGCGCGGCGCGCGGGTGGTGTACGAGACCGACAGGCGAACCTGCGGGTCGCGCTCGAGCAGGCCGCTCACGAGGGTGGTCTTGCCGGCCCCCGAGGGCGCCGTGACGATGAAGAGGGTGCCGGGCATGGGGCGTCCTTACTCGATGTTCTGCACTTGTTCGCGCATCTGCTCGATGGCGAGCTTGAGCTCGACGGCGATGGCGGTCATGTCGGCGGCCATCGCCTTCGAGCCGAGGGTGTTGGCCTCGCGGTTGAGCTCCTGCATCAGGAAGTCGAGGCGCTTGCCGCTGGCCCCGCCGGTCTTGAGGATGCGCTCGACCTCGTCGAGGTGGGTGGACAGGCGGGAGAGCTCCTCGGCCACGTCGACGCGCTGGGCGAACAGGCCCACCTCGAGGCGGATGCGGTCGTCGTCGAGGGTGGCGGCGGCATCACGCAGGCGGGTGGCGAGCTTGTCCTGGTATTCGGCGACGAGGGCCGGCACCCGCGGCTGCACGGTGGCGACCAGCCCGCGCATGTGCTCGATGCGGCCGCGGATCATCTCGGCCAGCCGGGCGCCCTCGCGGCGGCGGGTGGCGACGAGTTCGTCGAGGGCCGCGGCGACGAGGCTGACGATCTCGGGCTGCAGCGCCTCGAAGCTCGGGCTGTCGTCGGCGAGCATGCCCGGCCAGCGCAGCACCTCGGCCACGCTGAGGGGCGCCGCGCCGGGCAGCGCGGCCTGCACGGCGATTTGTGCATTTTTAAGCTGGCCGAGCAGCACGGCGTTCATCGCAAGCTCGCGAGGTGCGCTATCCTTCGTTTGCAGATTGAAACGGCATTCAACCTTGCCACGGCTCAGCCGGGCGGTGATCGCTTCACGCAGGATGGGTTCGGCCTGGCGCAGGTCGTCGCCGATCCGGAAGGTGAGGTCGAGGTAGCGGGAATTGACGCTGCGCAGTTCGAGGTGCAGGGCCACGCGGCCCATGTCACGGGTCTGGACGGCAAAGCCCGTCATGCTGAGAATCATGTGTTTTTCCCGGTGTAGTGCGGCAATCCGCAGGTAAACTAACGACCCCGAACGCCACAAAAAAACGAAGTGTAGCGCCCTGCCCGATGGCCACTCAACAGAACTGCGCCCTCCCACCCGGATTTCTGCTCGACCACTACCGTGTCGAGCGGCAGCTTTCGCTGGGCGGCTTCTCCATCGTTTACCTGGCCTACGACCAGGACGGCACGCCGGTGGCCATCAAGGAATACCTGCCCAACTCCCTGGCCCTGCGCGGCGAGGGCGAGGTCACGCCCCACGTCACCGAGGCCCACCAGGGCGCCTTCCGCTACGGCATGAAGTGCTTCTTCGAGGAAGGCCGGGCGCTGGCCAAGCTGGTGCACCCCAACGTGGTGCGGGTGCTCAACTTCTTCCGGGCCAACGGCACCGTGTACATGGTGATGCAGTTCGAGCGCGGCCGGACGCTCCACGACTACGTCCAGAAGAACAAGGGCAACGTGCGCGAGCGCTTCATCCGGGGGGTGTTCACGCGCATGCTCAACGGCCTGCGCGAGGTGCACGCCCACAAGCTGCTGCACCTCGACATCAAGCCGTCCAACATCTACCTGCGCTCCGACGGCACCCCGGTGCTGCTCGACTTCGGCGCCGCCCGCCAGACCCTGATGTCCGACACGCCGATCCTGAAGCCGATGTACACCCCCGGCTTCGCCTCGCCCGAGCAGTTCACCAGCCGCGAGGCCCTGGGGCCGTGGAGCGACATCTACAGCGTGGGCGCGAGCATGTACGCCTGCCTGGCGGGCTCTTCGCCGCAGCGCTCCGACGAACGGGTCAAGCACGACACCGTCGTGCCGGCCACAAAAGCCTGGGCGGGCCAGTACTCGCCCCACTTCCTCGCCACCATCGACTGGTGCCTTCAGCTCGACCCCCTGAAGCGCCCCCAGAGCTGTTTCGCCTTGCAGAAGGTTCTCGCCCAGCGCCACCGGGAAGCTCCCCCCCAGCAGAAAACCTGGCTCGAAGGGCTGGGCTCCCGCCTTAAAACAATGATAGGCCGCACATGAGATTCACCATTTTCCAGGAAAGCCGGGTCGGCAAGCGCCGGACCAACCAGGACCGCGTCGCCTATTCGTACACCCGCGACGCGCTGCTGCTCGTCCTCGCCGACGGCATGGGGGGCCACCTGTACGGGGAGGTCGCCGCCCAGATTTCCGTGCAGTTCATCGCCCAGTCCTTCCAGCAGGAAGCCCGCCCCAAGGTCTCCGACCCGGTGCTGTTCCTTTCGCGGGTGCTGAGCAACGCCCACCACGCGATCCTCGACTATGCCTTCGACAAGCAGCTCTCCGACGTACCGCGCACCACCATCGTGGCCTGCCTGGTGCAGGAAGGCGTGGCCCACTGGGCCCACGCCGGCGACTCCCGGCTCTACATGATCCGCAAGGGCAAGCTGGCCGCCCAGACCCGCGACCACTCCCGCGTGCAACTCATGCTCGACCAGGGCCTGCTCGACGCCGAGGCCGCCGCCGTACACCCCGGGCGCAACCGCATCTTCAGCTGCCTGGGTGGCAACCACCCGCCGCAGATCGAGTTCTCCCGCGGGGTCTCGCTGATCAACGGCGACGTGCTGGCGATCTGCTCCGACGGCGTGTGGGGCCCCCTCACTGTCGAGACCATCGTCGGCACCCTCGCCGACGGGCGCGTCATGGACGCCGTCCCCAAGCTGATGAACGAAGCCGAGACCCTCGGCGGCCCCCAGTGCGACAACCTCACCCTGATCGCCATGACCTGGCACGACGATCAGCAGGAGGACATCCCCGACACCGTGTCCACGCGCACCATGCCGGCCGACGCCAACACCACCCAGATGGAAGGCTTCGGGCGCAACCGCCGCGACCAGGAAGACCTCAGCGAGGACGAGATCGAGCGCGCCATCCGCGAGATCAACGCCGCGATCCACAAGTTCAAGTAAGCCGGGCCGCGCCCCTCCCGGAGCGCAGCCCGCACCGGAACGCCCCCGTTCCGGCCTCGTGTTCCAGCCAATGGCCGCCAGCGCGGCCGGGCTGTCTCAACGCATCCGCTGCGACGAGTCGTCGTACCAAGCGCCGCCCTGCCCGCCAGCCGGCAGGCCCAGGGTGGACAGCCGCGCCGCGCGGCTCTCCCGGCCCGTCTCCACCAGCCACGCCTGCCACGCGCGCAGCACGGCCCCCCAATCGAAACCTGCAAGTCTGATCCGCATCATGGTGTCTCCTCTCTTGTAATCGCCGGCAGTCGCCGGTCACCCCAACGGCATTCATCCTTGCACAACTCATACGGTAATACTGTAAAAAATTTCCTCATCGCGGCCGGATCCCCATGACGGGCCGCGCCGCGTTCCCCGATCCGGCCCGGCGGGCACGGAGCGTCTACAATGGCGACTGACGGGCCGAGCGCCCCCACCCACCTCACCCGCCCCCCACGGCGGACGACTCCAGCGAGCAAGCATGAGCACAGACAACGCCTTCACCCGCCCCAGCGGCCGCGCCGCCACCGAACTGCGCCCGATCCGCATCACCCGCGGCTTCACCCGCCACGCCGAAGGCTCGGTCCTCATCGAGTTCGGCGAGACCCGCGTGCTGTGCACCGCCAGCGTCGAAGAATCCGTGCCGCCCTTCCTGCGCGGCAAGGGCCAGGGCTGGCTGACCGCCGAATACGGCATGCTGCCTCGCTCCACCCACACCCGCAGCCCGCGCGAAGCCGCCAAGGGCAAGCAGAGCGGCCGCACCCAGGAGATCCAGCGCCTGATCGGCCGCAGCCTGCGCGCGGTGGTCGACATGCACGCCCTCGGCGAGCGCCAGATCACCATCGACTGCGACGTGCTGCAGGCCGACGGCGGCACCCGCACCGCCGCCATCACCGGCGCCTGCGTGGCCGTCCATGACGCCCTCGAGGGCCTCGTCAGGGCCGGCAAGCTGCCCGCCAACCCGATGCGCGACTTCGTCGCCGCCGTCTCGGTGGGCATCTACCAGGGCCAGCCCGTGCTCGACCTCGACTACCCCGAAGACTCCGACTGCGAAACCGACATGAACGTCGTGATGACCGGCAGCGGCGGCTTCGTCGAAGTCCAGGGCACCGCCGAAGGCAGCCCCTTCTCCCGCGCCGAACTCGACGCCCTGCTCGACCTCGCCGGCGCCGGCATCGCCCGCCTCGTCGCCGAGCAGAAGCGCGCCCTCGCCCTCGCCTGACACCCCACCGGAGCCCCGCCATGGACAAACTCGTGCTCGCCAGCGGCAACGCCGGCAAACTCAAGGAACTCTCCTCGCTGCTCGCCCCGCTCGGCATCGAGGTGCTACCCCAATCCGCCTTCCACGTCAGCGAAGCCGAAGAGCCCCACCCCAGCTTCGTCGAGAACGCCATCGCCAAGGCCCGCCACGCCGCCCGCGCCACCGGCCTGCCGGCCCTCGCCGACGACTCCGGGCTGTGCGTCGACGCCCTCGGCGGCGCGCCGGGCGTGCTGTCGGCGCGCTTTGCCGGCGAACCCAAGTCCGACGCCCGCAACAACGCCCTGCTCCTCGAACGCCTGGCCGGCGAGACCAACCGCCGCGCCCGCTTCTACTGCGCGCTGGTCCTCGTCCGCCATGCCGACGACCCACAACCCATCATTGCCTGCGGCGAATGGCACGGCGAGATCCTCGAAGCCACCCGCGGCCACGGCGGCTTCGGCTACGACCCGCTGTTCCTCGTCCCCGAGCTCGACCAGACCGCCGCCGAGATCGACCACAGCCTCAAGAACGTCCTGTCCCACCGGGGCAGCGCCATGCGCCAGCTCCTCGAACGCCTGCGCGCCGAGCAGGCCTGAGCCTCGCCCCGTTTCTGCCCCCATGCCCGAACCCCGCATCATCCCCATCGCCCCCCGCGCCGCCGCCCCCGGCGGCGGCGGGTGGGCCGCCCAGCTCACCGCCTCGCCGCCCCTCGCCCTCTACGTGCACTTCCCGTGGTGCGTGCAGAAGTGCCCCTACTGCGA
Organism: Zoogloea sp.; assembly: GCF_041908905.1. Taxonomy (GTDB): domain Bacteria; phylum Pseudomonadota; class Gammaproteobacteria; order Burkholderiales; family Rhodocyclaceae; genus Zoogloea. The sequence continues at coordinate 265,904 of NZ_JAYREK010000001.1, forward strand.
CTTCAACTCCCACGCCGTGCGGGACGAGGGCATCCCCGAAGCCGCCTACCTCGCCGCCCTCGTCGCCGACCTCGAGAGCGCGCTGCCGCAGATCTGGGGCCGGCGCGTGCACAGCGTCTTCATCGGCGGCGGCACCCCCAGCCTGCTCAGCCCCGACGGGCTGGATGAACTCCTCACCGCCATCCGCATGCGCGTGCAGCTCGACCCGATGGCCGAGATCACCCTCGAAGCCAACCCCGGCACCGTCGACGCCGGCCGCTTCAAGGCCTTCCGCCAGGCCGGCGTCAACCGCCTGTCGGTGGGCATCCAGAGCTTCGACGAACACCACCTCAAGGCCCTCGGGCGCATCCACGGCCGCGCCGACGCCATCGCCGCCGCCGAAGCCGCCCTCACCCACTTCGAGGCCGTCAACCTCGACCTGATGTACGCCCTGCCCGGCCAGACCCTCGCCGAGGCCGAAGCCGACCTCGCCACCGCCCTCGCCCTGGGGCCCGGCCACCTGTCCTGCTACCACCTCACCCTCGAGCCCAACACCGCCTTCGCCGCCAACCCGCCCGAAGTGCCCGACCCCGACGCCTCCGCCGACATGCAGGACGCCATCGAGGCTCGCCTCGCCGCTGCCGGCTACCGCCATTACGAGACCTCCGCCTTCGCCAAGCCCGGCCGCGAATGCCGCCACAACCTCAACTACTGGAGCTTCGGCGACTACCTCGGCATCGGCGCCGGCGCCCACGGCAAGCTGTCCTCCCACGAGGGCATCCATCGCGAGACCCGCCCCAAGCACCCCGCCGCCTACCTCGCCGCCCACCAGAGCGGCCAGTTCGTGCAGGAACGCCGCAACCTCGGCGCCGCCGAACTGCCCTTCGAGTTCATGATGAACGCCCTGCGCCTCAACCAGGGCTTCCCGCGCCGGCTGTTCACCGAACGCACCGGCCTGCCCTTCGAAGCCGCCGAGCCCGGGCTTTTGAAGGCCCGCCAGCAGGGCCTCGTCGAAATCGACGGCGACATCATCCGGCCGACCACGCGGGGGCGGCATTTTTTGAATGAGCTGTTGATGTTGTTTCTGGCGGAGTGAGGGCGGGCGGATCCCGAGCGACAGAGCGTAGGTCGGGTTCGCGCAGCGCAACCCGACATCCCATGGCCGGCATCGCTCCCCCTGGCATCGCCCCGGACGCCCCCCCCGCCATGCCGCCACGCTCCCACTGCGCGGGATCGATCTTTTACAATCGCATACCCTTACGCGATTTGAGAGTCACCCATGGCAAAGTTCCTGAACACCAGCGCAACCAATTACTTCCTCGAAGAACTGATCAAGGAGGCCAGGGACAGGCTGATCCTCATCAGCCCCTTCCTCAAGCTCAACGACCGCATCAAGGAGCTGCTGGCCGACAAGAACCGCCTCAAGATCGACGTCCGCATCGTCTATGGCAAGAGCGAGCTGCAGCCCGAAGAGATCAACTGGCTCAAGGAGCTCACCTACGTCCGCACCAGCTTCTGCAAGAACCTGCACGCCAAGTGCTACATGAACGAAGAGCTGTGCATCGTCACCAGCCTGAACCTCTACGAATTCAGCCAGATCAACAACAACGAGATGGGCGTGCTGATCCGCCGCAGCGACGACGCCGAACTCTACAAGGACGCCTACGAAGAGGCGCAGCGCATCATCCGCATCAGCGACGAGGTGCGGATCTCCCTCGAACGCGTGGCGACCGAGCCGGAGAGCAAGCCCGAAACGGAGGAAAGCTCCGACAAGCTCACCTCCTCCAAGCTGGCGCAAAAGCTCGGCCTGAAGACGGCGGAGCTGCTCGAGAAGCTCATCGCGACAGGCCATCTCGAAGTCCGCGACGGCAAGAACTACCTCACCGGCCGAGGCAAGGAAGCCGGCGGCGAGTTCCGCATGAGCCCGAAGTTTGGCCCGTATTTCCTGTGGCCGGAGAGCTTCAAGCCCTGAACCCTCCCGGCGGGCGGCCGATGGCCGGCACCAGATCCTTCGGCGTCAGCCCGCCTTGCTCCATGCGGAACTTGATCGCCTCGACCGGATCGGGCAGGTCGATGGGAAAGTGTCTGGCCTCATACGCTTCGACCAGGGTCAGCAGCACCTCGAAGCGATCCCCCTCCGGCGTGCCGGGCTCCGGCTCACTGTCGAAATACGCCGACACCTCGCCCAGGGCGGCCTGGTAGTCGGCGTCGGTGCGAATCGGGCGGATTTCCATGTCAGCACTCATATCGCGGCGCACAAGAGACGGTCGCGGCAGTCGGAAGCAGTGGATCTGCTGAAAGTCTGGAGACGACCCAGAGCAGCCGTAGAGCTTTTGGGAAAGCTGTCATTCAACGTCGGACGTAACCGGACGGCAAAAAGCGCAGCTTTTTGACGGTCCGGTTGACGGACTTGTTATGTTGCACGACGCACCCCTAGCAACACTGCTTCGAGGTCTGCTTGGGCTACCGATGAACTACCGAGCGTGTCTTGGCGCATTGCAGCCACCATATCGGTGAAGGCGCTGCACTGTTCATTGGTATTCATAGCAGCGCCCAAGCGTTCAAATGATGCAAATGCTGAAATGACGGCGGGGGCACCGTAGAGTGAGATTCTGCATTTGGCATCTGCGGTTTTGGCGCCTAGCTGCCGCCCTTCTGTTGAGTTTTTTTGGTGCCCGAGATTCGCGTGCTCACTTACGCACTGCAAATAGTCAGAGTATGCCTTTGCTCGGAGGTCGCGCTGGTGCTTCTTATTGTCGAGGTGCCGGGTGAACAGGAACTGCAATACAGCTCCGACTACAAGACCAATTAACGAAAAGACGGCGGTATTCACCAAGTCTCCTTTGCAACATAACGTGCTAGCTCAGCCGACGGCAAAAAGCGTAGCTTTTTGACGGTCGGCTGGAGCGTAATGTTAGCCAGCCTCAGACTCGTCATTGACGGCTACATCAGGGCGCCGAGCACGCGATAACGAAGACAACAGAGAGGACAGTTCGTTGTCACCATTGGGGCCAGGGTAACGGAATGCGCTCAGCAAATTACCAATTTTGGAGCTTGCACGATAAATGCGCACATAGCCTTCTTGATTGTCTTTAATAGACGGAAAAACGACGAAGCCCCGTTCTTGTAGGCAACTTTCAAAACTTTCAGCTGCGGTACCTGTGGAAACACGCGCTCCGTCCCCTGCGGTAGCTTTCATCATTGCGTCAAGCTCAGAAATGGCGTAGCTCTTGAACGCAAGACGCCAAGCATTCATGTAATTGGCTAATTCGCGTGCTACAGCCATGTATTGATCTCGTGTTGTCATGTAGTACTCCTTGTTGAAAAAAATCGAGGGGGATGGCTAACGTTTGAGTTCAGCGGCTGCCGAAGGCTGTCCGCTGGAACGAAAGGTTATACCCCTTGTGCCACTTTGGCTGGCTGCTTGGTTACCTGCGCCCATGTGGCCGCCTCCTTTGAAATGAGTGACTCGACCCGCTGGACAAGTGACTGGAACCGTTCTTGATCTGCGTAGGGCCCACTCCGTGTAGCAAACAAGAACTTCTCGTGCTTGAGTTGTTCGGAGGTGACCCGGTACTGAATCCAGTTCTCGTGGTATTTGAACAGGGAGCCTGCCGCCGCAGCGAGTGCAATCATTACCCCCAGTGCACCGACAATCCATTGGCCGCCCGGAATCTTCTCTCCCATACCCGATAGGAACGGGATCAAGGCAGCCGCAATGATTTCTACTAAACGTAGCGCCTTGTACCGTGTTTGACAGGACGAACTCTTTCTCGAATACCAGTCGATTTGATTGTCAAGCCGTTCGGAGACGTATTCTTCTTCTGTCATGTGTAGAGTCTCACTGCGTTGATGACGCTTGCGCGGTTCCAACCAACAGGATCGCAGACTGAAGCGTCTTGAACAATTTGAGGGACTCGTTCTTGCGCCCAAGGCCGAATACCGATGATCGTCTTGTTCATCCGTTGCGCCTCTTTGATTTCATACTCAATCCAGGCACTGTGCGCCGCATACATACCACCAAGAACAAGCACAACCTGAGCGGGTGAGATTTGGCGCGTCATGCCATCGCTAAGACCTCTCGAAGTCTTGTCTGGGAGCGCATCGTGACTGGGTACGCTGCAATTGCTCCAAGAAAAGTTGGGTTCCTCATTGAACCAATTTACGAGCGTCCAGTAGTGCTCGTTGTAGGACCACGCGTGGCTGATAAAAATCATTCGATTCTTGAGTGCGGGCACATTGCCTCCTTAGGGGTATAACTTTGTTTTAGGGCGACAGTTCTGCCGCATAACATTGGGATGCCGGATAACATGTTCTGCAACCTTCTGTTTAGAAGAAGAAATATCGCGCAATGCAAGATAACAACGCCGGTAAAGCAGCAGCCGGCATGGTGTGTGGTCTGATCGATTCCGGACACAGGCGTTTAGCATACCCTCCCGCCGCAATGACCGCTATCCGGATCGATTGATGACCGGCCGGTTGTGGCCGTACCCAGACCTCCAGTATCAACCCATACTGCATGGCAAGGCAATTGTGCGTCGCAACACCTCCAGTCATCAACGCAGTCTGCCCATCCAAAATAAGTCAGCGTCCCCATCCGACAGACGCACTCAGCTGACCCATGCCGTTCACCGGTTGCCCCAGCTGCCCGTCTGCTCCAGCCCCGTACTCCCGACGAGCAGCTTGATTCTGCCGCCTACTGACTCCCACCCCACAGCCCCACTCATGACATCAACACATTGAAAACTTATTTACATATCCATTACAAATTCTCCTACAATCCCCCGGCGCATTCGGGGGCGCGCGAAGGCCCCCGGTTTCAATGATCCGGAGGCTATGCCCATGTCCCAGAACATCGTTTCGATCTCCCTTTCCAACGACGATCTCGCCGCCATCCGCGGCATGCTGGCCGGGCTTGAGGACAAGCTCAGCGCGATGGTCGAGCTGACGGCGGCGCAGCGGCTGGAGCTGGTGAAAATGGGGCCGACGTCGGAAGCCTTCGTGCGCCAGAGCCTCGCGACGCTGGAGCAGGACCCGGACATCCTGCCGCGCAGCTTCGACCTCGAAGAGATGCAGCGCGACCTGAAGGCCCTCGATGATCTGCGGCCGATCTTCAGCCGGTTGCGTCAGCTCGGCGGCCGGGCGGCGGACACCGAGCGGGCGCTGGGCAGCGACCTGTACAGCGCGGCACTGGCGGCCTACCGCTTCGCCAAGGCCGCCGATGGCAGCGCGGTGGCCGACGCGCTGCGGGAGCACGGCGCCGAGCGCTTTGCCAGCACCGGCAAGCGCAGCCCGGCCCCCGAAGACACCCCGAACTGACACCACAGCCTGCACCACTCGCCCGGGCCTGCCCCCCGAGCCATCCTTGCGATGGCTCGTCGCATTTTCTGGATGGCTTCTCCCATCCCGCCGCAAGGTCCTGCCATCTACGGGATGGGACGCTCCATTTCCTGCAATACCCCCGCCCATCCTGCAGCTGGCTGCTTCCATCTCCGACACGGACGCGCCCATCCGGCAGATGGCTTCGCGCATCCCGCCGATGGCTCCCTCCATCCTCGATGGCAGCACAGGCCATCGCCACGACGGGCCATCCCGTCGGCGCGACGGAAGAAGCCATCAAGCTGACGGACACACCCACCGCCGGGATGGAAGAGCCCATCTCCATCGGGCAATCAGCCCGCTGGCCAGACCTGCAGCCCGCAGATGGAAGCCTGCGGTGATCCGGCACAACGAGCAACCGAAGCCACCGCGCAGAACAATGGCGTGTCGTTATTGCACGGGGGATGTCGGGTTACGCCCTGCGGGCTAACCCGACCTACGCAGCCCCCATTACCCACTCCCTGTCCTTCGCCCTTCCGCCGATCACACCCGCACGCCCTGCAACACGCGGAGGTTCCGGAAAGCCCCTTCTGAGCCGCCGAGCAGCGCAGCAGCGGGCGGGGCCTTCCGGCGCAGCTGTCTGAGCCCGCGCAGCGGGCGAGTTCTGCGCCGGCCGCCCGATGCGAGCAGCGCAGGGGTCGCTTCTTTGCCTACTTTCTTGGCGACGCAAGAAAGTAGGCCGCCCGCTGGGCGTAGGCGGGGTTTCGCGAAGCATCGCTTCGCGCCGCCGAAGCCGGCCGGGCGTGCAAACCCGGCCGTGGAACCGCGACCCGGCCAATCCAAGGCCAAATAACGGAAAGCCCCAGGTCTCCATCAGCAAACAGAATGCAGCCAGGCGTGCCCACCCACCCGTGGAACCGGGCACCGGCCTCACCAGGGTGGAGGGCAGCGGGGGCGCCGCACACAGACGACGCCCCCGCTGCCCGCCCCGGTGGAGCGCCCTCACGCCACCAGCTCGCGCACCTCGTCGGGCACCACCGGCTGGGCGCCGGGGCTGCGGGGGGTGGCGTAGAGCCAGCCGTACAGCTTGAGCAGCAGGCGGTGGCGCAGGGTGCGGCGCAGGCACAGCACGGTGGCGCCGCGCAGGGCGCCGTTGGCGAACTGGCGCTTGACCTCGCATTCGCCGGGGCGGAAGTCGAGGTAGCGCAGGCCGGGCTCGGCGAAGACGCGGCGGATCGCCTGCAGGTGCAGCACGGTGCCGGCCGACCACTGGCGAAAGTCGTCGTGTTCGACGGAGCACAGGTAGTGCAGCACCTCGCCCTGGGCCTCCAGGGCCAGGGCGGCCACCGGCTCGCCGTCGGCGAAGAGGGCGAACGCGCGAAGCGTGCCGCGCTGGGCCGTGGCCTTGAGGGCCACCGGCTCCACCGGGCGGCCGATGGGCGTGCCGTGGCCGCGCAGCCGGGCGAGGTGGCCGGCAAACTCGTCCACCTGGGCCGGCTCGCGGTATTCGCGCAGGTCGAGGGCCTGGCCGCAGCGTTCGAGCAGGCGGGCCTCGTCGCGGGCGTAGGATTCGCGGGTCTTGGCCGAGTAGCGCCCCTCCAGGAAGTCTTCGTAGCGCCCGGTCCACGCCAGGTAGTGCCACACGTCGCGGCTCAGCACGAAGGCCACGCTGTCGTCGCGCAGGCTGCGGGTGCGCCAGCCCGGATCGACCACGCAGCGCAGCAGCAGGCCGTCGGCGCCGGCGGGCACCGGCAGGGTGGCCAGCGCCTGGGCGGCCTCGCCGGCCAGCACGTCGGGGAGCGCCGCCTCATGCACGGCCAGGCGCAGGCGGGCGGAGAACAGGCGCTTGCCGCGCCAGATGATGGGAAGATGGACGATCCTGTCGGGGAGCTGATTCATGCTGCACTTTCACGAGTTTCATGCTTGCTCGGCAAAACCCGCGCCCGTTCTGGGCTGGCGGCCCATGGCCCGGCGGATCCGAACAACTTTTTAACAAACACGGATAGTACAGAAGCATCGGTCGTCAGATATCGCGGCAACCAAATTATTTTTCGGGGCGTTAAATTCTTGGCAGCCCAGGCCGCCCGGCGCTGCCCAGGCCGGGCGCGGCTGGTGAACCGTGCCCACTTCCGGCACAATGACCGGGCTTCCGTACCACCCCGAACCCATGCCGTCCTCCCTCGCTCCGCCCCCCGCGCCCCTGCCCCTGGAATCCCTCGGCCAGGTGTTCACCCCGGAACCCGTCGTGCGCTGCATGCTGAACCTGCGCCACAACACCGGCCGGGCGCTGGAGCCGTCCTGCGGCGACGGCGCCTTCCTGGGGCGGCTGCACCACGTGGTCGGCATCGAGCTCGACCCGCGCCAGTGCCCCCCTGACGCGCTGCAGATGGATTTCTTCGCCTACCCCGAGAGCGAGAAGTTCGACACCGTGATCGGCAACCCCCCCTACGTGCGCTACCAGGACATCAGCCCGGCCACCCGCAGGCTGCTGCGCCAGGACGGTTTCGACGAGCGCAGCAACCTCTACCTGTTCTTCATCGAGAAGTGCGTGCGCCACCTGCTGCCGGGGGGCGAGCTGATCTTCATCACCCCACGGGACTTCCTCAAGGCCACCAGCGCCCGCCGGCTCAATCGCTGGCTGCACGAGCGGGGCACCATCACCCACGCCATCGACCTGGGCGACGCCCGGGTGTTTCCCGACGCGCTGCCCAACTGCCTGATCTGGCGCTACGAGCTGGACAACCTGAGCCACAACACGTCCTGGGCCCGCATCGGCCAGGGCGACGACCTGGCCCGCAGCCTGGCGCACCCGGTCTGGCAGCTGCGCCACTTCGCCGAATGCGCCGGCCACCTGCTGTTCTCACGCCACGAATACGCCATCAGCCTGCAGGCGGTGGCCAGCGTCAAGGTGGGCGCGGTGTCCGGCGCCGACGCCCTCTACGCCAGCGAGGACGCCGGCACCCTCGACTTCGTCACCTCATCCACCGGGCGCAGCGGGCGCACCCGCCGCATGATCTGGTGCGAACCCGGCGAGGGCCCGCCGGCGGCGCTGCTGCCCCACCGCGAGCGGCTGCTGGCGCGCCGCATCCGGCGCTTCGACGAAACCAACTGGTGGCACTGGGGGCGCGGCTTTCCGCGCAGTGAGGCGCCGCGCATCTACGTAAACAGCAAGACGCGCCGGCCGCAGCCCTTCTTCACCCACCCGTGCGTCAACTTCGACGGCGCGGTGCTGGGGATCTTCCCCCACCGCCAGGACATCGACCTCGCCGCCTTCTGCGCGGCCCTCAACGCCGTCGACTGGGCCGACCTGGGCTTCGTGTGCGACGGGCGCTTCCTGTTCAGCCAGCGCAGCCTCGAGAACGCGCCGCTGCCCGAGCACTTCCGCCAGTTCCTGCCCGACCCCGCCTGAAGCCCCGCCGGATGAGCCGGACCGGGGCCCGGCAGGTGGATGGTGTAAGATCGTGCGAACCAACACGGGCCGCGCAGGCCACCGACGTGCTCCCCGACGTCGCTGGCCCGACGCCCAGCCCACCTGAGAACAGTCCGCGAGGTTTCCATGGTCCCCCATCTCACCACCGCGCTCACCGGCCCCCTGCTGGAGCTCGAAAAGCACTTCCTCGACAATGCCACCGCCATCGAACACTGGATGCGCAGCCAGTGGCAGGAGCACACGCCGCCCTTCTACGGCTCGACGGATCTGCGCAACTCCGGCTTCAAGCTCGCCCCGGTCGACCTGAACCTCTTCCCCGGCGGCTTCAACAACCTCAACGACGCCTTCCTGCCCCTCTGCGTGCAGGCCGCCCAGGCCGCCGTGGAGCGCATCTGCGTCGGCGCCCGCTCGATCCTGCTGGTGCCCGAGAACCACACCCGCAACCAGTTCTACCTGCAGAACGTGGCCAAGCTGGTGTCGATCCTGCGCTTCACCGGCCTCGAGGTGCGCCTCGGCACCCTGCTGCCCGAGATCACCGAGCCCACCGTGGTCGAGCTCACCAACGGCGCCACCCTCACGCTGGAGCCCCTGGAGCGCCACGGCAGCCGCCTCGGCGTCAAGGATTTCGACCCCTGCGCGGTGCTGCTCAACAACGACCTCTCCGCCGGCACCCCGGCGCTGCTGCAAGATCTGCACGACCAGTGGGTGATCCCGCCGGTGCACGCCGGCTGGCACACCCGCCGCAAGTCCAACCACGCCGCCGCCTACGACCGCGTCACCCGCGACTTCTGCGCCGCCATCGGCATCGACCCGTGGCGCATCAACCCGGCCTACGACACCTGCAGCGGCCTCGACTTCCACGCCCGCACCGGCGAGCAGGAGCTGGCCGACAAGGTCGCCGCCATGCTCGACGGCATCCGCGCCAAGTACAAGGAGTACGGCGTCAGCGACGAGCCCTTCGTGGTGGTCAAGGCCGACGCCGGCACCTACGGCATGGGCGTCATGACGGTCAAGGACGCCGCCGAGCTGATCGGCCTCAACCGCAAGCAGCGCAACAAGATGAGCGTCGTCAAGGAGGGCCTGGAGGTGCACGACGTGATCATCCAGGAGGGCGTGCACACCTTCGAGACCCTCAACGGCGCGGTGGCCGAGCCGGTGGTGTACATGATGGACCACTACGTGGTGGGCGGCTTCTACCGGGTGCACACCCAGCGCGGCCGCGACGAGAACCTCAACGCCCCGGGCATGCACTTCGAGCCGCTGGCCTTCGAGGCCCCGTGCAGCCTGCCCGACAGCAACCAGGAGCCCGACGCCGCCCCCAACCGCTTCTACGCCTACGGCGTGGTGGCGCGCCTGGCGCTGCTGGCCGCCTCGGTCGAGATCGAGGAAACCGCGCCGGCCGTCGCCACCGAAGCCTGAACCGGGAGCCCGCCATGAAATTCGCCTTCATCCTCGACCCCCTCGAGCAGCTCAAGGCCTACAAGGATTCGAGCATCGCCATGATGCGGGCCGCCGCCCGCCGCGGCCACGAGGTCTTCGCGATCCAGCGCGAGGCGCTGATCTGGGAGGCCGGCACCGTGTCGGCCCGCTGCCACGCGCTGACGGTGTCCGACTTCGACCACGCCTGGTACATCCCCGGCCCCGAGCAGACCCTGCCCCTCACCGCCTTCGACGCGGTGCTGATGCGCCAGGACCCGCCCTTCGACTTCGAGTACGTCACCGCCACCTGGCTGCTGGAGCGCGCCATGCAGGCCGGCGCGCGCATCTTCAACCACCCGGACGCCATCCGCGACCACTCCGAGAAGCTCGCCATCACCGAGTTCCCGCAGTTCACGCCGCCGACCCGGGTGGCCCGCCAGGCGGCCGACATCAACGCCTTCATCGACGCCCACGGCGACACCATCCTCAAGCCCCTCGACGGCATGGGCGGCAGCCAGATCTTCCGGGTGCGGGCCGACGACCCCAACCGCAACGTCATCATCGAGACCCTCACCCACGACGAGACCCGCACCGTGATGGCCCAGGCCTACCTGCCGGCGATCAGCGCGGGCGACAAGCGGGTGTTGATCATCGGCGGGCAGGTGATCCCCTACTCGCTGGCGCGCATCCCGATGGCCGGCGAGACCCGCGGCAACCTGGCTGCCGGCGGCCGCGGCGTGGCAATGCCCCTCACCGACGGCGAGCGGGCCATCGCCGAATACCTGGCCCCGATCCTGTGGGAGCGCGGGCTGCTCATCGTCGGCCTCGACCTGATCGGCGACCGGCTCACCGAGATCAACGTCACCAGCCCCACCTGCATGGTCGAGATCACCAGCCAGACCGGCTTCGACGTGCCCGGCGCGGTGATCGACGCGCTGGAGCAGGTTTGCGCCTGAAGCGTGCCGGCGGCCTGCGGGCAGCCGGCCTGATCTTCCTGCTCGCCACGCTGCTGCTGGCCGGCTGCGCCCGCGAGCGCCTGCACCAGCAGGAGTCCTACGTTTTCGGCACCCGGGTCGAGCTGCTCACCTGGGACGCCTCCGAAGACAAGGCCCGCGCCGCGATGGCCGAGGTGCTGCGCGAGTTCGACCGCCTGCACCGGGCCTACCACGCCTGGGAGCCCTCCGAGCTCACCGCCCTCAACACCGCCATCGCCGCCGGTCAGTCGGAGATCTCCGTCTCGCCCGAGCTCGCCGCGATGCTCGCCGACGCCAAGCGGCTCGCCGCCACCGGCGACGAGCTGTTCAACCCGGCCCTCGGCCAGCTGATCGCCCTGTGGGGCTTCCACACCGACAGCTTCACCCCCCACCGCCCCGACCCGGCCCGGCTGGCGGCCCTCGTCGCGGCGCGGCCGCAGATGGCCGACCTCACCATCGCCGGCAACACCGTGACCAGCCGCAACCCGGCGGTGCAGCTCGACCTCGGGGGCTACGGCAAGGGCTACGCGCTGGATCGCGCCGCCGCCATCCTCAAGGCCCATGGCGTCGGCAACGCCCTCATCAACATCGGCGGCAACGTGCTGGCCCTGGGCAGCAAGGGCGACCTGCCCTGGCGGGTCGGCATCCAGAACCCCCGCAAGCCCCAGCCCCTGGCCAGCCTGCCCCTGCGCGACGGCGAGGCGATCGGCACCTCGGGCGACTACCAGCGCTTCTTCGAGATGGACGGCGAACGCTACTGCCACCTCCTCGACCCCCGCAGCGGCCGCCCGGCCCGCGGCACCCAGGCCGTCACCGTGCTGATCACCCCGCGCCCCGGCGCCGGCACCCTGTCGGATGCCGCCAGCAAGCCGGTCTACCTGGGCGGCGAGGGCTGGCGCGACTACGCCCGCCGCTTCGGCATCGACCACACGCTGCGCGTCGACGCCGACGGCCGCCTCCAGGTCACCCGCGCCCTCCACGACCGCCTGCAGTACGGCGAAGGCGTGGCCCCGGCGCAGATCGTGGACTGAGCCTCCCCACGCCAGGCGGACCGGATGGCCCATCGCCCGCCCGGCCTTCGCGCCCCCTCCACCCGCGCCACCGGCACGCCGGCCTGGCGCGTGCGCCTGGTGATCCTCGCCGCGGCCCTGGCCCCCCTCTCCATCTGGCCGCTGGCCACCGGCCGCCTCGCCCGCCCGCTGGAAACCGCCGCCTGGGCCCTGCTGTGCGGGCTGCTGGCCGCCTCGGCGCCGGGCCACTGGGCGCGCCTCGGCGCCTACGCCCAGGCCCTGCTGCTGCCGCTGACCCTGGTGTGGATCGGCGCCGTCGCCGGCACCGGGATGGGGCCCTCCCTGAACACCCTCGGCTCGGTCGCCGCGGGCGCCTACCGGGAGGTCTGGAACGGCGTGGTGCTGGCCTTCGGCGCGCCGGGCTTCGCCCCCGCCGCCGCCGCTACGCTGCTGCTCACCGTGTGGGCGACACGCCTCGCCCACCGCCACCGCTGGCAGGCCGGCGGCCCGTCCGGCCTGCTGTTCCTGCTCCTGCTGCTGCCCGCCTCGGCGACCGTGCTGGACGCGGCCGGCTTGCACACCTTCGCGCGGCTGGCCGGCCCCGAGGCGCGGATGGCGGTACCCTGGCTGTCCCACCTGGAGATGATGAAGGCCGGCCTCGAAGGGCTGGTCATGCCCAGCGCTGAGGCTTACGACGGCGGGCAGGCGGAGACGCGCTCGGCGCGGGGCGTGCGGCCGGCCTTCCAGACCGAGGCGGGGGTCGCCCTCCTCATCGTCGGTGAGTCCCTGCGCGCCGACGCGCTGCTCACCCCGGGCCGCGGCGAAGGCTCGACGGAACTCCAGCGGCGCCTCGCCGACGGCCTCGGCGTGCGCCTGCCGGACGCCTGCGCCGGCGGCAACGGCACCTTCGTCGCGGTGCCGAAGCTCCTCACCGCCGCACCGGGCGAGGCGCCCCCCTCGGACACCCGCCGGCCCAGCCTGCTGGCCCTGGCCCACGCGGGCGGCGCACGAACCGCCTACATCAACAACCACGAGACCTGGGTTCTCCCCGAGGCAGGGCACGACCTGGTCCAGAAGATTTCGTCCACCGGAGCCCACCCCCTCGACGAAGTAGCCGTGGAGGCTGCAGAAGACTTCATCCGGCGCGAGGCGGCCGCCGCCAGCGTGGCGGTGGTGCTGCACCTGTACGGCCAGCACTTCTTCTACGAAGACCGCTACCCCGGCGACCTGTTCGGGGCAGAACCCGCGGACGGCTCCCCCGAAGCCCTCGAGGCGCTGCGCTACCAGCGCGCCGCCGAATACGGCGCCCATGTGCTGGCCCGGGCGGCCCGGATGCTCGACAGCCTGCCGGTGCCCGCCTACCTGGTGTTCACCAGCGATCACGGCGAGAACCTGCTCTCCGACGGCACCGGCAAACACTTCCACGCCGGCCCGGTGAACGGCCGGCACGACACCCTGGTCCCGGCCCTTGTGTTGTGGAACCGCGCCTTCGCCCGCTCCGGCCGGCCGCAGCGGCTCCAGCCGTTGCTGGCGGCCGCGCAGATCAGCCACCGGGACGTCGCCCTTGCCTGGCTCGCCCTGCTCGGTGCGCCGCACCCCCTCGCGCCGCCCCTCGATCCGATGACCTGGGGCACGACAGGCCCCGGCCAGGCAGCCGGCCCGCTGCGCTGCGCCGACCTGCCGCCCTGAACCGCCCGGGCCTGGGCGCGGCCCGGAAGAAGCCGGCTTGCCGGCCCGCCCCCTTGGGATAGAATGATCCCAATGATCGGCATCCTCATCATCACCCATGGCACCCTGGGCGAAGCGCTCGTCCAGTGTCTCGGTCATGTCATGAACCGCCGCCCGCCCCAGCTGATGCAGCTCGGCATCTCGGGCCAGGACGACCCGCTCGACGTGCTGCCCCTCGCCCGGCGGCTGGTCGAGCTGGTGGACAGTGGCGACGGGGTGCTGATCCTCACCGACATCCTCGGCGCCACCCCCGCCAACACGGCCGCCAGGCTCCTCGAGCCCGGCCGTGTCGAGGGCATCGCCGGGGTCAATGTGCCCATGCTGCTGCGCGCGCTCACCTACCGCGGGCAGGGCATGGAGGTGCTGCTCAAGAAAACCGTGGCCGGCGCCTGCGAGGGCGTCGTCCGCATGAAATAAACCACAACACACACCACACCACCGAGGACGACAGGAAAACCACCATGCCCCGCCAGGAAGCCGCCATCGTCAACAAGCTGGGCCTGCACGCCCGCGCCTCCGCCAAACTCACCCAGACCGCCAGCGCCTTCGGCTGCGACGTGTGGCTGGAGCGCAACGGCAAGCGCGTCAACGCCAAGAGCATCATGGGCGTGATGATGCTCGCCGCCGCCAAGGGCAGCACCATCGTCATCGACACCGAGGGCAGCGACGCCGACGCCGCGATGGCCGCCCTCCAGGCCCTGATCGCCGACAAGTTCGGCGAAGGAGAGTAAGGCCGGGCAGCGGGTGCCCCGACGCCTCACCCCTTCCACCAACTCCTCACCGCCCCTCAAGCCATGAGCTTCACCGTCCACGGTCTCGCCGTCTCCCAGGGCATCGCCATCGGCCACGCCCACCTGGTGTCCCACGCGCTGCTCGAAGTCGCCCACTTCACGGTGGCGCCCAAGCACGTCGAGGCCGAGGTGGCCCGGCTCCACACCGCCGTCGCCCGGGTCAAGGCCGACCTGGCGGGCCTCAAGGCCTCCTCCGGCTCGGGCGCGGCGCCCTCCGAGGTGGATGCCTTCGTCGGCATGCACATCATGTTCCTCGAAGACCCGATGCTGGTCGGTGCCGCCGAGACCCTCATCCGCACCCGCCGCGCCAACGCCGAGTGGGCGCTGGTGCAGCAGATGGAGCTGCTGGTCGAGCAGTTCGAGGCCATCGAGGACGCCTACCTGCGCGAGCGCAAGGCCGACGTGGTGCAGGTGGTCGAGCGGGTCGTCAAGGTGCTGCTCGGCCATCCGGGCCACCTGCCGCCCAAGCGCAAGGACGGGCTGGGCACCATCATCGTCGCCCACGACCTCTCCCCCACCGACACCATAGGCTTCAAGGACCACGCGGTGGCCGGCTTCATCACCGACGTGGGCGGCCCCACCGGCCACACCGCCATCGTCGCCCGCAGCCTGTCGATCCCCGCCGTGGTGGCGCTGCGCCACATCCGCCACGTGGTCAAGGACGACGAGCTGCTGATCATCGACGGCACCCGCGGCGTCGTCATCGTCGACCCGGACGAGCGGGTGCTCGAGGAATACCGCCTGCGCAAGGCCGCCGTCGAGCTCGAACGCTCGCGCCTCAAGCGCCTCAAGTCGATGCCCGCGGCCACCCTCGACGGCGAGCCGGTGCAGCTCCTCGCCAACATCGAGCTACCCCCCGACGCCAGCCAGGCGAAGAGCGTCGAGGCCGACGGCGTCGGCCTGTTCCGCACCGAGTTCCTGTTCATGAGCCGCGACACCTGGCCCAACGAGGACGAGCAGTTCGAGGCCTACAAGGCGGTCCTCAAGACGATGGCCGGCAAGCCCGTCACGGTGCGCACCCTCGACATCGGCGCCGACAAGGAGCTCGAGGGCGCCACCCGTCAGGAGGACAACCCGGCCCTCGGCCTGCGGGCGATCCGCTTCTGCCTGGCCGAGCCCAAGATGTTCCTCACCCAGCTGCGCGCGCTCCTGCGGGCCAGCCAGTTCGGCAAGCTGAAGATCCTGATCCCGATGCTGGCGAGCAGCCACGAGATCGACCAGACCCTGGTCCTCCTCGACAAGGCCAAGGCCCAGCTGCGCGAGCGCAAGATCAAGTTCGACGAGGCGGTCGAGGTCGGCGGCATGATCGAGGTGCCCGCCGCCGCGCTGTGCCTGGGCGCCTTCACCCGCAAGCTGCAGTTCCTGTCCATCGGCACCAACGACCTGATCCAGTACACCCTCGCCATCGACCGGGGCAACGAGGCGGTCGCCCACCTCTACAACCCGCTCCACCCGGCGGTGCTCAAGCTGATCCACCTGACCATCCAGACCGGCACCAAGGCCGGCATCCCGGTGTCGGTGTGCGGCGAGATGGCCGGCGACCCGGAATGCACGCGCCTCCTCATCGGCATGGGGCTGCGCCAGTTCTCGATGCACCCAGCGCAGATCCTCGAGGTCAAGCAGGGCATCCTGCGCGCCGACGCCGCCGACCTGACCACCAAGGTGCAGCGCCTGCTCAAGCTCGACGAACCCGACCGGGTCCGCGAGGCCGTGGAAAAACTCTAGCGCCGCGGCGGGGCCGGTTTGACTTGCCCCGAGCCGCGCGCTAATCTTTGCCTCAGCGCCGATTTGAACCCTTCAGCTTGCGGGCGCTTAAAAAATGCGGCTAAAGCGACGGCAGCCCAGTTCGCGACCGTTCGCCGACTGGGTTTTTTCGTTTTTGGGACGAAACACGAATGCACGCACACGCACAATGCGCCGCCGAATCCGTCGGGGTGGTCGAGCCCCGGCGGGCCCACTTCGACGAACCGCTCGCTCTCAAGAGCGGCGGCATCCTGCCGGCCTACGACCTGGTCTATGAAACCTACGGCACCCTCAACGCCGCGCGCAGCAACGCGGTGCTGGTGTGCCACGCCCTGTCCGGCTCCCACCACGTGGCCGGTACCTACGCGGGCAAGAAGAACTCCGAAGGCTGGTGGGACAACCTGGTCGGCCCCGGCAAGCCCCTCGACACCCGCAAGTTCTTCGTCATCGGCGTGAACAACCTGGGCGGCTGCTACGGCAGCACCGGGCCCAACAGCATCAACCCGGCCACCGGCAAGCCGTGGGGCGCCGACTTCCCCTTCGTCACCGTCGAAGACTGGGTGGACGCCCAGGCGCGCCTGGCCGACCGGCTCGGCATCGAGCGCTTCGCGGCGGTGGTGGGCGGCAGCCTCGGCGGCATGCAGGCCCTGTCGTGGACCCTGCAATATCCCGACCGGGTCGCCCACGCGCTGGTGATCGCCTCGGCGCCCAAGCTCACGGCCCAGAACATCGCCTTCAACGAGGTCGCCCGCCAGGCCATCCTGAAAGACCCCGAGTTCCACGGCGGCCACTACTACGAGCACGGCGTGGTGCCCACCCGCGGCCTCGCGCTGGCGCGCATGGTGGGGCACATCACCTACCTGTCCGACGACTCGATGGACCAGAAATTCGGCCGCAGCCTGCGCCACGACAAGCCGGTGTTCAGCTACGACGTGGAGTTCGAGATCGAGTCCTACCTGCGCTACCAGGGCGACAAGTTTGCCGGCTTCTTCGACGCCAACACCTACCTGCTCACCACCAAGGCCCTCGACTACTACGACCCGGCCTTCGACTACGACGGCGACCTGGTGGCCGCATTGGGCCGCGCCAAGGCCGACTACCTGGTGGTGTCCTTCACCACCGACTGGCGCTTCGCCCCGTCGCGCAGCCGCGAGATCGTGTATGCGCTGATGCACAGCGACCGCCGGGTGAGCTACGCCGAGATCGACTGCCCCGCCGGCCACGACTCCTTCCTTCTCGACGACCCCCAGTACCACGCGGTGCTGCGGGCCTACATCGACAACATCGAGGTCTGAGCATGAGCTACCAACGCTACGACTACGACGTGATCGCCAACTGGATCGAGCCCGGCGAGCGGGTGCTCGACCTCGGCTGCGGCGATGGCAGCCTGCTGCGCCACCTCGCCCAGGTGCGCCAGGTGCGCGGCTACGGCGTCGAGAACGACCCCGAGCGCATCGTGGCCTGCGCCCGCAACGGCATCAACGTGATCCAGATCGACATGGAGCAGGGCCTCGCCGGCTTCGACGACGGCTTCTTCGACCACGTCATCATGAGCCTGTCGCTGCAGGCCATGCGCAACACCCAGGGCATCCTCGCCGAGATGCTGCGGGTCGGCCGCGAGGCGGTGGTCAGCTTTCCCAACTTCGCCTACTGGCGCCACCGCCAGGCCATCCTCAACGGGCGCATGCCGGTCTCCAAGAACCTGCCCTACCAGTGGTACGACACGCCCAACGTGCGCTTCTTCACCATCGCCGACTTCGACGCCCTGTGCGAGCAGGAGGGCATCCTGATCCGCGAACGCCTCGCCTTCGACGAGGACAAGGTGATCGTGGAGGAGCCCAACTTCCTGGCCAGCGTGGCGCTGTACCGGCTGGGGCGGGCGGCAGGGTGAGGAGGTTACCGACCTCTAAAATGGCACACAGCCCCTTCCCGAACCGGGAAAGGGCTGTGTTTCAGTAAAGACTACCTGTCAGCGCCGACGACGCGAGCGGCGAAGCCCCGCCCCCAGCCCCGTCAGGCCCAGCGCCACGAGGGCCGTGCTGGCAGGCTCGGGTATTTCGTTCAACTTCAGCTCGAATGCGAGATGCTCATAAAGCACGTTGGAAGGGGTGGCAAATGCCCCGTCAGTCGCGGCGATTGCGAGTAGGTTCTCACCCCCCTGGATAAGCATGAAGGGCATTATCCCAACTTCAAAAACATGGTCTGGCCCCAGATCACCGGGGGTTCCGTAGTCCCGCGTGTTTCCCATAACGACGAAGCCGTTGAGACTCACGATAAAATCGTCGTCCGCCCGTACCCTCAAGATTGCCGAGTAGCCTTCAGGGAAGGTCGGCAAGGTGAATGTGGTGCGGAAATAGGCTTTATTGACACCCGTCGAGCCATCGGATGAGTTCGCCGGGTCGTGCCAGATGTAGTAGGACTGGCGGGCATCTGGATCATTGCTCCAATAATGCGGCGTGTTGCTGGGTACCGGATAGCCATATCGTGGCGCAACCCAGCTGGAGTCGTCGTATGCGGATGACATCCAGAAGTTACCATCCGCATCATTTTCGGCCGACGCACTGGATACCGTCGCGACAGCAATATGGCTCGCATTCTGCCAGTGAGTTCCCTGCGAGGATGAATCAATCATCAGCATGAAGTTGCCGGCATTCAACTCTGCGCTGGCGTTCCCCGACAGACCGACCATCCCGCACACGGATACAGCGAGTGCCAGGGCACCCTTCCTTATTGTCATCATCATCTCCTCCTAGCTTTTGGTTTAAAAGGCGCTGCGCATATCTGCCAGACCTGAATACACCGAAGCTAACTTTAGGGTGCAGGCGGTTCCAATTCGGTTACACAGCGGCTCTGCCCCTAACGCTTCTCCGTAGCAGCACCCACAAGCATCGCCAGGGACGAGCCACCCGGCAGCGCAAGACGCTACGCACTCGGAGGTCCCGACCTGCGGCGGCCCGAGGGTCGGCCAAGAACCAGCCTACCCCTCCAGCACATCCACCCAGCACAGCCCCCGCACCAGGCTCACCCGCCCCTGCTTGACATGCACCCAGTTCACCGGCTCGTCGCCCTCGCGGCAGCCCAGCCGGCGCAGGCGGTGAAGCGCGACCTTCAGGTTCTGCAGAGCCTTGTCGCCCTCGGCGTCGGGCCACAGCATGTCGGCGAGGCGGGAGGCAGGGACCTTCTGGCCGCCTTCGCAGATCAGCGCGACGAGCAGCATGCGGGTGCGCTGGCCTTTCCAGTCGCGGTCGTAGATGCGCCGGCCGTCGATCTCGACGATGAACTCGCCGAGGGTCTGGATTCGGACCCGCGGCAGGGCGCCGCTCCCGCCGAGCAGGGCCTCCAGCCCGTCCAGCCAGCCGTGCGGCCGGTGAAGGGGGCGCAGCGTCTCGCCCACCGGGACGAGCCCCCGCGCCGCGGCAAGGCCGCTGCGGGCACGATCCAGTTCGCCGCAGCAGGCATCGAGCATCGCGAGTTCCAGGCGGGCCACGGCCACGAGCCGGTTGAGCCCTGCCGCCAGCCAGCCGGGGCTCGCACGCCGGAACACCTCCCGGGCCTCCGGGCAGCGGTGCAGGTCAGCCAGCGCCTGCACGCGCAGCAGCACGCCTAAGGCCGAAAGGAGACCGACGCCGCCCGCCCCCGCCTCCTCGATGCAGGCCTCGGCACGCTCAAGGGCACGCAGACTCAGGCCACCGCGAAGCGCCAGCACGCCCAGCGCGAGGTGACGGTAGGCGCACAGCAGGCGGCGACCCGCCGGGATACACACCTCCCCGAGGCTGCGCGCCAGATCGGCGCTCTCCGCCTCGCACCCCAGCGCCGCAGCTGCGTAGAGGCGATGCCCGAGGAGGAGCACCCGCAGCGTCTCGGGCCAGTCCGCCCTGTCGGCCAGACCGGTGGCGACGGCGAGCTCCGCGTGGGCACGCTCCGGCTCGCCGAGCATCAGGGCCACCAGGCCTGCCGCGCCACGCACCACGAGTTGGGCGAACGGGGCTGCATCGTGACGGGCACACAGGAAGACCGCGTCACTGAGGCGCACGTCGGCCCGGACCGCCCGGCCCGCCAGGGCGTCCGCGATGCCCAGCAAGGCTAGGCAGACGAGCTGCCGGGAGCTTGCGTCTTCGGCGACAGCGAGGTTCAGGCCCTTGTGTGCCGCATCGGCCGCCCGGGCGATCTCCGCCTCACCCAGCAGGGCCAGCACCCCCAGGCGCAGCCACGCCTCGCCCGCCAGCGAGGCCGGACAGGTCGGCGCCTCCAGCCGGGCAAGCAGTTCGGCGCGCTTGCCACCGAGGCTCGCCAGCCCGGCGCCGCAGCACAGGTGCGCGTCGATGACCCGCAGGCAAGCGAGGATCGCCGTGCCGGCGGCCCCTGCCGCGGCATCCTGCCCGGGTAACCCGATGACGCCGCCCCCTGCGGCGGCCAGCGCTGAGCGGGCCTCCTCGTCCGGCGGGCACGGCGGGCAATCCCACAGGCCATCCACCCCGCCCTCCCACTCGGCTTCCCTGTCAAAACGACTTTCGGCAGGAGATGCAACCACGATTCGGAACCCCTAAAGTGAGTACCCACGACAAGCATCGTGAATCAACCCACCCTTTATTCATAGCCCGGGAACGACGTTCAGGTATATCTTGCGCGCGCATTTAACAAAAAGCCTTACTGCGTTACAAACGGGCTCCACAGTTTCGGCGGGTAGCGTTAGAGTCCGGGACCGTCACCCTTGAACCTCCGCCCCATGACCACCCCCGCCGTCGCTCCCCCGCCCCCTGGGCCCGCCGAGTGGCAGCTGTGGTTCGACGGCTCGGCCCAGCCAAACCCGGGCCGGCTGGGGCTCGGCGCGGTACTCGTCGGCCCCGGCGGGGAACGCCGCGACTGCTCGGTACTGGCGCCTGGCCACGGCTGCAACAACGAGGCCGAGCTGCTCGCCCTCGCCAAGGCCCTGGAGCTGGCCCGGGACGCCGGCGCCCGGCATCTGGTACTGCGCGGCGACAGCGACTTCGCGGTGCGCCACCTGCGCGGCGAGGCGGTGACCCAGGTGGGCCGGCTGCAGGCGCTGGTCGCCATGATCCGCGGGGAGCTCGGCGGCTTTGCCTCGGTGCGCCTCGAATGGGTGCCGCGCCACCGCAACCCGGACGCCGACCGCCTGTCCCGCGCCGCCCTCGGCCTTCCCGACAAACCCGCGGGGCGGCCCAGCGCGAAAAAGAAGAAACGCCATCGTTAGCCAGGGCGGGCAGCCCCCACGCCAGGCTCCGGACCCGGTGCCGCGGCACCAAGCCTCGCCGTAACCCTTGCGAGCCGTGCGGTCCGCGCTGCAGATCAGCGCTCACACACTTTTGAACTCCAGGCCCTTGGCCCCGAGCCTGCCCCCTGCCGCGCCCGTCAAGGCGACGTGGCGTCGGCCTCCGGCTCGCCGCAGTGGCGCAGGATCCCGGCCCGCGCCGCATCGCGCAGACGGACCGCCTCGCCGAACCCCTCGGCGCCATCAATAGGCAAAACGGGCGGACAGATGACCACCGCCAGCGGGCTGCGGCGGGGCCGCCACTGGTCGGCGCGCAGCCAGGCGCGGCTGCCGCGGATCGCCACCGGCACCACCGGTACGCGGGCATGGGCCGCGGCGGCGAAGGCGCCCAGGTGGAAGGGCCGCAGGCCCGGCGTGGGCGTGAAGGTACCCTCGGGGAAGAAGGCCAGGGAGCGCCCGCCCGCCACCGCCGCCGCCAGCCGCGCGGCGTCCTCGGCGCCCTGCCGCACATCGAAGCGCTCGACGAACTCCACCCCCAGCCGCCTCAGATAGATCCGCGGGACGAACTGCCCGAGCAGTTCCCGCTTGGCGACAAAGCCCACATGGCGCGGCAGCGCGGCCGCCAGCACGATGCCATCGAGATAGCTGGCGTGGTTGGCCACCAGCACATGGACCTGCCCCGGGGGCGGCAGGTGCTCGAGCCCCTGCACCTGCACCGGCGTGCCGCAGAGGCGCAGGAAGCCCCGCGCCGCCGCGCGGCCGGCCGCCCAGGCCCACTCCGGCCGCGGCAGCAGGGCCGTGACCAGCCAGGTGAGCGGGGCGACGAACGCAAACAGCAGCCCGACCCGCAGGGCGTACCCCCATCCGCCGGCCAGCGCCAGCCCCCGGCGGACGCGCAGCCCCGCCGCCGCCAGCACCAGCCGCGAGACCTGCCACCCCACGGCACGCCGGCGGGCGCCGATCCGCCCCGCCTCGTACAGCTCGCGGCAGGCGGAGCGGCGCACCTTGCCGCTGGACGTCTTGAGCACCGTGCCGGGCGGCGCCAGCGCCACCTCGTCGGCCGGCTCGCCGAGCACCTCCAGCACCCGCCGGGCGATCGCGGCCTGCAGCGCGGCGCGCCCGGCCGGGTCCACGGCGTGGGTCTCGGCCAGCACCACCAGGCGCTCGGTGCCCGCCGCCGGATCGGGGCTGCCGAAGACGGCGACACAGCCCTTGCGCACGCCGGCCAGCTCGCCCACCGCCAGCTCCAGCTCATGGGGGTAGATGTTGCGCCCGCCACGGATGATGATGTCCTTGACGCGGCCGGTGATGAAGAACTCGCCGGCAACGGCATAGGCCTGGTCGCCGCTGTCCAGCCAGTCGCCATGGAACAGCCGGCGGGTCTGCTCCGGGTTGCGATAGTAGCCGCCCGCTGCCGACGGCCCCTTGAACTCCAGCCGGCCCTCGACCCGCTCGCCGAGCTCCTGCCCGGCCCCGTCGACAACCCGCACCTGATGGCCGGGCAAGGGCCGGCCCCAGGACACGAAGGCCAGCGCGTGGGCATGCCCCGGCGCGGCGGGACGGGCCTCCCCCATACGGGTGAAGGCATCCCGGTCGATCCGCTCGACCCACGGCCCGCGTCCGAGGGGCGGCACCAGCAGCCCGACCGTCGCCTCCGCCAGCCCATACACCGGCGTCAGCGCCCCCGGACGCAGGCCGCTGCCGGCGAAGCGTTCGGCAAAGCGGCGCAGGGTGTCGGGATTGACCGGCTCGGCGCCGCAGGCCAGCAGGCGCAGCGACGACAGGTCGAGCCCCGCCGGCGGCGCATCGGCCAGCCGCCGGAGACACAGCTCGAAGGCGAAATTGGGTGCCGCGCTCAGGGTGCCGCGGTGGCGGTGGATCGCCCACAGCCAGCGCTCCGGCCGCGCCAGGAAGGCGAGCGGCGACATCACCACCAGCGGGTTGCCGAAGTAGAGGCTGACCAGCCAGGCGCTGATCAGGCCCATGTCGTGGTACAGCGGCAGCCAGCTGACGAACACATCGACCGGCGTCACGCCAATGGCCTGGCCGATGGCGCGGATGTTGGCGAGCAGGTTGGCGTGGGTCAGCACCACGCCCTTGGGGTTGCCCGTGCTACCCGAGGTGTACTGGATGAAGGCGATGTCGTCGGCCCGCAGCGCCACCGGTGTCGGCGGGCTATCCGCCGTGAGGCCGGCCACGGTGACCACCCGGCGCAGGCCGGGCACGCCGGCTTCGAGCAGGCGCGCCACCGGCATGGCCTCCGGCACGGTGACGAGGATGCCCGCCCCGGCATTGGCGAGGATGCCGATGTGGCGGCGCACGTGCTCCTCGATCTGCGCTGGCCGCGCCGGCGGGTAGATCGGCACCGGGATGCCGCCGGCCAGCAGGACCCCGAAGTAGGCGAAGAAATACTCCCGCGAGGTCGGCAGCATGATCGCCACCGTCTGCCGCGGTTGCAGGCCGAGTCCCTGCAGCCCCGCCGCGACGGCGCCCGCCACCTCGCGCAGGTGCCGGTAATCGACCCGCTCCTCGGCATCTCCCTCGGTGAGCAGGATGATCTGGGTGCGCCCGGGGTGGGCCTCGACGTGCCAGTCGAGCACCTCGACGAGGGTCGCTGCCGCGGCCGGCACCGGCGCGGGCCCACCGGTGGCAGGCGGCGGCCCGGTGGAGGCGCGGGCAAACGCCGGGGCCGCGGCGTGGGTGGGGGCCACGGCGATCGCCGCCAGCAGGTCGCGCGGGGTGAGCGCGGTCTGCAGGGTGGCCTCGGGCAGCGCGACGCCGAAGGTCCGCTCGACGCGCTGCAGCAGCTCGACCCGCGCCAGGCTGTCGAAGCCGAGGTCCTGCTCAAGCCGGCTGTCGAGGCCGATCCCGGCGGGAGTCGCCCCCCGATGCAGCTCGGCATGGGTTGTGCGCACCACGGCGAGCAGGGCCTCCGCGGTGCCGGGGATCATGACTGGGCGCTCCGGTGCCCGCGCTCGGGATCGACACCGGCCAGGATCACCAGCCCGACCACGAAGTAGCTGCCGGTGATGAGGATCGCCAGGCGGTGGTCGCCGCCGGTGAGCCAGGTGACCGCCCCGTAGGTGAGCGGCCCGAGGATGGACGACAGCTTGACCGCCAGCCCCCACAGCCCGAAGAACTCGCCGTGGCGGTCCGGCGGCGCCAGGTAGCCCACCAGCGCCCGGCCGGCCGACTGGCTGGCGCCCAGGCACAGGCCGGCGATGTTGGCGGCGAGCCAGAACAGCGGCGGGCGGGTGGCGGCCCAGGCCAGCAGGATCATCACGATCCAGCCGCCCAGGGTGAGGGCGATCGCCCGCCCGTGGCCGATGCGGTCCTGCAGGTAGCCGAAACCGAAGGCGCCGACGGCGGCGGTGATGTTCACCACGAAGATCAGGCCGATCGTCTCTTTGGTGCTGAAGCCCATCGCCTCCACCGCGTAGATGGCCGCCAGCGCGATCACCGCCTGGATGCCGGCCTGGTAGAACACCACGCACAGCATGAAACGGCGCATGTCGCGGTAGGGGCCGCTGCCGCGCAGCGCGTGCAGGGTGTGGCGGACACGGGTCCATGCCGGCATGGACGCGGCCGCCGGCGCCGTCTTGCGCTCGCGCAGCAGCAGGAAGGTCGGCGCCGAGGCCAGCGCGAACAGCAGCGCGGTGATCAGCATCGTCACCGGCACGTAGTCGGCGGCGGCGTGGCCCTGCCCTTCCGCCCAGGTGATGTAGGCGAGGCAGGCGCCGAGGCTGCCGAGGCCACCCAGATAACCGAGGCTCCAGCCCCAGCCGGACACCTTGCCGAGGCTGTCGTCGTCGGCGAGCTCGGGCAGGAAGGCGGCGATGAGGTTCTCGCCGCTGCCGAAGCAGTAGTTGGACAGCACCAGAAAGCCGATCGCCACCCCGATGTCGCCGGGCCCGGCCAGCGCCAGGCCGGCGGTGCCGAGCACGCAGCCGGCGGTGGTGAACGCCAGCAGCCGCTTCTTGGCGCCGTGGGCGTCGGCCCAGGCCCCGACGAAGGGCGCGGAGAGCAGGATCAGCGCATAGGAGGCCGCCAGCGCCGCCGTCCACGCAAAGGTGGCCCACGGGGCGCCGCCGGCGATCGCGGCGACGAAATAGGCGTTGAAGATCGCGGTGATCACCACCGTGGTGTAGCCGGAGTTGGCGAAGTCGTACATCGCCCACGCCCAGACTTCCCTGCGCCTGACGCCCGGGCGCAGGCTCGGGGCCGCTTCACGATCCGTCATGCCGTATCCATTGGGTATGAGGGGAGTATAGGCCGCTCAGGCGGCGGCGTCGCCGTCCATCAGCCGCGCCGCCACCAGGCCATTGACCAGCCCGAAGACCGTCGCCGCGAGGGCGAACACCGGCACCAGATAGAACACCCCGTCGTGGGGCACCAGCCAGATGCGTGCCACCATCAGCTGACCCGCGATGTGGGCGAAAGCTGCCAGCACGCTGTGGCTGACCGGCCCGAACCAGCGCCGCGGCAGATGCGCGGAGAGGCCCAGCATGGCCAGGCTGGCGAGCCCGCCGACGAGGCTCAGGAAGAAGCCCGGCGCCAAAAACTGCCCCAGCACCAGGCTGCCGACGATCACCCGCAGCAGCGCCACCCAGGCCGCCTCGCGCCAGCCCCAGCGGGCCAGCACAATAAGGGTGACGATGTTGGCGAGGCCGGGCTTGACCCCCGGCAGCGGCAGCGGAATCGCCGCTTCGGCCACCGTCAGCACGATGGCCGCCGCCGCGTGGCGGGCGACCCGGTGGTCGTCGGCACTGGGGCGGAGTTCGATCTCAGTAGCTGAGGGAGTCATAGTGGGCGTTCCGCCCGGCCAGCGCCAGGCTGACCTGGTTGGGGGCGCAGATGGCCACCGCGCCGGCGCTCGCCAGCCAGCCCTGGCGCACGCAGTACTGGCGCGGGCCGGGATCGGCCGCCACGCGGGCGCGGCCGGGCTGGATCTCGATGCGGGTCTGCCCCAGCGGCCCCGGCACCTCGACGATGCGCGGCGTACCGAGGTCGACTTCGAGAAAGACCTTGCCGCCGGCCCGGATGATGGCCTTGTCCGGCCGCCCACCCTGCCACAGGGCCAGCACCGAGGCCCCGCAGGCCGCGGCCGCGAGAGCCAGCACCAGCAGGTCGCCGGCCTTCAGGTGACGCGCCCAGGCCGCCAGCCAGACGCGCAGCGCCGTCATTTGAAGGAGCGGTGCCTCACCAGGATGCGGGCCGTGTCGCGGAAGCGCGCGGCCAGCTGCTCGGCGATGTACACCGAGCGGTGCTGGCCGCCGGTGCAGCCGATCGCCACGGTGAGGTAGCTGCGGTTGTCGTTGACATAGGACGGCAGCCAGGAGGCGACGAAGGCGTAGATGTCACCGACCATGCGGCCGACCTCGGGCACCCGCTCGAGGAAGTCGATGACCGGCTGGTCGCGGCCGGTGAGGGGCCGCAGCACCGGGTCGTAGTGGGGGTTGGGCAGGCAGCGCACGTCGAAGACCAGGTCGGCATCGACGGGAATGCCGTGCTTGAAGCCGAAGGACTCGAAGAGCAGCGTGATCTGGCTGCCCGGCTCCAGGTCCATGAAGCTCTTGACCCAGTTGCGCAGGGTGTTGGCCGACAGGTCGCTGGTGTCGATGCGGTGGCCGAGCTCGGCCACCAGCGCCAGGGTTTCGCGCTCGCGGGCGATGGCCTCGCCGAGGGTCAGGCTGTCGTCGCCCAGGGGGTGCTTGCGGCGGGTCTCGGAGAAGCGTGCGATGAGGGTGTCGTCGCGGGCGTCGAGGAACAGGAAGCGCACGTCGCGCACCATGCCGCGCAGGGTTTCGAGCTGCCGGGGCAAGGCCGCGATGCCGCTGCCCGAACGCACGTCGATGGCCACCGCGATGCGCTGGTAGCCCGCCCCGCGCAGGTGGGTGACGAGCTGGGGCAGGAGGGCCGACGGCAGGTTGTCGACCACGTAGTGCCCGGAATCCTCCATGACGTTGAGCGCAACGCTCTTGCCGGAGCCGGACAGGCCGCTGATGATGACGAGTTGCATGACTAAGCTTTTTCCGGGGAAGACGACCGATCTGAAGCTGCCAGTCTGTCAGGCGTTTGCGACAACAATGCGCCAACGCGGCGACAGGATAAACAAAACGGGCACCCGCGCCACCCCGCCACGCCACAAAAGCTCACAAGAATGTGACTTCAGGTTACGTCAAGGAAGCCCTCCACACGTCGGACCACGCCGGCGCGCAGCAGTTCGTCGGCCAGCCAGCCGGCCAGGGCCTCGGGGCTGAGGCCGAGGAAGCGCCGGTTGGCCTCCCGGTAGAGGGGCACGCTGGCCAGGTGCGCCGGCAGGTCGTCGAGGGCCACCCGGCGGCGCTCCAGCAGCCAGAAGGTGACGCAGGCGCGGATCGCGTTGCGGGCGATGCGGGCGCCGTCCTCCTCGAAGTAGCGCAGGCGCGCGAAGGCCGCCTCGAGGGCCTCATCCACCTCCACGAAGGGCGCCCCGTGGCCGGGGATGACCCAGTCCACCGACAGCCGGGCGATGGCCTCGAGGGTGTTGCGCGCCGCCTCCAGACCGCCGCCGCTGCCGATCACCTCGGCAAACAGGATGCCGAAGCCGTTGCGCCACAGGGCGTCGCCGGAGATCAGGCCGCGGGCGTCGGGGGCGTGGAAGACCAGGGCGTCCATGTCGTGCCCCGGCGCCGCCAGGGCCTGCCACTCGAAGCCGCCCATCTGCAGGCGCTCGCCGGGGGCGACGAGGTGGTCGGCGCCGAAGCGCTCGCCCTGCTGGTCGGCCACGCTGAGCAGCAGGGCCACCTCGTCCCAGCCGGCCACCGCCGGGCCGATGCCGGCGGGCACGCCGATGGTGCAGCCGAAGGCGCGCTGGACGGCCGCGTTGCCGCCGATGTGGTCGGAATGGGAGTGGGTGTTGAGGAGGCCGGTCAGGCGCCGCCCGGCCAGGGCCTCCCGCAGCAGCGCGACGGTCTGCCCGGCGTGGCTGACGTAGCCGCTGTCGACGAGGATCGCCTCGCCGCCATCGAAGAGCAGCACGTTGTTGGCCGACAGCCAGCCCCGCTCCAGCACCCGGATCGAGGGCGGCAGGGGCACGCGCGTCATGCGGCGTCGCCGGGCGTGGGGCCGACGACCGGCGCGACCACCTCGACGGCGGCCTCCTCGCCGGCCGGCGCGGAATCCGTCTCGCCGAAGATCTCGTCGGCGCTGCGGCCGCAGCCGACGCAGTAGCCCGACTCGTCGATCTCGCAGATGCCGATGCAGGGGTTGTCGGCGCTCACGACGGGCTCCGCGCACCGGCAGCGGTGGTCGCCCCGGCGGCGGCCTTGCGGCGCGCCACCTCGGCGAGGATGGCGAGGCGGCGCCGGTCGTCGGCGCCGCCCCATTCGGTGATCTCGGGGATGCTGCGCAGGCAGCCCTCGCAGTAGCCGCTCTGGGGGTTCATGCGGCACAGGTTGATGCAGGGGGAAGGAACTCTCATGAAACTCTCTTGGGGAATGGCGCCCGCCGCTCGTCGGCGGCGGGTCGTGGTTGCTTCAGGCGCAGGCCTTGGCGCGCTTGGCCAGCACCGCCCGGGCCACCTTGGAGGCCGGCGGGCGGCCGAGGCGCTCGCTGATCCAGCCGGCGGTGTCGACCAGCGCGTCGAGGGAGATGCCGGTCTCGATGCCGAGGCCGTCGAGCATGTATACCACGTCCTCGGTGGCGACGTTGCCGGAGGCGCCGGGCGCGTAGGGGCAGCCGCCGAGGCCGGCCACCGCGCTGTCGAAGCAGGCCACGCCCGCCTCGAGGGAGGCATACACGTTGGCCACCGCCTGGCCGAAGGTGTCGTGGTAGTGGCCGGCGAGCTTGTCCACCGGCACCCGGCGGGCCACCGCGTCGAGCATGCGGCGGGTCTTGCCCGGCGTGCCGGCGCCGATGGTGTCGCCCAGGCTCACCTCGTAGCAGCCCATCGCGAACAGGGTG
Organism: Zoogloea sp.; assembly: GCF_041908905.1. Lineage (GTDB taxonomy): Bacteria > Pseudomonadota > Gammaproteobacteria > Burkholderiales > Rhodocyclaceae > Zoogloea. The sequence goes on from NZ_JAYREK010000001.1 coordinate 295,471, forward strand.
GCGGCGACGTCGGCCACCGCCTCGGGGCGAATGTCGCCCTCGTAGGGGCAGCCCAGCACGCAGGAGACGTAGCCGCGCACCCGCACGCCCGCCGTCCGGGCCGCCGCCATCACCGGCTCGAAGCGGGCCAGGGATTCGGCGATGGTGCAGTTGATGTTCTTGCGGCTGAAGGATTCGGAGGCCGCGGCGAACACCGCCACCTCGCCGGCCCCGGCAGCCAGCGCGGCCTCGAAGCCCTGCAGGTTGGGGGTGAGCACCGGGTAGCTGACGCCCGGCAGGCGCTCGATGCGGGCCATCACGTCGGCGGCGTCGCCCATCTGCGGCACCCAGCGGGGCGACACGAAGGAGGTCGCCTCGATGGCCTTGAGCCCGGCCGCGCCGAGGCGGGCGATCAGCTCGACCTTGGTCTCGGTGCTGACGATCTGCTTCTCGTTCTGCAGGCCGTCGCGGGGGCCCATCTCGACGATGCGGACATGGGTGGGGAAGTTCATGCTTGCTCCGTTCAGGCGGTGGCCGCGTCCTGCAGGCCAAGGGTCTGCTTCATCTTCTCTCGGATCTGGAATTTCTGGATCTTGCCGGTGACGGTCATCGGGAAGCTGTCCACGAAACTGATGTAGCGGGGAATCTTGTAGTGGGCGATCTGGCCCTGGCAGAAGGCCCGCACCTCGTCCTCGCCGAGGCGCTGCCCTTCACGGACGATGATCCAGGCGCAGAGTTCCTCGCCGTACTTCTTGTCGGGCACGCCCACCACCTGCACGTCGAGCACCTTGGGGTGGCGATAGAGGAACTCCTCGATCTCCCGCGGGTAGATGTTCTCGCCACCGCGGATCACCATGTCCTTGATGCGCCCGACGATGTTGCAGAAGCCCGCGTCGTCGAGGGTCGCGATGTCGCCGGTGTGCATCCAGCCGGCGCGGTCGATGGCCTCGGCGGTCTTGGCCTCGTCGCCCCAGTAGCCGAGCATCACCGAGTAGCCGCGGGTGCACAGCTCGCCGGGGGTGCCGCGGGGCACGATGCGGCCGTCGCTGTCGACGATCTTGACCTCGCAGTGGGGCTGGACGCGGCCCACCGTGGACACGCGCCGCTCGATGGGGTCGTCGGCCCCGCTCTGGAAGCTCACCGGCGAGGTCTCGGTCATGCCGTAGGCGATGGTCACCTCGCCCATGTTCATCTTGTCGATGACGCGCTTCATCACCTCGATGGGGCACGGGCTGCCGGCCATGATCCCGGTGCGCAGGCTGGCCAGGTCGAAGCCGGCGAAGTCCGGGTGGTCGAGCTGGGCGATGAACATGGTGGGCACGCCGTAGCTGGCGGTGCAGCGCTCCTCGGCGACGGTCTGCAGCGTGGCCAGCGGCTCGAAGGCTTCGGACGGGTAGACCATCGTGGCGCCATGGGTGAGGCAGCCCAGGTTGCCCATCACCATGCCGAAGCAGTGGTAGAGCGGCACCGGGATGCACACCCGGTCGCCCTCGCGGAGGCGGATCGCCTCGCCGACGAAGAAGCCGTTGTTGAGGATGTTGTGGTGCGACAGGGTCGCGCCCTTCGGGTTGCCGGTGGTGCCGGAGGTGAACTGGATGTTGATCGGGTCGTCGAACTGCAGGCGCTCGCCCAGCTCGGCCAGCGCCTCGGTCTCGTCGCGCTCGGGCTGGCGCAGCAGGTCGGCAAAATTGAGCATGCCGGGGCTGCGCCCGGCACCCAGGCGGACCACGATCTCGAGGGTCGGCAGGCGGTGGCTGCGCAGCAGGCCGGGTTCGCAGTGGGCCAGTTCGGGCGCCAGGTCGGCGAGCATCGCCAGATAGTCGCTGCTCTTGAAGGACGGCGACAGGATCAACGCGCGGCAGCCCACCTTGTTGAGGGCGTATTCGAGCTCGCTGCGGCGGTAGGCCGGGTTGATGTTGACCAGCACCAGCCCGGCCTTGGCGGTGGCGAACTGGGTGAGCGTCCATTCGTGGTTGTTCTGCGACCAGATGCCGACCCGGTCGCCGGGCTCGAGGCCCAGCCGGCGCAGGCCACAGGCCAGCGCGTCCACCTTGAGGCGCAGCTCGGCGTAGGTCAGGCGGACGTTCTGGTGGCGCACCACCAGCGCCTCGCGTCCGGCATTGCGGGCGCAGGCGTCGTCGAAATAGCGGCCGATGGTCTGGCCGATCAGGGGTTTGTCCGATGCGCCATGGACGTAGCTCAGCGCATTGCTCATCGTTCGTGTCTCCTCACGCTTTGATGGGTGGGGCCCCCGCCCGTCTGCGCGGGCTGGGGAGCCGGGGGATGCGGTCGGCGCTCAGGCCGGGGTGGGCTCGAAGTCCACCAGTTCGGCGCCGTCGCTCACCTGGTCGCCCACCGCGAAGCGGAAGGCCTTGACGGTGCCGGCGGCCGGCGCGGTGATGGTGTGCTCCATCTTCATGGCCTCGAGGATCAGCAGCGGGGCGCCCTTGTCCACCGTGGCGCCGGCCTCGGCGATCAGGGCGATCACCTTGCCGGGCATCGGGGCGAGCAGCCCGCCCTCGGCGCCACCCCCCTCGCCCGCGTGATGCAGCGGGTCGACCGCGGCAAACTGCCAGGCCCGGCCGTGGGCGAAGACGTGCCGGCGCTCGCCGGCGACGACCACCGTGGCGGTGGTGCGCAGGCCGTCGAACTCGGCGCGCAGCAGGCCGCGGGGGTTGAGGCTGCCGCTGACCCGGCTGGTGACGCCGTCGAGGCTGATCTCGAAGGCGCTGCCGCAGCTCGCCACGCCGAGGGTCTTCTGCGCGTCGCCGAGGCGGAAGATCAGGCTGCGCCGGGCGTGGGTGTTGAGGCGCCAGCCGTCGCGCTGGTGCCAGGGCGAGGCGGGCTCCGGGTGGCCAGCGGCCTGCTGGGCAGCCCGCTCGCGCTCGCGCAGCAGCTCGGCGAGGGCCGCCGCCAGCCAGGCCTCGCGGCTGGCGCCGGCCTGCTCGGGGAAGAGATAGTCCTGCTCGCGCTCGATGAGGCCGGTGTCGAGGTCGGCGTTGGCAAAGGCCGGGCAGGCGGTGAGCCGCGACAGGAACTCCACGTTGTTGGAGACGCCCACCACCCGGTAGTCGGCCAGGGCCTGCAGCATGCGGGCCAGGGCGCGGTCGCGGTTGACGTCCCACACGATGAGCTTGGCGATCATCGGGTCGTAGAAGGGGCTGATCTCGTCACCCTCCTCGACGCCGGTGTCGACGCGCACGTGCAGCCCCTCCTCGGGCGGCGCCAGGTGCACCAGGCGGCCGGTGGAGGGCAGGAAACCCTTGGCCGGGTCTTCGGCGTAGATGCGCGCCTCGAGGGCGTGGCCGTTGATGGCGAGCTGCTCCTGGGCCATCGGCAGCGGCTCGCCGGAGGCCACGCGGAGCTGCCACTCGACCAGGTCGAGCCCGGTGATCATCTCGGTGACCGGGTGCTCCACCTGCAGGCGGGTGTTCATCTCCATGAAGTAGAAGGTGCCGTCCTGGTTGGCGATGAACTCGACGGTACCGGCGCCCACGTAGCCCACCGCGCGGGCCGCATCGACGGCGGCCTGGCCCATCGCGGCGCGGCGCTCGGGGGTCATGCCGGGGGCCGGCGCCTCCTCGAGCACCTTCTGGTGGCGGCGCTGCACCGAGCAGTCGCGCTCGAACAGATAAACGTAGTTGCCGTGGGTGTCGCCGAACACCTGGATCTCGATGTGGCGCGGGCGGGTGAGGTATTTCTCGACCAGCACGTGGTCGGAGCCGAAGCTGGCGGCGGCCTCGCGCTTGCACGAGGCCAGCGCGTCGAGGAAGTCGGCGCTCTTCTCCACCAGTCGCATGCCCTTGCCACCGCCGCCCGCGGCGGCCTTGATGAGCACCGGGTAGCCGATGGCGTCGGCCTGCACGTTGAGGAAGCCGGGCTCCTGGTTGTCGCCGTGGTAGCCGGGGGTGAGCGGCACGCGGGCCTTCTCCATCAGCTTCTTGGCCTCGGACTTGGAGCCCATCGCGCGGATCGCCGACACCGGCGGGCCGATGAAGACGACGCCGGCGGCCTCGCAGGCCTCGCAGAAGTCTTCGTTCTCGGACAGGAAGCCGTAGCCCGGGTGGATCGCCTGGGCGCCGGTCTGCTTGGCCGCGGCGATGATGCGCTCGATGACGAGGTAGCTCTCGCGGGCGGCCGCCGGGCCGATATGCACGGCTTCGTCGGCGAGGCGCACGTGGCGCGCGCCGGCGTCGGCGTCGGAATACACCGCCACCGTCTTGATGCCGAGCCGCCGCGCGGTCTTGATGACGCGGCAGGCGATTTCACCGCGGTTGGCGATCAGGATCTTGTTGAACATCGGGTCTCCTCCGGTTCTGTGGTTTTCTTGTCAGTTGCCTGCGCCCGGCACCCAGGCCGCCGGACGCTTGTCGAGGAAGGCGGCGAGGCCCTCCCGGGCCTCGGGGGTGGCGCGCAGGGTGGCGATGCGGCGGGCGGTGTCCTCGACCAGGGCGTCGCTCACCGGCTGGTCGGCCACCGCGCGGATCAGCGCCTTGGCGGCCCCCTGGGAGCGCGGCCCGCCCTGCAGCAGCGCGGCGACGAGCTCGTGCACCCGGGCGTCGATGGCGTCGGCGGCGACCACCTCGTGGGCCAGGCCGAGCTCCCGCGCCCGCGCGGCGGAGATCCGCTCGGCGGTCTGGAAGTAGCGGCTGGCCTGGCGGGCGCCGATGGCGCGGATCACGTAGGGGCTGATCGCCGACGGGATGATCCCGAAGCGCACCTCGGAGGTGGCGAACACCGCGCCCTCGCCGGCGACGCAGATGTCGCAGGCGGACGCGAGGCCCATGCCGCCGCCGAGCGCCGCGCCATGGACGCGGGCGATGGTGGGCTTGTCCATCTCGGCGAGGGTGCGCAGCATGCCGGCGAGCTTGCGGGCGTCGGCGAGGTTGGCCTCGACCGAGGCCTCGGCGGCGCGGCGCATCCAGTTGAGATCGGCGCCGGCCGAGAAGCTCTTGCCGCGCCCGGCGAGCACCACCACGCGCACCGCGTCGTCGGCGTCGAGGGCCTGGCAGGCGGCGGTGAGTTCGGCGATGAGTTGCTCGTTGAAGGCGTTGTGCACGTCCGGGCGGTTCATCCAGATCGTGGCGATGCCGCCTTCACAAAGGATTTCCAGTGTCTCGTACATGTTTTCTCCGTCAGGAGTGAGGAGGCCGGGCGGAGTCGGGCGGCGCTTGCGATCAGCCCGCGCAGCAGGCCGGTACGCGGCCTGGTGACGCTTCGCGCCCTCCTCCTCGCCGCTGGTTACATCCGGAACAGGCCGAACTTGGTCGGCGGGATCGGCGCGTTGAGGCTGGCCGACAGGGACAGGCCGAGGATGCGCCGGGTCTGGGCCGGGTCGACCACGCCGTCGTCCCACAGCCGGGCGGTGGCGTAGTAGGGGTGGCCCTGGTCCTCGTACTGCTGGCGGATCGGCGTCTTGAAGGCTTCTTCGTCTTCCGGGCTCCAGCTGCCGCCCTTGGTCTCGATGCCGTCGCGGCGCACGGTGGCGAGCACGCTGGCGGCCTGCTCGCCGCCCATCACCGAGATGCGGCTGTTGGGCCACATCCACAGGAAGCGCGGCGAATAGGCGCGGCCGCACATGCCGTAGTTGCCGGCGCCGAAGCTGCCGCCGATCAGCACCGTGAGCTTGGGCACCTGGGCGGTGGCGACGGCGGTGACCATCTTGGCGCCGTCCTTGGCGATGCCGCCGTTTTCGTACTTGCGGCCGACCATGAAGCCGGTGATGTTCTGCAGGAAGAGCAGCGGGATGCCGCGCTGGGCGCACAGCTCGATGAAGTGGGCGCCCTTCTGGGCCGACTCGCCGAACAGGATGCCGTTGTTGGCGACGATGCCCACCGGCATGCCGTAGAGCCGCGCGAAGCCGGTGACCAGGGTGGTGCCGTAGCGGGCCTTGAACTCGTCGAAGCGCGAGCCATCGACGATGCGGGCGATCACCTCGCGCACGTCGTAGGGCTTGCGGGTGTCGGTGGGGATCACGCCGTAGAGCTCGGCCGGGTCGTAGAGCGGCGCCTCGGCCGAGGCCAGGTCGAGGCCGACCGGCTTGGTGCGGTTGAGGTTGCCGACGATGCGCCGGGCGATGAAGAGCGCGTGGGTGTCGTTCTCGGCCAGGTGGTCGGCGACGCCGGAGACGCGGGTGTGCACGTCGCCGCCGCCCAGGTCTTCGGCGCTCACCACCTCGCCGGTGGCGGCCTTCACCAGCGGCGGGCCGCCCAGGAAGATGGTGCCCTGGTTGCGCACGATGATGGTCTCGTCGCTCATCGCCGGCACGTAGGCGCCGCCGGCGGTGCACGAGCCCATCACCACCGCGATCTGCGGGATGCCCTCGGCCGACATGTTGGCCTGGTTGAAGAAGATCCGCCCGAAGTGGTCGCGGTCGGGGAAGACCTCGTCCTGCCTGGGCAAAAACGCGCCGCCGGAATCGACGAGGTAGATGCACGGCAGCTTGTTCTGCTGGGCGATCTCCTGGGCGCGCAGGTGCTTCTTGACCGTCATCGGGTAGTAGGTGCCGCCCTTCACGGTGGCGTCGTTGGCGACGATCATGCACTCGACGCCGCTGACCCGGCCGATGCCGGTGATGACGCCCGCCGACGGCGCCTCGTTGTCGTACATGCCCAGCGCGGCGAGCTGGCCGACCTCGAGGAAGGCGGTGCCCGGGTCGAGCAGGTGGTCGACCCGGTCGCGCGGGAGCAGCTTGCCGCGGGCGGTGTGCTTGGCCCGCGCGGCCTCGCCGCCGCCCAGGGACACCCGGGCGGCCTGTTCACGCAGGTCGGCCACGATCCGGCCCATCGCCTCGGCGTTGGCCTGGAACTCGGCGGATCGGGGGTTGATGCTGGTTTTTATGATGCTCATGGGTCTCCTCTCGCTCCTTATTTTTTTGTCTGCTACAAATGCTTCTCGTCGCGGATGCGCTTGCCGACGGTGGGCGGGTGGTAGGCCCCCATCGCCCGCAGCAGCGCGGGTACGTCGTCCTCCACCAGCAGCAGGCCGCGGTTTTCGGTCTTCATGAAGCCTTCGCTGACACCCCGCTCCATCATCTGCACCAGCGGCTGGTAATAGCCCTCCACATTGAGTAGCGCGACAGGCTTGCTGTGGAAGCCGAGCTGGGCCCAGGTGAGGATCTCGAAGAGCTCCTCGAAGGTGCCCAGCCCGCCCGGCAGGGCGATGAAGCCGTCGGCCAGCTCGGCCATGCGGGCCTTGCGGGTGTGCATCGAATCGACCACCTCGAGGCGGGTCAGGCCCTCGTGGCCGACCTCCCACTCGAGCAGCGCGCGGGGGATCACCCCCACCACCCGACCGCCGGCGGCCAGGCAGGCGTCGGCGACGATGCCCATCAGGCCGACGTTGCCGCCGCCGTACACCAGTTCGATGCCCCGCTCGGCCAGCAGCGCGCCGAGGGCTTCGGCCGCCGCCCGGTAGGCCGGGCGCACGCCGGCGCGCGAGCCGCAGAACACACAGAGGCGTTTCATGGCTGCCTCCGTGTCAGAACGGGCCGTCCTGCAGCCAGCGCTCCAGCTGCGGCAGACGGTCGGCGCCCCAGAAGGGCTCGCCATCGACGATGACGAAGGGCGAGCCGAACACCCCGCGGGCGATGCCCTGCTCGACCTCGGCGGCGAGCTGGGCCTTGATCTCGGAGCCGGCGAGCACCGCCGACAGTTCGTCCCGGTCGACACCCTGGCCGGCGGCGATGTCGAGCACCGCGCCGAGATCGGAGATGTTCACGTCGTCGACGAAATACGCCCGGTAGGCCGCCAGGCCAAAGGCCTTCGCCTTCGCGGGGCTGCGCCCGTGGAGCCACAGGAAGGCCCGGGCGGCGTGCTGGGTGGGGATCGGAAAGGTGGACGGCTGCCGGTAGGGCAGCCCGAAGAAGCGGGCCGAGCGCGCGATGTCGTGCATCGAGTAGGCGCCCTTCAGGGGGATGCCGGGCAGCGGGCCGAGGCCGGTGAGCTTGAAGGTGGCCCCCAGCAGGAAGGGGTGCCAATTCACCGTGCGGCCGTGGCGGGCGGCGAGGGCGTCGATCTGCTCGGCGGCGAAGTAACCGTAGGGCGACGAGAAGTCGAAGTAGAAATCGAGGGCTGCGGCGGGGGCCGTCGGTGCATTGGTCATCGGCGTTTCCTTGGCGCTAGTGGCCCTTCGGCCACAGGATCATCTGGGTGCAGCGGAACAGGGCCAGGCGGCTGCCGCAGCCCCCGCTGCTCACTTCGGCATCCCACACCTGGGTGTGGCGGTCGCCATGCACGGCGGTGGCCTCGCACAGCAGCACGCCCTCGGTCTGGGTGCCGAAGAAGTTGGTCTTCATCTCGATGGTGCTGAAGCCCGCCGCGCCCTCGGGCAGGTGGGCGCGGGTGGCGTAGCCGGCGGCGCTGTCGGCCAGCGCGATGAGCGCCGCCGCGTGCAGGAAGCCGTCGGGCCCCAGCATCTCCGGGCGGATCAGCATGCGCGCCGACAGGCGCCCCGGCGCCAGGCCCACCGCCTCGACGCCAAACCACGCCGGCAGGTGGCCGACGCCCAGGGCGTTGAGGCCTTCCGGGGTGATGCCTTCGCGGAGCTTGGGGGCGGGCATCGGGCGTCCTCAGTTGGGGAGGGCCTCGAGGGCCGACAGGTAGCGCGGCATCAGGTCGTCGCGCCGCCCCACGTTGATGCCCAGGTCGCGGATCAGGCCGTTCTTGAGGCCATACACCCAGCCATGCACGGTGAGCTGCTGGCCGCGCTTCCAGGCGTCCTGGACGACGATGGTCTGGCAGACGTTAACGACCTGCTCGATGGTGTTGAGCTCGCACAGGCGGTCGTGGCGCAGCTCGGGCGGCAGCAGGTCGACCCGGTCGAGATGCTTGACATGCACGTCCTGCACGTGGCGCAGCCACAGGTCGACGAGCCCGACCCGGTCGCGCTGCAGCGCGGCATTGACGCCTCCGCAGCCGTAGTGGCCGACCACCATGATGTGCTTGACCTTCAGCACATCCACCGCGTACTGGATCACCGACAGGCAGTTGAGGTCGGTATGCACCACCACGTTGGCGACGTTGCGGTGCACGAAGACCTCGCCCGGCAAGAGGCCGATGATCTCGTTGGCCGGCACGCGGGAGTCGGAGCAGCCGATCCACAGGTATTCGGGCGACTGCAGGTGCGACAGCTTCTCGAAGAAGGTCGGGTCCACCTGGCGCATCCGGCGCGACCAGGCGAGGTTGTAGTCGAAGAGGTGGAACAGGTTCTCGTTCTTGACCTCGGATTCGGACCAGTTCTCGAGGTCGAGGGCCAGGAACAGCGTGCCCTCGACGGGGGTCGGGTAGTAGGCCGGCGCCTCCTTGAAGCCGAGCTCCCGGTACAGCTTGACGGCGATGCGCATGGCCGGCAGGGTGTCCATCATCACCTTGCGGTAGCCGAGGGCCTTGGCGGCCTTGATCGCCGCGAGGGCCAGCTGGCGCCCGATGCCGTTGCCGCGCATTTCGGGCTCCACGTAGAGCCGCTTCATCTCGCAGACGCCGTCGGAGGTCGGGCGGATGCCCACGCAGCCGGCCGGGCGGCCTTCAAAGGTCGCAAAGAACAGGCGCCCCGCCGGCGCCGCGTAGGCCCCGGGCAGGGAGGCCATCTCCTCGCCGAAGTCCTGGTAGTCCAGATTCACGCCCAGCCAGGCGGCATAGTTGCGGAAAAACTGCCGGACATGTTCGAGCTCGACGTGGTCGTCGGCTCCCAGAATGTGAAGCTTCACAGGCATCGGTCACCCCTCCATACAAACGAAACAAGCCGACACGATACCCCTCTCGGGAGCCCGTTTCACGCACCGCAACAACAGTCCGCACGACGCTCCACCGCCGGAAAGCCCGGGCGGCGGCGGCGCATGCCTTGCAACAAACGCCCCCCGGCCACGGCCGGGGAGGCGGAACGGGACGACGCTCAGGCCGTCTCGCCGAACAGCTCGCGGCCGATCAGCATCCGGCGGATCTCGCTGGTGCCGGCGCCGATCTCGTAGAGCTTGGCGTCACGCCACAGACGGCCGGTGGCGTAGTCGTTGGTGTAGCCCACGCCGCCGAGGGTCTGGATCGCCTCGCCGGCCATCCAGGTGGCCTTCTCGGCCGAGTAGAGGATCGCGCCGGCGGCGTCCTTGCGCAGGGTGCGGGCGTGGTCGGCCCGGTCGCAGGCCTGGCCCACCGCATACACATAGGCGCGGGTCGCCATCCAGGTGCTGTACATGTCGGCGAGCTTGCCCTGCATCAGCTGGAACTCACCGATGCTCTGGCCGAACTGCTTGCGCTCGTGGAGGTAGGGCACCACGATGTCCATGCACGCCGCCATGATGCCCAGCGGGCCGCCGCACAGCACCGCGCGCTCGTAGTCGAGGCCGCTCATCAGCACCTTGGCGCCGTTGCCGACGCCACCGAGCACGTTCTCCTCGGGGATCTCGCAGTCGTCGAAGAACAGCGGGTAGGTGTTGGAGCCGCGCATCCCCAGCTTGTCGAGGTGGTTGCCGTGGGTGAAGCCCTTGAAGCCCTTCTCGACGATGAAGGCGGTCATGCCCCGGGCGCCGGCGTCCGGATCGGTCTTGGCATACACCACCAGGGTGTCGGCGTCGCCGCCGTTGGTGATCCACATCTTGGCGCCGTTGAGCACGTAGCGGTCGCCCTTCCTGTCGGCGCGCAGCTTCATGCTGACCACGTCGGAGCCGGCGTTGGGCTCGCTCATCGCCAGCGCGCCGATGTGCTCGCCGGAGACCAGCTTGGGCAGGTATTTCTGCTTCTGGGCCTCGCTGCCGTTGCGGCGGATCTGGTTGACGCACAGGTTGGAGTGGGCGCCGTAGGACAGGCCCACCGATGCGGAGGCGCGGGAGACTTCCTCGAGGGCGATGATGTGGGCCAGGTAGCCCATGTTGGTGCCGCCGTACTCCTCGGGCACCGTCATGCCGTGCAGGCCGAGGTCGCCGAGCTTCTTCCAGAGGTCGGCGGGGAACAGGTTGTCCCGGTCGACGTCGGCGGCGCGGGGGGCGATCTCGTTGGCGGCAAAGGCCTGCACGGTGTCGCGCAGGGCCTCGATGGTTTCGCCGAGATGGAAGTTCAGGCTGGGAATGTGCATGGGTGGGTCTCCTCGTATGGTTGTTTTTAGGGTGCTCCGCCAGCCACTTTAACCCCGGAGAAAGACCTTTGAGCAGCGCGGCCCGCAGGGCAGCCGCCTGGCATCTCCGGGACCGGGTGGCTTGGCTTGCCGGCGCCGTTTTGTTACGTTTACGTAAACGTAAATCAATGGCGAAAAAAATCAAGTGTTCTCGTTGAGATTCACACGCGCGGCGAGCTCGGCGCGGGCCTCGGCGGCACCGGCGGGGTTCTCGGCGAGCAGCGCCCGGCACTGGCGTTCGAGCATGCCGATCTCGTCGAGCACCGCCGCGATGTCCTCGCGCTGCTGCTCGAAGGCACGCCGCCGCACATCGAGCACGTCCATGAAGCGCCGCAGCTGGGGCACCGAGTTGCGCACGCCGTCGTACATGCCGATCAGCTCGCCGATCTCGGCCAGCGACAGGCCGAGGCGCTTGCCGCGCAGGATCAGGCGCAGGCTGGTGCGGTCGCGCTTGGAGTAGATGCGCTTGCTGCCGGCACGCTCCGGCGAGAGGAGGCCTTCACCCTCGTAGAAACGGATCGCCCGCGGGGTGATCCCGAACTCGCGGGCGAGATCGCTGATGGTGTAGGTTTGCGGCTGGCTCATGGATCGGACCGGGCGGCTGCCCGTCAGCGGTCGGAAAGCGGGCGAGTTAATCAGATTTCGCAGGCGCGGGCAACGCGCCACGAAGACACGACAACAATCAGGAGAACCGATGCACGCGCAACTGGAATACCCCTTCCCCACCCTGCCCGCCCCCGGCGAGACCCTCGAGGTCGCCCCGGGCGTGCACTGGATCCGGATGACCCTGCCCTTCGCCCTCAACCACATCAACCTGTGGCTGCTCGACGACGGCGAGGGCGTGGCGATTGTCGACACCGGCTACGACCTCGACAGCACCCGCGAGGCCTGGGACGCCATCCTCGCCCGGGTCGGCCGGCCGGTGACGCGCATCATCGTCACCCACTACCACCCGGACCACCTGGGCCTCGCCCAGTGGCTGTCCGAGCGCAGCGGCGCCCGGGTGTGCATGAGCCACGGCGAATTCCTCGCCGGCTACGCCGTCTGGAACGGCCTGCCCGGCTACAACGAGACCGACATGGTGGCCCAGTTCCGCCGCAACGGCCTCGACGAGGCGCGCTGCCAGGCCTTCATGACCCGCGGCAACGCCTACCGGCGCGGGGTGCCCTCGCTGCCGCCGAGCTACCGGCGCCTCTACGAGGACGACCGCCTCGCCATCGGCGGGCGCGAGTGGCGCGTGATCACCGGCCGCGGCCACTCCCCCGAGCACTGCTCGCTGTACTGCGCGGAGGCCGGCGTACTGATTTCGGGTGACATGCTGCTGCCGCGGATCTCCACCAACGTCAGCGTTTTCGCGGTCACGCCGGATGACGATCCGCTAGGCCGTTTCCTGGCTTCGATCCGCGGGTTCGAGCAGTTGCCTGAAACATCTCTCGTGCTACCATCCCACGGTAGTCCGTTCCGTAACATCGGGCTGCGCGTGGCGCAACTCGTCGAACACCACGACGCCCGGTGCACGGAATTGCTTGCGGCCTGTGCCGAAGCCCGCAGCGCCGGGGATGTGCTCAGCACGCTCTTCCCGCGCGAGCTGGACACGCATCAGGTCATGTTTGCCATGGGAGAAGCGATCGCCCACCTCAACCATCTCGAGCACAAGGGAGACGTGCGCCGGATCGAGGGGGTTGATGGCATTGTCCGTTTCGTCAAAAGCAATTAACCAGGAGAGCCCATAATGGCTGCGCCCGAAAGAGAAGCTGCAAAATCCGAACTGCCGGATCCCAAAGAAGTCGCCAAGACCTACGCCGAAGTTGCACAACGGGCCTCCAAGCTGCTGTCCGACCACATCCAGAAGCAGGTCAAGAAGGGCATCAGCGCCCCCGCCGACGAGCTCGGCATCGCCCAGGCCTTCATGGACATGATGGGCAAGCTGCTCGCCAACCCCTACCGTCTCGCCCAGGCCCAGATGAACCTGGTGTGGGATTACTTCTCCCTGTGGCAGCACTCGATGATGCGCTTCTCGGGCATGACCCCGAGCGCACCGATCGCCGCCCCCGAAAAGAGCGACAAGCGCTTCAAGGACGAAGAGTGGCAGGAGCACTTCCTGTTCGACTTCATCAAGCAGTCCTACCTGATCACCGCCCGCCACATCCACGACACCGTGTCGTCGGTGGACGGCCTGGACGACCAGACCCAGAAGAAGGTCAACTTCTACACCCGTCAGTACATCGACGCGCTGTCCCCGTCCAACTTCGCGCTGACCAACCCGGAAGTCTTCCGCGAGACGGTCAAGACCCACGGCCAGAACCTGATCAAGGGCCTCAACAACCTGCTGCGCGACGTCGAAGAGGGTGACGGCAGCCTGCGCGTCAAGATGACCGACACCACCGCCTTCGAGCTGGGCAAGAACGTCGCCACCACGCCGGGCAAGGTCGTCTTCCAGACCGACATGATGCAGCTGCTGCAATACACGCCGAGCACCCCGGACGCCCTCAAGCGCCCGCTGCTGATCGTGCCGCCGTGGATCAACAAGTTCTACATCCTCGACCTGCGCGAGAAGAACTCCTACATCAAGTGGTGCGTCGACCAGGGCCACACCGTCTTCGTGATCTCCTGGGTCAACCCGGATGAGCGCCTCGCCGAGAAGAGCTTCGACTCCTATCTGCTCGAAGGCACCATGGCCGCCGTCGACGCCATCGTCGAGCAGACCGGCGCCAAGGAAATCAACGCGGCCGGCTACTGCCTGGGCGGCACCCTGCTGGCCACCACCCTGGCCTACATGGCCGCCAAGAAGGACAAGCGGATCGCCTCCGGCACCTTCTTCACCACCATGACCGACTTCGCCGAGCCGGGCGAGCTGTCCGTCTTCATCGACGAAGGCCAGATCAACAGCCTCGAGAAGAAGATGTTCGAGCGCGGCTACCTCGAAGGCTCCGAGATGGCCGGCACCTTCAGCATGCTGCGCGCCAACGACCTGATCTGGTCCTTCGTGGTGAACAACTACCTGATGGGCAAGGATCCGTTCCCCTTCGACCTGCTGTTCTGGAACTCCGATTCCACCCGCATGCCGGCGAAGATGCACAGCTTCTACCTGCGCAACATGTACCTCAAGAACCTGCTCAAGGAGCCGGGTGGCATCGAGGTTGCAGGCGTGCCCATCGACCTCTCCAAGATCAAGGTCCCGACCTACTTCATCTCCGCGATCGAAGACCACATCGCCCCGTGGAAGAGCACCTACTCCGGCGCCCTCAACTTCGGTGGTGACGTGCGCTTCGTGCTGGGTGGCTCCGGCCACATCGCCGGCATCGTCAACCCGCCGGCGGCCAACAAGTACGGCTACTGGACCTACGCGGGCAGCAAGCTGCCGGCCACCGCCGACGAGTTCTTCGCCGCCTCCGAGCAGCAGCCGGGCTCCTGGTGGACCGACTGGCAGGCCTGGCTGCTGGCCCAGGACAACGCCAAGGTGCCGGCCCGCGACCCCGTCAAGGGCAAGCTGAAGGTCCTCGAAGACGCCCCGGGCTCCTTCGTCAAGGCCCGCCTCGGCGCCCCGGAAGCCGCGTAAGCATCACACCCGCAACAATCCGGAAGGGGGCTTCGGCCCCCTTTTTCTTTTCATACCGCCCCTCGCCCCCGAACCATGGCCACCTACGCCCTCGATACGCCGCTGCCCGCCGGGCTGCCGCTGGTCCTCGACACCAACGCCGTGCTGTCCCTGTGGATGTTCGAAGACCCTGCCCTCGCCCGGCTGCGCGCCGCCATCGAGGCGGGCGATTTCACGCTGTTCACCCGCGAGGACTGCCTCGGCGAGCTCGCCCGCGTGCTGGCCTACTCCCAGTTCAAGCAGACGCCCGAGCGCCAGGCGGAGATCGCCGCCGCCTACCGGGCCCGCTGCGTGGTGGTGGCACCCTGCGAGGCACCGGCCTGCGAACTCCCCGCCTGCCTCGACCGGGACGACCAGAAGTTCCTCGAAGTGGCCCGCGACAGCGGCGCCCGCGCCCTCCTCACCCGCGACAAGCTGGTGCTGAAGCTCGGCCGCCGCCCGGTGATCGCCGCCCGCTTCGCCATCCTTACCCCCGAGCGCCTGCAAACAATGCTGCCCCAGTCATGAAAACGGCGTGACGATGGCCTATCCTTGATGCCAGAGGCGTAGTCCGGCACCCGCCGGAGCGTCTCCGGCACACCACACTCGGGAGGCTTCATCATGTCGTCGGCACTGAATTTCGATCTGGGCAATCTCGTCACCACCTACCTCATCCCGCTCGGCTGGAAGCTGGCCGGCGCGATCCTGCTGTGGATCGTCGGCGGCTGGGTGATCAACGTCGTCGGCAACCTGTCCAACCGCGGCATGACCCGCCAGAAGGTCGAGCCGACCCTGATCCGCTACATCGAGGCCACCCTGCGGGTGATCATGCGGATCGTGCTGGTGATCGTCATCCTGTCGGTGTTCGGCATCGAGACGACCAGCTTCGCCGCGCTGCTGGCCGCCGCCGGCATCGCCATCGGTGCCGCCTGGAGCGGCCTGCTCGCCAACTTCGCGGCGGGGGCCTTCCTGATCATCCTGCGCCCCTTCAAGGTGGGCGACTTCATCAGCGGCGGCGGAGTCACCGGCACCGTACGGGAGATCGGCCTGTTCGCCACCACCATCGACCAGCCGGACAACGTGCTCACCACCATCGGCAACAACAAGCTGTTCTCCGACAACATCGTGAACTTCAGCGCCAACCCGTCCCGCCGGGTGGACCTCTTCGCCCAGATCGCCCACGGCGTCGACCCGCAGCAGGCGATGGCGCTGATCCGCGCGCGCATCGTGCAGATCCCCAACGTGCTGGCCAACCCGGCGCCGGACGTGGAGATCCTCGAGTTCAACGCCGCCGGCACCAAGCTGGTGGTGCGCCCCTACTGCCACAACGACCACTACTGGCAGGTCTATTTCGACACCAACAAGGCCATCGCCGAGGTCGGCGGCGCCAACGGCTGGCCGATTCCGGCGCCGCACCAGGTGCTGCGCCAGCCCGGCTGACACCCTCCCGCGCCCGCCCGGCGGCGGGCGCCTGTCATGCCTCGCCGGCCAGCCGCCGGCGCAGCGCCGCCAGGTAACGCAGGCCGATCGCCGCGCGGCTGCCGTACCACGACGCCATCTCGCCGTCCACCAGGCCGGCGGGACGGCCCGAGGCGGCCCGCACCTCGTCCACGTGGCGCTCCCGGAAGCGGTAGGGCTCCGACGACAGCAGCACCCGGTCCACCTCCGCCAGCCACGGCGCGTCCCACTCGAAGGCCGGGTAGCGCGGCTCGTCCAGCGGCGGCCAGCTATCCCAGCCGACGGTGGCGAGGGTCGCCGAAATGTAGGTGCTGCGGGCCACCGTCATCCAGGGCTCGCGCCAGATCAGGTAGAGGGCCTTCTCGCGGGGCAGGCTGGCGCCGGTCTGGCGCGCCTCGTCGAGGGCCGCCAGCAGGGCCGACTCCAGCGCCGCGGCCTCCGCCCGCCGCCCGAAGATGCCGCCAAACAGGCGATACACGGCCAGATTGTCCTCCGGCGTGCACGGGTGGGTGACGATCACGTGGGGCACGAAGCCCATGATCTCCTCGACGCAGTCGCGGCGGTTCTCGTCGATATTGACGATCACGTGGGTCGGCGCCAGCTCGCGCAGGCGGAGCAGGTTCACATCCTTAGTGCCGCCCACCTTGGGCACCCGCCGCAGGGTCTCCCGCGGATGCACGCAGAACCCCGTGCGCCCGACCAGCTGATCGGTGAGGCCGAGGTCGCAGACCAGCTCGGTCAGCGAGGGCACCAGCGACACGATGCGCGCCGGCCCGTCATGGGGGCCGTGGACCTGCCCGAGGGCATCGGTCCATTCTTCTTTCGGAGGATTGATCATCATCATGCAAGTATCGCAGGGGCTCGGCCGTAATGGGAACATGCGGCACCATGGCGACTCTCAGCCACAGGAAGGCCAGCCCATCCACCACGGAGGAAATCATGAAGATAGGCGTCCCGAAGGAAACCAAGAACCATGAATATCGGGTCGGGCTCACCCCCGGCGCCGTGCGCGAGGCCGTCGCCCACGGGCATGGCGTGATCGTCGAGTCGGGCGCCGGGCTGGGCATCGGCGCCAGCGACGCCGACTACCAGCAGGCCGGCGCCGAGCTGGTCGGCAGCGCCGAAGCCGTCTTCGAAGCGGCCGAGATGATCGTCAAGGTCAAGGAGCCGCTCCCCGCCGAATACGCCCTGCTCCAGCCCCAGCACCTGCTGTTCACCTACCTGCACCTGGCCGCCAACCCCACGCTGGCCGACGAGCTGCTCGAACGCAAGATCACCGCGATCGCCTACGAGACCGTCACCGCCCCCGGCGGCGGCCTGCCGCTGCTGGCGCCGATGTCGGAGGTGGCCGGGCGGATGAGCATCCACGCCGGCGCCTCGGCCCTCGAGAAATCCCGCGGCGGGCGCGGCGTGCTGCTCGGCGGCGTGCCGGGCGTGGAGCCGGGCCGCGTGCTGGTGCTGGGCGGCGGTACGGTGGGCAACAACGCGGCCCACACCGCGGTGGGCATCGGCGCCGACGTGACGGTGATCGACAAATCCCTGGCGGTGCTGCGCCACCTGGACGCGATCTACGGCGGCCGGGTCAAGACCCTCTACGCCACCCGCGACGACATCGAACGCCTGCTGATGCAGGCCGACCTGGTGATCGGGGCGGTGCTGGTGCCCGGCGCCACGGCGCCCAAGGTCGTCACCCGGGACATGCTGGCCCGCATGAAGCCCGGCGCGGTGATCGTCGACGTGGCCATCGACCAGGGCGGCTGCTTCGAGACCTCCCACCCCACCACCCACGCCGACCCGACCTTCGTGGTGGACGGCATCGTGCATTACTGCGTCTCCAACATGCCCGGCGCGGTGGCCCGCACCGCCACCTACGCCCTCAACGCGGCGACCCTGCCCTACATCCTGACCCTCGCCGAGAAGGGCTGGAAGGATGCCCTCAAGGACGACGCCGGGCTGCGCGCCGGCCTCAACGTGTGCAACGGCCAGGTGACCCACCCGCAGGTGGCCGCCTCGCTGGGGCGCAAATACCTGCCGGCGATCACCCAGCTCAGCTGAGGCTCAGCCTTCGCCCAGCAACCCGCGGGGCTTGCGCCCCGCGCGGGCGAAGATCCGGTCGAACAGCGGATTCGGCAGCAAGCGCAGAAGCTTGGCGACGACACCCATCTGCCAGGGGATCACCGTGTAGCCGGTGCCGGCCTCGATGGCCCGCACGAAGCGCCGCGCCGCCGCGTCGGCCGGCAGCATGAAGGGCATCGGGTAATCGTTGACCGCCGTCATCGGCGTGTCGATGTAGCCCGGCGCGATGGTGACGACCCGTACCCCGCTGCCGTGCAGCTCGACGCGCAGGCTCTCGAGGTAGGCGATCGCCGCCGCCTTCGAGGCGCTGTAGGCGCCGGCCCCGGGCAGGCCGCGGATACCCGCCACCGACGCGATGCCCACCAGCCGCCCCTGCCCGCACTCGCGCAGCGGCGCGACGAAGGGCTGGAAGGTGGCGACCATGCCGAGCACGTTGGTGCGCAGCACCCGCTCGAAGGCGGCCAGATCGCCGGCCTCCTCGGTGAGGGTGCCCACCGACACGCCGGCATTGGCGATCACCACGTCGGGCAACCCGACGCGGGCCATGAAATCTGCCGCCGCCTCGGCCAGCGCCCCCGGCGCCGCCACGTCGAGGCGATACACCGCGTGCTCGCCGGGCAGGCTGCGGGCAAGTTCGTCGAGGGCGGCCTGGCGGCGGCCGACCAGGCCGAGGGTGGCCCCGCCGGCGGCGTAATGGCGCGCGAGGGCGGCGCCGATGCCGCTGGAGGCACCGGTGATGAAGACCCGCAATGGCATGGAGGGATGAACCGGGGGACCGGCGGATGCCGCCCGGGCGGGCGGCACCGGCGGATTACTTGCGGCCCTGCTCGCCGCGGGCGCGGACGATCAGCTGGTCGGCCGCCTTGAGCGCCGCCTCGTGGCTGCCGGCGATGGAGGCGGAGGTGAAGTACTTGCCGTCGATGGCCAGCTGCGGCACGCCCTGGACCTTGTAGTTGCGGCCCAGCTCCTCGATGCGCTTGAGGCGCACATTGACGTTGAACGAGCGATAGGCCTCGGCAAACTTCTTGGCGTCGATGCCCTTCTTGACAGCCCACTCCTGGGCGCCGGCCTCGGTGTGCAGCGGCAGCTTCTCGGACTGCACCGCGTCGAAGACCTGGCCGTGCAGGCGGGCCTGGTCGCCGGTGGCCTCGAGGGTCAGGAAAAGCTTGGCCAGGCCGGTGAGCTGCGGGTTGCCCCAGGTGACCGGCACACGGGTAAACACGACGTCGGCGGGCAGCTTCCTGACCCACTGCTCCAGCAGGGGATCGAAGTTGCGGCAGTGGGGACAGCCGTAGTGGAAGAACTCCAGGACCTCGACCTTGCCCTTGGCATCGGTGGGCTGGGCCGGCGACACCAGCTCGTAACCCACGGGCTGGGCCAGGGCCGGCAGACCCACGCCACCGACGACGGCCAGCGCGGAAAGCTGTTTGAGGACGTCACGACGCTGCATTTACGCTTACTCCTAGGTTCTTCAAAGCACTCATTGAGGGGCCGGGACGGGTTTTGGTTCCTTCGGCTTGATCTTCACGACGGCGGTGCTGATGCCGCTCGAACTGAGCTGCTCCCGCGCCTTGCTCATTGCCTCCTGGCCCATGTAGGGGCCGACGCGCACCCGGTGCATGGTGCCCTTCTCGGGTACATCCACCTTCTGCACGCTGGCCTCCACCCCCATCAACGCAAGACGCGCCTTGAGGTTGTCCGCCTCGGACGGATCCTCGAAGGAACCGGCCTGCAGGTAGAACTTCTCGGGGGTCAGCGGCTTGTCGAGGAGAGCCGCCTCGGCCCTGGCGCGCTCGGCGTCATCCCTCGCCTTGTCGGCTTTCTCTTCCTTGGGCCTGGCCGCCTCATCGGCCTTGGCCGGCTTCGGCTTGTCGGCCTTCTCAGCCTTCTCGGGCTTGACGATCTCGGTGGTCTCCTCGGGCTTTTCCGGTGCGGGGAGCGCGTCGGAGCCCTTGGGCAGCACGTTGTAGAAGTCGAAGCGCGGCTTCTCGACCGGCTTGTCGCCGGCCTTGCCGGGCAGCGCGATGGGATCGCTGCCGGCGGGCTTGGCCGGCTGGGGCGCCGGCGCGGGCTTGTCGTCCGGCTTGGCCTTGGGGAAGGGCGACGCCGAGGTGAAGTACAGCGCGATGCCCGCCGCGACCAGCGCACCGAGGATCAGGCCGACGAAAATCCCCACCAGGGTGCTGCCCCGGTTTGCCGAGCGGGGGCTTCTGGTCTGCAGGCGAGGCATTGGATCGCGGGTCATGGGCTGACAGTCCGGGGGTTACATGGAGTCGGGAGCGGAGACACCCAGCAGCGCCAGGCCGTTGCGGATCACCTGGCGCACCGCGGCGGCCAGCGCCAGGCGGGCCAGCTTGAGGCCCTCGTCGTCCACCAGCATGCGCTCGGCGTTGTAGTAGCTGTGGAACTCGCCAGCCAGGTCCTTGAGGTAGAAGGCGATCTGGTGCGGCGCGTAGTCGGCCGCGGCGTTCTGGACGACCTCCGGGAAGGCGGTGAGGCGCGCGCACAGGGCCAGCTCGCGCTCGTTGTCGAGGCGGCCGAGGTCGGCGCCGCCGAGGTCGGCCAGCACGCCGTTCCACTGCCCCAGCACCGAGCACAGGCGGGCGTGGGCGTACTGGATGTAATACACCGGGTTCTCGTTGCTCTGGCTCTTGGCGAGGTCGAGGTCGAAATCCAGGTGCTGGTCGGCCTTGCGCAGCACGTAGAAGAAGCGGCAGGCGTCGTTGCCGACCTCGTTGCGCAGCTCGCGCAGGGTGACGAACTCGCCGGAGCGGGTGGACATCGCCGCCTTCTGGCCGTCGCGGTAGAGCACCGCGAACTGCACCAGCGCCACGTCGAGCTTCTCGGGCGGCAGGCCCAGCGCCTGCAGGGCGCCCTTCACGCGGGGGATGTAGCCGTGGTGGTCGGCGCCCCAGATGTCGATGATGCGGTCGAAGCCGCGCTCGTACTTGTTGGCGTGGTAGGCGATGTCGGAGGCGAAGTAGGTGAACAGGCCGTTCTCGCGCTGGACCACGCGGTCCTTCTCGTCGCCGAAGGCGGTGGAGCGGAACCACTTGGCGCCGTCCTGCACATACAGGTGACCGCGGGCCTCGAGCTCGGCGACGGCCTTCTCGACCAGGCCGGTGTCGAACAGCGAGCGCTCGGAGAACCACTTGTCGAAGGTGACGCCGAACTCCTCCAGATCTTCGCGGCCGTCGCCGAGCTGCTCGGTGAGGGCGAAGCCGTGCACCCAGGCGTAGTCGCTGGCGAGCAGGCGCTTGGCGTTGGCGATCAGCGCGTCGAGGTGGCCTTCCTTGTCGGCCTCGACCGAAGGCGCGTCCTGCAGCACGTCGGCGGCGGTGACGGCGGCAAAGCGGTTGCCGTGGCCTTCCTTGATCTGGGCGGCCATCTCCTTCACGTAGTCGCCCTGGTAGGCGTTGGGCGGGAAGGGCACGGCGATGCCGAAGAGGTCGAGGTAGCGCAGCCAGGTGGACAGCGCCAGGATGTCCATCTGCCGCCCGGCGTCGTTGATGTAGTACTCGCGGGTCACGTCGAAGCCGGCGAACTCGAGCACGTCGGAGAGCGAGGCGCCGTAGGCGGCGCCGCGGCCGTGGCCGACGTGGAGCGGGCCGGTGGGGTTGGCCGAGACGAACTCGACCTGCACCTTGACGCCGCTCTTCTGGCCGCGGCCGAAGGCCTCGCCCTGGTCGAGCACCCGCTGCACGACGGCCGTCTTGGCGTCGGAGGCCAGCGTGAAGTTGATGAAGCCGGCGCCGGCCACCTCGGCCTTGGCCACCAGGGGCGAGGCCGGCAGCTCGGCCAGCAGCAGGCCCGCCAGTTCGCGCGGGTTGCGCTTGAGGGGCTTGGCGAGCTGCAGGGCCAGGTTGCTCGCGAAATCCCCGTGCCCGGCCTGCTTCGGACGTTCCAGGTTGATGGGGGTGTCGGCCTGTTCGGGGGCCACGCTCAGAAGCGCGGCGCGCAGGAGGTCGGCAAGCTGGGTCTTGGAATCGGCGCTCATGGCAAAAAACTGCGACTAAAAGTCCCGGATTATATCGAAGCGGGGGACTTACCGGCGTTTGCGCTCACGGCGGGCGCCAACAAAGTGCCGCAGGCGTGACGAAGCGCGGCCGGATGGCGTATGTTTAAGGGATTGCGCAGCCCCGCGAGCCATGCCGTGAACCTCCGCAGACGCCCCTCCCGCCTCCCGCGCCTCGCCCGCCGGCTCCGCCGTTCCGGCGCCGCCCTGCTCGGCACGGCGGCCCTGCTGACGGCCGGCGCCGCCGGCGCCGAACCCGCCACCCTCAACTGGCGCCTGCCCCTGCCGGCCGGGCCGGGCTGGCGCGTCGTCGACCTGCGCGAAGGCCAGGGCGTCCGCCATGAGGAGTACATCCCCCGTGGCCAGGGGCTCGAAGACTACCGCGACCGCCTTCTCGTGCAGCGCTTCGCCGACCAGGGCATGAGCCCCGAGGCCTACCTCGGCCACATCGCCAGCGGCCTCGCCGCCCACTGCAGCCCCTTCACCACCAGCGGCCTCACCAGCGGCGAGCGCGAAGGCCTGCCCCACGCCACCCGCACCGCCTACTGCGGGCGCTTCGGCACGCGCGACTACGGCTATGTGGTGGCCCAGAAGGTCATCCGCGACGGCGACCACCTCTTCGTGGTCGAGCGCGAGTGGCGCCTGCCCCCCTTCGGCGTGGATGCCGACGGGCTGGCCCGCCTCGACCTCGGCAGCCCCGCCGACAGCGACGCCCTCAAGCGCGACATCCGCGCCACCGTGCGCTGGCTGGTCGAGCAGGTGCATCCGGGCGCCCCGCCGCCGGCCATCGAGCCCCCGCGCCGCCGGCGCTGACGGCGGGCCGCTTTCACGGCCCGGGCTTTCCGGGCACAATCCGCGTTTTCGTTTCCGCCTGCCGCCGTGCGCCTTTTTCGCCTCGTCAAGATCATCTCCGTCAGCCTGAAATACGGCCTCGACCAGATGATCCTTTCCAACGAGCCGACCGGCCGGCTCGCCTGGCTCAGCCGCCGCCGCCATTTCGACGAACCCGCCGGCGCCCGCCTGCGCCAGGCCCTTGAATCCCTCGGGCCGATCTTCGTCAAGTTCGGCCAGATGCTGTCCACCCGCCGCGACCTGCTGCCGCCGGCCATCGCCGAGGAGCTGGCCCGCCTGCAGGACCGGGTGCCGCCCTTCCCCACCGAAGAAGCCCTGGCCCAGCTCCACGAGGCCTACGGCAAGCCGGTGGACGAGGTCTTCGCCCGCTTCGACCGCGAGCCGGTGGCCTCGGCCTCGATCGCCCAGGTGCATTTCGCCGAGCTGCCCGACGGCACCGAGGTGGCGGTCAAGGTGCTGCGCCCGGGCATCGCACCGGTGATCACCCACGACCTGGCCCTCCTCGACATGGCCGCCACGGTGCTCGAGAAGGTGTGGCCCGAAGGCCGCCGGCTCAAACCGCGGGAGGTGGTCGCCGAGTTCTCCAAGTATTTGCGCGACGAGCTCGACCTGATGCGCGAGGCCGCCAACTGCTCGCAGCTGCGGCGCAACTTCAAGGATTCCGAGCTGCTGGTGGTGCCCGAAGTGCACTGGGACTGGTGCGCCACCAACGTGATGGTGATGGAGCGCATGAAGGGGATCCCGATCTCCCAGCTCGACAAGCTGCGCGCCCACGGCATCGACCTCAAGGCCCTGTCGCGGGCCGGCGTCGAGATCTTCTTCACCCAGGTCTTCCGGGACGGCTTCTTCCACGCCGACATGCACCCGGGCAACATCTTCGTGGCCACCGAAGGCCCCGCCCGCGGGCGCTACATCGCCCTCGACTTCGGCATCATCGGCACCCTCAACGACTCCGACAAAAAATACCTCGCCACCAACTTCCTGGCCTTTTTCCAGCGCGACTACCGCCGCGTGGCGCTGGCCCACATCGAGGCCGGCTGGGTGCCCGCCCACACCCGGGTGGACGAGTTCGAGGGCGCCATCCGCGCCGTCTGCGAGCCGATCTTCGACCGTCCGCTGAAGGACATCTCCTTCGGCAAGACCCTGCTGCGGCTGTTCCAGACCGCCCGCCGCTTCGAGATGGAGGTGCAGCCCCAGCTGGTGCTGCTGCAGAAGACCCTGCTCAACATCGAGGGCCTCGGCCGCCAGCTCGACCCCGACCTCGACCTCTGGAAGACCGCCAAGCCTTTCCTCGAACGCTGGATGAACGACCAGATCGGCTGGCGCGCGCTGGTCAATCAGCTCAAGCACGAGGCGCCCGACTGGGCCGGCACCCTGCCCCAGCTGCCGCGCCTGATCCACCAGCACCTAACCGCCCCGCACAACGACGCCCTGCCCGCCGAGCTCGCGCGGCTGGCCGACGAAACCCGCCGGCAGCGCCGCTGGCTCTCCGCGCTGGCCGGCCTGCTGGCGGTGCTGATCGGCCTCGAGGCCTGGCACTGGCTGCATTGAACCTGGAAACGGCAGTAGGCCGCTTTTCGGAGCCTGAATGACCGCATGAATGCTTGCGATGGTGCCTTCGCCGATGCTCCGCCTGATGGTGAATGCGCCACACGCCCGCTGGTGCGTCGAACTGCCGTTTCTAGATTGAACCCCACCGCCCCGGCCTGAACGAAACCCCCGGCCGGCCGCTCCAACAGGCAGGACTTCCGCCCCCCCCGCGAGGATCATCATGCCCGCCCCGTTCGTGCTCTCCCGCCCGGTCCGCATCGTAGGCGTCGGTTCCTGCCTCGGCGCGCCCATCTTCGGCCCCGCCGCCGGCCCCCGCGCCCTGCGTGCCCTCGGCCTCGACGCCCAGCTCCGCCAGCGCGGCATCCGCGCCCGCTGGGAAACCCTGCTCGAGCCCTCGGCCCCCAAGCCGCCCCATCCGCCGATGCCCGATCGCCTCGGCCTGGTCAGCCACCTGCTCCACGACCTGGCCGACACCGTCGCCGGCATCTGCCACGACGGCGCGATCCCCCTCGTGCTGGGGGGCGACCACGCCATCGGCGCGGGCACCTGGCGCGGCGTCGCGCGCAGCCTCGCCCCCCGCGGCAAGCTCGGCCTGATCTGGATCGACGCCCACCTCGACGCCCACACTGAGCGCACCACCCACACCGGCAACATCCACGGCATGCCCCTGGCGGCCCTGCTCGGGGTCGGCCACGAGGCCCTCGCCGGGCTGCCCGGCCCGCACCTCGACCCGGCCCACGTCGCCATCGTCGGCGCCCGCTCCTGGGAGCCGGAGGAAAAGGCCCTGCTCGAACGGCTGGGGGTGAAGATCTTCTACATGCCCGAGGTCCAGGCCCGCGGCCTGCCCGCCGTGCTGTGCGAAGCCATGACCATCGCCCGCACCGGCACCGCCGGCTTCGGCGTGTCGGTGGACCTCGACTCCATGGACTGCGCCGCACTGCCCGCCACCACCTGCCTGGTGCCCGACGGCCTCGACCCGCAGGAGCTGGTCGACGCCCTCCACGGCCTGCGCAACTGCGCCGACCTGATGGCCCTCGAGATCGTCGAATACGTCCCCGAGCGCGACCGCGACGGCAGCGGTGCCGGCTGGGTGCGCGACATCGCCGCCGCCGCCCTCGGCCCCACCACTGCCCAGCTGCGCCAGCGCGAGGAAACCTTCGGTGCCCGCAACTATGCCCCGCTGCCGGTGGTGTTCACCCGCGGCGAAGGGGTCTGGCTGTGGGACGTGGAAGGCCGGCGCTACCTCGACATGATGAGCGCCTACTCGGCGGTCAGCTTCGGGCACAGCCACCCGCGCCTGGTGCGCGCCCTCACCGACCAGGCCAGCCGGCTGGCCCTCACCTCGCGGGCCTACTCCAACGACCGCCTGCCGCTGATGCTCGAACGCCTGTCGGCGCTGCTCGGCTACGACCGCGCGCTGCCGGTGAACACCGGCCTCGAAGCCGTCGAGACCGCCATCAAGGCCGCCCGCAAGTGGGCCTACAAGGTCAAGGGCGTCGCCGACGGCCAGGCCGAGATCATCGTCTGCGACAACAACTTCCACGGCCGCTCCACCACCATCGTCGGCTTCTCGTCCGAAACCCAGTACCGCGACGGCTTCGGCCCCTTCGCGCCGGGCTTCCGCAGCATCCCCTACGGCGACGCCGCGGCCCTCGAGGCGGCCATCACCCCCAACACCGCCGCCTTCCTGTTCGAGCCGATCCAGGGCGAGGGCGGCATCCGCATCCCGCCCGCCGGCTGGCTGGCCCGCTGCGCCGAGCTGTGCCGCCACCACAACGTGCTCTTGATCGCCGACGAGGTGCAGACCGGCCTCGGCCGCACCGGCCGCCTGCTCGCCTGCGAACACGAGGGCCTGCGGCCCGACGGCGTGATCCTCGGCAAGGCCCTCGGCGGCGGTCTGCTGCCGGTGTCGGCCTTCCTGGCCGACGACGCGCTGATGCAGGTCTTCCAGCCGGGCGACCACGGCTCGACCTTCGGCGGCAACCCGCTGGCCGCCGCCGTCGCCGACGAGGCCCTGGCGCTGCTCGCCGACGAGCGGCTCGCCGAGCGCGCCGAGCGCCTCGGCGCCGCCTTCCTGGCCCGCCTGCAGGCCATAGCCAACCCGCTGATCCGCGAGGTGCGCGGGCGCGGGCTGCTGATCGGCATGGAGCTCGACCTCCGCCGGGTCCACGCCCGCACCGCCGCCGAATGGCTGCTTGCCCGCGGCCTGATGACCAAGGACACCCACGACAGCGTGCTGCGCTTCGCCCCGCCGCTGATCGTCGGCGAACCCGAACTCGAATGGGCCGCCGAGATCATCGAAGACGCCCTGGCCGACCTGGCCCTCCGCTTCCCCGGAACCCCATCATGAGCGAAAAACTCGACCGTCTCGTCCTCGAAGCCCGCCGCGCCGCCGACAAGCGCGCCGAGGGCTACCGCGAAAAGGCCCTCAAGATCTACCCGTGGATCTGCGGCCGCTGCGCCCGCGAGTTCACCCACGCCAACCTGCGCGAACTCACGGTGCACCACCGCGACCACAACCACGACAACAACCCGCCCGACGGCAGCAACTGGGAGCTGCTGTGCCTCTACTGCCACGACAACGAGCACCAGCGCCAGCTCGAAGCCACCCAGGGCAACGTCGCCGCCAAACAGCCCGGCAAGGCCGCCACCCACAACCCGTTCGCGGCGCTGGCGGGCTTGATCAAGAAGGACTGAGGCCGGATCTGGACACCCAGGCCGGTGGCCGGGGATTCCTCCGAAATTCCGACGCGGGCGCGGCCCTCTCTTGCAAAGCCGGATAACGTGGATCGGCGCCCGAAAACCGCGTCCCCGGGCCACGCCCCGGCGGGCCGGGCCATCCATCACACCCCCGCCAAAGCTGGGCGGCGGGCCTCTTCCTCGCCGGGCCCGAGCGGCGTAACATCCGCCCCCCGCGTTTCCCCCCGCCCGCCCATGAGTGCCACCCTGCCCCGCGCCTGCGGGATCGACTTCGGAACCTCCAACTCCACCGTCGGCTGGCTGCGGCCCGGGGTCCCGGCGCTGCTGGCGCTGGAGGACGGCAAGCCGACGCTGCCCTCGGCGGTGTTCTTCAACGCCTACGAGGAGAGCACCCACTACGGACGCGATGCGCTGCAGGAGTACCTGGAGGGCTACGAGGGCCGGCTGATGCGGGCGCTGAAGAGCCTGCTGGGCAGCAACCTGATGGAGGGCAGCACAGAGGTGGCCGGGCGGGCGCTGCGCTACAGCGACCTGCTGGCGAGCTTCATCGGCGAGCTCAAGCAGCGCGCCGAGGTGGCCGCCGGGCGCGCCTTCGACCAGGCGGTGTTCGGCCGCCCGGTGTTCTTCGTGGACGACAACCCCGCCGCCGACCGGCGCGCCCAGGACACCCTGGAGCACATCGCCCGTCAGGTGGGTTTCCGCGAAGTGAGCTTCCAGTTCGAGCCGATCGGCGCGGCGCTGCACTACGAGGCCTCGCTGGCGCGCGAGGAGCTGGTGCTGATCGCCGACATCGGCGGCGGCACCGCCGACTTCTCGCTGGTGCGCCTGTCGCCGGAACGGGCCCGCCACCTCGACCGCCAGGACGACCTGCTCGGCAACGCCGGCCTCCACGTGGGCGGCACCGACTTCGACCGGGCCCTGTCGCTGGAGTGCGTGATGCCGCTGCTGGGCCACAAGAGCCTCATGAAGAGCGGCGCCGAGATCCCGTCCGGGCTGTTCTTCCAGCTCGCCACCTGGCACACCATCAATTTCGCCTACACCCGGCAGGCCTTCGCCGATTTCCAGCACCTCTACCGGGACGCCTGCGCGCGGCGCGAGCTCGACCGCCTGGCCCGCCTGATCGGCCGGCGGGAAGGCCACTGGCTGGCCCTGCAGGTGGAGCAGGCGAAGATCGACCTGTCCGCCGCCGCCACGACCCGCCTGCAGCTCGACCGGCTGGAGGCGGACCTCGCCCACGACATCGGCCGCGAGGATTTCGCCCGCGCCACCCAGGGCCTGGTGGACCGGGTCGCGCAGACGGTGCATGCGCTGCTGGCCCAGGCTGGGCTGGCCCGGGAGCAGGTGGATACGCTGTATTTCACCGGCGGCGCGAGCGGCGTGCCCCAGCTGCGGGCCCGCATCGCCGCCGAGCTGCCGCGGGCGCGCAGCGTGGAGGGCGACCTGTTCGGCAGCATCGGCGCCGGCCTGGCGGTGGAGGCCGCCCGGCGCTACGGCTGATCAGCCGAGGTCGGGCCGCTGGGTGATGACGCTGCGGTTGCGGCCGCTGCGCTTGGCCTCGTAGAGCCCCAGGTCGGCCCGGGCCAGGCTCTCCTCAAGGTCACAGCCGGAACCGTCGGTGAGCCCCATGCTGAAGGTGACCTCCAGGCGGCGCCCGTCCGGCAGCACCAGGGGGTTGTCGAGGAGGCGGGCGCGCAGCCGCTCGGCCAGCTGCAGGGCCTCCTCCGGCGTGGTCTCGGGAAACACGAAGGCGAACTCCTCGCCGCCGTAGCGGCACACCCGGTCGGTCTGGCGCAGGGTTTCGCCGAGCAGCCCGGCAAAGGTCCGCAGCACGTGGTCGCCCGCCGCGTGGCCGAGGGTGTCGTTGATCTGCTTGAAGTGGTCGAGGTCGGCGATCGCGACGGTGATCGGCCGCCCGTAGCGGGCCGCCCGGGCCATCTCGTCGGCGGCGAGGCCCATGAAATGATGGCGGTTGAACAGCCCGGTGAGCCCGTCGGTGGTGGCCAGCCGCTCCAGGCGCAGGCGGACCTCGTCGTTCTCGCGCAGGGTGGCGTGGAATCGGACGATGGCGTCCTCGACGGCGCGGATCTCGGCCATCGGCCCGGGCGGGAAGGCCGGCGCCGGCAGGCGGGCGTCGAGGGACGACAACACCCGCTGGATCCGCTGCAGCGGGCGGATCAGGTAGCGCTGCACGATCCGCAGGAACACCACCACGAAGCCGGCTACCAGCAGCAGGTTGAAGAACAGCTTGTAGCTCGCCTCGTCGATCTCGTTGGAGAGGTGGGCGAGCTCGTGGCTCATGCGCTTGCCGCCCTCCACCGACAGGTCGTCGGCCATCAGCCGCAGGCGGCTGGACAGGGCCTCCCAGGCCTGGATGTCGGCGGGCGCCGCGGGGGAGCCGATCCGCTGCAGGAAACCCTCGACCTCCGCCGCCAGGCTGGCCGTGCGCGGGTCGTCGGCCATGCCGGGCTGGGCCGACAGCACATGCACCAGAAAGAGCGCGTCCTGGCGGGACGCCGGGCTGGAGGCCATCAGGACCCGCTGGCCTTCCAGGCGCAGCTGCTCGAGGTTGCGGCCGAGACGCTGGCGCTCGAGGGTCCAGGGCACGGTTTCGGCCTGCAGTTGCCCCGCCGCCCGACGGAAGGCGTGGAGATCCACGCCCAGCCACACCACCGCCGCCAGCGCCAGAACCGCAAACAGGCTGGACACCGCCAGCAGGAAACGCCCGGCCCGCCAGGTTCGATGCATCTTGGCGGGGGGCTCTGGGCGGGTCACTGGAGGCGGAAGGGGATGAAGCGGGTATTGATACGGTCGAAGCGGCCGTCGCGCTTGATCCGGTCGAGGGCCTCGTTGAGCTGCTCGAGCAGGGCCCGGTCGCGGGGATTGACCCCGAGCGCGGTGTCGCCGGCGAGCTCCGGCGCCTGCACCGCGATGCTCTTCAGGCCCAGGGCCTGGGCGCGGGGGTCCTGCTGCAGCGCGATGGCGCTCGCCATCGGCAGCAGGGTGGCATCGGCCTGGCCGGCCACCAGAGCCGCAAAAATCGCCTCGTGGTTGTCGAAGGGCAGCCACTGCCAGCCCCGGGCCTGGGCATGGCGGGCCTGGATGCCCCCCTTGACGACGGCGACCCGCCCCTCGCCGGGCTTGAGCCCGGGGCGGGCGAACCACACGCTGATCGAACGATAGTAGGGCCGGGTCATCAGCACCCGGGCGCGGCGCTCGGGGGTCACCAGCAGGCTCACCGCAGCGAAGTCGACCTCGCCCGCCGCCAGGGCATCGACAACCCGCTCGAGGGGCAGCACGACGGTATCGCAGCGGGCCGCCAGCTCCCGGCACAGCTCCCGCATGATCTCGACATTGAAACCCGTCAATCCGCCGCCGGCGTCGAGGTAGGACATCGGCGGTGAATGCTGGATCACCCCGACCTTCAGCACGCGCTCGGCTCCGTGGGCCATGCCGGCAAGCGCCAGCATGAGGGCGACGGACATGCATCGGAAAATCTTTTTACCCACCCTCTTGCTCCCTGCTGCACGTACCGGCGGATTCTACATGCCTACGCCATCATGCAAGTCGCCCCCCCGTGGATAAGCCCGGGGAAGGACGCACTACCGTTGCATTTAGGCCATCGGGCGGGCCGACCGTTCCATGACGAAGCGTCCGAAACGGGCGAGGATGGCGGCGGCGGCCGGCGTGTCGGTGACGGTGCGGGCGATGGCGTCGGGATCGGCCCCGTCGTTGCGCAGGGCATCGGCCAGGTGGCGGATGTAACCACGCATCGCGAAGGCGTCGAACTCGGGGTGGAACTGCACGCCCCAGGCGGCCTGGCCGAAGCGGAAGGCGTGATGGGGCTCGAAATCGTTGTGGGCCAGGCATTCCGCGCCCGGCGGCAGGCGCACGGTGGTCTGCCGATGGACGGCCTGGGCATGGAAGACCTCCGGCAGCTCGGCAAACAGCGGGTCGGCAACGGCCGCCGGCGTCTTGCGCACGACCACGGTGCCGATCTCGATGCCCTCCGGGTGCCAGTCGGCCTCGCCCCCGAGGGCGTGGGCCAGCAGCTGGTGGCCGTAGCAGATGCCGAGCACGGGCTTGCCGGCGGCCACCACGCCGGCAAGCCAGCGGGCGGTGTGCTCGCTCCAGGCGGCCCGGTCGGTCACCATCGAGCGGGAGCCGGTGATAACCGCCGCCGAGATCTCGGCCGGGCCGGGCAGGCCCTGCGGATCGTGGCGGGGATCGACGATCCGCACCGGCGCGCTGCCGAGCGCCGCGGCGATCCAGGTTTCGAAGCCTCCCCTGCAGGCGGCGAGGTCGGGAATGGTATCGCCAAGCTTGACGATGAGCAGGGGTAACACTTTCAGCGTCTCCGGAAGATTCGAGACCATTCTGCAGCAGGGGCCGCCGCCCCGGCCGTTAAATGTTGAACGGATTGATTCTTGAAACGGCAGCCATCCGCCGCGACTTTAGCGGACTGCCGCGATGCCCGCGGCGGGGCAGCGGGTGCACCGCGCCGAGGTCAAAAAAAGGGGTCGTCATTCGACGACCCCAACTCCCTCGACAGGAACCCGCCCACAGGACGGGTCTCCCTCCCCATCGAACGGAACCAGCGCCTGTCGCCGGGCGGGAAGCGCACCCGGCGGAGGCTCGCAATGCTTATTCGAACTCGATGATCACATCATCCACCGCCAGGCTCTGCCCGGCAAGCGCGACGATCTTCTTGACCTTGCAGTCCTGCTCGGCCTTGAGGATGTTCTCCATCTTCATGGCTTCGATGACCGCCAGCTTCTCGCCGGCCTTGACCTCCTGGCCAACCTGGACCGCCACTTCACGCAGCAGGCCCGGCATCGGGGAGAGCAGGAACTTCGAGAGGTCGGGCGGCAGCTTCTCGGGCATCAGGGCCAGCAGCTCGGCGGCGCGGGCGCTCATGACCATGAAGTCGGCACGGGTGCCCCAGTGGAACAGGCTGTACTTGGTCTTGTGGCGCTCGACCTGCAGGGTGAAGGGCTCGCCGTTGCAGGTGCCATTGAACAGGGTTTCGCCGAGCTTCCAGTCGGACAGGATCTCGTAGTGCTCGCCCTTGTACTCGATGTGGTAGCCGCCGGCGATGCGACGGGCCACCACCGGGTGGTGCTCGTTGCCTTCCTTGTTGAGGCGGATGACCATCCAGTGGTCGCCGACGGTGCGCTCGTGGCCCTGGAGCTGGCCGGAGATCGAGGCGGAACGGTCGGTGAAGGCACGATAGACGTAGGCCGCGACGGAGACCAGCAGGGCCGGGTCGTCGTGGGGCACCATCGAGGCGTCGAAGCCCTTCGGGTACTCCTTGGCGATGAAGCCGGTGTCGAAGATGCCCGACTGGAAGCGCGGGTGCTGCATCAGCGCGGCCTGGAACGGGATGTTCGAGGAGATGCCACGGATCACGAAGGCGTTGAGGGCGTCACGCATGCGGGCGATGGCCTGCTCGCGGGTGGAGCCGTGCACGATCAGCTTGGCGATCATCGAGTCGTAGAACATCGAGATCTCGCCGCCGTCGTAGACGCCGGTGTCGACACGCACCTGGCCCGGGACTTCGGTGGGCGGCAGGAACTTGACCAGACGGCCGGTGGAGGGCAGGAAGCCGCGGAACGGGTCTTCGGCGTTGATCCGGCATTCCATCGCCCAGCCGTTGATCTGCACGTCGGCCTGGCTGAGGGGCAGCTTCTCGCCGTAGGCGACGCGGATCATCTGCTCGACGAGGTCGAGGCCGGTGATGAGTTCGGTGACCGGGTGCTCCACCTGGAGACGGGTGTTCATCTCGAGGAAGTAGAACTCCTTGGTCGCGCCGGAGACCACGAACTCGACGGTACCCGCCGATTCGTAGTTGACCGCGCGGGCCAGGGCCACGGCCTGCTCGCCCATCGCCTTGCGCATCTCGGGGTCGACGAAGGGGCTCGGCGCCTCCTCGATGACCTTCTGGTGACGGCGCTGGATGGAGCAGTCGCGCTCGTTGAGATACACGTAGTTGCCGTGGGAGTCGCCCAGCACCTGGATCTCGATGTGGCGCGGCTCGAGGACGTACTTCTCGATGAAGACGCGGTCGTCGCCGAAGGAGTTGCGGGCCTCATTGACGCAGGACGAGAAGCCTTCGTGGGCCTCGGCGTCGTTGTAGGCCACGCGCAGGCCCTTGCCGCCGCCGCCGGCGGAGGCCTTGATCATCACCGGGTAGCCGATCTTCCTGGCGATCTCGACCGCCTCGTCGGGGCCGGCGATGGCATCGTTGTAGCCGGGGATGGTGTTGACGCCGGCTTCGATGGCGAGCTTCTTCGACTCGATCTTGTCGCCCATCTTGGCGACCGAGTAGTGCTTCGGGCCGATGAACTTGATGCCTTCCTCTTCGAGGCGGCGGGAGAACTCGGCGTTCTCGGACAGGAAGCCGTAGCCGGGATGGACAGCCTGGGCGCCGGTCTGCTTGCAGGCGGCGATGATCTTGTCCATGACCAGGTAGGACTCTTTCGAGGCCGCCGGGCCGATGCACACGGCCTCGTCGGCGAGCTCGACGTGGAGCGCGTCCTTGTCGGCCTCGGAGTAGACGGCGACGGTGGCGATGCCCATCTTGCGGGCGGTCTTGATGACGCGGCAGGCAATTTCACCGCGGTTGGCGATCAGGATTTTATTGAACATTCAGGGTCTCCGCGGTGAAACCGCCTGCGCACGCTTCGCGTGCAAGGCAATGTGACTTCGTCGCTGCGCCGCTTCGCGGCTGGTCACCGCGGTTGGCAATCAGGATCTTGGTAAACATGTTCTTGGCGTCCTCGGCGATCACAGCGGGATGTTGCCGTGCTTGCGCCACGGGTTTTCGAGCTGCTTGTCCTTGAGCATGGCCAGCGAGCGGGCGATCCGCTTGCGGGTGGCGCGGGGCATGATGACGTCGTCAATGAAGCCGCGGGCACCGGCCACGAAGGGGTTGGCGAACTTGGCCTTGTACTCGGCCTCGCGCTGGGCGAGCTTTTCCGGGTCGTTCTTTTCTTCGCGGAAGATGATCTCGACGGCGCCCTTCGGGCCCATCACGGCGATCTCGGCCGACGGCCAGGCGAGGTTGACGTCGCCACGCAGGTGCTTGGAGGACATCACGTCGTAGGCGCCGCCGTAGGCCTTGCGGGTGATCACGGTGACCTTCGGCACGGTGCATTCGGCGTAGGCGTAGAGCAGCTTGGCGCCGTGCTTGATGATGCCGCCGTATTCCTGGGCGGTACCCGGCATGAAGCCCGGCACATCCACGAAGGTGACCACGGGGATGTTGAAGGCGTCGCAGAAGCGCACGAAGCGGGCGGCCTTGATCGCCGACTTGATGTCGAGACAGCCGGCCAGCACCAGCGGCTGGTTGGCGACGATGCCGATCGGGCTGCCGTCGATGCGGCCGAAGCCGATGATGATGTTCTTGGCGTAGTCCGGCTGCAGCTCGAAGAAATCAGCGTCGTCGACGACCTTGACGATCAGCTCCTTCATGTCGTACGGCTTGTTGGCGTTGTCCGGCACCAGGGTGTCGAGGGAGTAGTCGAAGCGGTCGACCGGGTCGTTGGTCGGCGTGACCGGCGGCATCTCGCGGTTGCTGGCCGGGATGAAGTTCATGAAGCGACGCAGCATCGACAGGGCTTCGACGTCGTTCTCGAAGGCCAGGTCGGCCACACCGGACTTGGTGGTGTGGGTGACCGCACCGCCCAGCTCTTCGGCGGTGACGTCTTCGTGGGTCACGGTCTTCACGACTTCGGGACCGGTCACGAACATGTAGGACGAGTCCTTGACCATGAAGATGAAGTCGGTCATCGAGGGCGAGTACACCGCGCCGCCGGCGCAGGGGCCCATGATCATGGAGATCTGCGGCACGACGCCGGAGGCCATCACGTTGCGCTGGAACACGTCGGCATAGCCGCCGAGGGAGGCCACGCCTTCCTGGATGCGGGCGCCGCCCGAGTCGTTGAGGCCGATCACCGGAGCACCGACCTTCATGGCCTGGTCCATCACCTTGCAGATCTTCTCGGCGTGGGTTTCGGACAGGGAGCCGCCGAACACGGTGAAGTCCTGGCTGAACACGAACACCAGCCGGCCGTTGATGGTACCGTAACCGACGACGACGCCGTCACCCGGGGTCTTCTCGGACTGGTCCATGCCGAAATCGACGCAGCGGTGCTCCTTGAACATGTCCCATTCCTCGAAGGAATCCGGGTCGAGCAGGAGTTCGATGCGCTCACGGGCCGTCAGCTTGCCTTTTTTGTGCTGGCTGTCGATTCGCTTCTGGCCGCCACCCAGGCGGGCCGCTTCGCGCTTCTTTTCCAGCTGGTGGATGATGTCGTGCATTTACAGCCTCCAGTTAAAATCCGTTTTTTTGATTCAGCCCAGATAGCCCAGCAACCGCATCGCGGCGGCCGAAGGGGTTGTCTGGCCGGCCTCGACGGCCGCCTGCAAACCGGGCAGATCCTGCTGTACCCGGGCGTGACTCGCGAACCGGGCCCGCAGGCCCTGATCGATCAGTTCCCACATCCAGGCCCGCGCCTGATGGCGGCGACGGGCTTCGAACTCACCGCTCCGCTGCATCGTGGAACGATAGTTTTCAATGGTATTCCAGAATTCGGCGATCCCCTGCTTCTGCAACGCAGAAAGCATCAGCACCGGCGGGGCCCAGTTGGGCGAGGCATGGCGCAGCATGCCCAGCGCGCTCTTGATCTGGGAGCGGGCCACGGTGGCCGCCTGGGGGTTGATGTCGGCCTTGTTGATGACGATCAGGTCGGCGAGCTCCATGATGCCCTTCTTGATCGCCTGCAGGTCGTCGCCGGCGTTGGGGAGCTGGAGCAGGCAGAAGATGTCGGTCATGCCTGCCACGGCGGTCTCCGACTGGCCGACGCCCACCGTCTCGATGATGATCACGTCGAAGCCGGCCGCCTCGCAGACCAGCATGGCCTCGCGGGTCTTTTCGGCAACGCCGCCCAGGCTGCCCGCCGACGGGCTCGGCCGGATGAAGGCCTCGGTGCGCTGGGAGAGCAACTCCATGCGCGTCTTGTCGCCGAGGATGGAGCCGCCGGTGACGCTGGACGACGGATCGACGGCGAGCACCGCCACCTTGTGGCCCTGGTCGATGAGGTAGAGCCCGAGCGCCTCGATGAAGGTGGACTTGCCAACCCCCGGCACGCCGGAGATGCCCACCCGCATGGAGCGGCCGGTGTGGGGCAGCAGGCCTTCCAGCACGCTGCGGGCGCGCTGCTTGTGATCGGCCCGCTGGGATTCGATCAGGGTGATGGTCTTGGCGAGGGGGCGCCGCTGCTCGGCGAGCACACCGTCGACAAGAGCCTGGTCGGCGGCGTCGCGGGGCAGGTTTTCAGCGGACATGGAGGTCGCGGACATGGCGTCTTCAGGAGCGGGGGCGCGAGAGTCGTCGTGGATGCTTCACGAATGCGGATGGGCGAAAAAGCCGAAGCCCTTCGCCCATCGCGGGACACGTCGCCGACCGGCGCAGGCCGGCCGGCGTCAGGGAGATGCTCAGCCCTTCTTCGCGGCGCGGATCTGCTTGAGCACCTCGCGGGCCGCGGTCGGGATCGGCGTGCCGGGCCCGAAGATGCCGGCGGCG
The DNA here is from genome assembly GCF_041908905.1 of Zoogloea sp. Classification (GTDB taxonomy): domain Bacteria; phylum Pseudomonadota; class Gammaproteobacteria; order Burkholderiales; family Rhodocyclaceae; genus Zoogloea. Next base: position 332,365 of record NZ_JAYREK010000001.1, read on the forward strand.
CCCGCCTTGTAGAGGGCGTCGTAGTCCTGGGCCGGGATCACCCCACCGACGAAGGTGATGATGTCGTCGGCGCCCTGGTCCTTGAGGGCCTTGATGATGGCCGGCACGAGCGTCTTGTGGCCGGCGGCGAGGCTGGAGCAGCCCACCGCGTGCACGTCGTTCTCGACCGCGTGGCGGGCGGCTTCCTCGGGGGTCTGGAAGAGCGGGCCGATGTCGATGTCGAAGCCCAGGTCGGCGAAGGCCGAGGCCACCACCTTGGCGCCGCGGTCGTGGCCGTCCTGGCCGAGCTTGGCGATCATGATGCGCGGGCGGCGGCCCTCTTCGGCGACGAAGGCCTCGATGTCGGCCTTCAGGGCCTGCCAGTCGTCGTTGCCCTCGACCACCGCGTTGTAGATGCCGGTGACGGCCTGCGGGTTGGCGCGGTAGCGGCCGAAGACGACCTCGAGCGCGTCGGAGATCTCGCCGACGGTGGCGCGCAGGCGCACGGCCTTCACGGCGAGATCGAGCAGATTGCCTTCGCCGGTCTTGGCGCACTCGGTGAGGGCGGCCAGGGCGGCGTCGACGGCGGCCTGGTCACGCATCGCGCGGATACGGGCGAGGCGCTCGATCTGGGCCTCGCGCACGGCGTGGTTGTCGATGTCGAGGATCTCGATCGGGTCTTCCTTGGCCAGCTTGTACTTGTTGACGCCGACGATGACGTCCTTGCCGGAGTCGATGCGGGCCTGCTTCTCGGCGGCGCACTCCTCGACCTTCATCTTGGCCCAGCCGGACTCGACGGCCTTGGTCATGCCGCCCATCGCCTCGATCTCCTCGATCAGGGCCCAGGCCTTGTCGGCCATGTCCTGGGTGAGCTTCTCCATCATGTAGGAGCCAGCCCACGGGTCGACCACGCTGGTGATGTGGGTCTCTTCCTGGATGATGATCTGGGTGTTGCGGGCGATGCGGGCCGAGAACTCGGTGGGCAGCGCGATGGCTTCGTCCAGCGCGTTGGTGTGCAGCGACTGGGTGCCGCCGAACACGGCCGCCATCGCCTCGATGGTGGTGCGCACGACGTTGTTGTACGGGTCCTGCTCGGTGAGCGACCAGCCGGAGGTCTGGCTGTGGGTGCGCAGCATCATCGATTTCTGGCTCTTCGGCTCGAACTGCTTCATGAGGCGCCACCACAGCATGCGCGCGGCACGCATCTTGGCGATCTCGAGGTAGAAGTTCATGCCCACCGCCCAGAAGAAGGACAGGCGGCCGGCGAAGGTGTCCACGTCCATGCCGGCCTTGATGCCGGTGCGCACGTACTCGACGCCGTCGGCCAGCGTGAAGGCCAGCTCGATGGCCTGGTTGGCGCCCGCCTCCTGGATGTGATAGCCCGAGATCGAGATGCTGTTGAACTTGGGCATGTGCGTCGACGTGTACTGGAAGATGTCGGCGATGATCTTCATCGACGGCGTCGGCGGGTAGATGTAGGTGTTGCGGACCATGAACTCCTTGAGGATGTCGTTCTGGATGGTCCCGGACAGCTTGTCCTGCGAGACGCCCTGCTCTTCGGCGGCGACGATGTAGCCGGCGAGGATGGGCAGCACGGCGCCGTTCATGGTCATCGAGACGGACACCTTGTCGAGGGGGATCTCGTTGAAGAGGATCTTCATGTCCTCGACGGAGTCGATGGCCACGCCGGCCTTGCCGACATCACCGACCACGCGGGGGTTGTCGGAGTCGTAGCCGCGGTGGGTGGCCAGGTCGAAGGCCACCGAGACGCCCTGGCCGCCGGCCGCCAGCGCCTTGCGGTAGAAGGCATTGGACGCTTCGGCGGTGGAGAAGCCGGCGTACTGGCGGATGGTCCACGGACGGGCGGCGTACATGGTGGCCTGCGGGCCGCGCAGGAAGGGCTCGAAACCCGGCAGGGTGTCGGCGTACTTGAGGCCCTCGAGGTCGGCCGCGGTGTACAGCGGCTTGACCGTGATGCCTTCCGGCGTCACCCAATTGAGCTTGGCAACATCGCCTTCGGGGGCCGACTTGGCGGCGGCCTTGTTCCAGGCGGCCAGATCAGGTTGCGGGAAGGTCGGTTCTTTGCTGTTCGCCATGGCTTGTTACCCTCGATTTTTGGGGCCACCGGACGGCCCGTGACGGTTCGATCATATACGGCAGTACCGGCCGTGACCCCTGGCCACGGCCGGCTGTCGTGCCCTGCGCAGGGCATTTCTCCCTCCCTCTTTGTCTTGTTCGATCCGCCGGCGATGCCGCCGGACAGACCCGGGTTCAGATGCTGCGCAGGTGCTTGACTTGATATCCTGTAAATAATACTTTATCCATAATTATGGATGCAATAGCTGAGTCACCTCTCCAACAAAACCCGTCACGCGAATCGATGAAGGCCGGCCGGATAGCCCCCCTAGCCCTGTACCAGGAAGTCGCGGAGCGACTGCGCCAGCGCATTTTTTCCCACGAACTGCCGCCCGGCACCTGGGTGGACGAGCAGGCCCTGGCCGCCGACTACGGGATCTCGCGCACCCCGCTGCGGGAGGCCCTCAAGGTGCTCGCCGCCGAGGGTCTGGTGACGCTCAAGCCGCGGCGCGGCTGCTACGTCACCGAGATCTCCGAGCGCGACCTGGACGAGATCTTCACCGTCATGGCGCTGCTCGAAGGCCAGTGCGCCGCCGACACCGCCCGCAAGGCCAGCGAGGCCGACCTCGACCAGCTGCGCGCGATCCACGACGATCTCGAGCGGGCCGCCGACGCCAACGACATCGACGGTTTCTTCGAGGCCAACCAGGCCTTCCACCAGGAAGTCCAGCACATCGCCGGCAACCGCTGGCTGACCCAGGCCATCACCGACCTGCGCAAGGTCATCAAACTGTCGCGCCACCACTCGCTGTTCAGCGACGGCCGCCTCAGGCAGTCCCTCGCCGAACACCGGGGCCTCCTCGACGCGCTGTCCCGGCGCGATGTCGCGCGCAGCGAACAGCTGATGCGCGAGCACATCTCCAGCGGCCGCCAGGCCCTCGCCAAGTTCGCCGCCAGTCGCGACAGCACCACCTGAGCGCCCGGCAGCGGCCTGGGCCGCCCCACTCAAAAACACAGCCTCTCACCCATGTAAAAACCCCCGCCGAGCCAGGCCCGAGCGGGGGTTTCTGCATCCGGCGAGCCCCTCGCGGGGCCCGGCTGGCTTAGTGCGAGCTGGCTTCGGCGGCGCCGAAACCGGTCTGGGCACGGACGTACTGGTCTTCGAAGGCAGCGCGCTCGGCCTGGGCTTCGGCGCTGTTGTCGAGCTTCGACACGATGAAGGTCACCAGGAAGGCCAGCGGCATGGAGAACAGGGCCGGCTGGTCATACGGGAACAGCGCCTGGGCGTTGCCCAGCACGGTCACCCACACGGACTTGGAGAACAGCACGAACAGCACCGCCGCCACCAGGCCGACGTAGCCGCCGACGACCGCGCCGCGGGTGGTGAGGCCCCTCCAGTACATCGACAGGATCAGCACCGGGAAGTTGGCGGAGGCGGCGATACCGAAGGCCAGCGCCACCATGAACGCCACGTTCATCTTCTCGAAGAGGATGCCGAGGACGATCGCCACCAGGCCCAGACCCACGGAGGACAGCTTGGAGACGCGCAGCTCCTCGGTCTCGGTGGCCTTGCCCTTGCGGATCACGCGGGCATAGATGTCGTGGGAGATCGACGCCGCACCGGCCAGCGCCAGGCCGGACACCACCGCCAGGATGGTCGCGAAGGCCACCGCCGACAGGAAGCCCAGCAGCAGGTTGCCGCCCACGGCCTTGGCCAGGTGCATCGCGACCATGTTGCCACCACCGATGATCTTGCCACCGATCTTGCCGCCCTCGAAGAACTCGGGGTTCTGGCCGACGATGATGATGGCGGCGAGGCCCATCAGCAGGATCACGTTGAAGAAGTAGGCCACGAAACCGGAAGCATAGAGCACCGACTTGCGGGCTTCCTTGGCGTTGGTCACCGTGAAGAAGCGCATCAGGATGTGCGGCAGACCGGCGGTACCGAACATCAGGCCGAGACCCAGGGACAGCGCGGTGATCGGGTCGGGCAGCAGGGAGCCGGGGAAGAGGATCTTCTCGCCCAGGCTATGCACCGAGACGGCCTTGGCCATCAGGTTCTCGAAGCTGAAGCCGAACTGGCTCATCGCCAGGATCATCACCAACGTGCCACCGGCCAGCAGCATGCAGGCCTTGATGATCTGCACCCAGGTGGTGGCGACCATGCCGCCGAAGGTGACATACACCATCATCAGCGCGCCGACGACGAACAGGGCGATGTTGTAGTCGAGACCGAACAGCAGCTTGATCAGCTGGCCGGCACCGACCATCTGGGCCACCAGATAGAAGCACACCACGGTGAGCGAGGACACCGCCGCCATCGTGCGCACCTTGCCCTGGTTGAGGCGATAGGAGGTGATGTCGGCGAAGGTGAACTTGCCCAGGTTGCGCAGGCGCTCGGCCATCAGGAACAGGATGATCGGCCAGCCGGCGAAGAAGGCGATCATGTAGATGTAGCCATCGACGCCCTTGGTGTAGACCAGCGCGGTGAGGCCCAGCAGCGTGGCGGCGGACATGTAGTCGCCGGCGATCGCGAGGCCGTTCTGGAAGCCGGTGATGCCGCCGCCGGCGGTGTAGAAGTCGGACGCCGACTTGGTGCGCCCGGCCGCCCACTTGGTGATGAACAGGGTCATGCCGACGAACAGCACGAACATGCCGATCGCGTGGATGTTGAGCGCCTGCTTCTCGGTGGCGGAAATCGCATCACCGGCAAAGGACAGGGCCGGCGCCAGCAGGGCCAGCAGCGCAAGATTGAGACGGGCTCGCATCACTTCACCCCCTTCGCGGCGTCGCGGACGACTTCTTCGGTGATGGCGTCGAATTCGCCATTGGCGCGCTTGACGTAGACCGCCGTGAGCACCCAGAAGAAGATGAACATGAACAATTCGGCGGCGATCCCCACGGTGAGGTAGGAGCCCTCGGAGAGGCGCTGGCCGATCAGATTGGGGTTGAACGCCACGACCATGAAGAAGCCGTAGAAGATCACCAGGACGACCACCGACAACAGGGTGGCAAAACTCGTACGCTTGGAGACGAGCTCGGTGAAGCGCGGGTTCTTTCGGATGCGTGCGTAAACCGCACTCTGGTTTGCAGTGCTCGACATGTTTCCTCCCTTAGTACATCAGTGGATGTGGCGCGGACTGTCTGTTGGTTCCTCAGGGCAAAGACCCCAGACTGCCATTTCTTGGTGTTATCGATGGATGTGACGCAGGGCGAAGCCGCGCCGCAACGACGCCCGAGCCAGATGATATAACATACACAAGACTCCATACTACTGCGTATGGAACTTTTTTGCAGCGCAATACCTTTTTCACCCACGGAACCCCCCAATGTCCGGAGAAATCCACTGCAGCCAGACCTCGGGCGTCGCGACCCTGAGCCTCTCCAACCCCGACAAGCTCAACGCCGTGGACGCCGACATGTGGCGTGCCCTGCAGGCCCGCATGAGCGCCATCAACGCCGACCCCGAGGTACGCTGCGTGATCCTGCGCGGCGCAGGTGACAAGGCCTTTGCAGCCGGCGGCGACATCGAGGAATTCCTGGTCGTGCGCGCCACCGTCGACGACGCCCTGCACTACCACGAAGGGCTCGTCGCCGCCGCCCTCGACGCCATCCGCGCCTGCCCGGTGCCCACCGTGGCGATGATCCAGGGCGCCTGCATCGGCGGCGGGCTGGAGATCGCCGGCTGCTGCGACATCCGCATCGCCGGCGAGTCGAGCCGCTTCGGCGCGCCGATCAACAAGCTGGGCTTCTCGATGTATCCGGGCGAGATGGCCGGCCTGCTCGAGCTCGTCGGCCCGGCGGTGCTGCTGGAGATCCTGCTCGAGGGGCGCATCCTCGGCGCCCACGAGGCTCTCGCCAAGGGCCTGCTGACCCGCGTGGTGGACGACGAGGAGGTCGAGCGCGAAGCCCACGCCACCGCCGCCCGCATCCTCAAGGGCGCGCCGCTGGTGGCCCGCTGGCACAAGCAGTGGGTGCATCGGCTGATGAAGGGCACGCCCCTGTCGGCCGACGAAAAGCGCGCCGCCTTCGACTTCCTGGCCACCGAAGACTACAAGGAAGGCCTCGACGCCTTCTTTGCCAAGCGCCCGCCGGTGTTCAAGGGGCGCTGAGCCGCCCCTCAACCCGCCTGCCAGCGGGCGAGCAGCGCGCCACGGTGGGGCACCAGCTGCGCCACCGCCACATCCAGCACCGGGCCGGTGAGGGTATGGCCGGAACACTCGGCGGACACCGCCACCGCGGTGCCGGCCACCTCCACCCGCAGTGGCCCCTGGTCGGCCCGCAGGCGGGTCTGGCGGTGGACGCTATCAAGAAAGATGTGGCCGTTGGTGAGGTTGAGCTCGCCGTCGATCCGCGCGGGCTTGCCGCTGGTGAGCACGGCGCTCACCGAGCACGGCACCAGCCGGTATTCGTTGACCAGCGCCAGCGCCTGGCCGCGCAGGTAGGCGGCGGCCTCCGCCTCGCCCGCCGGCAGGCGCGCGCCGGCCCGGGCGGAGAGGGCCTCCACCTCGGCGTCGGTCAGGTGGGGCGCCACCTCGACGATGCGCGCCGGCTCGACGCGGGCCTGCGTGGTGACCCGGGCATCCAGGTGGTGGTGATGCTTGACCACGCGGACGCCGACCTTGGCCATCTGCTTGCCGGCGATCATCGGCAGCCCCTGGATCACCGTCGGGCCGAGGGCCCCGGCCAGCGCGCGGCACAGCTGCGCGTGGTCGAGGGCGGTCAATTGTGTGGGGACGGCGAGTTCGAGCTCGAACTGGAGCCGGAGACGGACATTGGCGGCGGACATGGGCGCACCCGTACGAAGTCGGTGCATTGTCTTACGGCCGGGCCGCCCCGGCCTTGAGAGGCGGGACTCAGCCCGCCAGCACGGTGTGCAGCATCTTGGCCGACAGGGCGATCAGCAGCCCGGCAAAGACCTTCTTCAGGGTGGCCACCGGCAGCTTGTGGGCGAGCCTGGCGCCGATCGGCGCGGTCAGGCTGGAGAGCAGGCTGAGCAGCACCAGCGCCGGCAGGTAGACATAACCCAGGCTCCACTCGGGCAGCCCCGCCACGCTCCAGCCATTGATCAGGTAACCCAGCGCGCCGGCCACCGCGATCGGTAGGCCGATGGCCGCCGAGGTGCCGATGGCGTTGTGCACCTTGACGTTGCACCAGGTCATGAAGGGCACCGACAGCGAACCGCCGCCGATCGCCACCAGCGACGAGATCGCCCCGATCACGCCGCCCACCCCGACCAGCCCGGCGGTGCCCGGCAGCTCGCGGGAGGGCTTGGGCTTGACGTTGAGGATCATCTGCACCGCCACGTAGGCGGTGAAGCAGGCGAAGAAGATCGCCAGCGGCTGGGTTGGCGCCCGCGACGCCACGAAGGTGCCGGCGAAGGTGCCGGCCAGCACGCCCGGCGCGATGCCGCGCACGATGTCCCAGCGCACCGCGCCGTGGGCGTGGTGGGCGCGCAGGCTGGAGATCGAGGTGATCACGATGCCGGCCATCGAGGTGCCCAGCGCCAGATGCACCAGGTGCTCCCGCGGGAAACCCTGGGCGGCGAAGAAGGTGGTCAGCATAGGCACCATGATCGCGCCGCCCCCCACGCCGAGCAGCCCGGCAAAAAAGCCCACGAAGGCGCCGAGCGCCAGGTAGGCGGCCAGCCATTCGATACCGATGTTCATGTCCAGTCCTGCAGGTCGGTTGCGCCGAGCAGCTGCCCGACGATGAAACGCCACTCGGCCGGCTCGACCGGCGTGATCGACAGCCGGTTGCCACGGGCGAGGACGCGCATGTTCGCCAGTTCGGGCCGGCCGCGCAATTCGGGCAAACCCACCAGCCGGGTCTTGCGCACGAAGCCCACGTCCACATGCAGCCAGCGCGGGTTGTCAGGCGTGGCCCGGGGGTCGAAGTACTTGCTCGCCGGGTCGAACTGGGTGGCGTCCGGGTAAGGCCCGCTGGCAACCCGGGCGATGCCGGCGATCCCCGGCTCGGCGCAGCCGGAATGGTAGAACAGCACCCCATCGCCGACCCGCATCGCGTCGCGCATGAAGTTGCGGGCCTGGTAGTTGCGCACCCCGTACCAGGGCACCGTCTGGCCAGGGCGGGCGGCCAGGTCGTCGATGGAGACGTCGTCGGGTTCGGATTTCATCAGCCAGCAGGGCATGGCGGGTCCTCGTCGCGGGGTTGGGCGCGCGGCCGGAGCCGGCGCGTCGGAGCCGGGGTTGTCGCGCAAAACGCGGCGGAACACAAGCCGGTCCGCCGCAAAAGCACGCCCCACGCCGGGCGAACGGCTATCATCAGGGCATTTCCCGATTGCCCGGATGCCCCGCCGGCATGCACCGACCACACCCCATCGCCATGCGCTCCGACTCCCTGCGTCCGCCCCGCGGCGGCATCCTCCGCCTGTTGTTCCTGGTCTGGGCCCTGGGGCTGGCGGCGGCCTGCAGCGCCGCCTCCGGCCACGCCCGCCATGGGCCGGAGCAGGCCCGGGCGACGACACCGGCCGAGCCGTCTCCGCCGGCGGCCGTCGCCGTGCCGGCCGGCGAAGAGGCCGAGCTGGTGCTGATGAACCGCCGGATCGTACGCTTCCGGGCGACCTTCCTGGGCGCCCCACCCCGCCAGCGGGCCGAGCGTGGGCGGCAGGCGATCGTTGCGCAGCTCGAACGGGGGGCCGGCGACACCGTCAGCGTGCAGCCCAACCCGGTGGGCAACATCGTGCTGGTCGGCGGCCAGCTGGCCTTCGTACTGACCCCCGAAGACACCGACAAGCTCGCCGGCGAGAGCCTCGACGCCCTCACCGACACCACCCTGGCGGCCCTCCGCACGGCCCTCGCCGAGTCCCGCGAGAGCCACGACAGCAGGACCCTGGCCGGAGGCCTGGCGGTGTCGGCCGGGCTGACGCTGCTGTTCGTCATCCTGCTGTCCGGGCTGGCGCGCCTGCGCGGCTGGATCGCCCGCCGCCTCGCCGCCGCCATCGACGCCCACACCCGGCGGCTGCGGGCGGGCGGTGCCGAGCTGATCCGCGGCGAGCGCGTGCTGGCCGCGGCGAGGTGGCTCACCGGCGCGGCGTTCTGGCTGCTCGCCGCCCTGCTCGCCTACACCTGGCTGGCCCGGGTGCTGGCGCTGTTCCCCTACACCCGGGCCTGGGGCGAGCAACTCGACGACTACCTGCTCGGCGTGCTGGCCCGGCTCGGGCTGGGCATGCTCGAAACCCTGCCCAACCTGCTGGTGGCGGTGCTGATGCTGCTCGTCGCCCGGGCGGTGGTGGGCCTGCTGAAACCCTTCTTCGACCACGTGGCGGGCAACGGCGGCGGGGTTGGCTGGCTGGACCGGGACACCGTCGAGCCGACCCGCAAGATCACCAACATCCTGATCTGGATCTTCGCGCTGGTGATGGCCTACCCCTACCTGCCCGGCGCCCACACGGAGGCCTTCAAGGGCATGTCGGTGCTGATCGGCCTGATGGTGTCGCTGGGCGCCTCCAGCGTCGTCGGCCAGGCCGCCAGCGGGCTGATCCTGATGTACTCGCGCACCCTGCGCACCGGCGAATATGTGCGCATCGGCGAGCACGAGGGCACCGTCGCGGCGATCACCCTCTTCAACACCCGGCTGCGCACCGGGCGCGGCGCCGAGGTCACCATCCCCAACGCGCTGATCGTCGGCAGCGCCACCCGCAACTACTCGCGTACCACCGACGGGCTCGGCTTCATGATCGACATCACGGTGACGATCGGCTACGACACCCCGTGGCGCCAGGTCGAGGCGATGCTCCTCGAGGCCGCCCGGCGCACCGCCGGGGTGCTCGCCGACCCGCCGCCGCGGGTGTTCCAGACCGCGCTGTCCGACTTCTACCCCGAATACTGCCTGGTCGCCCAGGCCGCCCCCACCGGCGACGCGCCGCGGGCGCGGGTGCTCAGCAATCTCCACGCCAGCATCCAGGACGTCTTCAATGAGCACGGCGTGCAGATCATGTCGCCCCACTACATGGCCGACCCGGCCCAGGAGAAGTGCGTGCCCCCCGAAAAATGGTACGCCGCGCCGGCACGCCGGCCCGGGGCGGCCTGAGGGCCGGGTTATCATCCCCCTCGCCCTCTTCGGCCTTTTTCCGGACAGCCGCCCATGAACCCGATCCCCGAACGCCGCAAGAACCTGGCCCTGCGCGAGCTGGTGGACCAGGCCTACCACCTCATCGAACCCTTCTTCGACCCCTCCAACGCCTGGAATGGCCAGCAGCTCGAGCACCTGGCCTACCGGCTGGTGCGCGAGAACCTGCCCCAGCTGCCGCCGGCCGACGTGCAGGCCATCGTCACCGCGGCCACGCGCATCTACCGCAGCCGGCACAAGGCCGGGCAGTAGGTGGCGCGACGGCGCGAGCCCCCTTGCGCCCGCGCCGCCCGCGCTGCTCCAGATCCCGGCGAACCACCGCTCCAAGCCCCGACATCCCCTTCCCCGTGACACGCTTCTATCCCCTCCTCTTCGTGCTGCTGTGGAGCACCGGCTTCATCGGCGCCCGCTACGGCATGCCCTACGCCGAGCCGCTCAGCTTCCTGTGCCTGCGCTACATGCTGGTGATCCTGCTGATGGGCGGCGTCGCCCTGGCCAGCCGCGCGCCGTGGCCGCAGACGCCGCGCCAGTTTCTGCACATCGGCGTCACCGGGCTGCTGGTGCATGGGGTGTATCTGGGCGGGGTGTTCGTGGCGATCAGCCACGGGCTGCCCGCCGGCATTGCCGCGCTGGTGGTCGGCCTTCAGCCCCTGCTCACCGCCCTGGGCGCCGGCCTGCTGCTGGGCGAGAAGGTGCGGCCGCGCCAGTGGGCCGGGTTGGTGCTGGGCCTCGCCGGAGTGGCGCTGGTGGTGTCGAACAAGGTGGCCGGCACCGCCGGCACGCCGCAACTGACGGCGATGCTCACGCCGGTGCTGCTGGCCCTGATCGGCATCACCGCCGGCACCCTGTACCAGAAGCGCTTCTGTCCGGCCTTCGACCTGCGCACAGGCTCGGTGATCCAGTTCGTGCCGTCCCTCCTCGCCACCGGCCTCGTCGCCACCCAGACCGAGGCGCTGGCGGTCACCTGGAGCGGCCACTTCGTGTTCGCGCTGCTGTGGCTGGTGCTGGTGCTGTCGGTGGGCGCGGTGAGCCTGCTCAACCTGCTGATCCGCAGCGGCAGCGCCGTCAATGTGGCGAGCCTGTTCTACCTCACCCCGCCCAGCACCGCGCTGATCGCCTGGGCGGTGTTCGGCGAGACGCTCACCGGCCTGGCCCTGGCCGGGATGGGCGTCACGGTGTTCGGCGTCTGGCTGGCCCGCAAATGAACGCGCCGGCCGCCTCCGCCACCGTCGCGACGCGCATCCTGGGCATCGACCCGGGCCTGCGCAACACCGGCTTCGGCGTCATCGACACCCTCGGCAGCCAGCTGCGCTACGTGGCGAGCGGCGTGATCCGCAGCGGCGAGGGCAGCCTGCCGGAGCGCCTCAAGGTGATCCTCGACGGGGTGCGCCAGGTGATCGCCACCTACCAGCCGGACCAGGTGGCGATCGAGATCGTCTTCGTCAATGTGAACCCGCAATCCACCCTGCTTCTCGGCCAGGCCCGCGGCGCGGCGATCTGCGGCGCGGTGTCGTGCGACCTGCCGGTGGCCGAATACACCGCGCTGCAGGTCAAGCAGGCCGTGGTGGGTCATGGCAAGGCGGCCAAGGAGCAGGTCAACCACATGGTGCAGCGTCTGCTCAGCCTGGACGGCAGCCCGTCCAGCGACGCGGCCGATGCGCTGGCCTGCGCCATCTGCCACGCCCACGGCAGCGCCGGGCTGGCCAAACTGGCCGGCGTCGGTACCCGCAAGCGGGGCGGACGGCTGCGACTGTAAACCCACGCCCCTCAGGGGCTCGCGCCGCTCGGCGAAGGGGCGCGAAGACCGCGAACAGACGCCCTGCCACTTGTGGCCGCCGGGAGAGCGTGGCCAGCGCCACCGGAAGGGGCGGTGGCCCGCCCGGAGGTGAAGCGGAAGGGCGCCCCCTCAGCCCATCACCCCGTCCCACAGCAGCTTCACCCCCGACAGGCCCAGCGCCGCGGTGGCAAAGAAATAGAACGGCCGCTCGGGGATGTGCTTCAGGATGCGCATGCCGCTCCACACGCCGATCGGCACCAGCGGAATGAACAGCGCCGACATCACCAGGGTCTCGCGGCTGAACAGGTCCAGCCCGATGTAGAAGGGCAGCTTGGCGAGGTTGATCACCGCAAAGAAGAACACCGAGGTGGCCACGAAAGTCTCCCGCGGCTGGCGGCGCGACAGCAGGTAGATCATCACCGGCGGCGCGCCGGCGTGGGCCAGGGTGCTGGTGAAGCCCGACCCGGCCCCCCACAGCCAGCCGACCGCCCGCGGCGGCCGCGCCTCGCTGGCCACCCGGCCGCCCTTGCGCAGCAGCCGGTCGAGGGCGAACACCACCGCGATCAGGCCGATCGAGCCCTTCACGACCCGGTCCGACATCACCCCGAAGGCCAGCGTGCCGAGGGCGATGCCGACCAGCGCGCCGGGGATCAGCGTGCGCAGGTCCTGCCAGTCGGCCTTGCCCCGCCAGGCCCGGATGCCCACCATGTCCATCGTGATGAGGATGGGCAGCATCACCGCCACCGCGTCCCGGGGCGACATCCACATGCTCATGAAGGGCACCGCCAGCCCGCCCAGCGCACCGCCCAGGCCGGACTTGGAGATGCCGGTGATGAGGATCGCAAACCCCGTCACGACCCACCCGGCGAGATCCATTTCCATCGGTCGACCACCTGTGCGATAAAGGACGGGTTTTATACCACCGAGCCAGGGTGCCAGGGCGCCGGTGGCCGCCCGCCCGGACCGCGGCCGCGCGGCGCGCCCTCCCCACTTTGGGGCGCCCCGGCTAGAATGGGCGGCGGTAATACTGCATGCGCGCCGCCGCTCCGTTCCGTCAGGCCGACCTGTCTTCAAGGAAACACCCATGCCCCCCCGCGTTGGCCTCTTCGCCACCTGCCTGATGAACCTGTTTCGCCCCAATGTGGGTTTTGCCGCCGTAAAGCTGCTTGAAAACGCCGGTTGCCGTGTGGAAGTGCCCCAAAACCAGACCTGTTGTGGCCAACCGGCCTATAACAGCGGCGATTTCGAGGCCACCAGGGCGCTGGCGAGGCAGGTTATCGAGGTTTTCGAGGGTTTCGACTACGTCGTGGGGCCTTCCGGCTCGTGCATGGCGACGATCCGCAAGGATTACCCCCGCCTCTTCGCCGACGACCCGCCCTGGCGCGCCCGGGCCGAGGCCCTCGCCGCGAAGAGCTTCGAGCTCGTCTCCTTCCTCACCGACGTGCGCGGCGTGCAGGCGGTGGACGCCGCCTACCCCGGCACCGTCACCTGCCTCGACTCCTGCTCGGGGCTGCGCGAGCTCGGCATCCAGGCCCAGCCGCGCCTGCTGCTCGGCAGCGTGGACGGCCTGCAGCTCGCCGAGATGGCCGACACCGAGGTGTGCTGCGGCTTCGGCGGCAGCTTCTGCGTCAAATACCCCGAGATCTCCGGCCGCCTGGCCGACGACAAGCTGGCCCGGGTGGCCGAGACCGGCGCCGGCACCCTCGTCGGCGGCGACCTGGGCTGCCTGCTGCACCTGGCCGGGCGGATGACCCGCTGCGGCGCGCCGGTCAAGGTCTTCCACACCGCCGAGGTGCTGGCCGGGCTGGCCGACGGCGACGGCATCGGCGGTGCCCCGGAGGCGCGGCAGCCATGAAGGTCACCAGCCCCCGCTTCAAGGCCAAGGTCATCACGGCCCTGGCCGACCCCCACCTCAAGGACGCCCTCGGCCAGTCCCGCAAGGGCTTCGTCAATGGCCGCGGCGCGCTGGTCGCCGAGCTGCCGGAGTTCGAGGCCCTCCGCGACCAGGCCCGCGACGTGAAGAACCACGTGCTGGCCCACCTCGACCACTACCTCGAACGCTTCGAGGCGCAGGTCACCGCCGCCGGCGGCCAGGTGCACTGGGCCGCCGACGCCGAGGAGGCCCGCCAGATCATCCTCGGCATCTGCCGGCGGGTCGGCGCGAAGACCATCACCAAGGGCAAGTCGATGGTCTCCGAGGAGATCGGCCTCAACGAAGCCCTCGAGGCCGACGGCTACCGGGTGACCGAGACCGACCTGGGCGAATACATCATCCAGCTCGCCGGCGAGCCGCCCTCGCACATCATCGCCCCGGCCATCCACAAGACCCGCGCCCAGGTGGCCGAGCTGTTCGAGGCGGCCCATGGCGGGCCGCGCAAGACCAGCGTCGGCGAGCTGGTCACCGAAGCGCGCCTGGTGCTGCGCGAAAAATACTTCCAGGCCGACGTGGGCATCACCGGCGGCAACTACCTGGTGGCCGAGACCGGCTCGTCGGTGATCGTCACCAACGAAGGCAACGGCGACCTCACCCAGACCCTCGCCCGGGTGCATGTGGTCACCAGCGGCATCGAGCGCATCGTGCCCAGCCTCGACGACGTGTCGCTGTTCCAGCGCCTGCTGGCGCGCAGCGGCACCGGCCAGGAGACCGAAACCTACACCACCTTCTCCACCGGCCCGCGCCGCCCCGGCGACCCGGACGGCCCCGAGGAATACCACGTGGTGCTGGTGGACAACGGCCGCAGCAAGATGCTGGGCGGCAAGTTCCAGGACATGCTGCGCTGCATCCGCTGCGGCGCCTGCATGAACCACTGCCCGGTGTACGGCGCGGTGGGCGGGCACGCCTACGGCTGGGTCTATCCGGGCCCGATGGGCTCGGTGCTCACGCCGCTCTTCGTCGGCCTCGACAGCACCTACGACCTACCCAACGCATGCACCCTCAACGGCCGCTGCCAGACCGTGTGCCCGGTGCGCATCCCGCTGCCCGACCTGCTGCGCGAGCTGCGCCACCGCCAGAGCCAGGCCGGCCTGCGCCCGGCCCTTGAAACCCGGGCCCTCCAGGCCTGGCGCTTCGTCGCCGAACGGCCGACCCTCTACCGCGCCGCCAACCGTCTCGCCGCCCGGGCCCTGAAGGCCGCCGCCGGCAACCGGGGCCGCCTCGCCAGCCTGCCCTTCGGCGAAGCCTGGAGCGGCCTGCGCGACCTGCCCGCGCCCGAGGGGCAGACCTTCCTCGAGATGTGGCAGGCCCACAAGCGCCCCTGAACCGCCCCCCGACCTCCGTCCGTCCATGTCCTCCCGCTCCGCCATCCTCGACCAGATCCGCCGCCAGCTCGGCCGCGGCCCGCTGCCGCCCGACGCCGTCGCCGCCCTCGAGGCGCGCCGCCCGGCCCACACCCGCGTCGCCGTGGGCGACGACCTGGTGACGCGCTTCATCGCCAGGTTCGAGAGCCGCGCCGGCAGCGTCGCGCGGGTCGCCACCCTCGACGAGGTGCCCGCCGCGGTGGCCGCCTACCAGGCCCGCCTCGGCCTGCCGCCCCGCGCCGCCGTGGCCCGCCCGCTGGCCGGCCTGCCGTGGCCGGCCGGCTTCAGCCACCACCCGGGCCCGGCCGGCCCGGACGAGCTGCTGTCGGTCACCCCCTGTCTGGCCGGCATCGCCGAGGTGGGCAGCGTCGCCCTGCCCTCCGGCCCGGACAGCCCGACCACCCTCAACTTCGTGCCCGACCACCACCTCGTGGTGCTGCACTGCAGCCAGATCGTGCGCCACTTCGAGGACGTCTGGCCGCTCGTGCGGGCCCGGCCCGGCGGCATGCCGCGCACCATCAACCTCGTCGCCGGCCCATCGCGCACCGGCGACGTGGAACTGACCCTGCAGCTGGGCGCCCACGGCCCCCGCAGCGTGCACGTGATCCTGGTCGACGCCCCGATCTGAGGCACGGCGCCACGGCCCGGGCTCAACTTCGCGGTGGGCAGGCCGAAATAGGACTATTGACCGCTTTCTGCCGCTACCATGCCTCTGCCCCAGGACTTCGTCGTCACGCCCGACCAGCTCTGCGTCGGGCTGTTCATCCATATCGACCTGCCCTGGTTCAGCCACCCGTTCAGCTTCAACAGCTTCAAGATCAGCTCGGCGGAGCAGATCAAGACCCTGCGCGGGCTGGGGGTGCGGCACTTCCGCTACGACCCCGCCCGCTCCGACAAGCAGCCCGCCGGCGCCACCACCCGGGCGGCGCCCGCACCGACGCCGCCCCAGCCTCCGGCGACCCCGGCCGAACCGGACGCCAACCCCACCCTGGCCGCCAAACGCGAGCGCATCGCCCGGCTGGCCGAGCGCAACCGCAAGGTCGTCGAGGTGGAAAAGGCCTTCGTGAAGGCCGCCGGGGTGATGCGCAACATCAGCAAGAACCTCTTCGCGCGGCCCAAGGAGTGCCTCGAGGAGGTCGGTGAGCTGGTCAACCAGATGGTCATCGCCTTCCTCGACCAGCCCGAGGTGGCGCTGCACGTGATGGGCGAGAACCCCGGCAGCGAGGAGACCTACTACCACGGGCTCAACAGCTCGATCCTGGCGATGATGCTGGCCAAGGAGCTCGGCTTCGACCGCCAGCGCAGCCAGGTGCTGGGCGTCGGCGCGCTGCTCCACGACATCGGCCTCGCCGACATCCCGGACCGGATCGCCCGGCCCCGCCACGAGCTGAGCCCCCCCGAGCGGCGCCTGCGGGAGATGCACTGCGAATACGGCGTGCGCATCGGCCGCCAGCTCGGGCTGCCCGATCCGGTGCTGCGCATCATCGCCCAGCACCACGAGCTGGCCGACGGCAGCGGTTACCCCAAGGGCCTGAAGGGCGAGCAGATGGACCCGGCGGCGCGCATCGTGTCCCTGGTTAACTACTACGACAACCTGTGCAACCCGGGCGACCTGGCCAAGGCCATGACGCCCCACGAGGCCCTGTCGCTGATGTTCGCCCAGCGCCGCTCCAAGTTCGACGCCCGCGCGCTGCAGGTGATGATCCGCTGCCTCGGCGTCTATCCGCCGGGCTCGGTGGTGCGCCTCTCCAACGACACTCTGGCGCTGGTCTCGTCGGTCAACCCGCAGCGCCCGCTGCGGCCCTGGGTCACCGTCTACGACCCCCAGGTACCGAAGGACGAGGCCATCATGCTCAATCTCGAAGAGGAGCCCGAGGTCAACATCACCAAGGCCCTGCGCCCGATCCACCTCCCGCCCGAGGTGCACGAATACCTCAGCCCCCGCAAGCGGGTGACCTACTACTTCGACGGCGACCCTCGCCAGGGGCGCTCAAAATGAACTGCCAATACCAATGCGCCCTGCTGGCCGCCGCCGAGGAGATCCTGTTCCTCGTCGACCCGGCCAGCCTGGCCATCCTGGCCGTCAACCCCGCGGCCACCCGCCTGCTCGGCTACCCGGAAGAACAGCTGGTCGGGCAGCCGGTCACCGAAATCGAGTGCGCGCTGGCCGACATCTTCTTCTGGGAGGACGTGCGCAGCGGCGGCCTGGTGGACGATCAGGTCATGGAGGGCCTCTACCGGCGCGCCGACGGCGGCCTGCTCGAAGCCCGCAAGACGGTCCGGCGGATCCCCGAGGGGGTGCTGGTGCGGGCCACCGACATCGGCGCCCAGAAACGCGCCGAGGACGAGCTGGCGCAGATGACCTCCCACCTGCGCGCCACCCTCGAAGCCACCACCGAGGGCATCCTGGTGCTCGACGGCGAAGGCCGCATCGTCAACCTCAACCGCCGCCTGGCCGACCAGTGGCCCCTGCCCGAGGCCCTGCTGGCGGAGCGGGACGAGGCCGCGATCCTCGGATACATGGCCGCCGGCCTCACCGACCCGGCCGCCTTCCGGGCCCTCATCGCCACCAGCAACCAGGGCCAGACCGAGACCTTCGACACCCTCCACACCACCGACGGGCGCATCTTCGAGGTCAGCTCGCGGCCGGCCCGCCACGACGACGAGGTGATCGGGCGGGTGTATTGCATCGCCGACGTCACCGAGCGCCGACAGGCCGAGCAGGCCCTGATCGACGCCCGCGACGCCGCCACCGCCGCCAGCCGCGCCAAGAGCGACTTCCTGGCGATGATGTCCCACGAGATCCGCACCCCGATGAACGGCATCATCGGCATGGCCCAGCTGCTCGAGATGACGCCCCAGAGCGCCGAGCAGCGCGACTACATCGCCACCATCCGCAACAGCAGCCAGGCCCTGCTGGGCATCCTCAACGACATCCTCGACTACTCCAAGATCGAGGCCCGCAAGCTCAAGCTCGAGACGGTCGGCTTCGACCCGCACCTGCTGGTGGCCGAGGTGGGCGCCCTGTTCCAGCCCAACGCCGCCGAGCGCGGCCTGCGTTTCGACTGGAGCGTCGCCTCCAGCGTCCCCCACGCGCTGGTCGGCGACCCGACCCGGCTGCGCCAGATCCTGCTCAACCTCGTCGGCAACGCCTTCAAGTTCACCAGCCAGGGCGCGATCCGGGTGCACCTGCAGCTCGGCGAGGCGGCCGGCGGCAAGGTCGGCCTGCACTTCAGCGTGCGCGACACCGGGATCGGCATCGCCCCCGACAAGCGCCGCCACATCTTCACACCCTTCGAGCAGGCGGACATGTCCACCACCCGCCGTTACGGCGGCACCGGCCTGGGCCTCGCCATCTGCCGCATGCTGTGCGAGCTGATGGAAGGCCACATCGGCGTGAAGAGCGAAGAGGGGGTCGGCTCGGAGTTCTGGTTCACGGTGAAGCTCGAAACCGGCCAGGTCGAGGCCGGCACCACGCCCCAGGCGGCACCGCGGCTGATCCTGCGGCGCGCCACCCGCATCCTGATCGTCGAGGACAACGCGATCAACAGCACCGTGCTGGCGCGCATGCTGGAGAGCTTCGGCGCCCACGACATCGCCTTTGCCAAGGACGGCGAGGAAGCCCTGGCCCGCTGCGCCGACCACGACTTCGAGCTGATCTTCATGGACGCCCGCATGCCGCGGATGGACGGGCTCACCGCCACCGTCGCGCTGCGCAGGGCCAACACCCCGGCGTACATCATCGGCGTCAGCGCCGACGCGATGAGCGAGGAACGCCAGGCCGCCCTCGCCGCCGGCATGAACGACTACCTGCCCAAGCCGGTCGACCGGCTCGCCCTCGCCACGGCCATCGAGCGCTGGCGCGGAACCTTGATGGTGGCCAACGCTCGCCCGGCCGACGCCGAAGACATCGCGCCGCAAGCGCCCGAAGACCGGCGCCGGGCCTGAACGCCCGGCACCGCCTCAGCGGAGGGCGCCGCGCTTCAGCCCGGGCAGGCCCGGCGCGGGCAGGGCGCGCTGCGGCACAAAGGGCAGCAGGCGCAGGGGCAGCGCTTCACCGCCGGTCTCGAAGGCCGCCTCGAGGCAGCGGATGTGGGCGTTGGTGAACTCCTCGATGTAGCTGCGCAGGATCGTCACGCAGCCCTCGGCCCCCGCATCGAAGAGCACCCCGAGCCGCTCCTCGAGCTCCACGCAGTCGGCGGCATAGTAAGCCTCGTCGCGCCGCAGGATGAACTGACGCAGGCTGTTCTCCATCACCCCCATCGACAGACGGCACGCCAGATACTGGAGGCGCTGGGTGACATCCGCCTGGGAGAGGCTGAGGCGCCCCAGCAGTTCGGTGTAATGCAGACCCAGCAGCGCGGGGTGGCGGAGGACAGGCATGGTTGAACTCTCGTTGGAAATCATCGCGGGGAATTCTGAAATCTAGTCGGCGGGCCGCACGAGTCAAGGCCGGGCGAAACGAGGCCCGGCCCCGGGTACAGGCTGCCGAACATTGCTTCACGGCCGCAACCCATCAGGGCCGGGCGTTTCCGCCCCTTTGCGCCCCATAAATGCAACGTCCCCCATTTTGCGCCATCCCGGGGCAAAACGGTCAATCGGGCCACAACCAGGCCGCGCCCCGCACCCCCGACGAATCCCCGTGCCGGGCCTGCACCAGCCGCGTCGCCACGTGGTCGGAGAACACGTGCGGGCGCCACAGGCTGGGCACCGTTTCGTAGAGGCGCTCGACGTTCGACAGCCCGCCGCCCAGCACGATCACGTCCGGGTCGAGGATGTTGATCACCCCCGCCAGGGCCCGCGCCAGGCGTTGCTCGTAGCGCGCCAGGCTGGCCTCGCAGGCCGGGTCGCCCTCGGCGGCGCCCGCCACGATGCCCTCCGGCCGCGCCAGCTCACCGCTGCAGCGGGCATGATCCATCGCCAGGCCCGGCCCCGACAGATAGGTTTCGATGCAGCCCGCGCGGCCGCAATAACACGCCGGCAAGGGCAGATCATCACCCGCCGGAAGCGGGAGCGGGTTGTGGCCCCACTCGCCGGCGATCCCGTTGGCGCCATCCAGGGCCCGCCCGTTCACCACGATGCCGGCGCCGACCCCGGTGCCGAGGATCACCCCGAACACCACCTGCGCCCCCCGCCCGGCCCCATCCACCGCCTCGGACAGGGCAAAACAGTTGGCGTCGTTGGCGACGCGCACCTCACGGCCCAGCAGGGCCTGCAGGTCGTCCTTCAGCGGCTCGCCGATCAGGCAGGTGGAATTCGCGTTCTTGATGAGGCCTCTCACCCGCGACAACGCCCCCGGCGTGCCGACCCCCACCGTGCCCCGCCGGCCGGTCTCGCGCTCGACCCGCTCGACCAGCCCCACCACCGCCGCCAGCGTGGCCGCGTAGTCGCCCTGGGGCGTCGGCACCCGGTGCCGGGCGAGCTCCTGCCCCGCGGCGCCGAGGGCGATCACCTCGATCTTGGTGCCGCCGAGGTCGATTCCGATACGGAGTTGCATGATCAATCAGCCAAAAGGGTTTGCCATCTTGTCGGAGGTCCCGTCGCATCCAGCCCGCACGGGGCCACATTCTAGCGGGCCGCGCACCGAACTCCGGACTTCTGCAAAGGTGGGCGCAGCGACCGGAAAACGGTAGTGCGGGTTAAGATCTCGCCGAAACTTGCCAAAACGTATGACTTTAGTTTAATTCCATTCATATATACGACCCTCTACAATGCAGTGCTCCAGTGCCGACACACACACACGAAATGCCTCGCGCAATGTGAAACGGGCAGAAAGGACAAGGCATGGCTCCATCGAATACGCTCGACACCCTGCTCCACGCACAGCGCCAGCACGGACGCCTGCTCAAGCTCGCCTTTCCCCACGACGACGCCCCCGCAGGCAGCCAGCTCGTGGCCAATCGCCTGGAGGCCGACGAGGGGCTCTCCCGCGATTTCGAGTACACCGTCGACGTCCTCTCGCTCAACCCGGCCATTCCCCTGAAAGAAGTCATGGGCAAGATGGTCACCGTCGAGCTCCAGCGCGAAGACGGCTCGGTCCGCTACTTCAACGGCCACGTGTTCGCCTTCAGCTTCCTCAAGCACGACGCCGGGTTTGCCCACTACCAGATGACCCTGCGACCCTGGCTGGCCTTCCTTCGGCAACGTCGCAACAACTGCATCTTTCACGGCAAGACTCTCGAAGAGCAGACCCACCACATCCTCGACGCCTACCCGATGCACGACTGGCAGACCCGCCAGCTCGGCCCCGATGCGCCGATGAGCGATGCCGTCCAGTTCGCCGAAGACGACCACAACTACCTGCACCGGCGCTGGGAGGCCCAGGGGTGGGCCTACTGGTACGAACATCGCCAGGATGGCCACACCCTGGTGCTGTGCGGCGACAGCCGGGAAGCCGACCCGGTCGACGGCGGCGGGCACATCAGCTGGGAGGGCCGGAGCGGCGTCAACCCCTGCGGCATCTGGGCGCTGGCCGCCAGCCGCCGGGTGATCCCGAACCACTACAGCGCGGCGAGCTTCGACTTCAAGGCCCCCCAGCCCCGGACGGCCGACGTGCCATCCCTCAACGACCAGGGCCAGATGCCGCCGATGGAGGTCTACGACTATGCCGGTGCTTACGGCTTCCAGAACGCCGCCGACGGGGATGCGCTCGCCCGACGGCGCATGGAAGCCTACGAGGCCGGCGCCAAGCACTTCTCGGCCGAAGGCGACGCCGACACCGTCCAGCCCGGCCGCAGCTTCACCCTGGCCGGCCCCTACGACATCCAGGCCATCGGCCGCGGCGAGGGCGACAACGAATTCCTCATCACCGACGTCCATCACATCGTCAGCAACAACTACGAAACCGGACAGGGGCAGGCTGCCGAATACCGCGCCCGCTTCACCTGCCTGCGCAAGCGCATCCCGTGGCGCCCGACGCCCGGCCACAGCAGCCACGCACCGCAGATCCACGGCCTGCAGACCGCCCTCGTCGTCGGCCCGCCTGGCCACGAGATCCACACCGACGAATACGGCCGGGTGCGCGTGCAGTTCCACTGGGACCGCAGCGGCCGGCACGATGACCTCAGCTCGGCCTGGGTGCGCGTCGCCACCGACCTGGCCGGCCAACACTACGGCCAGCTCGCCCTGCCCCGCGTCGGCCAGGAGGTGATCGTCCAGTTCCTCGACGGCAACCCCGACCGGCCCCTCATCACCGGCCGCGTCTACAACGCCGACAACCGCCCGCCCCATTTCAACAACGCCGGCAGCCTGCCCGCCAACCATGCCGTGAGCGGCTGGAGCACCCGCGAACTGCACGGCACACGCCTGCAGCAACTGCGCTTCGACGACAGCCCAGGCCAGATCGGCGCCCAGCTTGCCAGCGAGCACGGCCATACCGCCCTCAACCAGGGCTGGCTCGGCCACCCACGCCACGACGGCAAAGCCGAACCGCGCGGAGAAGGTTTCGAGCTACGCAGCGATCTCGCCGGCGCGATCCGCGCCGCGCAGGGCCTTCTCATCACCAGCGACGCGCAAGCCAGAGCCCAGGGCGAGGCGCTCGCCCGACAGGAGCTCGCCGGCCAGCTCGACACCGCGCTCGCCATCGCCCGGCAGCTCGCCGAGCTGGCCGACACCCACCAGGCCGGCACGGCCGATCTCCAGCCAGCTGCCAGGCTCACCGACGACATCAAGCGCTGGCAAGCCGGCGGCGGCGCCCCGGCCATCGCCATCAGCGCACCTGCGGGCCTCGCCATGAGCAGCGCCGGGGCCATCGCCGCCGCCAGCGGCACCGCGCTCAACCTGACCGCCGCCCAGGACGCCCACCTCAGCACGGGGCGCAAACTCCTCCTGCACGCCGGGCAAGGCCTGGCCGCCTTCGCCCACAAGGCCGGCATGAAGCTCATCGCCGCCGCCGGCAAACTGAGCCTGCAGGCCCAGTCGGACGAAATGGAGATGATCGCCGCCAAGCTCCTGCGGCTGGCGTCCCTCGAATCGATCCTGCTTGAATCCGGCAAGGGCATCACGCTGCGCAGCGGCGGCGCGCAGATCACCCTCGCCGACGGCAAGATCACCCTGTCCGCGGCCAACGGCGTCGAGATCAAGGCACCCGGCTTCAACTTCAACCAGGGCGGTGGTGGCAAGGCCGACCTGCCCGACCTGCCACAGTCGAGCCTCGCAACGGATGAACGCTTCGTGATCCACAACGAGCAGACCGGCGCGCCGATCGCCGGCCGGGCCTATCGGGCGACGCTCGACGATGGACAAGTCATCGAGGGCCTTACCGATGCGCAAGGGCGGACGGCGTTGTCCCCCGCGCAAGCCATCCAACTCGTCCGTCTCGTCCTTCCCTGATTCCAAAGCTAACCAGGCACTCATCATGAGCGAACCCATCCGCCGTGTCCCCGTTGAAATCGACGCGCAAGGTCAAGTCAAGGCACAGAGCGTGACCAGCCCGATCCGTTTCGGGGTTCGCGCCGGGGTCGGCGTTCCACCCTCCAAGATCATCCCGATCGTTTTCGTGCCCGGGATCATGGGCAGCAACCTGAAAACCAAAGCCAGCAAGGGCAAGCCGTCCGAGATCGCCTGGCGACCACCGAATGGTTCGGTGGAGGGCTATAACCAGGCCAAGGAATGGGAAAAGCGCAGCCCAAAGCTCAGACAGGCGCTCCTCGACCCGGACAACACCGAGATCGACGATGGCGGAGATATCGAGGTCGGCTGGTTTGCCAGCGAGGAGCAGTACCGGGCACGCGGCTGGGGCGAGATCCATTGGGACAGCTACGGCGACTGGCTTTTGAATCTGGAAGAAGGGCTCAACCGAACATTCACACGAGGCGCCACACCCGACCGACGCCTGATCGCGGCCCATTGGCGCACGGTCATGAACGCCGACCGCAAGGGCTGGGATGCGGCGGACATGCCCGCCCTGAGCGAGGCCGAGCTCGAAAAATCCGCTCAGTACCATTACCCGGTCTATGCGCTGGGCTACAACTGGCTGCGCTGCAATTCAGAGGCCGCCGCCCGCCTCGCGCAGAAAATCGACAGCTGGATCGCGGAGTGGAAAGCCAGGCCCGGCTACCAATGCGACAAGGTGATCCTGATCTCCCATTCTATGGGCGGGCTGGTGTGTCGCGCCTACGCCAGGCAACACCCGGACAAGATCCTGGGCGTCATTCACGGCGTTCAGCCCGCCGTGGGCGCCCCACTCGCCTATCGGCGCATGGCCTGCGGCACCGAAACAAGCAGTCCCAACAACGGCAAGATAGATGACCTGAAGATGAACTATTTCGCCATGATCGCCGGAAAGACGCCAGCCGAAACCGTCCCGGTGATGGGGGTATCGCCCGGCCCGCTCGAACTGCTCCCCAGTCACCTTCACCCACCCGGTTGGCTGAAAACCCTCGTGAAGGAGCCCAGCAGTTCGACCCCGAGAGAAATGCTCGCGCTGCCAAAGGCCGACCCCTATGACGAAATCTATCGGGACATGAGCAGCTGGTACAGATTGATAGATCCGGCGCTGCTTGACCCTGGAAAGAAGTATTCCGGCTATCTCAGCCAAAGCCAGATGAAAGGAGCTACCGCAAAATGTATCGCAGCAATTGATAAGGCCGAACGCTTTCATAAAGAAATAATCAGCGACTACTACCACCCGAACACCTACGCTTTCTGCGGGCAGGATACCCATCATCTCAGCTATGGCACCGTTCGCTGGGCAGGCAACTGGCACAGGGCGGACTCCATGGATGAAGCCACGCTGCGCCAGGGCAAACCAAAGTCGTTCAACACTCCGGGAAAAGTCATTGCCGATTTTGGCTCAAGCGCCCAGGCGTCCGCTCGGCATTCCCAGCCGGTACCACTCCCAACTGCCAACCCCAGCATCGAGTTTCAGATCCAGCCCCAGGACGCAGCCGGGGATGGCACCGTGAATTGGCAATCGGGCGAGGCGCCAGCCCGGAAGGTCAAGCGACTTTTCCGCACCACCGGCTATGATCACCAAGGCAGCTACAACGACACCAACATGCGCCAGCTGACCTTTCACCTGATCTGCAAGATCGTCCAGGGAGCCGCCTGAGATGCAGCCCTCGAAATCGAGATACGGAATGCTGGCCATGGCGGCCCTTGCGGTGGCCGCCATCGGCGGATTTGGATGGAAAATTCATCGGGAACATCAAATGAGCCAGGACCTGTTCGACAAACCCATGCATACCCTGTGCGTCGGCCGCCACCTGATCGACGTGCCCGCCCAATACGTATTGGAGTATCACCGCTATCGGATCGATGGCGTTGATATCGAGTCCCTCGGCGAAATGCAAGACGAGGCTGCATTCAAAGCCAAACTATCCAAACGAGAGGCTGAACTTTCACAGGAAAAGAATGAATATGGAAAACCATCAATGGAGCGCACGGAAGATTTAAGCCTTGACAGCTCAAGCGGCAAACTCTTTCTTTATGGCAGGAAGAAACCCGTTTATTGGTTCGAAGATGGAAAGAAGATAGTTACTGAAGATGAATTGACTGGTGAAGGATGGCTCTGGCTCGGCAATCACGGAGTCTCGTTCAAAGGCAGCTACCGGCGTACCGACGTTCGGGAAATTCTCATGCAACGCGCCACCCCGCTCCGCTCGCTATCCGCCGACGAAATCCCAGCCGAACCCGGCTACTGCATGGAAATGGACCTGGGGCGGGCGTTCATCGCCGGGGCCCCGCCGCCAGAACAGCACGAGGCCACCGAAATCCAGTTCGGGCTGAAGCACCATCCGGACGTGAAGTTCAGATTGGTCATCTCCACCAACGGCGACAAGCTCGACGAGCCCTTGCTGGCACGCGCAGCCCGGGCAGAACAAACGCTGGCCCACATCCAGCACCGCTTCAACAAGCTGCGCTCGGGCCCGCGGCCGGTCAATGGCATGGAGGGGCAGGAGTTGGTCGAAGCCGTGCACGAAGCCGATGGCGCCAGAGTCCATGCGCTGGACTGGGAGGCCCTGGGCAAGCCCACGGACCCGACCGCGCCTTCGATCAACTTCGAAGGCAAGACCGGCTACAAGGGCTACAAGCACACCAACTCCAGCCTTTCAGACGCCCAAGTGCTGAAACTCTGGGACCGCATCGTCAACTCCATCCGCCTCCGCACCACCAGCCCCGCCAGGCACAGCGAAGCCCCGCCCCCCAGGACACCCTTGGGCGCGCTGGCCCTCACCGGCCGGGCCTGCCCGGAGACCGGCTGGTGGCAGTGCGCCGACGAAGGCGCCCCGGTGCTCGGCGGCTCCCGGCAATTCATCCGCCAGAACGAGCCCATGCCGGAGGTCGTGCTGCAGGGCGAACCCAGCCTGTGGCAGCGGGTCAAGGGCGAGACACCGCAGTTCCGCCGCGCCACGGTCTGGCAATTGAGCGCCTATCCGGACGACGCAGCAGCAACGCACGCCACCGCCCCGGACACCGCCCGGAGCAATGCTCCGCAGCCCCCCGCCGACAAGAGCTGACCGCCCGCTGGAGCACCGCCATGAAAGCCATCATTCGCCTGGGCGACCCGACCGACCACGGTGGCCAGGTGGTCGGCAGCGGCGCGCCTTACTACCTTGTCGATGGCATCCCCGTCGCCCTGCTCGGCGACCCGTGCTCCTGCCCGAAGCGGGGCCACGGCAACTGCGTGATCGCCGAGGGCGACCCGGACCACCGGATCAACGGCGTCCCGGTCGCCTATGCAGGGCACAAGACCTCCTGCGGTGCCACGCTGATCGCCACCCTCCAGACCTGTGGCAAGTCGTGAGGCCCGCTGCCCCTCAGCCCTGCCGATACTTCTGCCAGCCGCTCCAGCTGTACACCAGCAGCCCGGCCCAGATCAGCGCGAACGTGACGATCCGGGCGGGCTGCAGATCCTCGCCGAAGATCCACACCGCGGTCACCAGCTGCATCGTCGGGTTGATGTACATCAGCATGCCGATGGTGGCCAGGTTGAGGCGCTGGGTGGCGGCCGCAAACAGCATCAGCGGCAACGCCGTCATCAGCCCGGACATGGCCAGCAGAAAGTCGGTGACGCCGTCGTGGCCGGTGAACACCGCGTGCCCCTGGCTGCTCTGCCACAGCGTGTACAGCCCCACCAGCGGCAGCATCGACAGGGTCTCGAGCCACAGCCCCGACACCGCATCCACCGGCACCTGCTTGCGCACCAGCCCATAGAGCCCGAAGGTGCCCCCCAGAAACAGCGACACCCAGGGCAGGCTGCCGAGGGCCACGAACTCGTTGCCCACCGCCGCCACGGCCAGCCCGACGGCGGCCCACTCCTTGCCGTTGAGGCGCTCCTTGAGCACCAGCATCCCCAGCACCACATTCACCAGCGGCACCAAAAAGTAGCCCAGGCTGCCGGCGATCACCAGCTGCTGGTCCACCGCCCACAAAAAACCCAGCCAGTTGGCCCCCACCAGCCACGCAGCCGCGGTGAGGCGCAGCAGCGTGCCGGGCCGCCTCAACGCCGCCCCCACCTGGCTCCAGCCGCGCCGGGCGGCGAGGATCAGGGTGACCACCAGGCAGGCCCACAGGGCCCGGTTGCACAGCACGTCGGCCGGGCTCACGTGGCCCAGCTGGCGAAAGAACAGCGGAAAGAAGCCCCAGATGCCATAGGCACCCAGGCCGAAGGCGATGCCGGAGAGAGTTTTACCTTTGTCCACGCTCAAACCTGGGGAGAAATCGGACATGCACGGTAGCACTCTCCGCCTCAAAACGAGCTTGGGGTTTTCCGCGAGAGGCCCGCTCGGGCCTACAATGGTGACATTACATTACAAGGGCAGCCCACCATGCTGATCATCTTCAAATCCCCCGCCAGCGGCGACGTGATCATGTTCGAAAAAAATGGCAAGGAGATGCTGAGCGTGCTCGGCAAAGACCCGGCCGATGCGAAGGGCATCGTCACCGTCGAGCAGCTGCCCGGCGCCATCGCCGCGGTGCGCGCGGCCATCGACGCCGACAAGACGCGCCTCGCCGAGAGCGCCCCAGCCACTGAAGACGACGGCGACGCCAAGCCTGCCGGTGGCGGCGTGAGCTTCTTCCAGCGCGCGGTGCCGCTGCTCGAGCTGCTCGAGCGCTCCCTCAAGGACAAGGTGCCGGTGACCTGGGGCGTGTGACGCCCTCCACCACGGCTGCCGCCCTGCCCCGCCGCGAGCCGGCGGGCTTCCCATCACTCCAACAAAAACGCATTCGATGACTCAGCGCGACATCGACCTGGCCCTTGATATCGTCCGCGAGACCCTGCCCCACCTGGGCATTCCGCGGCACCTGTGCACCCGCAAGCTGTCGCCGGCCGGCCGGGTGCTGGGGCAATACCGGTGGCACTCCGACACCCTGCGCCTCAACCCGCGCTACCTGGCGCGGCTCTCCGACGACGACGCGCTGGACCTCCTCGACACCATGGTCCACGAGCTGCTCCACAAGGCCTCGCCCCTCTGGAAGCAGCTCCGCGACAGCTTCCGGCCTCACCCGGACATCTGGCTGAACTGCGAAAAGATCGTCGCCGAAGTCGGCCCGATGTACCTCGCCCGGCGCCGTGCCGAGGAAGCGGGCTAGCCTCAAGCCGCCAGCGGGCAACGCGCGCCTCAGGCGCTGGTGAGCTGGGCGTAGAGCAGCGGCAGGCGGGCGGGCAGCTCGGAGGGCTTGCGCAGGATGGTGTAGCCGGCCGGGCCGAAGAGGTGGGGCAGGTAGCCCTGGCCTTCCTTGTCGATGGTCACGCAGAAGGGCCGCACGCCCTCCTGGCGGGCCGCGTTGAGGCTCATCCGGGTGTCCTCGATGCCGTAGCGCCCCTCGTAGTGGTCCACGTCGTTGGGCTTGCCGTCCGACAGGATGAGCAGCAGCTTGAGGGCCTCCGGCCGCCTGGCCAGGATCTGCGTGGCGTAGCGGATCGCCGCCCCGATGCGGGTGTAGAAGCCCGGCTTGAGCGCCCCGATGCGGCCCCGGATGCGCGCGTCGGCGGGCTCGTCGAAATCCTTGATGCGGTGGAAGCGGATGTGGTCGCGCTTGCGCGACGAGAAGCCGTACAGCCCGAAGGGGTCGCCGGTGGCGCCCAGGGCCTCGGAGAACAGCCACAGGCTGTCGCGGATCACGTCGATCACCCGCTGCTCGTCGCTCACCCAGGTGTCGGTGGACAGCGACAGATCAGCCAGCACCAGGCAGCACAGGTCGCGCTCGCGGCGCTCGCAGGCCAGGTAGCCGCCGGCGTTGCTGACCGCGTGGCCGGTGCGCCGGTCGGCGAAGGCGCGCACGCAGGCGTCGATGTCGAGCTCGGGGCCTTCCGGCTGGTTCTTCAGCCAGCGCCGGGCCGGGGTGAGGGCCTCGAACTGGTGGCGCAGGCGCCGCGCCGGGCGCAGCAGGTGGGAGGGCAGCTCGCAGGGCGCGGCGTTGCGCGGGTCGAGCACCGTGAGGCGGCACATGTCGCGCTTGAGCTGCTGCTTCTTCCAGTCCCACTCGGGCAGCAGGATGCCGCTTTGCAGCGGGATGTCGTCCTGGGCGGCCGAGGGCAGGTCGAGGTCGAAGCGCAGCTTTGAAGCCGTATCGCGGCCGTCCTGGGCCACCGCGATGCGGTCCATGTCGGCGGCGGCGCGGGCCGGGTCGTCGCTCTCGTCGTCATCGTGGCCGCGGTTGACCTTCACGTACTCGGCAAACGACAGCAGGCTCTCGGCGCGGAAGGGCAGGATCAGGCCATTCTTGCCGTCGGGCATGTCCTCCCGCTGGGCCTGGCGGCGGCGGTCGGCGGCGTCGTGGGTCTTGTTGGCACCGTCGGGCCGCTCGGCCGGGGTGGCGGGCGGCTCGGCCTGGCGCCGGTCGAGGGCCACCGGCGCCGGGTACAGCCACAGGGCCACCGGCGTCGGCGGACGCTTGGCCGCCGGCAGCGCCGCCACGCTGCCCGGCTCGGTCAGGGCCTGGCGGATCGCCCGCTCGGCGGCGGCCTCGTCGGCCGGCAGCTTGCGCGGGTCGGGCCGCTCGGCGACGACCGCCTCCACCAGCCGGCGGTAGCGCGACGCGAAGCCCGGAAAGGCCGCCAGGGTCGCCGCGCTGGCCGCCTGGTTGGCGGTGATCCAGCTGTCGGCCGCCAGCCCACCGGCCGGCAGCGCCGCCCCCTGGGCGATCAGCCACAGGTAGAGGTCGCGGTTGAGGCTGCGCTCGGCAAACAAAGCGATCTCGGCCGGCAGGCGCAGGGTCTCGTCGTCGCGGGCTGCCTGGGCGGCCTTCTCGCCCACGTGGGCGATGCGCGCCAGCCAGCCGCGCCGGGCGCCGTGCTCGACCTCGGCCGCCGGCGCCACCCGCAGGCCCGGATCGCCCCCCAGCGCGCGGAACAGGATGCCCGCGGTGCGCTCGATGCTCTCCAGCCGCACCGCCGCCTGGGGGTAGCTGCGGGTCGCCGCCCGGGTGATGAAGCGGTGCCACAGCCCGCCGATGAACTCTTCCATGTCTGCCTGCCGCCTGTTGTCGCCCGCCTCAGCGGGCCGTCCAGCCCCCGTCGATCAGCTGCGCCGAACCGGTGACCGATCGGGCCGCCTCCGAGCACAGGAAGACCGCGAAGGCCGCCACTTCGTCCGCCTCGATGAACTGCCGGGTGGGCTGCGCCGCCAGGATCACCTCGCGGATCACCCGGTCTTCGGGCAGGTTGTGCACCCGGGCCTGGTCCACCACCTGCTTCTCCACCAGCGGCGTGCGCACGTAACCCGGGCACAGCGCGTTGCAGGTGATGCCCTGCTCCGCCACCTCGAGGGCCACCGCCTTGGAGAACCCCACCACCGCGTGCTTGGTGGCCGTGTACGGCGCCTTGAAGGGCGACGCCACCAGCCCGTGGGCCGACGCAATGTTGATGATCCGCCCCCAGCCCTGGGCCTTCATGCCCGGCAGCGCCGCCTTGGTGGTGTGGAACACCGCCGACACGTTGATGGCCAGCATCTGCGCCCAGTTCTCGTCGGGGAAGGCATCCACCGCCGCCACGTGCTGGATGCCGGCGTTGTTCACCAGGATGTCGAGCCCGCCGAAGGCCACCACCGTGGCCTCCACCAGCCCCCGCGCCGCCGCCGCGTCGGCCAGGTTGGCCGACAGATAGCCCGGCTCGGTGCCGGTCGCGGCAGCCCGCGCCACCCGCAGCGCTTCGGCCTCGGCCGCCGGCCGCGAGCCATGCAGCATCACCCGCGCCCCGGCCCGCGCCAGCGCCTGCGCCACCGCCAGCCCGATCCCCGAGGTCGACCCCGTCACCAGGGCCCGCCTGCCCGCCAGTTCTTCCGTCTTGATCATCTGCTCCGGTCTCCTTGCCACCCCGCCGCCAGGCCCCTGCCCGGCAGTCCGGGAAACACGCCGGGAATCCTAGCGCAGCCCGCCGCCGGAAGGCGTCCGGCGTGGCCCGAAAAGCGGGGCCGCATGGGCAGGAATGTAGCTGGACGGCGAGCGCGGCGCCCTGTTCTGGCTCAAGTCGGGGGAGGTTGCGTTGCGCGGCGGCAGGCATGATCAGACGCGGCCGTGCATTGGCGAGATTACGCAGGCGCTGTCTACGCAATCTGCCGGAGAGGTAGCAACCGGCGATACCGCCGCGTGGCAGTCAGAACGCCGGGGATTGCGCGCAACACGGTGCGGCGGTATCTGGCCGCGGGCTTCATCCTGCCAAACCCGACAGGGTAGCGGTGGACCACGAAAGATCGAAAGGTCCGTCAGAGTGAGACTGGCTCCATTACGCCGATCCGGCGCTGGCTCCAATGTGCCGATCATCAAGTGGCTCCTATGTGCCGGTCGGTGACACCTGTCCAGCCGGTTCATCCCCGCGGGTGCGGGGAACACTTGACCAGGGGCCGCAGTCTGTTCAATCGTCACGGTTCATCCCCGCGAGCGCGGGGAACACCCAGGCCCGCTCAGCGCCGGCAACTCGACGCGCGGTTCATCCCCGCGAGCGCGGGGAACACGAGGGCGTGAACACCAGCGAAGGCGAAGCCACCGGTTCATCCCCGCGAGCGCGGGGAACACTGCAACCTGCGCTCCAGCCTCCCGGTATCCACCGGTTCATCCCCGCGAGCGCGGGGAACACCGAGTCGCCCGACTCGTACCGGATCTGGCTGGCGGTTCATCCCCGCGAGCGCGGGGAACACGCTGGCCCTGGCCGGCTGCGCAACAACGTCGCCGGTTCATCCCCGCGAGCGCGGGGAACACTCTCGAAGCCCTACCGTTCGTTTGACTACTGACGGTTCATCCCCGCGAGCGCGGGGAACACTTGGGCGACGGCGCCAGGATCGAGGTGATCGCCGGTTCATCCCCGCGAGCGCGGGGAACACCAGCAGGAGCTGGCGGATGCTGTCCGCGACGCCGGTTCATCCCCGCGAGCGCGGGGAACACTCCTTGATGCCAACCCAGGCTTGCAGCGAATCCGGTTCATCCCCGCGAGCGCGGGGAACACCGCCGGCTCCGGTCGGACATGAGCAGATGGCGCGGTTCATCCCCGCGAGCGCGGGGAACACCGCGACAACGGGCACAAAAAGCACAGAAATTCCGGTTCATCCCCGCGAGCGCGGGGAACACTTATATGCAATCGCGACGCGAGTCGGCTGGATCGGTTCATCCCCGCGAGCGCGGGGAACACCCGCTGCCGGCCACGCCTGCCGTGGGCGACACCGGTTCATCCCCGCGAGCGCGGGGAACACCGGTTGACGCCCGGGCGGGCGGGCACCGAGAGCGGTTCATCCCCGCGAGCGCGGGGAACACGTCGGTGCCGATCATCCAAAGCTCGGCGCCGTCCGGTTCATCCCCGCGAGCGCGGGGAACACACAACGCCATCGGCCAGCGTGTCGCCTACTGGCGGTTCATCCCCGCGAGCGCGGGGAACACGCGTACTCCATGCGAACCGGGCTCTTCGTGGTCGGTTCATCCCCGCGAGCGCGGGGAACACGGCTGTGGTCCTCTCTGACGCCCGACCTCATCCGGTTCATCCCCGCGAGCGCGGGGAACACACCTTTTGCGCCTCATCGGGGCTCATGCCGATCGGTTCATCCCCGCGAGCGCGGGGAACACGCAATGAGCTTGTGGGCCGAACGGCTCGCCGGCGGTTCATCCCCGCGAGCGCGGGGAACACGATGCTGTCGGTGGCACTGATGCGAACTCTGGCGGTTCATCCCCGCGAGCGCGGGGAACACCGATGACGTCTCAGCAGCTCGCTGCCGACGCCCGGTTCATCCCCGCGAGCGCGGGGAACACATTACAACGCCTGGCGCCAGGACGACAGCGAGCGGTTCATCCCCGCGAGCGCGGGGAACACGAAGCCCTGGGCTTCGTTCTTGCTCATGCCGACGGTTCATCCCCGCGAGCGCGGGGAACACTTCACGGCCCACGTCGGGCAAGGCCGTGAATACGGTTCATCCCCGCGAGCGCGGGGAACACCATCAGGGTACTGCTGGCCTCAGTTCCGACCACGGTTCATCCCCGCGAGCGCGGGGAACACGACTTACGAAACGGTGAAATTCGCTATTGTTCCGGTTCATCCCCGCGAGCGCGGGGAACACGCAATGCCCACCGCCGAGCTATCGCGGCTAATCGGTTCATCCCCGCGAGCGCGGGGAACACGCTTGAAAACCGCAGCGTGTAGATGAAGATCGAGGTTCATCCCCGCGAGCGCGGGGAACACGGCGAACACCGACACCAGGGCGGCGCGGGCGTCGGTTCATCCCCGCGAGCGCGGGGAACACTCGAATACCATGCGAACCGCCGCAAGCAGATGCGGTTCATCCCCGCGAGCGCGGGGAACACTCGATCAGGGTGTCGTTGCTGCGGGCGGCCTGCGGTTCATCCCCGCGAGCGCGGGGAACACGCCGACGGCGCGGTGTACATGCTGAGCCAGGCCGGTTCATCCCCGCGAGCGCGGGGAACACGCCTACGGGGCGCCTTTCAGCCTCCAGTCGGACGGTTCATCCCCGCGAGCGCGGGGAACACTGCGCGAAAGGACGCCGAAGTTTATGCAATAGCGGTTCATCCCCGCGAGCGCGGGGAACACGCGCGGCGTGATTGCGGTGGGGTGTGTCATGTCGGTTCATCCCCGCGAGCGCGGGGAACACGGGCAGCCGGTGATGTGCGGGCTGTTCGGCTTCGGTTCATCCCCGCGAGCGCGGGGAACACCTCTCGGAAGACTGCGCCCGCAAGATCGCCCGCGGTTCATCCCCGCGAGCGCGGGGAACACGTGAAGGACGCGCAGAAGAAGGAACATCCGTGCGGTTCATCCCCGCGAGCGCGGGGAACACGGATCTCGGCAAGGGCACCGGCGATGAGGTGACGGTTCATCCCCGCGAGCGCGGGGAACACGCGCAGGAGTGCGTCCCCCTTCAGCCAGGAGACGGTTCATCCCCGCGAGCGCGGGGAACACTCATCATCGGCTCGAACACCGAGCTTAACTACCGGTTCATCCCCGCGAGCGCGGGGAACACGCCTTGCCCAGCTCGGCCACGGCGCGGGCCACCGGTTCATCCCCGCGAGCGCGGGGAACACATGAGCCCCTGAGAATCCACGCAATCATCCGCACGGTTCATCCCCGCGAGCGCGGGGAACACAATTGCGCGTGCGGTGGTGGAGTCGAAACGCGCGGTTCATCCCCGCGAGCGCGGGGAACACGACCTTGCACATGGAGGGGGCCGCGGATCTGTCGGTTCATCCCCGCGAGCGCGGGGAACACGAGCGCATAGCACTTGCGCCCGCGCTTGCCGACCGGTTCATCCCCGCGAGCGCGGGGAACACACGGGCGAGCTGGTGCAGAACAGCCGCGGTTACGGTTCATCCCCGCGAGCGCGGGGAACACGAGCCGTCGGGCGGGCCGAGGAAGTCGACGGCCGGTTCATCCCCGCGAGCGCGGGGAACACCCGGAGGGCCGCGATATGTACGAGGGCGGCGACGGTTCATCCCCGCGAGCGCGGGGAACACAGGCGACCACCTCGAACACCGCATCGCGAGCCCGGTTCATCCCCGCGAGCGCGGGGAACACTAGGGCGCGAAGGGGGGGGGGACAGCTCGCCCCCGGTTCATCCCCGCGAGCGCGGGGAACACTTCGGGCTGGTCCGTCAGCTGTTGCATGTCAGCGGTTCATCCCCGCGAGCGCGGGGAACACTCCTTCACCGAACGGTTGTAGTCGCCCAGGCGCGGTTCATCCCCGCGAGCGCGGGGAACACGGCTGGAGGCTGCCCAGCGATGCAACAGCTCGCGGTTCATCCCCGCGAGCGCGGGGAACACATCGTCCTCGCTCAACGAAGCGGCAAGACCAGCGGTTCATCCCCGCGAGCGCGGGGAACACGCGATTAGTTCATTTGCAAAGCTAGGAGCTACCCGGTTCATCCCCGCGAGCGCGGGGAACACAACGATGGCCGTCTCGGCTGCACCCAAGCACCCGGTTCATCCCCGCGAGCGCGGGGAACACCTGTGGAGAACCCGCCTCTTGCAATGCACGGGCGGTTCATCCCCGCGAGCGCGGGGAACACCCCATTCAGTCAGCCCCCGCAATGGCTACGGGCGGTTCATCCCCGCGAGCGCGGGGAACACCTTTAACATTAACAACAGATTGCGCAGTCATTCGGTTCATCCCCGCGAGCGCGGGGAACACTGCAGCCGGGTCGATCCGATACGCGCCGAACTCGGTTCATCCCCGCGAGCGCGGGGAACACCGGGGGGGCAGTAATTCTTAAATCGACGGTCACGGTTCATCCCCGCGAGCGCGGGGAACACGTCGTTGTCGTCTGGCTGCTCGACGACGACGACGGTTCATCCCCGCGAGCGCGGGGAACACGGGCTACATCGCGCAATTTGCCGGTGCAAGCTCGGTTCATCCCCGCGAGCGCGGGGAACACGACGATTCGCAGGATTCTATCTGCGATCTGTCCGGTTCATCCCCGCGAGCGCGGGGAACACGTCGAAGCCGCCATCGCCGACCTGGTCGCAGCCGGTTCATCCCCGCGAGCGCGGGGAACACCCCGTTTCCACGGAAGTGGATCTCGACTCGAACGGTTCATCCCCGCGAGCGCGGGGAACACGAGCTCGACGCCCAAGGCGCCCCCATGATCGCCGGTTCATCCCCGCGAGCGCGGGGAACACTTTGGCCTTGGATTCTGCGGCCCGCTTGCGGGCGGTTCATCCCCGCGAGCGCGGGGAACACACCCTCGAGCGCATCCGCAACGGCCGTCACCGCGGTTCATCCCCGCGAGCGCGGGGAACACGAAGCGGAAAACCAAGCCGACGCACAAGAAGACGGTTCATCCCCGCGAGCGCGGGGAACACCCGCCGGGCTGCAGCGCAGTGCGCTGGTAAGGCGGTTCATCCCCGCGAGCGCGGGGAACACCTGTCGATGGGTGTCGAGCTCGACCTGAACAACGGTTCATCCCCGCGAGCGCGGGGAACACGACCCAGAGGTTTAAATGAACCCGCTGCCGACCGGTTCATCCCCGCGAGCGCGGGGAACACCCGGGCGGCTATCGGGGACAGTTGCCACTATCCGGTTCATCCCCGCGAGCGCGGGGAACACGCGTTTTGCCGGACTTCAGTCCAGCGAACACGCGGTTCATCCCCGCGAGCGCGGGGAACACGCCTCGGCCTCGCGCTCCTGGCGGGCCTTCTCCGGTTCATCCCCGCGAGCGCGGGGAACACGTTAAGGGTGGTCCCGCACCTTTGTGCGTAGGCGGTTCATCCCCGCGAGCGCGGGGAACACAATCGTCGGCGCTCTACCTGGGCGGCAGCATCCGGTTCATCCCCGCGAGCGCGGGGAACACGGTATGCCCTGGGAGCGGAGCCACATCGACCGCGGTTCATCCCCGCGAGCGCGGGGAACACCGGAGGGAGAAGCGGATGCTCATGGCTAGGGCCGGTTCATCCCCGCGAGCGCGGGGAACACCGAGATTACGCAGGAATGGCTCTACGCGACTACGGTTCATCCCCGCGAGCGCGGGGAACACGCAAAGATCATGAGCACGAAAATCACCAAGCCCGGTTCATCCCCGCGAGCGCGGGGAACACACAGCCGGCAGCAGATTTCCGCTGTCGAAGGCCGGTTCATCCCCGCGAGCGCGGGGAACACACCTATTTAAAAGTAGGAGGTCCTTCTCCATACGGTTCATCCCCGCGAGCGCGGGGAACACAGATAGGGACTCACGCATCACATCCTGCCCGGCGGTTCATCCCCGCGAGCGCGGGGAACACCGGCGGGCTTGTCTTTGGTTTCCATGATTCAACGGTTCATCCCCGCGAGCGCGGGGAACACAAGAACGTGATCTGGCGCGGGGTGTCCGAGCGCGGTTCATCCCCGCGAGCGCGGGGAACACCTGCGGCCATTACCACGTCCTCGAGTGGGTGAACGGTTCATCCCCGCGAGCGCGGGGAACACAAGGACCGCCGCTACTTCGTGCTGATCACGCCCGGTTCATCCCCGCGAGCGCGGGGAACACAAGAGCAAAACGTCTGGTCGCCTCGATCATAGCGGTTCATCCCCGCGAGCGCGGGGAACACTCGCCCGCGCCAAGGCAGAAACCATCAGCAAGCGGTTCATCCCCGCGAGCGCGGGGAACACGTACAGGTAGCCCGTATCGAAGATCAAGGCCGCGGTTCATCCCCGCGAGCGCGGGGAACACCCTACCAGGCCACCACGACCAGCCGACCTACTCGGTTCATCCCCGCGAGCGCGGGGAACACAGGGGTCATGACCATGCCGGACGGTCTTCGCACGGTTCATCCCCGCGAGCGCGGGGAACACTCACTCCATGGCGTGAAGTCCGCGCGCCAGGTCGGTTCATCCCCGCGAGCGCGGGGAACACTCCCACCAGGCCGCCGACCCGCGTAGCCCCGACGGTTCATCCCCGCGAGCGCGGGGAACACTTCGAGTCAAACGTGATGCCGTCGATCGTGACCGGTTCATCCCCGCGAGCGCGGGGAACACGGCGCCGAGAAGGTCGGCCGCATCTGGTCCGCCGGTTCATCCCCGCGAGCGCGGGGAACACGTCGGTGTCCTTCGGCGTCGGGTCAATACCGGCGGTTCATCCCCGCGAGCGCGGGGAACACGCCTTCTGGGTGCCGCCCTCGCCGGCCGCCGCCGGTTCATCCCCGCGAGCGCGGGGAACACCAGTGCGCAACGACGGAAGATTTGTCCCCTTCGCGGTTCATCCCCGCGAGCGCGGGGAACACG
This sequence comes from Zoogloea sp., assembly GCF_041908905.1. Taxonomy (GTDB): domain Bacteria; phylum Pseudomonadota; class Gammaproteobacteria; order Burkholderiales; family Rhodocyclaceae; genus Zoogloea. Next base: position 370,713 of record NZ_JAYREK010000001.1, read on the forward strand.
GCGATACAGGTCGTTGCCTCCAGCTACGTGACGGTTCATCCCCGCGAGCGCGGGGAACACGGTAGCTTGGCTATAACCGGCGCGAATAGCAGCGGTTCATCCCCGCGAGCGCGGGGAACACTACGCCGGGAAATACTTCGGATCTGCCATGATCGGTTCATCCCCGCGAGCGCGGGGAACACAAGCGCTGCGCTTCGGTGAAACGGGCCGTGAGCGGTTCATCCCCGCGAGCGCGGGGAACACACTTCTTTCAACACCTTGATTCTACGCGAGAATCCAGCATCGCTCCGATCCACCATATTTTTCGCCCCATCCAAACATGCCAAATTGTTAAAGATCGTCCGACATCCGCTCGGGATGAAAACTGACCAGCCGGACGCCGTCCCAGTCTGCGGGCAGCCGACGGTTGGCGCCGAGAGTCTGGAATTCGAAGCCGGCTTCGTTGTTGGTGTACCACATCATCACCGCGTTGCCGTCCTCGATGCCGGCCTCCACCTGGCTCCAGATGTGCTCACGGACCTTGCGCGAGTAGGTGCCCACGTAGACCCCGGCGCGCACCTCCAGCAGCCACACCGCCAGCCGGCCGCGCAGCCGCGGCGGGGCGTTTTCAAGCACGATGACCAGCATCGCCTAAGCTCTCCGGGTTGGGAATGGCCGGGCCGACGGCGTCTTCCGGCGCCTCAGGGCGTGGGATCTCGCCGGCAGAGAGCATCTCCTCAATGTCGGGGATGATGCGTTCCAGAAGCTTGGTCTTGCGGAAGATGTCGCGACAGGCAAGACGCACCGCCCGCTCCGGGTTGGGCGGGTTGGAGGCCGCCACCTGAAAGGCTGCGGGCACGACCGTGTCGAATTTGTAGATGTCGGCCACATCGTAAACAAACGACAGGGGCTTGCCGGTGTGAATGAAACCCACCGCCGGTGCGTAGCCGGCAGCCAGCACCGCAGCTTCCGTGACGCCATACAGCGCGGCGGTGGCGGACGACAGGCAACGGTTGGGCAGGTCGGAGACGTCCCAGTCCTCGGGGTTGTAGGCACGACCAGACCATTTGACGCCGAACTTCTGGGCTAGCAGCTGATAACTGCGCTTCACCCGCGCGCCTTCTATACCGCGCAACTGTTCCACGCTGCGGCGGGCCGGCGGCTCCTCGCCGAAGCGCATCGCATACATCTTGCGGACCACCTTCAGCCGCAGGGCGTCGTCCAGCGCCAGCCGCGCCTGGTAGAGCAAACGGTCGGCACGCGCTCCACCGGGCTGGCCGGAGGAATACAGGCGCACGCCCGCCTCCCCCACCCACACCAGCAGCGTCCCCACCCGCGCCGCCAGCGCTGCTGCCATATGGGACACCCGCGTGCCTGGCTCCAGCATGATGCAGGCAACCCCACCCAGCGGAATGTGCGTGAGTACCGGCCGCACCCGAAAGCCTTGCTGATCCACCACGACAAAAGCGCCGTCCACCACGTCGATTTCGCCCTTCTCGACGAAGACGATGGACATGCGCTCCTTGATGGGAATGGGTTTGAGGGGTGGAAGCATGGTCAGGGTAACGGTCGCACGAGCAGCAAGCCACAGCCGAAGGCTTTCGCAGGGCCGATACCCTGACGTAGCGTGGCACTAAACCGGTCAGGGTCGATTACAGTCAATTCCCCGCGAAAATCAACGGTACTGAAATGCAACTGCTCCTGCTTGCCAGCCTGTTGCTGGTAGGCGTCAGCCACCAGACAGGCTGGATCAACAGCAAAGCCTCCCGCCTCGGCCCTGGCCTCTAGCCAGGCGCTGCAGTTGCTTTGGACAAGTTCGTAGAGTGGTGGCCGCGGGTCGGGCTGGCCGTCGGCAGCGATGTGGTCAGGCTTCCATTCCACCCAACGGGACAAACCTCGCTCGGCAAGCATGCGGCGCTTAGCGTCCATTACAACATCATGCCGACTATGTTTGCCGTCGACCCGGCGGCTGACCACTGGATTGGCGCGCAACTCAAAGCCCAGGCGCATTCCGGCGGCCAAACGCGGTGCGTAGCTTTGTGTTTGGACTAGCCAGGACGGATCGACGGAATGGGGAGCGCGTACCGAGACCACGTAGTAACGTGGCCGCCCCGCTACCTCACGACGATGGAACAGGAAATCCCGCGGACTGCCGGCCTCTGCAGGGAAAAACCTCCACAGCCACTGGTGTTCAGCATAGGGGCCGCTCAATCGGGCATGAGCGGCAGCAAGTTCCCGATCGGGATGGGGCATGATCAGGCTGAAATACATGTCTCAAGCCTCCGGTCGAAAAAATGCCTGATATTCGGTGCGGTCACCAAACTGCCAGCCACGGCGGCGGATAGGGCGATCCTTGCGGGAGGTGGTGAGATCGGGAACAAGATCCACACGGATGCCGTCGCCCCAGATCAAGCGCTCCAAAGCTTGTGGAGCGGGCAGGCCATGCCGGTTGTGCGGCTTGTCCAGCGCATTAAGCCGAGCAATCAGTTGCAGGATGTAGTCTTCAAAGGCTGACTCAGCATTTCCAGCGCTTATCACCTGGGGAAACAAAGGCGCGGCTGGTGGGCAGGCCTTGCGCCCCAGGTAAAGTACAAAGCGCGGGCACCGCAATACCTCTGCCAGTTCGACGAGGGAATATGGCGCTTCCCCCCGCGGCTGGATGGCCACCAGACAGGCGGCATCCTGGCGGTAGTCCCTGGTGGAGAGAATAGTGTTTAGTTCGTCCCGAGGCAGCGCCAACTCATCCCGCCGTGAGGCGTGAGGGCGTTTTTTCAAACTGGCCTGTCCGGGCACCTGGGCGGTGTGGTAATCCCGCAGCAGCCGACCTGCGGACTGCACGCCCACCGCATAACCGTACCCATCACGAAGCGCGGCATGGGCGGCCTCATCCTCGCGGCGTAGGCCCAGTGCCGCACCGAGCAACCCCACCAACGACGAGAGGCCGGGAGCGTCCAGGCTGGGGCGGAATTCGCCTACGGCGGTGTCGCCCCAGGCTGCCATCGGCCCCTGCAATTGAAAGACCAGAAAGTCCATGGTCTCAGTCCTGGACAAAAGCAATCAGCTCGGCAAGGCTGCCTTCGCCCTTCTCCACGTTCAGGCTCTTGCGTGCGTCAGCGCAAGGGCCATAGACCTTATCGAAGTTCTGGTATCGGCGTTCGATTGCGTGGACGGCGAGATCAAGCATGTCCTGATCACCGTAGGGCTTGACCGGTTTGAGGAACGCCTGGGACAGCGAGCGTGGCTGCTGATCACCCTTTTCAGCCAATACGTAGCTGGCGTAGGCGCGGGAGGCGTGGCTATTCTGCATACCGGTGGGAGAGACCTTGGTGACGGCATGCAAAAATGCCTCCAGCACCCGGCGGGCAAGCGCGACATCCTGGCCCAGGTTCTCCGCGAGGAGTGTGCGGTCGATACAGATGTACAGGTAATACAGACCCGCCCCGAAGCTTCGCTCACCGATATGCGCTGCCCCCTTGTCACTGAGCCCAGTGTTGAGGTCATCGACTGCGCTGAAATAGTCATCTTCCACCGGACTGCTGTGCACGGTGATCGCATGGGCTACCTGCACGGCAGCCTCCATATTGAAGGCCGGGCTGTCGGCCAGCATTCTCCCGAACATGGCAATGTCAGCAGCCTTGCGTGGTTTGCGCAGCAACTGCAGCTCTTCGTCGGAGGGGGCTCCTCCCCGCTCGGCGCAGGTCTTGGTCAAGGCCTCGATGGCTTCCACTTCTTCCGGGCTGAAATGAGCGAGTTGCTCGATCTGCAGATCTTCGTCCTTATCCATCTTCTTGTCGGACTTGAGCTTGCCAAAGCGCCCAGCGATCTGCCGTGCCCATTCGCGAGCAGCCTTGTCGGCGATGCCGGCGCACGTCAACGCTTCGTGGATGCGCTTACCCATGTCCTTCGTACGGGTACCAATGTGGCCGGCCAGCGCGAACTCGAAGAGTTCAGAGGTACGCCATGCCCGCTTCTGGCTCTGGGAGGAGATGCGCAGACGCTGCGCATCGCCCATCAGCGCTGTCTTCGGGCGGCCCGTGTCGTCGCGGTTGAGGTTAGAGGGCGGATAGCTGGTGAGCAGATGCAGTTGCACGAAACGTTGCATGAGCGGTCTCCGGAAGGTGACTAGATGAGATGGGAATGACTGGGCAAAGCGTCAAGAGCTAGTGCGAGCGGGCCACTCGTAGGCGTAGGCCCAACGTTTTTTCACTTGCTCGCCCCACTGCAGCAGGTCATTGGTGAGAGCAAGCACATCAACCCGGCGATCCATCAGGGGGAGCACTCGACGGAGGCCGTCATAGAGAGCTTCGATATCCCGCGCGTCGAGCAGGCGAAGAAAGCGCAATTCGCTTACCGCCAGGCGGTCATCCCCAGCCTTCCTCTGGCTCATGGATTTGGCGGGTGAGAGGCCAGGGCTATCCTCACGGACATGTGCCAGCAAGCCCACGGCTGCGGCGAGGCGGTCATCCAAGTAAGCCTTGCTGTCCGGATTCCACCCCTGGAGCTGCAGGCGTCGATATAGGCGCTGGTAAGGGGCAGACAGAGCCACCTCGGTGGGGCCGGCGGCGCGGCGGAGGGTAGCCCGGCTTGCGCGATCGTTCTCCAGACCTTGCCACCACTCGGCCAGGGCTTTTCCGATGGGTTTATCCCGTTCGAAACGTTCACTCATGGTGTCTCCTTCAAGACTGGGCCGACATGGCCCTGCCGCGACTGCGGGCGGTTTTTTCGGGAAGGGGGAGGCGCAGGGCCGTGAGTAATTTCTCATCGTTGAGGGCGTAGCCCAACCGACGACGGGCTTCAGCCACTCGACGGGGGTGTTGACGCTCTACGGGACCGGCACCGACGAACTGCTGATCGAAGAGTTGATAGGCTGCATGTTGCAGCTGGGCCTGCCAGCGCTGGCGGAGCTCGAGCGTGTCGGGCTCTGCCAGCGGGTCCAAGCGCAAGGCCTCGATGCAGTCGTGCAACTGGAAGAAAAAAGCTCGTTCGGTGGCACCCCAGAAGCTGATGTCGACGGCGCTGAAATCGCCGCGAGCATCACCGCCGAACCAGGCATCCTTGACCGCGTTGCGCAAGGCCTGCACGGCTAGGCGGGCACCCGCCAGCCAGCCGCCCGCGCTGACGGTCAGGGTGCGCAGGGCATCCTGATTGCAATCGGCGAGTCCATATAGCGGGAGTGAAGACTCGTACCAACACCGGGCCTTCATACTATCCATGTCATAACCGAAGGCCCACAGGCGGAGGCTCGGCCCGACCTGCCGGCTGCGCGTCCCGTCCAAAGCCGACACCACAGTGCGTGCCGGACGCAATTGCTCCTTGCCGTCGGAAACGCCCAGCACCCAACCCAGCCAGTGGCGATAACCGATGCCTCCTGGCTGAGGGTGCATCGGCAGCCAATCACCCTTGTTCGAGTAATAAGGGGACAGAGGATGCAGCCAGGCGCCCTTATAGTTAAGGCCGTAGTTCTTGGCGTAAAACTGGCGGATCAAACGGTCCGAGGTTCGCCCGCAAATATCGCACTTTCCGCTCATGAGTCCATCCAGATTCAGACGGATGCGGCGTGGGGTTGCCCAGAAGATGTGATCCGGGTGCACCTGCACCGGTACGGTCTCCTGCCCCGGTTGAGTAACGGTAATGTCTGCAAGCCACGGAAAACGGTGATGCAGCAGGTTCAAGCCAGCGTCTCCACAGCTCTCCAGGTGCTGGGCGCGTGGCTGCACGTTGAGCCACAAATCCTGCCACAGGCTCTGAGGAGTTCCGGACAAAAGCAGCGTGGTCAAAGGGCCACCACCCCGCAACCCGGTGCGATAGCCGACCCCTCCCGCGGGCGCGTTGGTCTGCAGCGTGAATAAGGCCAGGGCAGCGCAGTCGGGGCAGAGACACTCCACCCTGCCTCGCTTGACGAAATGATCGCTGTTATTGCGCAGGGCATTTTCCCCGGGCGATTCGATCAATAGCGCGGCGATGGAATTAAGCCCCGCCTCTTCTGGCTTCAGGCTGAAGTCCTGCATGAAGCGGGCGCCCTCCCCGTCGAACTCGAAGGCAGTCAAAACCGGATCGAACCAGGCTGACAGTGCGGCGAAGTCTGGTGGCAGCCGAAACAGGCGGCTCCAGGCGGAGTGCGTCTCGGCTGGGCTGACGCTTTGGAGCAGACCGATGGCAAACTGCATCAAGGCGCCGTTGAAATCCGCCCGATCCGCATCAAAAGCGACGATATCTGGATCGGATAGCATTCCAGGGGCAACCCAGTCGCGCAGCCCGTCGCGACGGCGCACCGGCATCCAGGGGTGTTGCAGGAGGTTCATGAACGGGGCTCCTGAAAAAAGGCGAAGTGGCAACGAGCGCTGAAGGCTCCCGCCCCCAGCCCTTGCAGATATTCAGGAGGCACACAACCAGGACAGGAGGCTTTTTAAACTACAAATGAATACTAGCATTGGGTACACTGCCCAGCAAATTATTTTAAGTGTGTTTGTTCAAACGAAAATTCAAAATATGGGCAATCCTCTTCCTCCAGAGCCACCAACGCGACTGCTAGAATGCATGCGTTCTCTGCATCCGCAGAGATGACCCGTGTGTCTGCTCAAGCGATGATTCGGTGATTTGACGTTCCCCGCCTCCGCGGGGTCTTTGCCGAGCGGGCGTCAGCCCGCCGGCGTTTTCTCCCGAATCAATCCAGCCTCGAAGTCGTAGCGCCAGAACACAGGTCGCGACGCTTGATTATCCTTGCCAGGGGCGAGCGCTCGACCAACCCAACGCCCCGCCTGCTCTTCGAGCGCCAGCAGCACCGACCACTTGCCCTTGTCCGGCAGGGTTTCAAGGGCTGCTAACACGACCGACTCCCGATCCGGATCGGTTTCCACCCAACGAGCGCAGATCTGCCGTTCCGCCATGCGCAGACTGCTGTAAGCCCAGGCATGACGGCGTTCGGCATGGTGATTCCACGGTTCCAGGGTGTCATCCACCCAGCGGGCAAGAATGACATTGACAGTGGCCTCTCCCAAACGCGACGGGGCACGGGCGTCGCTCCACCATTCAGTGCCGTCGGCGGTGTAACCACTGGACAGCTTGATAGTGTTCTGCTGGCCTTCGCTACGGTCCGCCAGTGCCCGACCCTCCGCCGCCCCGCTGCTGGCCAGCAAGGCTTCCGGGATGTCCCCCAGGTCGCCGAATACGCTTTCGACCAAAAAACGCGCATCGTCGGGCAAGGCGATCTGCCCCTGCTGCAGCACCTGGGCGGTCAGCCACAATTGCCCGTGGTGAGGGTAAACCCGTGCGGCACGAGGAAGGGTCCGTTTGTACCAGTCCTCTGCAGGGCTTTCGACCCATTCCGGGCCAAACACCCATAGACAGGGCGCACCACGCTGATCCCCGCCGGCAGCATCCATCAACCGATTGCCAGCGAGATCCCGCGGGTGACGTTGCAGACGACCCGCACGCTGGATAAGACGATCGATGGGCGCAAGGTCTGAAACGACCAAGTCCCAATCGGCATCCAGCGATTGCTCGGCCACCTGCGTCGCGATCACCAACTTTCCTGCCCGCATCTGAGCATCGCTGCCTTTTCCGAAATGGGATAGCACCTGTTCTTCCGTCGCCAGGCGATCCCCCAGCGTGAAGCGGGCATGGAAGAGAATCAGGTTTTCAGGGGGCAACTCATCGCGGAAGTGAGCGTGAGCTACCAGCGCATCCGCTACAGTGTTGCGCATCCAACAGACGCAGCGCCCCACAGCCAGCGTCTCTCGGATGACCGACAGCACCTGTGACTCATCGGACACATAACGCACCTCCAACCGACGCTTTACTGCATCTCGGGTGGCAATAGGAGTTTCATCCAGCCTCGCAGCACAATCCCGCCAAGAGGTGGCGAGTGGAAATGCATCGATAGAGAGTTGTGGCGCAGACGGGCATCCACGTCCGCGGGCAAAAGCGTCCAGCAGGGACTGCTTCATGCGTTCGGGCAGCGTTGCCGAGAGCAGAATGGCGCTACCACCCGCAAACGCGTGGAAGGTGAGCACCGTTTCCAGTACCCGCTGCATGTAGGCATCGCAAGCGTGCACCTCATCCACAACCAGCACTTTACGGAACAGACCAAGAAGGCGCAGGCACTGATGCTTGCTGGTGAGTACCGCCAGCAATGCCTGGTCGATGGTGCCCACACCGGCCGGAGAAAGCAGCGAACGCTTGCCGTGCTCCGCCAACCAGACGGCGCAACGAGCGCCCGCCGTTTCGTCCAGCTGGTGACCATCCGCTTCCGGGTCGATGGCAGGCAGGATTGACGTCGCAAACTCCTCGACCAACCGACTTTGACCATGGGAGAGCACCAAACTGGCATCACCGGCAAAAAGCTGCTGGTAGACCTCGGCGATCCGGCCGTACATAGCATTAGCGGTTGCCATGGTGGGCAGCGCAATGAAGAAGCCATCGGCCAAACCAACCGCCATCAGGCGGTGAGCCAGCATCATGGCCGCCTCGGTCTTGCCGGCGCCGGTCACATCCTCCAGCAGATGGACTTGGGGTTCTGACAACACTGGAACATTGATCGCCCAAGCCTGCAGCGGCGAAGGCTGGGTAATGCCCGGAAAGAAATCCGAGAATTCACGCGCCCCCGATGGCCGCGACGTCAAACCCGAGGCTGCCAGCGCCAAGGACGCCCGGGTCTGTGCATGACCCCAGTACTCCTCAATGGGCATCGGGGTCGCACAATAGGGAAAGTAGCTCTGGTTGGAGCCGAGCCAGTCAGCCAACACCACGACACCAGCCAGCCACCAGGAGAGAGTCTGGCTAGCCTGCGCAAAGGTTTCCGCCTCCAGTTGGCTCGCTATTTCCGCGAGTAACTTGCGCGGAACAAGGATGAAGAGGCTGCCGATAAATTGGTCAACTGCGATGCCATCTTCGCGGGCGTTGCAGTGCTGCTTCCAATCCCCTCGGCCCAATTCCGGTGGTGTGCCATGGTGGCCTGTGCAAGCCTTCATCCACCAGTCCAGTCCACCAGACTCCACCAGATCACAGGAATCCGGCCCGAACCACCCCTCGTCAATCGCCTGTTCCTCCAGCCGCTGCTTCCAGAGCAGCCAGCCGAGCGTATCGTGACGCAGCGTGTAGGGCTTGCCAGGGTCTGGCGCACGTCCGCGCAGAAGCTGCATCAGATCAGCACGCTGACTCTGGAAAGCTTCGGAAAACTTGCCGAGATCGTGAAGAGCCAGGAAGAACGTCACCCACCCCTCAAGCGCTTCTGACGTACAGTCGGGCAAAGCCTTCCGGAATAATTGCTGCAGTGAAGCACTCTGTCGAAGCAGGGCAACACCGACGGCAGCGACATCCAGAGCGTGATAGTGCAGCAGGTGATAGGCACCGGAATTATCAGCCTTACCCCAATAGGCGCCTGGTGTTGAACAGGATTCTTGTTCGTGCATCGTGATATCGATTCATTGGTCCGACACGGAATTTACAACATCATCGACTCATGCGTAAAACCCGCGCCATCACTGGGTTTCGGCTCTTTCCACGGGGCGCAGTGCTGGGATTTTTGAAGTTTTTGTCACATGACAAATCCCCCGGGGGACGTGACAAAAACCGTCGGCGAAGGGAAAAAACTTGCCGGCAGGCCCGCAGAAACTTTTTTCCATGTAACAAAAACCGTTCGTCACGCTGCAAACTCCTTTTGTCATATCAATAAATCCGTCGGTGGCGCCACAAAAAATATCGGCGGGTCCACCGGGAGTTTTTTTGATATGACAAAAGGCGCAGGCGGCGTGTAAAAAGATTTTTGTGACGCGGCTGGATGTTTCTGTGGCGAGGCGGAAAGCTTTTTTGGCGTAACCGGCAATTTTTGCGACGGAGCGGGGAGTTCTGGCGGCACCGCGGAAAGCGCGCGCGGAGTGCGTCAGGAATTTGGCGACGTGGAGAAACGTTTTTGCGAGGCGTCGGCGGGTGTTCGTGGCGTCTCCCGGGATGTCCGGGAGGCGCCCCCCGTTGCCGCGCTCCGGGGCGCCTGTTCAACTTCACAACGCCCGTCAATCCATCAAAACCAACATTTTTGGCACAGAATTTCACAAAACTGCGTCATGATCGGGCCTGACGATTGATTGCCATTGAAGAGGGTTTGACGTGGATCGCAGCAGGCGGAAATTTACCGGGAGGGTGTCCATCCTGGGGCTGGGAGTGCTGAGCGGCTGTGCCGGCACGGAGTCGAGGCCGGATTTTGTGAGGAAGATCGAGGATTCGCTGGGCGTCGGCAAGGTCGAGGATTTGTATTACTCGGTGGCGGGGGCTGCCGAGTCGAACGGCTTCTACACCATCGACCAGGACGGCAATTACGTGCCGGAGCTGTCCAACAAGGCCCAGGACATCTTCTACAGCCTCCTCAGGAACGGCGTGATGCCGCAGAAGCTGCCCATCCCGAGCGAGGCACAGGTGGACAAGGCGCTGGCGCTGTTCGCGGAGGCAAAGACCAAATACGCCAGCCTGACGGAGTTCGGCAGCGAGGAGACCTACGACCTCGTGCGCCACATGCTGCCGATGCTGCGGATGTATTTCGACATCAACGCCGTCAATCCCGCCGAGCTGAAGAAGAAGCTGCGCAATGCCAAGAACCGCGGGCGGGTGAATGTGGCGCCGGACGGCACGATCACGCTGCCGCCAGGCTTCATGGTGACGGTCAATCAGAAGGGCTACTGCATGGATTCGGGGCTGCCGGCCCCGGGCAAGGACGAGAAGCTCAGCCTCACGTCCGCCGGCAAGCTGATCCCCGCACCCCTGCTGCCGCTGTACAAGGCGATCATGCAGAAGGCGTACCGCGACGAGCCGTACCGCAACAGCATGCAGACCATCGTGTGGACGCTGCGCTCCGCCGGCAACCCCACCGGGATGGCCGCCAACGTGGACCGCAAGACCCTGCAACTGATGGAGGACGCGCTGCCCGGCGGCGCACAGCAGTTTGCCGACTACCACAACGGGCAGATCATGCAGGCCCAGCTGCTGGACAAACTGGGCAAGAAGATCGCCATCAAGACCGGCGGGAAGAAGGTCAACCCCTTCGACCTGATCGACCCGAAAAAGAGCGAGCAGGCGATGGCGGACCTGTTCAAGAGCCACACGGCGGCGATGAACCAGCCGGTGACCGGGGCGGTGCCCCAGGACAACCGCGACTACCAGATGATCTCGCCGACGGTGGCCACCTTCTCGGTGGGCACCAGCACCCTCACGCCGCGCATCCTGCTCGCCAATGCCGGCAACGCGCCGGTGAACATCGACCTGACCGACTACGTGATGCAGCCCGCCCGGCGCGCCCAGCGGATCGCGATGTATCCGTCGCGGCCGGACGGAGTGCTGGCGCGGGCCTATCCGATGGACGTGCTCCCCGAAGACATCACCCTGTGGGAGAAGCTCAAGAAGAAGATCGACGACGGGGTGCTGTACGACGCGGCCCGCTTCCTCGCCACCAAGGCCTTCAAGAGCGTGGCGCAGCCGGGCAAGGTGAGGGATGCCTTCCTGGGCGTGTTCCGGAACTCCCCGGCCGCCGCCAAGCTGGTCGAGGCGATGCCGATCGTGGGCAACCTGCTGGCGTTCTACGAGGCGGTGAGCGGCAAGAGCTGGGTGAACGGCCGCGACCTGAACACCTGGGAGCGGGTGGCGTCGGCCCTGGGCACGATCCCGGGGAGCAACGGCCTCAAGGCCACGTTCAAGGACAAGGCGATCGACTACGCCCAGAAGGCCTTCGGCGCCCTGGGGTTTGCCACCAACCAGAACGTCACCGACATCCTCGACCCGGCCTTCTCGGCCTACTCCAAGACCTACAGCAACCCGCTGGACTTTGCCGCCACCTACATCGACCGCAAGATCAACGACAACCTCACCCGGACGCTGATCGACATCAACAAGGACACGACCCTGAGCCGCAGCATGCGCGAGTCGATGCGCGAGGCGATCGCCTCCGGCACCGGCCTGTTCAGGGACCGTAGCCCGGCGCTGGCGTACTGAGCGGCAGCAGCGTCGTCTCGCCCGGCGTGCGGCGCATGATCACCTCGCCGTGGCGCAGCGACAGCAGCGCCTGGCCCTGGCTGCGCAGCACTTCATAGTCGCTGTCGGCCGACAGCAGCACCAGGCTGGCGGGGCGGCCCACTTCGAGGCCGTAGCCCGCGCCCAGGGCCAGCGCGCGGGCGCTGTGGTCGGTGACGAAATCCAGGCAGCGCTGCAGGTCTTCGTAGCCGAGCATGTGGCAGATGTGCAGGCCGGCGTCGAGAATGCGCAGCAGGTTGCCGTTGCCGAGGGGATACCACGGGTCGACGATGGAATCCTGCGCGAAGCACACGTTGAGCCCGGCGCGGTCGAGCTCGGGCACGCGGGTGAGGCCGCGGCGCTTGGGGTAGCTGTCGAAGCGCCCCTGGAGGTGGATGCTCTCGGTGGGGCAGCTGATGAAGCTGAGCCCCGCTTGCTTCAGCACGCGGAACAGCCTGGAACAATAGGCGTTGTCGTAGGAGCCCATCGCCGTGGTGTGGCTGGCCGTCACCCGGGCCCCCATGCCCTTCACGCGGGTCACTTCGGCGAGCACCTCGAGGAAGCGCGAGTGCGGGTCGTCGGTTTCGTCGCAGTGCACGTCCACCAGCCGGCCGTGGCGCTCGGCCAGGTCCATCAGGAAATGGATGGACGCCACGCCCTGCTCGCGGGTGTTCTCGAAGTGCGGGATGCCGCCGACCACATCGACGCCCATCTCGACGGCCTCGGTCATCAGGGCGCGGCCATTCGCGAAGGACTCGATGCCCTCCTGCGGAAACGCAACGAGCTGCAGGTCGATGAGCCCGCGGGCCTCGTCGCGCACTTCGAGCATGGCCTTGAGGGTACCGAGGCCGGGCTCGGTGACGTCCACGTGGCTGCGCACGTGCTGGATGCCGTGGGCGGCCAGCATCCGCAGGGTGCGGTGGGCGCGGGCCTTGGTGTCTTCCGGTGTCACCCGGGCCTTCCGCTCGGCCCAGCGCTCGATGCCCTCGAACAGGGTGCCGCTGAGGTTCCAGCGTGGCTCACCGGCGGTGAGCGCCGCATCGAGGTGGATGTGCGGCTCGACGAGGGGCGGGATCACCAGCATCCCGCCGGCGTCCAGGGCCTCCGCGGTGGCGGGCTGCGGGCCAGGCTGGGCGTCGATGGCGCGGATCAGGCCACCCGCCCATTCGATGGAAAACAGGCCGTCGCGGCCACGGAGCCGGGCGTTGATGATCTGGTTCATGGGGTCTCCTCCGCTGGATGGGAAAGCCCCCGCGGGCGCGGCGGGCTACCTGCCAGACATGATGCACCAGGTGCCCGCGGGTGGCGAAAGGCGCCGGCCTACCTCTCAAGAGGTATGATCACGGTTGATTCCGTTCAACTGCACCCAGATCATGTCCGACTCTTCCAGCAGTTCCGCGCATCGGCTCCCCGACTATCTCCGCAACACCTACAGCTGGGCTTACCTCAACCACCGCACCGTGCCCTGGCTCGACCAGCCGGCGGTGGTGTCGGCGATCCTGTGGGGCAACGCGAGCCGCCTGATGGATGCGGCGGTGCGCGAGTTCGCGCCGGGCCAGCGGGTGCTGCAGGCGGCGGCGGTGTATGGGGATTTCTCGGCCCGGCTGGCGCGGCGGCTGGGCGACGGCGGGCAGCTCACGGTGGTGGACGTGGCGCCGATCCAGATCGCCAACACCCGCCGCAAGCTGGAGCCCTGGCCCCAGGCGCGGGCCCAGGTGGCCGACCTCACCGAGCCGATGGGCGTCAGCTTCGACGCGGTGTGCTGCTTCTTCCTGCTCCACGAGGTGCCCACCTACGCGCGCCACCGCATCGTCACCAACCTCCTCGAGGCGGTCGAGCCGGGCGGCAGGATCGTCTTCGTGGATTACCACAAGCCGCGCTGGTGGCACCCGATGGGGCCGGCGATGGCGCTGGTGTTCCGCTATCTCGAGCCCTTCGCCAACTCGCTGCTGGCCGAAGAGATTTCCACCATGGTGCCGCAGACTGCGGACTTTGAGTGGCGCAAGGAGACCTTCTTCGGCGGGCTATACCAGAAGGTGGTCGGCATCCGCCGCAGCTGAGCCCTGGCCGCGGGCCGCGACGCCCGCCCCCGCCCGGCCCGACAATGGGGTTCGTGCGGATCATCCTCTCTCCCCGCCCCACGCGCCCTTCCCCCGGGCGCGGCGCTCCCTGCACCCTCCCCTGCGGCCAGCCCCGGCACCTCCCGTCATTCGACGGCCTGACGCCCTGCAGGCCACCCCGCGCCCACCATCGCCATGACATGAATCTCCATGGCATTCACAACAACATTTACGGCATAAACATGTATAATTAGACAGTACCTTCCAGACACCCTCGGCCCGGAGCCCTGCCCCATGAAGGCCTACCCAAAGCCCCCGCAGATCATCGCTGAAGGCAGCGCCGTG
>NZ_JAYREK010000002.1:0-309921 GCF_041908905.1 Zoogloea sp.
CACTCATCGAGCTCGCAAAACACCTTGGGCGTCTGCGCAAGTTGGAAGGAGCCCTTCCAGCCCGGCAGGCAAGTCCGCAATCGTTCAACGAACTCCGGCAGGCTGCGCCCACCCGAACGTCTCGTCATTTCCCGGAGGCGTTGCTTGAAGGTCGCTTTGGCTTTGTCGGCAACCTTGCACCGGACCTGACCGCCTGGACCATACCAGAGAGTATAGCCCAGGAACTTCCGGCTCGAGGCCGCGGCAACCGCCGATTTTCAGGTGGAGTCGGTCATAGCGCTTCGTCAGGCCCGCCAGCACCCGGTCGCCCGCCTTGCGGCGTGCCTTCGTACCGCTCCATGACCACACCGCCATCCATGATCCCCGCCACGAGGTCGCGACGGATCCGCCGCAGCACGGCCTTGTCGTCGATTCGCCTCGCCAGCCGGGCCATCAGGATGTCGTGATTGACCCGGTCGAAGAATTTCTCCAGATCCACATCGACCACCACCCGGGTGCCATCCTGTACGTAGCGCTGTGCTTCGAGCAACGCGTCGTGCGCACGGCGTCCCGGTCGGAAGCCATAACGGTGTTCGGAGAACGTCGGGTCAATTCTGGGCTGCAAGACTTGCAGCAGGGCTTGCTGGATCAGCCGATCCGTCACCGTCGGGATCCCCAGCTCACGCACGCCCCCGTCAGGCTGCGGGATCTGGACGCGGCGCACCGGCGCGGGCCGGTAGCTGCCATCCAGTCAAGACGCCCGAATCCGGGGCCAGTGCGCGCTCAGCTCGTCCGCCGTCTCGGCAATCGACAATCCATCCACTCCAGCACTGCCACGATTGGATTTGACGCGTTTCCACGCCGCCCCCATGTTCGCGCTCGCGAGCGCCTGCGCAAGCAGGTCGTCTCGCCCTGGGCTTGCGGTTTCATGCCGCACCGTCCGTGCTTCATCGTGCACCGCTTCCGGCGCGGCTTCACTTCGCCCTCCCGCGTTTCGCCCCGGCTCACCGGGCTTCTGATGCTCTGCACGTCCGAGCGACATGGCCTTCGGCCCTCCTACTCGTTCGGCCCTTCCTCGTCGGCCTTCGACCTCACCGGTCCCGCTTCCGAGTACTACGACCTCTGCTGACCTCTCGCTCCGGTTCAGCTCCGTCGCCCTTTCAGGCGCAAGGCGAGATCTCCCCAGGTAAGAACGCACTCCTTCGCGGCACAACCGCCGGATCTACGCCGCGTCGCCTTGATCACGAGCGCTTCGCGGTTGCGTGCCCGCTCGCCCTGCTCGGCAGCGCCTTCTATCCGGTTCTTGTCCATCGGCTCGCAGCTTATGCTCTGCGCGTCCTCCCCACGCTCGGTCACCCTCACGCAGTTGCGCTTCACTTCGTGCGCTGTGATCCACTTACGGTGGGACTTGCACCCGCAGGAGTGCGCCCATGCTGGGCGCACGCAAAAAAGGCGCCCGGGAGGCGCCCTTTTGCTTGCCGGAGCCGGCAGGCTCAGGTGGACGGGGTGCGTACGGCACCGGCGATCTTCTGCTGCATCGCCGCGCTCTCCAGCCAGCGCTTCACGCGCTGGGCATCGGCCACCCGGGTGAAGCGGCCGAAGGAATCGAGCAGCACGATGATCATCGGCTTGTTGAGCAGCCAGGCCTGCATCACCAGGCACTTGCCCGACTCGTTGATGAAACCGGTCTTGGAGACGCCGATCTGCCAGTCGGGGCTGCTCACCAGGGCGTTGGTGTTGTTGAACTGGCGCATCCGCCCGTTGAGGGACACCGGGTAGTTGGCGGTCGTCGAGAACTCGCGGATCAGCGGGTAGCGGGAGGCCGCGGAGACCATCCGCACCAGATCGCGGGCGCTGGACACGTTGGCCGAGTTGAGGCCGGTGCTGTCGGAGAAGCGGGTGTCGCGCAGGCCGAGGGCCGCCGCCTTGCGGTTCATCGCGGCGACGAAGGCCGGCAGGCCGCCGGGGTAGTTGCGCCCGAGGGCCGAGGCGGCGCGGTTCTCTGACGACATCAGGGCCAGGCGCAGCATGTCCTCGCGGGTGAGTTCGGTGCCCACCGGCACGTGGGAGCTGCTGTTGCGCAGGGTGTCCACGTCTTCGTTGGCCACCACCAGCACTTCGCTCAGGCTCAGCCGCGCGTCGAGGACCACCATCGCGGTCATCAGCTTGGTGATGGAGGCGATCGGCAGGACGGCGTCGGAGTTCTTCTCGAGCAGCACCGAGCCGGTGGCCTGGTCGGCGATCATGAAGGCGGCGGAGTGGAGCAGCGGATTGCCTTCGTTGTCCACGTCGGGCGCACCCACCGGGGCGCTGCGCGGGGCGACGGAGGCGGCCTGAGCCAGTTGCGCGCGGCGGGCCTGGCGGGCCTCGGCGCGGGCGAACTTGATCGGCTTGGTCGGGCGCACCGCGACGACCTTGGCCGCCTTGGCGACCTTCTCGGCCTTCGCCGTGCGGGCCGGACTCTCCTTGGCAACCGAGACCTTCTTGGATGCCTTTTGCTGCGACGCAGCAAAAACATCGGCGGGCGCCAGATGGGTCAGCGCGAACACGCCCAGCAGGGTCATCAGGGATTTACGGATTTTCATCGTCTTTCAAGTACTTCGTTGCGGGAAGAAGGATTCTTCCGGGGTGAAACAGAAAACAAACAGGAAACCGTAATCAGCCTTGCCTGCGAAACGGGACCCCCTCACGGGGGACGGCTCCGCAGGCCTCCGGCGT
This sequence comes from Zoogloea sp., assembly GCF_041908905.1. Lineage (GTDB taxonomy): Bacteria > Pseudomonadota > Gammaproteobacteria > Burkholderiales > Rhodocyclaceae > Zoogloea. Next base: position 2,698 of record NZ_JAYREK010000002.1, read on the forward strand.
GGCGGGAAGCCGCGGCGGCAGACTTCTCATTCAAAATAAGGCTTTATTTTAAATTTTTGAAGCATCTTGTGAATGATTTTTTTGCGTTGCCCGAATTGGTGCAGGACGCCTCACCGGCCCCCGGCCGTCACGCCTGCCCGACCCGCAGGAAGCGGGCGAGATCGTCGCGGCGGCTCATCGCGTCGCGGTAGCCGAGCTCGATCAGCGCACGGGTGTAGCCGGTCTCGAAGAGCAGGTAGGAGAGCAGCACCGAGCCGTTCTTCCGCGTTGCACCAATCCCGCTCAGGGCCAGGCGCAGGGCCTTCGGCAGGGCATTCCGGTGGCGGGCGGCAAGATAATCCAGGCGCTGGGACGGTGCAATCACCAGGATGTCGAGGGGCTTGAGGGGGATGCCGGCGGCCCGCCGCAGCTCTGGCGGGATCGCCGTGACGGTGGCGTTGATGCGCTCCAGGCGCTCGAGGTCGGTGGACAGCCCGTCGAGGAAGATGCTCGACATGCGTGGCCCGCCACCTGGGCCGGCGACGGATAGGCGTCGGCGCGCTGGCGCGCCTCCTCGGAGCGGCGCCCGCCGGCGATCACCAGGATGCGCTGCGCGCCCAGGTGGATCACCGGGCTGATGGGGGCCAGCTGCCGCATCGACCCGTCGCCGAAATACTCGCGGTTGATGCGTACCGCCGGAAACACGAAGGGGATGGCGCTGGAGGCCATCAGGTGGTCCACCTGCAGTTCGGCGCGCACCCCGATGCGCTGGGCCCGCCGCCAGGGCTGAAGATCTTCCCGCCCCTGGAAGAACGACAGGCTCTCGCCGGAGGTGTAGCCCGAGGCGGTGACCGTCACGGCCTCCAGGTGGCCGCCGGCGACGGCCCTGCCGATCGCCGAGAAATCCAGGTGCTCCGTGAGCAGGGCCCGCAGCGGGGCGTTGTCGAGGAGCGAGCGCGGCGACTGGCGGACCAGCCAGCCCAGGAAGATCGCCGACCCCCAGCGCAGCGCCGACCCGGCGATGGCCAGGGTGTCGGCGCGGTAGATCTGGCCGACATGGAAGTTGCGCCAGATGTGGGCCAGCCGGCGCACCCCGGCATCGAAATCCGCGGCGAACACCGCCAGCGCGACCGCGTTGATCGCCCCGGCGGAAGTTCCGCAGAGGATGGGGAAAGGGTTGCCGGGCCGCTTTCCCCACACCTCCCGGATCGCCAGCAGCACGCCGACCTGATAGGCCGCGCGCGCTCCGCCCCCGGTCAGCACGAGGGCCGTCTTGTCTTCCGTCATCACACCTCCGGTCCGCCGCCCATGCCTGAAGGATAGCGGCGGCCGGCGCGCAATGCACGGATTGACGTTTCAGCGCCCCGCCTCGACGACCGTCAGGGCGGTCATGTTGACGATACGCCGGACGGTTGCCGTCGGCGTGAGGATATGCACCGGCTTGCCCGCCCCGAGCAGGATGGGGCCGATCGTCATGCCGTCGCCGGCCGCCGTCTTGAGGAGGTTGAAGGCGATGTTGGCCGCGTCGAGGGTCGGGAAGATCAGCAGGTTGGCGTCCTCGCGCATCCGGGCGTTGGGGAAGACCTGGTTGCGGATGCCGGCGTCGAGGGCCGCGTCACCGTGCATCTCGCCTTCGACGTCGAGCTCGGGGTGCTCGTTGTGGAGCATCACCAGGGCCTTGCGCATCTTCTCGGCGGTGGGCGAGTTGTCGGTGCCGAAGCTGGAGTGGGACAGCAGCGCGATGCGCGGCTGGATGCCGAAGCGGCGGACCTCGTCGGCGGCCAGGCGGGTCATCTCGACCACCTGCTCGGGGGTCGGGTCGTAGTTCACGTAGGTGTCGCACAGGAAGACCGTGCGGCCCGGAAGCGCCAGCAGGTTCATGGTGTAGCAGTTGCGCACCCCCTTCTGGCGGCCGAGCACCGTCTCGATGAACTTGAGGTGCAGCCCGTGCATGCCGTAGGTGCCGCAGATCATCCCGTCGGCGTAGCCGAACTTGACCAGCAGCGAGCCGAACAGGGTCGCGCGGCGGCGCACCTCGCGCCGGGCGTAGTCCACCGACACGCCCTTGCGCTCCATCAGCGAGTGGTAGTGGGTCCACAGCTGCTCGTAGCGCGGATCGGCGTCCGGGTTGACCATCTCGAAGTCCAGCTCCGGGCGCAGGCGCAGGCCGAAGCGTTCGATGTTGTCGACCATCACCTCCGGCCGGCCGATCAGGATCGGGCGGCACACGCCCTCATCCACCACCGTCTGCACCGCGCGCAGCACGCGCTCGGATTCACCCTCCGAGAAGATGATGCGCTTGGGCGCCCGCTTGGCGGCCTGGAACACCGGCTTCATCACCAGGCCCGAATGCCACACGAAGTTGTTGAGCTGCTGCCGGTAGGCCTCGAAATCGGAGATCGGCCGCGTCGCGACGCCCGACTCGATGGCCGCGCGGGCCACCTCGGGGGCGATCTTGACGATCAGGCGCGGGTCGAAGGGCTTGGGGATGATGTACTCGGGGCCGAAGCCGGCGACGTTCTCGCCGTAGGCCGCCACCACGATGTCGGAGGCCTCGGCGCGGGCCAGCTCGGCGATCGCCTTGACCGCCGCCAGCTTCATCTGGTCGGTGATCGTCGTGGCGCCCACGTCGAGGGCGCCGCGGAAGATGAAGGGGAAGCACAGGACGTTGTTCACCTGGTTCGGGTAGTCCGAACGGCCGGTGGCCATCAGCGCGTCGTCGCGCACCTTGCGGACTTCCTCGGGCAGGATCTCGGGGGTCGGGTTGGCCAGCGCCATGATGAGCGGCCGCGGCGCCATCTTCGCGACCATCTCGGGCTTCAGCACGCCGCCGGCGGAGAGGCCCAGGAAGACGTCGGCCCCCTCGATCACCTCGCCGAGGGTGCGCGCGTCGGTGACCTTGGCGTAGCGGCCCTTGATCGGGTCCATCAGCTTGGTGCGGCCCTCGAAGACGACGCCCTCGATGTCCGTCACCCAGATGTTCTCGACCGGCACGCCCAGCATCACCAGCAGGTCGAGGCAGGCCAGCGCCGCCGCGCCGGCGCCGGAGGTCACCAGCTTGACCTTGGCGAGGTCCTTGCCGAGCAGGTGCAGGCCGTTGAGGATCGCCGCGCCGACCACGATCGCGGTGCCGTGCTGGTCGTCGTGGAAGACCGGGATCTTCATGCGCTCGCGGAGCTTCTTCTCGATGTAGAAGCACTCAGGCGCCTTGATGTCCTCGAGGTTGATGCCGCCGAAGGTGGGCTCCAGGGCCGCAATCATGTCGATCAGCTTGTCGGCGTCGGGCTCGTCGATCTCCAGGTCGAACACGTCGATGCCGGCGAACTTCTTGAACAGCACGGCCTTGCCTTCCATCACCGGCTTGGCCGCCAGCGGCCCGATGTTGCCGAGGCCGAGCACCGCGGTGCCGTTGGTGACGACGCCGATCAGGTTGCTGCGCGAGGTAAGGTTGGCCGCCTCGGCCGGGTCTTCGACGATGGCGTCGCAGGCCGCCGCCACGCCCGGCGAATAGGCCAGCGACAGATCCTGCTGGTTGGTCAGCGCCTTGGTCGGCGTGACGGAGATCTTCCCCGGCCTGGGCAGGCGGTGGTACTCCAGTGCGGCCTGGCGGATACGTTCGTCCATGGTTTCTCCCTCTTGGTTTGTTGTTCCGTTCGAATGACCACATGCTGCAGGCCCGTAATATCGGACGCAATTCGTGACATCCACAGCAGTTCACGCGTGACGTCTGAATTACTTCCGGGCCTGAAGCGTGGCATAATAAACAGCTACGTTCTTACGGGTTAATCCCGATTGACGACAATAATAACGCGCCGCGCGCCCTTGGCCAGAAGACGCGAAGACCACGCCGGTATCTCCCCCTCCGGCAAAGTGCACTCACGCATCCGTAACGTTGGAGAATCGTTAGATGTCCCAAAGCATTGCTCAAGCCGCGATCGCTGCCGCGCCCGCCTACGTCAAGAACGAAAAACTCAAGCAGTGGGTCGGTGAAATCGCCGCGCTCACCGAGCCCGATCGAGTCGTCTGGTGCGATGGCTCCCAGGAAGAGTATGACCGCCTGTGCGCCGAGATGGTCGAGGCCGGCATGCTCATCAAGCTGAACCCGGAAAAGCGCAAGAACTCCTACCTTGCCTGCTCCGACCCCTCCGACGTCGCCCGCGTCGAAGACCGCACCTACATCTGCTCCGTCAACAAGGACGACGCCGGCCCGACCAACAACTGGGAAGACCCGGTCAAGATGCGTGAAACCCTGAACGGTCTGTTCAAGGGCTGCATGCACGGTCGCACCCTCTACGTCATCCCGTTCTCGATGGGCCCGCTCGGCTCCCCGATCGCCCACATCGGCGTCGAGATCTCCGACAGCCCCTACGTGGTCGTCAGCATGCGCACCATGACCCGCATGGGCAAGGCCGTCTACGACGTGCTCGGCACCGACGGCGAGTTCGTGCCCTGCGTGCACACCGTCGGCGCTCCGCTCGGCCATGGCGAGAAGGACTCCTCCTGGCCGTGCAACCCGACCACCAAGTACATCGTCCACTACCCCGAGACCCGCGAGATCTGGTCCTACGGCTCCGGCTACGGCGGCAACGCGCTGCTCGGCAAGAAGTGCTTCGCGCTGCGCATCGCCTCCAACATGGCCCGCGACGAAGGCTGGCTGGCCGAGCACATGCTGATCCTCGGCGTCGAGAGCCCCGAAGGCGAGAAGACCTACGTGGCCGCCGCCTTCCCGTCCGCCTGCGGCAAGACCAACTTCGCGATGCTGATCCCGCCGACCTCCTTCAACGGCTGGAAGATCTCCACCGTCGGTGACGACATCGCCTGGATCAAACCCCGCAAGGATGCCGACGGCACCACCCGCTTCTACGCGATCAACCCGGAAGCCGGCTTCTTCGGCGTCGCCCCCGGCACCTCCGAGAAGACCAACTACAACGCCCTGGCCACCCTCAAAGAGAACATCATCTTCACCAACGTCGCACTCACCGACGACGGCGACGTGTGGTGGGAAGGCCTGACCAAGGAAGCCCCGGCCCACCTGATCGACTGGCAGGGCAAGGACTGGACCCCGGAGATCGCCAAGGAAACCGGCCGCAAGGCGGCCCACCCGAACTCCCGCTTCACCGCCCCGGCCAGCCAGTGCCCGTCCATCGACCCGGCCTGGGAAGACCCCGCCGGCGTGCCGATCTCCGCCTTCATCTTCGGCGGCCGTCGCGCAACCACCGTGCCGCTGGTGTACCAGGCCTTCAACTGGAACTACGGCGTCTACATGGCCGCCACCCTCGGCTCCGAGACCACCGCGGCCGCCTTCGGCGCCCAGGGCGTGGTGCGTCGCGACCCGTTCGCGATGCTGCCCTTCTGCGGCTACCACATGGGCGACTACTTCAACCACTGGCTGAAGATGGGTCACACCGTCGACCAGGCCCCCGGTATCTTCTGCGTCAACTGGTTCCGCATGAACGAGAAGGGTGAGTTCATGTGGCCGGGCTTCGGCGAGAACATGCGCGTCCTGAAGTGGATCGTCGACCGCGTCCGCGGCCGTGTCCACGCCAAGGAAAACGCCCTCGGCTGGATGCCCCAGTACGAAGACATCGACTGGACCGGCTCCGACGTCAGCAAGGAAGAGTTCGAAGCCCTCACCCAGGTCGACGCCGAAGCCTGGAAGACCGAGCTGGCTGGCCACAAGGAGTGGTTCGAGAAACTCCAGGACCGCCTGCCCAAGCAGTTCATGCTCAAGCGCGAGCTGTTCGAGCTGGCCATGTCGGTGTAAGTTGGTTGTCGGCAGCCGGAAGGCTGCCGCGGCTCAGAAAAGGCGCCGGGCAACCGGCGCTTTTTGTTTTTATCGAGGAATCCCCATGAACAAGATCGCCCGCCGGATGGCCGACATCCAGCCCTTCCACGTAATGGAAATCCTGAAGCGCGCCCATCAGCTGGAAGCCGCCGGACGCGACATCATCCACCTCGAAGTCGGCGAGCCGGACTTCCCCACCCCGCCGACCATCGTCGAGGCGGCCCGCGACTTTCTGGCCGGCGGCCACGTGCATTACACCCCGGCGCTGGGCCTCACCGCCCTGCGCGAAGCCATCGCCCGCTTCTACCACGACCGCTTCGGCGCCGACGTCGCCCCCGAGCGCATCATCGTGACCCCGGGCGCCTCGGGCGCCCTCATGCTGGCCCTGGCCGTCACCACCGACCCGGGCGACGAATGGCTGCTGCCCGACCCGGGCTATCCCTCGAACCGGCACCTGGTGCGCAGCTTCGAAGGCGTCGCACGGGCCCTGCCGGTGGATGCCTCGACCCGCTTCCAGCCCACCCCGGCCCAGGTTGCCGACGCCTGGACGGCGCGCACCCGCGGACTGATGATGGCCTCACCGGCCAACCCCACCGGCACCCTGCTCAGCCTGGACGAGATCGTTGCGCTGCAAGAGACGGTGGCTGCCCGCGACGGCATCCTGATCGTGGACGAGATCTACCAGGGGCTCAACTATGGCATCGATGCGAGCACGGCCCTGAGCCGCCTCGACGACGTCTTCGTGGTGAACAGCTTCTCGAAGTACTTCGGCATGACCGGCTGGCGACTCGGCTGGGTGGTGGCGCCCCAGGCCTACGTGCGCCAGATCGAGAAGCTCGCCCAGCACTTCTTCATCTCGCCGTCCACGCCAGCCCAGCATGCGGCCCTGGCGGCCTTCACGCCAGCCACCCTGGAGATCCTCGAGGAACGCCGCCACGCCTTCGCCGCGCGCCGCAACACGCTGCTGCCGGCGCTGCGCGAACTCGGCTTCCGCTTCGCCACGGAGCCGCAGGGCGCGTTTTATCTGTACGCGGACATCTCGGATCTGGCCGACAACAGCGAAACCCTCGCGCGGCGCCTGATCGAGGATGCCGGCGTGGCCACGACGCCCGGCATCGACTTCGGCGACAACGCCCCAGACCGCCACCTGCGCATCGCCTACACGACCGAGGAGGCGCGCCTCGTCGAAGCCGCCGAACGCATCGCCAGCGTGCTGCGCGCCGGCTGAGGGCGCGCGGGCCTGAAATCTGAAAAAACGGGCTGCCGGGCTGGCAGCCTGAAGGATGCATCGGCGGGCTGGGCGGCACAGCGGCAGGGATTGCAGCCAGCCCCGCCGCCGCCCCGGAGCCGGTGGTTGCCCCGACTCCGAAGGCCCCGCCGCGCTCAGGCGCCGACGAACTTGCCGCCGCTGCGGGCCGCCTGGCTGAGCTGGGCCTTCACGGCCATGACCTTGCTGGCGTAGGGCGCCGCCGGATCGCTGGAGCCGTTGTACTGCTGCAGGGCCCGCTCCACCGAGCCGGTGGTCTGGATGTATTCCTTGAGCACCAGCGCGCCGACGCGGATATTGGTGTTGGGGTCGAACATGGCGCTGCGGTCGGCTTTGACGTCCACCTTGTCCGGATGCCACCGGGGGATCACCTGCATCAGCCCCTGGGCGCCCATCGGGCTCTCGGCGAAGGGGTTGAAGCGGGACTCGATGGCCATCACGGCCACGAGGAGGAGCGGATCGACACCCACGCTGCGACCGGTCTGCTGGGCCGCCGCCAGGAGCGGCTCGAGGGCCACCGCCGACACCTGGTAGCGCTTGGCCACATAGGCCTTCACGCGCTGCAGGTCGGGGCTCAGCTTGACCGGCGTCTCGGCGGCCTCGGCCACCGGCTCGATGGCGGGTTCGTCATCGACCATGGCGCTGACGGACGGCTCCGCCGCACCGAAACTACCCAGGGACAAACCCTGAACGCCGTGATTGGCAATGCGCGAGGCAATGAACAGGGTGACGATGAGCCCGGCGACGAGAAGCCCGCCGTGGGCGAAGTGAAGCATGAATGAAGCCGCGTGACGTGCGTACTTCGCGATACGAGTTGCGAACATGGCTCTCCTTTCTGTGGCCACAGCCCGTCGAACGCGCACGCAAACCCACCCGAAGAAAAAGGGAGGCAGGATATCCGTGATGCTTCACCCGACAGCCCCGGGAAGCGGGGCCAGGTTCAACTCATCGGCCAGACTTCAGCCGAAGGCACTCGAAAGACTAGGTCGCCAGGGGTTGATCCAAACACGCTGACGCAACCAGACAGCGTGCCAAAAAAAGCGCCAAAACCAGACCTTTGAGATGGTCAGTAACCGGGGAGGGACGCCCGGTCATGCGACGGTTTCAGCGCTGACGTTTAACAAAAAAATGCATGCTGCACAGCACACAATACGCATTGTATTGATTCGATTCACTTTTGTCAATCCCCGGCCCTGCCGGGGGATCGTGAAGCAAGTCACATTGCATACATCGAAAGATGGCACGACAGGGCGCCGGGACACTGGACAAAAGGAAATCCCAGTGCCTGCGCGGGTTTCAGGGACCCTGCCGACGCCTCAAAGCGGGCGCCCCTGGAGCGGAAAAGGCCAGCGCATATACGCCGGGTCGGCACCGCCATCCCCCTCCCCGGGCTCGACCAGAACCGCAATCCGAGCTGCCCCCAGGTCGCGCAGATGCTGCCGCAAACGCCCCCACGAAAAATACGGCCCCGGATCGGTCTTGCGCCCCGGCGCGATGTCCGAATGGCCGACCACCCCCTCGACCGGAAAGCGGGCACACAGCTCGACCAGCAGCCCAGCCAGCACGGCGTACTGGACGCCCTCGAAGGGCAGGCTGTCACAGCCTTCCAGCTCGATCCCGACGGAGAAGTCGTTGCAGCGCTCCCTGCCCCGCCACGACGACACACCGGCGTGCCAGGCCCGCTTCTCGGGGGGAACGAAACAGATCAGCTCGCCGTCACGGCGGATGAAGTAATGCGCCGAGACGCGCAGATGATGGATCGTCGCGTAGAAAGGGTGCCCTGCAGGGTCGAGGCGGTTGGTGAACAGCTGTTCGACCCCCGCCCCGCCAAACCGGTCCGGCGGCAGGCTGATAGCGTGCACGACGACCAGCGACGGCAGCTCGCCGCCAGACCGCTCATCGCAATTGGCAACAGGCACGGAGGGAAAGGAGACTTTCATGGAGCAGCCCCTGGAGAGCCGCGCGCGGCGGCGCGCCGGACAAAACAAAACGGGGAAAACGAATCATCGTTTTCCCCGTTAATCCTGGAGCGGCAGAAGAGTCTCGAACTCTCGACCTCAACCTTGGCAAGGTTGCGCTCTACCAACTGAGCTACTGCCGCATCAAACTTCACAAACTGGAGGCGCGAGCCGGAGTCGAACCGACCTACACGGATTTGCAATCCGGTGCATAACCGCTTTGCTATCGCGCCGTGCATCTTACGGAACAAGCAACGCTCATCCCAGAATCCTGGAGCGGCAGAAGAGTCTCGAACTCTCGACCTCAACCTTGGCAAGGTTGCGCTCTACCAACTGAGCTACTGCCGCTGAAAGAGCCGCCATTATAGACAGCCAGACAGGCTTGTCAACACGAACACTCAGAAATTTATCGGCTGCGTTTCTGCAGCTCGGGCCAGGCGCAGCGCATGTAGTAGCCCATCGACCACAGGGTGAGCACGGCCGCCACGTAGATCAGCAGGGTGCCGAGCTTGAGGCTGTCGACGCCCAGCACGGGCGACTCGATCAGCAGCAGCGGGATCGCCGACATCTGGGCCGCCGTCTTGAGCTTGCCCACGAAGGCCACCGCGACGCTGCCGGAGGCGCCGACCTTGGCCATCCACTCCCGCAGGGCCGAGATGGTGATCTCGCGACCGATGATCACCAGCGCGATCAGGGAATCCACCCGCCCGAGGTGCACCAGCACGATGAGCGCCGCCGCTACCATCAGCTTGTCCGCCACCGGGTCGAGGAAGGCGCCGAAGGCCGAGGTCTGCCCCAGGCTGCGGGCCAGGTAGCCGTCGAACCAGTCGGTCACCGCGGCGGCGATGAAGGTAAGGGTGGCGATCAGGTTCTTGTTCTCGGCCGACATGACGTCGGGCGGCAGGTAGTAGATGCCGACGAAGAACGGGATCAGCGCGATGCGCGCCCAGGTCAGGGAGTTGGGTATGTTGAAGGGCATTGGGACATTGACTGCGGCTATCGCAGGGCATTGTATATCTGTTCTGCGAGGTGCCGGTTGATCCCATCCACCCGGCAGAGGTCTTCGACCGTGGCATCGCGCACGCCGTCGAGGCCGCCGAAGGCCGCCAGCAGCTTGCGACGGCGCGTCGGCCCGACGCCGGGGATGTCCTCGAGGCGGGAGGTGTTGCGGGCCTTGGCGCGCCGGGCGCGGTGGCCGGTGATCGCAAAACGGTGGGCCTCATCGCGGATCTCCTGGATGAGGTGGAGGGCCGGTGCGTCGGGGCGCATGTGCACCGGCTCGCGACCGTCGGGGAAGACCAGCTCCTCGAGGCCCGGCTTGCGGCTCTCCCCCTTGGCGACGCCAAACATGGTGATGTCGAGGCCGAGCTCGGCCAGCACCTCGCGGGCGACGCCCATCTGCCCCTTGCCGCCGTCGATGAGGATGAGGTCCGGCCGGACGCCCTCACCGCTGGCCACCTTCTCGTAGCGCCGGGTGAGGGCCTGGCGCATCGCCGCGTAATCGTCGCCCGGGGTGATGCCGGCGATGTTGTAGCGGCGGTATTCGGACTTCTTCATGGCGCTGCCGTCCCACACCACGCAGGAGGCCACGGTGGCCTCGCCCATCGTGTGGGAGATGTCGAAGCACTCGATGCGCCGTGGCGTGTCGGCCAGCTGCAGCGCATCGCGCAGGGCCTCGAGGCGCAGCTCGCCCCGCGACGACTCCTGCTCGCGGGCCAGCAGGGCGAGGCCGGCGTTGTTTTCGGCCATCCCGATCCAGGCCCGCTCGTTCTCGTAGCGGGCGGCAACGACCACCACCTTGCCGTCGACGATCGCCTCGAGGGCTTCTCGCACCGGCGCCGGGTCGAGATTGACGAGGATGCGCCCCGGCAACGGATGATCCTGGTAATGCTGCTCGACGAAGGCCACCAGCGCATCGAGGGGCGCGCAGCCCTGGGCGTTGGCCGGAAACAGCGGCCGGTCACCCAGATGGCGCCCGCTGCGGATCATCGCCAGATTGACGCACACCAGCCCGCCCCGCTCCACCGCCGCCAGCACGTCCACGTCCTCGTCGCGGGCGCTCTCGACGAACTGCTTGTGGAGCACCGCCTGCAGGTTGCGGATCTGGTCACGGTAGGCGGCGGCCTGCTCGAAGGCCAGGCGGTCGGAGGCCTCCTGCATGCGCCGCGAGAGATCGTCCACCACGTCGCCATGGCGCCCGCCGAGGAACAGGCTGGCGAGACGCACGTCGGCGGCGTAGGCCTCCTTGTCGATCATCCCGACACAGGGGCCGGTGCAGCGCTGGATCTGGTACAGCAGGCAGGGCCGCGAGCGGTTGCTGAAGGTGCTGTCCTCGCAGGTGCGCAGGCGGAAGATCTTCTGCATCAGGTGCAGGGTGTCCCGCACCGCCCACGAGTTGGGGAACGGCCCGAAGTAGCGCACGCCTTTGCGGAAGCCGCCCCGGTGGTAGTAGATCTGCGGAAACTCGTCACCCGACAGGGCGATGTAGGGGTAGGACTTGTCGTCCCGAAACAGGATGTTGTACTTGGGCCCGAGGCTCTTGATGAGGTTGTTCTCGAGGATCAGCGCCTCGGCTTCGGAGCGGGTGGCGGTGGTGTCCACGCGCACCACCTGCCCCACCATGATCGCGATGCGCGGCGACAGCTGGGTGCGCTGAAAATACGACGACACCCGCCGCTTGAGGTTCTTGGCCTTGCCCACGTAGAGCACCACCTCGCCCTCGCCTATCATGCGATAGACCCCGGGCTCCTCGGTGAGCGTGCGCAGGAAGGCCTTGGCGTCGAAGCTCATCGTGGCGGGCCCGCTCAGGCCAGGGCCAGCACGCGGTCGCGGGCCTGGCTGTAGGGCGCCCAGCCGTCAAGGGTGGCCGGGTCGGCGGGCAGGCTGCCCTCCCGCGGGCGCAGGGCGGCGATACGCTCGGCGCTGCCGGCGGCCAGGGTCGGATGCCAGCGGTCGAGGAGCTGCACCGCCAGATCGGGCCGGTTGCACACCAGCACCATGTCGCAGCCGGCCGCGTGGGCCGCGCCGGCCCGGGCGACGATATCGCCGGCCACGCTGGCCCCTTCCATGGTCAGGTCGTCGCTGAAGATCACCCCGCCGAAGCCGAGCCGCCCGCGCAGCACCTCCTGCAGCCAGAAGGGCGAAAAGCCCGCCGGGCGCGGGTCGATCTTTCCGAAGATCACGTGGGCGGGCATCACGCCGGCCAGCTCGCCGGCCAGCAGGCGGAAGGGCTGCACGTCTTCGGCCCACACCGCCTCGAAGCCGCGGCCATCCACCGGGATCGCCACGTGGGAGTCGGCCTCCACCGCGCCGTGGCCGGGGAAGTGCTTGCCCACCGCGCCCATGCCCGCTTCGCGGAGGCCGGCGACGAGGGCACGGGCCAGCTCGGCGGCCACCTGCGGATCGCGGTGGAAGGCGCGGTCGCCGATCACCGAACTCACACCGTAATCGAGGTCGAGCACCGGCGCGTAGCTGAGGTCGACGCCATGGGCGCGCAGCTCGGCGGCCAGCACGAAGCCGGCGCTGCGGGCCGCCTCCCGAGCCGCAGCCGGATCGGCGCCCCAGGCCTCGCCGAAGCGGCGCATCGCCGGCAGCCGGGTGAAACCCTCGCGGAAGCGCTGCACGCGGCCGCCTTCATGGTCCACCGAGATCACCAGGCCCGGGCGCACCGCCCGGATCGCCGCCGTCAGCGCCCGCAGCTGGCCTGGCTCGGCGTAGTTGCGGGCAAACAGGATCACGCCGCCGACCAGCGGGTGCTGCAGGATCTCGCGCTCCTCGGCGCTGACTTCGTGGCCGACCACGTCGAGCATGACGGGACCGGCGGGGCGATGGGATGGCTTCATGGTTTTTCGATGACGGCAAAGGCGACGACGTAGTCGGTTTCGTCGGAGAGGCTCAGATGGGCGTGCAACCCGCGCTCGCGCATGTACTCGGCGAGGGCCGGGGAAAATTCGAACAGCGGCTTGCCCAGCGCGTCATGGCCGACGCGCACCGCGTGGAGCGTGGCCGGCGCGGCGACGCCGGTGCCAAGGGCCTTGCCGAAGGCCTCCTTGGCGGCGAAGCGCTTGGCCAGCAGGCGGGCCGGGTCGGGCGCGGCGGCGAAGGCTGCGCGCTCGGAGGCGTCGAGGATGCGCTCGGCGAAGCGGGCGCCGTGGCGGGCCAGCGCCTCGGTGAGGCGCGCCACCCGCACGATGTCGGTGCCGACGCCGTGGATCACGGCCGCAGGCCGCGTTCGGCGCCCTCGCGCATCAGGCGCTTCATTTCGCGCACGGCCTCGCGCAGGCCGGTGAACACCGACCGGCTGATGATGGAGTGGCCGATGTGCAGCTCGCGGATGCCGGTGAGGCGGGCAATGGGCTGGACGTTGTAGTAGTTGAGGGCGTGGCCGGCGTTGAAGCGCATGCCGAGGCTGCGCACCGCGGCCCCCGCGTCGGCGATCCTGGCGATCTCGGCCAGCACCGCCGGGCTCTCGGCGTCGCGGCCGGCGGCATGGAAGGCGTGGGCGTAGGGGCCGGTGTGGATCTCGCAGACCTTGGCGCCGATGCGCGCCGCGGCCTCCACCTGGGCGACATCGGCGTCGATGAAGACGCTGACGATGATGCCCCGGTCGGCCAGGCGGGCCACCGCGTCCTTCAGCTGCACCTCCTGGGCGACGATGTCGAGGCCGCCCTCGGTGGTGACCTCGTGGCGCCCCTCGGGCACGAACATCGCCATTTCGGGCCTGATCTCGCAGGCGATGCCGACCATCTCGTCGGTGGCGGCCATTTCGAGGTTGAGCTTGATCTGGGTGAGATCACGCAGCTTGCGGACATCGGCGTCCTGGATGTGGCGGCGGTCTTCGCGCAGGTGCACGGTGATGCCGTCGGCGCCGCCGAGGTGAGCCTCGACGGCGGCCCACACGGGATCGGGCTCCCAGGTGCGCCGGGCCTGGCGCAGGGTGGCAACGTGGTCGATGTTGACGCCGAGTTCGATCAAGACGGATCTCCGGGAAAGGCAAACAGTTCGGTGAACACACGGCGGGACTGGAGCACCTGCCCGCCGAGGTAATGCTGGATCAGCCGGCGCATCAGCGCCTTGGCGCCGGCCAGGGTTTCGGGCTCGCGGAAGTCGCCGCGGGCCATGTCGAGGAGCACCCGGCCGGCCACCACCGACGCGTCGTCGATGCCGTATTCGTCGAGGGGCACCGCGCCGCGCTCGATTATATAGGCGTAGCGTACCTCGGGCCGGACCGGCACGCCGTCGGCGTCCGCATCCAGCTGCAGGCCGTAGCCGAGCTCCTGCAGCAGGGCAAGCTCGAAGCGGCGCAGGATGACCTCCTGCCCCTCCCCCGCCGCCAGCGCACGCAGGGCGTCGCCGTAGGCCCGGTAGAGGGTCGGGTGCGGATCTTCCCGCGGCAGCAGGCGCATCAGCAGCTCGTTGAGGTAATAGGCGCACAGCAGCGCCTGGCCGCCGAGCAGCGGCTGACCACCCTGCCATTCGGCGCGGACGAGGGTCTTCATCTCGCCACCGCCGCTCCAGTCGATCAGGAGCGGCTGGAAGGCCATCAGCACGCCGCGCAGCTGCGACATCGGCCGCCGCGCGCCCTTGGCCACCAGGCCCAGCCGGCCATGGTCGCGGCTGAAGATCTCGACGATCAGGCTGGTCTCGCGGTACGGGTAGCTGTGCAGCACGAAGCCCGGCTGCTGGTCGATGCGTTGCCTGGCGCTCACGGCCGTGCCACGACAGGGGGATTACTCGTAGCCGAGGCTCTTGAGCGCGCGCTCGTCGTCGGCCCAGCCGCTCTTGACCTTGACCCAGGTTTCGAGAAACACCTTGGAGTCGAACAGCTTCTCCATCTCGAGGCGGGCCTCGGTGGCGATGCGCTTGAGGCGCTCGCCGCCCTTGCCGATCACCATCGCCTTATGGGCGTCGCGGTCGACGATGATCGCCGCGTGGATGCGGCGCAGGCCGGGCTCGGCCTCGAACTTCTCGATCTCGACGGTCATGCCGTAGGGCAGCTCCTCGCCGAGTTGGCGGAACAGCTTCTCGCGCAGGAACTCGGCGGCCAGGAAGCGCTCGCTGCGATCGGTGATGTCGTCGGCGTCGAAGATCGGCTCGCCCTCGGGCAGGTAGGGCTCGGCGGCCTTCAGCAGCTCGGCGGTATTGCGGCCCTTCTCGGCGCTCACCGGGACGATCTCGGCGAAGGGGTAAACCGCGCTCATCTTCTGGAGGAAGGGCAGCATGCGGGCCTTGTCCTCGAGGAGGTCGACCTTGTTGACCACCAGGATCACCCTGGCGCCCTCGGGCAGCAGCTTGACCACCTGCTCGTCCGCCGGGCCGTAGCGGCCGCTCTCGATGACGAACAGCACGAGGTCGACATCGGCGAGCACCTGGGTGACGGTGCGGTTCATCGCCCGGTTGAGGGCGTTCTTGTGGCGGGTCTGGAAGCCCGGCGTGTCGACGAAGATGAACTGGGCCTGCCCCTCGGTGAGGACCCCCGTCACCCGGTGGCGGGTGGTCTGGGCCTTGCGCGAGACGATGCTGATCTTCTGGCCGACCAGCCGGTTGAGCAGGGTGGACTTGCCCACGTTGGGGCGGCCGACGATGGCCACGAAGCCGGTACGGAAGGGCTTGGCGGCGGCGCTGTTGGATTCGGTCATTACTTGGGAAGGAGCTCCAGCGCCCGCTGGGCGGACTGTTGTTCGGCGGCGCGGCGGCTCACGCCGACACCGCGGGTCTTGAGGCCAAGGCCGGCGATCTCGCACTCGACCTCGAATTCCTGCTGATGGGCCTCGCCACGGGTATCGGCGAGGGAGTACCGGGGCAGCGGCATGCGCCGGCCCTGCAGCCATTCCTGCAGGGCGGTCTTCGGGTCCTTGAGGGCGCGGGCGGGATCGAGGCCGGCGAGGGACGCCGCGTAGAGCCGGTCGATGACCGCCTTGGCGCCCTCGAAACCGGCATCCAGGAAGACCGCCGCGAAGATCGCCTCGAGGGCGTCAGCCAGGATGGACGGACGGCGATGGCCGCCGCTCTTCATCTCGCCCTCGCCGAGGCGCAGGTAGTCGCCGAGCTTGAGGCCGTCGGCAAGACGGTACAAGGCCTCCTGGCGCACGAGATTGGCCCGCAGGCGCGACATGTCGCCCTCGCGCAGCTCGCCGAAACGCTCGAACAGGGCGATGGCGATCACGCAGTTGACGATGCTGTCGCCGAGAAACTCCAGCCGCTCGTTGTGCGGCGAACCGAAACTGCGGTGGGTGACGGCCTGCTGGAGCAGCTCGGGGCGGGTGAAACGATGGCCGATGGCCTGCTGCAAGGCGTCGAGCTTCATGCGCGCCGCCTAGTGGTTGTCAGCGGTGGACACATTGAAATCGATGAGCAGGCTCACGTTGCCGAACAGCTTGACCTTGCGCGCGTACTCGACGGAGATGACGATGCGGCCGTCCTCCTTGGTGATGTCGAGATCGGAGGCGCTGACGGTGGTGACGTCGTCGACCATGGCGCGCTTGGAGAACGCGCTGCGCAGCTCCGAGACCGTCGCGGTCTGGGGATTGGCCCCCGCCACGACCGCCGCTATCGAGCGCTTGACGCCCATGAACTCGGAAATCACCGGAATCAGCTTGAGGCCGACCAGCAGCAGCGCGACAAGCACGGCACCGCCGACCATCACGCCGATCAGGGTAGCCCCGGACTGAGATTTATATTTCATGATCAATGGAAGCTGCCGATACGCTTCAGGTCACTGAAATTGAACCAGATGAAGAAGGCCTTGCCCACGATGTTTCCTTCCGGGACGAAACCCCAGCCCCGGCTGTCGTAACTCCCGTCCCGGTTGTCACCCATCATGAAGTAGTGCCCCGCCGGAACGGTGCAGGAAACGCCCCGGTTAGTATAGGTGCAGTTGTCGCGGAAAGGGTATTGAACGCTCTGCGATACGAAGGCCGGCGCGTCGTTCTCCACGATGATCTGGTGTTCTACCGCGCCGAGCTTCTCGGTGAAGCGCGGCGAATAGAACAGCCGCTCCGTGTGCAGGTAATCGCCGTCCGGCGTCTGGGTCATGGCCTGGCCGTTGATGGTGAGCTTCTTGTCGATGTACTCGACCTTGTCGCCCGGCAGACCGACGACACGTTTGATGTAGTCGAGGGACGGATCCTGGGGGAAGCGGAAGACCATCACGTCGCCCCGCTGGGGATGGCTCACTTCGACGACCTTCTTGTTGATCACCGGCAGGCGGATGCCGTAGATCCACTTGTTGACCAGGATGAAGTCGCCCACCAGCAGGGTCGGGATCATCGAACCGGACGGGATCTTGAAAGGCTCGACCACGAAGGAGCGCAGGCAGAACACCACCAGGATCACCGGGAAGAAGCTGGCCCCGTACTCGACCCACCAGGGGCTCTTGGCCCCCACGCTGCGGCGCTTGCTCGCCACAAAGTGGTCGAGGGCCCACAGGGCCCCGCTGACGAGGAGCAGTATGAAAAGAATCAACGCGAAATTCACGTAAGCACTCCTGCTGCCGGCCCGGGAGCCGGTTTATTTACCTTCGTCCACCCGCAACACGGCCAGGAACGCCTCCTGCGGGATTTCTACGTTGCCCACCTGCTTCATGCGCTTCTTGCCCTCTTTCTGCTTCTCGAGGAGCTTCTTCTTGCGGGTGATGTCGCCGCCGTAGCACTTGGCCAGCACGTTCTTGCGCAGCGCCTTGATGGTTTCGCGGGCGATGATGTGCGAACCGATCGCCGCCTGCACCGCCACGTCGAACATCTGCCGCGGGATGAGCTCGCGCAGCCTGGAGACGAGCTCGCGGCCGCGGTACTGGGAGCTCGCCCGGTGCACGATGATGGACAGCGCATCGACCTTCTCGCTGGACACCAGCACGTCGAGCTTGACCAGGTCGGCGGCACGGTACTCCTTGAAATCGTAATCGAGGGAGGCGTAGCCGCGGGAGACCGATTTCAGCTTGTCGAAGAAGTCCATCACCACTTCGTTCATCGGCATGTCGTAGATCAGCTGCACCTGGCGGCCGTGATAGCGCATGTCCACCTGCACGCCGCGCTTCTGGTTGCACAGGGTGATCACCGGGCCGACGTAGTCCTGGGGCAGGAAGATGGTGGCGGTGATGATGGGCTCGCGCACCTCCTCCACCTTGGAGAGGTCGGGCAGCTTGGACGGGTTCTCGATCTGCTGGACCGTGCCGTCCTTCATCAGGACTTCATACACCACGGTCGGCGCCGTGGTGATGAGGTTCATGTTGAACTCGCGCTCGAGGCGCTCCTGGACGATCTCCATGTGCAGCAGGCCGAGGAAGCCGCAGCGGAAGCCGAAGCCCAGCGCCTGGGAGACTTCCGGCTCGAACTGCAGGGAGGCGTCGTTGAGGCGCAGCTTCTCGAGGGACTCGCGGAGCTGGTCGTACTCGTTGGACTCGACCGGGTAGAGGCCGGCGAACACCTGGGGCTTGATCTCCTTGAAGCCGGCCAGCGGCTCGGCGGCAGGCCGGCCCGCCAGGGTGATCGTGTCGCCGACCTTGGCCGACTTGAGCTCCTTGATGCCCGCGATGATGAAGCCCACCTGGCCGGCGGAGATGCTGTCGCGGCTCTGGGACTTGGGCGTGAACACCCCGACCTGCTCGCACAGGTGCTGGCTGCCGTTGGACATGAAGAGGATCTTGTCCTTGGGCTTGAGCATGCCGTCGACCACGCGGACGAGCATCACCACGCCAACGTAGTTGTCGAACCACGAGTCGATGATCAGCGCCTTCAGCGGCGCCTCCGGGTCGCCCTTGGGCGGCGGGATGCGCGCGATGACCGCCTCGAGGATGTCCTCGACGCCCATGCCGGTCTTGGCCGAGCAGGGGATCGCGTCGCTCGCGTCGATACCGATCACGTCCTCGATCTCCTGCTTGGCGCCATCGGGGTTGGCCTGGGGCAGGTCCATCTTGTTGAGGACAGGCACCACCTCGACGCCCTGCTCCAGCGCGGTGTAGCAGTTGGCCACGGTCTGCGCCTCGACGCCCTGGGACGCATCGACCACCAGCAGGCCGCCCTCGCAGGCCGCCAGGGAGCGGGAGACTTCATAGGAGAAGTCCACGTGCCCCGGGGTGTCGATGAGGTTGAGGTTGTACACCTGGCCATCGCGGGCGCGATAGCTCAGCGCCGCCGTCTGGGCCTTGATGGTGATGCCACGCTCCCGCTCGATGTCCATCGAGTCGAGCACCTGCGCCTCCATCTCGCGGTCCGACAGACCGCCGCAGAGGTGGATGATCCGGTCGGCCAGGGTGGATTTACCGTGGTCGATGTGGGCAATGATCGAGAAGTTTCTGATGTGTTGCATGGGCCATGAAAAAGGGTGCCGGTGGGCACCCTTGAAAATTTGTTTGCCTGGCAAAGACTTGGATTCTAACCGATACGCTGGAAATGAGCACGAACCGCAGCTTCGTCGAGAAAGTAATGGCACAGTTCGCGCCCGCCGGCCAGCACCACCGGAACCTTCTCGCTCCACTCGGCCTCGAGCTCGGGGAAGGCGTCCACATCGAGCACCTCGACCTCGAAGCCGAGCTCGCCCTGCAGGGGCCTGAGGGCATCGAGCAGGTCGTGGCACAGATGGCACCACTCCCGGCTGAGCACGGTGAGACGGCGTTCAGCGTTCAAGGGTACGCACCGGCACGAAGGTCTGGGTGTCGCCCCGCTGCACCAGCAGGGTCACCGCCTGCCCCGGGTCGAGGGCGGCGACCACGCGGCCGAACTGCTCGGCCGAGCGCAGGTCGGTGCGCACACCGCGATTGACGATGGCCAGGATCGCGTCGCCGGCCTGGATCTCGGAAGCCCGCGCCGACGGGCTGCGCAGCGCCTCGACCACCACCCCCCCCGACGCCAGGCGGCTGTCACGCCTCTGCTGGACACTCGGGTCGGCGACCACGATGCCAAGCTTGTTGGGCGACACCTCCGGCCGGGCCATGGGCAGCACCGGCTTGCGCGGCTTGTCGTCCGGCAGCTCTGCCACCACCACCTGCATCTCCCGCTGGCTGCCCTTGCGCCACACCTGCACCGGCACGCGGCTGCCCGGACGGGTGCTGCCGACGAGGCGCGGCAGATCACCCGAAACCCCCACCGGGCGGCCGTCGAAGCGCAGCACGATGTCTCCCTGCTCGAGGCCGGCCCGGTCGGCCGGGCCGCCCTTCTCGACCGAGCTGACCAGCGCCCCCACCGGCTTGTCGAGCCGGAAGCCGTCGGCCAGCTCGCGGGACACCTCCTGGATGACCACCCCGATCCGGCCGCGCTGAACCCGGCCATGGGCCTTCAGCTGGCTCTGCACGTCCATCGCCACGTCGATGGGGATCGCGAACGAGAGGCCCATGAAGCCCCCCGTCTGGCTGTAGATCTGGGAATTGATGCCGATCACCTCGCCCTTCAGGTTGAACAGTGGCCCGCCGGAGTTGCCCGGATTGATCGCCACATCGGTCTGGATGAAGGGGACGAAGTTTTCCTGGGGCAGCGACCGCCCCTTGGCGCTGACGATGCCGGCGGTGACGGAGTTCTCGAAACCGAAGGGCGAACCAATGGCCAGCACCCAGTCCCCCACCCGCAGCTTGCCCGGATCCCCGAGGCTGACCTTGGGCAGGCCGCTGGCCTCGATCTTGAGCAGCGCCACATCCGAGCGCGGATCGGCCCCCATCAGGCGGGCACGGAACTCGCGCTTGTCGCTCAGCTTGACGATGATCTCGTCGGCGCCCTCCACCACATGGGCGTTGGTCAGCACATAACCATCGGACGACACGATGAAACCCGACCCCAGGGAGCGGTTGTCGGGGTCGATCTTCGGGCTGCCGCCCGGCTGACGGGGCACGAAGCGGCGGAAGAAGTCGAACATCGGGTCGTCTTCGTCGAGCCGCGGCAAGCCC
Organism: Zoogloea sp.; assembly: GCF_041908905.1. GTDB lineage: Bacteria > Pseudomonadota > Gammaproteobacteria > Burkholderiales > Rhodocyclaceae > Zoogloea. Next base: position 23,559 of record NZ_JAYREK010000002.1, read on the forward strand.
GGCCGCGCCTGACGGAGCGCCTGCGTGGTGCTGATGTTCACCACCGCGGCCCCCTGACGGTCGGCGAGTTCGGCAAAATCGGGGAGATCCCGGGTCGGCGCCGCCGCCGCGGGCAGATGGACGGCCGCCGACGCAATCAGCGCCGCAGCCCAGACACGCAACAGACGACTCACCCGCGACACTCCCCCGGAGCCGTGCCGCCACCCCGCTCGAGGCGCACCGGCAACTCGGCACCAGCCGGCACCGGCTTACCGCGGACCAGCCAGACGGCGACACCGCCCCCGGCCAGCGCGCCGAGCCCGGCGGACAGATCCACCAGCCCCACCGGCGCAAACGAAGTCCCGAGCGCAGCCCCCGCCAGCACGCCAAGTACCGGCGCCGCATAGGCACGGAGGGCCGCCTTGAGCGGAACCCCGTCATCGATCACCACGCCGACCTGCTCGCCGGGCTGGGCGCCGGCGTCGTTGCAGACCTTGAGCACCTGCCGGGCGGCACCGAAAGGCTTCGCGATATTGACGCCGCCGCACCCCCCCGGCTCGTGGCAGCGGCCACAACCCTGGGCAACGGACACGTCCACCCACGCATAGGGCCCATCGACCCGCTGCACCACGCCATTCACCTTCATCAACGCTTCCGCATCTCGACACCGTCGGCGATACGCATCAGCGCCTGGGGCGGCACCTCGCCGAGCACGGTGATCAGCTTGTCGCCGATCGTCCGCCGGAAGATGTTGAACGCACCCGAGGTGCTCATGCCGCTCTGGGTGTTGTTCTTTGCCGCGAGGGGTTCGATGAACACCGAAATCGCCGCCAGGCCATCGGAGAAGACCACATGGTAGGCATCCCCGTGGCCATGGCGCGACGGCCGCAACACCGACACCACCTGACGGAAACCCGGAATGGTATGGCGGAAGGCCCAGCCGGTATCCTCCATCCGGACCTCGTTGCCGCGGGCGTTGACGACCTTCCAGTCGCTGCCGCGGACAAAACGCGGCCGCACCGTCTCCTTGTCGAAGGGCGCGCCGATGGTCACCTCGGTAAAGGTGAACTGCTCGACCGTCTCGCCCTTCTCGCCGACGATGCGCGCGCGCAGCAGCAGCCCCGACGCGACGTCGGCCCAGAAGTGATGCCCGAAACGCATGTCGTCCTTGGGCTCGAGGATGATCTGCTGGCTCTCCATGCCGGCGATCCGCACGACCTCACCCTTTCGGATGCGGTAGTGTTCGCCGAGCGCCGCCGGCGACTGGGGCAGCCGGGCCGGAAAGCTCCGGCGCGCCGAGGACTGGTCGACGATCAGGAGCTTCTGATCCGGCAGGAAACACTGCACTTCATCCTGGTTGCGGACGACCTCCCGCGGGCTCCCGTCGAGGGCTTCGAGGCGCTCGTATTCGGCGCCATTGCCATCCACGAGATGCGCGATGCGCGAGGTCTCTATGCTCTTGCCGCTCTGGTAGGTGAAGCTTCCGGTGTAATTGAGCTTGTGGGCTGCACTGGAAATCCGCCCGAGCCAGCTGAGGGGGTCCCCCGGCGTCTCGGCTGCAACAGCGCTGCCCCAGCACAGGGCGGCAACGAGGATGCTGAAGAGATGCTTCATCGTTCGCCGGCCACGCGGGTATCCGAGACCGTGCGTACGTAATGCGCCACCCCGGGCATGCCGGCGGCCGGCGCCATGGCCTGGTGGGCAAACAGGTATTCCCGCTCCGAAGCCTCGGCCGGCGCCAGCGCCACCCGCTCCACGGGCGCCGCCGCAACGGCGGCCGGCCTGGCACTGGCGAGGCGCTGCACCTCGGGAGCGGGGCCGTTCAGGGTCAGGGCAACCCAGCCCACAGCCGCAACGCCCATCACCGAGGCGGCGATCGGCATCAGCCGGGCAGCCCAGGCGGAGCGCTCCCGCCGGACCGGCGCCAGCACCGTCGGCTCGCCGTCGAGGCTCGCCATCACCTTGTCGGTAAAACCCGCCGACAGCGAGGACTCGTCGCGGAGGACGTCGCCGATCAGGCAATAGCGCTCCCAATCCTCGCACAAGCCCGCATCCCGCTTGATGGACTCGAACACTCGCGCGGAGGCGTCGTCGTCGAGCGCGCCATCCAGCAGGGCAGAGACTCTTTCTTTCATCGTGTTACCACCTCTTGTTCGGAGCCGTGTCGAGCAACGGCTTGAGCTTCTCGGAAATGGCCTCGCGCGCACGGAAGATCCGCGAACGCACCGTACCTATCGGACAATCCATGATCGTGGCGATCTCGTCGTAGCTCAAACCTTCTATCTCCCGCAGCACGATCGCAGTCTTCAACTCTTCCGGCAGGGCTTCCATGGCCGAATTCACCGTATCCCCGATCTGCCGCGTCATCAGCAGCCGCTCGGGCGTATTGATGTCGCGAAGCTGGTCGCCATCCTCGAAGGTTTCAGCCTCCTCGGAATCGAAGTCGGTCGTCGTCGGTGCGCGCCGCCCCTGGGAAACGAGAAAGTTCTTCGCCGTGTTGATCCCTATCCGGTAAAGCCACGTATAGAAAGCACTATCCCCCCGAAAGGACGGCAAGGCGCGATACGCCTTGATGAAGGTCTCCTGAGCGACGTCCTCGACCTCGGCAGGATCCCTGATCAATCTCGACAGCAGGCGACCGAGCTTGCGCTGATACTTGGCAACCAACAGGCCAAAGGCCTGCTTGTCGCCGCGCTGGACGCGCTCGACCAACTGCTGGTCAACTTCACGATCACTCATGGTCGGGGCATCCACCTCCGTTATCGTGACCAGACTGGTCACCGACCGCGCAGTATACCCGAGAGACCACCAATGGCCGTCGAAGCACTCTTATTGACCAATGCACTTGCGCATAGTTCAGTCAGCAGAAGGGTTTTGCGAAATTCGGCACGCTCCGGTGCGCGTGCTATAGTCGCCGCTCACAATATCGCTCCCCGCGCGGAATTCCCGAAGTGACCGCTTTCGATGTACTGATCCTGGGCAGTGGTCTTGCTGGCCAATCGCTCGCCCTGCGCCTCGCTGACAAACTCAAGGTCGCCCTCGTCACCAAACGCAGCCTGGAGGACAGCGCCAGCGCCTGGGCCCAGGGCGGTATCGCCTCCGTACTCGACCCCAGCGACACGACCGAAGCCCACATCGCCGACACGCACACGGCCGGCGCCGGCCTGTGCGCAGAAAAGGCCACCCGCTTCGTCGTCGAAAACGGCCCCCGCGCCATCCGCTGGCTGATCGATCACGGCGTCCCGTTCACGCCGGACGCCAACTCGCCCATCGGCTACCACCTCACCCGCGAGGGCGGGCATAGCGCGCGACGCATCATCCACGCCGCCGACGCCACCGGCGCCGCCGTCCAGGCGACCCTCACCGAGCAGGTCCGGACCCACCCCAACATCGCGATCTTCGAGCAGCACATCGCCGTAGACCTCATCATCGGCCGCAAGATCGGCCGCCCCGATGAAGGCTGCCTCGGCGCCTACGTCCTCGACATCGCCAACGACGAAGTCCGCACCTTCACCGCACGCCACACGGTGCTGGCGACCGGCGGCGCGGGCAAGGTCTACCTGTACACCACCAACCCCGACACCGCCACCGGCGACGGGGTTGCGATGGCCTGGCGTGCCGGCTGCCGGGTGGCCAACATGGAGTTCATCCAGTTCCACCCCACCTGCCTGTACCACCCCCAGGCCAAGTCGTTCCTGATTTCCGAAGCCGTCCGCGGCGAAGGCGGCCTGCTGCGACGCCCCGACGGCAGCCGCTTCATGCCCGAGCACGACGCCCGCGCCGAACTCGCACCCCGCGACATCGTGGCCCGCGCCATCGACTTCGAGATGAAGAAGCACGGCCTCGACTGCGTCTTCCTCGACATCAGCCACAAGCCGGCCGACGAGCTCAAGGACCACTTCCCCAACATTCTGGCCCGCTGCCTCGAGCTGGGCATCGACATCACGCGCCAGCCGATTCCTGTCGTCCCGGCGGTGCACTTCTCGTGTGGCGGCGTCGTCACCGACCTGCGCGCACGGACCGACGTGGCCGGCCTGTATGCCATCGGTGAAACCGCCTGCACCGGCCTCCACGGCGCCAACCGCCTGGCCAGCAATTCGTTGCTGGAATGCCTGGTGTTCGGCGAAGCCGCCGCGGCCGACATCCTGGCCAATCCGCGCGCCCTCGCCACCGAGTTGCCGCAATGGGACGAAAGCCGGGTAACCGATGCCGACGAAGCCATCGTGATCTCCCACAACTGGGAGGAACTGCGACGCTTCATGTGGGATTACGTCGGGATCGTCCGCACCAACAAGCGCCTGCAGCGGGCCCAGCACCGGATTCGCCTGCTGGCCCGGGAGATCGACGAGTTCTACAGCCACTTCCGCGTCAGCAACGACCTGATCGAGCTGCGCAACCTCGTCGTGACGGCCGACCTCATCGTGCGCAGCGCACTCCAGCGCAAGGAGAGCCGCGGCCTGCACTTCAGCCGGGATTACCCGGAAACCCTGCCCAAGGCCCGCGACACCGTCCTGCGGCCGCGCCGCTGAAGCCGCGCCCCTAAGAGCGCGCCACCCCGGCCTCCGGCCGGGCCCGCAGGCGGGCCCACACCTGCAGATGCCGCCAGTCTGCGGGCGCCAGTTGGTCCTCCAGCAGCACCAGAACGCCTCGCCGCCTGCCTTGCCGCTCCCGCCAGGTCAGCCACAGCGCCTGACGCAGCACGACAGACGCTCCGTCCGCCAAAGCCTGGAGTTCGTCCTCACCGCCCGCCCGCAACACCAGGCCGCCATCGTCCCCGAGCCCCAGCATCATCGGCAAGCCGCGCCGCGCCCGCGCGATGCTGCGGAACAAGGACACGGCCACCAGCATCGCGGCCAGCTCCCCCAAAAGGCCGTCATCCAGACCGAGCAGAAACGAAAAGGCCGCCGCTAGATGCAGGGCCACCAGAAAGATGACCTGCAGCCGCGACGGCCTGACTTCAACGACGATCATCGCACGGCTTCCCGCGCCACGATAGCGTCAGAATTTCTTGAACACGAGCGTACCGTTGGTACCGCCAAAACCGAAGTTGTTCTTCAGCGCAAAATCGATCTTCATCGGGCGGGCGACGTTCGCACAGTAATCCAGATCACACTCCGGATCCTGCTCGAAGATGTTGATCGTCGGCGGCGACACCTGATGATGGACCGCCAGCACCGTAAATACCGACTCCAGACCGCCGGCGCCACCCAGCAGATGACCCGTCATCGACTTGGTGGAGTTGACCACCAGCGACTTCGCGACATCCGCACCAAAAGCGAGCTTGATCGCTTCGGTTTCGTTCTTGTCGCCGAGGGGGGTCGAGGTGCCGTGGGCGTTGAGGTAATGCACCTGATCCGGATTGATGCCCGCGTTCCGCATCGCCGAGACCATGCTGCGACGGGGTCCGTCGGTATCGGGGGCCGTCATGTGGTAAGCGTCGCCGCTCATGCCGAAGCCGGAGAGCTCGGCGTAGATGCGCGCACCGCGCTTGACCGCATGCTCGTACTCCTCGAGCACCAGCACGCCGGCACCTTCACCGAGCACAAAGCCGTCGCGATCCTTGTCCCATGGCCGACTGGCAGTGGCCGGGTCGTCATTGCGGGTGGACAGCGCCTTCGCCGAAGCAAAGCCGCCCACCGCCAACGGCGTGACCGAAGATTCACTCCCGCCGCAAACCATCACGTCCGCATCGCCGTATTCGATCATGCGGGCGCTCATGCCGATCGCGTGCAGGCCCGTTGTACAGGCCGTCACCACCGCGATGTTCGGCCCCTTCAGGCCAAGCATGATCGACAGGTTGCCGGAGATCATGTTGATGATCGTGCCGGGAATGAAGAAGGGAGAGATCTTGCGAGCCCCACCGGCGAGGAAATCGTCGTGGGTATCCTCGATCATCGGCAGGCCACCGATGCCCGAACCGATATTGACACCGATCCGGTCGGCATTGGCCTCGGTCACTTCGAGGCCGGAATCACGGAACGCCTGGATGCCCGCAGCGAGGCCGTAATGGATGAACTTATCCATGCGGCGCGCTTCTTTCGGGGAAAGATAGGCCCCAACGTCGAAGTTCCTCACCTCGCCGGCGATCTTCACCGGAAAGGCAGTGGTATCGAAGCGGGTTATCTCGCCGATGCCGGAACGGCCATTGGTAATGGCGTCCCAGGCCTCAGCCACGGTATTGCCGACCGGCGAAATTGCGCCTAGGCCGGTTACGACGACTCTGCGACGGGTCAAGGCAGGGCTCCGGGAGTCTTACTTCTTGAGGTGAGCGGTGACGTAGTCGATCGCTTGCTGCACGCTGGTGATCTTCTCGGCCTCTTCGTCGGGGATCTCGCACTCGAATTCTTCTTCGAGGGCCATCACCAGCTCGACGGTGTCGAGGGAGTCGGCGCCGAGGTCGTCCACGAAGGAGGACTCGTTCTTGATTTCGGATTCGTTGACACCGAGTTGTTCGGCAACGATTTTCTTGACGCGCTGTTCGATATTTTCCATGTAAATACTCCTTCGCTGATTGAGCGGGGTGAATTCAAAACCCCTGCATTCTACCAAAAACGCGCACCCTCGCCAGTGGGACGAGATTTACGCCATGTACATGCCGCCGTTGACGTGCAGGGTGGCGCCCGTCACGTAGGCCGCTGCCGGAGTGGCGAGGAAACCCACCACGGCCGCGATTTCTTCGGGCTTGCCGAGACGACCCAGCGCGATCTTGCCCTGCAGGGCCTCGCGCTGCGCGTCGGGCAATTCCTTGGTCATGTCCGTGTCGATGAAGCCCGGCGCGACGCAATTGACCGTGATGTTGCGGCTGCCGAGCTCCTGGGCCAGCGCACGGCTCATGCCCGCCACGCCGGCCTTGGCCGCTGCGTAGTTGGCCTGGCCCGGGTTGCCGGAGCTTCCCACCACCGACGTGATGTTGATGATGCGGCCGGTACGCGCCTTCATCATGCCGCGCATGACCAGCTTGGACATCCGGAACACCGACTTGAGGTTGGTGTCGAGCACGTCGTCCCACTCGGCATCCTTCATCCGCATAGCGAGGTTATCCCGGGTGATCCCGGCATTATTGACGAGGATCGTTACAGCACCGAGACTTTTTTCGATATCGCCGAGGGCCGCCTCGCAAGCCGCCGCGTCGGTCACGTCGAGAGCCAGGCCACGCCCGGCGATCCCGGCGGCGTCGAGGCCGGCCTGGATGTCGGCTGCGCCCTTGTCGGACGTTGCGGTGCCCACGACAGTCGCCCCCAGCCGCCCCAGCTCGAGGGCGATGGCGCGACCGATGCCACGGGAAGCGCCGGTGACCAGCGCCACCTGACCTTGCAGAACCTGGCTCATGCGGCCTCCGTCGTCTTGAGGATTTCTTCGAGGCTGGCCGCATCGGCGATCGCGGCGCCCTGCAGGCTGCCTTCGATGCGCTTGGTCATGCCGGCCAGCACCTTGCCCGGGCCGCACTCGAACACATGGGTGGCACCACGGCGGGCGATCTCCTGGACCGTCTCGATCCAGCGGACCGGCGAATAGGCCTGCCGCACCAGGGCGTCCTTGATGCGCGCCGGATCGGTCTCGACCGCCACGTCCACGTTGTTGAGGACGGGAATTGCCGGCACGCGCACCTCGATTTCGGCCAGACGCTGCTGCAGCCGCTCGGCGGCCGGCTTCATCAGGGCACAGTGGAAGGGCGCGCTCACCGGCAGCAGCACCGCGCGCTTGGCACCACGGGCCTTGGCCGCAACCATCGCCCGCTCGACCGCCGCCCGGGCGCCGGCGATGACGATCTGACCCGGGGAGTTCAGGTTGGCGGCCGAGACGACCTCACCCTGGGCCGCTTCGGCACAGGCTTCGACCGTGGCGGCCTCGTCGAGGCCGAGCAGCGCCGCCATGGCACCCTCGCCCTGGGGCACGGCTTCCTGCATGGCCTGGGCGCGCAGACGCACCAGCTTGACGGCTTCCTGGAAGTCCAGGGCGCCGGCAACCACCAGCGCGGAATATTCACCGAGGCTGTGGCCGGCCACCAGGGACGGCTGGACGCCGCCCCGGGCGATCCATTCGCGGTACACGGCGACGCCGGCAGTCAGCATCAGCGGCTGGGTATTGACCGTCTGGGCCAGCACTTCGGCGGGGCCGTCGGCCACCATCTGCCAGAGGTCCTCGCCCAGCGCCTCGGAGGCCTCGGCGAAGGCCTGGCGGATCACCGCCGACTCACCGTAAGCGGCCATCATGCCGACGGACTGGGAACCCTGCCCCGGAAACACAAACGCGAAATTCATCGTCGCCTACCCTTCAATGGCTGTGACTGGATTGATCAGAACTCGAGCAGCGCGGCGCCCCAGGTGAAGCCGCCGCCGACTCCCTCGAGGAGAATCTTGTGGCCCCGCTGGATGCGTCCGTCGCGGACGGCCAGGTCGAGGGCCAGCGGAATCGACGCCGCCGAGGTGTTGCCGTGCTGGCCCACCGTGGCAATGACCTTCTCGGGCGGCACGCCGAGGCGCTTGCCCGTGGCCTGGATGATGCGGATGTTGGCCTGGTGGGGAATCAGCCAATCGACGTCGTCGATGCCGAGGCCGGCAGCCCCCATCACCTCGCGGGCCACATCGGCCAGCACCTTGACCGCGAACTTGAAGACGGCCTGCCCGTCCATGCGCAGGAAGGGGTCGCCGACCACCTCGCCGCGGTTGATCTGACCGGGCACGGCCAGGATGGGGTTGTGGCTGCCGTCGGCATGCAGGGCCGTGGCGAGGATGCCCGGCCGCTCGCTGGCCTCGAGCACCACCGCGCCGGCGCCGTCGCCAAAGAGCACGCAGGTGCCACGATCCTTCCAGTCGAGGATGCGCGAGAACACCTCGGCCCCCACCACCAGCGCGCGCCTGTGGCTGCCGGAGCGGATGAACTTCTCGGCGGTGGCGAGCGCGTAGGCGAAGCCGGTGCACACCGCCTGCAGGTCGAAGGCGGCGCCGCCGTTGGCAATGCCCAGGCGGGCCTGGAGCAGCGCCGCGGTGCTCGGGAAGATATAGTCGGGCGTGGACGTGGCGACGATGATCAGGTCGATGTCGGCGGGCTGCACCCCGGCCGCCTCGATGGCACGCCGGCTCGCCTCGTAGGCCAGCTCGCTCGCGGTGACCTCCGGCTCGGCCAGGTGGCGCTGGCTGATGCCGGTACGTTCGACGATCCATTCGTCCGAGGTGTCTATCCCCCGCGCCACCAGGTCATTGTTGGTAACGGGCTTGCCGGGCAGGAAGCTCCCCGTCCCGGCCACACGAGCGTGAATCATGCCTCGGACCTCTCACGTTCCATCATGCGTTCGCTGATTCGATCGATGAGGCGGTTGCGCGCCGCTTCGGCCGCCCGCCAGATCGCCTGTTCAAATGCAAAGACATCCGCCGAGCCGTGGCTCTTGACCACCACCCCGCGCAAGCCCAGCAGGGCCGCGCCGTTGTAGCGCCGGGAATCGACGCGGCGCTTGAAGCCCTTGAGGGCCGACATCGCAAAGAGCGCCGCCAGCTTGGTGAGCCAGTTGCGCGAGAACTGCTCGCGCAGGAAGGTCGCCACCATCTGGGCCAGGCCTTCGGAGGTCTTGAGGGCGACGTTGCCGACGAAGCCGTCGCAGACGACCACATCGACGGTGCCCTTGTAGATGTCATCCCCTTCCACGTTGCCGTAGAAGTTGAGGCCGCTGTTGCGGAGCAACTCGCCGGCCTGCTTGACGATCTCGTTGCCCTTGATGTCCTCTTCGCCGATGTTGAGCAGCCCGACGCTGGGGCGCTCGTTGTGCTCCACGGCGGCCACCAGCATCGCCCCCATGATGCCGAACTGCAGCAGGTGCTCCGGGGAGCAATCGACGTTGGCGCCGAGGTCGAGCATGTGGGTCTGGCCGCGCATCGACGGCAGCGTGCTGCAGATCGCCGGGCGGTCGATACCGGGAAGGGTCTTCAGGACGAAGCGGGAGATCGCCATCAGCGCGCCGGTATTGCCGGCGGACACCGCGGCCTGGGCCTCCCCTTCCTTGACGAGATTGACCGCCACGCGCATCGAGGAGTCTTTTTTGTTGCGCATGGCGAGCGCGGGCGGCTCATCCATGGCAACGACCTCGGAAGCCCGCTGAAGGCGCAGGCGCTCTCCGAACTCGGCGAGGGCCGTGCCGATGTGCGGCTCGATGGCTTCCGGACGACCAACCAGCACGATGCGGGTGTCGCGGTCGGCGCGCAGAAAATCCAGGGCGGCGGGAACGGTCACCGAAGGGCCGTGATCGCCCCCCATGCAATCAATGGCGAGCGTGACAGTCATTCGGCGCGAACATAGGAAATTTTTATAAAAACGGCGCGATCACCCCGGGGGTGTCGCGCCGCTTCCCGACCGGGAGAATTACTCGCCCTTGGCCTTGGCAACCTTCTTGCCACGGTAGACGCCGGAGGGCGACACGTGGTGACGCAGGTGCACTTCGCCGGTGGTCGGCTCGACGGCCAGCGGAGGGGCAACCAGGAAATCGTGCGAACGGTGCATACCGCGCTTGGACGGGGACTTCTTGTTCTGTTGGACAGCCATGAAAAACTCCTTGAGGAATACTTAAACCTTGCCGCGCAACTGGCGCAGTACGGCGAAGGGTGATGTCTCTTCATCTACGCCGGCCTTCACAGGCGGCTCGCAATCATCGTGACGCGGCACGAGCGGCAAGGCAAGCAGCACCTCGTCCTCCACCAGCGCGAGCAGATCGGTCAGCGGCTCCACCTCGAGGGCGTCCACCGCGTCGTTCTCCAGCTCATCCTCCGGCAACGGATCGCCGGGACGGAGGAGCAGCAGACGATTCTGCACATCGCAAGGCCACTTCAGGCCCTCGAGACAACGCTGGCATTCCAGCACCAGACCCGCCTGGATGTGCAGATCGACATAGAGCTTGCCCTCGTCGTCACGCTCACCCTGGAACGAAAACACCACCGTACCGGACGGCTCCAGCACCGACCCGGCCAGACGACCGAGCCTCGACACCGGCGCTTCGCCTTGTACGAGACGTCCGTCCCTGGCGAGTGCGCGCAGGTCGATCACGAAGCTTTCTTGCGACATAAGCGCGGCATGATATTATTTTCGGCTTCCCCTGTCAAAACCCTTCGACGCTTCCGCGGCCATCTTCTGGCCCATGGCGTCCGCCCCCATGAAACTCGTCCTCGCCTCCACCTCGGCTTACCGCCGGGAGCTCCTGCAGCGCTTCGACCTGCCCTTCGACGTCGCCCGCCCGGACATCGACGAAACCCCGCTGCCCGGCGAAACGCCCCAGGCCACCGCCGAGCGCCTGGCCGTCGAGAAGGCCCGCGCCGTGGCGGGCCAGTTCGAGGACGCGCTGATCATCGGCAGCGACCAGGTGGCCCACATGGGCGACACCCGCTTCGGCAAGCCGGGCACCGTCGAGCGCGCCATCGCGCAGCTCCAGGCCATGAGCGGCCGCACGGTGATCTTCCACACCGCGCTGGCCGTGCTCAACACCCGCAGCGGCCACGTGCAGCTCGACGCCGTCCCCACCCAGGTGCGCTTCCGCACGCTCGGCGACGACGAGATCGTGCGCTATGTAAACAAGGAGCGTCCCCTCGACTGCGCCGGCAGCGCCAAATCCGAAGGGCTGGGCATCACCCTGCTCGACGCCCTCTCCGGCGACGACCCCAACGCCCTGGTCGGCCTGCCGCTGATCGCGCTGGCCCGCATGCTGCGTAACGAAGGCATCGCGCTCCCCTGATGGCCGCCGGCACCCTTTACCTCATCCCGGTCAGCCTGGGCCCCGCCGGCACCGGCCTGACGACCCCCGCCGACGTGGCCACGCGGGCGCGCAGCCTCGGTTATTTCGTGGTCGAGAACGCCAAGACCGCGCGCGCCGAACTCAAGCGCCTCGAGCACCCGGCGCCGCTGCGCGAGCTCGACATTCGCGAACTGCCCGAAAAACCCGGCACAGCCGACCTCGACGCCCTGCTCGCCCCGGTCCTGGCCGGCCAGGACGCCGGGCTGATGTCCGAAGCCGGCTGCCCGGCGGTGGCCGACCCGGGCGCCCTGCTCGTCCGCCGTGCCCACGAGAAGGGCGTCAAGGTCGTTCCGCTGGTCGGCCCGTCGTCGCTGCTGCTGGCGCTGATGGCCTCCGGCCTCAACGGCCAGAGCTTCGCTTTCCACGGCTACCTGCCGGTGGACGAGGAAGCCCGCAAGCGCCGCATCCGCGAGCTCGAGGCCGAATCGGCGCGCCATGCGCGCACCCAGCTGTTCATCGAGACGCCCTACCGCAACGACCGCATGTTCGAGGCCCTGAAGGCCACCTGCGACCCCGAGACCCGGCTGTGCGTGGCCCGCGACCTGACCACCGCCGACGAATGGATCGCCACCCGGCGGATCGCCGACTGGAAGAAGACCAGCGCTCCCGACCTCTCCAAGCGTCCGACGGTGTTCCTGCTCCTCGCCGGCTGAGGCGCGGCGCTCAGCGCAGCGGGCTGCCCGCCAGCACGCTCGCCGCCCGCTCGGCCATGCCGGCGCCGAAGCGCTGGGCAAAACGCTCGGCCAGGTTCTGCTTCTGGGTGTAGTCGCGGATGTTCTCGGCCTTGATCACATCCCGCGCCACCGAATCCACCGTCCCGAAACCGTCGGCCAGGCCCATCTCGACGCTCTTCGCGCCGGACCACATCAAGCCCGAGAACATCTCGGGCGTCTCTTTGAGCCGCCCGCCGCGACCCTTGCGCACCGTGTCGACGAACTGGGCATGGATCTCCTGGAGCATCAGTTTGGCGTGCTCCAGCTGCTTCGGCTGCTGGGGCGAGAAGGGATCGAGGAAGCCCTTGTTCTCACCGGCGGTCAGCAGGCGGCGCTCGATGCCCAGCCGCTCCATCAGCCCGGCAAAGCCGAAGCCGTCCATCAGCACGCCGATCGAACCGACGATGCTCGCCTTGTCCACGAAGATCCGGTCGGCCACCGCCGCCACGTAGTAGCCGCCCGAGGCGCAGATATCCTCCACCACCGCGAACACCGGCACCTGCGGGTGCAGCGTGCGCAGGCGCACGATCTCGTCGCTGATGATGCCCGCCTGCACGGGGCTGCCGCCGGGGCTGTTGATGCGCAGCACGACCCCCTGGGTGCCCGCGTCGGCGAAGGCCGCCTGCAGCGAGGCCACCACGTGCTCGGCGCTGACCTCGCCCTTCGCGGCGATCTCGCCCTCCAGGCTGATCAGGGCGGTGTGACGCCCCCCCTCCAGCTGCTCGACCTCGCCGAAACCGCCAAAGATCCACAGCGCCGTCGCCACGCAGGCCAGCGTGGTGAGCCGGAAGAACACGCTCCAGCGCCGCCGCCGCCGCTGCTCCGCCAGGGTCTCCAGCGCCAGCCGCTCGAGCACCTGGCGCTCCCAGCCTTCATCCCTGCCTTCAGTCATTGTCGTCCTTCAAGAAAACACCGCCGTCCCGTTCGATGACCGCCACGGGCTCCAGCCGGGCACCCCGGCACGGCCCCTCGACACAATAACCGCTCCCGGGCACATACATCGCACCATGGGTGGCGCAGATCAGAAAATCGCCGGACGCATCGAAGAAGCGCCCGGGCAGCCAGTCGAGCTCGATGGGCACATGGGCGCAGCGGTTGATGTACGCATGCACCCGGCCACCGTGGCGCACCACGAAGGCCGGCAGCTCCGCATCGCCCCGCTGCACCATGAAGCGCACACCGTCGCCGCCGTCCTGCAGGGCCGCGGAGGTGCAGATCATGCATGGGCCTCGAGCCAGCCGCGCAGCTCGGCCGGCGTATGCACGCAGGCCAGCGGCGCCTCGGCCAGCAGCTGGTCCACCGGATGGGCGCCGAAGCTCACCGCCAGGCCCGCCACACCGGCGTTCCTGGCCATCAGCAGGTCGTGGGTGGTGTCGCCGATCATCAGGCAGGCGTCGGCCATCACGCCGAGCTCGTCCATCAGCTCGTGGAGCATCGCCGGGTGCGGCTTCGAGAAGCACTCGTCGGCACAGCGGGTGGCGTGGAAATACGCCCCCAGCCCGGAATGCCCCAGCGCCCGGTTCAAGCCCTGGCGGCTTTTGCCCGTCGCCACCGCCAGCAGGTAGCCGGCGGCGTGGAGCGAGGCGATCAGCTCGACGGCGCCCTCGAACAGGGTCAGCTCGTGGTCGGTGGCCAGAAAATGGTGACGATAGCGCTCGACCATCTTGGGGTAATCATGCGGCGCCAGCTCGGGCACCGCGTGGCGCAGCGCGTCCTGCAGGCCCAGCCCGATCACGTGGCGGGCCCGCGCGTCCGGCGGCACCGGCAGCCCCAGGTCGGCGCTTGCGGCCTGGATGGCCCGCACGATCGCCGCGGCGGAGTCCATCAGGGTGCCATCCCAGTCAAAGACGATCAGCTCGAAACGCTTAGCCATATTCCCTCTCCTCGTTCTGTTCCACGCTCGCCACAAACGCTTCGAGCTCCGCCGGCAGCGGCGACTCGAGCTCGATCTCCCGATCCGTGAGCGGATGCCGGAAGGCAAGCTTTGCCGCGTGCAGGAACATGCGCTTCAGGCCGGCCTTCTCGAGCTGCTTGTTGAGGGCGAAGTCACCGTACTTGTCGTCGCCGAACAGTGGGAAGCCCGAATGGCTGAGGTGCACCCGGATCTGATGGGTGCGCCCGGTCTTGAGCTCCACCTCCACCAGGCTGCAGGTCTGCCAGCGCCGGACGAGCCGCACGATGCTGTGGGCCGGCTTGCCGTCGCGGCTCACGCTCACCCGGCGCTCGCCGTCTTCGGTGAGATATTTGTGCAGCGCCAGCTTGATGTGCTGCTGCAGGTTGAGCCAGCGCCCCGCCACCAGGGTCAGGTAGCGCTTGTGCACGCGCCCCTCGCGCATCATGTCGTGGAGCACGGTGAGGGCGCTGCGCTTCTTCGCGACCATGAGCAGGCCGGAGGTCTCCCGGTCGAGGCGGTGGACCAGCTCGAGGAACTTCGCCTCCGGGCGCTGGCGGCGCAGTTGCTCGATGACGCCGAAGCTCACCCCGCTGCCGCCATGCACGGCCAGCCCGGCCGGCTTGTCGAGCACCAGCAGGGCGTCGTCCTCGAAGACGATGTCGAAGGGCTTGCCCACCGGCACCGGCGGCGCGTCGGGCTTGTCGGCCAGGCGGATCGGCGGGATGCGCAGCTCGTCGCCCTCCTGCAGGCGGTAGGTCTGGGCCACGCGCTTGCTGTTCACGCGCACCTCGCCACTGCGCAGGATGCGGTAGATGTGGCTCTTCGGCACGCCCTTGCAGACGCGCACCAGGAAATTGTCGATCCGCTGACCGGCACTGCCGTCATCCACGCGAACATGGGTAACGGCGGGAGCTTTACTCAAGGCCATCTTTTTGAAATATACTGTTTAGCGGTTTTTCGGTTCTGCTGCGTCGTGCACGCCTCATCCGGTGTTGTTCTGAGATTCGACACCCGGCCGCGCCGCGCCAGAGCGACTCAACGCTGAGGCCCCAAAGTCTGGGCCGCACCCGGCGCCACATCCAGCCCATCCAGCGTGTAACCCGCTCCCGAAAAGCCACAGGAAGGTCCGTCGCCAGACAAAAAGAGGGCGATGGTACTGTATTCGACACTAAACTTGTACCAATTGCGCACTAGCGCACACGCAGATTGACGGCCCTGAAACCGGGGGCCGCGAAGACTCCAGGCAAGCAGGCCCGAGGTCGCGAGGGGAGCGTTCCGTACCGGAAGTACGGCCTCCCTGATCCGCGAGACCAGGCGACGCAGCCCGCCCTTCGCAGCCTCCCAGCGATCATCGCGGTTCAGGGTGCCATAGACGAAACCCGCCACCCGTTTTAGTTTGATTCCCCTCGATGAAGGACAGTCGCGACAACGCCAAACTAAGTCACCGCAGTTAAGCGGGTGGCGCGCTTCGTCCTGCCCGTGTGCCGCGCGGGAGAAAAAGACGAATGAAGCGCATGCTCTTCAATGCGACGCAGGCCGAGGAACTCCGCGTTGCCATTGTCGACGGTCAGAAGCTGATCGATCTCGACATTGAGTCGGCCGCCAAGGAACAACGCAAGAGCAACATCTACAAAGCCGTCATCACGCGCATCGAGCCCAGCCTCGAAGCCGCGTTCGTTGACTATGGCGCCGAGCGCCACGGCTTCCTGCCGTTCAAGGAAATCTCCCGCTCCTACTTTCAGCCCGGTGTCGAGGCCAGCCGCGCCACCATCAAGGAAGCCCTGCGCGAAGGCCAGGAGCTGATCGTCCAGGTCGAGAAGGACGAGCGCGGCAACAAGGGCGCCGCCCTCACCACCTTCGTCTCGCTGGCCGGCCGCTACCTGGTGCTGATGCCCAACAACCCACGTGGCGGTGGCGTGTCCCGCCGCGTCGAGGGCGACGAGCGCGCCGAACTGCGCGACGTCATGGACCAGCTCGAAGTGCCCGGCGGCATGAGCCTGATCGCCCGCACCGCCGCCATCGGCCGCAACGCCGAAGAGCTGCAGTGGGACCTCAACTACCTCCTGCAGCTGTGGCGCGCCATCGACGGCGCCGCCCAGGCCCAGGACGGCGCCTTCCTGATCTACCAGGAGGGCAGCCTCGTCATCCGCGCCATCCGCGACTACTTCCAGCCCGACATCGGCGAGATCCTCATCGACACCGACGACGTCTATGAGCAGGCGCGCCAGTTCATGGCCCACGTGATGCCGCAGAACGTCAACCGCGTGAAGCGCTACCACGACGACGTCCCGCTGTTCTCGCGCTTCCAGATCGAGCACCAGATCGAATCGGCCTACTCGCGCCAGGTCAGCCTGCCCTCCGGCGGCGCCATCGTGATCGACCACACCGAGGCCCTGGTCTCCGTGGACGTGAACTCCGGCCGCGCCACCCGCGGCGCCGACATCGAGGAAACCGCCTTCAAGACCAACTGCGAAGCCGCCGACGAAGTGGCCCGCCAGCTGCGTCTGCGCGACCTCGGCGGCCTGATCGTCATCGACTTCATCGACATGGAGTCGCAAAAGAACCAGCGCGAGGTCGAGAACCGCCTGCGCGACGCCCTGCGCTACGACCGCGCCCGCGTACAGACCGGCAAGATCAGCCGCTTCGGCCTGCTCGAGCTGTCCCGCCAGCGCCTGCGCCCGGCCCTCGCCGAGACCAGCTACATCCCCTGCCCGCGCTGCAACGGCACCGGCCACATCCGCAGCACCGAATCCTCGGCCCTGCACATCCTGCGCATCCTCGAAGAGGAGGCCATGAAGGACAACACCGGCGCCCTGCACTGCCAGGTCCCGGTGGATGTCGCCACCTTCCTGCTCAATGAGAAGCGTGACGACATCGCCAAGATCGAGCTGCGCCACAAGGTCGGCCTGGTGCTGATCCCCAACCGCCACCTCGAGACGCCGCAGCACGAGATCGTCCGCCTGCGCCACGACCAGCTCAACCAGGACGACAGCAGCATCCCCAGCTACCGGATGGCCATCAAGCCGGTCAGCGAGGACTACACCCCGCCGTCGGCCAACACCGATCGCCCGGCCCGCCAGGAAGCCGCGGTCAAGGGCATCACTCCCGACCAGCCGGCGCCGGTCTTCGAACCCAAGGCAACCCCGGCACCGGCTCCGGTGCCCGAGAGCCAGCCCGGCCTGCTGGCCCGCATCTTCGCCTTCTTCCGCGGCGAGAAGCAGCCCGCGCCGGCCCCGGTGGTGGCCCAGCCCGAGGAGCCCCCGCGCCGCGAAGCCCGCCCGCGCAACGACCGCAGCCGCCGCGACGGTGGCCGTGGCGGCCGGCGTGACGGCCAGCGCGAGGAGCGTGGCGAACGCGCCGAGCGCCCGGAACGCGCTGAACGTCCCGAGCGCGGCGAAGGCCGTGACAACCGCGAAGCCCGCGACAACAACCGCAACCCCGACGCAAACGGCGAGCAGCGCGAGAAGCGCCCCCGCGGCGAGCGCCAGGAACGCGGCGAACGCACCGAGCGGGGCGAACGCCCGGAGCGCGGCGAACAGCGCGGCCGTAACCGCAACGCCGCCAAGCCCGCCGACGCAGAAGGCGTGGCCGCCAGCGCCGAGCAGCTGACCGCCGTTGCCGCCACTGCCGCCGTCGCCGTCGCCAGCGCCGTGGTGGCCGACGAAGCCACCGCTGCCCCCGGCGCCGAAGGCGAAGCCGGTGCCGAACGCAGCCGCCGCAGCCGTCGCGGCCGCCGTGGTGGTCGTCGCAACGAGGAAGGCAACACCAGCGAAGGCAGCGCCCAGGCCGAACTCGAGATCGGCGAACAGCCCAGCCCGGCCGCAGAAGCTGCCGAAGCTGCGCCGGTCGCCGCCCAGGTCGAAGCCGCCGCGGTCGTCGACACCGTGGCCGTGACGCCGGCTGCCGAAGCGCCCGAGGTCGCAGCCGCTGCAGCCGTCGTCGAGGCACCGGCCGCCGCACCTGAGGTCACGACCGCGGTGGCCGCTGAAGCCACCGAGCCGGCAGCCAAGCCCGATCTCATCGAGCAGGCCGTCGAAGCCGCCCGCCAGGTCGCCGCCGAACCGGCCCCGGTGGCGCAGGCCGCAGCCGAGGAGGCTCCGGTGGTGGTCGAGACCGCTCCGATCGTCGAAGCCGCTCCGGCGGCTGCCGAAGCCAGCGTCGCCGAGGCCGCTCCGGTCCCCGTCGAGGTGGCACCAGCCAGCGAAGCGCCCGTCCCCGTGGAAGCGCCGGTCGCCGAAGCCCCGGTCGTGGCCGAAGCCGCCCCGGCACCGAGCGCACCGGTCGATCTGTCCACGGCGCTGGTCGACAGTGGCCTCGTGATGATCGAGACCCGCCCCGAAGCCGTCCAGGCCTACCAGCCCGAGGCGCCGGCCGAACAGCCCGCCCAGCCCCGCCGCCGTCGCCGTGCCGCGGCACCGGTCGTGGATGAGCCGCTGATCCAGGTGGAAACCGGCCAGAAGTAACAGCGCCGCCCATCGGCAAAAAGGCCAGCCCTCACGGGCTGGCCTTCTTTTTTTGGCTTCGGCCAACGGGCCGTGGCAACCCAGCCGCGGGGACGCTCAGACCGCCGATCGGCGGCGGCGCTCCACCTCCGGCCGGATCTCCTCGAGCAGGCCCTGGACGGCCTCCTCGCACAGGTCGAGCACCGCGTCGAAACCCTTCGCTCCTCCGTAATAGGGGTCGGGCACGTCGTCGCGGGAGACCCGCGGCGCAAAGCTCAGGAACATCCGGACCTTGTGGCGGGAGCCCTCCGGCGCCTTGTCGCGCAGGTAGTGAAAATGGTCGCGGTCCATCGCCAGCAGCAGATCGAACTCGGCAAAATCCCTGGGCTCGACCTTGCGCGCCCGGAGCCGCGACAGATCGTAGCCGCGCCGCTGTGCCGCCGTCTGGCTGCGCGGGTCGGGCGACTCGCCCACATGATGACCGCTGATCCCCGCGGACTCGACGTGCACCTGTCCCTCGAGGCCGGACATGGCGATCCAGCGCCGCGCAACCCCCTCGGCGGTCGGCGACCGGCAGATGTTGCCGGTACAGACAAACAGTATTTTCATTATCGGAACCCCTCCTGCCTTCAATTTAAGCAGGCGGCGGGCCGAACGTACAAGGGTCAGCACCAATTTGGACAGCTCCCTTCAGGCATCGGGTTGGGCGGGCACATCGTGGGCATCGGCCCCGAAAGCTTGCTGGCGCAGACGGAACAGCTTGTCCCGGGCCGCGGCGGCCTTCTCGAATTCGAGGTTGCGGGCATGCTCCTGCATCTCCTTCTCGAGCTGGCGGATGGTTTTCGCCAGGGCCTTTTCGTCGAGCGTGGCATAGTCGGCGCCGGCCTCGGCCACGCCCTCGGCGCGCTCCGACGACGCATCATAGACGCCATCGATGATGTCCTTGATGCGCTTTGTCACGGACTTCGGCGTGATGCCGTTGGCCGCGTTGAAGGCCAGCTGCCTGGCGCGACGGCGTTCGGTCTCGCCGATGGCGGCCTTCATCGAATCGGTGATCCGGTCGGCGTAGAGGATCGCGGTGCCGTGGAGGTGGCGGGCAGCCCGGCCGATGGTCTGGATCAGCGAACGCTCGGAGCGCAGGAAACCCTCCTTGTCCGCGTCGAGGATCGCCACCAGCGAGACCTCGGGGATGTCGAGGCCCTCCCGCAGCAGGTTGATGCCCACCAGCACGTCGAACTCACCCAGGCGCAGGTCGCGGATGATCTCGACCCGCTCCACGGTGTCGATGTCGGAGTGCAGGTAGCGCACCCGGATGCCGTTCTCGGCCAGGTACTCGGTGAGGTCCTCGGCCATCCGCTTGGTGAGCACCGTGACGAGGATGCGCTCGTGGGCGTCGAGGCGCTGCTTGATCTCGCCGAGCAGATCGTCTACTTGCGTGGACGCCGGCTTGACCACGATGATCGGGTCTACCAGACCCGTGGGCCGCACCACCTGCTCCACCACCTGGCCCTGGTGCTCCTTCTCGTAGGCCGCCGGGGTGGCCGACACGAACACCGTCTGGGGCAGCAGGCGCTCGAACTCCTCGAACTTGAGGGGCCGGTTGTCCAGCGCCGACGGCAGGCGGAAGCCGTACTCGACGAGGTTCTCCTTGCGCGAGCGGTCTCCCTTGTACATCGCCCCCACCTGCCCGATCGACACGTGGGATTCGTCGATGAACATCAGGCCGTCCTTGGGCAGGTAGTCGATCAACGTCGGCGGCGCCTCGCCCGGGCTGCGCCCCGACAGGTGCCGCGAGTAGTTCTCGATGCCCTTGCAGAAGCCCAGCTCGCCCAGCATCTCGAGGTCGAAGCGGGTGCGCTGCTCGATGCGCTGGGCCTCGACCAGCTTGCCGGCCTTCTGGAAGACCTCGATGCGCTCCCGCAGCTCCTCCTTGATGCCCTCGATGGCCTTCAGCACCGTCGCCCGCGGCGTCACGTAGTGGCTGGACGGGAAAACCGTGAAGCGCACGATCTTCTGCTTGAGGTGGCCGGTGAGCGGGTCGAACAGCGTGAGGTGCTCGATCTCGTCGTCGAACATCTCGATGCGCAGCGCGTGCTCGGCGCTTTCGGCCGGGAACACGTCGATCACGTCGCCCCGCACCCGGAAGGTGCCGCGCCGGAAGTCGATGTCGGCCCGGTCGTACTGCATCGCCACCAGGCGCTGCACCAGGTCGCGGTGGGCGACGCGCTCACCCTCGCGCAGGTGCAGCACCATCGCGTGGTAGTCGGCCGGGTCGCCGATGCCGTAGATGCACGACACCGAGGCCACGATCACCACGTCGCGCCGCTCCATCAGGCTCTTGGTGGCCGACAGGCGCATCTGCTCGATGTGCTCGTTGATCGCCGAATCCTTCTCGATGAAGAGATCCCGCGACGGCACGTAGGCCTCCGGCTGGTAGTAGTCGTAGTAGCTCACGAAGTATTCCACCGCGTTCTCGGGGAAGAACTCGCGAAACTCGGCGTACAGCTGGGCCGCCAGGGTCTTGTTGTGGGCCAGCACCAGGGCCGGGCGGCCGCAGCGGGCGATGACGTTGGCCATCGTGTAGGTCTTGCCCGAGCCCGTCACGCCCAGCAGCGTCTGGAACATCAGGCCATCCTCGATGCCCTCGACGAGCTGCCGGATCGCCTCCGGCTGGTCGCCGCCGGGCGGAAAGGGCTGGTGGAGCCGGAACGGGCTCCCCTCGAAAACCGCCACGCGCCCGCTACCTGATTGATCGGCCATGATAATATTTTCGTCTTGAGTCAATCGGCGCTGCCCGCCTCGGTTCCCGGGGCAGACAACTTCGCATTATCACCCAGCGGCCGCGCTCCTGCGCACCGCTCCTTCGCCCCCAATGGAGAATCCATGAGCTCTTCGATCTTTGCTGCGGTGGAAATGGCCCCCCGCGATCCGATTCTTGGCCTGAATGAAGCCTTCAACGCGGATAGCCGCAGCACCAAGGTCAACCTGGGCGTTGGCGTCTACTTCGACGACAACGGCAAGATCCCCCTGCTCGGCGCCGTGCGCACCGCCGAAAAGGCCCGCCTCGAAGCCGCCCCCCCGCGCGGCTACCAGCCCATCGAAGGCCCGGTCGCCTACAACAGCGCCGTGCAGAACCTGCTCTTCGGCGCCGACAGCGCCATCATCCGTGACGGCCGCGTCGTCACCGCCCAGGCCCTCGGCGGCACCGGTGCCCTCAAGATCGGCGGCGACCTGATCAAGCGCATCGTCCCGGGCGCCACCGTGTACATCTCCGACCCGAGCTGGGAGAACCACCGCGCCCTGTTCGAGGCCGCCGGCTTCCCGGTCGAGAACTACCCCTACTACGACCCGGCCACCCGCGGCGCCAACGCCGAGGCGATGATCGCCAAGCTGAACACCCTGCCGGCCGGCTCGGTGATCGTGCTGCACGCCTGCTGCCACAACCCCACCGGCGCCGACCTCACCGAAGCCCAGTGGGCCGAAGTGGTCAAGGCCTGTGCCAGCCGCGGCCTGATCCCCTTCCTCGACATGGCTTACCAGGGCTTCGCCGACGGCATCGAGCCCGACGCCGTGGCGGTCAACCTGTTCGCCGCCTCGGGCCTGTCCTTCTTCGTGTCCAGCTCCTTCTCCAAGAGCTTCTCGCTGTACGGCGAGCGCGTCGGCGCCCTGTCCATCGTCACCCAGAACAAGGACGAATCGGCCCGCGTGCTGTCGCAACTGAAGCGCGTGATCCGCACCAACTACTCCAACCCGCCGATCCACGGCGGCGCCATCGTGTCGGCCGTGCTGTCCACCCCGGCCCTGCGCGCCGAGTGGGAAGCCGAGCTCGCCGGCATGCGTGACCGCATCCGCGCGATGCGCACCGGCCTCGTCGACAAGCTGGCCGCCCGCAACATCGACCAGGACTTCTCCTTCGTCATCAAGCAGCGCGGCATGTTCTCGTACACCGGCCTCACCGCCGCCCAGGTCGAGCGCATGAAGGAAGAGTTCGGCATCTACGCCGTCAGCACCGGCCGCATCTGCCTGGCTGCCCTCAACACCAAGAACCTCGACTACGTCGCCGACGCCATCGCCGCCGTCGTCAAGGGCTAAGCCAGCACCGCAGCACTCCATCCAGGCCGCTGCCGGGTTTCCGGCGGCGGCTTTTTTTACGCCCTCACGCCAGCCCTGCGGTGCACCAGCCGGCGGACTCACGGGCCCACAAGCACAACTCGCGCCTCCTCCCCAGCCTCTCCTGACCTCCCCCATAAGGCGAAAACAAAAAACCCTTGACACCCCACACGCCAGCCACTATATTGCGCGCCTCTGTTCCTCGATAGCTCAGTCGGTAGAGCGCCGGACTGTTAATCCGTAGGTCCCTGGTTCGAGCCCAGGTCGAGGAGCCAGAATAATTTTCGGTGATGTGTTCAAAAGAGCGCACGACCAACCCTTAGTTCCTCGATAGCTCAGTCGGTAGAGCGCCGGACTGTTAATCCGTAGGTCCCTGGTTCGAGCCCAGGTCGAGGAGCCAAACAATTTGCGGTGACGTGTTTTGCAAAAACACGTGGCCAGATCCGTCAGATCCTCGATAGCTCAGTCGGTAGAGCGCCGGACTGTTAATCCGTAGGTCCCTGGTTCGAGCCCAGGTCGAGGAGCCAAGACAACAAAAAAGCCAATCCGCGAGGGTTGGCTTTTTTGTTGTCTGGTCGATTGCTGGTCCGGAGTTTTCGATGCCGGGCACGGGATCGCGCATCCAGGCGCGGCCGCTCAGCCGCCCTCGCCCAATGCGCCGCGAGGGGCGCCCCAGCAGCTCGTCACGCCACGAACCCGGTTCCGCAGCCCTTGCGGCGCGACGGCCCCCTTCCAACTGCATGCCCCCGCTATCTGCCACAGTCTCACCGTCGCGCGGAGCCGGGAAACACAGACTCTTCAACGCACTCCCCGCCTTGAGACCGGCAAGGACCGGCCCTTCGGCGGATTCCGAGCGGCCGATCGCCCTTGGTGTCAATTTCGACAAGGGGGTCTATGTAGTACGCCAATTGACACCACCCTTGCCAGCTCTCCGTTCTGCCGCCATCCCCCCCTGCCCCTGACAAGACCACTCCATCGGCGCCAACTTGAGCCCGGCGCAGGATCAAAGAACCTGCGCCGGGTGTCCCGATCGTTAATCCCCTGCGAGTCTGGCTCGCTGGGGTGACCTTGAAGACGTTAAGGCTGCAGGTGGAGCTTGTGGAAGCGTTGCTGGAGAACCTGCTGACCGAGGCGGAAGGAGCCAGTGGACCGCGTTCCTTGTGAGCTGCTGCTGGTCGGCCATCGCGGTCATTCGGCCCGCTGGCGAGTTCAGTCAGCAATACATCTTTAAGCGGATCCAAAACGTCCAACCGGGCTGGGTTGCAGCATTTTCGGTCAGCGAACTCAACCGACTGTGTCGAGCCGTCTGCGGACCAGCAAAAATCTTAAAGCCCGACCCGACTACTCTGGCGTAGCCAATTAATTAAGAATCCATATCAAAACTGCCCGTTTTATCGCTAGTCACAGACAGAATGATGGATGTCGCCGACGCGACATCCATCATCAGTTTTCCGACACGACATACTTCTGATAATGCCCATTTCCTGAACCACTTCCGCAACGCGATAGCCCTCGCTCTGCAGACACGTGGCCGAGTCACTTTGGGCTGTCGTTCAGCTCATACCCGGTACTCCGCCCGCCTCCAGCCATCTTCCGAAGCACTCCGCGGGCCAGCAGCTCATTGATGTCCCGCAGCGCCGTGTCCGCCGAGCACTTGCAGATTGCCGCCCACTTGCTGCTGGTGAGCTTTCCATCGAAGCCATCCAGCAGCCGGTTGAGCACCTTGACCTGGCGCTCGTTGAGCGGAGTAGCCGCCCACCGCTGCCAGAATCGGGCCTTGGTCAGCACGGCATCGAGGGTATGATGGGCTTGATCCAGCGCGCGGTGAAGGCTGTCGAGGAACCACGCGAGCCAACCCGTGACATCCATATCGCCTTTCTGGATTCGCTCGAGAATCTCGTAGTAAGCCTTCCGGTCCCGCTGGATCTGCGCCGAGAGGCTGTAAAAGCG
This sequence comes from Zoogloea sp., assembly GCF_041908905.1. Lineage (GTDB taxonomy): Bacteria > Pseudomonadota > Gammaproteobacteria > Burkholderiales > Rhodocyclaceae > Zoogloea. The sequence continues at coordinate 48,420 of NZ_JAYREK010000002.1, forward strand.
TTGTGGGCTGCCGTCCGCTCGGGCGAGTAACAGGTCGCCTATGGCTCTGGCGATCCGGCCATTGCCATCGTCAAACGGGTGCAGCGTGACGAACCACAGGTGCCCCAACCCTGCCTTGAGAAGAGGCGGAATATCAGTGTCGGCGTTGAGCCAGTCGAGAAAGCAGACCATCTCCAGAGGCAGACACTCGGCTGGCGGCGCTTCAAAGTGAACCTTCTGCCGACCCATCGGCCCTGAAATCACCTGCATCGGCCCCGTCGCATCGTCCCGCCAAGCCGCAACCTTGATCCGCGCCATCCCCGAATACCCAGTCGGAAACAGCGCCGCATGCCACCCGAACAGGCGTTCTTCAGTCACCGACCGCTGGCAGTTGGCGGTTGCATCCAGCACCATCTCGACCACGCCCTCGACGTGGCGATCGACCGGCGCCAGGGCCCCGATATCCACACCGAGACGACGCGCGATGCTCGAGCGGACAGAGGCGACGTTGAGGTGCTCACCTTCGATCTCGCTGGTCTTTACAACGTCGTCGGTGAGCGCCAACAGACTTGCCTGATCTCGCATCGTTGCACCGACATCGACCAGCCGCCCGAGGAGAAGGCCCTGAGCCCGACTGACTTCTGCAAGCGAGCGAGCCAACGCCGTGAGGTCGTAACGCCACTGTGGCCAGTCGGGGGCCTGCCAGATATAAAGATAATCACCGTAATTCATGCGGTGATTATCAACCGCTTTCACCGCACCGGCAAGCCAATCGCCGCGCGAAACGCGGCGATTGATACACATATTGTCCGCGAAACCTGGACGAACGACTCTCCTTGCAAACCAATCCAGGTTAGTGCTCCAGCACCCGAGTTCCAGCTTGCAAGCTGGATTCAAAAACAAAAAAGTTCTTTTTTTCAATGGACTGTTAATCCGTAGGTCCCTGGTTCGAGCCCAGGTCGAGGAGCCAAGACAAGCAAGCAGAAAAGCCAATCCGCGAGGGTTGGCTTTTTTGTTGTCGATTGGCGATCCTGGAGGGGTACGGCAACGGAAGGCGAAATCAAGCGCTCCACACCCAGGCACAAGAAGGCATTGGTGATGGCGATCCCGCAAGGAAAGACGACGAAGGCAGCAGTCAGCCGCGCGTGGGCTCTCCCCCCGACCAGGATCAAGACCTGGACCGACATGTTGTCTGCCGTCGAGCCGGGTGTCGATCGAGGGCTGCAACTACGCGATCTCGTCCTCAGGCAAGGCGGGGCGTCAGGGCCAACAACGGTGCCGCCCGATACGTCATACTGCCGCCATGACCAAACGCCGACTCCCCTCCCGCATCGTTTGCCTGACCACCGAAACCGTCGAGGTGCTGTACGCCCTCGGCGAGGAGGCACGCATAGTCGGAATTACCGGCTACACCGTCATCCCGCCCCGTGCGCGCAAGGAAAAGCCCAAGGTGTTCGCTTTCTCCAGCGGCGACCTTGAGAAGATCCTCGCCGTCCAGCCCGATCTGGTGTTGGGCTTTTCCGACATGCAGGCCGAGGTCGCCCGTGATCTCATCAAGGCCGGGGTGGCGGTACATGTGTTCAACCAGCGCAGCATCGACGGCATCCTGGCGATGATTGAAACCGTCGGCCGACTGGTGGGAGCGGAGGACCAAGCCCTTTCCCTCGTTGCGGAGCTCGAGGCCACGATCGATACCGTGCGGGCCCAGGCGGCACTGCTGCCGCGTCGGCCGCGGGTCTATTTCGAGGAGTGGGACGAGCCGCAGATCAGTGCGGTGCGGTGGGTGTCCGAGCTCATCGGGATTGCTGGCGGCGATGACATCTTCGCCGAGCGCGCCTGCCACCCGGCGGCAGCCCAGCGCATCCTCGCCGATCCGCTGGAGGTGGTGCGCCGGGCGCCCGACCTCATCGTGGGCTCCTGGTGCGGCAAACGCTTCCGCCCCGAGCACGTAGCCGGCCGTGCAGGCTGGGCAGAGGTGCCTGCGGTGCGCGATGGAGAAATGCATGAGCTCAAGTCGGCGCTGATCCTGTCACCCGGTCCGGTCGCGATCCGCGAGGGGCTGCCGGCACTGGCGGCCATCATTGCGCGCTGGGCGGCGCGTACGTCGACGGAATGACACACCAGCCCCCGCCTTCCCCCAGTGGGTGAAGACCAGGGGCATCTCACCTTCATCAAAAGCCAATCCGCGAGGGTTGGTTTTTTGTTGTCCGAACGCCTCCCCAAGCAAGACCCTCGCCAAGAAACGTCCGCCCCCGTCGTCGATCGCAGCCCACTGGTGAATGCCGCCCTACCCGATGCGAACCGGGCTGCGGCCTCGGGCTTTATCTTGGGGTCAGGCGAAGGCTGCCGCCACGCGCCCCCACAGACGAACAATCAAATTTATGTTTTTTGGTAAAAATAACATTTTCTTTGAAATTTACTGATCCAAGCCCTAGGATTGGACTGTAGAGGTACGTTCGCATAGAGGAGTCTCGTCATGGTCGCGGATATTTACGGTGTGATGTCGCAGGCCAGCCTGCAAAGGCTTGGCCCGTCCTTGTCCGCTCAAGCTTCGCAGCGCAACCCGCCGGCGTCGCCGAGTGGCAACGATGGTGCCGGCAGCCTGGTCAGCCTCAGCGAGCGGGCGAAGCGGATGTCCAGCGCCGAGGGTAAGGCGGAAATGCAGGCCCTGGCCGCACAGATCAAGGACGCACGGGCAACAGCCGATACCGGCAGTGCGGAAGGGAAAGCCCGCTTGCGTGCCGACATCCAGACCATGGTGGACGGTTACGGCAGCCAGCAGAAACCGGCGACGGCCGTCGACCCGGCGTCCCAGAGCCAGGGCATGCAGCAGGCTGCAGTGGCTTCGTATCTGGCCATGAGCCTCATGCGCTGAGCGACGCAGACCGGGCAGGCGGGACGGCTTGAGGACGCCCCGCCCAAGCAAGGCGTCGCGCATCGCGAGGCAACGGCTTGGTTGCGACCAAGGAGCCGGAGCATGAGCAGCGGTCTCGAGATTACCGGGGGTTCGGCTCTCTCCCAGGGCTTCGTCCAGCTTCAGCGCCAGCAGGCATTACGCCAGGCCCGGCAACTGGAGGTCCAGGCGGAAGCCCTGGCCTCCCAGGCTTCACGCGCCCGCCAGGAGGCCGATGCCGCCGACCGCCGCGCAGATGAGCTCGAGACCCGCGCGGGTGGCGTCCGCTCGGCAGCCCGTTCGGCCGGCCTCCGCAATGCCTCGGCCGAGGGCTTCGACCGGCTTGTGCAAAGAATCAACAACGGGGCCGCCACCTCCGTCCAGCCCGCCGCAGCGCCGGCGGCCGGCGGCGTGACCTACACCAGCACGGCCGGCACCAGCCCGGTGTTACAGGCCGGGGCCGGACAGATCATCAACGAGCTGGCCTGAAGCGGCGGCGCTCCTCAGCCCGCAGCGCTCAGCGCCAGACGCGGCTTGCGCCCCTCGGTCACCCACCCCAGCACGCTGGCGTACATGTCGGCGAGCGCCGGACGGCTGGCGCGCTCCTTGTCGGCGCGGTCGGCGTAGAAGGCGAGGGATTTCTCGCGGTTGGCGGACCACTGGTAGGCCACCCACAGCGCGGCCTGGCTCTCGTCCTTGCGACCGGCGAGGGCCAGCGCCTCGGCCAGCGGCGTCCAGGTGGAACTGCGACGGGGGTCGAGCTGCAGCGCGGCGGTCAGCACCTCGGCGGCCTCCTGGGGCTTGCCGGCCTTCACCAGCGCATAGCCGAGGTTGCCGGCAATCTCCACGTCGCGGGGGTTCTCCGCGAGTCCCTTGCGGAACAGTTCGGCGGCCCGCGCCGGGTCATCGGCCTTCAACGCCTCCAGCCCTTCGGTGTTCAGCTTGCGGGAGACCGGTCGGTTGCCGGGCGCCGGCTTGCCCAGCTCCTCGATGCGGGCGGCCAGCGCGAAGACGCCATTCACATCCTCCCGCGCGGCGGCGCCCAGAGTCTGGGCCAGACACTGGCGGGCCGACGTGCAGGCGGCGGCGAGCGGCGCCGCAGGGGCGGCTGCGGGCGCAGCCATCGGAGCAGCAGCAACGGGGGCCGGCGCGGCTGCGGGAGCTTCGGCGGGAGCGGCCGGCGCGGCGGGCGCCTCCAGTTCCTCCTCGAACAGCACCGGCGCGGGCGCAGCCGGCTCGGCGCGCGGCAGGTTGCGGGCCAGCCGCGGCGCGTCGAGGAAGGCGTTCAGCGCGAGATCGGCGTTGGCGAGGCTGGCCTGCACGACACTGCCGTCGAAGATCCGGCCGTTGGTGCGCAGCACCCCCTCAGCGTACTCGAAGCTGCCCTTCAGGCTGCCGTCCTTCTCCTGGATGAAACCGGCGGCGAGCGCGTTCTGGCGCTTCTGCGCGTCGAGCGCCTCGCCCTTCACCAGCAGCTCGCCGCTGGCGCGGAACAGCTGGGCCAGCGAGATCGGCCCGGTGGCCGACGGCGCCTTGCGCGCCTCGAGGATCAGCTTGCCTTCGAGGCTGCCCTTGCCCACCGACCCGGCGAGCTTGGGCACGCCAACGGAGAAGCCCTGGGTCAGCAGGGTGCGCAGCGCCTTGCGGAAGGCCTGATCCTCGTCGGCGGTCATGTTCTGCATGCCGCAGGTGTCGCCGGCGAGGCGGCTGAGGGTTTCGACGCTCCGCTTGTCGAGGTCGCGGATGGCGATCTCCAGGCTCAGGTCGCGCATCGTCTCGCCGCCGAAGGCGGCCATGCGCAGGCTCTCCGTCACCTGGGCGTTGAGACGTTCGCCCTCTTCCGTCACCAGGGTGGCGTGGCGGAAGCCCTCGGCGGTGCCGTGGCTGGTGGAGATGCGCTCGATCGACAGGGAGGTGGAGCCGGTGCCGAGGTGACGGTCCTTCAGGTCGAGGTCGAGGACGATCTTGCCCAGTTCGAGGGCCTCGCCGTGGCCGCGGGAGAGCAGCTTGTCCACACCCCAGCTGACCGCCAGCGCGCTCTTGCCGATGGTCACGCTGCCGCTCGACGGGGCGATGGTGAGCTTCTGGCCGCCCCGGTCCATCGCCAGCTCGGGCAGCGCCATGGCCGAACGGAAATCACCGCCGAAGCTTACCCCGCCGTTGCCCTGCAGCCTGAGGCTGGGCCCGAAGACCTCGGCCAGCGCCACAGCAAGCTCGCCGGTGGGCCTGGCGCTCCAGGTCACGCGCAGCGGCGCGGTGGGCAGGATCAGGTTGGCGATGCCGTATTCGACCTCGAAGGCGGCGCCAGGCTCGCCCTCGTCGCCGGCGCACTGGTTGACCACCTCCAGCCCGAAGGAGCCGGTGGCCGAGAGCAGGCCGGCGTTGTGCTGGAGGTTGCGCACCCGCACGCCGGTCTCCGACGACGGCCGGGCTGCGAAGGCGCGGATCTCGCGCTCCGCCACGCTGCCGGCATACATGCTGGCGCCGAACCAGCCGGCCAGCACGACGCTGACACCGCCCACCGCCAGGATTTTCTTGTTGCCATTGCCCATTTCGATCTCCCGCCGTTGGACGGCGACTGGTTTGAACGAAACGGAGCAGACACCCGGACGGCCGGACCGACAGCGGCACAGGAAGGAAGGGAATGCCCACGGAAAACCCGACGCGGGCGCGAACGCACCGGCGCTGAGGCAACCCGGCCATCCTTTCTGCATGCAGGTTAGGATCCGAAGCTTTGCGTCCGGGGCTCTCACCCCGTTTGCCTTTATCTCGTAAGCAAATGATAACGCGGCCGCCGGCGCCGGGACTGACTTATGTCACAGGCGGGGCAATCAAAGCGCATCCCCGGGATATGGCAGACGGCCACGCCGGCATGCTCAGCGCCCGGCCACGATGCCCCGCCGGGCAAGCCCCTGACGGAGCACCTCCGAGGCGGCGGCAAAGTCGCAGTGCTGGACGGCCCAGGTGAGCTCGCGCTGGGCATCGCCGAGCAGGCTGGCCAGCAGCGGCGCATTGTCGGCGAGCACCTGATGGCAGGCGAAGTCGTCCTCGTCGAACATCTCCAGCAGCACGCGGCAGACCTCCCCGGCCCGCCCGGTGTCGAGCTCCTCTGCCACCGCGCCCGCGGGGTCGGCGACCGGCGCCCCGTCGGCGGCGCTCCGCGGCCTGATCCACCGCACCAGCCGGGCGGCGATTTCCGCATGGTCGATGGGCTTGGCGATGAAATCGTTCATCCCGGCCTCGAAACAGCGCGCCCTGTCCTCGGACATCGCGCTGGCGGTCATCGCGAGGATGGGCAGGCCGTCGAAACGTGGGTCGCGGCGGATCTCCCGCGTGGTGGCGATGCCGTCCATCACCGGCATCTGCATATCCATCAGCACGAGATCGAACGCACCGGCCCTGACCTTGTCCAGGGCGGCCGCGCCGTCGGCGGCGACATCCACCTCGAGGCCGGCGTCGGTCAGGATGGCCCGCGCCACCTCCTGGTTCACTTCGTTGTCCTCGACCAGCAGCACCCGCGCGCCGGAAAGCGCCGCCAGGTCGGGCTCCACGGGCCCGGCAGACGGGCCGGCTGGCACCGCGCCGCCGGCCCCCAGCACGCGCCGCAGCGCATCCCGCAGCGGCGACACTCCCACCGGCTTGACGAGCACGCCCGCGATGCCCGACGCCGCCGCCTGCGCGGCGGCGCTGCGGTGGTCGATGACGTCCGCCAGCAGCAGGCACGGCGGCGCTCCGGGCTGCAGGCGATCGATCTCGCGGGCGGCAGCGATGCCGTCCAGCCCGGGCATCCGCCAGTCGAGCAGAACCACCGCATGGGCCAGCGGACCGCCCCGGGTGCGGCGGACCTCATCGATCGCCGCGGCCCCCGAGCCGACCGCGGTGACGGTGAGGCCCTGGCGGCCGAGCATGTCGCCGAGGGCGCGGCGGGCCGCCGCGTTGTCGTCGGCGAGCAGCACCCGCGCCGCCGGCAGCGGTCCGACGGCCCCCGCCCCGGCCACCTCCCCCGCCTCGAGGCGCGCGGTGAACCAGAAGGTCGAGCCGACGCCCAGGGTGCTTTCGACGCCCACCATACCGCCCATCAACCCCGCCAGCCGCTTGGTGATCGCCAGGCCAAGGCCGGTGCCGCCGTATTTGCGGGTGATCGACTGGTCGGCCTGCTCGAAGCTGCGGAACAGCGACTGGCGCTGCCGCTCGTCGAGGCCGATGCCCGTGTCCCGCACCGAGAAGCGCAGCGTGACGGCCGCATCGTCGGGCGCTTCGACGCGGTCCACCCGCACTTCGATCTCGCCCTGGGTGGTGAACTTCAGCGCATTGTTGGCGTAGTTCAGCAACGCCTGGCGCAGGCGCAGGGGGTCGCCCTTCAGCCGCGCGGGCACGGCGTCGCCCTGCCCCACCACCAGCTCGATGCCCTTCTCGGCGGCGCGCTCGGCGAGGAGCTCCGTCACCTCGGCGAGCAGCTGGTCCACGTCGAAATCGATGTGTTCGAGATCCAGCTTGTCCGCCTCGATCTTGGACAGGTCCAGGATGTCGTTGATGAGGGCCAGCAGGTGGTGGCTGGAGGCCTGGATCTTCACCAGGAACTCCTGCAGCCGCGCCGACGGGTCGGCCTTGAGGGCGAGGTGGGTCAGGCCGACGATGGCGTTCATCGGGGTGCGGATCTCGTGGCTCATCACCGCCAGGAAATTGCTCTTGAGGCGCGTCGCCGCCTCGGCGGCCTCCTTCGCCTCGCGGAGGTCGAGCTCCAGCTGCTTGCGGGCGGTGAGATCGACGTGGGTGCCGGCGGCGCGCAGGGGCCTGCCGTCCGCCCCGCGGGCGACGACCTTGCCGCGGCTCAGGATCCACTTGTAGCTGCCGTCCTTGCAGCGCATCCGGAACTCGACCTCGTGGGCGCCGCGGCTGTCGAGCTCGGCCCGCACGCGGGCCGGCACGCTGTCACGCTCGTCGGGATGCAGCAGCGCCACCCAGCCCCCCTCGGGATTGGCGGGCAGCTCGTCCGGCGCGTAGCCGAGCATCCGGGCGTAGGCCGGGTTGACGTGGCTGCCGCCGGTCTGCAGATCCCAGTCCCACAGCCCGTCGCTGGCCGCATCGAGCGCGTAGGCATAGCGCTCTTCGCTCAGCCGCAGCTGCTCCGACTTGTCGGCGAGCTCGCGGGTGCGCGCCTCGACCAGTTGCTCGAGATTCTGGCGGTGGGCCTCGAGCTCCATCTCGAGGCGCTTGTAGGCGGTGACGTCGATGGAAATGCCGCACAGGGCGTAGATCCCGCCGTTCGCGTGGCGCAGCGGCAGCTTCACCGTCTTCAGGATCTTGTCGAGCGTGCCGTCCGGGTGGTGGAACACGTCCTCGGTGACGATCCGCTCCCCGTCCTCGATCACCCGGCGGTCGTCGCTCCGCATGTGGGCGGCCTGGGCGGAGCCGAAGAAATCGGCGTCGTCGCGCCCGACGACCCCCTGCGGCGAGCTGCCCATGATCTCGCAGGCGAAGCGGTTGGCGAAGAGGTAACGGTAGCCGGAATCCTTGATGTAGATGCAGCCCTCGACCCCGTCGAGGATGGTCCTCAGGCGGTCTTCACTGTCGCGCAGGCGGGCCTGTTCGTCCCTGAGGGCGGTCGTCCGGCGGGCCACCACCGCCCGCACGGTCTGCAGCCAGATCGCCATCAGCACCAGCACCCCCAGCAGGCCGGCGATCACGTAGCCGCTGAAGCGGATGTAGAGCGGCTCGTCCATGCGCCGGACAGCGCTGCCCATCCACTTTTCGACGATCCGTTGCTGCTCGGCCCTGTCGATGCGCTGAAAGCCGTCGGCGATGCGGTCGCGCAGCGCCTCGTTGCCCTTGCGCACCGCCCAGCCGCTCTGGACGACATAGACCGGCAGCGAATGGCGGAACTCGCCGGCCTGGCCCGCCTGGTTGAGGAAGTAATTGCCCGCCGCCTCGGGGGCGCAGAACACGCGGACCTCGCCCCGCAGCGCGGCGGCCACGAGGGCCTGGGTACCCGGGTAGGCCCGGATGTCCGTCACGCCGGCCTCGCGGAGCTTCTCGGCGCACAGGTTGCCCTGGATCACCCCGACCACGAAACCGCGGGCGGTCTTCGCGTCGACGATGCCCGCGATGCTCTCGTGAAAATACAGCAGCCCCTTCATTTCCGTGAGGTGCCGGCCAAAGACGAAGCGTTGCCTGCGGGCCTCGGTCTCGACAAAGAGGTCGATCACGTCGGCCTCCCCGGCGTCGATGCGGGCCAGCGCGACGGGCCAGCTCGAAGCCAGGTATTTCACCTCGATGCCGGTGCGTACCGACCAGAGATCCCACAGATCCTTCTGCATGCCGCGCAGCTCGCCCGAGGCGTCGCGGAACAGCATCGGCGGAAAGTCGCCGTCGGCGGCGATGGTGATGGACGTCGGCGGCCCGGACGGCCCCGCGACGCCGAGGGCCGGCAGGATGGCCCCCAGCAGGCACCCGAGCATCAGGGCCAGCCGCCCCAGGCCGTGGCGCCAGGTAGCGGCACGGCCCGGAGAGGCTTGCGGATCTGCATCCCATCCGATCACGACGGACCTCCATGCCTGTTGGAAGCGTGCGAGACCTCACTCCGACACCCTCGCACCCGCCCCGGGCTTCCGGCGGGGGCGCCGACTGGGCGGTATTGTGCGCCGCTTAGTCCCGGGCGTCTGCAAAACGCAGCGCGATGGCCTTGAACTCGTCCTGGATCGCCAGGAAGGCATCGACGACATCCGGGTCGAAATGGGCGTCGCGCCCCTCGGCGATGATCGCGGCGGCCTCCTCGTGGGGCATCCCGGCCTTGTAGATGCGCTGGCTGATGAGGGCGTCGTACACGTCGGCCACCGCCATCAGCCGTGCCGACACCGGGATCGCCTCGCCCGCGAGCCCCTGCGGATAGCCGGAGCCGTCCCATTTTTCCTGGTGCGACTGGGCGATGTCCTTGCTCATCGACAGGAAATCCACCTTCATGCCGAGCAGCTGCTCGGCGTGCTCGATGGCCTGCCGGCCCAGGGTGGTGTGGGTCTTCATGATCTCGAACTCGTCGGGCGTCAGCCGCCCGGGCTTGAGCAGGATCGCATCGGGGATGCCCACCTTGCCGATGTCGTGCAGCGGCGCCGACTTGAACAGCATGTCGATGTAGCGCGGGGTTAGCAGCGCGGCGAAGCGCGGGTGGGCCTGCAGGCGGCGGGCCAGAGCCTGGACGTAGAACTGGGTGCGGCGGATGTGGTTGCCGGTCTCGGAGTCGCGGGTTTCGGCGAGGGAGGCCAGGGTGTGGATCGTGACGTCCTGGATCGCCTGGATCTCCCGGGTCCGCTTGTCCACCTCGGCCTCGAGGAAGGCGCTCTTGTCGCGCAGGAAGTCGGTGTGCGCCTTGAGCGCCAGGTGGGTCCTGACCCGCGCCAGCAGCACCGGCGGGTTGAAGGGCTTGGTGACGTAGTCGACGGCCCCCGCCTCCAGCCCGGCCCGCTCCGACTCGGCGTCGGTGCGGGCGGTGAGGAAGATCACCGGGATGTCCCGGGTGGCGGGCTGCTGCTTGAGCTGCCGGCAGACCTCGTAGCCATCCATCCCGGGCATCATGATGTCGAGCAGGATGAGGTCGGGAGCCGGGCTGGCCGCGGCGATCTTCAGCGCCTTCTCGCCGCTGTTGGCGAGCTTGACCTTGTAGGGGCCGCTCAGCAGGGCGTTGAGGAGCGTGAGGTTGTCCGCCGTGTCGTCGACGGCCAGCAGCGTGGGTTTGGGGAGCATGTCGTGGGGAGTTTCCATCGTTGCGTTCCGGCGTGGGTGGCCCGTCAGGGGCTGGGCCAGAGGGCGCGGCACTCGCGCAGGGCGTCGCGGGCGAGGTCGAAATCGAAGTCGGCCAGCGCTGCCGAAACGGCTTTGGCCTGGGCCGGGCACAGCGCCGCGAACCGCCCGGCGTGGGCCTCCCAGAGGGTGACGGCGGCGCCGTCGGACTGGCCCAGCAGCTCGTCGAGCTGCGCCGCCACCGCCGCCAGCGCCGCGACGTCGGCCTCACCACCCGCCGGCGGGGCCGCTGGCGCGTCGCCCTCCAGGTTGGCCAGGCCGTCGATGACCGGCTGGAGCCGGGCGATCACCTCGGCGAGCAGGGCCTCCCGCGCCTCGGCCGGCGCCTGCTCGCGGCAGGCGGTCTCGAGGCGCCGGGCAGCCTGCTGCAGGGCGTGGGCGCCGATGGTGCCGGCGGTGGATTTGAGGGTGTGGGCGCAGCGCTCCTGGCCGGCCGGATCGGCCTCGCCGCCAGCCTGGGCGAAGCGTTCGGCGAAGTCGGCCTGCCCGGCCCGGAAACGCAGCAGCAGCTTGCGGTACAGGCGACGGTCGTTCTGGGCGATGGTCAGCCCCGCCGCGGTGTCGACACCGGCCAGCGGCGGCAGCCCGGCGTCGGCCTCGGGCGCCCCCGCCGGCGCGGAGGCCGGCTGGCCGCGGCGCGGCGCGGGGTGTATCCAGCGCGCCATGGTGGCGAACATCACCCCCACGTCGAGGGGCTTGGCGATGTGGTCGTTCATCCCGGCGTCGAGCACCTTCTGCTGGTCGCCGGCCATCGCGTTGGCAGTCATCGCCAGCACCGGGAGGTGCTGCAGCGCCGGGGTGGCGCGGATCTCGCGGGTGGCGGTGTAGCCGTCCATCACCGGCATCTGGCAGTCCATCAGCACGCCGTCGAAATCGCGGTCACCGGCCAGGATGTCGAGGGCCTCGCGGCCGTTGTCGGCCACCGCCACCTCGAGGCCGGCGCGGGTGAGCAGCTCGACCGCCAGCTCCTGGTTCATGTCGTTGTCCTCGACCAGCAGCACCCGGGCCCCGCGCAAGCGGGCCACCGCCGCCTCGCAATTGTCGATGCGGCGCGTCACGTGGGTCTCGGCCATGATGCCCTTGTCGAGGGCGCTGCCGATGGCCTCCAGCAGCGTCGATGGCGAGGTCGGCTTGTTGAGGACTTCCCTCACCTTGACGCCCCGCTGCTCGATCTGGCTCTGCACGCCGTCGCGGCCATAGGCGGTCACCATCACCATCGCCGGGATGGACACCGGGTATTCGGCCTCGACCCGGCTGACCGTCTCGACGCCGTCCATGCCGGGCATCTTCCAGTCGAGCAGGAGCAGGTCGTAAGGCCGCTGGGCGGCCACCGCGGCGGAGATCTTCTCGAGGGCCTCGGCGCCGCTGGCGACCACGTCGGTCTCGAGGCCGAAGGAGCGGGTCATGCCGGCGAGGATCTCGCGGGCGGTGGCGTTGTCGTCCACCACCAGCACGCGCACCCCGCGCAGCTCGTCGGCGTAGAACATGCGGCGCGGGTAGGGGGTCTTCTGCACGCCGAAGCGCGCCTTGAAGTGGAAGGTCGAACCGCGCCCGGGCGCGCTGTCGACCCACAGCTGGCCGCCCATCATCTCGACCAGGTTCTTCGAGATCGCCAGGCCCAGCCCGGTGCCGCCGTAGCGGCGGGTGGTCGAGGTGTCGGCCTGCTGGAAGGCCTCGAACAGGTGGGCGCACTGCTCGGCGTCCATGCCGATGCCCGTGTCGCGCACCCAGAAGTGCAGCTCCGCCCGCTCCTCGTCCGCCGCGAGGGCCTCGACGCCGATCACGACCTCGCCCTTTTCGGTGAACTTGACCGCGTTATTGCCGAGGTTGATCAGCACCTGGCCCAGCCGCAGCGGGTCGCCGACCAGGGCGGTGGGCAGGTCGGGCTTGACGTCGAAGAGCAGCTCGAGGCCCTTCTCCTCGGTCTTGAGGGTGATCAGGTTGGCGAGGTTGTCCATCACGTCCTCGAGCCGGAACTCGATAGCCTCCATCGCCAGCTTGCCGGCCTCGATCTTGGAGAAGTCCAGGATGTCGTTGATGATCCCCAGCAGGTTCTGCCCCGCCCGCTCCACCTTCTCGAGGTAGTTGCGCTGCTGGCGGTCGAGCCGGGTCTGCAGGGCCAGGTGGGTCATGCCGATGATCGCGTTCATCGGCGTGCGGATCTCGTGGCTCATGTTGGCCAGGAACTCCGACTTCATGCGCGTGGCCTCCTCGGCCTCGTGGCGGGCGCGCTTGATGACCTCGGTGGCCTGCCGCTCGTAGGAGACGTCCTCCATCAGCCACACCACGCCCTCCGCCGGGTCGAGGGGGTCGACGGCGCTGCCGGTGATGTGGCACAGGAAGGTCGAGCCGTCCTTGCGCTGCAGTTCCAGATCGCCCTGGTAGGTCTCGCCGCGCTCGATCAGCGGGTAGGCGGCGGCGCCGATGGCCTCGTAGTGGGCGTCGTCCAGGTGCAGGATCCGCGAGGGCTGGCCGATCACCTCCTCGGCAGCGTAGCCGAACAGCTTCAGGAAGGCCGGGTTGGCGCGCACGATGGTCCGCGCCCTGAAGAGCACGATGCCCATGCGGGCCGACTCCAGCAGGGCCGTCTGCTCCCGGTTGACCTTGTGCAGCGCCTCGGCCGCCGCCTTGCGCTCGCTGATGTCGAGAATCGCCGCGAAGACGCTGTTGCAATGGCCTTCGACGGCCGGCAGGCGGTCGAGGATCAGCTCGAGGGGGATCAGGCGGCCGTCCTTGTGGCGCCCCACCACCTCCCGGACCAGGATGCCTTCGTCCCGGTGGCCACGGTCGTGGATGAAGCCGTCGCGCAGGGCCACGTGGCGCTCGCGCATCTCCATCGGCAGCAGGGTCTCGACGAACTGCCCCTCCAGCTCGGGGCGGGTGTAGCCCAGGACGCGCTCCATCGCCTTGTTGCACAGGGTGATGGCGCCCCGCTCGTCCACCACCAGCATGCCCACCGGCGCCGACTCGATGATGTTGCGGTACCAGGCCTCGGTGGCCTGGATCTGGCGCTGCTGGCTGGCCAGGTCGTCCGCCTGCTGGGCCAGCTTGTCGGTCTGCTGCTGGAGGGTCTGGGCCTGGCGCTGGGTCTGGGCCAGCAGGTCCTGGGTGTGGAGGTTGCGCTGCAGCACCATCAGGCGCGGGGTGATGGTGTCGGACAGCTCCCGCACCAGCGCCCACTGCCGGTCGTCGGGCGCGCCGAACATCGCCAGCTCCAGCACCCCCACCACCAGCTCGCCGTCCTTGAGGGGCACCAGCACCAGCACCGACGGCGCCTTCTCGCCCAGGCCCGAGGCCACCAGCAGGTAATCGGGGGGCAAGCCGCGCACCACCCGCGGCACGCCGTCGCGGGCCGCCTGGCCGAGCACGCCGTCGCCCGGCATGAAACGGCGCCCGCGCAGCGCCGGCTCCTTGATCCCCCAGCCGCCACAAAAACTGCAGACGCCAGCCTCGCACAGGTAGAGCGCCGCCACGCCGCCCCCGAACATCGGAACCAGGCGGGCAAACAGGTGCTGGGCGAAGTCGCCCAGGGTCTCGGCACGCTGCAGGGCGACGCCGATGTCGGCCACCCCGGTGCGCACCCAGCGCTGCCGGGCCGCCTCGGCCGTGGAGGTGCGGTAGCGGTCGAGGGCGCGGGCGAGGTCGCCGATCTCGCTCTGGTTGTCCAGGTGGGCGATCTCGACCCCCAGGTTGCCGGCCGACATCTGCTCGGTGCTGGCGGTGAGCCCGATCAGGGGCATGATGAGGCGCCGCCGCATGAAGGCCAGGTAGCCCCACCAGAACAGCAGCAGGTTGGCGATCAGCAGCACCAGCGCGGCGTTGGAAGCCAGCGCGGCCTCGCGGGTCAGCCGGGCGATGTCGTCGTCGAGCCGCTGCAGCAGCGCCGCGTTGAGCGCCTCGACGGCCTCGAACTGGCCGGCGACCACCTGGCTGAACTCCGGCCCCGCCACCATCCCGGAGGCCCGGGCGAGCTGGCCGCCCTGGACGGCCTCGACGATCTGCGTCGCCAGGGCCAGATAGGCGTTGTAGCGCTCCTGCAGGCGCTGCAGGCTCAGGCGCTCCTGCTGCTCGAGGCGGACGGCCCGCAGCAGCCCGAGCGCCGCCTCCCGCTCGAAGCCCATGCTCACCTCGGTCTGGAACTGGCTCCGGGCGGCCAGATCTCCGGTGGTGGCATAACGGTGCAGGGCGCTGTTGGTCTTGTACAGGCTCTGCAGGATGCGCTCCAGGCTGTGGGACACCTCGGTCTTGCGGCTGTCGGCCTGCAGGCGCGCGTCGAAGTAATGCAGCGACAGGGCGTAGGAGCCGAGCGTCAGGGCAGAGAACAGGGCGCTCAGCGCAATGAGCCAACGATGAACGCGCAGAATCGACATGGGGAGCCGCCCTTCCATGAACCACGCGGCCCCGCTGGCTGCGCGACGACGGCGGTTCGTTTCATGAATACACAATCAAGCCGTGGGTCTACGGCAGGCCCGCGGCCGTACTGGAGGTAATTTTCCACACTTTGTGACAAATGCGACGCCGGGCAATGGCCCCGGCACGCCGCAGGAGCGGAGACGCAGACGCGCAGCGGCACGCCGGCACGCTCGCATTCCCCCCGATGGCCGCGCCGGCCGGAAGGAGAACGGGCGGAATTCGCGACACCGGCCCCGGGCGGCGCGATGCGTCGGCATACGCCACGCCGGCCTCCGCCAGGCATCTGGATCCTACCCCCGGCGGCGGCGGCCGGCGGGCTGCTAGAATTACCCTCGCCTCCGGGCCAGCCAGGCCCGGAAACCACTGGAGAACGCCCCATGAGCATCCGCATCATCGCCCGCCTCATCGCCCGTCCCGACGCCATCGACGCCCTGCGCGCCGAGTGCCTCGCCATGCTCGAGCCGACCCGCAAGGAAGCCGGCTGCGTCCGCTACGAACTGCTCGCCAACATCGCCAACCCGGCCGAATTCACCTTCGTCGAGGAATGGGCCGACCAGGCCGCCATCGACGCCCACATGGCCACCCCCCACCTCAAGGGCCTCGTCGCCAACACCCAGGCCCTGCTCGCCGAGCCCCTCGACGTGCGCCTGTACACCCTGGCCTGAGGCCCCCCGGGCGCCCCCGACGACGGGCGGGGTCGTGCCACGGCCGCCGCGGCATCACACGCCTGCAGCCTTGCCGTCGCCGGGCTGTCATCCAGGGCCCCTAGGATCGGCATCAACGCCGGCTACGGCCGGCCGCGACAACGCCCTGGAGCCGCCCATGCACATCGTCGAAGCAACCCTCAGGCAAGCCTGGCAACGCCTCTTCGGTCCCGAGATCACCGCCTTCGTGGTGGATGACGAATGGCCCTCCCTGCTGTTCGTGCCCGATCTCAGCGCCAGCCCCGTCGACACCAGCGAAAACGCCGCCTGGCCCGAGGACGGGACCGAGGCGGCGCTGGCGGCCTGACGCCACCCGTCGTCGGGGTGGCCGGGCGGATCCGCTTACCAGTGGGTTTCCCGGTCCGGGGTCGCGGTGATCTTGTGGATCGTCAGGTCGGCGCCCTCGAACTCCTCCTCCGCATCGAGGCGGATGCCCACCAGGGTCTTCAGCGTGCCATACACGATGGTGCCGCCGGCCAGCGCCACCACCACCGCCGCCACCGTGCCGATGAGCTGGGCCGCCAGGCTCACGCCCCCCATCCCGCCGAGCGCCTGGCTGCCGAAGATACCCGCCGCCAGCCCGCCCCACACGCCGCACAGCCCGTGCAGCGGCCACACGCCCAGCACGTCGTCGATCTTCCAGCGGTTCTGGGTGATGGTGAACAGGCGCACGAACAGCCCGCCGGCGATCAGGCCGGTGAGCAGCGCCCCCACCGGGTGCATCAGGTCGGAGCCCGCGCACACCGCCACCAGGCCGGCCAGCGGGCCGTTGTGGATGAAGCCCGGGTCGTTCTTGCCCAGCACCATCGCCGCCAGGGTGCCGCCCACCATCGCCATCAGCGAGTTGAGGGCCACCAGCCCGCTCACCTTGTCGAGGGTCTGCGCCGACATCACGTTGAAGCCGAACCAGCCCACCGTCAGGATCCACGCCCCCAGGGCCAGGAAGGGGATGTTGGACGGCGGGTGGGCCGCCACGTGGCCCTCCCTGGTGTAGCGACCGCGTCGCGCCCCCAGCAACAGCACCGCCGGCAGGGCGATCCAGCCGCCCATCGCATGCACCACCACCGAACCGGCGAAATCATGGAACTTGGCGCCGAAGGTGGCCTCCAGCCAGGGCTGCAGGCCAAAGTTGTCGTTCCAGGCGATGCCTTCGAAGAAGGGATACACGAAGCCCACCAGCATCAGCGTAGCGACGCTCTGGGGGTGGAACTTGGCCCGCTCGGCGATGCCGCCCGAGATGATCGCCGGGATCGCCGCGGCAAACGTGAGCAGGAAGAAGAACTTCACCATCTCATAGCCGCTCTTCTGGGACAGCACCTCGGCGCTGGCGAAGAAGTTGGCCCCGTAGGCGATGGTGTAGCCGATGAAGAAATAGGCGATGGCCGATACGCAGAAATCGGTGAGGATCTTCACCAGGGCATTGACCTGGTTCTTCTTGCGTACCGTCCCCACCTCGAGAAAGGCAAAGCCTGCGTGCATGGCCAGCACCATGATGGCACCGAGCAGGACGAAGACTACATTGCTGGCGTGACTGACTTGCTCCATTTTGGGCTCCAGATTTGGTGCTCCGCCCATCGCAAGTGCCGCGCCAGTTAACGCAAAACAGAAAACCTTTACAAGTCAGTTATTTGAAAATCGTGGTCGGTGGATTTCTGCACCATCCGCGTGCGCCGCCGTACCCGCCGCACCAAAAGCGTGCTCAGCCACCAGGCGTTCTCCACCGCAATCTGCGCCGGCGCCGCCAGCCGGCTGAGGCGAAAACCCCGCTCCATCAGCGCCTGGTGGCAGTCGCGCACCATCTCGGGGCTACCGCAGATCATCACCCGCGACTCCTCCAGGCCAAGGGGCAGGCCCACCGCCGCCTCCAGCTGCCCGCTGCGGATCAGCGCCGGGAGGCGCGCCTGCAGCGCACCGGCCAGCGCCTCCCGGGTAACCACCGGCTGGTAGATCAGCTTGTGGCCGTGCTCGGCCCACAGCGGGTGCGCCCGCAGCGCCGCGATCTCGTCGCGGTAGGCCAGGTCGGCCGCCTCCCGCGCGCCATGCACCAGAATGAGCCGCTCGAAGCGCTGCCAGGTGGTTTCGTCCTGCAGGATCGACAGGTAGGGCGCGAGGCCGGTGCCCGTCGCCAGCATCCACAGGTCGCGGCCGTCGGCAAAGCGGTTGGTGGTGAAGAAACCATTCGGCTTGCGCTCAATCAGCACGCTGTCGCCCGGCTGCAGCCCGACGAGCTGCGAGGTGAAGGCCCCGCCCGGCACCACGATCGAGTAGAACTCCAGATACTCGTCCCAGCTCGCCGAGGCCATCGAATACGCCCGCCACACCGGCACCCCGTCCGGCGTCTTCAGCCCCAGCCGCGCAAACTGCCCCGGCACGAAGCGGAACCCCGGCTCCCGCTCGAGCCGGAACGACAACAAACGCGGGCTCCAGCGCCGCATCCACAGGATGCGGG
The DNA here is from genome assembly GCF_041908905.1 of Zoogloea sp. Lineage (GTDB taxonomy): Bacteria > Pseudomonadota > Gammaproteobacteria > Burkholderiales > Rhodocyclaceae > Zoogloea. The sequence continues at coordinate 66,652 of NZ_JAYREK010000002.1, forward strand.
CCGGGACGAATCTGTCCTCGTGATCCATCTGCTCCTCCTTTGCCCGGGCACCGTCATCCATGGAGGTGCGCCCGGTGATGAACGGGCAGCCCGACTCACCGCCAGGCAGCCAATCGCTCGGCCTCGACTTTGCGGGCCAAGGCCACAGCGCCCCTGAGATTCAAGCGCAATAAGGCTCCCCGTTCGCTTTTCGATGTCTTCACTGTAGCCTATCTCGACCTTCCGAGCCTCGCGTTCGACCCTCCGAGCCTCGACAGCCATCCTCCGAAGCTCGAACACGACCTCCCGAAGGTCGAACTGGACCTCCTGAACCTCGAACACGACCTTCCGAACGTCGAACACGACCCTCCGAACCCCGAACTGGACCCTCCGACCGTCGAGCTCGACCTTCCGAACGTCAAGCTCGACCCTTTGGACCTCGAACTCGACCCTCCGAGCGTCGAGCCCCATCCAGCCCATGCCCCGGCCGAGCTGCGGCGGCTCGGGGCGCGGGCCGGGCGGGCGTCAGGCGGAGGCGTCGCCGTCGGGCTTGCGGGGTTTCGGGTTGCCCTTGAAGAGCGGGCTGGCCTGCATCTTCAGCTCGTCGAGCATCGCCCCCGAGCCGGTGGCCTTCGCGAAGCGATAGCCGTCCAGCGCCGCCTTGTAGAGATCGCTGCCGAGGGCCATCTCGGTGTCCTGCACCCGCGAGACCAGCATGCGCAGGCGGGACAGCAGCGGGCGCACCTGATCGATCGCCACCCGGTCCTCGCGGACCGCGTCGAGGTTGAAATCGGCCGGGAGCGCGCCCGGGTTGCGCTCCATCACCTCGATGGTCGCGCGGCAGAAGACCTCGGTCCGCGGGCCGAGCTTGAGCAGCTCGCGGCGCTGCTCGACGGACAGCTCGACAAAGTCGTCGAGCTGCTGCTCGAGGGCCGTGACGGCGGCGTCGATCGCGGAGAAACGGTTGGGGTCGATGCGAAGGGAGATCAGGTTCTGGGACATTCCGGGCAAGCTCCAGGTGGATGACATCAGGTTGAAAGAGCGCCCCGTCGGGGCAACCGGGATTGTAGCCGGGGCGGCCCAAAAAATACCATTTCGATAACCATTGCAAATCACCCGGATCACCCGGCCGGGTTCGCGACGGGCCATACGCGCCGCTGCGGCTGCCCCATTTCGTCAGCGCGGGTGACGAAAATTGTCACCCCATCGGGCTGCCACCGCGCCCGCCAAATCGAAACCGGCTCAGGAAAGAAAGCCAGGCCCTTGTATTAAAAACAATTTTGGATTGCCGGCAATTTCTGGCACGCCGATTGCATTATCCTTCCCGTCGGGCATCCGCCCCGCCCATCATTTAAACCAATCCTTGGAGCCTTCCATGAAGAAACAGTCCGGTTTCACCCTGATCGAACTCATGATCGTTGTCGCCATCATCGGCATCCTGGCCGCGATCGCTGTTCCGCAGTACCAGAACTACACAAAGAAGGCCCGTTTCACTGAAGTCATGCAAGCGACTCAGACCCGTAAGATCGAGGTCGAAGGCTGCATTCAACAAACCAGTGACAACACTGCAGCGGAGTGCGATGGCGGCAAAAACGGCATCTCAGCTGACATTAACTCCGGTTTCTCGAACGTTGTCGACAAAATCGTGGTTGAGAATGGCGTGATTACCGCAACGCCGAAGGCAGCGAATGGCATCGCCGCTACCGATACGCTGATCCTTACGCCGAAGGCAGATGCTAACCGTATTTTCTGGGAAGTCAGTGGCGGTTGTGTTGCTGCGAAGCTTTGCACTGAATCGAAAATCGCTGCTGCTCCGTAACACTCCGAGGAACTCCGCGGCAAGCGCTGATAGCGATGTCTTGACCTAAAAGCAGCAAGCCTAGGTCGGGTTAGCCCACAGGGCGTAACCCGACAAAACTCTGCCGCAGAAGAGCAAGCGTAGGTCGGGTTAGCCCAGAGGGCGTAACCCGAAAGGAGGGGCCGTCTTCGAGACTCATAGGCGGCATTCTACGAGCCGCTGAAAGGGACAGGCTGGTGTCCAAACAGGGTGGCGGCGGTTGATTTGTATGCACAAAAATCCTTGACTTCCCGCTTTCGCGTGCATACATTAATTTACATGGAAATTACCTACGACCCCGCCAAGGACACTACCAACATTGCCAAGCACGACGTATCGCTTGCGTTGGCGGCTGAATTGGAGTGGGAATCGGCGGTGGTCTGGCCCGATGTCCGGCGCGAGTATGGCGAGACGCGCATGGCCGCCATTGGCTACATCGGGCTACGTTTGTACCACGTGGCCTTTGTAGACCGCGCCGAAGGGCGACGTATCATCAGCCTGCGCAAGGCCAATCAGCGAGAGGTGAAACGCTATGCCGAAGCTTAAGCCGGGAACCCTCATTCCCACCCCGGAAGAAGACGCTGCCATCACGGCGGCGGCCATGTCCGACCCGGACGCCACCCCCTACACCGATACGGAATGGGAAGCGGTCAAGCCGACGCTCAAGCGCGGCAGGCCGCTGGCGGCCGTGACCAAGGAGCGAATCACCATCCGTCTGTCACCGGAGGTTGTGCAGGCTTTCCGCGCCTCGGGCGAAGGATGGCAAACTCGTGTCGATGCCGCACTGAAGGACTGGCTCAAGACCCATTCCCCGGCGTAATCCAGACTGTGCAGCCCATCGTCGGGAATGAAGCCCTCGTGCGGGGCACATGCGACTTGTCGAGATGCTTCATCTGATTCAATACTGCATCAAACCTGAAAGGGAGCGCATGAGGACCACGGTCACGATCGATGATGAGTTGTACGAGAAAGCCCTGGCTGTCGCGGATCCCACGATGGACAAGGGGGATCTGTTTCGTGAAGCCATCAAGACCTTTGTGCGTGTCCAGGCGGCCAAACGCCTCGCCGCCCTGGGCGGAAAAACGCCGGACATGCAGGACATCCCGCGGCGGCGTGCGGACCCAACGGCTCAATGAGCGCTCTCATCGACACCTCGGTCTGGGTGGACCACTTCCGTCGCCGCAATGATCGACTGGTCGAGCTCATCGTGATGGATCAAGCGCTCACCCATCCCTTGATCGTAGGCGAACTGGCCTGTGGTACGCCGCCCGCGCCTCGCCTCCAGACGCTCGCCGACATCGCGCTGCTGCAAGCTGCCACCCCGGCAAGCGTGCCCGAAACGATGGACTTCATCGAGCGCGAAAAGCTCTATGGACTCGGCTGCGGCTGGGTGGACCTGACCTTGCTGGCCTCGACACTCATTACGCCCGGCGCCATCCTCTGGACGCTGGACAAGCGGCTGGCCGCCCTGGCGGAGCGGTTTGAAGTCGCGCTTCAGACCCCGTTTCATTAAGGCCGGGCGCAGCTTGCCGGCGTCTGGCGCGCCGGCCCTCGAAACTCTCATGGCCTTCCTGCAAAGCAGGTGAGATTATTCGCGGGACAGCGCAAGCTGGGCCACCCACGACCTCTTCAAGACGGATCTGCTGCCTTGGCCCGCCTGCGCCCGGCCTTATCCCACGACAAGCACAGCCGCGGCCGGCGGGTGTATAAAAGCGCTCCCGCTTCAATCTCCCCGGGACATGAACCAGAAAGTCATTCCCCTCGCCGACGAGCGTCAGCTGCGCCAGTTGCCGGCGATCCCCACCGCGTTGACGGCCCCCACCGGCCGGCTGGTGGACCGCCGCGGCCGCGCGGTGAAGGATCTGCGCATCTCGGTCACCGACCGCTGCAACTTCCGCTGCGTGTATTGCATGCCCAAGGCGGTGTTCGACGCCGATTACCGCTTTCTGCCGCGCCAGTCGCTGCTGAGCTTCGAGGAGATCACCCGCCTCGCCCGGCTGTTCGCCGCCCACGGGGTGAGCAAGATCCGCCTCACCGGTGGCGAGCCGCTGCTGCGGCGCGACCTCGAGAAGCTGGTTGCCGAGCTCGCCGCGATCCCCGGCCTGGAGCTGACCCTCACCACCAACGGCGTGCTGCTGCCCAGGAAGGCCGCCGCCCTCAAGGCCGCCGGCCTGGCGCGGGTGACGGTGAGCCTGGATTCCCTCGACGACGCCACCTTCCGGGCCATGAACGACATGGACGTGCCGGTCTCGGACGTGCTGGCCGGCATCGCCGCCGCCGAGGCCGCCGGCCTCGCGCCGCTCAAGATCAACATGGTGGTCAAGCGCGGCCTCAACGACCACGAGATCGTGGCCATGGCCCGCCACTTCCGCGGCAGCGGTCACATCCTGCGCTTCATCGAGTTCATGGACGTGGGCAGCTCGAACGGCTGGCGGATGGACGACGTGGTGCCCTCAGCCGAGGTGATCCGGCGCATCAGCGCCGTGTTCCCCCTCGAACCCATCGACCCCAACTATCCCGGCGAGGTCGCCGAGCGCTGGCGCTACACGGACGGCGGCGGCGAGATCGGCGTGATCTCGTCGGTCACCCAGGCCTTCTGTTCCAGCTGCACCCGGGCCCGCCTGTCCACCGAGGGCAGCCTGTACACCTGCCTGTTCGCCCAGCAGGGCCACGACCTGCGCAGCCTGCTGCGCCAGGGCTGCAGCGACGCCGAGCTGTCGGCGGTGATCGGCGAGCTGTGGCGGCAGCGGGACGACCGCTACTCCGAGATCCGCACCGCCGAGACGGCCGCGCTGCGCAAGATAGAGATGTCCTACATTGGCGGATGAAGACGCGATGATCCCTCCCACGCCAGAACGCATCACCGGCCTCGTGCTGGCCGGCGGCCTGGGGCGCCGGATGGGCGGCGTCGACAAGGGCCTCAGCCTGCTGGACGGCGAGACCATGGTCGAGCACATCCTGCGCCGCCTGACGCCCCAGGTCGGCCGGCTCATCATCAACGCCAACCAGAACCACGACACTTACGCCGGCTTCGGCCACCCGGTGGTGGGCGACCGCATCGAAGGCCACGCCGGGCCGCTGGCCGGCCTCGAAGCCGGGCTGGCCGCCTGCACCACACCCTACCTGCTGGCGGTGCCCTGCGATTCGCCCTTCCTGCCCGCCGATCTGGCAAGCCGCCTCGCCGCCACCCTGGCCGCCCACAAGGCCAGCGTGGCGGTGGCCCGCACCGGCGAGCAACTGCACCCGGTGGTCAGCCTGCTGCGCAGCGACGAGCTGCCCGACCTGCAGGCCTTCATCCACGCCGGCGGGCGGCGCATGGAGGCCTGGCTGAAGCGCCTCTGCTGGGTGCCCTGCCCCTTCGACGACTGCCCCGAAGCCTTCGCCAACATCAACACGCCGGACGAGCTCCGCGCGCACCAAGCTGGAGACGCCGCCCGGTGACATCCCTCGCCCAACAGTTCCAGGCCCACGCCGATTACCAACCCGACGCCCTGGCGGTGGACGCCGGCCGGCGCCTCATCGTCGAGGCGCTCAGCCCCATCCTGGGCACCGAACACATCCCGCTGCGCGACGCCCTCGGCCGGGTGCTGGCCGACAGCGTGATCAGCCCCATCGACGTGCCGCCCCACGACAACTCGGCGATGGACGGCTACGGGCTGCGCGGCGCCGACCTCGCCGCCGACGGGCCGACGCGCCTCGAGCTCGTCGGCACCGCCCTCGCCGGCCAGCCGTGCGCGGCCCGGGTCGGCCCCGGCCAGGCGGTGCGGATCATGACCGGCGCCCGCCTGCCCGCCGGCGTCGACACCGTGGTGATGCAGGAGGCCGCCCAGGCCGACGCAGGGAGCGTCACCCTCGCACCGGGCCAGCGGGCGGGCCACAACGTCCGCCGGGCCGGCGAAGACCTCAAGGCCGGCCAGGTGGCCCTGGCAGCGGGGCGCCTGATCCGCCCGGCCGAGCTGGGCCTGATCGCCTCGCTGGGCATCGGCGAGGTCGCCGTGCGGCGGCGCCTGCGGGTGGCCTTCTTCTCCACCGGCGACGAGGTCGCCACGCCCGGCGGCGGCGCCTGCGACGGCCAGATCTACGACAGCAACCGCTACACCCTGTGCGGCATGCTCACCCGGCTGGGCTGCGACGCGATCGACATCGGCGTGGTACGCGACGACCCGGACGCCCTCGAGACCACCCTGCGCGAGGCCGCCTCGGTGGCCGACGTGGTGATCACCAGCGGCGGCGTGTCGGTGGGCGACGCCGACTTCACCCGCGCCATGATGGCCCGCCTGGGCGAGGTGCTGTTCTGGAAGATCGCCATGAAGCCCGGCCGCCCGCTGGCCTTCGGGCGCCTCGGGCGGGACGACCGCGCGGCCTGGATGTTCGGGCTGCCGGGCAACCCGGTGGCGGCGATGGTGAGCTTCTACCAGTTCGTGCAGCCGGCGCTGCTGAAACTCGCCGGCGTCGATCCGCTGCCCGCCACGCCGCTGCTGCAGGTTCCCTGCGCGACGGCGCTGCGCAAGCCCGCCGGGCGCACCGAGTTTCTCCGCGGCGTGCTGTACCCGGAGGGCGGCCAGTGGCGGGTGCGCACCACCGGGGCCCAGGGCTCGGGCATCCTCAGCTCGATGGCCGATGCCAACTGCTTCATCGTGCTCGGCCCCCAGCAGACCGCCGTCGCGGCGGGGGAGCCGGTGAGCGTCCAGGTGCTGGACGGCCTGGTCTAAGTTCCCCTGCGACACCAAAATTAACAGTCGATCGGATCAACAGGCATTTTATGGTGCAGAATTTCGACCTTTGACGGCCACGGCGCCCCGATCAACCACCCTGAGCAGACCATGGACAACACGGTTCCGGAAGGCACTCGCCGGATCATCGACGGGCGCGAGCGCGTCTTCTATTCAGACTACTGGGTCAAGACCTACGCCGTCCCCGAAGACACCCTGCAAGCCAAGCGCAAGCTCATCGGCGCGCTGACGCGGCGCCTGTTCAACCACGTCGAACACGGCCTCAACATCCCCGGCAGCCGCCTCAATGAAGCCCGCCAGAGCTACGAGACCGAGGCCGATCCCGAGCGCCGCCGCGTCAAGGGGGCGATGCTCGCCGGCGCGCTGTTCAACCGGGCCGCCGACATCTTCACCAAGCTGGTCGAGCTGCAGAGCGTCGGCATCGAGATCCAGTCCGACAACGCCCTGATGCGCGAATGCGGCCGCTGCCTGCAGGAGGCCCTCGGGCTGGGCCGGCTGGTGCTGCACCGCTCCGGCGAAGAGGGCATCGACGAGCTGTGGGGCGAGCCCTTCAAGGCCTTCTCGATCCCCCTCGAAGACTTCTACGAGAGCCGCTACGTCAAGATCGCCCTCACCCTGCGCGACATCGACCGCATCGCCGAAGCGATCATCGCCAACTTCGAGCCGCTGCCCTGCTTCGCCGGCCTCACCCCCCACGTGCGCGCCTTCGCCGAGGCGGCCAAGAGCAAGACCGAGACCCTCCGCACCGACCACGAGATCTTCGACGTGTGGACCAGCTTCGTCACCGCCGGCGAGCGCCTGTGCGCCCACCTCAACGACGCCGCGATGCCCGAGGGCCTGGAAGACCAACACCTGGTGGCCGACGGCCGGCACCTCCTGAAGCGCGGCCGCGACCTGATCAGCGACATCACCCGCGCCCGCACGCCGATGCCCAAGAGCAGCCAGGAGTACATCGAGAAGTGCCAGGCCTACGCGGCCCGCTGCGCCCGCGCCGAGAGTCGCGCCGGGCAGTGAGCCTCCGCCCTGCGCCCGACCACGGCGTGGGGCACCCGATCTTTCCACACCGGGCGTGAATGCCTTTTGCGTTTTGTCATGGTCGGCGCCAGCCGATTCTCGGAAAATTGATATCTTGTGCATGCGCCGGCAACAATCGCCGCGCACGCAGAGCCGATTTCAATAACAGGAGAGGAACGCCATGAGCACCAAGGACGCAACCCCAGCCGCCCCCGACGAATCCACCAGCAAGGCCGGCGCCAAGCGCCCTGCGCGGGCCAAGGCGCCGCGCCGCGCCGCCGCTGGTGATGTCGCCCCCAAGGCCACCGCCGCCGCAATCGAGGCCTTCGCCGTCGATGAGGCCGTCGAAGCCGCCCGCGACTCCAAGCTCACGGCGATCAGCGACATCGTCGCCACCCTCGCCCGCCACGACACCCACAGCGTCGCCGAGAGCCTGCAGGCCATCATGGCCGGCGCCTCCCCCGACGACGCCGCGCTGCTGCGCAAGGCCCTGTTCGCCGAAGAGGCCCCGATCTACCGCAAGCTCCCCTCCAACCCGGACGACGAGCTCGCCGAGGGCTGGCGCGAAGGCGCCTACCCCTACAAGAACCTGATGTCCCGCAAGGCCTACGAGAAGCAGAAATACCGCCTGCAGGTGGAGCTCCTCAAGCTCCAGGCCTGGGTCAAGGAGACCGGCCAGCGGGTGGTGATCCTCTTCGAGGGCCGCGACGCGGCCGGCAAGGGCGGCACGATCAAGCGCTTCATGGAACACCTCAATCCCCGCGGCGCCCACGTGGTGGCCCTCGAGAAGCCCACCGACACCGAGCGCGGCCAGTGGTATTTCCAGCGCTACGTGCAGCACCTGCCCACCGCCGGCGAGATCGCCCTGTTCGACCGCTCCTGGTACAACCGCGCCGGCGTCGAGCGCGTGATGGGCTTCTGCTCCCCGGACGAATACCTCGAGTTCATGCGCCAGACGCCCGAATTCGAGCGCCATCTGGTGCGCAGCGGCGTGCACCTCATCAAGTTCTGGTTCTCGGTGAGCCGCGAGGAGCAGCGCCGCCGCTTCAAGGAGCGTGAAGCCCACCCGCTCAAGCAGTGGAAGCTCAGCCCCATCGACCTCGCCTCCCTCGACAAGTGGGACGACTACACCAAGGCCAAGGAGGCGATGTTCTTCCACACCGACACCGCCGATGCCCCGTGGACGGTGATCAAGTCGGACTGCAAGAAGCGCGCGCGCCTCAACGCCATGCGTTACATCCTGCACAAGCTGCCCTACACCAACAAGGACCTCGAGCAGATCGGCACCCTCGACCCGCTGCTGGTGGGCCGCGCCCACGTGGTCTACGAGCGGGGCGAGCACGCGGGCGGCCCGCTGCTCTGAGCCCGCCGGGGCCGCCCCCGGCGGCCCGGTTTGCAGCGGCCTTGCCCCAGACACCCCGACCGGAGGCTCCGGTCGGCGCTACCCGCTACGCCCGCCGGGCGTAAGCGGGTAAACTGCGCCGCGTGCCAGCCAAACCGCTCCCCCCTGCCCTCCCCAGATTTGCCCTCTTCGACAGCCAGGACGCCAGCGGCGCGCCCGGGCGCAGCGGCGCCTGGCTGCTGACCCGGCCCCGCGAGGCGGTGTCGTGCACCGACCCCTCGGCCTGGGAAGCCTGCCTGCAGCGGCTCGAAGACGCGGCCCGGGGCGGCGCCTGGGTCGCCCTGGCCGCCAGCTACGAACTCGGCTACGCCATCGAGCCGCGCCTGCACCCGCTGCTGCCGCCGGGCCACGGCGCCCTCGTCACCGGCTGGGTCTTCGAGCACGGCGAATGGCTGGACGAAGCAGCCTGCGAAGCCTGGCTCGCCAGCCAGGCGGGGGATGATCCGGGCGGCACCAGCCGCATGCAGCCCGCCCTCCGCGAGGCGGACTACCTGCAGCAGGTGGCGCGCATCCGCCACTACATCGCCGCCGGCGACTGCTACCAGGTGAACCTCACCTTCCCCCTCGACGGCGAGGCCTTCGGCAACCCGGCCCGGCTCTACCAGGCCCTGCGCGCCGCCCAGCCGGTGGGCTACGGCGCCTTCATCGCCCATGCCGGCGGCGCTATCCTGTCCCGATCCCCCGAACTCTTCCTGGAGCGCGAGGGCACCCGCCTGGCCAGCCGGCCAATGAAGGGCACCGCCCCGCGCCACACCGACCCGGCCGCCCTCGCCGCCTCCGAGAAGGACCGGGCCGAGAACGTGATGATCGTCGACCTCATCCGCAACGACATGGGCCGCCTCGCCCCACCCGGCGGCGTGCGCGTCGAGGACCTGTGCCGCATCGAGGCCTACCCCACGGTCTGGCAGATGACCTCCCGGGTCGTCGCCGAGCCGGTGGACGCCAGCCTGGCGGAGATCTTCCGCGCCCTCTTCCCCTGCGGCTCGATCACCGGCGCGCCCAAGATCCGGGCGATGGAGATCATCCGCGAACTCGAAGCGCGGCCTCGCGGCATCTACTGCGGCGCCCTCGGCTGGCTGCGCCCGGGGGGCGACTTCCGCTTCAGCGTGCCGATCCGCAGCCTGTTCATCGACCCGACGGGCAAGGCCCGGCTCGACGTGGGCAGCGGCATCGTGATCGACTCCCGGGCCGAGTCCGAGTGGGCCGAGTGCCACCTCAAGTCGCGCTTCCTGACCAACCTGCCCAAGGGCCTGCGGCTGATCGAGACCCTGCGCTTCGAACCGGGCGTGGGCTACCCCTTCCTGGCCGAGCACCTGGAGCGCCTGTCGGCCTCCGCCGCCGCCTTCGGTTTTCCGTTCGACCCGGCGGCCTTCCGTGCCGGGCTGGCGCAGATCGATGCCAGCGAGCCCCGTCGCATCCGCGTCACCCTCGGCCAGACGGGCGACCTGGGCTTCGAGGACGCCAGCCTCGCCGCCGGTGCGCCGGGAGACGCGCCGACCGTGGTGATCTCGCCGACCCGCGTCCACAGCCACGACCTGCTGCTGCGCCACAAGACCACCGCCCGGGCCCTCTACGACGCGGAGCTTGCCCGGGTGATGGCCGCCGGCCATTTCGACGCGCTGTTCGTGAACGAACGGGACGAACTCACCGAAGGCGCCCGCACGAACCTCTTCATCGAACGGAACGGCCTGCTGCTGACCCCGCCGGTCTCGGCCGGGCTGCTCGACGGCGTGCTGCGCCGGCGCCTGCTGCGGGAAGGCAAGGCGCGGGAAGCCGCCCTACGCCTCGAAGACCTGATGCAGGCCGACGCCGTCTTCGTCGGCAACGGCCTGCGTGGGCTCGTGCGCGTCGAGCTGATCGACGCGACGGCCCCCGCCGCCCGAGGGCCCACGCCCCCGGGCTGAGCACGACACCGCTTACTTGGCGCCCTTGCCCTTGGGCACCACCGGCAGCCCTTCCACCAGCGCCTTCGCATCGGCGAGGGACGCCTTCAGGAGCAGCTGGACACCGGCGCGCAGCAGCTCCGACTTGGTACAGATGCGGCCGCCCTTGGCCAGGCTCTCGCGCAGGGCCTTGAGCTGGGCGTGTTCGCTCTTGGGCATCGAGAACGAATCCCGCACCACCTTCTCGCGGGGGAGCTTGACCGGCTTTTCCTTGGCCGGCTTGGCAGCCTTGGCGGCGACCGCGGCCTTCTCGCCCTTGCCGCTCTTTTCGGCCTTTGCAGCCTTCTCAAGCTTCTCGTCCTTCGCCGGCTTGGCGGGCTTGTCGAGCTTTGCCGCCTTGGTGGGCTTGGCCGGCTTGACCTCGGCCTTCTTGGCGGCGAGCGGAGGCGTAGGCTCGGCGGCCGGAGCCGCAGGCTTGGCTGCAGTGGGCGTGGCTGCGGCCGGCTTGTCGACCGCGGGCGCCGCCTTGGGCTTGGCCGGAGCCGCCTTGGCGCGGGGCGCCGCCGGCTTCTTGGGGGCGGCGGGCTTCTTCGGCGCCGCCGTGGGCTTGGCGCTCACCGGGGCGGCGGCTGCCACCTCGGGCTGGGGCGCGGCGACGGGCGCGGGAGTGGCGACCACGGCCGGGGCGGCTTCCACCGGGGCGGGGGCCGCCGTTGCGGCGACAAGCGGCTCCACCGGAGCGGCCGGCGTTGCGGGCGCGGGCGCCTGGGCCACCGGCGCAGCAGCCGGCGTTACCGGCTGAGCCGCGGCGGGGGCGGCAGGCTGCGGATCGGGCAGGCGCGCCTCGAGGGCCTTGCTCTCCTGTTCGAGGGTGGAACGCAGGGCCTCCTGGGTTTTCGTGTTCATCTCTTTTCTCCTGTCAGTTTCAATACTTCCGTAACGAGCTTGTCCACCTCACGCATGGCTTCGGCGGCGGCGCGGCCCAGTTGATAGACCGAGGCGCCGATGACCGCGCTCTGCGCAAAGGCGTTGCGCTGGGACAAACCGGCGCCGAGCACCGGCAACGAGAAATCACGCATCACCGCCAGCACGTCCCAGGCCAGGTTGGTACGCACCACCCGGTTGGGCACCAGGGCCGCCCGGAGCGGCCGGGCCGAGGCCTGACGGGCCGCCTGGACCTGCAGGATCAGCCGCTCGACGCCCTTGGTGGACCACAGGTCGGCGGGGCTGGGCACCACCGGCACCAGGGCCAGGTCGGCCTCGTCGAGGGCGGCCAGGGTGGCGGCGTGCTCGATGGACGGCGGGCAATCGAGCAGCACGTGGTCGACGCCCTTGCGGATGGCCCTGAGCTGCTCGCGCAGCGTGGCGGGCTCCCCGTCGAGGGGCGTGACACGGGCGGGGAAAGGCGTGGCCGGGTCGCCCGAATGGGCCCAGCGCAGGGCAGTCTCCTGCGGGTCGAGATCGACGATGGCCACCCGGCGGCCGACGCGGGCCAGCCCCGCCGCCAGCTGCATCGTGAGGGTGGATTTGCCTGCGCCGCCCTTCTGGGAGACGACGGTGATCACTGCCGGCCTTGCCATGCCACACCTATTGCGTAATACCGTATGATCGAAAATATAGCACGCGCCGACGGCGCTGCCCACCCTGCGCAGGCGACAGGTTTCAGCGCGGGTGGGCCGCAGGCACAATGGCCGCCGCGATCAACCGGGAGAGGCGCAACGATGAAGAATGACCAACGGCTCCGCGTCTGGCAGGGCGACATCACCACCCTGGCGGTGGACGCGATCGTCAACGCCGCCAACACCAGCCTGCTGGGCGGCGGCGGGGTGGATGGGGCGATCCACCGGGCGGCGGGGCCGGAGCTGACGGCGTTCTGCGCCGGCCTGGGCGGCTGCCCGACCGGCGAGGCGCGGATCACGCCGGGCTTCCGGCTGCCGGCCCGCCACGTGATCCACACGGTGGGGCCGGTGTGGCGCGGCGGCGGGCACGGCGAAGCCACGGCGCTGGCGAGCTGCTACCGCAACAGCCTGGCGCTGGCCGAGGCCCACGGGCTGCGGACGATCGCCTTTCCGGCGATCAGCTGCGGCGTGTATGGCTTTCCGCTCGACGAGGCGGCCCGCATCGCCGTGGCCAATTGCCGCGCGGCCTTGGATCAGGCAAGCGCGCTGGAGGAGATCGTGCTGGCCGCCTTTGATCAGCGCATGAAGTCGCTGCTCGACGAGGCCCTCGCGGCGGCCTGAGTCCGCTTAACGGGCGGGCTACCGCCGCAGCGCCCGGACGACAGCGCGCAAGCGCGCAGGCCACGGCGGCCGAGACACATGCACTGCATGTCCTGCTGGCCGCAGGCGACGGGCAGATCCCGGGCGTCGCCCTCCTGCACCCGCTCGATGCGCAGCAGCTTGAGGAATCGCAGCACCGCCTCCCGGCCTTTGAACACGGTCAACCGGCCATCGTTGGCACACAGCCAGCGATCATCCAGGGTGAGGGCCAGGCAGCCGGCCTGGCCTCCGCCCAGGGCATGCACCTGCAGCTGCGCCTGGCCGATCCGCCCGAGCGGAGCCAGGGCGAGTTCGAGCCAGGTCGCCCGGCGTCCTTTGATTTCCATGTCTCTCCTCCTTGTCTGCGGCGTGCCGCTGCGCGCCACCCTCCCCACGTCGCCGGTGGAACGCCGCGACCGGGTGAGACGGGCCGAGCGTCCGCCGGCGGGGACATCGCTTTTTATTGCGGGTCTTGTGATGGAGAAGAACTGTCCACGCGGCACTTTGCGTATTATCCCCAGGCGACAAAAGTACGGGGAGCCTGGCAAATCCCGGAAGCCCAGCCGGGAAAACCCTGACTCGGTCATGGCATTGCCCCACCGTACCGCACCTTCAACCCGGAGAAAGACGATGAAACTCGAAACCCTCGCCGTTCATGGCGGCTACAGCCCGGACCCGACCACCAAGGCCGTTGCGGTGCCCATCTACCAGACCACCTCCTACGCCTTCGACGACACCCAGCACGGGGCCGACCTGTTCGACCTGAAGGTGGCCGGCAACATCTACACCCGCATCATGAACCCGACCCAGGCCGTGCTCGAGGCCCGCGTCGCGGCGATGGAAGGCGGCATCGCCGGGCTGGCGGTGGCCTCCGGCATGTCGGCCATCACCTATGCGATCCAGACCATCGCCGAGGCCGGCGACAACATCATCTCGGCCTCCACGCTGTACGGCGGCACCTACAACCTGTTCGCCCACACCCTGCCCCAGCTCGGCATCCAGGTGCGCTTCGCGGACTACCGCGACCCCGCCTCCTTCGCGCCGCTGATCGACGCCCGCACCAAGGCGATCTACTGCGAATCGGTGGGCAACCCGCTGGGCAACATCACCGACTTCGCGGCCCTGGCCGCCATCGCCCACGCCCACGGCGTCCCGCTGATCGTGGACAACACCGTGCCGTCGCCCTACCTGTGCCGGCCGATCGAACACGGCGCCGACATCGTCGTGCACTCCCTCACCAAGTACCTGGGCGGCCACGGCACCACCCTGGGCGGCATCATCGTCGACAGCGGCAAGTTCCCGTGGGCCGAGCACAAGGCCCGCTTCCCGCGACTCAACGAGCCCGACGTGTCCTACCACGGCGTGGTGTACACCGAGGCCCTCGGCCCGGCGGCCTACATCGGCCGCGCCCGGGTCGTGCCGCTGCGGGGCATGGGCGCGGCGATCAGCCCGTTCAACGCCTTCATGATCCTGCAGGGCATCGAGACCCTCGCCCTGCGCATGGACCGCATCTGCGAGAACACCACCAAGGTGGCGGCCTTCCTGAAGAGCCACCCCAAGGCGGCGTGGGTCAATTACGCCGGCCTCGCCGACCACCCCGACCACGCGCTGGTGCAGAAGTACATGGGCGGCCGCGCCTCCGGCATCATCAACTTCGGCGTGAAGAGCGCCGACGGTGACGGCAAGGCCGCCGGCGCCCGTTTCCAGGACGCCCTCAAGCTGGTCACCCGGCTGGTGAACATCGGCGACTGCAAGAGCCTGGCCTGCCACCCGGCCTCCACCACCCACCGCCAGCTGTCCGCCGACGAGCTCGCCAAGGCCGGCGTGTCGGCCGACATGGTGCGCCTGTCGATCGGCATCGAGCACATCGACGACATCCTGGCCGACCTCGACCAGGCTCTCGCCGCGGTGTAAACCCAGACGGGCCGGGGATGACCCGGCCCGTTGTGCTCACACCCTTTCCACGCTTACGCCACGCAGTCGGCCGGCTCGGCCTGGCTCGCGGCCTCGGCCTGGCGCCCCCGCATGCGATTGGCGGCGCTGATGATGGCCCGCACCGAGGCCGTCACCGTGTTGCGGTGCATGCCGGCACCAAAGCAGCTGCCGGCAACCCCATCCATCGCCACCTCGACGATCGCCACGGCTGCCGCGTCGGCCCCTTCGCCCATCGAGCGCTCCTCGAAGCCCTGCACCCGGATCGGCACGCCGAGGGCGGCCACCGCCGCCTCGACCGGGCCATTGCCCTCGCCGGTGAACACCACCGGCTGGCCGGCCACCTCCGCCTCGATGCGGATGCCCTGCCGGCTGCCATCCTCGAAGAGATGGTGGGCAACGTAACGCACCGGCGCGTCGGCCTCGAAATACTCCTCGCCGAAGAGCGTCCACAACTGGTGGGCATCCACCTCCTGGCCGGTGCGGTCGGTGAGGCGCTGGACCGCCGCGCTGAACTCCACCTGCATCCGCCGCGGCATCACGAGGCCGTAGTGGGCCTGGAGCAAGTGGGCCACGCCGCCCTTGCCCGACTGGCTGTTCACGCGGATCACCGAGTCGTAGGTGCGGCCGAGGTCGGCCGGGTCGACGGGCATGTAGGGCACCGCCCACGGGGCGTCCGCGCGCTGGCGCTCGAAGCCCTTCTTGATCGCATCCTGGTGGGAACCCGAGAAGGCCGTGAACACGAGATCGCCCACGTAGGGGTGGCGCGGGTGCACCGGCAACTGGGTGCATTCCTCGCTGATCCGGGCCACCGAGTTGATGTCCGAGAAGTCGAGGCCCGGGTGGATGCCCTGGGTGTACATGTTGAGGGCGAGGGTCACCACATCCACGTTGCCGGTGCGCTCGCCGTTGCCGAAGAGGCAGCCCTCGACCCGGTCGGCGCCGGCGAGCATGGCGAGCTCGGCGGCGGCCACTGCGGTGCCCCGGTCGTTGTGGGGGTGCACGCTGAGGACGATCTGCTCGCGGCGGGCGAGATGGCGGTGCATCCACTCGACCTGGTCGGCGTACACATTGGGCATCGCCACCTCTACGGTGGCCGGGAGGTTGAGGATCACCTTCTCGCCCGGCCGCGGGTCCCACGCGGCGACCACCGCGTCGCACACCTCGCGGGCAAACTCGAGCTCGGTGGCGGTGAAGGTTTCCGGGCTGTACTGGAGCACGAACTCGGTCTCCGGCTGCTCGGCGGCGAGCTGCTTGACGAGCATCACGCTATCCACGGCGAGCTGGCGGACCTCGTCCTTGTCCATCCCGAAGACGGTCTCACGGAACACCGGCGAGGTGGCGTTGTAGATATGCACGATGACCCGCCGCGCGCCGCGCACGGATTCCATGGTGCGGCGGATGAGGTGCTCGCGGGCCTGGCTCAAGACCTCGATGGTCACGTCGTCGGGGATCTCGCCGTGCTCGATGAGCTGGCGGACGAAGTCGAAATCGGTCTGGGAGGCGGAGGGGAAGGCGACCTCGATCTCCTTGAAGCCGATCGCCACAAGCTTGCGGAACATCTGCAACTTGCGGGCGGCGTTCATGGGTTCGAAGAGGGCCTGGTTGCCGTCGCGGAGATCGGTGCTCATCCAGATGGGCGGATGGGTGATCTGGCGGCTGGGCCACTGGCGGTCGGCGAGGGCGACCGGGGGAAAGGCGGAGTACTTGGTGTTCGGGTTCTTCAACATGATGATCTTGTCCTTTGCTGTCGTCGGATGCGCTGCGAATGATGGGATGCGGACACGGGGCTGCCAGACTGCCGCGGGCTCGAGGCCTGGCAACCGGGGCGCAGTCGCAGGGACAGCAGGGCAAGATCAAACGTGGTCATGGTGAGGGCTCCGAAGGCTGTGCGTACGGGGACGCAATTCGCCCACTGTGGGCGAGACGGGAACTGCAACAGGAGGGGGAGATAGATGTGTGCCCGTCAGGGCAGCAGCAGACCCAGCCCGGGGAGGGCCAGAGGAGAGAAGCGAGTGGTCTGGTGCTTGGCGTTCATGAGCGAGAAATTAGCAGGTCGAAATCCGCCCGTCAAACATCAATTTGATATGCCATGGATAGCCGGCCGCTATCGGGCCCTCAGCCCAGGTTGCAGCCGACGATCTGGTAGCCCGGCCCGTTCTGCACCACGCCGGCCGGTGTGAACTTCACGAAGCGCCCCGCCACCTTGGCAAACACATGCACGCCGGTGCGCAGCACACCCGGCTCGCAGGCGATGCGCGCGCCGCGGCCCGGCACCGGCGGGTCGCACAGGATGCCGTTCCAGCTGCGGCTGCCGTCGTCGAAGGTGATGAGCTGCGGGTCGCTGGAGAGGGTCTGCAGCCCCATCGCGGCACCGCCCTCGCTCAGCCGCACCCGGCGCACCACCGCCAGCACCCAGCGCCCGCCGTCGCCGAGGTTGGCGGCGACCATCGCGCCGACCCGGCAGACCTCGCCATCCACGTTGGGCGACGAGACGCCGAAGCCGTTGCGGCTGGCGTCGGTGAGCGACCAGGCGGCGGCCGGGCGCATCAGCGCCTCGCCGGAGATCAGCGAGCGGATGAAGCCCAGGCCCGTCGCCAGGGCGATCGAACCGCGCACCGGATGGCGACGGTACTGCCGCATCGGCGGCACCGGGCCCCACTGGCGCGACAGGTGGCGGATCACCGACGCCACGGCGCCGGCGCCAACCCCCGCGAAGGCCGGATCGAGGGCGCCCTCGGCGAGCATCCGGCGCAGTTCGTCGAGCATCGGCACCGCGTCGGCGGCGCGGAAATAGCGCAGCGACCCCGGCTGGGGCTCGGCCGCGCCCAGCACCCGGCGCGGCGCGCCGAGCTTGGCCAGGTCAATGGAGAACAGGCTGCCGTCGGAAGGCTCGATGGAGAGGTCGAGGGCGGCCTGCAGGTAGCGCACCAGCTTGTCCGCGGCCTCGATGCGGTCGGGAGGCAGCTGATCGAGGCTGGCGCACTGGAGCGCGACGAGGCGGGTGAATTCGCGGGCGATCGTCGAGCGGGTCTCCCGCCCTTCGCGGACGCCCACCGGCACATTGAGCCCCCCTGCCGCGTGGGCGGCCCGGTAGGCGGCGCCGGCCCGACGCCAGACGGTGTCGGTGAGCTCGTGGTAGTCGAAGGCCACCCACTTCATCTCGCCGGCCGCCGCGCGCACGACCCGCAGCAGCATCTCGAGGCGCAGGCGGTTGCCGGGCTCGAGGGAGAAATCGGTGGCAAGGCCGGCCATCACCAGATCGTAGGCGCGGCCCAGGCTGGCATAGTAGTCGCGCCCGATGGCCTTGTAGCGCGCGCTGCGCGAGCCGTAGGCGTTGGACAGGTAGAGTTCGGAGGCGTAGCGCAGCTGGGGCTGGGCTGCCTCGTCGAGGGCCGCCACCAGACGGGCCAGCTCGGGAAAGGGCACCTCATCGAAATGGAAGGAGTCGAGCCAGCGGATCACCTGCACCAGGGCCGCCGGCGCGCCGTTGCTGCCGATATCGGCGAGTGTCTGGCTGAGGGCGTCGCCCTGGAGGAGCGGATGCGAATTCTCGACGACCGAACCTGCTCCCATGACTGCCTTTCACCTTTCAAATTGTTGCAAAAATCATCGCGCGCCGATGTTAGCACAAAGGGCCGACAGCCCTTTGGCCCGGCCGACGGGCGCGGCCCGCGGGGCGGTTTTGCGGCATCATCGGGGCCGGGATCGGTTAGAATCTCAGGCCATTTTCACGTCCCAGCCCGCCATGCGACAGTACCTCGAACTCATGCGCCACGTGGCCGAACGCGGTCACCGCAAGGCCGACCGCACCGGCACCGGCACCCTGTCGGTGTTCGGCTGGCAGATGCGCTTCGATCTGGCCGAGGGCTTCCCGCTGCTCACCACCAAGAAGCTGCACACCCGCTCCATCATCCACGAGTTGCTGTGGTTTCTGCGCGGCGACACGAATATTCAATACCTCAAGGACAACGGCGTTTCGATCTGGGACGAATGGGCCGACGAGAACGGCGAGCTCGGCCCCGTATATGGCAAGCAGTGGCGCCGCTGGGAGGCGCCGGACGGGCGCAGCATCGACCAGATCAGCCAGCTCGTCGAGGCCCTCAAGAAGAACCCGGACTCCCGCCGCCACATCGTGTCGGCCTGGAACCCCTCCGAGGTGGATCGCATGGCCCTGCCGCCCTGCCACGCCCTGTTCCAGTTCTACGTGGCGGGCGGGCGGCTGAGCTGCCAGCTCTACCAGCGCAGCGCCGACATCTTCCTGGGCGTGCCCTTCAACATCGCCAGCTACGCGCTGCTGACGATGATGGTGGCCCAGGTGTGCGGCTACGAACCGGGCGACTTCGTATGGACCGGCGGCGACTGCCACCTTTACCTCAACCACCTGGAGCAGGCCGAGCTGCAGCTCTCCCGCGAACCGCGGCCGCTGCCGACGATGCGGATCAACCCCGAGGTGAAGGACCTCTTCGCCTTCACCATCGACGACTTCGTCCTCGAAGGCTACGACCCGCACCCGCACATCAAGGCGCCGGTGGCCGTATGAGCACGTCCGCCCGGCCGCCCGAAGGAAGGGCTCATGCCTCCCCTGGGGAGGATGCCGCACAGCGGCAGGAGGGCCGTCCTCCGAGCAAACCCATCCTGGCCCTGATCGCCGCCTGCGCCCGCGGCGGCGTGATCGGCATCGCCAACCGCCTGCCCTGGCACCTGCCGGAAGACATGAAGTTCTTCCGCGAGACCACCCGTGGCAAGCCGGTGATCATGGGCCGCAAGACCTGGGAGTCCCTCCCCGACGCCTTCCGGCCCCTTCCCGGCCGGCGCAACATCGTGGTGAGCCGCAACCCGGGCTACGCCGCGCCCGGCGCCAGCGTGGTCAGCGGCCTGCCCGAGGCCCTGGCGGCGGCGGGCGGTTTTGATATCGCCTTCGTGATCGGCGGCGCCGAACTCTACCGCCAGGCCCTGCCCCTGGCCGACCGCCTGCTCCTCACCGAGATCGACCGGGCTTACGAAGGCGACGCCTTCTTCCCCGACTTCGACCGCAGCACATGGCGGGAAGCCTCCCGCGACGCCCGCACGGCCGAATCCGGCCTGCCGTTCGCCTTCGTCACCTACCAGCGCGCCGGCTGACGCCGCCCACCTGCGCCGCAGCGCCGGCCCCATGAAAAACGCCGCGGATTCCGCGGCGTTGTCGTTGGTGGCCCGGGCCAGGATCAGTCCTTCACGCAATCCACAAAGTAGTGGATACGCCCGTCACGCACTTCCTTCACGAGGCCGTGCACGTCGGTCTCGAAGCCCGGGAAGCGCTCGTTGAACTCGCGGGCGAACTGCAGGTAGCGCACCACCGTGCGGTTGAAGCGCTCGCCCGGGATCAGCAGCGGGATGCCCGGCGGGTACGGGGTGAGCAGCACGCTGGTGACGCGGCCCTCGAGTTCGTCGATGGCGACGCGCTCGATCTTGCGGTGGGCCATCTTGGCGAAGGCGTCGGCGGGCTTCATGGCCGGCACCATGTCCGAGAGGTACATCTCGGTGGTCAGGCGGGCCACGTCGCTGGCGCGGTACACCGCGTGGATGTCGCGGCACAGGTCACGCAGGCCGACGCGCTCGTAGCGGGGGTTCTTCTGGACGAACTCGGGCAGCACCTTCCAGAGGGGCTGGTTCTTGTCGTAGTCGTCCTTGAACTGCTGCAGTTCGGTCACCATGCTGTTCCAGCGGCCCTTGGTGATGCCGATGGTGAACATGATGAAGAAGCTGTACAGGCCGCACTTCTCGACGATCACGCCGTGCTCGGCGAGGTACTTGGTGACGATCGCCGCCGGAATGCCGCGCTCGGCGAACTCGCCGTCCACGTCGAGGCCCGGGGTGATGATGGTGGCCTTGATCGGGTCGAGCATGTTGAAGCCTTCGGCCAGGTTGCCGAAGCCGTGCCAGCGCTCGCCGGGCTTGAGCATCCAGGCCTCGCGCTCCTCGATGCCCTCCTCGGAGAGATCATCCGGGCCCCACACCTTGAACCACCAGTCGGCGCCCCACTCCTCGTCCACCTTGCGCATCGCGCGGCGGAAATCGAGGGCCTCGGCGATGGATTCCTCGACCAGCGCGGTGCCGCCGGGCTCTTCCATCATCGCGGCGGCCACGTCGCAGGAGGCGATGATCGCGTACTGCGGACTGGTGGAGGTGTGCATGAGGTAGGCCTCGTTGAACACGTCGCGGTCGAGATGCTGGCTCTCGGCGTCCTGCACCAGGATCTGCGAGGCCTGGGACAGACCGGCCAGCAGCTTGTGGGTGGATTGGGTCGAGAAGATCATCGACTCCTTGCAGCGCGGGCGGTCGGCGCCGATGGCGTGGTAGTCGCCGTAGAAGTCGTGGAAGGCGGCGTGGGGCAGCCAGGCCTCGTCGAAGTGCAGGGTGTCGATCTTGCCGTCCAGCTCGTCCTTGATCGCCTCGACGTTATAGAGCACGCCGTCGTAGGTGGACTGGGTGATGGTCAGCACCCGCGGCTTGGCGTTCTTGTCGGTGATGAAGGGATTGGCGTCGATCTTCTTCTGGATGTTCTCCCACGCGAACTCGCTCTTCGGGATCGGGCCGATGATGCCGTAGTTGTTGCGGGTCGGCATCAGGAAGACCGGGATCGCGCCGGTCATCATGATGGCGTGGAGGATGGACTTGTGGCAGTTGCGGTCGACCACCACGATGTCCCCCGGCGCCACGGTGGAGTGCCACACGATCTTGTTCGACGTGGAGGTGCCGTTGGTGACGAAATACAGGTGATCGCAGTTGAAGATGCGCGCCGCGTTGCGCTCGGAGGCGGCCACCGGGCCGGTGTGGTCGAGCAGCTGGCCGAGCTCTTCGACCGCATTGCAGACGTCGGCGCGCAGCATGTTCTCGCCGAAGAACTGGTGGAACATCTGGCCCACGGGCGACTTGAGGAAGGCCACGCCGCCGGAGTGGCCGGGGCAGTGCCACGAATAGGAGCCGTCGGAGGCGTAGTGGGTCAGCGCGCGGAAGAACGGCGGCGGCAGCGCCTCGAGGTAGGCCTTGGCCTCGCGCACCACGTTGCGGGCGATGAACTCCGGCGTGTCCTCGTACATGTGGATGAAGCCGTGCAGTTCGCGCAGCACATCGTTGGGGATGTGGCGGGAGGTGCGGGTCTCGCCGTGCAGGAAGATGGGGATGTCGGCGTTGCGCATCCGGATCTCGCTCACGAAGGCCCGCAGGTCGGCGATGGCCTTCTCGGCCGCCTCGGGCGACGAGAACTCCTCGTCGTCGATGGACAGGATGAAGGCCGAGCCGCGGCTCTGCTGCTGGGCAAAGGACGCCATGTCACCGTAGCTGGTCACGCCCAGGACCTGCAGGCCTTCCTTCTCGATGGCTTCGGCGAGGGCGCGGATACCCAGGCCAGAGGTGTTTTCCGAACGGTAATCCTCGTCGATGACGATGACCGGAAAATTGAAGCGCATGCTCGACTCCTCGATGCCCACGCAGGGGCGGGCGGGATCAACAAAAAGCTTTGGGCGGACCCGCCTGGCTGCGCATGGTCCGCCCCTGATTCACGACTCTAGCGTGAGAGTATTTCAGATTTTCGGCAACGTAACGCCGGTCTGACCCAGATATTTACCGCCCCGGTCCTTGTAGGAGGTGGCACAGATTTCGTCCGACTCGAAGAACAGCATCTGGGCCACGCCCTCGTTGGCGTAGATCTTGGCGGGCAGCGGCGTGGTGTTGGAGAACTCCAGCGTCACATGGCCCTCCCACTCGGGCTCGAGGGGCGTCACGTTCACGATGATGCCGCAGCGGGCATAGGTGGACTTGCCCAGGCACACGGTGAGCACGCTGCGCGGGATGCGGAAGTATTCGACCGTGCGGGCCAGCGCGAAGGAGTTCGGCGGGATGATGCACACGTCGCCGGTGAAATCCACGAAGTTGCGCTCGTCGAAGTTCTTCGGGTCGACGATGGTGGAGTTGATGTTCGTGAAGATCTTGAACTCGTTGGCGACGCGCACGTCGTAGCCGTAGCTCGAGGTGCCGTAGGAGACGATCTTGCCGCCCTCGTTCTGGCGCACCAGATCGGGGGCAAAGGGTTCGATCATCTTCGCATCGCCTTCCGCCATGCGGCGAATCCATTTGTCCGACTTGATGCTCACGCTGGCAATCCCGACTCAAAAACGCGCATTCTACATCCAGGCCCGGCCAAAACAAGGCAATGGCGCGGGGTCAGTTCTTCTTGGCTTCGGGTTCGTCGTCCTTCATCACGTCGTAGATGCCCTTGCCGACCTTGAAGGGCACCTTGACGACCTCGACACCCACGTCGACGGCGGTGCCGACCACCGTGCCGACGATGCAGCCGGACAAGCCCAGGGTTGAAGCGATGAGCAGGCCCGCGCCGGCTGCCTTGGTGAAACGACTCATGTGTTCTGCACCACGATGTTGGGGAACTTGTGGCTCATGTCCTTGGCGCGCTCGGCCACGGTGATCGCCACCTTGCGGGCGATCTCCTTGTAGAGCACGGCGACACGGCCGTCCGGGTCGGCGACCACGCTGGGCACGCCACCATCCACCTCGCGGCGGATCTGGATGTCGAGGGGCAGCGCGCCCAGGAAGGGCACGCCGTAGTCCTTGCACATGGTCTCGCCGCCACCGGCGCCGAAGATGTGCTCCTCGTGGCCACACTTGGAGCAGATGTGGATGCTCATGTTCTCGACGATGCCGATGATGGGCACGCCGACCTTCTCGAACATCTTGAGGCCCTTGCGGGCGTCGAGCAAGGCGATATCCTGGGGCGTCGTGACAATCACCGCACCGGTCACCGGAACGCTCTGGGAGAGCGTCAGCTGGATGTCGCCGGTGCCCGGCGGCATGTCGATGACGAGGTAGTCGAGGTCCTGCCAGTGGGTGTCCTTCAGCAGCTGGTTGAGGGCCTGGGTGGCCATCGGGCCGCGCCACACCATCGGCGTCTCCACATCCACCAGGAAGCCGATCGACATCACCTGCAGGCCGTGGGCCTCCAGGGGCTCCATGGTCTTGCCGTCGTGGCTCTCGGGGCGCTCGCCGCCGATGCCCAGCATCTGCGGCTGGGACGGGCCGTAGATGTCGGCGTCCAGCATGCCGACCCGCGCGCCCTCGGCGGCCAGCGCCAGGGCCAGGTTGACCGCCGTGGTGCTCTTGCCGACGCCGCCCTTGCCCGAGGCCACGGCGATGATGTTCTTCACCCCCGGCAGCAGCTTGACGCCCTGCTGCACTGCATGGGGGACGATCTTCATGGACACATTGGCGCTCACGTTGCCGACGCCGGGCACCGCCTTGACCTGGGCGATCAGGCCGGCGCGGATCGCGTCGATCTGCGACTTGGCCGGATAGCCCAGCTCGATGTCGAAGGAGACGTCGGCGCCGCTCACGCGCAGGTTCTTCACCGCGCGGGACGAAACGTAATCCTTGCCGGTGTTGGGGTCGGCAAACTGCTTGAGGCTGTCGAGGACGCTTTGTTCGCTGAGGCTCATGGTGTCGGTGGCCGGCTTGCGGCGAAAAAGGGAGAACATGCGGAAAAGGGCGGGACGAGGAAAACCCGAGTAATTTGGTACAGTTTAACCAAAAGCCGGCCCGAGGTTAAGCGCCGGGCTCCACGCCCCGCCCGCCGGCAACACGGAGCGCTCCCCGGAGCGGCCGGCGCGCGCGGCCCTTCCTGCGCCCCGCCCGGCCTTTGCTAGAATGGAGGGCTCAGAATAATCACGCTGCAGGCCCCATCCCATGAGCTCCCCGCGCAAGATCCTCGTCACCAATGCCCTGCCCTACGCCAACGGCGACATCCACCTCGGCCACCTGGTGGGCTACATCCAGGCCGACATCTGGGTGCGTTACCAGCGCATGCGCGGCAACCAGGTGCATTACGTCTGCGCCGACGACACCCACGGCACGCCGGTCATGCTGCGCGCCGAAAAGGAAGGCCTGACCCCCGAGCAGCTCATCGACCGCGTGCACGGCGAGCACAGCCGTGACTTCCGCGACTTCGGCGTGGCCTTCGACAACTACCACTCGACCCACAGCCCCGAGAACCGCTGGTACGCCGAAGACATCTACACCCGCCTGCGCGACGGCGCCCGGCTGATCGACACCCGCTCCATCGAGCAGTTCTACGACCCGGTCAAGGAGATGTTCCTGCCCGACCGCTTCATCAAGGGCGAGTGCCCCAAGTGCGGCGCGGCCGACCAGTACGGCGACAACTGCGAGGCCTGCGGCGCCGCCTACGCCCCCACCGAGCTCAAGAACCCCTACTCCGCCGTCTCCGGCGCCAAGCCCGAGCTGCGCACCTCCGAGCACTACTTCTTCCGCCTCTCCGACCCCAAGGCCGTCGAGTTCCTGCGCGGCTGGACCCAGGGCAGCACCCCCGACGGCAGCCGCCGCCTGCAGCAGGAAGCCGCCAACAAGATGAAGGAGTGGCTCGGCGAGGCCGGCGAGAACAAGCTCTCCGACTGGGACATCTCCCGCGACGCGCCCTACTTCGGCTTCGAGATCCCCGGCGCGCCGGGCAAGTACTTCTACGTGTGGCTCGACGCCCCGATCGGCTACTTCGCCAGCTTCAGGAACCTCGCCGCCAGGCACGCCGACATCGACGTGGCCGCCTTCACCGAAGCCGCCCCGGCCGCCGAGGCCGGCACCGAGCTGATCCACTTCATCGGCAAGGACATCCTGTATTTCCACGCCCTGTTCTGGCCCGCGATGCTGCACTTCGCAGGCTACCGCACGCCCACCCAGCTGTGCGTCAACGGCTTCCTCACCGTCGACGGCGCCAAGATGAGCAAGAGCCGCGGCACCTTCATCACCGCGCGCAGCTACATCGAGCAGAAGCTCAACCCCGAGTGGCTGCGCTACTACTTCGCCGGCAAGTCCAACGGCACGATGGAAGACGTCGACCTCAACCTCGACGACATGATCGCCAAGGTCAACTCGGATCTGGTCGGCAAGTTCGTCAACATCGCCAGCCGCTGCGCCGGCTTCATCGCCAAGCGCTTCGACGGAAGGCTGTCAACTGTAAGGACTGACGGCACCACTTCGATCAGCGAGGTCGGCGACCATCTTCTGGCTCCAGAGCTAGCAGAGGTCGCAAATAAGGCAACTGAAATCGGCGACCTCTTCGAAAAGCGCAACTACGCTCAAGCACTGCGCGAAATCATGAGCCTGGCGGACAGCGTCAACATTTTCGTAAATGAAAACGCACCCTGGGAGTTGGCCAAGCAGCCAGGCCAAGAGGGACGTCTGCATATCGTTTGCAGCATTGCTCTCAACTGCTTCCGACTACTCGCGGTTTACCTCCGTCCAGTGCTCCCTGCTACCGTTGAGAAAATTGAAGCCTTCCTTGGCGTACCGCCGTTGACCTGGGAAGACGCATCCAGACTTCTTCCTGAAGGCCATACCATCGGCACCTACAGCCACCTCATGACCCGCATCGAGCGCAAGCAGGTGGACGCCCTCCTCGAGGCCAACCGCGACTCCCTCGCCCCGGCCGCCGACGCGCAGCCGGCCAAGGCCGCCGCCAAGGGTGGCAACGACAAGGCCAGCCACTCCGAGCAGCGCCATGCCCAGCACCAGGCCCACGCGGCCGCCGCCGAGACCACCAGCGAGTTCGAGCCCTTCATCTCCATCGACGACTTCACCAAGGTGGATCTGCGCATCGCAAAGATCGTCTCGGCCGAGCACGTCGAGGGCGCCGCCAAGCTCATCAAGCTGATGCTCGACATCGGCGAGCCCCAACCGCGCCAGGTGTTCGCCGGCATCAAGAGCGCCTACGACCCGGCCAGCCTGGTCGGCCGCCTCACGGTGATGGTCGCCAACCTCGCCCCGCGCAAGATGAAGTTCGGGATGTCCGAAGGCATGGTGCTGGCCGCCTCCGGCGACGACACCCCCGGCCTCTTCATCCTCTCCCCCGACGCCGGCGCCCAGCCCGGCATGCGAGTCAAGTGACAGCCCGGGCGGCCCGGCCCGGCCACGGCGGCGGGCTGCGTAAGCCTGCCGTCAGGGCCGCCCCCTAAAGTGATCCGAACCATGGAAACCCGGCAATCTCCCCTGCCCCGCCTGACCCCGGCCTTCTGGGGCTGGGCGCTCATCGACATCATCGGCGTGCTGGTGCTCGCCGTCGGCGCGGCCTACCTGATGGAAGACCGCGCCTCCATCCTGCCCGGCTTCCCGGCCAACACCCTGCAAGCCTGGCTCTGCATCGGGGGCGGGATCGTCGCGGTGTTCATCGCCGCGGTGAAGATGCTGGTCGAAGTCATGCACAACGCCTCCCGCGGCAAATCCGCCGCCAACGACGGGCGTTTCTGAACACGCCGGCCGTGCCGCTCACCCCGAGCAAACGCTGGATCGTCCAGCACCGCACCGGCCCCGGCCCACGCCCTCCGCAA
Organism: Zoogloea sp.; assembly: GCF_041908905.1. Lineage (GTDB taxonomy): Bacteria > Pseudomonadota > Gammaproteobacteria > Burkholderiales > Rhodocyclaceae > Zoogloea. The sequence continues at coordinate 94,076 of NZ_JAYREK010000002.1, forward strand.
CAGGCGCACCACCCTCGTGGTGGCGCCGCGTTCCCGACCCCACGTCTGCGGAGGCACCATGAAATTCCCGTTCCATCCCAAGCTCCTCGACACCCTGCCGGGCTACGGCAGGGCCTCGTTCGCCCATGACTTCTCCGCCGGCCTGACGGTCGGCGTGCTGGCGCTGCCGCTGGCGATGGCCTTCGCGATCGCCTCCGGCATGTCGCCCACCGCCGGCATCTGGACGGCCATCGTCGCCGGTTTCATCATCTCCGCCCTCGGTGGCTCGCGGGTGCAGATCGGCGGCCCCACCGGCGCCTTCATCCCCATCATCTACGCCATCGTCGTCGACTACGGCGTGCAGAGCCTGCTGGTGGCCACCATGCTGGCCGGCGCGATGCTGGTGGCGATGGGCGCCTTCCGCATCGGCAACCTGATCCGCTTCATCCCCAAGTCGGTGGTGATCGGCTTCACCAACGGCATCGCGGTGGTGATCTTCCTCGCCCAGATCAAGGACTTCCTCGGCCTGCAGGTCGATCACCTGCCCGGCGAGTTCTTCGGCAAGGTCAAGGCCCTCGCGAGCCACCTGGACACCCTCGACCCGCCCACCGTCGCCCTGTCGGTGGCCTCACTGGTCGTGCTGCTGTCATGGAACCGCCTGGCGCGGCGCTACCCGGCGGTCGGCCGGCTGCCCGGGCCGCTGGGCGTGCTGGTGGTCGCCACCGCCGCCAACGCGGTGCTGCAGCTGCCCGTCGAGACCATCGGCAGCCGCTTCAACGGCATCCCCCAGGCCCTGCCCGCCATCGCGCTGCCGGAGCTGTCCCTCGCCACCCTCGGCAAGCTGATCTCGCCGGCCCTCACCATCGCGCTGCTGGGGGCCATCGAGTCGCTGCTGTCGGCGCGGGTCGCCGACGCGTCCATCGACGACCGCCACGACCCCAACCAGGAGCTCATCGCCCAGGGCATCGCCAACCTGGTGGCGCCGCTCTTCGGCGGCTTCGCGGCCACCGGCGCCATCGCCCGCACCGCCACCAACGTGCGCACCGGCGGCCGCACGCCGGTGGCCGGCATGGTGCATGCGCTGGTGCTGCTGGCGGTGGTGCTGGTGCTGGCGCCCCTGGCGCGCCACATCCCCCTCGCCACCCTGTCGGCGATCGTCGTGGTGGTGGCGGTCAACATGGGCGAATGGCATGAGTTCAAGGGTCTCGGCCGCTTCTCGCTGCCCTACCGCACCACCCTGCTGACCACCTTCTTCGTCACCGTGCTGTTCGACCTGACCCTGGCCGTCGAGCTGGGCATGGTGCTGGCGAGCCTGTTCTTCATCTACCGGATGTCGGACCTCACCCGCGTCGAGCGCCTGCCCCTCGCCGAACTGCGCATGATGCCGGGCTTCCTCTACCCCGACGGCAGCCCGCGGGTGGTGGCCTATTCGCTGTACGGCTCGCTGTTCTTCGGCGCGATCCACAAGCTGGAGACCCTGCTCGCCCCGGCCGAGAACCACCCGGAGGTGGTGATCCTCGAGATGCAGCACCTCCTCAGCCTGGACACCACCGGCATGGAGGGCCTCGAGAGCCTGTGCCGCAACCTCCACAAACGCGGCTGCGCGCTGATCCTGTGCAACCTCAACACCCAGCCCGCCTCCCTCATCCGGCGCTCGGGCTTTGGCGACGAGGTCGGCCCCAACAACCTGTGCGGCGACCTCTACGGCGCCCTCGCCCGGGCACGCCAGCTCCTGCCGACGCTCCCCCATGACACCCCCGCCTGACGCCCGCCTGCTGCGCATCCGCGGCCACGTGCAGGGGGTCGGCTACCGCAACGCGCTGCACCGGGAGGCCACCCGGCTCGGCCTGTCCGGTTGGGTGCGCAACCGCAGCGACGGCAGCGTCGAAGCCCTCGCCGCCGGCCCGGCGGAGGCCCTCGACCACCTCGTCGCCTGGGCCCGCCGCGGGCCGCCCGCGGCGCGGGTCGACGAAGTCGGCTGGGAGGCTGCGGAGCCCCCCGCCGACGCCGGTTTCCACCGGGAGGCCACCCTCTAGCCTCATTCATGCAAACAGGACGCAAGACGGGAAGATAATCGCCGTTATCATTGACCATCCGCCGTCAACCTTGCGCTCCCCCTCCAATGGAAGCCTCTCCCCTATCTACCGGTGACGACCTGCGGGACTTCCCCACGTCCCTGTTCGAGCACTTCCCCACGCTGATCTGGCGTGCCGGCACCGACACCCGGTGCAACTACTTCAACAAGACGTGGCTCGAATTCACCGGCCGCAGCCTCGCCGAAGAGGTCGGCAACGGCTGGACCAAGGGCATCCACGCCGACGACTTCGACCGCTGCGTGCGCACCTACCTCGAACACTTCGCGGTGCGCACCCCCTTCGAGATGGAATACCGGCTGCGCCGCCACGACGGCGAATACCGCTGGATCATCGACGCCGGCCGCCCCATCTACGACCCGGACGGCGAATTCGCGGGCTACATCGGCTCCTGCCTCGACATCACCGATCGCCGCAACACCGAAGCCGAACTGCGCGACCGGGAGCAGCACATGCGCACCCTGCTGTCGGCAATGGGCGAAGGCGTGATCCTGCGCGATGCGGCCGGCCAGGTGCAGAGCTACAACAACGCCGCGGCCGAGCTGCTCGGCCTCACCCCCGACGAGATGGATCGCTGGCAGACCGACGACGGCCGCCTGCGCTACTTCGACGAAAACGGCGACCTCTGCCCGCACCACCACCTGCCCTTCGTGCGCGCGCTCACCAGCGGCAAGCACAAGACCGGCACCCTCGGCATCGAACGCCCCGACGGCAGCCGGCGCTGGCTGTGGATCAACGCCAAACCCTTCTTCGACGACAAGAGCGGCGAGCTGCGCGGCGTGGTCAGCACCCTCGCCGACACCACCCTGAGCCGCGAGCACGAGGAGCAGCGGCGGCTGGCCCTCACGGTGTTCCGCAACAGCGTCGAGGCGATCGTCGTGACCGACGCCCATGAGCGCATCCTGTCGGTCAACCAGGCCTTCACCGAGGTCACCGGCTACGCGGCCGAGGAGATCATCGGCCAGACGCCCCGGATGCTCGGCTCGGGCGTCCACAGCCGCGAGTTCTACCAGGCCATGTGGCGCGACCTGAACATCCTCGGCGCCTGGAAGGGCGAGATCGAGGACCGCCGCAAGGACGGCAGCCTCTACCCGGCCTCCCTGTCGATCAGCACCGTGCGCGACAGCAACGGCCGCATTACCCACTACGTGGCGGTCTTTTCCGACATCACCGAACGCAAGGCCTCGGAGGCCCGCATCGCCTACCTGGCCCAGCACGACGCCCTCACCGGGCTGCCCAACCGGGCCCCGCTGAAGGACCGTCTCGACCAGGCCCTGGCCCAGGCCACCCGCCTCGGCAAGCGCATCGCGCTGATGTTCCTCGACCTCGACCGCTTCAAGACGATCAACGACTCCCTCGGCCACGCCACCGGCGACAAGCTGCTGCAGAGCGTCGCCGCGCGGCTGCGGCAGAGCGTGCGCGAGACCGACACGGTGAGCCGGCAGGGCGGCGACGAATTCATCATCGTGCTCACCGGCATCGACACCCCCGACGAGGCCGGGCGGATCGCCGCCAAGATCCTCGAACAGCTCGACCCGCCCTTCGACGTGGACGGCCAGCAGCTGCGCACCTCGTTCTCGATCGGCATCGCCCTCTTCCCCGAGGACGGCGTCAGCCCCGAAACCCTGATGAAGAACGCCGACACGGCCATGTACCACGCCAAGGAGAGCGGCCGGGACACCTACCGCTTCTTCGACGAGCGCATGAACGTGAACACCCTCGAGCACCTGCAGCTCGAGAACGGCCTGCGCCAGGCCATCGCCCGCAACGAGTTCAAGCTCGCCTACCAGGCCCAGGTGGACCTCGCCAGCGGCCGCATCATCGGCCTCGAGGCGCTGCTGCGGTGGTCCAGCGAGACCCTCGGCAACGTGCCGCCGTCACGCTTCATCCCCCTCGCCGAAGAGTGCGGGTTGATCATCCCCATCGGCGAGTGGGTGCTGCGGGAAGCCTGCCGCCAGGCCCGCCGCTGGCAGGACGCCGGCCTCGCGCCGGTTCCGGTGGGGGTCAATCTGTCGGCGCTGCAGTTCCGGCGCAGCGACATTGTGGCGGGGGTCTCCGCGGCCCTCGCCGAGAGCGGGCTCGACGGCCGCTGGCTGGAGCTCGAGCTCACCGAATCCCTGCTGATGGAATCCGGCCCCGACGTGATCGTCACCCTCGGCCAGCTGAAGGCCGTCGGCGTGCGCCTGTCGATTGACGACTTCGGCACCGGCTATTCGAGCCTCGCCTACCTCAAGCGCTTTCCGGTCGACCGGCTCAAGATCGACCAGAGCTTCGTGCGCGACCTGGCGCAGGACCCGGACGACGCGGTGATCATCCGCGCCATCATCCAGCTCGGCCACAACCTGCGCCTCGAAGTCATCGCCGAGGGCACCGAGACCCTCGAGCAGATGGACTTCCTGCGCCGCGAGGGCTGCACCGCCGCCCAGGGCTACCTGTTCAGCCGCCCGCTGCCGGCCGAATCCATCCCGGCCCTGCTGCAAGGCGGCGTTCCGATCAACCGCTGAAGGCCGCCGCCATCGCGGCGAGGGCCTCCGCCACGCCGGGCTGCCCTTCCGCCGGGGCCCAGGGGCCCCACTCCGCGTCCAGCGGCGCCGCGTAGGGCCCGGCCTTGGCCTCGATGAACAGCGTGCCGCTCTCGAAGCACACGATGGCATGGAAGACCCCCGGCGGGATGTTGTAGCCGATCACCGCGCCGCCCGGCGCCATCTCCCGGGCCGCCTGCACCTGGCCCGCCTCGTCGAAGACCAGCACCCCGAGCCGCCCGCGCAGCACGATGATGGTCTCGGCCTTGTTGGGGTCGAGGTGCCGGTGCGGCCGCACATAGGAGCCCGGCTCCATCGCCACCAGCAGCCGGTGGGCCGGCGCCTCCGGGCTATCGTGGAGGTTATGGTGGGCGCGCAAGCGCGGCACGCCGCGGGCGCGGGCGCAGAGTTCGTCGAGGAGGGCGGCGTCGAGGAAGAAGTCGGACATGGCTCGGGTTGGGGTGGCGTAAGGTGTAAAGGGTGATCTGCGGGGCGGGAAGATAGCACGAGGTCATCACCCCGCTGCGTGCATTACGGCGGCAACGAGGCCATCCCAGGCCCGCCCTGGCTCAGCCTGGCCGACCCGGATCCGGTCACCGTAGCCGGTCATCTCCAGGTAGCCGCGGCCCCGCTCGCGGCCGGCCTCGAGCAGGCGCACGGCCCCCTCCCAATAAACCGCTCCAGTCGAGGCGCGGCTGTCGAGCTCCTGGTCGTCGATCAGCGGCTCCAGCGCGAAGGCCCGGCCGCCCACCCGCAATCGCCACGCCACCGGATAGGCGATGCCCGTTCGCGGCGAACGCCATTGGCGGACCGGCTCGAAGGCCACCGCCTCCGGCGCCAGCACCTGCGCCGCGCCGCCGCCGGCCTGCAGGGTCGCCGCGGCCCACAGGGCACGGCCATCCTTGCCGCGCATCCGGAAGGCCATCAGCGCCCCGCCGTCGTCCAGGTTGATGCCGACCCAGTCCCAGCCCTGGGCCCCCTCGGGCAGCAGTTCGCTCGACCATTCGTGATCCAGCCACGCGCTGCCCGCCACCGTCTGCTCGCGGCCATCGAGGCTCACGCTGCCGCTCACCGCCAGCCGCGGGCGGCTGTAGTAGTAGCTGGCCTGGCGCGGGTCCGGCCCCTTGCGGCTGAAGCCGGCGGCGCCGTTGAGCAGCGGCGGCCCGTCCGGGCGCAGGGTCAGCCGGTAGGCAAAGTCGTCGGCCTTCACCTCGGCGCGATAGGCTCCGCCCTCCAGCGCAAAGCGCCAGTCGCCCACCCACACCGCGGTGTTGCCCTCGGCGCAGCCGGCGTGGCCGAAGCCCACCCGCGCCGAGCGCTCCCCGTGGCGCAGCCGACCCAGCCGCGGGTCGGCCACCGCCGCATGGGCGAGCACCAGTTGGCGCGGCGCGAAGGCGCTCGGGTTGCCCTCCCCCACGCCGGTGCGCACCCGGAAGAAGGTCGTCTGGAAACCCAGTGGACTACCGTCGGGCAGGCGCAGCCAGCCGGTGGCGTACCACCACTCGGTGCGGAAATCGGGGTGCGCCCCGTGGTCCGCCGGAAAGCGCAAGGTCCGCCCCGCCAGCACCGGCGCAAAGTCCACCGCCAGCGCCTGCCGCCCCAGCGGCGACGCCATCAACGCCAGAAGAAAATGCCTGCGCTTCATCTCACCAATCCTCCCGCACCGCCAGCACCGCGTCCTGGCGCATGGCCTGACGCCCGGCGAGCACGGCCGACAGCGCGCCCAGCGCCACCAGCGCCAGCCCGAACAGCGCCAGCGAGGCCCACGGCACATGCACGTCCATGCTCCAGTGGAAACTCTGCCGATTCACCACCCGGATCAGCACCAGCCCGATCGCCCCGCCCGCCGCCAGCCCCGCGACCACGCCGACCCCGGCGGCCAGCGCGCCCTCGCGGGCCAGCATCGCCCCCACCTGGCGGCGGGTCAGGCCCAGGTGGCGCAGCATGCCGAACTCCCGCCGCCGCGCCGCCGCCAGCGCCGCAAAGCTCGCCGCCACGCCGGCCAGGCCGATCGCCACCGCCACCGCCTCGAGCAGGTAGGTGACCGCGAAGGTGCGATCGAAGATCCGCAGGCTGATCGCCCGGATCTCGCCCGGGTAGGCGATCTCCAGCACACCCGGCCCCGCCGCGGCGGTGAGGGCCTCGGCCACCTGGCGGGCCGGCGCGCCCGGCGCAAGGTGGATCGCCGCGTCGTTGGCGAGCCGGTCGCCGCCGAGGCGCCGGTAGGTGTCGAGGGCTATCATCACCGCGCCGGTCTGCCGCGCGTAGTCGCGCCACACGCCGGCCACGTGGGCTGTCACCGCCTGCCCGGCGATGGGCAGGGTCACCGCGTCGCCGGGGCGCCAGCCGTAGAGGTCGACCATCGCCTCGGAGACCCACAGCGCCGGCCCCTCCCCCGTCACCGGCCCACCGCCCACCACAGGCAGCTCGCGGCCGTCGGGCGACAGGGGCCGGGCGATCAACGCCACCGGCGCCTGCCCGGCGGCGAGGCGCAGGCTGTCGTGGCGGGTGAAGCTCACCGCCCCCACCCCCGGCGTCGCGGCGATGCGGGCCTGCAGGGCTTCGTCCAGATGGCCGCTGCCGCTGGCCTTGTCGGCGCGCAGATACAAATCAGCCGGCAGCAGCTGGGCCAGCCAGTCGTCCACCGAGTCGCGGAAGGACGCCACCATGATCGCCATCGCCGCCGCCAGCGCCACGCTCACCAGCACCCCCGCCGCGGCCACCACCGCGTGGCCGGGCGCCGCGCCCAGCCGGGCCGCCGCCAGCCGCGCCGGCACCGGGCCGTTCGTGGGCAACAGCCGGGCGATGCCTGCTGCCAGCGCCGGCAGCAGCATCACCCCGCCGGCCAGCAGGCAGGCCACCGCCAGATAGCCGCCCACCGGCAGCCCATCGACAGGCGGGATGCGGCAGGCCGCCACGCTGGCCAGCAGCAGGCCCACCGCCGCCAGCGGGTGGCCGAGGCCGTCGGCCAGCGCCGCCTCGTCGCCGGCCTTCAGCGCCCGGGCCGGCGCCACCGTGGCCGCCTCGCGGGCCGGCAACCAGGCCCCCGCCACGCCGGCCAGCACCCCGGCCAGCACATAGGCCGCCGTCACCCCGGGCTGGAACACAAGCTGCGGCCGCAGCCCCTGGAAATAGCCGGCCCCCAGGTCGCCCCCCAGCAGCGTCAGCGCCCCCCAGGCCAGACCATGGCCGAGGGCCGCCCCACCCACACCGCCGGCCAGGCCCACCAGCGCCCCCTCCGCCAGGAGCCAGCCGAACAGGCTGCGCCGCGGCAGCCCGATCGCCCGCAGAAAGGCAAACTCCGTGCGCCGCCGCACCACCGACAGGGCCTGGGCCGAGAACACCAGGAAACCGCCGGTCACCAGCGCAATCGCCGCCAGCATGGTCAGATTGACCCGGTAGGCGCGGGACAGGTTGGCCGCCTGGTCCTCGGCCGCCTCGGGGGCCTCCACCAGCACCCCGGCCGGCATCTCCGCCTGCAGCGCTGCGCGGGCCGCGGCCGGCGCCACGCCCTCGTGCAGGCGCACGTCGATGCGCGACAGCCGCCCCAGCCAGCCAAACTGTTCCTGCAGCGCCGCGATGTCCATCAGCGCCAGCCGCCGCCCCACGCCCGCGCCGGGCAGGTCGCCGGCCACCGGCAACTCGATCTCCCGGGCGCCGGCCTGCAGGCGCAACGATCCGCTCGCTCCCAGCACCGCCCGGGCCGCCTCGCTCAGAAAGAGCCCGCCCGACAGGGTCGCAAAGCGGTCGGCCCCGTCCGCCGCCCGCGGCAGCAACGCCGGGCTCACCCGGGCCAGGGCCAGCACGTCCACCCCGAGCAGCCGGAGACTCTCATCGTGGCCCGGCACCCGCGCCTCGATCTCGATCACCGGGCTCGCCGCCGCCACCTCGGGGCGGGCCAGCACCCGGGCGTAAAGGGCCTCGTCGAAGCCCGCCCGCGGGCCGGCCAGCTGCAGGTCGGCGGCGCCCGACAGGGTGCGCATGCCGCGCCCGAACTCGCCGAGCGCCGCCTCGTGCACCGCCTGCACCGCCATGCCCAGGGCCACGCCGAGCACGATGGCGATGAACGAGAACAGCGTGGCCGCCCGCCGCCGCGCGAGGGAGCCCAGAAACACCGGCGCGAGCTTCATCCGTGCAGCCCCTCCGCGTCGAGGCGCAGCACCCGGTCGGCCGTGGCCGCCGCCTCCATCGAATGGGTCACCAGAATCCCGATCGCCCCCGCGCCGCGGATGCGCTCGCCCAGCAGCGCCAGCACCCGCGCGCCGTTGGCCGGGTCGAGGTTGCCGGTGGGCTCGTCGGCCAGCACCAGGCGCGGGCCATGCACCAGCGCGCGGGCGATCGCCACCCGCTGCATCTCGCCACCGGAGAGCTCCCGCGGCCAGCTGCCCGCCCGCGCGCCCAGGCCCACCGCCTCCAGCAGCCGGCGCGCCGGGGCCTCGGCATCGGCACTGTCCACACCCTGCAGCCACAGGGGCAGCGCGACGTTCTGCAGCACCGTCAGGTGGGGCAGCACATGAAAGGCCTGGAACACGAACCCCAGCCGGTCCCGCCGCAGTCGCGTCAGGCCGTCCTCGTCGAGCGTCGTGTAATCGGCGCCGTCCAGCACCACCCGCCCGCTGTCGGGCCGGTCGAGGCCGGCGATCAGATTGAGCAGGGTGGACTTGCCCACCCCCGACTCCCCGACGATCGCCACGTAGTCCCCCGGCGCCAGGCGCAGGGATACCTCGGCCAGCACCTGGCGGCCGCTGAAGGAACGGGAAAGGGCGTCGATCTCGAGCATCGGGGGAATATCCATGAAGCGGGTCGCCAAGCTTAGCCCAGCCGACAGCGCGCGCGCCAAAACTCGCGCATGTCACCACGGGCCGCGCAATCGTGCCCTGCCCCCATCGAAAGACGGCATTGCGGACAGGGTTATTCCGCTTCGGGGAAAAGCCTCAATAACCCCTCAAATTGAATGGAAATAAAACCCGACTTATTTCACACATTCCTTTTATTTCCGCCGCCATCCAGTCAAATAAACCAGCCATTGGTTGACGCGTTCACAAAGCCTTCAATATGATCCAGCCGCTTTGTGAAATTCTGTGTCACCAATTTTTCCCATTCACCCCGCCCCTGGCGCCCCAATCCACCCTTCCGGCAACTGCGGAAAGCCCCAGAACAATCCGCCTTTCGACCTCCATTTTATTCACTTACAAAACATGGGGTTATTAAACCTCTCGCAATGGCAACGGAAATAAGCACGCCATTTACCACCAGAACGGCTGGCACCCCTGCGACCATTTGACGCACTGCATGCGCGAGGCCGCCCTTCGGCCTGAAAACCCCCTCCGGCAATTCCCCCGATAAACCGACCGCCCCCCATATTCCAACCATGCCAGCCTTGAGAATCGGCGCATATGCCCTTCCCGATGTGGAGGTGCGCATATTGAAGTCCATCGTCAATCTGATTTCACCGCCCCCGGACGGACGCTGGCAATTCGTCGCCGGCGCCCCCTATGACGTGCTGGTCATCGAGGGCGACGCCGGAGTGATGCGGGCCGAGGCGCCGCCGGCCGTTGCCCGCGCCGTGCTCCGCCTGCGCTCCGGGCGGGCGGCAGAGGCCCCCGACACACTGCACCGCCCGCTGCGCGCCAACCTGCTCCGCGACTGGCTCGCGGCCCGCGAGAGGGAATGGCGGACCGGGGCCCGCGTCGACACGCCGGCCGCCCCCGCCGCGGAGCCGGGTACCCGCTTCCGGCTGCGCCGCTGGCCGCCGATGCTGGTGCTGCACAACGACCCGGTGCGGATCCGCATCGCGACGATGCTGATGAGGCAGCCGATGGGCCTGGCCGACATCGTGGCGCTGTCCGGCCAGGGCGCCGAAATCTGCAAGCGCTTCCTGCAGGTTCTGGACGATGCCGGCGTGCTGCAATCCGCCACCGCCGCCCCGACGCCAGCACCCGGCGCGGCGGCACCCCAGACACCGGCCCGGGGCCTTGGCGGGCTGCTCGGCAGCATCCGCCGCCGCCTCGGGCTCTGAATGGAAACCCCATGAAAGAATACAAGATCCTGTTCACCGGCAGCGTAGGCGCCGGCAAGACCACCGCCATCGGCCAGATCAGCGACGTGCCGCCCCTCGTCACCGACGTGCGCAACACCGACCGCTCGGTGGACAAGCCCCTCACCACCGTCGGGCTCGACTACGGCGAGTTCGCCCTCGACACCGGCGACCGGGTGCGCCTGTTCGGCACGCCGGGGCAGAGCCGCTTCGACTTCATGTGGCAGATCCTGGCCCGCAACGCCCTCGGCCTGGTGATCCTGGTGGACAACTCGCGCCCCGACCCGCTGGCCGACCTGCACACCTACCTCGACGGCTTCGCCGGAGTGCTCGCCGGGGTGCCGTGCACCATCGGCGTCGGCCGGCTCGACAGCCACCCCCAGCCCGACCTCGACCACTACGCCGAGGCGCTGGCCGGGCGCGACGCCCTGTATCCGGTGCTCGACGTGGACGTGCGGCGGCGCGAAGACGTGCTGCTGCTGATCGATACCCTCCTGGCTCAGATCGAAGCCAACGCCCTTGGAGCGATGCAATGAACGAAAACCGGCTTTCGGGCACGGCCACGGTGCTGATCCGCCGTGCCGCCGAAGATCTCATCAGCGAAGTGAACGGCGTCCGCGCAGTGGTGGTCGCCACCGCCGACGGCTTCGACGTGACCTCGGCGGTGCGCGGCCACCAGGAGCCCTCGCGGATCGCCGCGATGGCCAGCTCCATCGCCGCGATCAGCCTCGTGGTGTCGCAGGAGGCCCGGCTCGGCCGCCACCGCAGCGTGACCATCGACACCGACGACGGCTTCGCGGTGGTCTATGCGGTGCCCGGCGAGCACAGCGACCTGATCATCAACGCCATCGCCGGCCGCGAGGCGATCATCGGCCAGGTGATGTACCGGCTCGGCGCGATGGCCCGCCATGTGGCCGAGCTCGAGGCCCACAACTGAGGCCCGGCGGCCCCGCACACGGAGCCCGGGCCCGGGCGCAGCCCGGCGCCTCCGCCTTCAACGCGCCAGCAACCCCGAACCACAGAGAAAAAATGGTCAATATCAATCAATCCCTCGACACCATCATGACCGTCGAAGGCGCCCAGTGCGCGGCCCTCGTCGACTCCGGCAGCGGCATGCTGATGGGCGCGGTCGGCACCGGCGTGGACATGGAAATCGCCGCCGCCGGCAACACCGAGGTGGTGCGTTCCAAGCTCAAGACGATGCGCGCGCTCAGCCTCAACGACAGCATCGAGGACATGCTGATCACTCTCGGCAAGGCCTACCACATCATCCGCCCGATGGCGCACAAGGAAGGCGTCTTCCTGTACGCGGTGTTCGACCGCAACCGCGCCAACCTGGCCCTCGCCCGCCGCAAGATCCAGGACGTCGAGAAGGCGCTCGACTTCTAAACCCGCGGCACGCGCCCGGCCCGCCGGGCGCTCCGCCTTCCGCGCGCCGGGCTCCCCCAGTCCTTGTATACTCCGGGCCGCCCATGCCCGTCGAACACTACGAAAACTTCCCGGTCGCGTCCTTCCTGCTGCCCGCGCGCCTGCGCGAGCCGGTGGAGGCGATCTACGCCTTTGCCCGCTCCGCCGACGACATCGCCGACGAGGGCAACGCGCTGGCGCGGGTGCGGCTGGAGCGGCTCGACGCCTACCGGCGCCACCTGCGCGCCGCCGTCCGCAAGCGCCCCATCGACGACCCCGAGCTGGCGCCGATGTTCGAGCGGCTGGGCCGCAACATCCGGCACCACCAGCTGCCGGTACCCCTGCTCGGCGACCTGCTCGACGCCTTCAGCCAGGACGTGCGCCAGACCCGCTACGCCGACTTCGCCGAGCTCTCCGACTACTGCCGCCGCTCGGCCAACCCGGTGGGGCGGCTGCTGCTGCACCTCTACAAGGCCGACACCCCCGACAACCTGCTGCTGTCCGACAAGATCTGCACCGCCCTGCAGCTCATCAACTTCTGGCAGGACGTGGAGGTGGACTGGCGCAAGAGCCGCATCTACATCCCGCTGGCCGACATGGAGCGCTTCGGCGTCACCGAAGCGGTGATCGCCGGCGGCGAGGTCACGCCGCAGTTCTCGGCGCTGATGGACTTCGAGATCCAGCGCGCCCGCACCCTGATGCTCCACGGCGCACCCCTCGCCCGCCGGCTGCCCGGCCGTGTCGGCTGGGAGCTGCGCCTGGTGGTACAGGGCGGCCTCGCCATCCTCGACAAGATAGAAGGCGTCGGCTACGACGTGTTCACCCGCCGCCCGACCCTCGGCAAAACAGACTGGCTGCGCCTCGCCTGGCGCGCCGCCACCCGGTAGCCCCCCATGACCGATCCCCACGCCTATTGCCAGGAGAAAGCCGCCAGCAGCGGCTCCAGCTTCTACTACAGCTTCATGTTCCTGCCGCCCGAGCGGCGCCAGGCGATCACCGCCCTGTACGCCTTCTGCCGCGAGGTGGACGACGTGGTCGACGAATGCCACGACGTCCAGGTGGCCCAGGCCAAGCTCGACTGGTGGCGCAACGAGGTGCGCCAGGTGTATGGCGGCCAGCCCCAGCACCCGGTCGGCCAGGCCCTGCAGGACATCGTCCAGCGCTTTCCGCTGCCCATGGAGCAGCTGCTCGAGATCATCGACGGCATGCAGATGGACCTCAGCCAGACCCGCTACCTCGACTGGAAGGCCCTCAACCTCTACTGCTACCGGGTGGCCAGCGTGGTCGGGCTGCTGTCGGCCGAGATCTTCGGCTACACCAACCGCCAGACCCTCAAGTACGCCCACGACCTCGGCCTCGCCTTTCAGCTCACCAACATCATCCGCGACGTGGGCGAGGACGCCCGCCGCGGCCGCATCTACCTGCCCATCGACGAGCTGCAGCGCTTCAACGTGCCGGCCCGGCAGATCCTCGACGGCGAGCACAGCGACAACTTCCGCGCGCTGATGGCCTTCCAGGCCGAGCGCGCCCGCCAGCTCTACGACCAGGCCTTCGCCCAGCTCCCGGCCGAAGACCGCAAGGCCCAGCGCCCCGGCCTGATCATGGCCGCCATCTACCGCACCCTGCTCGACGAGATCGAGGCCGACGGCTTCCTGGTGCTCGACCGCCGCACCTCCCTCACGCCGCTGCGCAAGATCTGGATCGCCGGGCGCACCTGGTTCAAGGGATGAGCCCCGCGCCCCAGGTGGCGGTGGTCGGCGGCGGCTACGCCGGCTTCGCCGCGGCCGTCACCCTGGCCCGCGGCGGCGCGAGGGTGACCCTGTTCGAGGGCTCCCGCGTGCTCGGCGGCCGCGCCCGGGTCGTCGAGAAGGACGGCTACCGGGTCGACAACGGCCAGCACATCCTGCTCGGCGCCTACACCGAAACCCTGCGCATGCTGCGCCTGGTGGGGGTCAAGCCCAGCGTGCTCGAAACCCGCCGGCTGACCCTGGCCTACCCCGGCGAAGGCTGCGCGCTGCGCGCCGCGCCGCTGCCCGCCCCGCTGCACCTGGCCGTCGGCCTGCTGCGCGCCCGCGGCCTCGGCCTCGCCGACAAGCTCGCCATGGCGCGCCTGATGCGCCACCTCAAGGCGCGCCGCTTCCGCATCGAGCCCGACCGCCCGGTAGCCGCCCTGCTCGCCGACACCGCCCAGACCGAACGCCTCAGCCGGCTGATCTGGGAGCCCCTCTGCGTCGCCGCCCTCAACACCCCGGTCGGCGACGCCTCGGCCCAGGTCTTCGCCAGCGTGCTGCGCGACAGCCTCGCCGCCGGCGAATCCGCCTCGCACCTGCTGATCCCGCGGGTGGACCTCTCCGAGCTCTTCCCGGTGCCCGCCTCCCGCTGGCTCGCCATGCGCGGCCACACGGTGCGCAGCTGCGAACCCATCCAGGCCATCACGCGGGACGACGACCGCCTCGTCCTCGACGGTGACCCGCGGAGCACCCGCTACGACCACGTGGTGGTGGCCACCGCGCCCTACCACGTGGGCGGGCTGGTCGCCGGCCTGCCGGCGCTCGCCCCGGTCGTCGAGCAACTCGCCGCCCTGCGCCACGAGCCCATCCTCACCGCCTGGCTCGCCTTCGACGGCCCGGTGCGCTTCCCCGAGCCCATGATCGGCCTCGCCGGCGGCTACGGCCAGTGGGCCTTCGACCGCGCCGCCCTCGGCGGCCCCGAGGGCCTCGTCGGCGTCGTCATCAGCGCCCGCGGCCGCCACCAGGACCTCGGCCGCGAGGCCCTCGAGATCGCCCTGCTGGCCGAGCTGCAGCACGCCGTCGGCCCGCTGCCCGCCCTCAAGTGGTCGCAGCTCATCACCGAGAAGCGCGCCACCTTCGCCTGCACGCCGGGGCTCGCCCGCCCCGCGTGCGCCACCCCCGACCCGCGCCTGTGGCTGGCCGGCGACTACACCGCCTCGACCTACCCCGCCACCCTCGAATCCGCCATCCAGAGCGGCGTCAGCGCGGCTCGAGGCATCCTCAAGGCCTGCGGGCTGAAGGAAGCGGGCCTGCTGGGCCTGTAAGCACGACAGCCCCCGCTGCCCCGCTGGCCGTCACGCCGCGCAACAAATCACCCCACACCCGCCCCCGCCCGGCTAAAATCGGGCCATCCCATTGATTTTTCAGCGACGCCGCGTGGCGTCGCGCTGCTTTTACGGCCCATGACCACGATTTACGGCATCAAGAACTGCGACACCATGAAGAAGGCCTTCGCCTGGCTCGACCAGCACGGCGTCGCCTACACTTTCCACGACTACAAGAAATCCGGCATCGACTCGGCCCGGCTGCACGCCTGGAGCAAGGCCATCGGCTGGAAGACCCTGATCAACACCCGCGGCACCACCTGGCGCAAGCTCACCCCCGAGCAGCAGGCCATCGACACCCAGAGCGCCGCCGTGCAGCTGATGCAGGAGCACCCCAGCCTGATCCGCCGCCCGGTGCTCGAGACCGCCGGTGGCCAGCTGCTGGCCGGCTTCGACCCGGACCTCTACACCAGCCTCGCCACCCCCGCCGGAGCCACCGAATGAGCGATTCCACCAGCTACGTCCAGCGCTTCCTCCTCGACGACCTCGACATCCGCGGCGCCCTCGTCAAGCTCGACGACGTGTGGCGCGCCCTCCTCGAAAACCGCGACTACCCACCCGCCGTACGCGACCTGCTCGGCGCCATGGGCGCCGTCGTCACCGTGATCGGCGGCAACCTCAAGCAGCCCGGCCGCCTCACCGTG
This sequence comes from Zoogloea sp., assembly GCF_041908905.1. Taxonomy (GTDB): domain Bacteria; phylum Pseudomonadota; class Gammaproteobacteria; order Burkholderiales; family Rhodocyclaceae; genus Zoogloea. Next base: position 109,873 of record NZ_JAYREK010000002.1, read on the forward strand.
CAGCTGCAGGGCCACGGCCCGGTCAGCCTGCTGGTGGTGGACATCACCGAAGCCCTCAACCTGCGCGGCTACGCCAAGGCCTCCCCCGAGGCCGCCGGCAAGGCGGGCATCGGCGAGCTGCTCGGCGACGGCCAGCTGCTGCTCAGCCTCGACATGCCCGAGCTGCGCCACCCCTACCAGAGCTACGTGCCCATCGACGGCGACACCATCGCCGAGGTCTTCGAGCACTACCTCACCCAGTCCGAGCAGCAGCCCGCCACGCTGCACACCGCCTGCTCCGCCAGCGCCGCCGCCTGCCTGTTCCTGCAGAAGCTGCCCGACGCCGACAAGAAAGACCCGGACGGCTGGGACCGCATCACCCGTCTCGCCGCCACCCTGCGCGACGAGGAGCTGCTGGGCCTGCCCGCCGACGAGATCCTCACCCGCCTCTTCCACCAGGAGACAGTGCGGCTCTTCGACGCCCGCGAGGTCAGCCACCACTGGCCCCACGACTGGGACAAGGTGCGCAACATGCTGCGCGCCCTGGGCCGCGCCGAGCTCGACGCGATGCTCGCCGAGCACGGCGAAGTCCTGGTCCACGACGACCTCTCCAACCACGAATACCGGCTCAGCGCCGACGACGTGGCAGCCCTCTTCACCGAACCGGCCGCCGAACCCCGCACCCTGCATTGATTCCGGGCCGGGCTTGCCCGAAACCCTTCTGAAACGTAGACTTAGGCGGTTTTTGTCCGCGCACACCTCATCCATGGCCGACGCAAGCCTTCAGGGCAAACTGATCGAGTTCAAAGGCGCCAGCCTGGCCGTCATGACCGCCAGCCTCCGCGACACCGACGCCGTTCGGCTCGCCGATGCCCTCCACATGATGCTCGGCGGCATGCCCGACTTCTTCGCCGGCGAGCCGGCCATCCTGGACTTCGCCCAGCTCGCCAGCACCCCCGACCGGGTCGACTGGACAGCCATCCTCAGCCTGCTGCGCCGCTACCAGGTGCAGCCCATCGGTGTGCGCCACCTGCCGGACCACCTCGTCGAAGGCGCCCGCCGCGCCGGCCTGGCCGTGCTGGGCAGCGACGGGCTGTCGGCCGAGCGCCCCCTGGGCGCCCCCCAGGCCATGCCGCAGACGCCCCCGCCGGCCCCAGCCCCGGCACCCGCCCCGGCCGAGCCGCCCGCCGCCATCCTGGCCGCGGCCGCCGCTGCGGAGCCGCCCGGCGTCGCCCCCACCCTCATCGTCGACCGCCCGCTGCGCTCCGGCCAGCAGGTGTATGCCAAGGGCGGCGACCTGGTGCTGCTCGCCGGCATGAGCCCCGGCTCCGAGATCATCGCCGACGGCAGCATCCACTGCTACGGCCCGCTGCGCGGCCGCGCCCTGGCCGGCGCCCGCGGCGACACCTCGGCGCGCATCTTCAGCACCAATTTCGGCCCCGAACTCGTCTCCATCGCCGGGGTGTATCGCACCTTCGAGCGCGGCATCCCCCAGTCGGTCGGCGGGCGCGGCGCCCAGGTACGGCTGACGGGCACCGACAATCTGCATACTCTGGAAATCACTCCGCTCCAGCCCAGCTGAAGCGACGTCCATCTTTGAAGGGAACATCGTGGCAGCACGCGTCATCGTAGTAACGTCCGGCAAGGGCGGTGTCGGCAAAACCACCAGCAGCGCCAGCATCTCCAGCGGCCTCGCGCTGCGCGGCTTCAAGACCGCGGTGATCGACTTCGACGTCGGCCTGCGCAACCTCGACCTCATCATGGGCTGCGAGCGCCGCGTGGTTTACGACCTGATCAACGTCGTCAATGGCGAGGCCAACCTCAACCAGGCCCTGATCAAGGACAAGCACTGCGACAACCTCTTCGTGCTGCCCGCCTCCCAGACCCGCGACAAGGACGCCCTCACCGAGGAAGGCGTCGAGAAGGTGCTCGCCGACCTCACCCACATGGGCTTCGACTACGTGGTGTGCGACTCCCCGGCCGGCATCGAGCGCGGCGCGGTGATGGCCCTCACCTTCGCCGACGACGCCTTCATCGTCACCAACCCCGAGGTCTCCTCGGTGCGCGACTCCGACCGCATCCTGGGCATCCTGCAGAGCAAGAGCCGCCGCGCCATCGAAGGCCGCGAGCCGGTCAAGGAACACCTGCTGGTGTCGCGCTACGCGCCCAAGCGCGTCGAGGACGGCGAGATGCTCTCCTACAAGGACGTGCAGGAGCTGCTGCGCATCCCGCTGATCGGCGTGATCCCCGAATCCGACGACGTGCTGCAGGCCTCCAACCAGGGCACGCCGGCAATTCACCTCAAGGACAGCGACGTGGCCACCGCCTACCAGGACGTGGTGGCCCGCTACCTGGGCGAAGACCGCCCGCTGCGCTTCGTCAGCTACGAAAAGCCCGGCCTGCTGAAGCGCCTCTTCGGAGGCAAGTGAGATGTCGCTGCTCTCCTACTTTTTCGGCTCCAAGCCGAAAACCGCCTCGGTGGCCAAGGAGCGCCTGTCGCTCATCATCGCCCACGAGCGCGGCACCAACCGCACCCCCGATTTCCTGCCGGCACTGCAGCGGGAACTCATCGAGGTGATCTCCAAGTACGTCAATGTGGGCGCCGACGACATCAAGGTCCAGCTCGAAAAGCAGGACAATTGCGAGATCCTCGAGGTCAACATCACGCTGCCCGAGCAGCCCAAGTAAGCCGTACCGCCCGGATGGTGAAACTGGTAAACACTGCGGACTTAAAATCCGCCGGCGCAAGCCTTACGGGTTCGATTCCCGTTCCGGGCACCAACACCCCACGGCAGCCATCGTGATCGTCCTCGACCTCTGCTGCGACCACGAGCACCGCTTCGAGGCGTGGTTTGCCTCCAGCGAGGCCTTCGACACCCAGCTCGCCGCCGGCCTGGTGAGCTGCCCCCACTGCGACAGCCGGCAGGTGCGCCGGCTGCCGTCGGCACCTTACGTGCAAACATCTTCCCACTCGGCCCCCGCGCGGCCGCAGCCCGACCTCAAGGTGATCGCCGCCCGGCTCATCGAGGCCCTGCGCGCCGCCGCCAGCCAGTCGGAGGACGTGGGCGAGCGCTTCGCCGACGAGGCCCGCCGCATCCACCACGGCGAGGCCGAGGAGCGCGCGATCCGCGGCCAGGCCAGCTCCGCCGACCTGCTCGAGCTGATCGACGAGGGCATTCCCATCCTGCCGGTGCCGCCGGACAAGGACGACCTGCACTAGCCCGGCGCCAGCCGCCGCGACCGCCCCATGAAGACCATCAACGCCCTCGAGCGTGGTCTCGACGTGCTGCGCAAGCTGAACGAACGCCACGGCCAGTCCCTGGCCGAACTCCACGCCGCCACCGGCATCCCCAAGCCCAGCCTGCTGCGCATCCTCGACACCCTCGAGGCCAGCGGCTTCGCCTGGCGGGCCATCGGCGACGGGCGCTACCGGCGGCGCTTCGCGCTGATCCTGCGGCCCAGCATCGCCGACGAGCTGCTGGCCATCGGCGAGATCGCCGCGCCCTTCCTCGAGAACCTGCGCCGCAAGGTGATCTGGCCCTCCGACGTGCTGGTGTTCCGGGATTTCCGCATGGAACTCGTCGAAACCTCCCGCCGCCAGAGCACCCTCGGCGTCGCCATGTACCCCCTCGGCTACCGGGTCGAGATGTTCCTGTCGGCCCCCGGGCGGGCCTGGCTGGCCTTCTGCAGCGACGCCGAGCGCGAGACGGTGCTCGCCGACGCCGCCCTCCACCCGCCCATGCTCCAGCGCAGCCGCGACCTGCTGCGCGGCGGGCTGGCGGACATCCTCGACGAGACCCGGCGCCTCGGCTACGCCTCCCGCGACCCGCTGTTCGGCGGCGCCGACGACAAGGACATCAGCGTCATCGACGACCGCCTCGACGCCATCGCGGTGCCGCTGATGGCCGGCGGGCGCGTGCTTGCCACGATGAACCTGGTGTGGCCGCGCAAGTACAGGCTCAAGGAGCAGATCGTCCGCGAGCACCTGGCCGACCTGCAGGAAGCCGCCGCCTCGATCGCCGCTGCCTTCTCCCGCGCTGGCTGAGCGCCCCCCGGGGCCGGGCTCCGCCCAGCCCGCCCCCCCGAGGGGGGGTAAGGAAACTTGGGGCGGCCCTGCGTTTCCTTGAGCGCCCCCCCGGAACGCCGCCACGGCCCCGGAAAACACCCCTGGTGTTCCACCTGGTGGAACGCCCCACTTCCGGCAAGGCACGCACACGGTCCCTGTGCAAGGATTATCGCCCTCAGCCTGCCTGAGACGATAAAAACACCCCAGGAGACAACCATGAAGCCCTCTGCCCCGCTTCTCGCGAAGCTTTGCCTGCCGCTACTCGCGCCGGCCTTCGCCCTCACCGCCGGCACCGCCCAGGCCGCCCCCGCCAAACGGCCCAACATCCTGCTGATCGTCGCCGACGATCTCGGCTACACCGACCTCGGGGCCTACGGCGCCGAGATCTCCACCCCCAACCTAGACAAGCTGGCCAGCGGCGGGGTCAAGATGACCAGCTTCTACGCCTCGCCCTTCTGCTCGCCGACCCGCTCGATGCTGCTGTCGGGCAGCGACAACCACCTGGTCGGCTTCGGCGACATGTCCGAGCTGATGCTGCCCGAACAACGCGGCAAGCCCGGCTACGAGGGCTACCTCAACGAGCGCGTGGTGCCGGTGGCCCAGGTGCTGAAGGACGCCGGCTACCGCACCGCGATGGCCGGCAAGTGGCACCTCGGCGTGAAGGAAGAATACAGCCCGGCCTCCCGCGGCTTCGAGCAGTCCTACGCGATGGTGATGGGCGGCGCCAGCCACTGGGGCGACCAGTCGGGCATCGTCGCGATGGACCGGGACAAGCCGCCGAAGGCCATCTACCGCGAGAACGGCAAGGCCATCGACATTCCCCGCGACGGCTTCTACTCGTCCCAGGCCTTCACCGACAAGCTGCTCGAATACCTCAAGGGCGGCGAGAAGTCCGGCAAGCCCTTCTTCGGCTACCTGGCCTTCACCGCCCCCCACTGGCCGCTGCACGCCCCCGAGGCCGACATCGCCAAGTACGAGGGCCGCTACAAGGAAGGCTACGACAAGCTGCGCAAGGAACGCCTCGAGCGCATGAAGCGCCTCGGCATCGTGCCCGCCGACACCCCGGTGTATGAGGGCCACGCCTACTGGCCGAAGTGGGACAGCCTGACCCCCGCCCAGCAGGAAGCCGAGGCCCGCCGCATGACTGTTTACTCGGCGATGGTGGACCACATGGACCGCCAGATCGGCCGCGTGCTCGACTACCTAAAGGCCCGGGGCGAGCTGGACAACACCTTCATCTTCTTCATGTCCGACAACGGCGCCGACGGCAACTCGGTGTACGACGTGGGCCGCACCCGCGAGTGGATCGAGAAGGACATGGACAACAGCACCGCCAACACCGGCAAGCCGGGCTCCTTCATCGAGTACGGCCCGGGCTGGGCCCAGGTGGGGATGACGCCGTTCAAGCTCTACAAGTCGTTCATGTACGAAGGCGGCATCTCGGTGCCGGCGATCGCCTGGGGCCCCGGCATCAAGGGCGGCGCCATCAAGCGGGAGTTCGCCCACGTCACCGACGTGGCGCCGACCATCTTCGAGCTGGCCGGCGCCAGGCACCCGGGCACCGAATACCAGGGCAAGCCGACCCTGCCGCTGCGCGGCAAGTCGATGGTGAACTGGCTGAAGGGCAAGGCCCCCACCGTGCGCGGCAACGAAGAGGCCGTGGGCTGGGAACTCGGCGGCCGCAAGGCCCTGCGCAAGGGTGACTGGAAGATCGTGTACGCCAACAAGCCCTGGGGCAAGGACGGCTGGGAGCTCTACAACCTCGCCAAGGACCGCACCGAGAGCCGCGACCTGGCCGACGAGAACCCCCAGAAGCTCGGCGAGATGATCGTCGCCTGGAAGCAGTACGTGGCCGAGACCGGCACCCTCGAGATCGAAGGCCTCGCCTACCGCCCCGGCTACAGCAACGCCGGCAAGTACTACGACGACCTCGCCAAGGAAGCCGGCAGCCAGCCCAAGGCCAAGTGAGCCGAGCCCCGCGCCCAGCCCTGACCCAACCCGCCCCGGCCGAGCGATGCGCCTCCGCGCCCTGCTTGCACTGCCCTGGCTGACGGCGGTCGTGGCCCTCGCCACGGCCATCGGCACGGCCCGCGCCGGGCAGCCCCAGGGCGAGGCGCGGCCCGGCTACATTGCCGACACCGAATGCGCCGCCTGCCACCCCCGGCAGGCGGCCGCCTTCGAAGGCTCCAAACACCGCCACGCGATGGCCCCGGCCAGCCCCTCCAGCGTGCAGGCCGACTTCGACGACACCCGCTTCGACAGCCCGAAGCAGACCGCCCGCTTCACCCGCCAGCTGGAACGCTTCATCGTGCGCACCGACGGCGCCGACGGCCGGCCCGCCGACTTCCCGGTGAGCCACGCCTTCGGCATCCACCCGCTGCAGCAATACCTCATCCCCCAGCCCGGCGGCCGCCTGCAGGCCCTCGGCGTCGCCTGGGATACGGTGCGCCGCCGCTGGTTCTCGCTGCTCGGCGACGACCCGCCGCCAGCCGGCTCGCCGCTCCACTGGACCGGCCGCTACCAGAACTGGAACCTGATGTGCGGTGAGTGCCACACCACCGCGTTCCGCAAGGGCTACGACGACGCCCGCGACACCTACCGCACCCGCTGGGCCACCGGCCACGTGGGCTGCCAGGCCTGCCACGGCCCCGGCGAGGCCCATGCCAGCAGCGCCCGCACGGCCGCAACGACGCCCGCCCTCACCCCCAACCGGCTGCTCGGCCGCGCCCACGACCAGGCCGATCAGTGCGCCAGCTGCCATGCCCGGCGCACCCGGCTGGTGGAAGACGCCGCTCCCGGCACGCCCTTCCTCGACAACTACCTGCCCGACAACCTGCGGCCCGGGCTCTACTTTGCCGACGGCCAGCAGAAGGACGAAGTCTTCGAATACGGCTCCTACCGCCAGAGCCGCATGTACCAGGCCGGCGTGGCCTGCACCGACTGCCACGAACCCCACGGCGGCAAGCTGCGCGCCCGCGGCAACGGGCTGTGCCTGCAGTGCCACAACTCAGCAGCCAACCCACGCTTCGCCGGCCTCAAGGCGAAGGACTACGACAGCCCGGCCCACCACTTCCACCCGCCCGGCCAGCCCGGCAGCCAGTGCGTGGACTGCCACATGCCGAGCCGCGACTACATGGTGGTGCACGGCCGCCGCGACCACGCCATCCGCATTCCGCAGCCCGCGCTGAGCGCCCGGCTCGGCAGCCCCGACGCCTGCCGCAGCTGCCACGCCGACCGCTCCGCCGACTGGGCCAGCGCCGCCATCGAGAAGCACCACGGCCCGCGCCCGCCCACCGCGCACTACGGCGACGCCCTGGCCGCCGGCCACCTGGGCCAGCCGGGCGCGCCCCGCGCGCTCGCCGCGCTGATCGCCGACCCGGCCCAGCCGGCCATCGTCCGCGCCAGCGCCGTCGAAGCCCTGGCCGCCCTGGGCGGGAGCATTCCCGCCGCGGCCTTCACCGACCCCGACCCGGCGGTCCGCGCCAGCGCCGCGATCGGCCTCGCCGCCCGCCCGCCGGCCGAGCGCCTCGCCCGCCTCGTCCCGCTCCTCGCCGACCCACTGCGCGCGGTGCGGATCAGCGCCGCCCGTGGCCTCGCCGATCTCCCCGACGACGCCCTGCCGCCCGACCGCCGCCCGCTGCGCCGCCAGGGCCTGGCCGAATTCATCGCCGCCCAGCAGGCCATGGCCGACATGCCCGGCGCCCAGGTCAACCTGGCCCTGCTCCACGCCGAGACCGGCGACCCGGCCCGGGCGCAGACCCACTTCCACCGCGCCGTCGCCCAGGACCCGGTGAGCAACGCTCCCCGCCTCGCCTTCGCCCGCTTCCTGGTGGCCAGCCGCCAGCACACCGAAGCCCGGCAACTGCTGCGGGACGGCCTCGCCACCTCGGCCCAGCCGGGCGAACTCCACCTCGCCCTCGGCCTGCTGGCCGGCGAGCTGCGACAATGGGACGACGCCCTGGCCGAACTGCGCCGCGCCGCCGAACTCATGCCCGGCAACACCCAGGTGCGGCGCAACCTCGACGCACTCCAGCGCCGCCTCGGCCAGCCGGCCCACTGACCACGGCTCACCAGGGTTGGAGTGAGGACGGAGCGGGTCTGACCGAGGATGCCTGCTGCTCGCGGATGGAGGCCAAACAACGGAAAGCCCCCAGTCTCGATCACCGCCCCTCAAGCAACCTGCCACGGAATCGCGCCCCGGCCAACGCAAGGCTAAACGCAAGACAGGCGGCTGATCCCCCCATCAGCGATCACGAGCAACCCATCCACCACGCCGGGCAGCCCCCCCTCCGGGGTCAAACCATCCCCGCCAACACCCGCGCGAAATTCGTCGCCGCCTCGGGCGTCGCGCCGAGGAAGAGCTCCGGCTCGATCAGCTCGGCTTCCATCAGCGCCGGGGCGCCGTCGAACTCCACCAGGTCGATGCGCGCGTAGGTGGTCGGTGCCGGGGTGCGGGCGAGCACCGCGTCGGCGACGGCCAGTTCGGCCGCGGTGGGCTGGTGGGGATGCACCGTGCCGCCATACATGTCCTGCACCCGGAAATCCCCCGGGGCGGGCTGCTTGCGGATGGCGTGGGAGAAGCGTCCGCCGAAATACACCAGCGACACCTCGCCGGCCTCGGCGACGCTGGCCACGAAGGGCTGCACCATCACATCCCCCTCCGCCACCAGCCGGTCGAGGTGCTCAAGACAGGCCGGGTCAAGGGCCGCCGCCCGCAGCGCGCCGATGGCGCCGATCGACACCGCCGGCTTCACCACCACCTCGCCCCAGCCGCGGGCGGCCAGCCGGGCGCGGGCGTCACCGCAGCCGTGGTCCAGCCACAGGGTCGGCACCGTGGCGATGCCGGCCTCGGCCAGCCCGCGCAAGTACTGCTTGTGGCTGTTCCAGTCGATCACCTCATAGGGATTGACGAAGCGGGCCAGGCGGCGGGTGCGCTCGGCCCAGGCCAGGAACTCGGGCAGGCGCCGGAAGTAGTCCCAGGGGGTGCGCACCACCACCAGCGGCCAGGCGGCCCAGTCGACGGGCGCGTCCCAGGGCACGATGTCGGCGGCCACGCCGAGCTGCGCCAGCGCCGCGACGAGGTAATGGGTTTCCGGGTCGGGCTTGGCCATCTCGGCGCCGGTGACGAGGGCGATGCGGGGCTTGGCTTGCATGGGATGATCCTGCTGCGTGACGGGAGGCCGGCATTCTAGCCGGCCGCCCGGAAGCCTGCCTCAGCGCCACACCCCCGGCCGCGGGGTGAAGCTGTCGAGCACCCGGATGTAGCTCTGGCGGGCCAGCAGGCTGGCGTCGCGGAGGTTGGTCTGGCACATGCTGCCCTTCAGCTGGGCGACCGACTCGTACTCGCGCTCGATCATCCAGCTCTTCATGTCCTGCAGGATCTGGGCGAGCCGGCCGGGGCCGTGTTCGAGCAGGGCCGAGGCCAGGTGCACCGCGTCGGCGCCGGCCAGCAGCAGCTTGAGGGCGTCGTCGGCGCCATACACGCCGCCGGTGGCGGCGAGGGTCATGCGGGTGTGGGCGCGCAGGATGGCGATCCAGCGGATGCGCAGCAGCGCCTCCTCGGGGGACGAGAGGTGGAGCTGCTCGACCATCTGCAGCCCGTCGAGGTCGATGTCGGGCTGGAAGAAGCGGTTGAACAGCGACACCCCGTCGGCGCCGACGGCCTCCAGGCGCTTGACGAAGTGGGGCAGCGACGAGAAGAAGGGCGGCAGCTTCATCACGATGGGCACACTCACCGCGCGCTTGAGCTCGGCCAGCAGCGCCACGTAGCGCGCCTCGACGGCGTCGCCGCTCTCGGAGGGGTCGGCCGCCACGTGGTAGACGTTGAGCTCGAGGGCGTCGGCGCCGGCCTCTTCGAGCTCCTTGCCCAGGTCCACCCAACCGGACGGGGTCACGCCGTTGAGGCTGGCGATCACCGGGATCGCCAGGCGGGCCTTGAGGCGGCGCAGGTGTTCGAGGTAGCGGTCGAGGGCGCCCTCGTAGCTGCCGTGGTCGGGCAGAAAGCCGGTGGCCTCGCCGTCCTGCAGCTCGGCGTGGAGCAGGAAGCGGTCGGCCATCGCGTCCTCGGCGATCAGTTCTTCCTCGTAGAGGGAGTGCAGCACCAGAGCCGCGGCGCCGGCGTCCTCGAGGCGCAGGGCGGTGTCGAGCTGCTTGGAGAGCGGCGAGGATGAGGGCACCAGCGGGTTCTTGAGCTTGAGCCCCAGGTATTCGGTGGAGAGGTCGATCATGTCAGGCTCCTGCTTTCGGGGTGTCGGCGTGGGCGGCGGCGAGCGCTTGATAGGCCTTGAAGCGCCGGTCGGCCTCTTCCTGGGCGGCGGCGGCGAGGCGCTCGGCGGCCTCGGGGTGGCTGCGGGCGAGCATCGCGAAGCGGGTCTCGCTGTCCATGAAGTTCTTGATCGGCTGGCTCGGCGGGGCCGAATCGAGCTTGAAGGGGTTGCCGCCGGCGGCCTCCAGGCGCGGGTCGAAACGGAACAGCGGCCAGTGGCCCGACTTGACCGCCATCTCCTGCTGACGCTGGTTGTAGAGCATGTCGACACCGTGGGCGATGCACGGGCTGTAGGCGACGATCAGCGACGGGCCGTCGTGGCTCTCGGCCTCGTGGAAGGCCTTGAGGGTGTGCACGTCCTTGGCGCCGTAGGCCACCGTCGCCACATACACGTGGCCGTAGTCGGAGGCGATGCGGGCCAGGTCTTTCTTGGCGGTGGTCTTGCCACCCGCCGAGAACTTGGCCACCGCGCCCACCGGGGTGGCCTTGGAGGTCTGGCCGCCGGTGTTGGAATACACCTCGGTGTCGAGGACCAGGATGTTCACGTCGTAGGACAGGGCCAGCACGTGGTCGAGGCCGCCGTAGCCGATGTCGTAGGCCCAGCCGTCCCCGCCGATGATCCACACCGAGCGACGGATCAGCCACTCGGCCAGCGACGCGAGCTCCTTCGCCCGCGGATGACGGCTGGCAGCGAGCTTGTCCAGCAGCAGCGCAACCCGCTCGCGCTGGGCGCGGATGCCGGTCTCGACGCGCTGGTCGGCATCGACCAGCGCGGTGGCGAGGTCGCCGCCGATCTCGCCGGCCATCTCCTTGACCAGGGTCTGGGCGTAGAGCATCAGCTGGTCGGCGGCGAGGCGCATGCCCAGGCCAAACTCGGCGTTGTCCTCGAACAGCGAATTCGACCAGGCGGGGCCGCGGCCGGCCCCATTCACGGTGTAGGGCGTGGACGGCAGGTTGGCGCCGTAGATCGACGAGCAGCCGGTGGCGTTGGCCACCAGCATGCGGTCGCCGAAGAGCTGGGTGGCGAGGCGGATGTAAGGCGTCTCGCCGCAGCCGGCGCAGGCGCCCGAGAACTCGAACAGCGGGTCGAGGAGCATCGCGCCGGGGATGGTGCCGTGCTTGAGCAGGCTGCGGTCGAAGTCGGGCAGCTTGAGGAAGAACTCGAAGTTGTCGCGCTCCTGCTCGCGCACCGGCGCCAGCGGGATCATGTTGACGGCGCGGCGGCTGACGTTGCTCTTGTCGTGGATCGGGCAGGCCTCGACGCAGTCGCCGCAGCCGGTGCAGTCTTCGGGCGCCACCTGGTAGCTGATGCGGGTGCCGGCCGGGAAATCCTTGCTCTTGGCGGGCACGTGCTTGAAGGTGAGCGGCGCCTCGGCCACCGCGTCGGCCGGGAAGGCGCGGGCGCGGATCGCCGAGTGGGGGCAGACGAACACGCACTTGCCGCACTGGGTGCACAGGTCTTCGACCCACTCGGGAATCTCCAGCGCGATGTTGCGCTTCTCGAACCTGGCGGTGCCGGTCGGGAAGCTGCCATCCACCGGCATCGCCGAGACCGGCAGGCGGTTGCCCTCGCCGCGGTAGATCGGCAGGGTGAAGTCGCGCACGAACGCGGGCAGGCCGGCGTCCGGGTTCAGCTGGATCGGCGCCGCGCCGGCGGCTTCACCGACCACCGCCTCGTGGAGGTTGGCGAGGGTCATCTCGATGGCGCGGTGGTTGAGGTCGGCCAGGCGCTTGCTCTTGCGGCCGTATGTCTTGTCGACGGCCTTCTTGATCGCGGCGATCGCCTCGTCGCGGGACAGGATGCCCGAGATGGCGAAGAAGCAGGTCTGCATGATGGTGTTGATGCGCCGCCCCATGCCCGCGTCCTGGGCCACCCGGTAGGCGTCGATCACCCACAGCTTGAGGCCGCGTTCGCGGATGCCGGCCTGCATGGAGGCAGGCAGGCTGGCCCACACGCGGTCGGCGGGCTCCGGCGTGTTGAGCAGGAAGACCCCGCCCGGCGCCGCATGGGCGAGCAGGTCGTAGCGCTCGACGAACACCGTCTGGTGACAGGCCACGAAGCCGGCCATGCCCTCCTCCACCAGGTAGCTGGAGCGGATCGGCGCCTCGCCGAAGCGCAGGTGTGACACCGTGACGGCCCCCGACTTCTTCGAGTCATACACGAAGTAGCCCTGGGCCTGCAGCGGGGTGGATTCACCGACGATCTTGATCGAGTTCTTGTTGGCCGACACCGTGCCGTCGGCGCCGAGGCCCCAGAACACCGCGTGCTGCAGCGCCCGCGAGGCGTCGCTGCGGAAATCGGCGTCCCAGGGCAGCGACAGGTGGGTGATGTCGTCCACGATGCCCACCGTGAAGCCGCGCTTCGGGCGGTCAGCGAGGAGCTCGTCGAACACGGCCTTCACCATGCCCGGCGTGAACTCCTTGCTGGCGAGGCCGTAGCGCCCGCCGGTGATGCGCGGCATCGCGCGGCGGCCGTCGGCGGCGGCCTCGGCGAAGGCCGTCAGCACGTCCTTGTAGAGGGGCTCGCCGTCGGCGCCGGGCTCCTTGCAGCGGTCGAGCACGGCGATGGCCTTGGCGCTGGCGGGGATCGCCGCCAGCAACGCCTCGCCGGCAAACGGGCGAAACAGGCGCAGCTTGAGCAGGCCGACCTTCTCACCGCGGGCGCAGAGGTGCTCGACGGTCTCCTCGACGGTCTCGGCGGCGGAGCCCATCACCACGATCACCCGCTCGGCGTCGGGGGCGCCGACGTAGTCGAAGAGCCGATAGTGGCGGCCGGTAAGCGCGCCGAAGCGGTCCATGGCCTCCTGCACGAGGGCCGGGAAGGCGTCGTAATAGGGGTTGCTGCGCTCCCGCGACTGGAAGAACACGTCCGGGTTCTGGGCCGTGCCGCGCAGCACCGGGTGCTCGGGCGACAGGGCGCGGGCGCGGTGGGCAGCCACCAGCGTGTCGTCGATCATCGCGCGCACGGTGTCAGGCTCGACGGCGACGATCTTGGCGACCTCGTGGGAGGTGCGGAAGCCGTCGAAGAAGTGGATCACCGGGATGCGCCCGGCCAGGGTGGCGGCCTGGGCGATCAGCGCCATGTCCTGGGCCTCCTGCACCGAGTTGCTGGCCAGCAGCGCGCAGCCGGTGGCGCGGCAGGCCATCACGTCGGAGTGGTCGCCAAAGATCGACAGCGCGTGGGTGGCCAGCGCCCGCGCCGCCACGTGGAGCACGAAGGGCGTCAGCTCGCCGGCCATCTTGTAGAGGTTGGGCACGAACAGCAGCAGGCCCTGGCTGGCGGTGAAGCTGGTGCCCAGCGCCCCCGAGGTGAGCGCCCCGTGCAGGGCGCCGGCGGCGCCGCCTTCGGACTGCATCTCGATGATCTTCGGGACCACGCCCCACAGGTTGGGTTTGCCCTGGGCGGCCCATTCGTCGGCCCATTCGCCCATGTTGGACGAGGGCGTGATCGGATAGATGGCGATCACCTCGCTGCCGAGGTAGGCCATCCGGGCGGCGGCTTCGTTGCCGTCGAGATTGAGATACGTCGTCATTGGAACCCCCTGCTGGGACTGTCCGCAGCTTCGCCGCGGGCTGGCGGGGCCCGGGCTGTGCTTGCTGGAATCGGGAGCGGCAGGTGCAGACCCCGGCCAGGGGCGCTCCGATTGCACGTTTTCTTGATGATGGCACCCGTATCTGACGGGTGTGTGCACTGCAACAACGGAATCCATCATACGACCACGTCAACGGGCCGGAATTTGACCTATCGCAAGCGTTGGCGCCGCCGCGGCGGGGATTTTCCGTGCTGCAACACGTTTACCCGGCCGGCGGGGCGCAACCCGCCGGCCGGCCGACGTGCTAAGTTTGCGGACATGGACAGCCCCCGCCGCACGCTTCTCGTCGTGTATCACTCGTGGACCGGCTCGACCGAGCAGATGAGCCGCGCGGTGCTGCGCGGCGCGGCCCAGGAGCCCGCCGTCGCCCCCCGCCTGGTGCACGCCCGGGACGCCGGGCCCGACGACCTGCTGGCCGCCGACGGCTATGTGTTCGCGACGCCGGAAAACCTCGCCGCCATCGCGGGGCTGATGAAGGATTTCTTCGACCGCAGCTACTACGCGGCCCTCGACCGCCTCAACGGCCGCCCCTACGCGGCCCTGGTGTGCGCGGGCAGCGACGGCAGCAACGCCGCCCGGCAGCTCGCCCGCATCGCCACCGGCTGGCGCCTGCGCGAGATCGCCCCGCCGCTGATCGTGTGCCCCCACGCCCAGACCCCGGAGGCGATCCTCGCCCCCAAGGTGGTGCCGGAGGCCGAACTGGCCCGGGGCGAGGAGCTCGGCGCGGCCTTCGCTACCGGGCTGGCGATCGGGGCCTTCTGAAGGCGGCTTCGGCTACGCGGCCGCGGGGAGCGGCGCCGCGCCGGGGCAAGCCTGGCGCCGGGCCTCGGGTAGGTCGGCGAGCAGTGCGTCCACCAGATCGGCCTCGCAGCGGCCGTCCGCCACCAGGCCGGCCATGAAGCGGGCCACCGCCGCGTCATCCATGCCCGCCCGGTAGGGGCGCGCCTGCACCATCGCCTGAAAGATGTCGGCGACGCGCAGGATGCGGGCCTCCAGGGGCGTCGCGGCGGCATCGAGGTGGAAGGGGTAGCCGCTGCCGTCGGGCTCCTCGTGGTGGCAGGCGGCCCACAGGGCGATCTCCTCGAAGCCTTTGATGCCGCGCAGGATCCGGAAGGTCTCGAAGCTGTGGGCGTTGATGATCTTGCGCTCGCGGGCGTCGAGCCGGCCCGGCTTGTCGAGCACCTCGTCCGGCACCCGCAGCTTGCCGAGGTCGTGGAGCAGCGCGGCGATCTCGAGCCGGTCGCAGTGGTCGGCATCGAAGCCCAGCCCTTCGCCCAGATAGCGGGCCAGCCGGGCGACGCCCAGGGAGTGCTCGGCGGTGAACGGGCTCTTGGCGTCGACGATGGTGGCGAAGATCTCGCCGAGCCGGCGCAGCTCGTCGCCCCGGGCCGCGAAGGTGGCGTCGCCGGCCGTGGCGTCGGGCCGCAGCGCCGCGAGGGAACGGGGCTCCAGCATCAGCCAGAAGGCCTCCGCGCGGGAGGCGTCGAGAAAGTGCCCGACCAACTCCGGCGCAAAGTAGCTGCCGGCGTGCTCCGCGATGCGGGCGCGGACCTCTTCGGTGAACAACAGCAGGGCCTTGTCGCCGTAATGGGGCGCGGCGAGGGCATCGACCCGATCGACCAGGTAGATCAGGTTGGCCTGGCGCTTGCAGTCCTCGGCCAGCGGGAGCTTCTCGAGCACGTCCCAGCGGGTGTGGTGGTAGAGGATGGGCAGCGCCATCGCCTCGAGGGGGGCGAACCCCGTGATCCGCTCGTAACCCACCTGGCAGTGGGTCTGGGCCCCGCTCCAGTCGAAGCTCTCGACCAGATGGCCATGCACCCGGGTGGACGACACCCCGATGTCGTGGAGCATGCCGAGCTCGAACAGAAAGGCCACCTCCCCGGCCGGGAGACCGGCGCCCCGCCCGCACTCGGCGGCCATCACGCCCACCCGCTTGCCGTGGGCCACGTCGTCCACGCCCACCAGGTCGAGGGCGTCCGCCAGGGCATGGATCACCTGGCGCAGATCCACCTTGAGCGTCATCGCTGCACCTCCTGCAGGGGTTGGATGGCGGCGTGGGCCGCGACGGCGGCTCCACCTTGTGACTTCAGTCGTAACGTCCGCCGGCGGCTCGGACTTGAGCGGTTTGCAGTAGATTGCCGGGGCCCGTGCGGCCCGTCCGTGGCAGAAAAACAATAAACCTCTGGAGACGAGAACATGCCCCCTTCCGCCGCTTCCGGCGCGGGCCCGGGCGCCCGCTGGCGGGTGATCCTGGCCGGCATCGGCGCCCTCATCCTCACCGTCGGCCTCGCCCGCTTCGCCTACACCCCGCTGCTGCCGGTGATGCAGGCCGAGGCGGGGCTCACCGCGCTGGCCGGCGGCTGGCTGGCGACCTTCAACTACGCCGGCTACATCAGCGGCGCCCTGCTCGCCGCGACGATCAGCGACCCCTGGGCCGCAAGTTCCAGCGGTACCGGATCGGGCTGGTGCTGGCGCTGCTGAGCACCGGCGCGATGGGCCTCACCGACGACATTTACCTGTGGGTGGCGCTGCGCTTCGTGTCCGGGGTGTCGAGCACCGCCGGGCTGCTGACTGCCTCGGGGCTGGTGCTCAACTGGCTGATGCGCCACGGCCACCGGCCCGAGCTGGGCCTGCACTTCGCCGGCATCGGCCTGGGCATCGTGGTGTCGGGGCTGGCCGTGGCGGCGATGCTACATCGCCACCACCACCGGCAGCTACGACGGGGCCCTGGTGGTCGCCGCCGGGGTGATGGGCCTCGGCATGCTGTTCCTGCTCGCTGCGGGGCGGGCGCAGCAGCCGGCAGCCTGAGCCGCCGGGCCGCTCCACCCTCCCGGTGCGCCGGGCTGCCAACGGGCAACCTGGGCGCACTTCAGCCCCGCATGCTCAACGCAGCGTGGCGAGGTAGGCCAGCAGGTTGGCCCGCTCGGCGGTGCCGGCGAGGCCGTCGTACTTCATCTTGCCGCCGGGCACGAACTTCTTGGGCGCGGCCAGGTAGGCGTCGAGCTTGTCCGGCGTCCAGGTGAGGCCGCTGCCCTTGAGGGCGTCGGAATACACCGCGTCGGGCACCGCCGCGGCCTTGCGGCCGACGACGCCGAACATCGACGGCCCCTTCTTGTTCTTGCCCTCGCGCACGCTGTGGCACTCGGCGCACTCTTCGGCGAACACGTCGCCGCCCTTCGCCACATCAGCGGCCCGGGCCGGATGGCTGGCCGCCAGCACGGCGAAGAGGCCGAACACCAGCGAGACCCGCTGCATCGTCTTCATCTCCATGCTCCGTCAGAACGAGACCCAGCCGAACAGGAACAGGGTGTTGTTGTCCTTGGCGTCGCGGCCGTTGCCGTCGTAGTTGGTCTTGGCGCCATTGAACTTGGTGAACATCGTGTACTGGGCGCCCAGGCGCAGGTTGGCCCACGGAGCACCCCACGAAGCCTCCTTGCCCCACGGCGTCCAGTCGGCCTGCAGGATGTAGCCGGAGCTGTTGGGCGAGCCCTTGGCAAAGCTGGCGTCGCCGTTGCCGGAGGCGTAGAGGCTGCCGTCGGCGGTGCCGGAGGTCAGGAAGCGGCCGACGGTGGCGCCCCAGGTCTGGTCGTAATGGTAGGAGCCGTTGAGCTTGAACTCGTTGAGGTGGCCCTTGCGGTTGTCGGCGTCGCCGGCGGCGAGCCAGGCGTCGCGGGTCTGGCGCTCGCGGATGAAGCTGGTGTTCACGGTGGCCACGTGCTTGCGCGTGCCGAGGAACTGGTACGACGCATCGACGCCGAGGTCATTGAACTTGTTGCGCTCCGGCGCGCTGCGGTCCGGCTGCAGCGAGGTGTTGAGCCCGAACACACCGACGTTGAAGGCCTGCTTCTTCAGGTCCTGGAAGGCCGCCAGACGCCAGTAAACAGTGCCGCCGCCGAGGCGCCCGATGTCGTCGGCGCGGCCCAGGCCGAACTTGCTCTGCATCGTCGGCGACAGGCTGCGGTAGGTGCCCACTTCGGCGTACAGCAGGTTGTTCCAGAACGTGTAGGCGGAGAGGCCGGTGACGCGCTGCTCGAGGCCACCATTGATCATCGTGCCCGCGCCGCCCATCCCGAAGGCCAGCGCCGACGCGGTGTACGGGAAACCCCACACCGGCATGGTGTTGAAGGGGTCCTGCACGCCGGGGTTGTTGTTGAGGGACAGGCCGACGATGGTCTCCTTGCCGGCCAGGTCGAAGGTGTGGGCGGCGCGGATGTCCACCTGGTCGAGGGCGGTGCTGCGGCCGACGCCGTCGTAGGTGGCCTGGATGAAGGCGCCGATCTTCTCGGACAGGCGGCCGGCCAGGAACAGCGAGGCCTCGTCGAAGGCCAGGTTCTTGTTGACGCTGGCGGTGTCGGCCGGGCGATCGGCCTGGTTCTTCTTCGTCTGGGTGTAGGAGCCGACCAGCATCGCCGACAAGGGCACCTTGCCGTCCTTGCCGTCGGTCTCGGTGTAGCCGCCGAGCTTGAACTTGATGCCGTAGGGCGTCAGCTGCGGGCCGAAGGCGCCCACGTGGCAGGCGGCGCAGTCGGCGCCGGTCTGGCGGGCGAAGCTGGGCACGGCGTGGGCGGCCGGCGCGGCGGCGAGCAGGCCGAGGGCGGCCAGCAGCGTGGTGCCGGCGGCGCGGAGGGCGGACAGGGGGAATCTCCGTCCGGAGATGAGCGGTTTCATGGTGGTCCTCTCAAGGATTTTTCAGGGAAAAACGACAATCGGGGCCAACGCGCCCGGGCTCAGCGGCGAGGGCCGGCCAGCCAGGCCGGCAGCATTGCCCGCAGCACGTCGTCACGCTTGATGAAGTGGTGGGCCAGGGCCGCCGCCGCGTGGGCGCCGACGAGGCCGAGGAGGAGCCAGGCGGCGCCCTCGTGGTACTCGGCGAAGGCGTCGCCGAGGTCCTCGTCCTGCTCGACCAGCGGCGGCAGCGTGACCAGGCCGAAGAAGGACACCGGCTTGCCGTTGGCGCTCGACAGCGCCCAGCCGATCAGCGGCAGCGCGAACATGAGCACATACAGCGCCAGATGCACGGCCATCGCCACGAAGTGCTCCAGCGGCGAGGCCGCGGCGGTGGGCGGCAACGGGCGCCTGGCGAGCCGCACGGCGAGGCGCGCCAGGGCGAGCAGCGCCACGCACAGGCCGAGGCTGCGGTGCAGGTTGATGAGGGTGGTGCGCAGGGCCTTCTCGTCGACGCCCTCCCGCACGAGGACGAGGCCAACCACCGCGGCGATCAGCAGCAGGGTCAGCCAGTGCAGGAAGATCAGCGCGGCCGGCCGGCGGGGGCCGGGAAAGGCGCTCGAAAAGACGGAAGGCGAGTTCATGGCAGGCATCCACACGATGGAATGCCGCCGAACTTAGGGCCCGCGACCCTTCAATTACCTGACAGCCGCGTCCCGGTCGCGGGACGGGGCCCCGCCCCGGGGCGGGAAGGACACCCGCACGCATGTGCCGGCGCCCCCCGGCCCGCTGCCGATGATGACCTGGGCGCCGTGGCGGACCGCCACCTCGCGGACGATGGCGAGCCCCAGACCGCTCCCCTCCGCCGCGGTGCCGACGACCCGGTAGAAACGCTCGAAGACCTTGTCGCGCTCGGCCTCCGGAATGCCCGGCCCGTCGTCCTCGACCTCGATGAAGGCGACACCCTCGACGCTGCCGCAACGCACCGTCACGTGGCCGCCCGCCGGGGTGTAGGTGATCGCGTTGTCGACCAGGTTGGCGAGCATCTCGCGGAGCATCCAGCGCGACCCGACGAGGCTCGCCGGCGCGCTGTCGAAGCCCAGGTCGACGCCCCTGGCCAGGGCCGCGTCGAGGAGCTCCGAGGCGGTCTCCTCGAGCAGCCCGGCGAGGTCGACCGGGCCGTTCTCGTGAATCAGCGCCCCCTCCGACGACGAGCGCGCCAGCGCCAGCATCTGGTGGGTGAAGTGGGCCAGCCGGCGCACCGACTGCCGCAGCCGCTCGAGGCGCGGGCGGGCCTCGGGGGGCAGGGTGTCGGCGGCCAGGTCGAGCTGGGTCTGCAGGCCGGCCAGGGGCGTGCGCAACTGGTGGGCGGCGTTCGACAGGAACACCTGCTGGGCGTGGCTGGCCCGGCCCAGGTGGGCCATCAGCCTGTTGATGGCGCGCACCAGCGGCCGCGCCTCGCCGGGCACCTCGTCCTCGGCCAGCGGGCCGAAGTCGTCGGCCCCGCGCCCGGCGATGGTGTCGCCCAGCGCGTCGAGGGGCTCGAGGGCCACCCGCACGCCGAAATACACCAGCAGCAGCGCGGCTGCGATCAGCAGCAGGTTGGGCCAGAAGATGGTGATCAGGATGCGCCGGGCGGCGTGGCTGCGCTTGAAGGTGGTCTCGGCGACGATCGCCGTCGCCACCAGGCCCGGGCTCTCGTAGCGGTAGGCGGCGGTGCGGACACGCCGACCGCCCAGCTCCGCATCGCCCAGCTCGGCATGGTTGGGGCGCCGGGGACGGGGCAGCTGCAGGAGTTCCGGGTCGCCGGCGAGCACCTTGGCCTGATCATCGAAGACCACGTACTGCACCTTGTCGAGAGTGTCTGAGCGGAGGATCTCGTCGGCGGCGGGGGGGAGGTCCACCTCGATGTCGAGATCGTCGTCGTCCCGCTCGAGGCGCGTCACCAGCGCCACCACCGTGCCGCTCAGGGCACTGTCGTAGGCCTCGTCGGCGATGCTCACCGCCGAGCGGTAGTCGGCGAACATGCTCAGGCCCAGCAGCACCAGCAGCGGCCACGAGATCAGCGCCACCAGGCGCCGGCGCAGGGTGTGCGCCCTAGCCTGCAGCGGCATCGCCCGCCTCGAGCCGGTAGCCGATGCCCCGCACCGTGCGGATGCCCACGCGGCTGCCGGCCAGCTTGGCGCGCAGCCGGGAGACGTAGATCTCGACAGCGTTGGGGGTGATCTCCTTGTCCCACTGGCTGAGGCTGTCGGCGAGCTTCTGCTTGGCGACCACCCGCGGCACCGCGAGGGCCAGTTGCTCCAGCACATTCCATTCGCGCCCGGTGAGCTCCAGCGCCTCGCCGAGCAGCGTGGCGCGGTGGGCCTGGACGTCCAGCGCCAGCTCGCCGACCTGCAGCATCAGGCTGGCCGCCGCCCGGCTGCGGCGGATCAGCGCCCGCACCCGGGCCAGCAGCTCGGGCAGCAGGAAGGGCTTCAGCAGGTAGTCGTCGCCGCCCGCGTCGAGGCCCCCCACCCGGTCGTCGAGGGCGTCACGGGCGGTGAGGATCAGGATGGGCGTCAAGGTGCCGCGCCGGCGCACCCGGCGGATCAGCTCCAGGCCGTCCATGCCGGGCAGGCCGATATCGACGATGGCGAGGTCGTAGGCCGTGAGGCCGAACGCGCCCTCCGCGGGCTCGGCCGCCCCCAGGTGATCGACCCGGAAACCCTCCCGCTCCAGCGCCTCCACCAGCCCGGCCGCCAGGGTCAGGTCGTCTTCCACCACCAGTACGCGCATCGTGCTCCCCTACTTGCTGTCGTTGCTCCAGAAGCGCTCCATCGCGATGTAGGTGTAGGACGCCGACCAGCCGATCAGGAGCAGCCCGTTGAGGGCCTCGACGCCGGCCAGCAGGCGCAGCGCCCCGCCCGGCACCACGTCGCCGTAGCCGAGGGAGGTGTAGGTTTCGGCCGAGAAATACAGCGACACATCGAGGGAGAAGCGGCCGGCGTCGCCCAGCGTGCCCAGCCCGTCGAAGCGCACCAGCCCGTAGATCGCCAGGGCGTACAGGCCGATCTCGAGCAGGTGGGCGGCAAAGGTGACCAGGATCACGACGATCAGCCGGGCCCGCGGGCGGATCCGCGAATCCGGCAGCCAGACCGCGAGACCGCGCAGGGCCTCGTAGTGGATGATCGTGGTCAGCACCAGCAGGGCCAGGCAGACCAGGGCGACAGTCAGCATGGACGCCTCAGTCGCCCTCGCCGTAGCCGAGCATGGCCTTCACCTCGAGGAACTCCTCGATGCCCCAGGCGCCCCACTCGCGGCCGAGGCCGGACTGCTTGTAGCCGCCGAAGGGCGCCGCCATGTCGATCGGCGCACCGTTGATGTGCACGTTGCCGGTGCGCAGGCGGCGGGCCACCGCGCGGGCGCGGGCCGGGTCGCCGGCGCTCACGTAGCCCGACAGGCCGTAGGGCGTGTCGTTGGCGATCGCCACCGCCTCGTCCTCGTCGCGGTAGGGCAGGATCGACAGCACCGGCCCGAAGATCTCCTCGCGGGCGATGGTCATGGTGTTGCTCACCCGGCTGAAGATGGTCGGCCGCACGAAGAAGCCGCGGGCGATGCCCTCCGGCCGCCCCGCTCCGCCCGTCAGCAGCTTGGCCCCCTCGGCGATGCCGGCCTCGATGAGGCGTTGCACCCGCTCGAACTGGGCGCCATTGGCCAGCGGCCCCATGGTGGTGGCCGCGTCGAGCGGGTCGCCAATGCGGACTTTGCCGAGGGCCGCCACGGCCAGGGCCTCGACCTCGTCGAGCCGGTGGGCGGGCACCAGCATCCGCGACGGCGCGTTGCAGTTCTGACCGCTGTTGAGCATCAGGGTGGTGACGCCCTGGGTGACGGCGCGCGGGAAGTCGGCGTCGTCGAGGATGATGTTGGCCGACTTGCCGCCGAGCTCGAGGGCCACCTTCTTGATGCCCTCGGCGGCGGCCCGCATCACCAGCTGGCCGGCGCGGGTGGAGCCGGTGAAGGACAGCATGTCCACCTCGGGGTGGGTGGTGAGCGGCGCGCCAACCCCCGCACCGTCGCCATTGACGAGGTTGAAGACCCCCGCCGGCACGCCGGCCTCGTGGAGGATCTCGGCCAGGATGATGCCCGACAGGGGCGCCAGCTCGCTGGGCTTGAGGACCATCGTGCAGCCCGCCGCGAGGGCCGGCGCCACCTTGCAGGCCATCTGGTTGGCCGGCCAGTTCCAGGGGGTGATCAGCCCGCACACGCCGACGGGCTCGCGCAGGATGCGGGTGTTGCCCTGGGGCTTCTCGAACACGAAGTCCTGCAACGCCTTGGCCGTGGTGCGGAAATGGAACAGCCCGGAGCCGGCCTGGCCGCTGCCCGCCAGCGCCTTCAGCGGCGCGCCCATCTCGGCGCAGATGGCCTGGGCCATGTCGTCGTAGCGCTTTTTATAGGCCTCGCCGATGCGCACGAAGAGCTCGAGGCGCTCCTCGCGGGTGGTTGCGGCGAAGGCCGGGAAGGCCGCCCGCGCCGCCGCGACGGCCCGCTCCACGTCGGCGGCGGCGCCCATCGCGATGCGGCCGGCGGGCGCCTCGGTGGCCGGGTTGATCACGTCGCGGAAAGCCGGGACGGCGGGCTCCACCCACTGGCCGTCTATATAGAAGCGTTGCTGGTTGCTCATGGTGTCTCCTCCGGTTTGTTATGGTGTTGCGGGTGGGCGGTGGGTCAGGACGCCGGTGTCAGCTTGGCCACCGCCAGCATCAGCCATTTGCTGCCCGCGCCCGCATCGGCAAACTTTACCTGCACCCGGGCGTCGCCACCGCTGCCTTCGGCGGCGATGATGACCCCGTCGCCGAAGCGGGCGTGGGTGACGGCCTGGCCGATCGCGAAGCCGCCGAGATCCCGCGAGCGCTGGGGCGGAGGCGGCGGCATCGACGGCGCGGCGGGCTTGGCGGCGCCCTGGCTGTAATGGCGCGGCGAAGGCTCGGACACGTAGCTGCGCCGCGGGTTGGGCGGAGTCAGCCACTTGGTGAGCGGCTCGGGGATCTCCTCGAGGAAGCGCGAGCGCAGGTTGTAGCGCACCTGGCCATGGAGCATGCGGCTCTGGGCGAAGCTGAGGTAAAGCCGCTGGCGGGCACGGGTGACCGCCACGTACATCAGGCGACGCTCTTCCTCCAGGCCGTCGGCCTCCTGGGTGCTGTTGCCGTGGGGGAACAGCTCCTCCTCGAGGCCCGACAGGAAGACCACGTCGAACTCCAGGCCCTTGGCCGCATGCACGGTCATCAGCTGGACGGCCTCGGCGCCGGCGTCGGCCTGGTGGTCGCCAGCCTCCAGCGACGCATGGGCGAGGAACTCGGCCAGCACACTGCCGGCCTCCGGGGCCGGCTCGCCCGGGGCCGGGCCGGCGCCCACCTCGGCGCTGAAGTTGGCGGCGGCGTTGAGGAGTTCGTCGAGGTTCTCGAGGCGCTCCTGGCCTTCCTTCTCGAGCTGGTAGTGGGCGCGCAGGCCGGACATCTCGATGACGTGGTCCACCATCTCGTGGAGGGGCAGATCCCGGGTTTCGAGGCGCAGGCGCTCGATGAGGGCGACGAACTGGCCGAGGGCCGCCGCCGGCTTGCCGGAGAGGTGCGGCACGGTCTGGTAGAGCGGCGTGTTCCAGACCCGCGCGGCGTCTTGCAGGGCTTCGAGGGAGCGGGCGCCGATGCCGCGGGTCGGGAAGTTGACCACCCGCGTGAAGGCGGTGTCGTCGTCGGGGTTGGCGATCAGGCGCAGGTAGGCCAGCGCGTGCTTGACCTCCTGGCGCTCGAAGAAGCGCAGGCCGCCATACACCCGGTAGGGCACCCCGCTGGAGAACAGCTGGTGCTCCAGCACCCGCGACTGGGCGTTGGAGCGGTACAGCAGCGCGATGTCGGCGCGGCTGGTGCCCTCCCGCACCAGGGACTGGATCTCCTCGACGATCCAGCGCGCCTCGTCGCTGTCGGTGAAGGCCTCATACACGCGGATCGGCTCGCCGGGGCCGCGGTCGGTCCACAGGCTCTTGCCGAGGCGCTTGGTGTTGTGGCCGATCAGGGCGTTGGCGGCGTCGAGGATGTTGCCGTGGGAGCGGTAGTTCTGCTCCAGGCGGATCACGCTCTGCACCCGGAAGTCCCTCTGGAAGTCGATCATGTTGCCGATCTCGGCGCCGCGGAAGCGGTAGATCGACTGGTCGTCGTCACCCACGCAGAACAGGCTCGCCCCGCCCTCGCTGCCGCCGTCGGCCAGCAGCGACAGCCACTTGTATTGCAGACGGTTGGTGTCCTGGAACTCATCCACCAGGATGTGGCGGAAACGGGCCTGGTAATGCCGCCGGATCGGCTCGTTGCGCTCGAGCAATTCGTAGCTGCGGAGCAGAAGCTCGGGGAAATCCACAACTGCCTCGCGCTGGCATTGGGCCTCATACTCGATGTAAAGCTCGACCCGGCGCCGGGTGTAGTCGTCCCAGGCATCGACCGCCGCCGGCCTCAGGCCGGCCTCTTTCTGGGCGTTGATGAAGTGCTGCAGCTCCCGGGGCGGGAATTTCTCGTCGTCGATGTTGAGGGTTTTGAGCAGGCGCTTGATGGCGGCCAGCTGGTCGCCCGAGTCGAGGATCTGGAACAGCTGGGGCAGGCCGGCGTCGCGGTGATGGGCCCGCAGGAAGCGGTTGCACAGGCCGTGGAAGGTGCCGATCCACATCCCCCGGGTGTTGATCGGGAACATCGCCGACAGCCGCGTGAGCATTTCCTTGGCGGCCTTGTTGGTGAAGGTCACCGCCAGGATGCCCTGGGGGCTGCAGTAGCCGTTCTGGATCAGCCAGGCGATCCGCGTGGTGAGCACCCGCGTCTTGCCCGAGCCGGCGCCGGCGAGGATCAGGGCATGCTGGGGCGCCAGCGTCACGGCGGCGAGCTGTTCCGGGTTGAGGTTGTCGAGGAGCTGGGACATGGGGCGGGCGAAGTAGATAAATGTACAGCTGAGCCCGGGATTGTACCGCCCGGAACAACGGCCGGCACCCCCGTCGATGGATGCCGAAACAGATCCAGATCCCGAAATACGGGTCTGCAGAGCAGAACTCTGTAGCATCAAACCAACACACCGTGATCAAATTCCCGAAACAAAATGCAAGACAGCTTGCGGAGCTTGATCCGGTTGCCTACAATTTTGATTGTGCAATGCAACAAACAACCGGGGAACAGTTTTTAACCTTATGTTTTATAAGGTTAATAAATTTTGTGCACATATTGCATCGCACCAATACGGCCGAAGTCGCCGTAGCTGCGTCCCCGCTTGAATGATGCGACCAACAGGAGCAACAGCAATGAAATCGCCCAAACTCTTACCGTGGCAGGCCCGCAAGGCCGGTGTGTCGCTGGAGCGCGCCGAAGCGCTGTGGCGCAAGGCCGTCCGCGAAGCCACCGCCGACACCGGCTGGGTTGGCACCTCCGAATTCTGGGGCGCGGCCGAAGCCCGCTTCCGTGAACTCCTCGACGCCGAGCGCAGCACCCTGTGCGCACCGCAGATCGAAACCTTCGTACGCAGCCAGAGCCGCCTCGGCCTGCTGCCGCTGCTCGCCGCCGAGCAGATGGTCAGCGCGATCTCTGCCAACTGGCAGCGCTTCTGCAACCAGATGAGCAAGGCCGCCTGACACCCTCAGGCCGCCGCCGGCCTCCGGGCCGGCCCAACCGTGTTTTTCTCCCTCCTCTCCTTCGTGGAGATTTGACGGCGTCTGTCGCAAGGCAGACGCCGCTTTTTTTTGTGCGCCGCTGCCCGCCCCGGGCGCGCCCCCAGCCCCCGCGCACGGAAGGCCATCCGCGGCTGCTGTTATACTCCGGGGTTTTTCACCTCCCCTCAGGAGCTCAATGTGCTGATTTCCAACGCCTTTGCCCAGGCCGCCCCGGCCGCCGCGCAGGATCCGATGTCCAGCATCACCGGCATGCTGCCGCTGATCTTCATGTTCGTCGTGCTGTACTTCCTGATGATCCGCCCGCAGATGAAGCGCGCCAAGGAGCACAAGGCCCTGCTCGAAGGCCTGCAGAAGAACGACGAGGTGCTGACCCAGGGCGGCATCGTCGGCAAGGTCGTGTCGCTGAGCGACTCCTACGTCACCGTCGAAGTCGCCGCGAACACCCAGATCATCGTCCAGAAACAGGCCATCGGCGCCGTGCTGCCGAAGGGCACCATCAAGTCGATCTGAACGCCGGAGGCGGCGGGGCCCCGCTCCGCCCGCCGGGCCGCACAGCATCAACGTAGCTTCCCATCCTTTCCGCCCGACCCATGAACCGCTACCCTCTCTGGAAAAACCTCCTCATCGGCCTCGTGCTGCTGTGGGGCCTGATCTACACCCTGCCGAATTTCTACGGGGAGGTGCCCGCCGTCCAGGTCTCCAGCGGCAAGGCCACGCTCAAGCTCGACACCACGACCGCCCTCAAGCGCGTCGAGGAAAGCCTGGCGGCGGCCGGCATCCCGCACGACGGCCTGTTCGCCGACCTCACCAGCGTGCGCGCCCGCTTCCGTGACACCGACACCCAGCTGAAGGCCAAGGACGCCATCGAGAAGGCCTTCAACCCGGACGCCGCCGACCCGTCCTACGTGGTCGCCCTCAACCTGCTGTCGGCCAGCCCCCAGTGGCTCACCAGCATCCACGCGCTGCCCATGTACCTGGGCCTCGACCTGCGCGGCGGCGTGCACTTCCTGCTCCAGGTGGACATGAAGGGCGCCGTCACCAAGCGCCTCGACGCCACCACCGGCGACCTGCGCACCCTGCTGCGCGACAAGAACGTCCGCCACGCCGGCATCAGCCGTGAAGGCGCCAGCGTGGTCATCCGCTTCCGCGACGCCGAGACCCAGGCCCGCGCGAAGAGCGTGATCAGCGCCGGCAACAACGATCTGCAACTCATCGAAGGCCAGGACGGCGCCGACTTCAAGCTCACCGCCACCCTCACTCCGCTGGCCCAGAAGACCATCCAGGAATTCGCCCTCCGCCAGAACATCGGCACCCTGCACAACCGGATCAACGAACTCGGCGTGGCCGAGCCGGTGATCCAGCAGCAGGGCCTCGACCGCATCGTCGTGCAGCTCCCGGGCGTCCAGGACGTGGCCAAGGCCAAGGACATCCTCGGCCGCACCGCGACCCTCGAGATCCGTCTGGTGGACGACACCCCGGGCGCCCTCGAAGGCGCGCTGCAGGGCACCATCCCGCCGGGCACCGAGCTCTACTCCGAGCGCGGCGGCAACCCGCTGCTGGTCAAGAAGCAGGTCGTCCTCACCGGCGAGCGCCTCACCGACGCCCAGCCGGGCTTCGACGGCCAGACCCACGAGCCGGCGGTCCACCTCACCCTCGACGCCGCCGGCGCCCGCATCTTCAAGGACATCACCCGCGAGAACATCAACAAGCGGATGGCCATCCTGCTGATCGAGAAGGGCAAGGGCGAGGTCGTCACCGCCCCGGTGATCCGCAGCGAGATCGGCGGCGGCCGCGTGCAGATCTCCGGCCGCATGAGCTCCGAGGAAGCCACCGACACCGCCCTGCTGCTGCGGGCCGGCTCGCTGGCGGCGCCGATGGAGATCATCGAGGAGCGCACCATCGGCCCCAGCCTCGGCGCCGAGAACATCACCAAGGGCTTCCACTCCACCATGTGGGGCTTCATCGCCATCGCCATCTTCATGTGCGCGTACTACATGCTGTTCGGCTTCGTGTCGGTGGTGGCGCTGGCCTCCAACCTGCTCTTGCTGGTGGCGCTGCTGTCGCTGCTGCAGGCCACCCTGACCCTGCCGGGCATCGCGGCCATCGCGCTGACCCTCGGCATGGCCATCGACGCCAACGTGCTGATCAACGAGCGCATCCGTGAAGAGCTGCGCAACGGCTCCAGCCCCCAGGCGGCGATCGCCACCGGCTACGACCGCGCCTTCGACACCATCCTCGACTCCAACGTCACCACCCTGATCGCCGGCATCGCCCTGCTGGTATTCGGCTCCGGCCCGGTGCGGGGTTTTGCGGTGGTGCACTGCCTCGGCATCCTCACCTCGATGTTCAGCGCGATCCTGGTCTCCCGCGGCCTGGTCAACCTGATCTACGGCAAGAAGCGCAAGCTCGAGAAGCTGGCCATCGGCCAGGTCTGGAAGCCGGGCCTCTGAGGCGCGGCAGCAACGGCACACAACGGACATTCATCATGGAATTCTTCCGGATCCACAAAGACATCCCCTTCATGCGGCACGCGCTGGTGTTCAACGTGATTTCGTTGGTCACCTTCCTGCTCGCGGTGTTCTTCCTGGCCACCAAGGGGCTGCATTTCAGCGTCGAGTTCACCGGCGGCACGCTGATGGAAGTCAGCTACGCCGAGGCCCCGGCCCTCGAGAAGCTGCGCGACGCCCTCGCCAAGGAAGGCTACCAGGACGCCCAGGTGCAGAACTTCGGCAGCTCCCGCGACGTGCTGATCCGCCTGCCCAACCGGGAAGGCATGGAAACCGGCAAGGTCAGCGACAAGGTCATGGCCAGCCTCAACGCCCTCGAGGGCGGCAAGCCCGAGCTGCGCCGGGTCGAGTTCGTCGGCCCGCAGGTCGGCAAGGAGCTCGCCTCCGACGGCGCGATGGCGCTGCTGCTGGTGATCGGCGGCATCGTGGTGTATCTGGCGATGCGCTTCGAGTGGCGCTTCGCGGTGTCGGCGATCATCGCCAACCTCCACGACGTGATCATCATCCTGGGCTTCTTCGCGCTGTTCCAGTGGGAATTCTCGCTGCCGGTGCTGGCCGCCACCCTGGCGGTGCTGGGCTACTCGGTGAATGAATCGGTGGTGGTCTTCGACCGGGTGCGCGAGACCTTCAAGAAGAAGCGCGGCCTGACCACCCCGCAGGTGCTCGACCACGCCATCACCAGCACCATCAGCCGCACCATCATCACCCACGGCTCGACCCAGATCATGGTGCTGTCGATGCTGCTGTTCGGTGGCGAGACGCTGTACTACTTCTCCCTGGCGCTGACCATCGGCATCTGCTTCGGCATCTACTCGTCGGTGCTGGTGGCGAGCCCGCTGGTGATGTGGCTCGGCGTGTCCCGCGAGCAGTTCATCCAGCCCAAGAAGGAAAAGCAGGAGGCCGTCGTCTGACGCGCCCCCCTTGCTGCATCGAAAAGGGCTGCCCGCGGGCAGCCCTTTTTGTTGCGCGTGTCCCGGGCTCAGGCTTCCACCAGCCGCCCCGAGGCGAGCCGCAGGGTGCGCCCGCAGCGGGCCGCCAGCGCGTGGTCGTGGGTCACCAGCACCAGGGTGGTGCCGGACTCGGCGTTCAGTGAGAACATCAGCTCGATCACTGCCTCGCCGGTGGCCACGTCGAGGTTGCCGGTCGGCTCGTCGGCCAGCACCAGCGCCGGCCGCGGCGCGAAAGCCCGCGCCACCGCCACCCGCTGCTGCTCGCCCCCCGACAGCTGGCGCGGATAATGGGCCAGCCGGCCGGCCAGGCCGACCCGCCCGAGCCAGGCTTCGGCCTCCCGGCGCGCGTCGCTGCGGCCGGCGAGCTCCAGGGGCAGCATCACGTTCTCGAGGGCGGTGAGCGCCGGGAGCAGCTGGAAGGACTGGAACACGAAGCCCAGGCAGGTGCCCCGCAGCGCCGCGCGGCCGTCCTCGTCGAGGGCGAACAGATCCTGCCCGCGGATCTTGACCGTGCCACCGCTCGGCGAATCCAGCCCGGCCAGCAGGCCGAGCAGGGTCGACTTGCCGGAGCCGGAGGCCCCGACGATGGCCACCGCCTCGCCGGGGGCGATGGAAAACGAGACATCTTCGAGGATGTGCAGCACGGGCCCGCCGTCGGCCGTCACGCTGCGGCACAGCCGGCTCACTTCGACCACCGGCACGTCGGCCGGCGGAACATCGCTTCGCTGGGTATTCATGGGCATCGGGGAGTTCGGACAGGGAGCGGCATATGGACACCGATTATCGCCCGGCATGGCCATACCCCGGCAAGCCGCCGGACACGCACGATAAAAAAGGCAGCCCGCAGGCTGCCTTTGGATACCGTGCTGCGCGGACGGTGCTCAGTCCACGTGGTAGTTGGGTGCTTCCTTGGTGATCTGCACGTCGTGGACGTGGGATTCACGGATGCCGGCCGAGGTGATCTCGACGAACTCGGCGCGGGTGCGCATCTCGTCGATGGTGGCACACCCCACGTAGCCCATGGAGGCGCGCAGGCCGCCCATAAGCTGGTGGATCACCGCCGTCACCGCGCCCTTGTAGGGCACGCGGCCTTCGATGCCTTCGGGCACCAGCTTGTCCACATTGCCGTCGTTCTCCTGGAAGTAACGGTCGGCGGCGCCCTGCTGCATCGCGCCCAGCGAACCCATGCCGCGGTAGGACTTGTAGGAACGGCCCTGGAACAGCACGGTCTCGCCCGGCGCCTCTTCGGTACCGGCGAACAGGCCGCCCAGCATCACCACGTTGGCACCGGCGACGATGGCCTTGGAGATGTCGCCCGAGTAGCGGATGCCGCCGTCGGCGATCATCGGCACACCGGAGCCCTCGAGGGCGGTGGCGACATTGTCGACCGCGGTGATCTGCGGCACGCCGACGCCCGCCACGATGCGGGTGGTGCAGATCGAGCCGGGGCCGATGCCGACCTTGACGCCGTCGGCGCCGGCATCCACCAGTGCCTTGGCGGCAGCGGCGGTGGCGATGTTGCCGCCGATGACCTCGACCTGCGGGAAGTTCTTCTTGACCCAGCTCACGCGGTCGAGCACGCCCTGGGAGTGGCCATGGGCGGTATCGACGACGATCACGTCGACGCCGGCCTCGGCCAGCAGCGCGGCGCGCTCCTCGGTGCCGGCACCGACGCCGATCGCCGCACCGACGCGCAGGCGGCCGAGGCCGTCCTTGGAGGCGAGCGGGTGCTCGGTGGACTTCATCATGTCCTTGACGGTGATGAGGCCGGCCAGGCCGCCTTCGTCATTGAGCACCAGCACGCGCTCGAGGCGGTGCTTGTGCATCAGCGCGCGGCCTTCTTCGAGGCTGGCGCCTTCGCGCACCGTGACCAGGCGCGACTCGGGCGTCATGATCGCCGAGACGGGCTGGTCGAGATTGGTCTCGAAGCGGGTGTCACGGTTGGTGACGATGCCGATCACCTTGCCGTTATCGACCACCGGCAGGCCGGAGATCTTGTGGGTACGGGTCAGGGTGAGCACCTCGCGGACCGTCATGGTCGGCGGGATGGTGATCGGATCCTTGAGGATGCCCGATTCGAAGCGTTTTACCTTGGCCACTTCGGCCGCCTGCTGCTGGGGGGTCAGGTTCTTGTGAACGATCCCGATCCCGCCTTCCTGCGCGAGCGCAATGGCGAGGCGTGCTTCGGTGACGGTGTCCATGGCTGCGGACACCAGAGGAATATTCAGGGTAATGTTGCGCGTGAGTTTCGTCTGAAGGCTGACGTCGCGCGGGAGAACGCTCGAATGGGCGGGGATGAGAAGGACGTCGTCAAACGTCAGCGCCTTCTGGATCACTCGCATGGCTTTAATCCCTTGAATCAAATCCGTATTATACGTAGCCAGCCGGCTTGCGGCAAAAGCTTTGTCCTGATGGAGCACTCAATGTTGCACAAACTTCCGGCCGTCGTGCTGGCCCTCGTCACCACGGCAGCCTTCGGCCAGGAAATATACAGCTGGAAAGACCCCAGCGGGCGGGTGCATTACTCCGACCTTCCGCCCCCCGAAGCCCAGGCCCGCACCCTGCGCAAGGCGCCGCTGGCACCCACCGCGGGGGCTTCCGAGGGCCGCCAGGGCCCCGCCTCGATCGTCGAGAAGGACCTCGCCTTCAAGAAACGCCGGGCCGCCGCCGCGGAGGCCGAGGAAAAGGCCACCGCCGACCGCGCGACGGCCGACGCCCGCCAGCGGGAATGCTCCGACGCCAGGGCGCAGCTGGTGGCCATGCAGGACGGCCAGCGGGTCACCCGCTTTGCCGAGAACGGCGAGCGCGTGGTGCTCGACGACTCCGAGCACGAAGCCGAGATCGAGCGCCTGCGCGGCTACCTCGCCCGCAACTGCAAATAGGCCCCGCCCGGCGCCGGGCCGGAGTGCCCTGCCCGGCCCTCGCGGGCCCGCCACGTCAGCCGGCCGCGTCCTCGGCGGGGCCGCCGCCCTTCTTCATGACCTTGCCCTCCTCGGCCCGCTTGCGGCGCACGTCCTTCGGGTCGGCGATCAGCGGACGGTAGATCTCGACCCGGTCGCGGTCGCGCAGCACGGTGTCGGCCTTGACCAGCTTGGCGAAGACGCCCAGCTTGTTGGTCTTGGCGATGTCGATCTCGGGGTGCTTCTGGAGCAGGCCGGAGGCCTCGATGGCCCGCTGCACGGTGCTGCCGGCGGGCAGCTTGAGGCGGACGATCTCCTGGCGCTCGCGGAGGGCATAGCAGACTTCCACGTTGATCGAATCGGACATCTCAGGCCTTCCCGCCATAAACCTGCCCGGCACGCTTCACGAAGGAATCGACGAAGGTGCTGGCAATGTGGTTGAACACCGGCCCCACCGCCTTCTCGATGAGGCGGCTGGAGAACTCGTAGTGCAGGTTGAACTCCACCTTGCAGGCCGAATCGCCCAGCGGCGTGAAGGTCCAGGAGCCGTCCAGGTGCGTGAAGGGCCCATCGGTCAGGCGGATCAGCATGTGGGACGGGTAGTGCTTTTCGTTCTCGGTGCTGAAGTGGGACTTGATCCCGTGGTAGTTGATGTGCAGGGTCGCCCGGGTGATCTGCTCGTCGCGGGAGTGCACTTCGCTGCCGCCGCACCAGGGCAGGAACCTGGGGTAGTCTTCGCAGCGGTCGACCAGATCGAACATCTGGGCCGGCGTGAATTCGATCAGTACGATTTTCTTGACGGTTGCCATCGGGGCGCGGTGGGGCTACCGAGCTGTTAAAATCAGCGATTTTACGCGTCCCCACGAGCCTACGCCAATGAGCATCATCGACAACCGCAAGGCCTTCCACGATTATTTCATCGAGGACAAATACGAGGCCGGCCTCGTGCTGCAGGGCTGGGAGGTCAAGGCCATCCGGGCCGGGCGCGCCAACATCAAGGAGAGCTACGTGGTGATCCGCGGCGCCGAGATCTTCATCGTCGGCATGCACATCACCGCGCTGGAGTCCGCGTCCACCCACGTCAGCCCCGACCCGACCCGCACCCGCAAGCTGCTGCTCCACGCCGAGGAGATCGCCAAGCTGATCGGCAAGGTCGAGCGGGCCGGCTACGCGCTGGTGCCCCTCGACCTCCATTACACCAAGGGCCGCATCAAGATCAGCGTCGGCCTCGCCAAGGGCAAGAAGCAGTTCGACAAGCGCGAAACCGAGAAGGAACGCGACTGGGAGCGCGAAAAGGCCCGCCTGATCCGCTCCAAGGGCTGAGGCCCGCGGATCGGACGCCAGGACGGACGGGGCGTTCAGGGGTAGTCGGGGCCGGCCTCGATCTCACCCAGCGCCCACTCGAGGTGCAGGCGCTCCAGCGCATCCACCGGCTGGCAGGCGGCGGCCTCGGCGCACAGGGCGTGGGTGCGGCCCGTGCGGGCGCCATCGAGCACCAGCAGCGACGCGTGGGCGTACTCGGCGAGCACCAGCGCCGACTGGGCATGCAGCGTCCGCGCCACCTCGAAGTGGTCAACCACCGCCTCCCGGCGCACGCCGTAGGTGAGCCCGCCCACCACCACACCAACCTTGTCGATCACCTCGGCGTTGTAAACCCCCAGCGCCACGTGGGCCGCCGCGTGGCCGGACTCCAGCTGCAGGGCCCGGTGCAGGCTCTCGCGCACCTTGCTGCCGAGCCCCTGGGAGAGCGCCTTCACCACCGACAGATGCTGGCTGTAGCGCACCAGCGCGGCACCGTGGGCGTACCAGGCGTTGGCCCAGTTGGGCGCCAGCCGGACCAGCGCCGCGGCGGAATCCACCGCCTCGCGCAGGATCGTGATGCGTTGCTGCGGATCTTCCTCCAGGTGGCGCGCATAGACGGTGGCGGCCCGCACGGCCACCACACCTCCCACCGGCCCGGCCGCCAGCCCACGATCGACTGCGTCGGCAAAATCACCCGCATGAAAGCTGCGCCAGGCCTCCTCGACCTGCACGGCAAGCCCGTCGGGATCGGCGGCGTGGGGCTCGAGGGCGGGGTTGGCCCGCAACAGCTCGACGAGGTTCTCCGCCGTGGGATAGGGCTCCCGGTCGGCCCGGTGGAGGCGGCACCAGTTGCTGAGCAGCGCGGTGCCACCGTAGCGGTAGACCCGGTCGCCATAGGGAAAGCGCTTCCAGGCAGGGCGTGGCGGGGCGTGCTCGCCCGCGACGGACTCCTTTGCGCCGTGGCGCGCGCGGCGCAAGGCCCCTTGCCAGTCAAAGGTCAGATGCATCTGCAGTGTTCTCCCTCGGACAGCCGGCCGGTTTTTGGTCGTTCCGGCGGAGCCGGACGCAGTGGCAGGTCTGTTACCGGCAGATAATGCCGGTGCAGCCAAGCTTAGCACCGTCGCCGGAGACGCGCATGGCGCAGTGCGGCGTAAGCCCTCAGCGCGCCGCCTCGTCCATGAAGCGGGCCAGCGCGATGTCGCGCCCGGTGACGCCGCCGGCGTCGTGGGTGGTGAGCACCACCTCGACCCGGCCATAAACATTGCGCCAGTCCGGGTGGTGGTCGAGCCGCTCGGCCATCAGCGCCACCCGGCCCATCCAGCCGAAGGCGGCGTTGAAGTCCGCAAAGCGGAAGGTCTTGCCGATCGCCCGCCCGCCGGGCAGCGGCGCCCAGCCCGGCAGTTCGGCCAGGGCCGCGGCGAGCCGGGATTCATCGAACAGCTCGGGATGCATGGCGTCCTCCCTCAACGCAGCGAGAAATCGACACGGCTGACCCGGGCCTTGGGCTGCTTGCCGTCGTCGCCCTCATGGGTGGACAGCAGGAAGACCCGCTCCGCCGGCACCTGCCCCTTGTCGAGCAGCCAGCTCTTGACCGCCTGGGCGCGCTGGGCGCCGAGCAGGCGCACGTCCTCGTCGCCGACCTTGGTGTTGGCGAGGATCAGCTTCTCCATCTCGGACACCGGCAGCTCCTTGGCGAGGCCGATCACGTTGCGCGGTTTCGGAAACTTCTCGTCCTTGTACACGCGAGTCAGCAGCGCCGGATATTCGGCGGGCGACACCGTCACGCGGCCGTCGTCGGCGAGGGATTCGCCCTTCTTCGCCATGTCCTTGACCTTCAACGCCTCGACCTTGCCGAGCAGCATGGCCCGGCCGAGGCCCTCGCGGTCGGTGGCCGGATCGACGCGGCCGGCGATCTCGAGCTTGAGGCCCGGCTTGTCGGCCATCACCCTGGCGATCGACCTGAGCTTGTCCTCGCTCCCCGGCCCGAGGCGGGCAAAGCCGGGCTCGAAGTCCAGCCAGGCGAGCTCCTCGGCGTTGCCGCCGAAGATCGAGCCCAAGAGCGCGAAGGGCGAGGTGAGGGCCTTGCCGATCAGATTGACGATCACCTTGACCACGATGCCGCCGACGCTGAACTGCGGGTCGTCGAGGGAGCCGCCGACCGGCAGGTCGAGGTCGATCTCGCCGCGGCTGTTCTTGAGCAGCGACACCGCCAGCAGCACCGGCAGCTTGAGGGCGCTCGGGCTGTCCACCTTGTCGCCGAAGGTCAGCTGGTCGAGGAAGACCTGGTTGGTGGCGCTGAGCTTGCGGTCCTCGATCTTGTAGCCGAGCTGGGCCGACAGCTTGCCCTTCTCGATGCCGTAGCCCACGTACTTGGCGGCGTAGGTGGACACGCTGGAGAGCTCGAAATCCTTCACGGAGGCGCGGATGTCGAGCGCCCGGTCCTGCCGGAAGGGGTTGAGCCGGCCGACCACCTCGACCGGCGCCGCATTGTCCACCCTGCCGCGCAGGTCGAGCTCGGCGATGGTGTCCGGGTCGGACGACAGGCCGGTGAGCCGGCCACCCATGCCGGTGAGGTTGGCGTCGTAGTTGGGCTTGATGAAGCGGTCGCTGTAGGCGATGTTGCCGCCCTGCAGGGTGATGCGCTTGATGTGGATCGGCGGGGGTGGCTCGGCCTTCGCGACGGCCTGGGCACCCGCCTTGTCGGACGGCTTGGCGGGCACGGCCCCGCCGGCCTTCACCGCGTCGGCCGCGGCCTTGGCCTCGTTGGCGCGCTGGGCGGTGATCTCGCGGATATTGAGGCCGCCCTGGGCGTCGAGGATCAGCCGGGTGTAGAAATCGGTCAGCGCGATGTCGTCGATGCTCACCGCCAGCGGCGCCAGGCGCAGATCCACGCCGCCGAAGTACAGCGACTTCCACTTGAGGAAGTCGGTGGCGTTGAGCTTGTCCACCGAGGCGAAGTCGCCCAGGGTCAGGTTGCCCTTGAAGCTGGCCCGGGGACCACCGGCGGGCGGCAGCTCGAAGGCCAGCTTGCCGCGGGAGGTGAGCTTGCCGCGGGTGATCGCGATCTTCACCTGCTCGGTGACGTAGGGCTGCAGCATCGTGATGTCGACGGCCTTGAGGTCCACGTCGAGGTTGCCCGCCAGCGGCGCGACGCCCAGCGCCCCCCGGATGCCGAACTGGCCGCGCTTGTTGATGCCGGCCTGCAGGTCGACCCGGGCCTTGCTGCCCTTGGCCGTCGACAGGCCCTCGACCCGCAGCGTGAGCGGCTCGGCGTTGAAGACGATGGCCGGCGCCAGCGTGCGATCCTCGACGCGCAGGCCCCAGTCGTCCAGCGCCACGCGCTTCACCTCGACATGCCACGGCGGGGCGGCATCGGCGGGCCTGGCGGCGTGCTTCACCGCGGGCCCGCGGCTCGTCTCGGCCTTGCCCCGCGGCTTCGCGGCGGGTTTGCCGTCGCCGGCCAGGCGCTGGGCATTGAAGACGCCGTCGGCGGCGCGGATCAGCACCACACGGGTCGCCTTGCCGTTCACCTGGCCGACGGTGAGCTTGCGGGCCGCGGTGTCCACGTCGGTGTCACGCAGCTCGAGCAGGCCCAGGCGGACGAGATCGGTCTTCTCGCCCTTGAGGCGCAGGCCGAGGCCCTTCAGGGCGAGGCTTTCGGCCTTCAGCCTGACCTTCGGGCCGGCGGCCTCCTGCACGAAATCGTAGGCGACACGCCCATCCACCCTGCCCGACAGCAGCTCGGCCTCCTTCATCGCCGCGGCGAGGTAGAGCTTGTGGGCGGGCAGTGCCAGCCCGGTGAGCTCGAGCTGACCGGCGGCCTTGAGGGGCGCGAGGCCCAGGCTGCCCTTATGGACGAGCTTCTCGCCGGCATCGGTGGCGAAGGCGACATCGAGCTCGGCGGGCGCCGTGGCCGGCAACGCGAGCTTGCGCAGCGAGACGTCGAGATCCTGAAGGGTCTTGTGGAAGGCCCCGGCGGCGAGCTGGTCGGTGAAGTCGATGCGCCCGCCGGCAATCTTGAACTCGCCGAGCTGGAGGGCCAGCGCCGGAGCCTTCGCCTCGGCCTGAGCGCCGGCCTGGGGGGCCCCCGTGTCGTCCGCCTTGCCGGACGACGGCGCGGCGGGCTGCGGTGCCGGCCTGGGGACCAGCGACAGCAGGCTGATCCGCCCTTCCCGGTCGCGGCCCACGGTCACCTCGGGCTTGTCGAGCGTCACGCTGGCGATGTCCACCTCCCTGGCGAGGGGCGCCAGCCGGTTGATCGCCACCTTGAGCGAGGGCAGCTTGATGGCCGGCGCACCATCGGCGTGCTGGATCTCGACCCCGTCGAGGCCCACGCCGCCCTTGAGGGTGAGGGCCGGCGCCCCCTCGGGCGGCTGGGTGAAGCTGGCCTGCAGGTCGGACGACAGCCGCGCGCCGGGCAGGCGGAAGGTTTTCTCGACGGGCACGTAGGCCAGGAAGCGGGTCAGGTCGAAGCCGTCGAACTTGAGGTCGACCACCGACTCCCGGTCCGCCGCGAAGGGCCTGGCCTTGCCGCGGATCTCGAAGGGCGCGCCATTGATCTTCATCGCCAGCAGCGGCTCGACGAAGGTCTCGACCTGGGACGGCAGGTTGGAGACGAAGGGCACGCCCAGCGCCAGGTCGGCGACCACGTGCTTCTGCCCGGCGGGCCGGTCGTCGAACTCGATGCGGCCCTGCTCG
The DNA here is from genome assembly GCF_041908905.1 of Zoogloea sp. Lineage (GTDB taxonomy): Bacteria > Pseudomonadota > Gammaproteobacteria > Burkholderiales > Rhodocyclaceae > Zoogloea. The sequence goes on from NZ_JAYREK010000002.1 coordinate 148,476, forward strand.
ATGCGGATGTTATGCACCGCGAAGTGGCTCTTGCTGCCGTCGTCGGGCTTGGCGAGCATCTCGTCGATCACGTCGGACCAGTTGTAGCGCCGGCCCTCCAGCCGCACCACGCTCACCAGCGGCTCGACCAGCCTCACCTCCTCCACCACCGCCCCGCCGCGGAAGACCGACTCCAGCGACACGTTGGCGTACAGCGAGGTGAAGCCCAGCGCCGTCGCCCCGCCCTCCCGCTCCAGCACGCGCAGGCCGCGCACCTCGGCCGACAGGGCGTAGGGGTTGATCGACAGGCCCTCGATGCTCACCGGCCGGTGCAGCAGCTCCGAGAGCTGGCGCTCGGCCAGGGATTTCACCAGCGGCGGCGCCACCAGAAAGCCCGCCACGCCCACCAGGGCCACCGCCCCGGCGGCCCACAGGGCGCGGCGTCGCCAGCGCTGGCCCGAGGTCTTCTCCGGCGGGCCGCCGGGCGGGGTCGTCTGATTCATCTTGCGTGTCCTCTGTTCTGTGCGCCGTGGGCGCCGCCGCCTGTGGCGGCCATAATCCATATGGCTGAAGCCTAGCAGGCCACCGCGGGGCTGAGAATGCCGTTCTGCGCGGGGTTTGCCGTAACGCAAGCCAGCGTCTATCCTCCGCGGCCGCTTTGACTACTTTTTACAACGCCCCATGAGCGCTCCCGCCTCCGCTGCCGCCCCCCGCCACTTCGACGTGATCGTGATCGGAGCCGGCGCCGCCGGCATGATGTGCGCGGCGCGGGCCGGCCAGCGCGGGCGCCGCGTGCTGATCCTCGACCACGCCGGCAAGCTCGCCGAGAAGATCCGCATCTCCGGCGGCGGACGGTGCAACTTCACCAACCTGGACGTGGGCATCGGCAACTACCTGTCGCGCAACCCCCAGTTCTGCCGCTCGGCCCTCAGCCGCTACACCCCGGGGCATTTCATCGAGCTGGTGAACCGCCACGGCATCGCCTGGCACGAGCGGGAGCACGGCCAGCTGTTCTGCGACGACTCGGCCCAGGACATCATCGACATGCTGCGCGCCGAATGCGAGGATGGCCAGGTGAGCTGGGCGATGCCCTGCACGCTGGAGCACGTCGAGCGGGGCGAAGGCGACGAGGCCCGCTTCCTGCTCGCCACCAGCCATGGACGCTTCAGCTGCCAGAGCCTGGTGGTCGCCACCGGCGGGCTGGCGATCCCCAAGATCGGCGCCTCGCCGCTGGGTTACAGGATCGCAGAACAGTTCGGCCTGCCGGTAGTGGCGCCGCGGCCGGCGCTGGTGCCGCTGACCCTGCCGCCCGACGAGCTGGCGATCTACAAGGAGCTCGCCGGGATGGCCTTCGACGCGGTGGCCGAGTGCGGCGCCGGGCATTTCCGCGAGAACCTGCTGTTCACCCACCGCGGGCTGTCGGGGCCGGTGATCCTGCAGGTGTCGTCCTACTGGCAGGCGCGGGATTACGGTGGCGACGACGGCGGCCGCCGCATCACCATCAACCTCTTCCCGGCCGAGGATGTGCGCCAGTGGCTGGCCGGACACGCCCGCAGCAAGGCGCTGCTCGGCAACCTTCTGGCCGAGCGCCTGCCGCGCCGCTTCGCCCACGCCTGGTGCGACGCCCGCGAATGGAACCGCCCGACCAACCAGTTCAGCGCCCGGGAACTCGACGCCGTCGCCACCGTCCTCGCCGGCTGGCAGATCAGCCCCGACGGCACCCTCGGCTACGCCAAGGCGGAGGTCACCCTGGGCGGCGTGGACACCCGCGCGCTGTCGTCGAAGACCATGGAAGCCCGCGACGTGCCGGGCCTCTACTTCATTGGCGAGGTGATGGACGTCACCGGCCACCTGGGCGGCTACAACTTCCAGTGGGCCTGGGCCTCGGGGCACGCCGCCGGGCTGGCAGTGTGAGGGGGCACGGGCGCGTCAGCGGCCGGTGGCGCGGCTTTCGATGAAGACCTGGATCGCCCAGGCCAGCTCCTGGGACAGCACGCCCTGCCAGGGCGGCATGTGGGTGACGCCGAGGATGACCTTGCCCTGGCGCACGGTCTTCGCAAAATAGGCGTCGTTATCGGCCTGGCAGCGCGCCTTGAGCGTCGGGTCGGCGATGCGCCGGCAGCCGCGGTCGAGATTGCGCAGATCGGGCGCCGGGGCGGCGTTGGTGCTGGCATCGCCCCCGTGGCAGCGGGCGCAGGCCTGATTGTAGGCTTCGCGACCGATGGCCACGGCCTCGGCGGCGGCGGCCTGATGACGGTAGGGGTTGGCGGCCAGCCAACTGGCGCCGAGGGGCGGCAGGCTGCCAGCCTGCACGTCGGGGGCAACGGCGACCTCCTGCGCAGCCAGAGGCTGCACAGTCAGGGCGAGGAACAAGGATCCGAGCAATAAATGGCGCATGGCGGCCTCACCAGTCGGTCGGGCAGCCGGTGCAGCCCTCGAAGTCCGCTTCCTGAAAGACCGCGAAGCGGCGGTAGCTGCCGCTGAGGTCGGCGTCGCGCAGATTGACCGAGAACATTTTGGCCTCCTGGAGGTTGGCATCGACGAGCCGCGCGCCGCGGAACCAGGCGTAGTTGAGCTTGGCCGCCTCAAGGTTGGCGCCGCTGAGGTCGGCCTGGCTGAAGTCGGCCCGGAACAGCCGGGCGAACTCGAGGTCGGCACCCACCAATCGAGCGCCGCGGAACGTGGCGGTGGGGGCCGCGGCCTTGTTGAGGCGGGCGGCGGTGAGGTCGGCGCCGTCAAAGTTGGCACCGGCCAGGTTGGCGCCACGCAGGTCGACGCGGGCCATGCGTGCTCCGGAGAAATCCGCCCCGGCCAGGTTCCTGCCCGCGAGCTTGGCGTGGCGCAGGTCGGCGCCGGCGCAGCGGGTGTGGGGCCACAGGCCGCAGCCGTCGATGACCGGCGGGTCGCCGGCCTCGTCGGCGAAAGCCGGCAGCGCCTGCAGCAGCAAGGCAAGGATGGCGGGAGTGGCGGATCTGGCGATTCTACGCATCGTCGGCAAACCTCCGCGGGGAGCACGCTTTAAAAGGAAGCGGGACCGGAATCCATGCAACCGGCCCCGCGAGTGGCCGCCAAGGGCGGGGGAAGGTCGCCCCCGGCGGAAGGAGATCGAAACGCTCAGTTCTTTGCCACCTTGGGCAGCTTGAACACCCACATCGAGGCGCCCTGGGTGACCTGCTTGGTCAGGTCGGCCATGTCGCCACCCCACAGAGGCACCGCGCCGCCGTAGCCCGACTGGATGCCGATGTACTGCTCGCCATCCATCTCCCAGGTGATCGGCACCGAGACCACGCCGGAGCCAGTCTGGAACTTCCACAGCTCCTTGCCGTTCCTGGCGTCGAAGGCCTTCACGTAGCCGTCGGAGGTGCCGGTGAACACCAGCCCGCCGGCGGTGGTGAGGGTGCCAGCCCACAGGGGGAACTTCTCCTTGTGCTCCCAGGCGATCTTGCCGGTCTTCGGATCCATCGCCCGCAGGGTGCCCACGTGATCGTCGAACAGGCGCTTGATGCGGAAGCCCTGCCCCAGGTAGGCCGAGCCGGCCTTGTAGGTGAGCTTCTCGGTCCAGTAGTCCATCGCCCAGTGGTTGGCCGGGATGTAGAACAGCTCGGTCTGCGGGCTGTAGCTCATCGGCATCCAGTTGGTGCCCCCCAGGAAGGGCGGCGAGACGAAGATCGACTCGCCCTTCTCGGCGCCGGGCTTGGGCTGCGGCGGGCGCTGGCCGTCCACCTCGATGGGCTTCCCGGTCTTCACGTCGAAGCCCTTGGCCCAGGTGATACCGTCCACGAAGGGCCAGGCGCCGATCAGCGAGGTGGGCTTGTTGGGGTAGCCGGCGCCGGTGGCGAGCTTCTCGCGGTCGGTCACGAAGAAGAAGCCATTGCGGTCGGCGTGGGCCGAGGCCTTCACCAGCTTGCCGGTCTTCGGGTCCTTGTATTCGAAGAGCACCACCGAGTTGTTGCCCGAGAAGTCCCAGGCATCGTTGGGGGTGTGCTGGTAGAAGCCCTTCAGCTCGCCGGTGGCGGCGTCCACGTAGGCCTGGCCCGAGGTGAACAGGCTGTCCCAGTTGCGCGGGTCGTCGCCTTCCTTGGTGCGGTGCCAGGTGTTCCACGGCGCGGGGTTGCCGGCGCCGATCACCACCATGTTGCGGTCCACGTCGTAGCTGGCGGTCTGCCAGGGCGCACCGCCGCCGTGGTGCCAGGCCTCGACCAGCTTGCCGTCCTTGTCGCGGGGCCACGAGGGGGCGGCGGGGTCGCCGCTGGGGGTGCTGTCCTTGCCGTTCAGGCGGCCCATGTGGCCTTCCACCAGCGGGCGAGCCCAGACCTCCTCGCCGGTGTCCGGGTCGCGGGCAAACAGCCAGCCGACCACGCCGAACTCGTCGCCCGACGAGCCATGCACCAGCAGCACCTTGCCGCTCTGCTGGTCTTTCACCACGAAGGGCGCGCCAGTCATGGTGTAGCCGATCTTGTGGTCGCCGAACTTCTTCTTCCACACCACCTTGCCGGTGTCCTTGTTGAGGGCCACGATGCTGGCGTCCAGCGTGCCGAAGAAGATCTTGTCGCCGTAGATCGCCGGGCCGCGGTTGACCACGTCGCAGCACGGGCGGATGTCGTCCGGCAGGCGGGCCTCGTATTCCCACAGGCGCTTGCCGCTGCGGGCATCGATGGCAAAGATGCGCGAGTACGAACTGGTGGCGTAGATCACCCCATCGTGCACCAGGGCCTGCCCCTCCTGGCCACGTTGTTTTTCGCCGCCGAACGAGAAGCTCCAGGCCGGCACCAGGTTGGCCACGTTGCGGGTATTCACCTTGGCGAGCGTGCTGTGGCGCTGGGCCTTTAGGCCGAGGCCGTAGGAGAGCACGTCCTGGGGCGTTTTGTCGTCGTTGAGCAGGTCTTCCCAGCTCACCGTCTTGCCAGCGTGGGCCGAGGTGGCGCAGGTGGCGGCCACCAGCACGGCGAGCAGGGCCGGGCGGGGGAATAGGGTCTTCTTCATGTGTCCTTGTCTCCTAGATAGCATTTTTTCTGGCGGGCCGGTGGAACCCCGAAGGCCTGCAGCCAGTTTATGAAGGCCGCGCCGCCGCTGTCCCGGGAGCGCTTCCCTCGCTTTCCGGGAAAAATTCCCGGGTTCGCTGCTAGCAGGTACGAAACCTGCACGTCCCCCCGCATTCACCACGACAAGGGGACCCCGATGGACCTCCGCCGCCGCCTGCTCACCCGGCTCGGCCTGCTGCTGGGCAGCCTGCTGGCCGTCGCCATACTGGTGCAGCTGCACTCCCTGCGCAGCGACATCGAGGCCGAGGTAGCCGCCTCGGCGCGCCTGGTTGACGTGCTGCTGGCCGCTGGCGAAGCCGCGCCCGACGACGCCGCGCCGCTCGCCGACAGCGCCCTGCGGCACCTGAGCATCCGCCCCGCGGGGCAGCCGGCGGTGGCCGCTCCGCCGCCCTCATGGCTGGCCTGGCTGGGGCTGGTGCCGGAGATCGGCGGCGAGCAGCAGATCCGCATCGGCGAGCGCAGCCTCGTCATCGCCCCCAAGCCCGGCTCCGAGATCGACGAGCGGCTGGGGGACACCGTTCGACTATTGATCACCCTCTTGCTCTTTTCTGGAGCAAGTCTGCTCGTCGCCTGGTTTGCGGCCGACCGGGCGCTGGCGCCAGTGCGCGGGCTCGAGGCCGGCCTCGAGCGCCTGGCCCGCGGCGAGGCCGACCCGGCCCTGCCCCCCTTCGCCCTGCGCGAATTCTCGCGGGTCGCCGACGCCATCGAACACCTCGCCGCCGAGCTGCAGGAGGCCCGCGCCGCCCAGCGCGCCCTCGCCCGCCAGCTCATCGAGGTGCAGGAGGCCGAGCGCAGCACCCTCGCCCGTGAGCTGCACGACGACATGGGCCAGAGCCTCACCGCCCTCAACGTCACCGCCGCCTACCTCGAGCGCAACGCCGGCCGGCTCGACGCGGCCGGCGTGGCCGACTGCGCCGCCGACCTGCGCCGCGACATCCGCAGCTGCGGCGAACAGTTGCGCAGTATCCTCGCCACGCTGCGCCCCCACGGGCTGGAGGCCGCCGGGCTGGCCGAGGCGCTGCGGGATCTGGTCGACGGCTGGCGCAGCCGCGAGACCGGCATCGAATTTGCACTGGATCTGCCGCAGGCACCGCTGCCGGTGGACGAACCGAAGGCGCTGGCCCTCTACCGGGTGATCCAGGAAGCCCTGACCAATGTTGTCCGCCACAGCGGCGCCGAATCTTGCCGGGTGAGCCTCGCGGTGCTCGGCCAGCGCCTCGAGGCCTGCATCGCCGACGACGGCCGCGGGCTCCACGGCGAGCCGGAGCGACGCGGCGGCCTCCTCGGCATGGCCGAACGGATGGACATGGCCGGCGGGCAGCTGGCCCTCTCGGGCGGCACCGGCCACGGCCTGTGCGTGACGGCCTGGGTGCCCTGCGCGGGCGCAAGCGCTACAGCATGACAAGGAGCAAGGGATGATCCGCATCGTACTGATCGACGACCACGCCGTGGTGCGCACCGGCTACCGCCGCCTGCTGTCGGCCGAGGCCGACTTCGAGGTGGTCGGCGAAGCCGCCAGCGCCGACGAGGCCAACGCCCTGGTGCAGCGCACCCAGCCCGACCTGGCCCTCGTCGACCTCAACCTCAAGGGCAGCAGCGGCCTCGAGGCGATCCGCGGAATGCTCGCCCGCAAGCCCGGCCTGCGCGTGCTGGTGCTGTCGATGTACGACGGCGCCGGCCACGTGCGCCAGGCCCTCAAAAGCGGCGCCCACGGCTACCTCACCAAGTTCAGCGAGCCCGACGACGTGATCGACGCCCTGCGCCGCGTCGCCGCCGGCCGGCGGGCCTTCTCGGCCGATGTGGCCGACGTGCTCGCCGACCAGGCCACGGGCGGCGACACCCCGCTGCAGGACCTCACCCCCCGCGAATTCGAGGTGCTGCGCATGCTCGCCCACGGCAACACCGCGGCCGACATCGCCGGCGCGATGCACCTGAGCACCAAGACGATCTTCAACTACCTGTCCCTCATCCGGCAGAAGCTGGACGCCGACAGCGACTTCAAACTGCTCCACATGGCCGCTCACCACGGCCTGGTGGACATGCGCAACCCGCTGGGTGCCTGAACGCCGCCGGGCGACACCAATCGGCGGACGGCCTTGTCTGCCGGCCCACGCGGAAAGCCCGCCTCGCGGGCCGCGGGCCATACGGTGGGGACACGAAATCCGGCTGCTCAGCCGGACATTGCGATTGTCGGGCCTGGCATTGACGATGTTTGCGCTGACAACTCAATTGTTCAAACCGACATCGCCAATGCCGGATCCGACATCGTCGTTGTCGGGCCAGACATTGGCAATGTTTGGGGCGACAACAGCATTTTCCGACCAGAAACCTTGTTGCCCAGGGTGAAGAACCTGTTTCCGGGGCGGACGTCGCGGTGACGAGCACTGCGCCCATAAACGACAAGGCCCGCTTGCGCGGGCCCTGTGTCACCTGGAATGCCTGAGCTTACTTGGCGGCAGCGGCCAGGCCGTTCAGGATTTCCTGCTTGGCTTCCTCGACGGTGCCCCAGCCCAGCACCTTGACCCACTTGCCCGGCTCGAGGTCCTTGTAGTGCTCGAAGAAATGCACGGTCTGCTTCATCAGCAGCTCGGGCAGGTCGTCGGTGGTCTGGACCTTGTCGTACAGCGGGGTCAGCTTGGAGACCGGCACCGCGACGACCTTGGCGTCCACGCCGCCGTCGTCTTCCATCTTGAGCACGCCCACCGGACGGCAGCGGATCACCACGCCCGGCATCAGCGGGAACGGGGTGACGACCAGCACGTCCACCGGGTCGCCGTCGCCGGCGATGGTGTGCGGCACGTAGCCGTAGTTGATCGGGTAGCGCATCGAGGTGCCCATGAAGCGGTCCACGAAGACGGCGCCGCTGTCCTTGTCCACCTCGAACTTGATCGGATCACCCTGAGCGGAGATCTCGATGATCACGTTGATGTCGTTCGGAACGTCCTTGCCCGGCTTGACCTGTTCGAAACCCATGCTGCTACCTCCCTTGTTTATTGAATGAGTACGGGCGCGATTATATGTGAGCCGTGTGAATCCGGGATAAAAGCGATCACGGAAGGCCCACGATAGCCGCCCGGATCAGGCCGCGTCGAAGCCGGCGTCCTCGATCACGGCGCGCAGGGCGTTGGCCGACACCCGGGCCGGGTCGTAGCTCACCCGGGCCTCGCCGGCTTCCAGCGACACCACGGCGCTGGCCACCCCGGCGGTGGCGGTGAGGGCGCCGGTCACGTTCTTCACGCAGCCCTGACAGCTCATGCCGCCCACCTTGATCGTCACTTCTTCCATGCTTGCTTCCTTTCAGTCGGGTTGTTGGGGACGCCAGCGGCGCAGCAGCAGCGAGTTGCTGACCACCGAGACCGAGCTCATCGCCATCGCGGCGCCGGCGATCACCGGGTTCAGCAGCCCCAGCGCCGCCGCCGGGATGCCGATGATGTTGTAGATGAAGGCAAAAAACAGGTTCTGGCGGATCTTGCCCAGCGTGGCCCGCGACAGGGAGATCGCGTCGGCGACGCCATTCAGATCGCTGCGCACCAGGGTCAGGTCGGCCGCCTCGATGGCCACGTCGGAGCCGGCGCCGATCGCGAACGACACGTCCGCCGCGGCCAGCGCCGGCGCGTCGTTGATGCCGTCGCCCACCATGCCCACGCGGCCCTCGGCGCGCAGCGCCTCGACCGCCGCGGCCTTGTCGCCGGGGAGCACCTGGGCGCGGAACTCGCTGATGCCGGCCTCGGCCGCGATGCGTGCCGCGGCGGCCGGGTGGTCGCCGGTGAGCATCACCACCCGCAGGCCCAGCGCCTGCAGGCGCGCCACGGCGGCCCTGGCGCCGGCGCGCAGCGGGTCGGCGAGACCCATCACACCGAGCAGGCGGCCGTCGGCCGCCACCGCCACCGGCGTCAACGCCGCGGCGAGCAGGGGCTCGAGGAGCGCCGCCGGCATCGCCACGCCCTGCGCGGCGATGAACTCGGGGGAGCCGAGCTGCACCGCGCGGCCGTCCACCTGCCCCGTCACCCCTTTGCCGCCGAAGGCCTGCGCCGACGCGGCCGCGAGGGGCGCGACGCCTTCGGCCCGGGCGGCGTCCAGCACTGCCCGCGCCAGCGGGTGATGGCTGTTCTGCTCCAGGCTGGCCGCAAGCTGCAGAACTTCGCCGCGGGCCACACCGTCGGCGCAACGCAGGTCGATGAGGGACGGGCGCCCCTCGGTGAGGGTGCCGGTCTTGTCCACCACCAGCACCTTGATCTTCTCGGCCAGCTCGAGGGCCTCGGCGTTCTTGACCAGGATGCCGGCCCGCGCGCCCTGCCCGGTGCCGACCATCACCGCGGTCGGCGTTGCCAGGCCCAGCGCGCAGGGGCAGGCGATCACCAGCACCGCCACACCATTGACCAGCGCCGGCGCCAGCTCGCCACCCAGCCACCACCACAGCCCGAAGGTGGCCAGCGCGATCGCCACCACCGTCGGCACGAAGACGGCCGCGATGCGGTCGGCGAGGCGCTGCACCGCCGGCTTGCCCCCCTGGGCCTGCTCGACGAGGCGCACGATGCCCGCCAGCAGGGTATCGGCACCCACCCCGCTGGCGCGGCAATGCAGCACGCCGTCGCCGTTGACCGTCGCCGCGAAGACCTTGTCGCCGGGCACCTTCGGCACCGGGACGCTCTCGCCGGTGAGCATCGCCTCGTCGGCCGACGAGGTACCGGCCAGCACCTCGCCATCGACCGGCACCGCGTCGCCCGGCCGCAGCACGAAGGTCATGCCGGCCACCACCTGGGCCACCGGCAGCTCGACGAGCTGGCCGTCGCGCTCGATCCAGGCCGTCGGCGGCTGCAGGCGCAGCAGCGCCTCGATGGCCACCGAGGTGCGCGCCCGCGCCCGCGCCTCGAGCAGCTTGCCGAGCAGCACCAGGGTGATGATGCTGGCCGAGGCTTCAAAATACACGTGCAGATCGTGGCGCCCGGCGAGCACCACGAACAGGCTGAAGAAATAGGCCACGCTGGTGCCCAGGGCCACCAGCACGTCCATGTTGGCGCCGCCGCCGAGCAGCGACGACCAAGCGCCCTTGTAGAACCGCCGCCCGATCCAGAACTGCACCGGCGTCGCCAGCAGACACTGCAGCCAGCGCGGCAGCCAGTCGTCGTGATGGCCCCCGAAACCGGCGCCCAGCATGCCCGCCATCTGGGCCAGGAAGGGCAGGCTGAGCAGCGCGGAGATCCAGAACAGGCGCAGCTCGGCGCGGAACTCGGCGTCCTTGCGGGCCCGCTCGGCCTCCCGGTCGCGCCCGGCGATGGGCGTCGCGGTGAAGCCGGCCCTGGCGATCGCCGCGACGATCGCCGCCGGATCGGCGAGCCCGGGCATGTAGCGCACCCGCGCCGTCTCGGCGGCAAAATTGACGCTGCCCTCCACACCGGGCAGCCGCCCCACGACCTTCTCGATGCGCGCCGCGCAGGCCGCGCAGCTCATCCCGCCGATGCCCAGCTCCAGCACCTGGGGTGCCACGTCGAAGCCCGCCTTGCGGATCGCCGCCAGCACCGCGTCGCCGTCGGCCGCCTCGGGGCCGGCGCTGAGACGCGCCTTGCCGGTGGCGAAGTTGACCTGGGCCGAAACGCCGGGCAGGCGGTTGAGCACCTTCTCGAGGCGCACGGCGCAGGCCGCGCAGCTCATGCCGGTGACGGGCAGGTCGTAGCGGCGCGGCGCGTCCATGGTCTCAGGCTCCCGGCGTCAGAAGTGGCACACGACGCCGTTCCACAGGGCTGCGCCGAGGGTTGGCGTGGTGACCACGCCGTACACGCCGAAGGCCAGCACCACCAGGCCGGCGCCAGTGCGCACCGCCTGGTTGCGCACCACGTCGCGCAGCCGGGTGAGCAGCATGCCGGCCAGCAGCAGGTTGGGCAGCGTGCCGAGCCCGAAGGCCAGCATCAGCGCCGCGCCACGCTCGGCCGAGCCGGTGACGAGGGCCGTCGCCAGCACGCTGTAGACCAGCCCGCAGGGCAGGAAGCCCCACAGCAGCCCGAGCGGAAAGGCCTGGGCGACGCTGCGCGCCGGCAGGAAGCGCCGGGTGAGCGGCTGGATGCGCGCCCACAGGCGCTGGCCGAGCCGCTCGACGCCCGACAGCGCGCGGGTGAAGCCGGTGAGATAAAGCCCCAGCGCGACGAGCATCAGGTTGGCCGCCACGTAGAGGGCGAGCTGCACCGGCAGGATGTCGTTGAACAGCATGCCGACCGTGCCGATGGCGCCCATCGCGGCCCCCGCCGCGGTGTAGCTGGTGATGCGCCCGAGGTTGTAGGCGAGGTGCAGCGGCCACTCCCGGCGCGCCGGGCCGGGCTGGCCCGGCAGGCGCACCTGCACCGTGAGGGCGCTGACGATGCCGCCGCACATCCCGACGCAATGGACGCCACCGAGGAGGCCGATGAGGAAGACTGCGAGATAACCGGTTTCAGGCATGACGGGGACCCGTAAAAACCAAACGCCCCGCGGAGGGCGCGGGGCGCGTGGAAGACCGCTTCGATGGCATTCTAGCCGGCGCCGGAGCGCACAGCCAGCGCGGGGCGGTCAGATCACCTTGGAGTAGCGGGTGCGCTCGCGGTCGGCCCGCAGGTACCTGTCGAAGACCATCGCGATGGCCCGCACCAGCATGCGACCGGCCGGCTTGACGGTGATCCACTGGTCGTCGATGGAGAGCAGGCCGCCCTTCTCCATCTCGCGCAGGTCGGCCAGCTCGGCGGCGAAGTACGTCTTGAAGTCAATCAGGTGGGCGATCTCGATGGACTCGATGGACAGCTCGAAATGGCACATCAGCGCCTGGATGATCGAGCGCCGCAGCAGGTCGTCGGCGGTGAGCTCGATGCCGCGCAGCACCGGCAGGCGGCCGGTGTCGAGGATGTCGTAGTACTCGTCGAGGGTCTTGACGTTCTGCGCGTAGGTCGGGCCGACCTTGCCGATCGCCGACACGCCGAAGGCCATCAGGTCGCACTCCGCGTAGGTGGAGTAGCCCTGGAAGTTGCGGTGCAGGCGGCCCTGGCGCTGGGCAGTGGCGAGCTCGTCGGTCGGCTTGGCGAAGTGGTCCATGCCGATATACACGTAGCCCGCCTCGGTGAGCCGGCGGATGGCCAGCTGGAGGATCTGCAGCTTGGTCTCGCCGGAGGGCAGCTGGGCGTCGATGATGCGCCGCTGGGGCTTGAACAGGCTGGGCAGGTGGGCGTAGTTGTAGATCGACAGCCGGTCGGGCGACAGCGACAGGATCTGCTCGAGGGTGCGGTTGAAGCTGATGACGTTCTGCTTGGGCAGCCCGTAGATGAGGTCGACGCTCACCGACTTGAAGCCGTGGGCCCGGGCGGCGTCGATCACGAGGCGGGTTTCCTCCTCGCTCTGGACGCGATTGACGGCCTTCTGCACGTCGGGGTTGAAGTCCTGGATGCCGACGCTCATGCGGTTGAAGCCCAGCTCGGCGAGCAGCGCGACGGTGGCCTCATCGACCTTGCGCGGATCGACCTCGATGGAGTACTCGCCATCCGGGACCAGCGTGAAGTGCTTGCGGACGATGCCCATCAGCTGGCGCAGCTCGTCGTGGGACAGGAAGGTCGGCGTACCGCCGCCCAGGTGCAGCTGCAGGACTTCCCGCGGGCCGTCGAGGCAGGCCACCTGGAGATCCACTTCCTTTTCGAGATAAGCCAGGTACTTTGCCGAGCGACCGTGATCCTTGGTGATGATCTTGTTGCAGGCGCAGTAGTAGCAGATCGTATTGCAGAACGGGATGTGGAAGTATAATGAGAGCGGTTTGCCCACCCCGCCAATGGCCCGCCGGCCCAGCCAGTCGCACAGGGCGGTCGAGTTGAAGGCCTCGACGAAGCGGTCCGCCGTGGGGTACGAGGTGTACCGCGGGCCATTCACATCAAATTTGCGAATGAGCTCGGGGTCGAAGATAAGATCGGTGTGAATCGTGTTCATGGCGGACTTCTTTGGAGTGCGAGAGACGATCGCAGAATCGTACGAAAATCGTATTGATGTGGATCAAAGGGCTCCAAAGCTTGTCAAAACCCCCAATCGAGGCCTCATCAGGTAATTGCCCGTGCAGATGAAATCGGTAATCCCGGTCACCCCTCTGGAAATCAAGACCGCCTGCTCCCAGTGCAACCTGCGCGAGCTGTGCCTGCCCTTCGGCCTCGACCCCAACGAGGTCGACCGGCTCGACGAGCTCGTCGGCAGCCGTCGCAAGATCAAGCGGCAGCAGCACCTCTACCGCTCCGGCGACGCCTTCGAGGCGATCTACGCGATCCGCGCCGGCTCCTTCAAGACCGACGTGATCCTCGAGGACGGCCGCGACCAGGTCACCGGCTTTCAGATGACCGGCGAAGTGCTCGGCCTCGACGGCATCAGCACCGAACACCACTCGTGCAACGCGATCGCCCTCGAAGACAGCGAGGTCTGCGTGATTCCCTTCAGCCGGCTCGAGGAGCTGTCCCGGGAGGTCGAGAGCCTGCAGCACCAGTTCCACAAGATCATGAGCCGCGAGATCGTGCGCGACCACGGCGTGATGATGCTGCTCGGCTCGATGCGCGCCGAGGAGCGGCTGGCGGCCTTCCTGCTCAACATGTCCCAGCGCTTCACCGCGCGGGGTTTCTCGCCCTCCGAGTTCCACCTGCGCATGACCCGCGACGAGATCGGCTCCTACCTCGGGCTGAAGCTCGAGACGGTGTCCCGCGCCTTCTCGCGCTTCCAGGAAGACGGCCTGGTGGCCGTCCAGCAGAAGCACATCCGCATCCTCGACACCCCGGGCCTGAAGCGCCTGCTCAACCACCACGCGGCCTGAGCCCCGGCAGCCCGGGCCGCCGCGAGCTTACAGCCAGGCCAGCCAGCCGGCGGGGTTCTTGCTGAGGGCCACCGAGACGATCCACGAAAACGTGGCCAGCGCGGCCACGAACGCGCCGGCCCGCAAGGCCATGGCGCGGCCCGGCTTGAGGGCCACCATGCCCAGGCCGATGTAGGCCAGCAGGCCGACGATCTTGGCGGTCAGCCAGCCATGCACGAAGGGGTACTGGCCCGCCATCCAGGCCAGCGCGATCGCCGACAGCAGCAGGCATGAATCGACCACGTGGGGCAGCACCCGGGTCAGGCGCGCCCGGGCCAGCGGCGAGCCGGCCAGCGCCCAGGCGCCACGCAAGGCGAAGCCCGCGCCGCTCAGCACGACGCAGGTGATGTGGAAATGCTTGAGAGCCAGGTACATGTCACCTCGCGAACACGGTTGTGTCGCGCCCGTGGCAACCCGGCCGGTGGCAGGCCCTGCGGGCGCAGGGCCCCTACTTTAGCCGCGCAGCACGCCGACTTCCAGCGCCGCGAACCAGTTGATGAAGCGCTGCACGTCGGCGCCCTGGTAGATGGCCCCGTGCTGGGGCACCAGCATGTCGATCTCCAGCCGCGAGACCCGCTCGCACCAGTCGCGCTTGGCCCGGTCGGAGCCCATCCAGCGCTTGTGGAAGCCCTCGGCGTGGCGGATGTGGCGGTTGAAGTCCTCCACGTACAGGCCACCCTGATCGGGAGGTAGCAGGGCCGCGCCCACGTCGCCGGAGAACAGGATCTTCGCCTTCGGATCGTAGAGGTGATGGTTGCCCGACGAATGCAGGTAATGGGCCGGGATGGCCTGCAGCTCGAGGCCGCCGAGGCGGATCGTCATGCCCGGATCGGGGATCGGCACGAAGGTCGAGTCGGAGCCGCCGAAGTGGGGCAGGAAGGACTGCCACAGCCAGCTCGTGTAGCACTTGAGGTCGGGCTTGAACTCCAGCCACAGGGCCAGCGACGAGATGATGTCCGGATCCTGGTGGGAAGCGAAGATGCCCGCCAGCTTGGTCGGGTCGCACTCGGCCGACAGGGCCGAGAACACCGCCGGGAAGATCTCGATCCCGCCCGGGTCGCACAGCAGGGCCTGCTCGCCATCCATCACCACGTATTCGTTGGTGTCGATGAGGTAGCCGGGCTTGGTGGGGTCGCGGGCGATGGCCAGCCAGCGATGGTCGTCGTTCTGGTAGATACAGTGGGCCTGCTTCATGGGTTTCAGTCCTTAACGAGGCGTTCCTTGCCGAGCACTTCGAGGGACCGCTTGATCTGGGCGATCACCTCTGCAAAATCCGTGGAAACCTGCATCAGCGCGGCGCTGAAGTTGCCCCCATAAGCGGCCTCGATCTTGGCCGAGCGGGCCAGCACGCCGCCCAGCTCGACCAGCTGCTGGGTTTCCTCCACCGCGGCCCGCAGGCGCAGGTCGAGGGCGCGCAGGCGTGCCTGCTGATCGGCGAGGCGCCGGGCACCGCGCTGGCGGGCCTCCCGCACGCCGGGCACCCCGTCGCCGCTGAGGCGGATCGCCTGCAGCAGGATCGCCGAGTTGCGCTGCTGCTGGACCACGCCGGTGACGCTGCCCACCGACCCCGAGGTCATGTCGCGCAGGGAAGCCATGTGGCGGGTGAGGTCCTGGGCGAAGCGCCGCAGCTCGTTGGAGAGCACACCGAAGCCCAGCGCCGCGTTGCCGGCCCGCTTGGCCAGGAAGATCGCGTTGAGGGCCATCAGGTTGATCCGGAACGCCGTCGCGACGATGGACTTGATCTCTTCGTTGACCCGCACGATGCAGGTCAGCTCGCTCCCGCTGCGGGACGGTTTTTGCAGTTTTTCAGGCGCGTTCATGCCGGGCTCACGGCGGCCTCAGGCCGCATTGGGGGATCGGATGCACGGCTGCAGCCCCGCCGCAAAGGGGCGGACAGGCCAGCCGCTGCCTGGGATTAACGGCGGCGGCCGGCGGGGCTTGAGGCCCGTCGTGACGGGCCCCGGCCTCAGGCGCTGCGCGGCGGCATGAAGAAATCCCGCGGCCGGCTGGTGAGGCGGTGCCACAGGCGGCGGCGCAGCTCGCGCAGGTCGCTGCGGGGCAGGTCGTAGGCGCGCACCGCCGTCATCAGCGACAGCGCGAAGCTGACCCCCAGGTTGAGCACGAACATCACCCCCACCCCGGCCACCGCCAGCCCGAGCAGGCCGCTGCCGACCCACTCCACATCAAGGGACGAGGTGGCGAGGCTGAGGATGCCCGAGTTGAGCGTCACGTGGCGGACATCCAGCGGCAACCCGAAGAACTTGCCGAGCACCGGCGTCATGCCCAGCATCAGGCCCAGGGAGATGTTGGTGGCCCAGCCCGACATGTTGCGCGACACCACGCCGGCCAGCCGGATCAGGCGCAGCCGGCCGAAGCGGTTGCCGAGCCGGTGCTCGGCGATCGCCTGGGGCAGCCGGTGATAGACCGCCCAGTTGTCCACCCAGCCGCCCACCAGGGCCGCCAGATAGAGGATCACGCCGGTCAGCGCGGCGTAGAACACCGTGCCGCTGTCCACCGGGCTGAGGGAATGGAAGACGTAGCTCGCCTCCGCCCGGCTGAGGAAGGAGTGGCCGGTCATGAAGCGCCACAGGGCATCGAAGGCATAGGCGCCGACGGCGACCACCACCACGTTGGCGATGGTCGCCGCGAGCTGGGAGCGGCAGATGCACGCCGCGTAATCGACGATCACCTCCAGGCGCTCGGCACCCTTGCGGTCGCGGATGATCGCCGCGAAGGCCGCGGCCGTCATCGCCGGCTGCTTGGTGGCGAGGATCAACCCGAAGGCCTGCAGCAGCAGGAAGCTCAGCGCGTAGTTGAGGCCCGAGAAGAAGCCCTCGATGAAGAGCGCCAGCCCGAGGCCGGTGATCGCCATCTTCATCGCCGCGGTGCCCACCGTGAGCACCCCGCCCCCGGCGGCGGCGACCCAGATGTGGCGGTAGTCGGCGGGGGATTCGGCGATGTAATGCTCGCCGGTGCGGCCGGCCCGGTCGACGATGCGCCGCTGCAGGCGCTGCAGGTTGCTGCGCACCAGATGGGAGAGGCCGTTGCTCTCGTGGGCCGCTTCGGCCAGCTGCCGCAGCAGCGCCAGCAAGGGCCCCGGCGTCCGCGGCCCGGCCGCCATCACCGCGACGATGGCCTCCATGCGCGACAGGCAGCGGTCGAGCACGTCGAGCCCATACACGATGTCCACGCTGATGCCCTCGGATTCGAGCCGCTGGGAGATCACCCGCATCTCCTCGCGGCAGGCGGCCAGGTCGGCCTCCCAGGCTTCGAGGAGCGGGCCGGCGACGCGCTGCTGCTCCCAGGCGCACAGCAGGTTCTCGCCGCTGTCGGCGAGGCACCGGAACGGCGAACGGGCCACCGGCCGCGGCGCGCTGCGGGTGCGCAGCTTGAGGGACAGGCCCTGCCCCTGGACGCGGGCCAGCAGCAGGCGGAAGCCGTCGGCCATCCCGCGGCACAGGGCGGCGCTCATGTCGGGCGCGTCGGCCGGGAAGAGGATGTCGAGCAGGCGCTGGAAAGTGGACGGCTGCAGGCCGCGCAGCAACGTCAGGTCGCGGTCGCGCCGGAAGCTCCGCCCCATCAGGTGGGCGAGGTCGTGGTCGTCCCGGGGCGACGGGATCAGCTTGCCGGTCAGGCGGTCGCCGAACTCGGACAGGAAGCCCCGGTCGCTCGGGATGCCCACCTCGCCGAACAGGTTGGCTCCGTCGGTCTCGTCGAGGATGGCCCGGAGCGCGTCGCGCAACTCGGCGGCGAGGGCGGGATTGGCCGCCAGCACGTCCATCAGCACGGCAAAACGCTGGGTCGCCGAGCCATGCACGTCGGCGGCATCAATATAAACGTCGCTCCACAGCGCGCCCGCCGACAGCCAGCGCATCAGGGCCAGCCAGGCATCGAGCCGGTCGGGGAGATCGGCGGCGGCGGTGAGATTGCACAGGTGGCGGGCCAGCCTGGGCAGCTCGCGCTGGCCCTGGCGCTGGGGCGGAAGAGCCGCGTGGATCGCGGCGAGGACATCACGGGGAGAAAGGATTGGCTTGTTCGGCATGGCTCAAGTATGCACAAATCTTGTTGCCCATGCAGTCTTCGGCGGACGTCATATCCCTCCGCAGGCGGGCAAAATGTGTCGGATTTTTTTACAATCTGCCCGACCAAGCGTGACAAGGATCACGGCAAGCCGTTGTTGCCAAAAGAATACCCAAAATTGGCACAAGGTTTGCTAAATCGGCTCCAACGCTACGGCACGCCACTCTCCCGGCCAGCCATCCGGGGGGCCCGGCCCCAACCAACCAGAATGCAAAGGGGTATTTTGATGTTCAGATCCATCCGCCTTACTCAGATCGCCGCCATGCTCGCCGCCCTCGGCAGCCTCGCCGTCGCGCCCCAGGCCTCGGCCGGCAGCATCCTGGGCGCGGTGGGCGCATCCATCAACAGCGGCGGCCCGGGCTTCGGCTCGATCAACGACACCTTCAACCAGGCCGGCCTGCGGACGACCTACATCAGCGGCGTCACCGACTTCGACAGCTACATCGCCAGCCAGCCCAGCCACAGCTACGACTTCTGGGGCAACGAGTGGTACGGCATCCCGAGCGGCGCCTCCGCCAGCGTGACCTACGATCTCGGCGCGGTCCACACCGTGAACGCCTTCGCCCTCTGGAACGAGGACATCTTCGGGCTCGGCCGCTTCAACCTCCTCTACTCCGGCGACGGCAAGCAATTCACCGCGCTGCTGACCAACGTCACCCCCCACGTCAATCCCGACGAAGTCGACTACGGCCCCGAGTCCTTCACCTTCGGTGCAGTCTCCGCACGCTACTTCCGCGTCGAGGCGCCGAACTGCCCGCTGCGCGGCGACCCCTACTACGACAGCACCTGCGCCATCGGCGAAGTCGCCTGGCGCGAAGCCGCCGCGGCCCCCCAGGCGCCGCTGCCCGAGCCCGGGTCGCTGGCCCTCGTGAGCCTGGCACTGACCGGCCTGTCCTGCCTCAACCGGCGCCGCGGGCGCTGAGCGCAGGCGGCGCGGGCGGCCCGGCCGCCCGCCCGTCGCGTACAAACAGGTATCCGGCCGGGCGCAGGGCGGCGCCGGCGGGTTACCATGCGGCACCATGCTGCCCATCATCTACCAGGACGATCACGTCGTCGCGATCCACAAGCCCTCGGGCCTGCTCGTGCACCGCAGCGAGCTCGACCGCCACGAGACGCGCTTCGCCGTCCAGATGCTGCGCGACCAGCTCGGTCGCCACGTCCATCCCGCCCACCGCCTCGACCGGGGCACCTCCGGCGTGCTGGTATTCGCCCTCAACAAGGACACCGCCCGGGCCCTGGGCGGGCAGTTCGAGCGCCAGGAGGTCGTCAAGACCTACCTCGCCGTGGTGCGCGGCCACCCGCCCGAAGCCGGCCGCATCGACCACGCCCTGAGCCGCCGGCGCGACGACGCCGAATGGGTCGGCGAACGGAGCGCCGACGAGGCCCAGCCCGCCGTCACCGACTTCCGCCGCCTCGCCACCTGCGAGCTGCCCCACCAGGTGGACCGCTACCCGACCAGCCGCTACGCCCTGGTCGAACTCACGCCCCACACCGGCCGGCGCCACCAGCTGCGCCGCCACCTCAAGCACCTCACCCACCCCATCATCGGCGACGCCACCTTCGGCAAGGGCCGCCACAACCGCCTGTTCCAGCAGCTCTTCGGTTGCCACCGGATGCTGCTGGCGTGCACGCGGATGCAGCTCCGCCACCCCGTGGGCGGCCAGCGCCTCGACCTGCGCGCCCCGCCCGACGGCGAGTTCGCCGTGGTCCTCGCCGCCCTCGGATGGAAGGAGCAGGAAACCGGCAATGCTTGATGGGGTGACCCCGCCGCCGACACCCGCCGGAAGGCCGCCACCCGCAACACAAAGCGCAGCCGGCCCAAGGCCTCGCTACCAACGCCTGCCCCCACGGACTGCCCCCCCACTTTCACCTGCAACACAGCCCGGCTAACATAGACGGCCCTTTGCGCCGCCAACCCGATGAAGCTCCCCGAACGCCCCGACCTCTCCCGCCTGCCCTGGCCCCGTGCCGCACGGCTGGCGCCGTTGCTCGCCTGGGGCCTGGCGCTGGCCGTCACGGCCTGGGTCGCGGCCGACCTGTTCTGGCGCTTCAACGCCCCCCGGGTGCCGGCCCTGCCGGTGGCCACCCAGGCCGCGCCCCAGGCGGCGGCCCAGGCCATCGCCAGCCGCCGCCTCATGGGCCAGGGCGCCGATGCGCCCCAGGCCGCCGCCGCGGCAGTCGCCAGCCGCTACACCCTACACGCCGTCGTGACCGGCGCCGAAGGCCGCCCCGGCTGGGCCGTGCTGAGCATCGATGGCGGCGCCCAGCAGGGCTTCGTCGAAGGCCAGCCCATCCAGGCGGGCAGCACCCTCGCGCGGGTCCGTGCCGACGCGGTGGACATCGCCTCGGGCGGCGCCACCCAGACCGTCGCCCTCGCCCCCCGCAGCGGCGACGGCAGCCCGTCCGCCGGGGGCCCGCCCCCCGCCATGCCGGCGCCGTTGCCGGCCTCCGCCGCACCGGCCACCCCGCCCTCCTCCATCGAGCTGGGCGGCGACACCACCGACCAACGTCCCGACGCCGCCCAGCGCAACCTCGCTCCCGGCTTCCCGATCCGCATTCCGGCCCAGCCGCCCACGCCCAGCCCATGACACCAGCCCGCCGCCGCCCGGGGTTCGCCCGCCGCGCCATCGCCGCCAGCCTCGCCCTGACCCTCGCCACCGGCCTGCTGCCCAGCACCCCGCAGGCCCTGGCCGCCGACAACGGCAGCAGCGCGAGCGGCGAGCCCGTATCGCTGAACTTCGTCAATGCCGAGATCGGCGGGGTGATCCAGGCGATCTCCAAGATCTCCGGGCGCAACTTCATCATCGACCCGCGCGTGAAGGGCACCCTCAACATCGTCACCGCCCGCCCGGTGGCCCGCCACCTCACCTACTCGATCCTGCTCTCGGCGCTGCGCCTGCAGGGCTACGCGGCGGTCGAGGGCGACGGGGTCACCAAGATCGTGCCCGAGGCCGACGCCAAGCTCCACGCGGTGCCGGTGGGCAAGGGCAAAGGCGCCGGCGGCGGCGACCGCCTGACCACCCAGATCTTCAACCTCAAGCACGAATCCGCCAGCCAGCTGGTGCCGGTGATCCGCCCGCTGGTGTCGCCCAACAACACCGTCACCGCCTACCCGGGCAACAACTCGCTGGTGGTCACCGACTACGCCGAGAACGTCGGCCGCATCGCCCAGATCGTCGAGTCCATCGACGTGCCCCAGGGCGACATGCGGGTGATCCCGCTGCAGCACGCCTCGGCCCTCGACCTGGCCCAGACCGTCACCCGCCTGCTCGCCGACGGTGTCGCCGGCACCACCGCGGGGGTGGCCGGCGGCGGGGTGGGCGGCGACGCCAGCCAGCGCATCTCGGTGATCGGCGACCCGCGCACCAACAGCCTGCTGGTCCGCTCCGAGAACCCGTCCAAGCTCAACGCGGTGCGCCAGCTGGTCGCCAACCTCGACAAGCCCGGCGCCGCCGGCAACATCCACGTGGTGTACCTCAAGAACGCCGAAGCCGTTAAGGTCGCCCAGACCCTGCGCGCGGTGATCAGCGGCGAAGCCGGCAGCCTGGGCCAGAACCCAACGGGCACCGCCGGCAGCAGCTTCGCACCCACCCAGGCCGGCACCACCACCGGCAGCACCACCGGCACAATGGGCGCCACGCCGTCCTTCAGCAGCCAGACCGGCAACACCGGGGCCACCGGCAATGGCATCGTGCAGGCCGACCCGATGACCAACTCGCTGATCATCACCGCGCCCGAGGCCATCTACAACAACCTGCGCAAGGTGGTCGACCAGCTCGACAAGCGCCGCGCCCAGGTGTACGTGGAAGCGCTGATCACCGAGGTCAGCACCGAGAAGGCCGCCGAGATCGGCATCCAGTGGCAGGCCGGCAAGGTGGGCAGCACCACCGCCTACGGCGGCACCAGCTTCGGCTCCAGCGGCAACAACATCCTCAACCTCGCCGCGGGCCTCGCCAACAGCAGTTCCACGGTACTCCCCGGCAACGGCCTCAACCTCGTGCTCGGCAGCGGCACCGTCAGCGTCGGCGGCCGCGAGATCGCCAACCTCAACATGCTGGCCCGCTTCCTCGAGTCCGACACCCGGGCCAACATCCTGTCCACGCCCAACCTGGTCACCCTCGACAACGAAGAGGCCAAGATCGTCGTCGGCCGCAACGTGCCCTTCCCCACCGGCTCCTACGCCACCACGGGCACCACCGCCACCGCCAACCCCTTCACCACCGTCGAACGCAAGGACGTCGGCCTCACCCTCAAGGTCAAGCCGCAGATCTCCGAAGGCGGCACCGTGCGCCTGCAGATCTACCAGGAAGCCTCGGCGGTCATCGAATCCACCGCCACCAGCACCACCGGCCCGTCGACCACCAAGCGCAGCATCGAATCCACCGTGCTGGTGGACGACGGCGCGGTGATCGCCCTCGGTGGCCTCGTCGAGGACACCTACAGCGGCGGCCAGGAGAAGGTGCCGCTGCTGGGCGACATCCCCTACCTCGGACAGTTCTTCCGCTACGACAGCCGCAAGCGCGGCAAGACTAACCTGATCGTCTTCCTGCGCCCGGTGATCCTGCGCGACGCGGCCAGCATCGCCGGCCTGTCGTCCGACCGCTACAACTACGTCATCGGCCAGCAGCGCGACTTCGACAACCCCGACCGCCTGATGCGCAAGGAGCCCGGCGCGCCGCTGCTGCCGCCCCCCGGCAGCCCGCCCCCGGCCGTGCCCTACAACGTGCCGGTCACTCCGCCGCAGCTGCCGCCCGCCGCCGGACTCGCCCCATGAGCGCGCCGGCCCTGCCCTACGCCTTCGCCAAGGCCCACGGCATCCTGGTCGCCGGGCAGGGGGCCGAGCACGCCCAGCTGCTGCTGCGCGAGGGCGCCAGCCTCGAGGCCCTGGCCGAGGTGCGCCGCAGCCTGGGCCTGCCCCTGCAGATCGAGAACGTCTCCCGCGCCACCTTCGAGGCGCGCCTGGCCGAAGCCTACTCGGGCGCCGACGGCAACGCCGCCGAGGTCGTCGCCGACGTGGGCCAGGAGGTCGACCTCACCCAGCTCATGACCGAGCTGCCGGCGGTCGAAGACCTCCTCGAAACCCAGGACGACGCGCCGATCATCCGCATGATCAACGCGCTGCTCACCCAGGCCGTGCGCCAGGCCGCCAGCGACATCCACATCGAGCCCTACGAGCGCCACTCGGTGGTGCGCTTCCGCCGCGACGGCGTGCTGGTCGACGTGGCCCAGCCCCACCGCGCGCTGCACGCCGCGATGGCCTCGCGGATCAAGATCATGGCCAGCCTCGACATCGCCGAGAAGCGCCTGCCGCAGGATGGCCGCATCGCCCTGCGGCTGGCCGGCCGGCAGGTGGACGTGCGGGTGTCCACCCTGCCCACTACCCACGGCGAGCGCATCGTACTGCGCCTGCTCGACAAGGGCAGCGGCCAGCGCAGCCTCGACAGCCTGGGCATGGCGCCGGCCACCGTCGAGCCCTTCGCCCGCCTGCTCGACCAGCCCCACGGCATCCTCCTCGTCACCGGCCCCACCGGCTCCGGCAAGAGCACCACGCTCTACGCCGCGCTGCAGGGCATGGATGCCAAGAGCCGCAACATCGTCACCGTCGAAGACCCGGTCGAATACGACCTGCCCGGCGTCGGCCAGATCCAGGTCAACCCCAAGATCGAACTCAGCTTCGCGCGGGCGCTGCGGGCGATCCTCCGCCAGGACCCGGACGTCATCATGATCGGCGAAATCCGCGATCTCGAGACTGCCCAGATCGCCGTCCAGGCCAGCCTCACCGGCCACCTGGTGCTCGCCACCCTGCACACCAACGACGCCGCCTCGGCGGTCACCCGTCTGATCGACATGGGCGTCGAGCCCTTCCTGCTCGCCTCCACCCTGCGCGGCGTGCTCGCCCAGCGCCTGGTGCGCCGGCTGTGCCCGGCCTGCCGCACCCCCGAGCCCGCCACCGACACCGACCGCGCCCTGCTCGGCCCCGGCACGCCCGCCCACCTGTGGCGCGCCCCCGGCTGCCCCGCCTGCGGCCGCACCGGCTACGCCGGCCGCACCGGCATCTACGAGCTCATCACCACCGACGACGCCGTCGAGCGCCTCATCCACACCGGCGCCGACGAGGCCAGGCTGCGCGCCCACGCCCGCGCCCACGGCGCCCACAGCCTGCGCGACGACGGCCTGCGCCTCGTCGCCGAGGGCGTCACCTCGGCCGAAGAGCTGCTGCGCGTGACCCGCGACTGAGCCCATGACCGCCTTCCGCTATCGCGCCGTCGACCCGGCCGGCAAGGAGACCGCCGGCGTCCTCGAAGCCGACACCGGCAAGGCCGCCCGCGGCCTGCTGCGCGAGCGCGGGCTGTTCCCCCTCGACGTCGCCCCGGTGGCCCAGGAGTCCGGCGGCGGCCGCGGCACCCGCCGGCGCCTCAAGCAGGCCGACCTCACCCTGCTCACCCGCCAGTGGGCCACCCTGCTCGCCTCCGGCCTCACCGTCGAGCAGGCCCTCGCGGCCCTCATTGAACAGGCCGAAACCGACGGCCTGCGCCAGCTGCTGGCCGGCGTGCGCTCCGAGATCCTCGCCGGCTACAGCCTGCGCGCGGCGCTGGACCGCTACCCCCAGGCCTTCTCCACGCTGTACCGTGCCTCGGTGGCGGCGGGCGAGAAGTCCGGCGAGCTGGCCCGCGTCATGAACCAGCTCGCCGACTACCTCGACCGCAGCCACGCCCTGCGCACCAAAACGCTGCATGCCCTGCTCTACCCGGCCATCGTCGCCGGTGTCGCGCTGCTGGTCATCGTCGGCCTGATGACCTACGTGGTGCCCCAGGTGGTGTCGGTGTTCCAGCAGGGCAAACAGGCCCTGCCGCTGCTCACCCGGGCGCTGATCGTCGTCAGCACCCTGCTGCGCGAATGGGGCTGGCTGCTGGTGCTGGCCATTGCCGGCGGGCTGCTGGCCGGCCGCGCGGCGCTGCGCGACCGCAGCGTCAAGCGCCGCTGGGACGCCTGGCTGCTGCGCCTGCCGGTGCTCGGCCGCCACCTGCGCACGCTCGACGCCACCCGCTTCGCCAGCACCCTGTCGATCCTCGCCGGCAGCGGCGTGCCGCTGCTCGCCGCCCTCGACGCCGGCCGCCAGGTGATCAGCCGCCTGCCCCTGGCCGAGGCCGTCGCCACCGCCGCCGAGCGGGTCCGCGAGGGCCAGCCCCTGTCCCGGGCGCTGGGCGCCAGCCGCCAGTTTCCGCCGCTCCTGATCCACATGATCGCCAACGGCGAGGCCACCGGCCGGGTCGACGAGCTCCTCGACCGCGCCGCCCGCCTGCAACAGGCCGAACTCGAAAACCGTACCGCCACCCTCACCGCGCTCCTCGAGCCGGTACTGCTCCTGGCGATGGGCGGCTTCGTGCTGCTCATCGTGATGGCGGTGATGCAGCCGATCATCGAAATCAACACCCTGATGAAATAAGGAACCGCCATGCAACGCACCTCCGCACGCCCTGCCCTTGCCCGTAGCCGCGGCTTCACCCTCATCGAAGTGATGGTCGTCATCGTGATCCTCGGCGTGCTCGCCGCCCTCGTCGTGCCCCGCGTCATGAGCCGCCCCGACGAAGCCCGGGTGGTCGCCGCCAGGCAGGACATCTCGGCCATCATGCAGGCCCTCAAGCTCTACAAGCTCGACAACCGCCGCTACCCCACCGCCGAGCAGGGCCTGCAGGCGCTGGTCACCCGTCCCACCGCCGCGCCGGTGCCCGACAACTGGAAGTCCTACCTCGACAAGCTGCCCGTCGACCCCTGGGGCAAGCCTTACCAGTACGTGCTGCCCGGCCTCAAGGGCGAGGTGGACGTGATGAGCTTCGGCGCCGACGGCATCGCCGGCGGCGAGGGCTTCGACGCGGACATCGGCTCCTGGAGCCTGTGAGCCCCCGATGCCGTCGGCAGCACGCGCCCCCTCGGGGGCGCCTCCGCTCGCAGCGCCCCGGAGCCGGGAGATAGCCCCGACCCGCCCCCCGCGCGCCGTCCGGCGCTCCGCCGGCTTCACCCTCATCGAGGTGATGGTGGTGCTGGTGATCATGGGCGTGATGGCCACCGGCATCACCCTCGGCATCGACAGCCTGCGCGGCCGCGACGCCGATCAGGCGCTGCGCCGCCTGCGCCTCGTGCTCGAGGCCAGCGCCGACCGGGCCAGCGTGCGCGGGCGGCCGATCGCCATCGAGCTGCTGCCCGACGGCTACCGCTTCGCCGCCCTCGACGCCGACGACAACTGGCGCCCCCTCATCGACCCGCCGGTGTTCACCGACCGCACCCTGCCCCCCGGCCTCGCCTGGGCCGGCCTGCGCCTCGAAGGCCAGCCCGACGGCGCCAGCCGGCGCCTGCAGTTCGGCACCCAGCCCCCCGAATACGAGCTGCGCGTCACCACCCCCGGCGGCGAGGCCCGCTTCACCGGCCGGGCCAACGGCGAAGTCCTCCTCAGCCTGGCCGGCGCCGCCGCCCGATGAGCGCCGCCCGCCGCCAGCGCGGCTTCACCCTCCTCGAGACCCTGGTGGCCCTGGCGATCCTGGCCATCGCCCTGAGCGCCGCCTTCCGCGCGCTGGGCGTCACCGCGCAGTCCGCCGCCGAGCTGCGCGAGCGCACCCTGGGCGACTGGGTCGCCGAAAACCGCCTGGCCGAGCTGCGCGCCACCGGCGCCTGGCCCCAGCCGGGCGTGAGCGAAGGCAGCGCCGAGCAGGCCGGCCGCAGCTACCGCTGGCGCGAGGAGGTCAAGACCACCCCCAACCCGCTGTTCCGGCGGGTGGACCTGAGCGTATTCGCGCCGGAATCCGGCGAGCACGCCATCGCCCGCCTCACCGGCTACGTAGCGAGGCCGCTGCAATGAGCGCCCGCCCGCCCCGCCGCCAGCGCGGCCTGACCCTCATCGAGCTGATGGTGGCACTGGCCATCTTCGCGGTGCTCGGCGTGCTCTCCTACCGGGCCCTCGCCGAGGTCGGCACCAGCCGCACCCGCCTCGAAGAAAACTTCGAGCGCTGGCGCGGCATCGGCCGCGCGATGCAGCGCATCGACACCGACCTGCTCCAGGTGGTCGCCCCCGCCGCCGAGGCCGGCTCCGCCAGCCCCCAGGCCAGCCCGGCGATGCTCCTCACCCGCGCCGCCGGCGGCGGGCCGGAGCTGCAGTTCCTGCGCCTCGACGACACCCGCGGGGTGCGCCGGGTCGGCTACCGGCTGGTGGACGGCCGCCTCGATTGGCTGCGCTGGAGCGGCCGCGACGCCTTCGGCGAGCCCGCCGTGGAACCCCTGCTCGACAAGGTACGCGACGTGCGCTGGCGCTTCCTCAGCGGCGGCAACCGGGTCGACGCCTGGCCCCCCGGCGAGCGCCGCGGCGCCCTGCCCGAGGCGGTGATCCTCGAGCTGGAGCTCGCCGACCACGGCACCCTGACCCGCTTCATCGCCCTCCGCTGATGCGCCGCGCCGCCCCCACCCCGCTCCGACGGGCCCGCCAGCGCGGCGCCGCGGTGATCCTCGCCCTCCTCACGGTGGCCCTCGTCGCCGGCCTCGCCGCCGCCGCGGTAGGCGACCTCGGCGTGGCGATGGACCAGGTCACCGGCCGCCACGACCAGGCCCAGGCCCGCCAGCTCGCCCGCGGCGCCGTGGACTGGGCCCGCAACGTGCTGGCCGAGGACGCCCGCGGCAGCACCGTCGACCACCTCGGGGAAGCCTGGGCCGTGCAGGTGCCGCCGACGCCGGTCGAAGAGGGCGAGCTGGCCGGCGAGATCCGCGAACAGTCGGGCCGCATCAACCTCAACAACCTGGTCCAGGCGGACGGGCCGGACCTCGGCGAAATGGACCAGTTCCTGCGCCTGCTCGCCATCCTGGGCGTGGGCGACAGCCAGGCCCTCGACCTCCGCGCGGCGCTCCTCGACTGGCTCGACGCCGACGAAGAACCGCGCCTGCCCGGCGGCGCCGAATCCACCTGGTACGGCGCCCAGACCCCGCCGCGCCGGCCCACCAACGGCCCCCTCGCGGCTGTGGCCGAGCTGGCCCAGGTCCGCGGCTTCACGCCCGAGCTGGTCGCCCGCCTCACCCCCTTCGTCGCCGCGCTGCCCGCCGGCAGCCGGATCAACGTCAACACCGCGCCGGCCGAAGTGCTGGCCGCCGCGACCCCCGGCCTCGGCCTCGACACCGCCCGGGCCCTGGTGGCCGAGCGGGGCCGCGCCTGGTTCAAGGACATCGCCGACTTCGAGGCCCGCCTCAAGTCGCGCAGCCCCGACGCCGACCCCGACACCGCGCGCCTGGCCACCACCAGCCGCCACTTCCTGGTCACCGGCCGCGCCCGCTTCGGCGTGGCCATGGTGCGCATGGAAGTGCTCCTCGACCGCAGCCAGAACTGGCCGACCATCGTTTGGCAGAAACTGTTATGAGCCACCGCCTCCTCCTCGCCATCGACGAACAATGGCCCACCCGGCCCGACTGCCCGTGGGTGCTCCTCGGCCCCGACGGGCGGCCCGTCTCCGAGGGCCACTCCGAGCCCCGCCACTGGCCCGCCGCCGCCGAGTGCGAGGTGGTGCTCACCGGCCCCCAGTGCCTGTGGCTGGAGGTGCCGCTGCCCCGCGCCAAGCGCGCCGACCTGCCGCGCCTGCTCGCCTACGCCCTCGAAGACCGCCTGCTGAAAGACCCGGACACCCAGCACCTCACCGTCAGCCACCGCCGCCCGGCTGGCGACGGCGAGCGCAAGCTCACCGGCGTGCTGGTCGTCGCCCGCGAGCGCCTGCGCCAGATCACCGCCCAGCTCGCCGCCATCGGCCGGCCGCCGCGCCGGATGCTGGCCGAGGTGCAGACCGCGCCGTCCGGCGGCGAGGCCTGGCAGCTCAGCCTGTCGGCGGCTGGTGCGATCCTGCGCAGCGGCGCCGAGGCCGGCGTCGCGCTGGATGCCGAGCTCCTCGCCCCGCTGCTCGCCGCCCAGGCCGCCACCGCCCGCGCCGCCAATACCGCGCCGGCCCACGTCGCGCTGCACCTCGCCCCCGGCTGCCCGGCCCCCGACCTCGCCGCGCTGCAGGCCGAGGCCGCCCTCGACATCCGCCCGGGCGCGCCCTACCTGTGGTGGGAAGGCGCCGCCGGCAAGGTGGCCAACCTGCTCCACGGCGAGTTCGCCTTCCGCGAGCAGGGCGGCGGCTGGCTCGGCCGGCTGGCCCCGGCCGCCGCCCTCGGCGTCGGCGCGCTGGCCCTGTGGTTCGTGGTCGGCGTGGGCGAAGTGCTGTGGCTCAGGCACCAGCAGGACAGCATCGAAGAACGCATCGAGCGCATCTACCGCAGCAGCTTCCCCAACGGCCCGGTGGTCGCGCCGGCGGCCCAGATGCGCCAGCAGCTCAACCTGGAGCGCGCCCGCCACGGCCTGCTCCGCGACGACGACGCCCTCGCGCTGCTGGCCCAGGCCGCCGAAGCCCTCGGCACCGACGCCGCCGGCGGGGTGGCCGCCCTGCGCTACGAGGACGGCCGGCTCGACCTCACCCTCAACGGCCCCGCCGCAGCCCGCGCCGAGGCCGTCGTCGGCCTGCTGACCGCCCGCGGCCTGCTCGCCGACCTGCGCCGCGACGGTGCCTCCACCCATCTGCTGCTCCGCCGGGAGACCCTGCAATGAACGCCCCCGCCCAAGCCAAGGCCGCCGCGGCCCCTGCCTCTCCCCTTTCGCCCCTCGCCCGCCTCACCCAGGCCTGGCAGGCCATCAGCCCGCGGGAGCGCCGGCTGGTGCTGCTGGCCGGCGGCGTGGTGGCAATCGGCCTCGTCGTCGGCCTGCTCGACTGGAGCCGCGGCGAACGCGCCCGCCTCGCCCGCAGCCTGCCCCGGGCCGAGGCCCAGCTCGAACAGGTCCAGGAGGCCGCCACCGAGATCACCCGCCTGCGCGGCGAGACGGCCACCCCGCGGGCTGCCGGCCCGGCGCTGCTGGAGGCCGCCCAGGCCTCGGCCAAGAGCCGTGGCCTCGGGCTGGTGCTGCAGGCCAGCGGCGACGGCCTGCAGGTCAAGGGCCAGGCCGGCCTCGACGCCTTCGTGGACTGGCTGGCCGCCCTCCAGCGCGACCAGGGGCTGCGGGTGCAGCGCCTCGAAGTCCAGGGCCAGGGCAGCGCCGCCAGCATCGACGCGGTGCTGGTGCAGCACGACGGCTGAGGCACGGCCCCACGATGATCCGCAAGCTTCTCGCCCTCTTCGCCCTCGCCATCGGCTTCGCCGTCGTCAAGGCCCCCGCTGCGCTGCTGGGCGGACTGCTCGGCCACTTCAGCGGCGGCGGCCTCATCCTCCAGCAGGCCGAGGGCAGCCTGTGGCAGGGGCGCGGAATCCTCGCCAGCCGTGACGCCGGCGGGCGCAGCCTGACCCCCTGGCTGCCCCTGGCCTGGCGTTTCGACGGCGGCGCGCTGGCACGCTTCGCAATGGGCTGGGATTTCTCGACCAGCGGCAGCCCCCTCGCCCACGTCGAGCTCGGCCCCGGCGGACTGGCCCTCAGCGGCCTGGCGCTCCACGTGCCCGCTGGGCCGGCCCTGGCGGCGGTGCCCCACCCCCTCGCCCGCGCCGGCTGGCAGGGCGACCTGAGCCTGGCGTCCCCCCGCTGGCAGTGCCCCGCCGACGGCCGCTGCAGCGGCGAGGCCAGCCTGCTGTGGCGCGGCGCCGGCAGCGCGCTCTTCCCGGGCCGGGCCTTCGGCGACTACCGGGTGCAGATCAATGCCGAAGCCGGCGCCCTGCGCTTCAACCTGCAGACCCTCGCCGGCCCGATCAACGCCAGCGGCCAGGGCGAAGCGGCCTATCGCGGCCTGCCCCGCTTCGACGGCCAGCTCAGCGGCGACCCGGACCTGCTGCGCCGGCTGCCCGCCATCGCCGGCGGCGCCGCGAAGCCCGGCGCCCAGCCGGGCCACTTCGAGATCCACTGGCCGCCGAGGTAATCCGTCACTTTCGCCAGCCTGCATATTCAGCCAGAATTGCAGGCTCACCCGATCCACCCACCGCAAGGCCCGACCCATGAATCCGATCCAAGCCGCCCGTGCCGCCGGCCAGCAAATCTGGCTCGACAACCTGTCCCGCGCCCTCATCAACTCCGGCGAGCTCGCCCGCTTCATCGAGCTGGGCGTCGCCGGCGTCACCACCAACCCGGCGATCTTCCACAAGGCCATCGCCGAGGGCCACGACTACCGCCCGGCGCTGGACGCCCTGGACGCCTCCCTCGGCGCCGAAGCGCGCTACGAACGGCTGGTGGTCGAGGACGTGCAGCGCGCCTGCGACGTCATCCGCCCGGTCTTCGAGGCCAGCCAGGGCGACGCCGGCTACGTGAGCCTGGAGGTCTCCCCGGCGCTGGCCGACGACGAGGCCGGCACCGTGGCCGCCGCCCGCCGCCTGCGCGCCGCGGTGGCCCGCGACAACCTGCTGGTCAAGATCCCCGCCACCGCGGCCGGCGTGCGCGCCATCGAAACCCTCACCGCCGAGGGCGTCAGCCTCAACGTCACGCTGATGTTCTCCCTCGCCCACGTCGATGCGGTGGCCGGCGCCTACCAGCGCGGCCTCGACACGCTCGCCGCCGCCGGGGGCGACGTCGCCCGCGTGCGCTCGGTGGCGAGCGTCTTCCTGTCCCGCTGGGACAGCCTGATCGACAAGCAGCTCGACGAGATCGGCACCCCCGAGGCCCTCGCCCTGCGCGGCAAGGCCGGCGTCGCGCTGGCCCGCCAGGCCTACCAGCGCTACCTCGCCCGCTTCCACGGCGAAGGCTTCGCGCCCCTCGCCGCCCAGGGCGCCCGCCCGCAAAGCATGCTGTGGGCCAGCACCGGCACCAAGAACCCGGCCTACCCCGACCTCATGTACGTGGAGCCGCTGATCGGGCCGGAGACCGTCAACACCCTGCCCGACGCCACCCTGGCAGCCTTCATCGACCACGGCAACGTCACCGGCAACACCGTCGCCCAGGACGCCGACGCGGCCGCCGCCCACCTCGCCGCGCTGGCGGGCCTCGGCCTCGACCTGGACGCGCTGGGCGAGCGCCTGCAGCAGGACGGCCTGGCCCAGTTCGCCACCGCCTTCGGCAAGCTGCTCGAACTCACCGCCTGAGGCTGGCCTGCCGCCCTCACGACGGCGCGGCTCCGGTCGCGCCGTTTTTCCGTCCGGCGGGAGCGCCCGCCCCGATGGCCAGCGCCGGCCCGGGGCGGCATACTCCCGGGACATCCCTCACCCCAACGGAGACAGCCCATGGAACGCATCGCGATCAACCCGCCCCAGCTCTTCACCGGCAAGGCCTTCAGCCAGACCTTCTCGATCAGCGGCCATCAGCGGCTGGTCTTCGTGTCGGGGCAGGTGGACTGCGGGGTCGACGGCAAGGTACGCCACCCGGGCGACCTCGACGCCCAGCTGGTCGGCACCCTCGACAACCTCAGGATCGCCCTCGAAGCCCAGGGCTGCACGCTGCAGAACCTGGTCAATGTGCACATCTACGTGACCGACCTGAAGCCCGAGGACTGCACCCGCATCCGCGAGATCCGCTCGGGCTACTTCGACGCCGAGAAGCCGCCCGCCGTCTCGCTGCTGGGCGTCGAACGGCTGGCCTTCGAAGGGCTGCGGGTCGAGGTCGAGGCGATGGCCGCGATATGAGCGCCCCCAGGGCCGGGCTTCGCCCAGCCCGCCCCCCGCGGGGGTCAAGAAAACTTGGGGCGGCCCTGCGTTTCCTGGGCCCTGCGTTTCGTTGAGAGGCTGCCGCTCCGCGGTACGCCCGGGCCCGGCCTCCTGCAGGCTACAGCGCCCGGCCCGCGAGGGCCTCGACGCCGCCGATCCGCGCCCCGGGCGCAATGCCCTTCTGCCGGAACCAGCCCTGGTTCATCTCCAGCGCAAAGGCCGCCGGCCGGGCGGCGCAGTGGTTGTCCTCGGTCTGGGGCTGCATGTCCTCGATGTTGAGGATGCGGCCCTGCTCGTCCAGAAAGGCCACCGACAGCGGCAGCAGGGTGTTCTTCATCCACATGCAGTGGGCCCGGCGCTCGGTGAAGACGAAGAGCATGCCGTGGTTGGCCGGCATGCTGCGGCGATTCATCAGCCCCACCATGCGGTGGTCGGGCGTCGCCGCCACCTCGGCCTCGATGCGGTACATCCCGACGGTCAGCTCGGTCATCGGCATCGCCCCCTCGGCCGCCCCGAGGCGGGCAAACCCGAGCAGCAGGATTAAGGAAATCGGGCGGAGGAGTTTCATGGCGCTGGCCTCGGGTGATGGGCTGCGGAAATTACCATGAAAGCCGCCGGGTGCGGATTATGGGGACGGGGGCTGCGGTTCCACGGCTGAGTTTCCAAACCCACTTGTTTGCAGATCGCTGATGGGGACCAGCGGATTTCCTTTATTTGGCGTCACATTGGCCGGGTCGCGCCCCGGCGGGCGCCCTACTTTCTTGCGTCGCCAAGAAAGTAGGCAAAGAAGTAACCCGCCCGCTGGGCGTAGGCGGGGTTTCGCGAAGCACCACTTCGCGCCGCCGAAGCCGGCCGGGTGTGCAAACCCGGCCGTGGAACCGGGACCCGGCCAACGAAACGCCAAACAACGGAAAACCCTTGGTCCCCACCAGCGAACCGCAACACACAAGCAGCGCCCCCCTGACCCAGCCCGCCAAAGGCCAAACAGGCCCCACGCGGCGGGAGTTCCAGCGCCTGGCGCGAGGGCCTCGCTCAGTTCCCAAGGAAATCCAGCACCATCCGGTTGAACTTGTCGGCGTGCTCCCACTGGGCCCAGTGGCCGCAGCGGTTGAAGATGTGCAGCTCGGCGTTGGGCATGCCCCACAGCAGGCGCAGGCCCACGTCCATCGGCACGAAGCGGTCGTCGCGGCCCCAGATGACCAGGGTCGGCGTGGTGATCTCACCCAGGCGCGGGCCGTAGTCGGGGAACTGCTTCGGGTTGGCGGCCAGGCTCTTGACGAAGTTCTCGAGGTGGTCCTTGCGCGACATCATGTTGTCGAGGCGGGCCTGGTAGAGCGCCTCGGTGAGGCTGCTGGTGTCGAAGACGAACACCGCCATCATCTTCTTGAGGTTCTCGATGGTCGGGTCGCGGTAGAGGCCCTGCAGCAGCTTGATGCCCTCGGTAGGCATCGGCACGAACTGGCTCGGGCCGCCGGTGCCGCCGCCCATCAGCACCAGCTTGCCGACCCGGCCGGGGTTGAACAGCGCGAAGGCCACGGCGCTGTGGCCGCCCATCGAGTTGCCGATGATGTGCACCTTGTCGAGCCCGAGGGCGTCGAGCAGTCCCTTGAGGGCGCGGGCGTTGAGCTCGGAGCGGGAGCCGGTGCAAACGATCGGGTCGCTCTTGCTCCAGCCCGGGCAGTCCATCAGGATCACCCGGTAGCCGGCCGCCACCAGCGGCTCGATGTTGCGGTTGAAGTTGGCCCAGCCGCTGGCGCCGGGGCCGGAGCCGTGGAGCATCACCACGGTCTCGGCGCCCTCGCCGCAGTCGTTGTAGTGCAGTTGCAGGTCGAGGTCGCCCTCCTGGATGCGGACGAAGCGGCTGGTGGCGGCTTCGGTGATGGCAGGCGCTTGGGTGGTCATGGTGTCTTCCTTGTGGGGGGGAGGGAGGAATGGGTGGGTCGGGCCGCCCGGCGCTTCAACCGCCGAAGGGGCGCGGGCCGAAACCGATGGGCGCGGGCGCGCAGTCTACGAGCTTCGAGAACAGGCCGGCGAAATCCTCGTGCCCGGCCAGGTCGCGGGACGCCATGTCAGCCTCGAACTCGGCTTCGGCAGCGGACCAGTCGGCGGCGCCGAGGTGGGTGCGCAGCAGCGGCAGCACGGCGCTCTCCTCGAGCATCATGTGCGAGCGGTAGAAGTCGGCGTAGTCGTCGAAGGCCTTCGCGAAGGGCTCGAAGCCGGCCGGGTCGGCCACGTAGCGGTCAAGGGCCTGCTGCAGCGCGGCGATCCGCGCGGGGGCGGCGGCGTGCTGGGCGGCGAGCTGCGCCAGGGCCCCGGCGGCCTCCGGGCTGCGCCCGGCGAGGCGGGCGAAGAGCGGGTCTTCGCGGGGGTGGTGGCGCTGCTCGGCGTAGGCGTCGAGGTAATGGACCATCGCCTGGAACAGCTTGAGGTCCGGCGCCAGGCGGCCGGCGCCGACCTCCTTCAGCATGAAGCGGATGGCGTGCAGGATCGAGGCGAGCGACTGGTGCTCTTCGGAGATGATGCGCAGGGCTTCCATGTGGGGTCTCCCGTGGTCTTTCAGGTGGACAGCAGTTCCTGGTGCTTGCTGCCCAGGCCGAGATAGCTCTCGATCACGCGCGGGTCGTCGCGCAGCGCGCTGGCCTCGCCGTGCATCTTGATGCCGCCGTTTTCGAGCACGTAGGCGTAGTCGGCCACCTGCAGCGCGGCGCGGGCGTTCTGCTCGACCAGCAGGATCGACACGCCGCGGCGGCGCAGCTCGGCGATGATGCGGAAGATCTCGCGCACGATCAGCGGCGCGAGGCCGAGGCTGGGCTCGTCGAGCATCAGCAGCTTGGGGCGGGCCATCAGCGCGCGGCCCACCGCGAGCATCTGGCGCTCGCCGCCGGACATCGTGCCGGCCTGCTGCAGGCGGCGCTCCTTGAGGCGCGGGAACAGGGCATACACCTCCTCCATCGTCTCCAGGTGGTCGCGCTTGCCGCTGCGGTGGCGCTGGAAGGCGCCCAGCAGCAGGTTGTCCTCGATGCTCATCGAGCCGAACAGCTCCCGCTTCTCGGGCACCAGGTTCATGCCGCGCACGACCATCCGCTCGACCTCCGGCACCTGCTCGATGCTGCCGTCGAAGGCCACCTCGCCGCGGGACGGCAGCAGGCCCATGATCGCCGACAGGGTGGTCGTCTTGCCGGCGCCGTTGGGGCCGATCACCGTGACGATGCGCCCCTCGCCCACGCTGAGGCTCACGTTGCTGACCGCCTCGACCTTGCCGTAGGCCACCGAGAGGTTATTGACTTCGAGTACGTTGCGGGCCATCTCAGACACCTCCCAGGTAGGCTTCGAGCACGGCCGGGTTCTTCTGGATTTCCTCCGGCAGGCCCTCGGCGATCTTCTCGCCGAATTCCATCACGACGACCCGATCCACCAGGCTCATCACGAAGTCCATGTCGTGCTCGACGATCAGCACCGCCATGCCCTCCGACTTGAGGCGGCGCAGCAACTCGGCGAGGGCCTGCTTCTCCTTGAGGCGCAGGCCGGCGGCCGGCTCGTCGAGGAGCAGCAGGCAGGGGTCGGAGCACAGGGCGCGGGCGATCTCGAGGATGCGCTGCTGGCCCAGGGCCAGGCTGCCCGCCTCGGCGAACATGAAGTCCTTCAGCCCGACACGCTCCACCTGGATCGCCGCCTCGCGCAGCAGGCGCGCCTCCTCCTCGCGGTCGAGGCGCCAGGCGGCGGGCAGCACGCCCTTGCCGCCGCGACGATGGGCGCCGATGGCGACGTTCTCGAGCACCGTCATCCTGGGCAGCAGGCGCACGTGCTGGAAGGTGCGGCTCATGCCCAGCCCGGCGATCTCCCGCGAGCGGTGGCCGGCCACCGAGCGGCCGCGGAACAGCACGTCGCCCGAGGTGGGCGTGTCGACGCCCGACAGCTGGTTGAACATGGTGCTCTTGCCGGCGCCGGTGGGGCCGATCAGCGCCAGGATCTCGCCGGCCTTCACCGAGAGGCTCATGTTGTTGTTGGCGACGAGGCCGCCGAACTTGCGGGTCACGGCCTTCGCCTCGAGGATGGTCTCGCCCATCGGCGGCTGCGGCTTCCTGGGCAGCGGCGCGGCGGCGGGGTCGATGGTCTTCTGCGCCTCGCGCACCGGCACCAGCCCGGCGATGAGTGGCCACAGGCCGTCGCGGGCGCGCTGCAGCACGATCACCATCATCACGCCGAAGATGATCACCTCGTAGTTGCCGGCGCTGCCGAACACCTTGGGCAGCACATCCTGCAGCCACTGCTTGAGCACGGTGATGACGCCGGCGCCCACCAGCGCGCCCCACACCTGCCCTGCCCCGCCGACCACCGCCATGAAGAGGTATTCGATGCCGATGTGCAGGCCGAAGGGAGTGGGGTTAACGAAGCGCTGCAGGTGGGCATACAGCCAGCCCGCCGCACAGGCGTGCAGCGCGGCGATCACGAAGATCACCATCCGCGCGCGGGAGGTGTCGACGCCCATCGCCTCGGCCATCACCATGCCCCCCTTGAGGGCGCGGATCGCCCGCCCCTCGCGGGAGTCGAGCAGGTTGCGGGTGGTGAACAGCGCCGCCAGCACGAAGAGCCAGACCAGGTAGTAGAACTG
Organism: Zoogloea sp.; assembly: GCF_041908905.1. Taxonomy (GTDB): domain Bacteria; phylum Pseudomonadota; class Gammaproteobacteria; order Burkholderiales; family Rhodocyclaceae; genus Zoogloea. The sequence continues at coordinate 185,638 of NZ_JAYREK010000002.1, forward strand.
CCCGTTGTCGGCCAGCGCGTAGCCGAACACGCTCACCGGCGGAATCCCCGACAGGCCGCCGTGGCCGCCCAGGAACTCCATGTTGCCGAACAGGAAGTACAGGCTGATGCCCCAGGCCATCGTGCCCAGGGGCAGGAAATGGCCCGACAGCTTGAGAGTCACCGAGCCGAGGACCAGCGCCACCGTGGCGGTGAGCACCAGCCCGGCGACGAGGGTCAACCACGGCGAGCCGCCGATGAAGGCCAGCCAGCCCGGCAGATCCTGGGCGGTGGTGAGCCACGCCGTGGTGTAGCCGCCAAGGCCGACGAAGGCCGCCTGCCCGAAACTGGTGAGGCCGCCGACGCCGGTCAGCAGCACCAGCCCGAGGGCCACCAGCGCCGACAGGCCCACGTAGTTGAGCAGCGTGACGTAGAACTCCGGCAGCACCAGCGGCGCGACCGCCAGCAGCGCCAGGAACACGCCGAGCACCAGCCTGGGGCTGAGCCGCGATGCGCCGCCGGGCAGGCTGCGGGTTTGGGTGTTTGCGTTCATTCTTCTTCCTCCACGTGGTGGGAAGTCAGGGAGCGCCACATCAGCACCGGGATGATCAGCGTGAACACGATGACGTCCTTGAAGGCGCTCGCCCAGAAGGACGAGAAGGATTCGAGCAGGCCGACCAGGATCGCACCGCCCGCCGCCAGCGGGTAGCTCGCCAGCCCGCCGATGATGGCGGCAACGAAGCCCTTCAGGCCGATCAGGAAGCCGCTGTCGTAGTAGATGGTGGTGATCGGCGCCACCAGCAGGCCCGACAACACGCCGATGACCGCCGCCAGGAAGAAGGTCAGCCGCCCCGCCAGCGCCGGCGAGATGCCCATCAGGCGCGCGCCGTTGCGGTTAATGGCGGTGGCGCGCAGGGCCTTGCCGTAGAGCGTGCGGTCGAAGAACAGGTACAGCCCGACGATCAGCACCACCGACGCGCCGAGCACCACCAGCGTATGTCCGCCGACCATCAGCGAACCGAGCTCGAACTGGGCGTCGCTGAAGGGCTGGGTGCGCGAGCCTTCGGGGCCGAAGATCAGCAGGCCGAGGCCGACCATCGCCAGATGCACCGCCACCGAGATGATCAGCAGCACCAGCACCGGCGCCTCGGCGACCGGCTGGAAGGCCACCCGGTAGAGCATCGGGCCCATCGGCACGACGATCGCCAGGGCGATCAGCACCCGCAGAGCGGTGGGCAGGTCGGCCAGCGGCAGCACCCGCAGCACGCCCGCCAGCGCGAGCGGATAGGCCAGGTTCCACAGCACGGAGCGCCCGATGCTGCGCCGGCCGCTGGCCGAGAAGACGTCCACCGCCAGGGTCAGCGCGCCGCAGCCGACCAGCAGCCAGGTGGTGGCGGGAAAGTGGCCGGCCTCGAGGGCCGCCATCGTGAGGGCGCCCCAGGCGAGGAACTCCCCCTGCGGGATGAAGATGACCCGGGTGACGGCAAACACCAGCACCAGCGCCAGGGCCAGCAGCGCATAGATGGCGCCGTTGGTGACGCCGTCCTGGCCGAGCATTGCAATGATATCGGCATCCATCGAGGACTCCTGTGCAGACGCACCGGCGCTGCCTGGGCAGGCCGGTGCGGGAAGACGGCAAGGCGGCCGGGATGCCCCGGCCAGGCCCTTACTTGACGAGCTTCCAGTGGTTGTTCTCGACCTTGATCATCACGATCGCGCTGGCGTCGTAGCCGGCATGGTCACCGGCGCTCATCGTGTAGACGCCGTTGGTGCCCACCAGCTTGCTGGTCTTCTCGAGGCCGTCGCGCAGCGCCGCGCGGAACTCCGGCGTGCCCGGCCTGGCCTTGCCCTTCTGGGCGCCGGTGATGGCGTTCTGCAGCAGCTGCCAGGCGTCCCAGGTGGCACCGGCGAAGGTGGAGCGGGAATCCGGGCCGTACTTGCCCTCGAGGGTCTGCACGAAGGCCACCGCGTTCTTCTTGGTGGGGTGGCTGTCGGGCAGCTGCTCGGCCACCAGCACCGGGCCGACCGGGATCAGCGCGCCTTCGACGTTCTTGCCGCCGACCCGCAGGAACTCCTTGCTGGTGACGCCGTGGGACTGGTAGATGCGGCCCTTGAAGCCGCGCTCGCGCAGGGTGATCTGGGGCATCGCGGCGGGGGTGCCGGAGGCGCCCACGAAGACCGCGTCGGGCTTGGCGCTGATCAGCTTGAGCACCTGGGCCTGCACGCTCGGGTCGGCGCGGCCGTAACGCTCGGCGGCGACGATGGTGATCTTGCCTTCGGCGGCCTTGGTGAGGGCCTTGTGCAGCAGCTCGCCCCAGGAGTCCGAGAAGCCGATGAAGCCGACCGTCTTGACGCCGGCGGCGACCATGTCGGCCACCACGCGCTGCACCATCAGGTCGGCGGAGGGCTCGCTGCGGAACACGAAGTGGCGCTTGTCGCCGGCGACGTCGAGGGGGGCGACGGAGACCATCGGCACCTTCTCGCCGTTGGCCACGTCGGCCATCGCCACCGCGGTGCTGATGAGGTTGGGGCCGAGGATGGCGTCGACCTTGTCCTCGCTGATCAGCTTGCGCACGTTCTTGACGGCGGCGGTGGGGTCGGTGGCGTCGTCGAGGAGGATGAAGTTCACCTTCTCGCCGCCGACGCTGGCCGGGAACAGCGACACGGCCTTGCGCGTCTCGGCGCCGAGGGCGGCGGCCGGGCCGGTGAGGGAGGCGACCACGCCGACGTTGATGTCGGCCAGGGCCGGGGCGGCCGCCAGCGCGGCGGCGGTGATCACGAACAGGTTCTTGAGTTTCATTGTTGTCTCCTCGGTCTTGAGTGGGGTTGGATGGTGCGGATTCATGCGTCGGTGGCGGCGCCGGTGAGCGCGGCGAAACCGGCGATCCATTCGGGGATCGCCCGGTAGAAGCGGGGACTGGCCGTGTAGCGGCCGCCGGTGGCGGCGTTCATCGCGGCGTTGGCCGCCACCCAGGTCTTCACCTCGTGGGCCGAGGCGCCGGCGGCCTCGGTGATGGCGGCGTTGCCGTAGCCGTCGAGGGCGGTCCAGTCCTGGCAGGCCAGGTTGGCCAGGAAGGCCTCGTCCCAGTTGGGATTGAGGGGATGCAGCGGGCTGTCGCCGCCGGCAAAGCGGATCGCCGCGTCGAGGGTGCGCTGCTGGCGGGCGGCGCGGGCGGCGGCGTCGGGGTTGCGGCCGGCGATCAGGCGCTCGGCCACCTCGGGGGTGGCGGTGGCGATCTGCGGCACCGGCGGATTGTGGGACAGGCCGCCGGAACCGATGAAGAGCACCCGCTTGCCGAGCCCGCGGGCAAACTCGCCCACCGCCTCGCCGAACTGGCGGGCGCGGCGGAAGCTCACCAGCGGCGGCGCGACGCTGTTGATGAAGAGCGGGATCACCGGGTAGCGGGCGAGGCCGCCGGTGAGCTCTTCGAGCGGCTGGGCGAAGCCGTGGTCCACCTGCATGCGGTAGGACACGGCGAGGTCGATGTCGCGGGCCACCACGTGATCGGCGCAGGCCTCGGCGATCTCCCGCGGCACGCGGAGCGGGCCCGCCGAGGTGGCGTAGTCGCCCACCGAGTCGGCCGCGACGCCGAGGCACAGCTGGGGCATCGTCTCCAGGAAGAAGCCGTTGTAGTGGTCCGGCGCGAACAGGAAGACCAGCTCCGGGTCGAAGGCCTCGATCTCGGCGCGCAGCCGGGCGACGACACCGGCAACCTCATTGACCACCGCGGCCGGCGGGTCGAAGTAGCCCTTCAGCGGGGTGTGCGAGAGGCAGGCGAGCAGCGCGGCGGTCATTGGGCCCTGCCTCCGGCGTCGAGGCCCATCTTGTCGGCGACGGCGGCGATCAGCCCATTGACCTCGATCGGGTAGGAAATACCGGCCACGAAGCGGTCGGGGCGCAGCAGCACGATGGAGCCCGGATGCTGGCCGAACCACTCCTTGAGGCGCATCTGCTCGTCGCCGAGGACGTCGGTGTCGGCGGTCATGTCGACGGTCCGGTCGATCTGCACCACCGGCTTGAGGGTCACGATCTTCGCGTCGAGGGCCTTCAGGATCGCGCGGCTGCGGTCATCCAGCCAGTAGTTGGGGTCGGCGCCCCAGGCAAGCAGCGCAAAGCCCCTGCCCAGCGCGTCGTCGAGCAGCTTGACCTCGCCGGCCCGGGTGCGCACCTTGGGCTGGATGAACATCCGGCCCACCGGCGAATTCTTGCGGCGCACCTTCTCGTGCACCACCAGGCCGTTCTCGTAGAAGGGCATCGGCTTGAAACGCATCTCCATGAAGTAGCGCTTCACCGGCGGGATGTAGTTGAGCACCCAGGTGGTCACGTCGCGCAGGCCGGCCAGGAAGGCGTTGCGCGGCGAGAAGATGCGCCCGGCGGCCACCGACAGGTCGATCATCGCCTTCGCGTGGAGCGGGCGCTCGGACTGGTAGGTTTCGAGGAGCGCGTCACTGCCCTTGCCGTTGATCACGTAGGCCAGCTTCCAGGCCAGGTTGGTGGCGTCGCGCATGCCGGTGTTGTAGCCCTGGCCCTGCCACACCGGCATGATGTGCGCCGCGTCGCCGGCCAGCAGGATGCGGCCGATCTTCCAGCGCTCGGCGATGCGCGCGTTGTGGGTGTAGACGCGCTTGCGGATGAAGTCGAGGCGGCTGATGTCCACGTGGGCCGGCAGCACCTTGGCCAGCAGCTCGGCCATCCGCTCGGGGGTGGTCACCTGCTCCTCGGTCTCGTCCTCGAAGATCATGAACTCGAAACGGCGCACGCCGTCGGGCAGCGCCACCGACACGTAGGGCCGCTGCGGGTCGCTGTGCATGTAGATGTTGGGCACGCCGAGGGGGTCGTTGCGGATGTCCACCACCAGCCACTTCGAGGTGTCGGTGAAGCCGCCGAAGCCGATGCCCAGCGTGGTGCGCACGAAGCTGCGGCCGCCGTCGCTGGCCACCAGGTACTTGCAGCGCAGCGGATTGACCTTGCCCTGGTGCTTGACGGTGAGGCTCACGCCGCCGGCGTCCTGGTCGAACTTCTCCAGCTCGGCCCCCATCCACACCTCGACGTTGGGGAAGCGCTTGAGGCCGTCCATCAGCTCCCGGTCGACGGCGGGCTGGTTGAAGGCGTTGCGGCGCGACCAGCCGAAGTCGTCGGTGCGCGGCTCGATGGATGCGAAGCAGCGCCCGCTGGCCGTCACGAAGCGCATCCAGTGGTAGGGGGTCAGGTGCTGCTGCACCACACCGGCCAGGCCGATGCCCTGGATGGTGCGCAGGCATTCGTCGTCCATGCCGACGGCGCGGGGGTAGTCGATCAGCGCCTCGCCCTTTTCGAGCAGGAGCACCCGGACGCCATACTGGCCGAGGGTGTTGCTGATGGTCAGGCCGACAGGGCCAGCGCCGACGACGACCACGTCGGCATCGAAGTGTTGCGCAGCACTCATGGAGTCTCTCTTCTCGGTTGGGATCGGGTCGGGCCGGCCTGCAAGCCACCCGCCCGCCGCGGATGTGTATTTATTGGTCTGTGTCGATGCCGGACGCCCCGGGCGGCCTTGGGCCCGAAAGGCGGCAGAAACCAAAAATCGCCAAATTCATTAATGGCATCATTGACAAAATTGATTCTACGACCGGCGACCAGGGGCGCAAAATGTGACGACCCAAACATCCACCTGTTGCACAACATTGTTTTAAAAAGGATTTTTAGTCATGCGCAAGAACGGTGGTGCCGATTACGCCGTGGTCCGGGGCCTCACCCGCGGGCTCGATCTCCTGAAGGCCCTCAACAGCCAGGAGGGTGGCCGCTCGACCCTCGGGCAACTGGCGCAGGTCACCGGCCTGCACCGCACCACGGTGCGCCGCCTGCTCGAAACCCTGATCTCGGAAGGCTACGTGCGGCGCAGCGAATCGGACGACCGCTACTGCCTGACCCTCCACGTGCGCTCCCTGGCCGAAGGCTTCCGCGACGAGGACTGGATCTCGTCGATCGCGGCGCCGGCCCTCAGCGAGCTGCTGCAGACGGTGGTGTGGCCCTCGGACCTGACCACCCCCCAGGGCGCGGGAATGATGATCCGCGAGTCGACCCACCGCTTCAGCCCGCTGTCCTTCCACCGGGCGATGGTCGGCCAGACCATCCCGATGCTGCTGACGGCCGCCGGCCGGGCCTATTTTGCCCATTGCCCCGAGACCCAGCGGGAGCAGCTCCTCCACATGATCCGGGCCGGTGACGGCGTCGAGGCCCGCCTGGCCGCCGACGACCGCTTCGTCGCCCGGCTCGTCTCCAACACCCGCGTGCTGGGCTTCGGCAGCAACGACGGCGAATGGACGTCCCAGCGCAAGGTGGGCGCCATCGCGGTGCCGATCCGGCTGGGAGAGCAGGCCGTCGCGGCGGTCAACATCGTCTATCTCAACCGGCTGCTGACCCTCAAGGAAGCCGAACGCCGCTTCCTGCCCGCGCTGCAGCGGGCCGCGATGCGGATCGAGACCCAGCTGTCGGACGGCCCCTCGCCCCTCGCCGGGCCGCTGCCCGATCCCCTCCCCGGGAACCCCGCACCGTGACGGCTGTCACGACAAGGGCGGCCCTCGGCCCGCCACACCGCCGGTCACATAGCGGAGTGCTATCGAAAAGATGGCAGCAATCAATTAGCGCCTGGGGCACCCCGCCCGTACGATGAAAGTGTTGCTTCGTTAAACCTTGACCATCGGGAGAAAAAACATGACTGCAAATCACAACCAGACGGGTTCGGCCGGCAAGTGCCCTGTCATGCACGGCGGCCTGACCTCTGCCGGCATGTCCAGGATGGACTGGTGGCCCAAGGCCCTCAACCTCGACATCCTTCATCAGCACGACAGCAAGACCAACCCGATGGGCGCCGGTTTCAACTACCGCGAAGAGCTGAAGAAGCTCGACGTCGACGCGCTCAAGAACGACCTCAAGGCCCTGATGACCGACAGCCAGGCCTGGTGGCCGGCCGACTGGGGCCACTACGGCGGCCTGATGATCCGCATGGCCTGGCACTCCGCCGGCACCTATCGCATCGCCGACGGCCGGGGCGGCGGCGGCACCGGCAACCAGCGCTTCGCCCCCCTCAACTCGTGGCCCGACAACGGCAACCTCGACAAGGCCCGCCGCCTGCTGTGGCCGATCAAGAAGAAGTACGGCAACAAGATCAGCTGGGCCGACCTGATGATCCTGGCCGGCAACATGGCCTACGAGTCGATGGGCTTCAAGACCTTCGGCTTCGCCTTCGGTCGCGAGGACATCTGGCACCCCGAGAAGGACATCTACTGGGGCTCCGAAAAGGAGTGGCTGGCCAAGAGCGGCGGCGAAGGCAGCCGCTACTCGGGCGAGCGCGACCTCGAGAACCCCCTCGCCGCGGTGATGATGGGCCTCATCTATGTGAACCCCGAGGGTGTGGACGGCCAGCCCGACCCGCTCAAGACCGCCCGTGACATGCGCGTCACCTTCGCCCGCATGGCCATGAACGACGAGGAAACGGTGGCGCTCACCGCCGGCGGCCACACCGTCGGCAAGGCCCACGGCAACGGCAACGCCGCCAACCTCGGCCCGGCCCCGGAAGGCGCCGACGTGGAAGAGCAGGGCCTCGGCTGGATGAACCACACGACCCGCGGCATCGGCCGCGATGCCGTCACCAGCGGCATCGAAGGCGCCTGGACCAGCAATCCCACCCAGTGGGACAACGGCTACTTCGAGATGCTGCTCAAGCACGACTGGGAGCTCACCAGGAGCCCGGCCGGGGCCTGGCAGTACAAGCCGGTGAACATCAAGCCGGAAGACATGCCGGTGGACGTGGAAGACCCCAGCATCCGCTGCATGCCGATGATGACCGACGCCGACATGGCTCTGAAGGTCGACCCGGACTACCGCAAGATCTCCGAGCGCTTCGCCGCCGACCCGGCCTACTTCAACGACGTGTTCGCCCGCGCCTGGTTCAAGCTGACCCACCGCGACATGGGCCCGAAGAGCCGCTACATCGGCCCGGACGTGCCGGCCGAAGACCTGATCTGGCAGGACCCGATCCCCGCCGGCCGCACTGACTACGACGTGGCCGCCGTGAAGACGAAGATCGCCGCCAGCGGGCTGTCGGTTGCCGAGCTGGTCAGCACCGCCTGGGACAGCGCCCGCACCTTCCGCGGCTCCGACAAGCGCGGCGGCGCCAACGGCGCGCGGATCCGCCTGGCGCCGCAGAAGGACTGGGAAGGCAACGAACCGGCGCGCCTCGCCAAGGTGCTCGCGGTGCTCGAGAAGATCGCCGCCGAAAGCGGCGCCAGCGTGGCCGACGTGATCGTGCTGGCCGGCAACGTGGGCATCGAGCAGGCGGCCCGGGCGGCGGGTGTCAGCGTGACCGTGCCCTTCGCCCCCGGCCGGGGCGACGCGAGCGCCGAGATGACCGACGTGGAATCCTTCGAGGTGCTGGAGCCCCTCGCCGACGGCTTCCGCAACTGGCTCAAGAAGGACTACGTGGTGAGCCCCGAGGAGCTGCTCCTCGACCGCGCCCAGCTGATGCGTCTCACCGCCTGCGAGATGACCGCCCTGGTCGGCGGCCTGCGGGTGCTCGGCACCAACCACGGCGGCAGCGCCCACGGGGTGTTCACCGACCGCGTCGGGGCGCTGACCAACGACTTCTTCGTGGGTCTCACCGACATGGCCTACAGCTGGAAGCCCACCGGCCGCAACAGCTACGCGATCGTCGACCGCCAGACCGGCGCCACCAGGTGGACGGCCACCCGGGTCGACCTGGTCTTCGGCTCCAACTCGGTGCTGCGCGCCTACGCCGAGGTGTATGCCCAGGACGACAACCGCGAGAAGTTCGTCCAGGACTTCGTGGCCGCCTGGACCAAGGTGATGAACGCCGACCGCTTCGATCTGGCCTGATGTGGAACGGCGGGCAGCGCCCGCCAGGCCATCACCCAAGACCGGACAGCACTGCGCTGTCCGGTTTTTTTGTCCTCAGCGCCCCTGGCGCCGCCGGGTGAAGGTGGCGCCGGGCCCAGGCGTGGGCCGCTTCGGCGTGGGCCGGGGCCCGGCGCCGGGAGCTGGCGGCAGCGGGCCGGCCACTTCGCGCCATTCGCCCGGCGCGAGGCCATCGAGCGTCCAGTCGCCCACCCGCACGCGGATCAGGCGCAGGGTCGGAAAGCCGACCTTGGCGGTCATCCGGCGCACCTGGCGGTTCTTGCCCTCCCGCAGCACGAGCTCGATCCAGCTCGTCGGGATGGCCTTGCGCTCACGGATCGGCGGGTTGCGCGGCCACAGCCAGGCGGGCTCGTCCACCCGCCGCGCCGCGCAGGGGCGCGTGACGAAGTCGCCGAGGTCGACGCCGGCCCGCAGGCGCGCCAGGGCCGCCTCGTCGGGGATGCCCTCGACCTGGGCGAGGTAGGTCTTGGGCAGCTTGTGGCGCGGGTCGGCGATGCGCTTCTGCAGCAGGCCGTCGTCGGTGAGGACGAGCAGCCCCTCGCTGTCGGCGTCGAGCCGCCCCGCCGCGTACACGCCGGGCACCGGCAGGCACTCGGCCAGGGTGCGCTGGCCGGGCTCGCCGGTGAACTGGCAGAGCACGTTGAAGGGCTTGTTGAGGAGAATCAGCATTGCGTTTCGCCGGGATGACTCACGCCCCGCCGCCCGCTTCCGCGAGCACCCTCACCTCCCGCTGCGGGAAGGGGATCTCGATGCCCTCCTCCTTGAAGCGGCGCCAGATCTGCATGTTGATCGCCGAGCGGATGCCGAGGGTGCCCTCGGCCGGGTCGCGGATCCAGAAGCCGAGCTGCAGGTTGATGCCGCTGTCGGCGAAGCTCTCGAGGAAGGCACCCGGCGCCGGGTCTTCCATCACCCGGGGCTGGGCCTGGGCGGCCTCGATCATGATGGCCATCGCCTTCTCGAGGTCGGTGGCGTAGCCCACCTGGATGGGCACCGCGACGCGCACCTTGGGGTCGGTGAAGGTCTCGTTCTGCACGATGGAGCCCACCAGGGTCTCGTTGGGGACGATGGACTCGATGCCGGTCATGCCCTTCAGTACCGTGTAGCGGGTGGTGATCTGGCTGACGATGCCGCGCTCGTTGCCCACCGAGATCAGGTTGCCCATGCGGATCGAGCGGTCGAGGAGCAGGATGAAGCCCGACACGTAGTTGGCCGCGATCTTCTGCATGCCGAAGCCGAGGCCGACGCCCAGCGCCCCGCCGAACACCGACAGCGCGGTGAGGTCGATGCCCACCAGGGGCAGGCCGATGGCCACCGCCAGCACCACCAGCAGGCCACGCGAGAGGCGCGTGAACACCAGCTTGAGGTTGCCGTCGAGGCCCTCGGTGCGCATCAGGCGGCTCTCGATGACGCCGGCCACCCACAAGGCCACGAGCACGGTGACGAACACCGTCAGCGCCCCCTGCAGCAGCATCCACAGGTTGACCTTGGCCTTGCCGATCGAGAAGGCCACCTGCTCCATCCCGTCGATCACGGTGGGCAGCACGCCGGTGAGGTGCAGCGCCACCACGCCCCAGGCGCCGAAGGCAAAGGCGCGCTCGAAGGACGCCAGCCAGCCAGCCCGGGGGAAGCTGCGCTTCAGGGCATGCACGGTGAGGCGGATCACCGCCATCGCCAGCAGCAGCGGCACCGCGAGCTTGAGCAGGTTGGTGTGATGCCAGTTGGCGAGCACCAGCCGGGCCACCATCACCAGCCCCAGCGCGGTGAGCGGGAAGACCACCCGGCGCAGCCCCTCTTCCCCGGCCCCGGCGGCAAGGCTCGGGTCGGCCGCGCGCCGGCGGCGCAGCACGGCCTTGACCTGGCGGGTGATCAGCCAGGCGATGAACAGGCACACCGCCAGCACGCCGACCTGCCAGAAAATGGCCGGCTGCTGGACGTCACGCCACAGGTCAATCAGGAGTTCGGCGATCTGATTCTCTTCCATCCGTCTTTCCTCTTCGCGGCGGCAGCTCGTCGAGACTGCGCAGAAGCTGCGCCTCGGCCCGATGCCGCTGCCAGTTGTCGGTGTAGGTCCGCACCAGGGCCGGGTTGCCGCGCAGGATCAGCAGGTTCTCCGCGTTGGCGACCCGCGCCGAGCGGGTGAAGTTGTAGGAACCGGTAGCCACCGCCCCGCGACTGGCCGAGGCCGGGTCGAAGATCATCACCTTGTTGTGGGCGATGTTGTAGCGGGTCTCCACCGCCACCGGGATGCCCGCCTCGAGGAGCTGCGGCAGCACGCTGAGCGACGACGGGCGATTCATCTCGGCGTCGAGCAGCACCTCCACGCGCACGCCGCGCCGGTGGGCGTCGGCCAGGGCGCGGGCGATGGGCTTGCTGGTGAACACATAGGCCTGGACCAGGATGCGCTCGCGGGCCTCGGCGATTGCCGCGATGAGCGCCGCCTCCGGGTCGTTCCAGGGCGAGAAGGCGATCTCGACGCTGCCCCGCGCCGGGACGGTCACCGTGGGCGCCTCGCCCGGGCCAGCCCTGCCCGGGCCAGCCTCCGGCTGCGCCGCCGGGGCGCCGACCGCCGACGCGGCGAGCAGCCCGGCGGCCACCCACCGCCGCACGGCCTGCGGCATCAGGCCTTGCGCTCCAGTACCGCGGCGAAGAAGCCGTCAGTGTCCTGGCCGGCGGGGCTCAGGTGGAGCTGCTCGCCGCAGGCGATGGCGATGCCCTGCTTGGCCAGCACCTCCTCGGCACTCACCGGCGCGAAGGCCGGATTGGCGGCCAGGAAGGCGGCGACGATGGCCCCGTTCTCCTCGGGCAGCAGGCTGCAGGTGGCGTACACCAGGCGGCCGCCCGGCTTCACGAGGCGCGCCGCGCTGGCCAGGATCGCCGCCTGCTTGCCGGTGAGCTCGGCCAGGGCCTCGGGGCTCTGGCGCCACTTGAGGTCGGGGTTGCGGCGCAGGGTGCCGAGGCCGCTGCACGGCGCATCGACGAGCACCCGGTCGATCTTGCCGGCCAGGCGCTTGACCCGCGGGTCGTTCTCACTGGCGATGACCACCGGGTGGATGTTGGAGAGGCCCGAGCGGGCAACCCGCGGCTTGAGCTTGCCGAGCCGCTTGTCGGACACGTCGAAGGCGTACAGGCGGCCGGTGTTGCGCATCAGCGCGCCGAGCAGCAGGGTCTTGCCGCCGGCGCCGGCGCAGAAGTCCACCACCATCTCGCCACGCTTGGGCTGGAGCAGGAAGCCCAGCAGCTGGCTGCCCTCGTCCTGGACCTCGAAGCTGCCGTCGAGGAACAGCGGGTGCTTCTGCAGCGCCGGCTTGCCCTCGAGGCGCACCGCCAGCGGCGAGAAGCGCCCCGGCGCGCAGGCGATGCCGTCGGCCCGGAGCTTTTCGACGAGCGCGTCGCGGTCGATCTTGAGGGGGTTGGCGCGCAGGTCGAGGGGCGCCGGCCGGTTGAGGCTCTGGGCGAGGCGGAGCACCTCTTCGGGGCTCAGAAAGGCCGACAGGCGCTCGGCCAGCCAGTCGGGCAGGTCGGCGGCTTCGGCCAGACCGACCTCGCCCAGCTCACGGCCCTTGATCTCGGTGAAGAAGTCGGTGTCGCGTCCGTGGAAGCCCTCGCCGAGCTGGCGCAGGGTGGTGCCTTCGACCCGGGCCAGCCAAGCCAGCACCAGGTGGCGGGTGGACGCGCGCTCGCCGCACAGGCGCTCGAGGGTGCGCTTGCGGCGCAGCACGCCGTACACAGCCTCGGCGACGAAGGCCCGGTCGCGGGCGCCGAGTTCGCGGAAGTCACGGAAGAAGTGGGACAGCACCGAGTCGGCGGGGTAGTCGAAGCGCAGCACCGAGCGGAGGGCCTGGCTGGCGGACTGGATCTGGGCGGGGGTGATGGTCATGGTACGGATGCTTTCATGCGGGGCAAAGATGCCGGCCCCGGTAAGGTGTGGGGGCGACTTGGGTCGCCCGCGGAAACAGTGTCAAGGCGCCAACCCTGGTCTGGCCGACGGCAGGCGGCCGGAGCCGCCCCCGCGGCGGGAACAGGTGATTCACGGGGCCGTGCGGGCGCCGAGGTCGACGCCGGTGGCCACCTGGTCGAGCACGTCGCCGTTCTTGTCGGTGATCTTGAGGCGCACCGGCAGGTTAGCGTAGTCGCGGGCCAGCCAGATGTCGATCTTCAGCTCGCCCCGGTGGCCGGTGCTGCCCAGATGGTAGGCCGAAACCTTGCCGGCGGGCACGTCGAGTTCCTCGATGCCGAGGTTCTCGATCACCGAGCGCACCGCGCTCTTGCCGGTGACGACCAGCAGCTCGGCCCGCAGCGGGCCCTCGGGCTGGAGGGCCAGGTGATGCATCAGCGAGAGCACGTCCTGGTCGCCCTCGGCAATCGAGAACTCCCGCCGGCGCTCGCCGGCAATCAGCACCACCTTGGCCGACGACCAGTCGAAATCGGCCCGCTCCTTGAGCTGGCCGTCGCGCTCGACGGTGAACTTCTCGGGCTGCAGGCCCCGCGGGCCGAGGCGTCCCTCGCTGCGCTGGACCATCCGGAAGGGCTTCACCAATCCGATCAGACCCGCGGTTTCGATGACGGTTTCCATCGAATAGCGTTCGTCGTCGTGGGTCCAGGCGTGGGTGGTGCGACCGATGATGAAGTTGCGCTCGCCGCGGATCACGTTGTACTGCACCTTGCCGGAGGCCGCCCACATCTCGCTGAGGGTCGGCCCGCGGGCGCGGCCCGCCCTGGCGCCGGCGCCGGCGCCGCCCTCGCCTTTGCCGTTAGCCGGCGGGGCCTCGGCCACCGCGCTCGCGTCGTCGGCGGACGGGGTCGCCTCGCCGGTCTTCGCGTCGCCGCTGCCGGGCCGGGCCTCGGGGGCGAGCTCGGCCACCGGCGCGCTGGCGGCCTCCGGCTCGGCCGGGCGGGCCGGCCGGCGGGGCTGGGGGCGCGGCTTGGGCGGCGGCGCATCGCCGAGCACCACGCGCTTCTCGTCGGCCTGCACCACGGCGGGCCGCGGCAGGGGCGTCAGGCGGGCGTCGAGGGGCGGCAGCACGCTGGCGTTGTCGACCGGCAGCCGCCAGGCCGGGCCGAGCAGGATCGCCAGATGCACCGCCGCCGAGATCGCGACGGCGACGAACAGGCTGAGGTCACGCTTGCGGGTGCCGACCATCGGCGTATGGAATCAGGCCTCGACGGGCGGAACCGTCCAGCCGCGAGGCTCCGCCGGCTCGTCCCGCACGAGGACGCGGCCATTGACGAGGCTCAGGCGCCCCTCGACGAACCAGCGCACGGCCTGGGGATAGATGCGGTGCTCCTGCTCCAGCACCCGGGCAGCCAGCGCCGTCTCGTCGTCGCCGGGCAGCACGGGCACCGCGGCCTGGATCACCACCGGCCCGCAATCGAGGGTCGGCGTGACGAAATGGACGGTGGCCCCATGCACGCGCACCCCGGCCTCGAGGGCCTTGCGGTGGGTGTGCAGGCCCGGGAAGGACGGCAGGAGGCTGGGGTGGATGTTGAGCAGCCGGCCGGCGTAATGCTCGACGAAAGCGTCGGTCAGCACACGCATGAAACCGGCCAGCACCACGAGGTCGGGCCGGTGGGCGTCGATGGCACCAGCCAGCGCGGCGTCAAAGGCTTCGCGGCTGGGATGGGCCTTGTGGTCCACCACCTGGGTGACGATGCCGTGGTCGACGGCAAAGGCCAGGCCCGCCGCGTCGGGGCGGTTGGCGATCACTGCGGAGACCTCGGCGCCCGGGATCTGCGCCCGGATGATGGCCTCCATGTTGCTGCCACGACCGGAAATCAGGATGACGATCTTCTTCATGCTCCCCTCCTCAACCCGCCACCGCCGCCCGGCGGCTCTTCAGCCAGCCGAAGAACACCGGCAGCAGCGAGATGGCGATGATGGCCAGAATCACCGCGGTGAGGTTCTTCTTGACCAGCGGCATGTTGCCGAAACCGTAGCCCAGCCAGGTGAGCGAGAAAATCCAGATGAAGCCCCCCAGAAAGTCCAGCGCCACGAAGCGCGCGTAGGTCATGCGCGCGACGCCGGCGACGAAGGGCGCGAAGGTGCGCAGCAGCGGCAGGAAGCGGGCAATGATGATGGTCTTGCCGCCGTGGGACTCGAAATACGAATGGGTCTTGTCGAAGGCCGCCCGGTTGAAGAAGCGGGAGTTGTCCCAGCGGAAGACCTTGGGCCCGATGTGGTGGCCGATCCAGTAGTTGGTGTTGTCGCCGAGCACCGCCGCGGCGAGCAGCACGGCGCACAGCACCCAGATGTCCATGCCACCGGTGGCCGCCAGCGCCCCGGCCACGAACAGCAGGGAGTCGCCGGGCAGGAAGGGGAACACCACCAGACCGGTCTCGCAGAAGATGATCAGGAACAGGATCGCGTAGATCCAGGTGCCGTACTGGGCCGTGAGAGCCGCCAGATGCACGTCGAGGTGCAGGACGATGTCGATGAATGTGGTGAGGAGTTCCATTGCCGCAGCGCAAAAAATGCAGATACGCGATGATACCGGACAGCGGGCGCGGGCGCGCGCGGCGGGCGACACGGCGCCCGCCATATCCGCCCGTCGTAGGCAGCCCGGCGCGGACCGGGCCCGCGGACTCAGCCCAGCGCCTTGCCGACGATCTCGGCCACGTCGGGCGAGAGGCCCCCGGTGGCGGCCACCTTCTCGAGGGCCGGGCGGATGCGCGCCTGGATCTCGGGGGTGAACTTGCGCCAGCCCTCCAGCGCGCGGGCCATCCGCGCCGCCACCTGGGGGTTGTTGCGGTCGAGGGCGACCACCTGGTCGGCCCAGAAGGCGTAGCCGGCGCCATCGACGCGGTGGAACTCGGCGGGGTTGGCCTTGAAGTAGCCGCCCAGCAGCGCATACACCTTGTTGGGGTTGGAGAGGCTGAAGGCCGGATTGGCCATCAGCGCCCTCACCCGCTCCAGGGTGTCGGGCGCGGCGTCCGACCAGCGCCAGGCGCCGGCCTGCAGCTGGAACCACTTGTCGAGCACCAGCGCGTCGCCCTGGTAGCGCTGGTGGAAGGCCTCCAGCGCCTCGAAGCGGGCCGGGGCGTCGCTCTGCGCCAGGGCCGCCAGCGCACCGTAGCGCTCGGTCATGTTGCCGGCGTGCTCGAACTGCTTGAGCGCCAGGTCGATGGCCGTCGCCCCGCCCCAGGCGGTGAGGTAGCGCAGGCACAGGTTGCGCAGGCTGCGCCGGCCGGCGTCGGCCGGGTGGTAGCGGTATTCGCCTTCGACCTCGAGGTCGAGGTAGCGGCTGAGGAAATCCGCCTGCATCGCATGGGCCAGGCCGCGGGTGAGATGGATCAGCGCGGCGCGCAGCGGCGCCGGGTCGGCCGGCTGCATGCGCTCGAGCAGGTAGGCTTCGGACGGCAGCGCGAGGGTCTCGGCGACGAAGGCCGGGTCGAGGCTGTCGTTGATCAGCAACGCCCGGAAGGCGTGGCCGAAAGCCTGCGGCACCTCCAGCGCGCGGCCGGCGGCGGCATCCGCAGCCAGCGCCAGGATCACCCGCTCCATGTAGCGCTGGGCGGCATCCCAGCGGTTGAAGGGATCGGCGTCGTGGGCCATGCGGAAGGCCAGGCGCTCGTCGCCCTCGGCGATGTCGAGGATCACCGGCGCCGAGAAACCGCGCAGCACCGACGGCACCGGCTCGGCAGAGAGACCGGTGAAGGTCCAGCTGCGGGAGGCCTCCTTGAGCTCGAGCACGCGGGTGGTGTCGCCCGGGCCGGCTTCGCCGTCGAGCACCAGGGGCAGGTCGGCGCCGTCGGGCCCGAGCAGGCCGACCGCCACCGGGATGTGCAGCGGCAGCTTGTCAGGCTGGCCGGCGGTGGGCGGGGTGTGCTGGGAGAGGGTGAGCGTGTAGCGGCCGGCGGCGGCGTCCCAGGCGCCCTCGGCCGTGAGGCGCGGGGTGCCGGCCTGGCTGTACCAGCGCATGAAGAGGTCGAGATCGACGCCGTTGGCCTCCGCCATGCAGCCGACGAAGTCGTCGCAGGTGACCGCCTGGCCGTCGTGGTAGGAGAAGTACAGGTCCATCCCGTTGCGGAAGCCCTCGCGGCCGAGCAGCGTATGCAGCATGCGGATGACCTCGGCGCCCTTCTCATACACCGTGGCGGTATAGAAGTTGTTGATCTCCTGGTAGCTGTCCGGGCGGATCGGGTGGGCCATCGGGCCGGCGTCTTCCGGGAACTGGGCGGCGCGCAGGCCGCGCACGTTGGCGATGCGGGTGACCGCCCGGGCCGAGGCCGCCGCGGCCGGCGAGTCGGAGGCCCGCGCCATCATGTCGGCGGTGAACTGCTGGTCGCGGAAGACCGTGAGGCCCTCCTTCAGGGTGAGCTGGAACCAGTCGCGGCAGGTGACCCGGTTGCCCGTCCAGTTGTGGAAGTATTCGTGGGCGACGACGCTCTCGACGTTTTCAAAGTCCAGGTCGGTGCCGGTGTCGGGGTTGGCCAGCACGTACTTGGTGTTGAAGATGTTGAGGCCCTTGTTCTCCATCGCCCCCATGTTGAAATCCGACACCGCGACGATCATGAAGCGGTCGAGGTCGAGCTCCAGGCCGAAGACCTCCTCGTCCCAGCGCAGGGAATGTACCAGCGAATCCATCGCGTGCGCGACCCGGTCGAGGTCGCGGGCCTCGACCCACACCTGCAGCAGCACCTCGCGGCCCGACATGGTGTCGACCTTGCGCTCCAGCGCCGCAAGGTTCGCCGCGACCAGGGCAAACAGGTAGGACGGCTTGGGGAAGGGGTCTTCCCAGCGGGCGAAGTGGCGGCCGTTGGGCAGCGTGCCGGTTTCGAGCAGGTTGCCGTTGGAGAGCAGCACCGGGCAGGTGGCGGCGTCGGCCTCGAGGCGCACCGTGAAGCGGGCCATCACGTCGGGCCGGTCGGGGAAATAGGTGATGCGCCGGAAGCCCTCCGCCTCGCACTGGGTGAAGAACCCGCAGCGGGACTGGTACAGGCCGGACAGGGTGAGGTTGGCGGACGGGTCGATGCGGGTGACGATCTCGAGGATCACGGAATCGGCGGAGACGTCGATCTCGAGGCCGGAATCCGTCTCGCGGAGCTGCCCAGACGCCGGCGCAGCGCCGTCGATGGTGAGGGAGACGAGCTCAAGGGAGTCACCGAACAGCACGATCGGGCCAGCGGGCGCATCCTCGTTGCGCACGCACTGCAGGCGGCTGGTGACCCGGGTCGCCTGGGGGTCGAGGTGAAAATCGAGGTCGACGGTGGCGACGGTGTAGGCGAGGGGCTGGTAGGCGGAGCGGAGAATGGGGGTGCCGGGGGGCATGGGGATCCTTGGGTGTCAGTGGGAGCGAAGTTACGATGACGCTGGGGCTCGATCGTCTCGAACTCCTGCTTCGCCCAACTTATCTGCACGCTCCGTGTATTCGTCGCTCAGGACGGTAGGATACAAGGGTGAGGAATGTGTTGAATGGGATGCATAAAGACATCCCACTGATGACTGATGGATCCTTGTGCTCAAGAGATGAACTCCTCCGTGCTCAAATCCGTCTCACGCACGCAAGAATTAGGCATCAGGACTGCTGGCAATGTAGTCTTTCATCCAGTCTAGTGTCTGTCGCAGGCCCTCGTGCAGACTGACGCAAGGCGACCACCCCAACTCACCATTGGCACGGGAAATATCCAGGACACTTTTCGGAATGTCGAAACCACGAGGCGGATGATAGATTACTTCGGCCTTCTTACCGGAAAGTTCCTCGATAGCAACAAGGATCTCACGCAATGAAACCCCCTGCCCTGCACCTATATTGAATACGAAATAACGCCCACGGTAAGCTGCTGCAGCTCTCATGGCTGCAACGACATCCTTCACGAATACATAATCCCGAACGACTGAGCCGTCGCCCCACAAGTCAAGAACATGATTTCTCAGGATGCGCCCCGAAAAAACGGCGATCACACCCTGAATAGCGTCAGGTCGTTGCCCTGGCCCGTAGGGATTGGCGATGCGCAACACCACCGAATTAACTCCGTGTAGTTCCCGATAAAGCTGCAGATACTTTTCGATTGCCAGCTTGGTGATGCCATAAGAGCATAAAGGATCGGTAGGATGATCCTCTCTAACCACATCCCCCTTCAAATTACCATACACCGTTCCGCCAGACGAGGTGAAGACGATCCGTACATTGTGACGCCTTGCAGCCTCCAACAGGTGTAGCGAACCTAGCACGTTGCCCGTCACGTCCGAGATGGGATCGTCATTGGACGACTTGGGGACACTTGTAGAGATTAAGTGATAGCAGACCTTGACCCCCTGCAGAATCTCGCCCCACCGAAGTTCCCGCTGAAAATCACCCGCGATGCACTTGAGCTGGGGATGCACTGGCGTAATCAGCTGCAGCGACTCCGCCCGGTCATATGCCAGGACCTCATGACCATTTTCCAGCAAATCATCGACCAAATGCCTGCCAATAAAACCGCATGCCCCAAGCACTAAACAACGCATGATTCGACTCCTCCAGAGCTCCCTTGCTGGGCGTCAGCAAGAGGGGACATATAACCCGGAACCGCAGCCAATGCTTGGGCAAAGGCTAAGTCCGAATGCTCGCTTTTCACATACTCGCGGGCCGCTGCAGCCTTCGCCTCTGCCTGCGCAGGAGAGTCCAGTGCCTCCTCGATTCGGTCGACATAGAGCGCGACGTTTTCAATTTCCGCCACCGGGTAACCGCGTTCCTCGGTCACTATATCGCCGACGCCACCTACGCGAGACGCCACGATAGGGATCGAGGCAAGAGCGGCCGCGATGACCATTGTCGGCGTCCCATCCCATTGAGATGTGTAAAAGAACACTGGAAACTCTGTGAACGGCAGACTCTCGACACCATCGAAACCGCCTTTCATGCGCACGTTCTTCAGTTGCCTGAGACTGTCGACGACTCCAGTTTTATAGTCGAGCATCGCATCGCCATAGACATGGAACTCAACATCGGGCAGTGCCTGTGCAACAGCCAGCAACAGGTCGGGGCGCTTCTGGCGATCGAGTCGTCCAGCCCACAGCACCTTGCGCCCTTGCGGCTTCCGGACCGCCGGGACAGAAAACGATGCATCAACTGGACTCTTCAAAACGCGGAACAGTTCGGGCCGATAACCATAGGTCCTATGAAGCAGTTCAGGAAAAGCATGATTATCGGAAAACACGTTCGTCAGCCGGCGATAACAATCGGGCAAATACTGGCGGGCAAACCCCACAGGCTGACCGTATCGATCGAAATCGTCGCAGTAGATCGATGCAAAGATGCGGGTGCGCTGCGTTATCGCCAGGCCGTAACGGCAGACGACCTCCCAAACGTGTCGGGAATTGATGATGTGCAGGGTGTCAATCTGCAGCTGGACCAACATCCGCACGAGCAGCAGCAGCAGTTCATCATGGGAAATCTCGCCCACGAAGCGCGATGCGTCGGCCACATCGACACCGGCAGGAATCCTCGATAACCACGGCGAGTCGCCAGGCTCGGTCATGATGACCAGAACCTTGCCACCCTGCGTCCGGGCGCTTGCTTCAATGTGCTTTAAGGTCACTAGATCCGCCCCGCCGCGCTTGAGCCAGGGGATCGCGAAGCAATGAGTGTAGTGCTCGGAAGAGCAGCACTCCATCAACTCCCGATATATCTTGCCCGGGCGCGGCATGACGGGAAATGAATAATAACGGCAATTAGCCAGAAACTGATCCGTCGGATACAGAATAGGATCGACATCCCGCGCCAAGTCCCTCATCTCATCCAGGACCCAACCTGGAATCGCGGGCGGCATCCAGACGACGCTCTGCGGAACCGGCCCTATCTCGGACGGTGCCGGGATGTAGGCGCCATACTCGGGAAATAGATATGTCTTGATCCGGTAACTCATCCGAATGTAGTTCTGGCGGAACCGGTTGCCGAAAACAGAGGTGAGCGAACGATCGAGTGCCAGATGCACGAACCGGAGGAACATGAATATACTACGGCGGTTCATAGCGTGTCCTTGATGAGGGCGTTAAGGGCAAAAAGGCGAGTTGGAGGAACAATGGCTCCAAATGCCGTGTCTGAAGTGACACGGCTCACCTTCTTCCGGCGATAAAAGCCCACTGCCCCCCATACCAACCTATGCTCGAACCCAGCGGCAATAATTTCGCAATTCCAATGCCAGTCCTCATAGCCAAACCCGGTTTGAGCAGGACGAGCCTCCGAATAAGGACAGGCCAGATAGACACCACGCTTCGCGAACGTCCATGCGGTCCAGTAGTTCGAAACTAATAACCCATCTTGCTCATAGTACTGACCCGCCTGATCGACCTGCCAACAATATGCTGCTTGCGAGCCAAAATTCACGACGAACTCAGGATGCAAAACAGCGTGGTCGCCATACTCCCTAAGGTAGAACCAGGCGCGCTCGATCCAATTTGTTGAGAAGTAATCGTCACCATCCAGAATGGCCACCGCAGCTCCTCGCGCCGCCTGAATACCTGCGTTGCGAGAGGGGCCAGCATCACGGTAATCCACCTCCACGATCTGGACCTTGCCCGCCGCGGCAGGGTGCGCCATCAGCACGTTCCGCGTCTCGTCGTCCACCGCATCCAGCACCCACACATATTCAGTGGTGATTCCAGCAGCTTCAGCGTATCTACGGCAGCGCTCGATGGAGTTCAGCGTTGAATGCGCAAGCACGCCTTCGCCATGAAAGGTGATCAACAGACTCACATCAACAGCATCATTTCTATTCATTTACCGAATTCTTTCAAGCTTTATCGATCTTTGCGGTCTGTATGCTCACGCCTCCAGGCCGGGCCAGCTGATTATTTGACCATTTTGCTTTCCAGCATGCCGACGAGTTCGGCGTTGTTCTTCGCCTTCGCCAGATCGAGTGCGGTGTAGCCATCAGTCTTCTTGATGCTGAGGTCGGCGCCGGCATCTAGGAGCACCTGGACAAGCTCCTTGTTTTCCTTCCAGACAGCCTCCATCAGCGCAGTGCTGCCCTCGGAGGTCTTGGCATTGATATCAGCTTTTTTTCCCAGGAGAAGCTTCACGACCTCGACCTGTCCTTGAGACGCGGCGCCTATTAGCGGAGTCAGGCCAACCTGTGTCGCAATATTAGGATTGGCATTGTTATTGAGTAGCAACTCGACGACTTCCTTCTTTCCGGCCCATGCCGCAGTGTGAAGCGGAGTATTGCCGGCGTTGTCCTTAGCGTTCGGATCAAGGCCAGCCTTGAGCAGCAATTCGAGGCTGCGCTTATCTCCCTGAGAGGCCGAGTAAGTCAGGCCTTCGGCAGAGACGGACACGCCATTTTTGCTCAGTTCGGCGATTGCATCATCCTTGGCACTGCAACCGGCAAGCCCAAGGAACGCCACGGTAGACAGCAAAAAGATTTTGCTTTTCATTTCATCTCTCCAAAAAATCAAAAAAAGTCAAAAAACCCAAGCTTCCTAGCAAGCTTGAAAAAACGGCTCTGTTTCAGCTGGGCTGCCTTGTCCCGGGCTATTTCTAGGTCGGCGGCAAGGCGGGCGTTGTCCGTGCCCAGCGCCGCCAACCGGCTTCCAGCACCAGCTAGCGCGGCCTCTAGTCTTTCAATCTCCGACCGCTGCACCTCAAGGTGTCGTTGCCGGACATCGAGTTCCATCCCTTGCGATTTCCATTGAGACTCAAGCCATTCCTTACCTGCGGAAAACGCTTCCAGTTCCACATCCTTCGCACGGAGCTGCTCCTGCAATGTCATCCGCTGGTACTCTAACCAATCCTTGTTCGCCGTGAGACTGACCAGTTCGGATTTTGCAGCTTCCCATTGCCCCTCCAGCCAAGCCTTGCCCTCCAGCACGCTTTCGAGTTCGGCAGCCTGGCGCACCAACGCTTGTTGGCCAGCCTCCCACCGGGCCTCCAGCCAGCGCTTGCCCTCCAGCACGCTTTCGAGTTCGGCAGTCTGGCGCATCAACGCTTGTTGGCCAGCCTCCCACTGGGCCTCCAGCCAGCGCTTGCCCTCCAGCACGCTTTCGAGTTCGGCAGTCTGGCGCACCAACGCTTGTTGGCCAGCCTCCCACTGGGCCTCCAGCCAGCGCTTGCCCTCCAGCACCGTTTCGAGTTCGGCAGTCTTATGCGCAAGTGCTTGCTGAGCCACCTCCCATTGGGCCCCTACCCAGAGCTTGCCTTCCTGCACCTGTTCAAGCGCCGCGGACTTCCGTTCGAGGGCATCCTCCAGAGCTCTCCATTGCCCCTCCAACCATGCCTTGCCGGCCTCCAGGGTGGCCACGGCCTGTCGAAGATGCTCCCGCTCCGCTTCCGAGGCCCGCCACTGGGTTTCGAGCCACGCCTTGCCTTCTTCAAGCATTTTCACGGCGTCAAAAGCCTCGGCACTTGCATTGCGCTGACGCAGCAACTCAGCCTGGAGAGACGCAGTCTGCGCCTCCAGCCAATCTTTCGCGCCGGATAGGTGGCTCAGTTCATCGTCGCGAAGCCGAATCTCCTGCTGCAATGCACCCCACTGCTGCTCAAGCCAGCCCCTTCCACGCTCCAGTTGATCAAGTCCGGTCTGCTGCTCCAGAAAATCCCGCCGCAAATCAGCAAGCAAATGCTCGACAGCGGCGAACGACTCCAACCGGAACACACTATCCGCGTGGCATTCATCGTAAAAAATACCCGGGCGCTGGGCTAGATCGCCCGCGTGGGCCGCCGCTGCTACCAACCTTCCGCACAAAGCAAGGGTGACGGCGAGTTCCCGAATCTCGAAAACCGCTGGCCTGGCTTCATAGCCCCGTATCAGTCGCTCCCCCAAGGATTTGCTGCTCTGCTGGAAAGCATCCCACCATATGCGCTCGGCCTCGGCCCCCCGCCCTTGCCCTGCCAGCAGAAGCCCGAGGAGATAAGCCGCCTCTGCAGGCTTAGTGAGCAAGGTGGCGCTGTAATCGGCTACAGGTGCTTTGATCACGCCACCAAAATAACGCTGCGCCATGTCCCGCACGCCCCTCGACAAGGCTAGCAAGCCACCGACGTACATCAACGAAACCCGCCAGCGCAGCACGTTGGGATTGGACTCGTCCACGACATGGGCGAGATAGCCGTCGATACGCTCCAGTAGCTCATTACCCAACGCTTTATCACTATTCGCCAGCGCGCAATAAGCCAGGACGCACAGCGCGGCGCCTCTGTCGGCGGCGCCAGTTTCGGCGTCGTTCCAGACTGCTTCGGCCCAGCGGATGCGAAGGCTCGTGTTCTCGGTGCGCAGCCCGATGGAAACCATCGATCGGATCAGCCATGGATTGGAATAGTCCCGCATGAACGCCAACGCGTTTCCGGCCTCGCGCTGCTCGTCGGCCGAGAAAACGTGCTCGCGGTAGGGCACGCGGCGACCGTCCAATGGACTCTTGGCAGCCACGGCCAGCAACCATTCGGCCTCGATCTCATCCTGATCAACCGGGATATCGGTCAGAGAGCGCGGTCTTTTCAGCCAAATGCAACCTCCTCCCGGTTTCTTGATGCGATCAGCCGTCTGCCCAACCAAGCGCTCAAGGTCAAAATACTGGCTCAGCTCAGCGACAAAGCGTTTTTTGTCATAAACGTGAAAATGGAAGGGATTAGGATCCAGACCCGTTTCGTCGCTCCAATCATGGGGCACACTACAGGTAAGACGCCCCCCCGGGGTAAGCACCCGCTGAAACTCCGCCAGGAGGCGAACGGGATCCTGCACATGCTCGAGGGTTTCAAAGCAAAGGACGTGATCAATAGAATCATCCGGGATGTCAGCAAGGCAATCCGGTAGCATTCCCCGACGGAACGATGTGTTCTCTCCACCAAAATTGAGCTGGGCGTAGTCGATGCCATATTCACTAGCATCGATGCCAATAAAACTACGGGCTCGCGTTTCGCTGCGCGCCACATAAGTACCATAGCCAAGTCCGCACGCGGCATCCAGCACCGCGTCACCCGGGCGGATGAATCTGGCGGCAAAATGATAACGTCCGACGTGCGCATCGGAGCGGCTGCCCGATTCGCGTAGCATATCCATGTGGAGATCACGCTCTTCACGCAATGAGTCCATAGGATAGCGCGACCACGCGTCCGCGGGAACCTTCTCGAGAGGGATGAAAACCCGTTCGCCATCACGCTCGAGAGAGGCGTAATCATTGCTCCGATAATACAGCGGATGCTTCCGAAATCCCGCGTCAAAGCAGACGATCTCCCAGCCCCGACGGGTGCGCAGCGAATCGTCTTCTACTTTGCCGATATCGATGGACAATATCAATGATCGTCGCGTCACACGCTTGATTTCTGCAAGAATGAGAGGGAGCGACTCATCCGAGCAAAACTCGAGCTCGTCAAATAAGACAACCGCATCGAAGCTCTCATCCGCAAACGAAAGACTGCCCGGCGAACCGCGGTCGGAGGCACTCAGCGCATGGCCGCATGCCTCAAGACCCGCCAGGGAGAGGGCGCGCAACAGCCTACCGGGCTCGCTCCCCAAAACAAGCACCTGACACGGGCCGCAAGTAACCGCGATCTGCGTCGCCAAAGCCTTCAAATCGACAATATTTTCGTTCTGCTCAACCGACATCAGAGATTCCCAATACGATTATGCAATTAAAATAAAAAGGCTTACGACCACGCCCGACTCACCAACTTGCCCGCATCTTCAGATCGGTCACGCCACCAAAGAAGTACTCGTCGCGTTTCATCAAAACCTGGAAAAACGCAGCCTCGTCAATCCAGTGGAGAATCCGCTGGGTCATGTAGTCGGGAGTCTCTTCATAAGAAATAGAGCCCTGAACTTCATACAGATTCACGCCCAGAGAGCATTGCATTTCTAGCTCGACATCAAAAATCTCGCCAGATTGCGCCGTGCGGGACCAGAAAAGCTCATCACCACTGTTTCGGGCACGCACAGCCATATCCTGATTGAGCGTACCCCATGAATAAATCTTGACCCCTTCTTTGTTACGGATACGAACGCCGACGTTCAGCTTGTCGATGGCAATCGCCGACTGGCAGGTAATCCTGATCCGGATAATATCTCCAGGATAAAAAACGGTCGCAGGCTCTCCATCTCCCCCATAGATCTCGACCTTGAGGATCTTAGCCTCTCCATCGCCAAACGAAAGTCGATCCGATCTCAAGGTCGCCACTTGTCCGGCATCCTGTGCTTCGGGTGCAGACGCCTCAACCGCGGGTTCAGGCTTGGCGACATTCGTCTGGGCTGCTTTATCGGCAATCCGCTTGGCAATCTCGCCGAAATAGGCTGACTCATCATCATGCAGCTGCCGGCGATACTCAAGAACGACCTCCGATGACGCACCATGTGCTGCCACCAGCCCTTTTTTCAGCAACACGGCACGGTTCGTCAAGGTCCGCACACTTTCCTGATCGTGCGACACGAAAAGCAAAGTGACGCCGTCACTCAATAATCGCTCTATCTTCTGGAAACAGCGCTTCTGGAATAAGGCATCCCCCACAGCGAGCGCCTCGTCGATGATCAGGATGTCGGGCTGGACCTGGACCTGAACGGCAAAAGCCACGCGCAACAACATCCCGCTCGAATAGGTTTTCACTGGCTGATTGAGATAATCTCCCACATCGGCGAAGGCTGCGATGTCGTCGAAAAGCTCATCGATGCGAGAGCGCTCGAATCCGAGCAACGCGCCATTCAGGTAAATATTCTCCCGCCCCGAAAACTCAGGATTGAAGCCAGATCCGAGTTCCAGCAACGCCGCGATACGCCCGTTCGTCTTCACTTCGCCGGAAGTCGGCGCCAGCGTCCCGGTGATGATCTGCAGCAGCGTGCTCTTTCCGCTACCGTTACGCCCGACGATTCCGACCGCCTCACCTTTGCGGACATCGAAGGACACATCCTTGAGAGCCCAATACTCCTTCGCATAACGCCGCGTCCCCATGCTGAGCATCTGAAGGAGACGATCGCGCGGCCGCTCATAGATGGAGTAGCACTTACTAACATTGACAACCGAAACAGCAAGATCAGAGGACATCGGCAAACCCCTTGCGTGTTTTCTGAAACCAGGCGAATCCGAGCCATGCTGAAACCACCCCCAATCCCAGGTTGACAACATAGGTCTGTACATCGGGAATTCGCCCCCAATATATGACGTCTCGTAGCATCTCTATCGAGGCGGTCAGCGGATTCATAAGCAGAATGTCCTGAAACTCCGGAGGCAAGGCCGAAATCGGATAGAAAACTGGTGACATGAACATTAACACGCCAGTCAATACGGTCACCACCTGCGAGACATCCCGAAGATAGACGCCGAGCGATGCCAGCAACCATGACAATCCGAGGGTCAGCAGTACCAAAGGAAAGAACACGAACGGCAACAGCAGCGCAGTGACCGGCGGCACGCCAAAAAAGACAAAATAGAAGACAAACCACACCAGCGTGCTGACCAGACCGTGAAATAAGGCAGCCCCCATTGTCACGACCGGGAGCACCTCCAAAGGGAAGACTATTTTCTTAACGTAATTCGGATTTGAAACTATTAAGGTTGGCGCTCGATTGAGGCATTCGGAAAAAACTCCGTAAGCGATCAAGCCTGCAAACAGAACTAGAGCGAATTCAGTCTTCGACTCACTGGCTACATTCCAGCGGGCCTTAAAAACGACACTAAAGACAAAAGTATAGACAGCAAGCATCAGAATGGGATTGAAGAACGACCACATTACACCCATCACGGACCCGCGGTAACGCCCCAGCACTTCTCTCTGAATGAGAGCTACCAGCAACTCCCGGTTTCGCCAGAATCCATCCAGGGCATTCCAAGGAGAAACGGAAAAATCATTCGATGCCACGTTACTGAAAACTCCAAAACAAAGGGTTCATGGACGACGCGTCAGCCAAGCAAAATGAACGCCGCTGGAAAATGCCAAAATTTCAAATGAGATGAACGAAATCAAAGTTTCCCCAGAAAGGCCGACATATAAAGGGACACGCTACCCACCCATGTCTGACGATACACCCCTGACAACCCTACGCCAACGAGACGCCCAAAAGGTCCTCTTTTCCGACCGTCCACAAACAACTTCAGGCACCTCTCACTCTCAGGAGTCAAGCGACTCCTCAAACGCTCTAAGGAAACGACATTCCGATCAACCCAGCCGCGGTAAACCCCTTTCAGGTGCACATCTCGAATACGCCGAAGCGAAGCGAGCACACCGGCACCTGACCCAATTAAATTCCGATCATGCTGCCTGTAGCGGAGCGATGGGCGTTGGTCGAAATAAATCGCACCCCCACACGCCGCCACGACCAAGTAAACCCACCAGTCGTGCATAACTACATCCAAATCAGGCCCTGCCTCTAGCAACAAATCACGTGCAGCATTGTTGAAGACCATCGTATTTCCGCCGGCAATACTCTGTACAAGTGCATTCTCAAACGCAGGAGTCCGAGCAAAGGGCGGCGAAAAACCAAGCTCCTTCCGATTTGAATCGTCAACCAAAAGCGTCCTGGAACAATATAGCGCTGGCTTCTCCTGATTCAGGCTGCTCAGCCACGCAACAGCTCGCTCCAACTTTTCGCTATCCCAGATATCATCCTGATCCGAAAACGCATAATAATCTGCAGATATTTCATTGTTACACACAAGCGACATGAAGTTTGCGACAACACCACTCCGCCTTCCTCGCAAAATAGATAGCGCAACTCCAAGCTCTGCCTGCCATCGCTCGAGGCAACGCCAGGTTTCATCACCGACGGAATCGTCGGAAACCCACAATTTCCAGCTGGGAAAGCTCTGCGAGCAGATTGACGCAATTTGATCATCAAGAAAGTCATGCCCTTCATACGTGGCCATTAAAATCGCCACCATTTGACGAGACAGAGCAGGGCGAACTGCCGAATAGTTGGGCGGCAAAATGTTCACAGAAGACCCACGCGATTACCCAATTAAGAGCAAACAACACAAAGAAGCGCTGCTAAGAAAAAACCAACACCTCAAAAAATGAAAGCCACTCCCGTCTCTAGACGAAGTACTGGACCAGCGCTCAAAGAGCGCATTACTTTTTATTCTTAATCAGTTCTCCCATCTCGCCGAGCTCACACGAAAATTTTTCAACTAGTATGCAAAACTGGCTTGAACGACAATCCGATCACCACGCCAATTAAAAGACACACGCTCCTGAAACCGCTTTACTAGTCTCTTCAAGCTATAAATCGACACACTCCTGGTACGCACCCCTAAACCAAGATACATGATCAAGAGAGGGAGAGTAGCTTAGCCCGAGAATCAACTGACACCTAATCACACAGTTCAAAACGCACGATGGATGCGAGACACACACACATCCCGCCCCATCACCTCGACCACCCCATCGATCGCCGGCGTCTGCGTCTGCCCGAGCAGCAGCACCCGCAGCGGGATCGCCACCTGGGGCATCTTCATCCCGTGCTCGGCGCAGGTCTCCTTGATCGCCGCCGCGATCGCCGCCTTCTCCCACGCAATCACCTCCAGCTTGCCCTTCAGCGTCGCCAGCGCCGCCCGCGCCGCGTCCGTCAGATGCTGCGCCACCAGCTCCGGCGCCGGGTGCAGGTCGATGTAGAAGGGTTCGGCCGCGTCGGCGAGTTCGTTGAGCGTGCTGACGCGGTCTTTGTACAGGGCGATGATCGCCTCCAGCGACGGGCCGGTCTCGGGGTCGACGCCGCGGGCGGCGAGACGGCGGGAGACATCGGCCGCCAGATGGGCATTGTCGCTCTGCTTGATGTAATGGGCGTTGAGCCAGTTGAGCTTTTCGGTGTTGAACTGGGCGGCCGAAGGAGTGATGTGGTCGAGGTCGAACCACTCCACCAGCTGGGCGCGGCTGAAGATCTCGTCGTCGCCGTGGCTCCAGCCCAGGCGGGCCAGGTAGTTGATGACGGCCTCGGGCAGGTAGCCGTCGTCGTGGTACTGGGTGACGCTCACCGCGCCGTGGCGCTTGGAGAGCTTCTGGCCGTCGTCGCCGAGGATCATCGACAGGTGGGCGTACTGGGGCACCACCGCGCCGAGGGCCTTCAGGATGTTGATCTGGCGCGGGGTGTTGTTGACGTGGTCGTCGCCGCGGATGACCTGGGTGATGCCCATGTCCCAGTCGTCGACGCACACGCAGAAGTTGTAGGTGGGCGTGCCGTCGGCGCGGGCGATGATGAGGTCGTCCAGCTCGGCATTGGCGATCTCGATGCGGCCCTTGACCAGGTCGTCCCAGGCCACCACGCCTTCGGCGGGGTTACGGAAGCGGATCACCGGCGCGACGCCGGCCGGAGGCTCGGGCAGCACCTTGCCCGGCTCGGGGCGCCAGCGGCCGTCGTAGCGGGGCTTCTCGCCGCGGGCGCGCTGGGCCTCGCGCAGGGCGTCGAGCTCTTCGGGCGGCATGTAGCAGGGGTAGGCGGTGCCGGCGACGAGCATTTCCTGGATCACCGCCTTGTAGCGGTCCATGCGCTGCATCTGGTAGAACGGGCCCTCGTCCCAGCCCAGGTCGAGCCAGTTCATGCCGTCGAGGATGGCCTGGACGGCCTCGGGCGTGGAGCGGGCCACGTCGGTGTCTTCGATGCGCAGGATGAACTGGCCGCCATGGCGCCGCGCGTAGGCCCAGGAGAACAGCGCGGTGCGCGCGCCTCCGATGTGCAGGTAACCGGTGGGACTGGGGGCGAAGCGGGTGCGGACGGTAGAAACCATGACGTGAATCCGGAGATGCGTAAAACATCACATTTTACGCATCTCCGCCCCCCAAAAACAAAAAGCCCGCAGGGGCGGGCTTTCTTCAAGGCAGGCCGGCGGGCTCTAGAGGAAACGCAGGGCCGCCCCGAGTTTCCTTGCCCCAAGGGGGCGGGCTGGGCAGAGCCCGGCCCTGGGGGCGCTCAGATCGCCGATTCGTTGGTCTCGCCGGTGCGGATGCGGACGACCTGCTCGACGGGCATGACAAAGATCTTGCCGTCGCCGATCTTGCCGGTGCGGGCGGCCTTGATGATGGCCTCGACGGCCTGGTCCACCACGTCGGTGGCGACGACCACCTCGATCTTCACCTTCGGCAGGAAATCCACCACGTATTCGGCGCCGCGGTAGAGCTCGGTGTGGCCCTTCTGGCGGCCGAAGCCCTTCACCTCGGTCACCGTCAGGCCGGTGATGCCGACTTCGGACAGGGCTTCGCGCACTTCGTCGAGCTTGAAGGGCTTGATCACGGCTTCGATTTTCTTCATCGGGTGTTCTCCTTGGAATGGTCAGTCGGTGTGGGTGCTGCGGCCGGGCCGCGCTCAGGCATCGCGGTAGCGGGAGGTGATCGGATAGCGCCAGTCCTTGCCGAAGCCGCGCTGGGTGACGCGGATGCCCGGCGGGGCCTGGCGACGCTTGTACTCGTTGCGCCGGAGCATCCCCACGGTGCGCAGCACGTCGGCCTCCGGATAGCCACGGGCAACGATCTCCCGCGGCGAGAGGTCTTCCTCCATGTAGGCGGCGATGATGGCATCGAGCACCTCGTAGGGCGGCAGGGAGTCCTGGTCGCACTGGTCGGGCTTGAGCTCGGCCGACGGCGGGCGGGTGAGGATGTTGTCGGGGATCACCGCACCGCCGGGCTGGGCGTTACGCCACGCGCACAGGCGATAGACGAAGGTCTTGTAGATGTCCTTGATCACCGCAAAACCGCCGGCCATGTCGCCGTAGAGGGTGGCGTAGCCGGTGGCCATCTCGCTCTTGTTGCCGGTGGTGAGCACGATCGCGCCGGTCTTGTTGGAGAGGGCCATCAGCAGCATGCCGCGGATGCGCGCCTGGAGATTCTCCTCGGTGGTGTCGGCAGGCAGGCCGGCGAACAGCGGGGCGAGCAGGCCGGCAAAGGTGTCCATGGCCGGCTCGATGGCGATCTCGTCGTAGCGCACGCCGAGGCGGCGGATCATCTCGCGGGAGTCGTCGAGGCTCATCTGGGCGGTGTAGGGCGAGGGCATCATCACCGCGCGCACCTTGTCGGCACCCAGGGCGTCGACGGCGATGGCCAGCGTGAGCGCCGAATCGACGCCCCCCGACAGGCCGATGATGGCGCCGGGGAAGCCGTTCTTGCCCAGGTAGTCGCGCACGCCGAGCACCAGCGCGTCGTACACCTCGGCTTCCACCGGTCGGGGCTCCGGCACGGACCGGTCGAGCCAGGCGCCGTCGGCGAAGCGCAGCACCGCAAGCTCCTCGGCAAACGAGGCGCCCTGCCAGGCAAGCGTGCCATCCCGGTCGAGGGCGAAGGAGCCGCCATCGAAGACCAGCTCGTCCTGGCCGCCCACCAGGTTGCAATACACCACCGGCAGGCCGGTATCGGCGATACGCTCGCGCAGCACCTCGTAGCGCAGCGCCTGCTTGTTCATGTGGAAGGGCGAGGCGTTGAGCACCAGCAGCAGCTCGGCCCCCGCGCCGCGGGCCACGTCGGCGGCGCCGGATTCCCACACGTCGGCGCAGATGTTGACGCCCACCCGCACGCCCTTCAGCTCGAACACGCAGGCCTCATGGCCCGGCTCGAAGTAGCGCTCCTCGTCGAAGACCTCGTAGTTGGGCAGGCGGTGCTTGAAGTAGGTGCGCGCCACGCGGCCGTCCTGGATCACCGCGGCGGCGTTGAAGCGCTCGCCGGCCCGCTCGGCCGGGTAGCCCACCAGCACCGTGATGCCCTGCACCTGCGCCGCCAGCGCGTCGAGGGTCTCGGCGCAGGCCTGCAGGAAGGCCGGCCGCAGCAGCAGGTCTTCGGGCGGATAGCCGCACAGGGCGAGTTCGGGGGTCAGCAGCACATCGGCACCCGCGGCCTTGGCGCGGGTTGCCGCATCGAGGATCCGGCGCGCATTGCCGGAGAGGTCGCCCACGACACAATCGAGCTGGGCAACCGCGACGGAAAGAGGGAGTTTCATGGGGCGACACTATACCGCGAAGCCGTGCCCGTCCGCGCGTCCGCCATGCCGCCGGGCCGGTGTAGGATGACCGCCATGCCGACTTTCCACCTCCACAAAGCCCTCGCCGAGATCCCTGCCAACAAGTGGGACGCCCTCGCCGGCCAGGCGCCCCTCGCCCACGCCTTCCTGAGCACGCTCGAAGCCTCCGGCTGCGTCGCCCCGCGCACCGGCTGGACGCCCCGCCACGCCAGCCTGTGGGAGGGCGACACGCTGCTCGCCGCGATGCCGCTCTACCTCAAGGCCCACTCCTACGGCGAATACGTGTTCGACTGGGCCTGGGCCGACGCCTATCAGCGCCACAGCCTCGACTACTACCCCAAGTGGCTCGCCGCCCTGCCCTTCACGCCGGTCCCCGGCAGGCGCATCCTCGGCCGCAACGAGGCCAGCCGCCGCGCGCTGCTCGGCCAGGTGCTGGCCCTGGTGCGCCACTCGGGCGCCTCGTCCTTCCACCTGCTCTTCCCCACCGCCGAAGAGGCCGGCTGGCTGCAGGAGGCCGGGCTGGCGCTGCGCCATGGCGTGCAGTTCCACTGGCACAACGCGGGCTACCGCAGCTTCGACGACTTCCTCGGCCGCCTCACCCACACCAAGCGCAAGAAGATCCGCCAGGAGCGGCGCAAGGTGGCTGAGGCCGGCGTGAGCTTCCGCATCCTGCGCGGCGCCCAGATCACGGACGCGGACTGGGCCTTCTTCCACGCCTGCTACGCCCGCACCTACGCCGAGCACCGCTCCACCCCCTACCTCCAATGCTCCCAACTTAAGCCGCCTTATATGCCAAATGCTGATGCGGCTTGACGCGTCGTGGCCTGGGAAAACTTCGCTCGGGCTGGATGTGGCAGCGGGCGTGTGAGATGGCGTCGAGCACGGTCTGTAGCTGGTTTCGGGCGTGTTCGAGCGCCAGGAGGCAGCCGGCGAGGATTGGTTTGAGGGCACCCTGGGCGTAGGTTCGATTGGGGCGTGAGGCGGCGTCGGGCGGCTCCGTCTCGGCGCTGAGCAGCTGGCAGAGGTTGTCGGCCAGGACCTTGGCGGCGAAGTCCTGCTGAAAGGCGAGATAGGTGAGCCCGCTGGGCGCCTCAAGGCGCAGACGATGCTTGATTCGCTTGAAGGCCTCCTCGACCCGCCAGCGGCGGTGATAGAGCGCCCCGAACTGCTCCGCCGGGTAGCGCCGGGCATCGAGCAGGTTGGTCATCAGCACGCGGATGTTGCCGCCGGGCGTGACGTCACGAATCAGGCGCACCGGGGTCGGAACGGGCTGGATCTCGTAGATCGACGCCTCGGCCGCGCGCGGCGCGGCAAGCGTCACCACCTGCTCGGAGGCGCCCGAGCGCAGGAAATCGGCGACACAGCGCCAGCCCCGGGTGTCGGCCCGCAGGCAAAAGCCCAGCCCGCGCTGCGCCAGGGACGCCACCATCGTGTTGCCGACATAGCCGCGGTCGAGCACCAGCAGGTCGCGGCCGGCATCGAGTTCGTCCAGCGCCTCGAACAGCATCTGGCGCTCCGAACCGTCGGCCGGATGCAGGCTCGCGTGCAGCGTCAGCTCGGCCCCGGGCAGAAACAGCGCGAAGGCGTAGTGATCGGCAGACAACTTGGCGTTGGCGCGGGTCGAGACGCGCAGCCGGGAGGCGTCCGCCGCCACCACGCGCAACCCGTTCCAGCGCGCCGCATCGATCCGTGGCTGCGCCAGCGCCAGCAAGTGCCGGCCGGCGAGCCGGAACAGCTCCGCCGAAAATCCCTTTCGCGCCTTGCTGAAGGCCTGGGCGCTGACCTCCCGACTGCGGACCGCCATGCCCTTCAGCTGGCCGAACAAGGTGTCGAGTTCAGTCTGCACACTGGCACACATCCCGGACATCATCATCGCCGCGATGCGCGGCAAGGTCAGGTGGCGATCGCGGGTAAAAGCGCCTGGGCGCAGGCGCACTTGATCGACCAGGGCTGGGTCGAGGAGAAACCTGGAAAACTCATCCAGCAGCGATTGGGGATCGAGTGTTTGAGTTCATAGTCTCTATTTATCAATGACTTAATGGCATTGATTTTACCGGGGACGGCGCAGGTTCACAAGGGGGGTGGCGTTAAGTTGGGAGCATTGCCCCTACCTCACCCGGGGCTTCTTCACCGACTACGGCCGCCAGGCCGGCGACGCCTGCGTGCTGATGATCGCCGAGCGCGGCGAGCAGCAGGTGGCGGCGAGCTTCTTCCTGCGTGACGCCGACGCCCTCTACGGCCGCTACTGGGGCGCCATCGAATACATCCCCTGCCTGCACTTCGAGGCCTGCTACTACCAGGCCATCGCCTACGCCATCGCAGAAGGCCTCTCCCGCTTCGAGGGCGGCGCCCAGGGCGAGCACAAGCTGTCGCGCGGCCTCGAGCCGGTGCGCACCACCTCGGCCCACTGGATCGCCGACCCGCGTTTTGCCGACGCGGTGGC
Organism: Zoogloea sp.; assembly: GCF_041908905.1. Lineage (GTDB taxonomy): Bacteria > Pseudomonadota > Gammaproteobacteria > Burkholderiales > Rhodocyclaceae > Zoogloea. The sequence continues at coordinate 220,802 of NZ_JAYREK010000002.1, forward strand.
CGACTTCCTGGCGCGGGAGCGCGGCGGCGTCGAGGACTACCTCGACGAACTCTCCGAGCACCTGCCCTTCCGCGCCGACGCTTCAGCACCAGACGACGGCGGAACTTTGCCCTGAATCAAGGGGAGTGCATTTCGTCTGGCCGAAGATCGCCTCCGGCCTTGCCCCGCCGCCCCGGCGGTGTTACGATACGAATCGGCAACGTTACCGTGACGCCATGGGCAGGCATCCCCCCTGCCGACACCGGCCGGGAGATCGGCCTGCGGATCACGGGCACGCCACGCCGACCGCCCCCTTGCATTACGGCCCAGGGCAGCAACACGCCGGTCCCCCGGCAGGAAGCCACCGTGAAGCCTCACCGCCAAGCCCATATCCCCCTTCTCCGCCTTCTCCGCCTGCGCTCCTTCGGTCTGTTGGCCTGTGCCGCCCTGGCAGCCTGCGCGACCCCCGACGGCCCGACGCCCCAGCCCCTCCCCGCGGCCTACCCGGCAGCCCCCAGCGAAGCCGCCGCCCGCCCGCCCGACTGGAACGCCCTCTTCGCCGACCCCCGGCTGCGCGAGTTGACCGCCGGCGCCCTCGCCCACAACCGCGACCTGCGCGTGGCCATCGCCCGGGTCGCCGAGGCCCGCGCCGCCTACGACATCCAGGAAGCCGCCGGACGCCCGGCCGTCGAGCTCGGCGCCAGCGGCACCCGCAGCCGCACGCCGGCCGACCTGTCGGTCACCGGCCGCGACAAGATCGGCGGCAACTACCGGGCCGGCGCCAACCTGGTCAGCTACGAGATCGACTTCTGGGGCCGCGTGAAGAGCCTCAACGAAGCCGCCCTCAACCAGTTCCTCGCCACCGACGAGGCGCGCCGGGCCTTCGAGCTCGGCCTCGTCGCCCAGCTCGCCAACACCTACCTGCTCGGCCGCGAGCTCGACGAGCGCATCGTGCTGGCCCAGAAGGCCCTGGTGACCCGCGAGGAATCCTTCCGCATCATGGCCCGGCGCGCCGCGGTGGGCAGCAGCTCCGACCTCGAACTGCGCCAGGTGGAATCCCTGCTCCTCAACACCCGCGGCGAGCTCGCCGCCCTCGAACGCCAGCGCGCCCAGAACGACGCCCTGCTGCTGCAGCTCACCGGTCATGCCCCGGCCCCCACGCCGCCGCCCGCGCCGCTCGCCGAGCAGGGCCTGGAAGGCCCGCTGCCGCCCGGCCTGCCCGCCGAGCTCCTCACCCGCCGGCCCGACATCCGCGCCGCCGAAAAGCGCCTCGCCGCCAGCCAGGCCAGCATCCGCGCCGCCCGCGCCGCCTTCCTGCCCAACATCACCCTCACCGGCTTCGGCGGCGCCTCCAGCGCCGAGCTGGACGGCCTCTTCCGGGGCGGCGCCAGCACCTGGAGCTTCACCCCGGCGCTGCGCCTGCCCCTCTTCGACGGCGGCCGCAACCGCGCCAACCTCAGCCTCGCCGAAGCCCGCCAGCTGGTCGCCGTGGCCGACTACGAGGCCACCATCCAGGCCGCCTTCCGGGAGGTCTCCGACGCCCTCGCCGCCCGCCACTGGCTGGCCGAGCAGGTGCGCGCCCAGCAGGCCCTGGTGGCCACCGAATCCGACCGCGCCCGGCTGGCCTCCCTGCGCTTCGAGCGCGGCGTGAGCAACTACCTCGACGTGCTCGACGCCCAGCGGGCGCTGTTCAACGCCGAGCAGGCCCTGGTGCAGCTGCGCCGCGCCCTGATGGCCAGCACCGTCAACCTCTACAAGGCCCTGGGGGGCGGCGAGCCCCGCTAGCAAAGGACACACGATGAACCCCGAAACCCGAACCTGGCTGCGCCGCGGCGCCCTGCTGGCCGTGGCGCTGGTGGCCGCCCTGCTGGCCTGGAAGACGCTCCGCCCCGCAAGCAACGACGGCAGCTTCGTGAAGGGCAACGGCCGCATCGAAGCGGTCGAAGTCGACGTGGCCGCCAAGCTCGCCGGCCGGGTCGCCGAGATCCTGGTGAACGAAGGCGACTTCGTGAAGGCCGGCGACGTGATCGCCCGCATGGACACCCGGGCCCTCGACGCCCAGCTCGCCCAGGCCAGGGCCCAGGTCGCCAACGCCCGGAGCGCAAAGCAGACTGCCCTCGCCCAGCTCGCCCAGCGCAGGGCCGACGCCACCATGGCCGAGGCCCTGCTGGTGCAGCGCAAGAGCGAACTCGAGGTGGCCCGGCGCACCCGCGACCGCTCCCAGGCCCTGCTGGCCGACCGCGCCACCTCGGCCCAGCAGGCCGACGAGGACGCCGCCCGGGCGCGCAACGCGGAAGCCAGCGTGGCCGTCGCCCAGGCCCAGATCACCGCCGCGAAGGCCGCCATCGGCGCCGCCGAGGCCCAGGTCGCCCAGGCCCAGGCCGGCATCGACGCCGCCGTGGCGGTGGTCGAGCGCCTCGCCACCGAGCTCGAGGACGGCGTGCTGCGTGCCCCCCGCAGCGGCCGCGTGCAGTACCGCGTGGTGCAGCCCGGCGAGGTGGTGGGCGGCGGCGGCAAGGTGGTGAGCCTGGTGGACATCGCCGACGTGTACATGACCTTCTTCCTGCCCGAGGTGGCCGCCGGCCGCGTGGCGCTGGGCAGCGAGGTGCGCATCGTGCTCGACGCCGCCCGCCAGTTCGTGATCCCGGCCCAGGTGTCGTACGTGGCGAGCGTCGCCCAGTTCACCCCGAAAACCGTCGAAACCCAGAACGAGCGCCAGAAGATGGTCTTCCGCGTGAAGGCGCGCATCGCCCCCGAGCTGCTGCAGAAGTACCCCGAGCAGGTCAAGACCGGCCTGCCCGGCATGGCCCACCTGCGCCTCGACGCCAGCCAGCCCTGGCCGGCGGAGCTGGAAGTCCGCCTGCCATGAGTGACGACGCAAGCGTCGTCCGGCTCACCGGCCTCACCCACCGCTACGGCCCGGTGCGGGCCGCCGACGGGGTCAGCCTGGAGATCCCCGCCGGCCGCATGGTGGGCTTCATCGGCCCCGACGGGGTGGGCAAGTCCACCTGGCTCGGGCTGATCGCCGGGGCGCGGCAGATCCAGCAGGGGCAGGTCGAGGTGCTCGGCGGCGACATGGCCGCCGCCCGCCACCGGGAAGCCGTCTGCCCGCGCATCGCCTACATGCCCCAGGGCCTCGGCAAGAACCTCTACCCTACCCTGTCGGTGTTCGAGAACATCGACTTCTTCGGCCGTCTGTTCGGCCAGGGCCGCGCCGAGCGGGCCCGCCGCATCGCCGAGCTGCTGGCCGCCACCGGCATGGCTGCCTTCGCCGACCGGCCGGCCCACAAACTCTCCGGCGGCATGAAGCAGAAGCTCGGCCTGTGCTGCGCCCTCATCCACGACCCCGACCTGTTGATCCTCGACGAACCCACCACCGGCGTCGATCCCCTGTCCCGCCGCCAGTTCTGGGAGCTCATCGCGCGCATCCGCGCCAAACGGCCCGGCATGAGCGTGCTGGTCGCCACCGCCTACATGGAAGAGGCCGAGCAGTACGACTGGCTGGTAGCCGTCGACAACGGCCGGGTGCTGGCCACCGGCACGCCCGCCGAGCTGCGCGCGCGCAGCGGCACCGCCAGCCTCGAGGAGGCCTTCCTCGCCCTGCTGCCCCCCGAGCGCCGCGACGGCCACAGCCGGCTCACAATCCCGCCGCTGACGGCCGGCGAGGTGGTGATCTCGGCCCGCGGCCTGCAGATGCGCTTCGGCGACTTCATCGCGGTGGATGACGTCAACCTGGAAGTCCGCCGTGGCGAGATCTTCGGCTTTCTGGGCTCCAACGGCTGCGGCAAGTCCACCACCATGAAGATGCTCACCGGCCTCCTGCCGCCCACCCGCGGCGAGGCCCGGCTGCTCGGCGAGGTGCTCGACGCCACCAACATCGACACCCGCCGGCGGGTCGGCTACATGTCCCAGAGCTTCTCCCTGTACGGTGAGCTCTCGGTGCGCCGCAACCTGCAGCTCCACGCGCGCCTGTTCCGGCTCTCCCAAGCAGAGGGCGATGCCCGCATCGCCACGCTGGCCGAGCGCTTCGACCTCGGCCCGGTGATGGACGCCCTGCCCGACGCCCTGCCCCTGGGCATCCGCCAGCGCCTGCAGCTCGCCGTCGCGGTGCTCCACCGGCCCGACGTGCTGATCCTCGACGAGCCCACCTCGGGGGTCGACCCGGTGGCCCGCGACCGCTTCTGGGAACTCATCATCCAGCTCTCGCGCCAGGACGGGGTGACGATCTTCATCACCACCCACTTCATGAACGAGGCCCAGCGCTGCGACCGCATCTCGCTGATGCACGCCGGCCGCATCCTGGCCAGCGACGCCCCGGCCGCACTGATCGCCGCCCGCGGCGCAGCCAGCCTGGAAGAAGCCTTCATCGCCTGCCTCAGCGACGCCAGCCGCAACGAAGCCAGCCAGGCCGGCGAACCCGCCGCCGAACCGGCCCCCCCCCCGGCGCCCGCCGCCGCACCGCCGGCCCGGCCACCCCGCCCGGCGCGCTTCAGCCTGGCACGGCTCCTCAGCTTCAGCGCCCGCGAGGCCACCGAGCTGCGCCGCGACCCCTTCCGCCTCACCCTGGCGCTGCTCGGCACGGTGATCCTGATGCTGGTGATGGGCTACGGCATCAGCACCGACGTGGAGAACCTCAGCTACGCGGTGCTCGACCTGGACAAGAGCGTCGCCAGCGAGGCCTACACCCTGGAGATTTCCGGCTCCCGCTACTTCTCCGAGCAGCCGCCCCTCGAGAGCCACGCCGACCTGGACGCCCGCATGCGCGCGGGCCGGCTGGCGATGGCCCTCGAGATCCCGCCGGGCTTCGGCCGCGACCTGGCCCGCGGCGCCCGCCCCGAGATCGGCCTGTGGCTGGACGGGGCCATGCCGATGCGCGCCGAGGTCGCCCGCGCCTACATGATCGGCCTGCACACCCGCACCCTCACCGAGGCGGTTGCCCAGGCCACCGGCAGCCACGCGGCGGGCCTCGCCGGCATCGAGGTGCGCTACCGCTACAACCCCGAGATGCTCAGCCTGGTGGCGATGGTGCCGGCGGTGATCCCGATGCTGCTGGTGTTCATCCCCGCCATGCTCACCGCCCTCGGCGTGGTTCGCGAGAAGGAGCTCGGCTCCATCCTCAACGTGTACACCACGCCGGTCAGCAAGCTGGAGTTCCTGCTCGGCAAGCAGTTGCCCTACATCGGGCTGTCGCTGTTCAACTTCGCGCTGCTGTTTTTGCTGGCGATCTTCCTGTTCCAGGTGCCCTTCAAGGGCAGCCTGCTCACCCTGTGCGCCGGGGCGCTGGTGTATGTCACCGCCACCACCGGGCTGGGGCTCCTGATGTCCACCGTCACCGACAGCCAGATCGCCGCGATGGCCGGCACCTCCATCGGCACCCTGCTGCCGGCGATCCAGTTCTCGGGCATGCTCGATCCGGTGTCGTCCCTCGAAGGGGCCGGCGCGTGGGTCGGCGCGGCCTACCCCACCACCCACTTCCTCACCATCAGCCGCGGCACCTTCGCCAAGGCCCTCGACTTCGCCGATCTGGGCGGCGCCTTCGTGCCGCTGCTCGTCGCGGTGCCGGTGCTCACGCTGCTGTCGATGCTGCTGCTGCGCAAGCAGGGCCGCTGACGGAGACCACGATGGCCCCCCGCTCCAGCCTCCTCAACAACACCTGGCACCTGGGCCTCAAGGAGTTCCACAGCCTGCTGGGCGACATGACGATGCTGTTCCTGATCGTCTTCATGTTCACGGTGGCGGTCTACGCGGACGCCCACTCCAAGCCCGAGAGCCTGCACCGGGCCGCGGTGGCGGTGGTGGACGAGGACCGCTCCCAGCTCTCGGCGCGCATCGTCGCCGCGCTGCAGCCGCCCCAGTTCATCCCGCCGGCCCAGCTCGACCTCGCCGAGATGGACCGCTACATGGACGCCGGGCGCTACACCTTCGTGCTCGACATCCCGCCCAACTTCCAGCGCGACGTGCTGGCCGGCCGCCAGCCGGCGATCCAGCTCAACGTGGACGCCACCCGCCAGATCCAGGCCCAGACCGGCACCGGCTACATCCAGAGCATCGTCGCCGAGGAGATCCGCGCCTTCGCCCAGCGCGGGCGCGCCGCCCCGCCGCCGCCCGTCGAGCTGGTGCCGCGCAGCCTGTTCAACCCCAACTTCAGCGCTGCCTGGTTTGCCGCGGTGACGGCGGTGATCAACAACGTCACCCAGCTTGGCATCCTGCTCACCGGCGCCGCGCTGATCCGCGAGCGGGAACACGGCACCATCGAACATCTGCTGGTGATGCCGGTCACACCCCTCGAGATCATGCTCTCCAAGCTGTGGTCGATGGCCGTGGCGGTGCTGGTGGCGTCGAGCCTGTCGCTGAAGGTGGTGGTCGAGGGCTTCCTGGCCGTGGAGGTGCCGGGCTCGCTGCCGCTGTTCGGCGTCGCCACGCTGCTCTATCTGTTTGCCGCCGCCTCGATCGGGATCTTCATGGGCACCCTGGCCCGCAACATGCCCCAGTTCGGGCTGATGTCGATCCTGGTGCTGCTGCCGCTGCAGATCCTGTCCGGCGCCCTCACCCCGCGGGAGAGCATGCCCGAGCTGGTGCAGGTGCTGATGTCCTTCGCCCCCACCACCCACTACGTCAGCCTGGCCCAGGCGGTGCTCTTCCGGGACGCCGGGGTCGGCGTGGTGTGGCCCCAGTTCCTGATGGTCGCGGCGATCGGCGCCGCCTTCTTCGCCCTCGCCCACCACCGCCTGCGCCAGACGATCAGCGCGATGCAGGCCTGACCCCTGAATCCGCCGAAAGGATAGACACCATGAACACCCCCCGCCCGCCCCGCCGCAAGGCCGCCGCCCGGAAAACCCCGCCCAACCCGCCCGCCGTGCGCCCGCCCGCACCGCTGGCCAACACGCCCCCGCCGGCGCCCGCGGCCCCCTGCCGCAACCCCCTCGACCTGCGCTTCCAGGCTGCGGTGGCGCGGACCACCCTGTCGATCGCGCCGGTCTCGCTGCTCCTCGCCACCGTCGACTGGGCGGCCCACCTGGCCGGCTCGCCGGGCAAGCGGCTGGAGCTGGTCAACCTGGCCCAGGAGCACCTGCGCCGCATAACCGAATACGCCGGCAGCGTGGCCTTCGCCAGCCCCGGCTTTCCGGCCCTGCGCTGCATCGCGCCGCCGGCCCAGGACCGCCGCTTCGCCGACCCGGCCTGGCAGAACTGGCCGTTCAACGTGATGCACCAGTCCTTCCTGCTCGCCGAGGAATGGTGGCAGGCCGCCACCACCGGCATTGCCGGCGTCTCGCCCCACCACGAGCACGTGGTGTCGTTCACGGCGCGCCAGCTGCTCGACGTGCTCTCGCCGGGCAACTACCTGCCCACCAACCCGGTGGTGCTGCAACGCACCGCCAGCGCCGCGGGGCTCAACCTGCTGAATGGCCTGGGCAACCTCACCGACGATGCCGCCCGCCTCCTCACCGGGCAGCCGCCGGCCGGCGCCGAGGCCTTCGCGGTCGGCCGCGACGTGGCGGTGACCCCCGGCAAGGTGGTGCTGCGCACCCCGCTGATGGAACTGATCCAGTACGCCCCGACCACCGGCCAGGTGCGCCCGGAGCCAGTCCTGATCGTCCCGGCGTGGATCATGAAGTACTACATCCTCGACCTGTCTCCCCACAACTCGCTGGTGCGCTACCTGGTGGGCCAGGGTTTCACGGTGTTCTGCATCTCCTGGAAGAACCCGGGCAGCGCCGAGGCCGAAATGGGCATGGACGACTACCTGCAGCTCGGCTTCTTCGCCGCGCTGGATGCGATCGGCGCCATCGTGCCGGGCCGCAAGGTGCATGCCGCCGGCTACTGCCTGGGCGGCACGCTGCTCAGCATCGCCAACGCCGCGATGGCCCGCGACGACGACGAGCGCCTCGCCTCGATGACCCTCTTCTGCGCCCAGACCGACTTCACCGAACCCGGCGAGCTGGCCCTCTTCATCGACGAGGGCGAGGTCAGCCTGCTCGAGGCCCAGATGGCCGAGACCGGCTACCTCACCGCCGGGCAGATGGCCGGCGCCTTCCAGCTGCTGCGCTCCTACGACCTGCTGTGGTCGCGGATGGTGGGCGAATACCTGATGGGCGAGCGCCCGCCGATGAACGACCTGATGGCCTGGAACGCCGACACCACGCGGATGCCGGCCCGCATGCACAGCCAGTACCTGCGCCAGCTCTTCCTCAACGACGCGCTCTCCGAGGGCCGCTACCTGGTGGGCGGCCGCCCCATCTCCCTGTCCGACCTGCGCACCCCGAGCTACTGCGTCGCCACCCTCACCGACCACGTGGCGCCCTGGCGCTCGGTGCACAAGCTCCACTACCTCACCAGCGTCGAGCTGCGCTTCGTGCTCACCAACGGCGGGCACAACGCGGGCATCGTCAGCGAGCCGGGCCGGCCCCACCGCCACTTCCAGGCCCTCGACCGGCCAGCCTACGAAAACTACATTGCCCCGGACGACTGGCTGCAGCGCGCCCCCCGCCACGAGGGCTCCTGGTGGCCCGACTGGTCGGCCTGGCTGCAGGCCCGCTCCGGCGCCCCCGTGGCCCCCCCGCCCCTGGGCAACGCCGCCTGCCCGGCGCTCTGCGACGCCCCGGGCAGCTACGTGCTCGAAAAATAGCCCTCCTGCCGGAACACCCAGAAAGCCCCGCCATGCGTCACATCCAGCTCACCCTCGCGGCCCTCCTCGCCGGGCTCACCCTCCTGTGGCTGCAGGCCGAGCCGGGTGCAGGCGCGGCCCTGCCCTTCTTCACGCTGCGCGCGGCGATGATGAACTACACGGGCATCCTCGGCATCGGCGTGATGAGCGTCGGCATGCTGCTGGCCCTGCGCCCGGTGCGTCTCGAGCCCTGGCTGGGCGGCCTCGACAAGGCCTACCGGCTGCACAAGTGGCTGGGCATCAGCGGGCTGGTGATCGCCATCGTCCACTGGGCCTGGGCCAAGGTGCCCAAGTGGGCGGTGGGCTGGGGCTGGCTCGAGAAACCCCGGCGCGGCCCGCGCCCCGAGGAGACGGTGGAGATCTTCCGCATCCTGCGCGAGCAGCGTCACCTCGCCGAGGAGATCGGCGAATGGGCCTTCTATTCGGTGGTGATCCTGATCGCCCTGGCGCTGATCAAGCGCTTCCCCTACCGCTATTTCTTCCAGACCCACCGGCTGATGGCGGTGGTGTATCTGGTGCTGGTGTTCCACTCGGTGGTGCTGATGAACTTCGGCTACTGGAGCCACCCGGTCGGACCGGTGATGGCGCTGCTGATGGCCGGTGGCAGCGTCGCCGCGGTGGTGTCGCTGCGACACCAGGTAGGCGCCCACCGCCGGACCCTCGGGACCATCGAGGAGCTCGCGCGCCACCCGGACAACCAGGTGCTCAAGGTGGCCATCAAGCTGCAGGGGCGCTGGCCGGGCCACCAGGCCGGGCAGTTCGCCTTCGTCACCTTCGACGCCGCCGAGGGCGCCCACCCGTTCACGATCTCCTCGGCCTGGCAGGGGGACGGGCGGATTTCCTTCCTGATCAAGGGCCTCGGCGACTACACCCGCCAGCTGCCCGACACCCTCGCGGTGGGCCAGCCGGTAACGGTGGAAGGCCCCTACGGCCGCTTCAGCTTTGCCGGCGGCAAGGCCCGGCAGGTGTGGGTGGCCGGCGGCATCGGCATCACCCCCTTCATCGCCCGCATGCAGGCCCTCGTCCAGGCCCCCGACGGCAGGGCGGTGGATCTGTTCTACTGCACCAGCGCGCCGGACGAAGGCTTCATCGGCAAGCTGCGTCAGCTGGCCAGCCAGGCCGGCGTGGGGTTGCACGTGCTGGTCAGCCCGCGGGACGGGCGGCTCGACGCCGCGGGCATCGCCGCCGCGGTGCAGGGCTGGCAGGCGGCGGATTTCTGGTTCTGCGGCCCGACGGCATTCGGCAGCGCCCTGCGGGCAGCCTTCTGCGCCCGGGGGCTCCGGACGGACGACTTCCACCAGGAGCTCTTCGAGATGCGCTGAGGCTGCGTCAGCGCGCCGCGCAGGCGGCCTGGGCCACCGGATGGGCCTCGCGGATGGGCACGTTGATCAGCGCGGCCAGGGCCGCCAGCACGATGTCGGCGACAAACATGGTGTCGTAGTTGCCGAACTCCACCAGCGCCAGGCCGCCGAGCCAGGCGCCGAAGAACGCCCCGATCTGGTGGGACAGCAGCGTGAGCCCGAACAGGGTGCCCAGGTAGCGCAGCCCGAACAGCTTGCCCACCAGCCCCGCGGTGGGCGGCACCGTGGCCAGCCAGGTGAGGCCGAGCCCGAAGGCAAACACATAAAAGGTGAGATCGGTCTTGGGCGCCACCAGGTACAGCCCCACCATCACCGCCCGCGAGGCGTACATCCAGAACAGCAGCCATTTCATGCGGTAGCGCTGGGCGAGCCAGCCCGCGCCCAGGCCGCCGAAGATGTTGGCCAGCCCGATCAGCGCCAGCGAGTTGGCCGACACGCTGCCCGGCAGGCCGCAGAGGTCCACCGCGCCGGGCAGATGGGTGGCCAGAAAGGCGATATGGAAGCCGCAGGCAAAGAACCCGGCGTGCAGGCACCAGTAGCTGCGGTCGGCAAAGGCGATGCGCAGCTGGTCGGTCATGCCCACGCCCACCGCGCCGCCGCCCTCGGGGTGCTCGGCCTTGTGGCGCAGCGGCCAGGAGACGGGGATCGTCAGGAGGGCGATCACCGCCAGGCTGAACAGCGCCGTCGCCAGCCCGAAGCCGGCGATCAGCCACTGGGACAAGGGCGCAAAGACGAACAGCCCGAAGGAGCTGCCCGCATTGATGAGGCCCGACGCGAAGGCCCGCCGCGCCGCCGGCAGGCGCAGCGAGACGGCGCCCAGCAGCACCGAGAAGCTGCCCGCCCCGGCTCCGCCGGCAACCAGCACGCCGAGGCTCAGGGTGAGCCCCAGGCTGCTGTCCACGAAGGGCGTCAGGGCCATCCCGGCGGCCATCATCACGGCCCCCACGAACAACGACAGCCCCGGCCCGAAACGGTCGGCCAGGGCGCCGAAGAGAGGCTGGGCGACCCCCCACATGATCTGGGCGACGGCCAGCGCGAAGCTGATGGCGGCAATGCCGAGGCCGGTGGCCTCGTTGATGGGCGCGACGTAGAGCCCGAGGCTCATCCGCACGCCGGTGGTGACCAGCAGCACGCTGGCGGCGGCGAGGACCAGCAGCCAGAACGCCCCGACCGGCGGGGTGGCGGGCGCGGGGGAGACGGACGGGGACGGCGGGGAGTTCATGGCGTACCGCGGAATGCTGTCGGGCTGGGGGGCCGGGCAGCATCCCTCACGCGGGGCGCCAAGTCAATCAGGGCTTGCGGCCACGCAGGATGGCCAGGGCGGCCGGAAAGTCGTAGGCGGCAAGGGCCCCCTCGAAGCCCGCGGCAGCCTCGCCGAGGGCGCTGCGGATCAGCGGCGCGGCCTCCCGGGCCTGCTTGATGACCATCACGTTGCCCTCGTCGAGCAGGGTCTCGAGGCGCTTGAGGGTCTCCTCGGCCGCAGCGGCGCTGGCGGCGGCGTCCGGCGGGCTGGCGGCGGCTGCGGCGGCAGCCTGGGCCGCGGCGACGGTGTCGGCATCCGGCAGGCGCAGGATGGCCGCCACGATGACGGCCTGGGCGGCCTGGACCGCACTCAGGCGTGCCTCGACGACGGCCGGGTCCAGCCCTTCGCGGATGGCCGCCTCGAGCTCGGCCGCCAGCGCCTGGACGTCGGTGGCGCCGATCATCCCGGAGACCCCCTTCAGGGAGTGGGCCAGCCGGCGCACCTCGTCGGTGTCGCCGGCGGCCCGCGCCGCCCGGATGCGCTCGCCGTCGGCGGCATGGCCGTCGGCGTATTTGCGCAGCAGGCGCAGGTAGTTGGGGATGCGCCCACGCAGGTTCTTGAGCCCGTAGGCAACATCGAGCCCCGGCACCTGGTCGAGCAGGCTGCGGATGTCCTCCCCGGCGGCGGGGGGCGGCGCGGCGGCGACCGCTGCGCTGCCGCCCTCGGGCAGCCACTGCAGCAGTTTGGAGTAGAGCATGGCCGGATCGACCGGTTTGGAAAGGTGATCGTTCATTCCTGCCTCCAGGCAACGTTGTCTGTCTTCACCGAACGCGTTGGCGGTCATCGCGACGATGGGCACCTGGGTCCGGCCGCGGCGCCGGATCTCCATGGTCGCGTCGAGACCGTCCATCACGGGCATCTGCATGTCCATCAGGATCAGATCGTAATCGGTCGCGCAGGCTTTTTCGACGGCCTCGGCGCCATTGTCGGCGAGATCCACCCGCAGGCCGGCGCCTTCGAGCAGGCACACCGCCACCTCCTGGTTGATCGGGCTGTCCTCGACCAGCAGCACCCGCTCGCCGCGATGGCTGCGGGCGAGCTTGAGCTCGGCGTCGGGCAGGCCGGCGAGCGGCGGCACCTCGGGCCTGCGCCCCCGGTGCAGCGCGGTGAGGATGGCGCCCTGGAGGCTGGACAGGGTCACCGGCTTGGCCAGCACCCCCGCCGCCCCGAGCGCCAGCGCCCGCTCCAGCGCCTGGGCGTCGTCACCGATCGGCATCAGGATGCAGCGCGGGGAGCGCGTGAGGCGCAGCCGGGCGACCTCGCAATCGGCCAGCGCGGCCTCCACGCCCCGGGTGCCGGCATCGAGCAGCACGACCTCGAAGGGGTCCCTGGCCGCGTCGGCGGCCTGCAGCCGGGCGGCCGCCTCGGCCTTCGAGGCACACACATCCACCCTCGCCTGCAGGCTGCGGAGCATCGCCCCGAGGGCCACCCGCGACGCATCCAGGTCGTCCACCACCAGCACCCGCAGGCCGGTCAGCAGGCCGTCGGTCCGGGGTGCCGCAGGGCCGCGGGCCAGACGCACCCGGAACCAGAAGTGGCTGCCCTGGCCGAGGGTGCTGTCGGCCCCCGCCTCACCGCCCATCAGGCGCGCCAGATGGGCGGTGATGGCGAGCCCCAGCCCGGTGCCGCCGAAACGCCGGGTGGTGGAGGCGTCGGCCTGCTCGAAGGGCCGGAACAGCCGGCTCAGCGCCTCGGGCTCGATGCCGATGCCGGTGTCGATGACCTCGAAGCACAAGTGCACCTCGGCCTCGTCCTCGGCATCGATGCGGGCGCGCAGCTGCACCACGCCGGAATCGGTGAACTTGACCGCGTTGCCGAGGTAGTTGAGCAGCATCTGGCTGAGGCGGGTCGGGTCGCCGCGCAGCATGTCCGGCACGTCGGCGACATCGACGACCACCTCGACCCCCTTCTGGGCGGCCCGGTCGGCGATCAGCGCGCAGACCTTGCGGACCACCTCCTCGAGGTGGAAATCGGCCTCGTCGAGGGTCAGGCGGCCGGCCTCGATCTTCGAGATGTCGAGGATGTCGTTGATGATCGTGAGCAGGTGCTCGGCCGCGTCGCTCACCTTGACCAGGCGGGCCTGGGCCTCGACGTCCGGGACGCTGCGGCGCAGCAGGTGGGTGAGCCCGATGATCGCGTTCATCGGCGTGCGGATCTCGTGGCTCATGTTGGCGAGGAAGACGCTCTTGGCGCGGTTGGCCGCATCGGAGGCCTCACGGGCCGCCTCGAGCTCGACCGAGCGCTCCGACAGCACCCGGTTGGCGTCTTCCAGCTGGCGGGTGCGCTCGGCCACCCGCTCCTCGAGCTGGTCCCGGTAGCGGGCCAGCTCGGCCTCGGCGCGCTTGCGCTCGGTGATGTCCTCCTGGACGCTCAGGTAGTGGGTAATGCGCCCGTCGGCCTGGACCACAGGCGAGATGCGCGCGTACTGCACCACCACGCGGCCATCGCGGCGCCGGTTGTGGAACTCGCCCTCCCAGGCCTGCCCGGCGCGCAGGGCCGACCACAGGGAGACGTAGGTTTCCGGCGGCGTCTCGCCGGAACGCAGGAAACCCGCCTTCTGGCCCAGCACGTCGGCCACCGGGTAGCCCGAGCTCTCGGCGAAGGCCTGGTTGACGTACTCGATGGTGCCGGCGGTGTCGGTGATGATCACGCTCGCCCGGCTCTGGTCGAGGGCCTGGGAGAGCTTGTGCAACTGGGCGTCGGCGGCGTGCTTGGCGGTGTTGTCACGCCACACCCCGGCCACGTAGCGGCGGCCGCGGATCTCCACCGCGCGGTAGTTCAGCTCGACCTCGCGGGCGCTGCCGTCGGCGTGGCGATACCAGCTCTCGAAGGGCGCCAGGCTCTCGCCCCGCTTGAGCGCCTCGAGTCTGGACTCGGTCTCTTCAGTGATCTCCGGGCACTTGATGTCGCGCAGGGTCAGCCGGGCAAACTCGTCGCGGGAATAGCCCAGGCTCGCGCAGGCCGCGTCGTTGAATTCGGTGAAGTGCAGCGTCTCGAGGTCGAGCAGCACGATGCCGTCCGCCGCCTGGTTGACGATGGCGCTGTAGATCTCCTCCCGCGCCCGCAGGGCCTCCTGGTCGCGGCGCAGCGGCGTGACGTCGCGCAGGATGCCGAACACCCCGGCAGGCCGCCCGTCGGCACCGAACAGGGGGCCGCGGGTGGTCAGCATGAAACGCCGCCCGGCGGGGGTGTCGAAGACCTCCTCGCGGGAGATCTCGGCGCCGCCATCGATCACCTCCTGCTCGGCCCGGCGGGCCCGCGTGCCCGCTTCCGGCGGGAGCAGCGCCTCGTCGGTGTGGCCCAGCATGTCGGCGCGGGACAGGCCATGGAGTTCGCAATACGCGCCGTTCAGGAAGGTGTATCGCCCCTCCGTGTCCTTGGCGTACATCAGGTCCCGCGAGCCCTCGGCGATCACGTCGAGCAGCTGCAGCTCGCGCAGCTGGCGGCCCTGGACCGCCTCCCGCTGCAGGCTCAGCACCAGGGACCGCCGCTGGGCGAACCACGCCGCGGCGCCGATGGTCGAGAACAGCGCGAAGGCCGCCGCCGCGGTGATCCACAACACCCGCGGGCGGGAAGCCTCATACACCTCGGCCTCGTCCATCTTGGCCACCAGCAGCCAGTCGGTGCCGGGCACCTCGCGCCCCACGCCCAGCACCGGCGTCCCCCGGTAGTCGTTGGCCGTCAGGGCGCCGCCGCGGCGGAGCGGCTGCTCGGAGACGATCACGCCCAGCGCGTCGCGCCGGGTCAGGGGCATCCGCCCCTCGGGGAGCATGTCGTGGCGCAGCGGCGAGATGAACTGCAGCGCGTCACCGTCGCGCCGGAACAGCTGGGTCTCGGCGGTCGCGCTCGCCACGGGCCAGTCCTGCACATACTCGAACAGCTCCCGCTGGGGATCGACCTGCAGGACGATCACCAGCGGGAGCCCGGCGACGCGGGCGCTCATGGGGGCGACGAAATCGAGGTGATCCACCGCGCGCCCGGGCCCCGCGTCACGGTAAAAGGGGGTCTCGACCGGCCGGGCCTCCCGCGCGGCCCGGCGCACGGCCTGCTGGAGCGGCGGCGCCACGACGAAATCCCCGCCGCTGCTCAGCACCACCCGCGCGTCGGCGTCCAGCACGGCTACCCGCCGGTAGCGGTACGGGCTGCGCACCCCTTCGAGAAACGCCGTGAGCCCGGCCCGGATCCCCGGCTCCTGGCGGCGCGCCATCTGCTCGGGGCTCAGCACGATGTCGGCGCTGGCCGCCGCCGCCAGCGCATCGGCCCGTCTTTCGTAGAGCCAGCGGTTGATCTGCCCGACCTTCAGGTCGGCGACGGCCTCGAGGCTGCGGCCCTGCTGGGTGATGTGCTCGTGGAGCGTCACCACCACCCCCGCCGCGCCGAGGGCCACCACGCCCAGGGCCAGACAGGCGAACGGCAGCCACACCGCGCCCAGCCCGCCCGAGGGCTCGCTCTCGCCGGCCTGATCGCCGGAACGGGCGCGCAGCAGGCCCCACAGCAACAGCGAGGTCACGACCACGAAGGCCCAGCCCTTCAGGGTGCTGGCCAGCAGCACGGCCTCGGGGTCGCTCAGCAGCAGGGCGACCAGACTGTCGGAGAACAGCACCCACCCGGCGGCGAACAGCGCGTAGATCAGCGCGACCCCGGTGGCCGGTGAATTCACACCCACCTCCCGGTCACGGCGGACGCCGCCCGCCGCGCCGCGCCGCGGGCCACGCGGGGCACGGGCGGAGCGATGGGCAGGACGCAGGGAAAGCTGGGCAAGGGAAATTCCGCTTCAATTCTAGGGACGACGGCCGGACACGCCCGCAGGGAAGCACGGCAAGGCCGGAAGCCCGCCCGTCACGGCCCGCGGACGCCCTTCCGGCCACCGCTGACGGTGACCGCAAAACGAAGGGCGAAACGAAGTATCCATGGGATGGGCGGGCTGCAGGTAAAAAAACCGTCGGCTGGCGTTTTGGGTCGGACACCGGGAGTGGCCCACTCATTATCGACCGGCTCCGCCGCATCTTTAGCAAGCCTGCAGGCAGGTGCCGAGCCGTGCGCGCCAAGCTAAACTGCGGCCCTTGCCGAGCCTTCCGGACGCGCGCCGGCCAAACCGGCCGCCCGACGCCGCCCTCTCCCCATGTCCCTCGCCACCAACCGACTGCTGCATCGTCTGCTGCCCTTTCTCGCCTGGCGCCATCAGCTCGATGCCGCCACCCTGCGCACCGACCTGATGGCCGGCGTCACCGTTGCGCTGGTCGCGATCCCCCAGGCCCTGGCCTACGCCCAGCTGGCCGGCATGCCCGCCTACGTGGGGCTGTACGCCTCGCTGCTGCCCTGTATCGTGGCGGCCCTGTTCGGCTCGTCACCCCAGCTCAACACCGGGCCGGTGGCGCTCACCAGCCTGCTCACCGCCGCCGCGCTGGCTCCCCTGGCCCTGCCCGGCTCGGAGACCTGGCTGGTGCTGGCCGTGCAGCTGGCGCTGCTGGCCGGCCTGTTCCAGCTGGCCTTCGGCGCCCTGCGCCTCGCCCATTTTGCCGACCTGCTGTCCTACCCGGTGCTCCACGGCTTCATCAACGCCTGCTCGGTGCTGATCTGCCTGGCCCAGCTGCCGGCGCTGCTGGGCGTCGCCGGCGCCGGCCAGCTACCCTTTGTCGAGGGGCTGGTGCATCTGGCCCGCAGCCTGCCCGCCACCCACCTGCCGTCCCTGGCCCTGGGCGCCGCGGCGATCGTGCTGCTGAGCCTGCTCGCCCGCTTCGCGCCGCGCTGGCCGGGCATGCTGCTGGTCATCGCCGGGCTGGGCACGCTGGCCTGGCTGGGCGGCTTCGAGGCCGACGGCGGCCGGGTGGTCGGGGCCCTGCCGGAGCAGGTCGTCGCCCTTGCGCTGCCGGCCACCGACTGGCGCCAGATCACCGACCTGCTGCCCGCGGCCTTCGTGCTGGCCCTCGTGAGTTTCCTCGAGGCCATGTCGAGCTGCAAGGTCGCCGCGGCGCGCACCGGGCAGCGCTGGGACGGCAACCAGGAGCTCATCGGCCAGGGGCTCGCCAAGCTCACCGCGGCCGTCTGCCAGGCCTACCCGGTGAGCGGCTCCTTCGGGCGCTCGGCCTTCCTGCTCCACGCCCGGGCCCGCACCGGCCTCGCCTCGGTGGTGGGCGCCCTGATGGTGCTGGCGGCCCTGCTGGCGATCCCGGGCCTGATCGCCCACATCCCGCGCCCGCTGCTGGCGGCGGTGATCCTCGTCACCGTGGCCAAACTGCTCAGCCTCGCGCCCCTGCGGGAGGCCTGGCGCAGCAGCCGGGACGACGGCCTGGCCGGCACCGTGAGCTTCGTGGCCACCCTGGCCTTCGCGCCGCACATCGAGATCGGCATCCTGTCGGGGCTGCTGATCTCCCTCGCGCTGCTGATCTACCGCAGCATGCGGCCGCGGGTCGCGGTGCTCGGCCGCCACCCGGACGGCACCTGGCGCGACGCCCGCCGCTTCGGCCTGCCGCCGGCCCACCCGTCCCTCACCATCCTGCGCTTCGACGGCCCGCTGCACTTCGTCAATGCCGCCACCTTCGAGGACGCGGTGCTCGCCGTGGAGCGCGAGCACCCCCGGCTCAAGGTGCTGCTGATCTCCTCGGCAGGGATCAACGACATCGACGCCAGCGGCATCGACACCCTGCGCCGGCTGCACCGCCAGCTCACCGCCAGCGGCCGGCTGCTGGCCTGCTGCGGGCTCAAGAAGCAGGTCATCGACGTGCTCGAACGCACCGGCCTGTGGGCCGAGCTCGGCCCCCACGCCGCCTATCGCAACGAGGACGACGCCCTGCCCCGGCTGCTGCCCAGCCTGGGCGCGCCGCCCCCGCCCCCCGCGCCACGCCGCGGACTGGAGTGGTAGGGCGCGCCTTTGTTGACCTGGATCGTTGTGATGGGGCTTGCCAAGGCAGATACTTTCGGGATCAGGCTTTCGGTTCTCAGAATAATCACAGCAAGGGAGCAAGCATGACCCCCACCTCGGTCCGCGACATCCGCAACCTCACCCTCCTCGGCCAGTCCGGCAGCGGCAAGACGACGCTGCTCGAGCGCCTGCTGCTGGCCGCCGGCGCGATCGCCGCCGCCGGCTCCGTCGAGAAGGGCGACACCGTCAGCGATTACGATCCCCAGGAAAAGGCCTCCGGGCACTCCCTCTACGCCAGCCTCGCCCATCTCGAACGGGCCGGCCACTGGATCAACCTCCTCGACACCCCGGGCCTGCCGGATTTCCTCGGCCGCGCGCTGGCCACGCTGCCGGCGGTCGAGACCGCGGTGGTGGTGGTCAATGCCGCATCCGGCGTCGAGACCGTCACCCGGAAGATGATGGACGCCGCCGCCGAGAAGTGCCGGATGATCGTCGTCAACCGCATCGACGCGCCGGGGGTCGACTTCGCCGCCCTGCTCGACCGCCTGAAGGCCGCCTTCGGCAAGGAATGCCTGCCGATCAACCTGCCCACCGCCGGCGGCGAGCGCGTCATCGACTGCTTCTTCGCGCCCGACTACGACGCCACCCCGGCCTTCTCCAGCGTGCGCGAGGCCCACGACCAGATCGTCGACCAGGTGGTCGAGGTGGATGAAGACCTGATGGCCCTCTACCTCGAACAGGGCGAATCCCTGCAGCCCGAGCAGCTCCACGACCCCTTCGAGCAGGCCCTGCGCGAGGGCCACCTGATCCCGGTGTGCTTCACCTCGGCCCGCACCGGCGCCGGCATCGACGAGCTGCTCGACATCATGGGGCGCCTGCTGCCCGACCCGACCGAAGGCAACCCGCCCCAGTTCCTGAAGGGCGAAGGCCCGGCGGCCCAGCCGGTCAGCGCCACCACCGACGCCGACCAGCACGTCATCGCCCACGTGTTCCAGGTCAGCAACGACCCCTTCCGCGGCAAGCTCGGCCTGTTCCGCATCCACCAGGGCACGGTCACGCCGAGCACCCAGCTCTTCATCGGCGACGCCCGCAAGCCCTTCAAGGTCGGCCACCTGCTGCGCGTGCAGGGCAAGACCCAGACCGAGATCGACGTCGGCATCCCCGGCGACATCTGCGCGGTGGCGCGCATCGACGAGCTCCACCGGGACGCGGTGCTCCACGACTCCCACGACGAAGACCACTTCCACGTGGCCCGGCCGCGCTACCCGCAGCCGGTGTTCGGCCTGGCGCTGCTGCCCGAGAAGCACGGCGACGAGCAGAGGCTCTCCGAAGCCCTGCACCGCCTCCTCGACGAAGACCCCTGCCTCAGCGTCGAGCGCGACATGCAGGCCAAGGAGACCGTGATCCGCGGCCTCGGCGAGGTGCACCTCAAAACGGTGCTCGACACCCTCAGGAGCCGCTGGAACCTCGGCCTCGACACCCGCCCGCCGGCCATCCCCTACCGCGAGACCATCGCCGGCACGGCCGAGTCCCGCTACCGCCACAAAAAGCAGAGCGGCGGCGCCGGCCAGTTCGGCGAGGTGGCGCTGCGGGTCGAAGCCCTGGAGCGTGGCGCCGGCGTACAGTTTGCCGACGAGGTGAAGGGCGGCACGATCCCGGGCAACTTCATGCCGGCGGTCGAGAAGGGTGTCATGCAGGCCATCGAGGAAGGCGTGATCGCCGGCTTCCCGCTGCAGGATCTGCGCGTGGTGGTCTTCGACGGCAAGCACCACGCGGTCGACTCCAACGAGATCTCCTTCGTCACCGCCGCCCGCCACGCGGTGCAGGAGGCCGCCCAGGCCGCCAAGCCGGTGGTGCTGGAGCCGCTGGTCACCCTGACGGTGCGGGTGGCCGACGAGCATTTCGGCGGCATCAGCGCCGAGCTCTCCGGCCGCCGCGGCCGCGTCACCGGCACCGACAGCCCGCAGCCCGGCTGGACCGAGATCACCAGCCAGATCCCGATGGCCGAGATGGAAGGCTTCGAGTCGCGCCTCAAGTCGATCAGCGGCGGCGACGGCAGCTGCAGCATCGCCTTCAGCCATTACGAACCGGCGCCCTTCGACGTCCAGCAGCGCCTGGCGAAGGAACACGCCGGCAAGCGCGGCGGGGAACAGTGACAGGGCGGTAAGTGATAGCGAGTGAGGAGCCTGCTCCTCACTCAGCTTCAATTCAGGTACATCGACAGCTCCCGCCGCGCCGCCGTCACCGCCTTGGGGTCGGGGCACAGCGGAAACCACTCCACCAGCTTGTCCCGCGCCGCCTTGCGGGCCTCGGCCCGGTCGCGCAGCACCACCTCCAGCAGCTGGGCAAAGGCATCGCGCCAGGCGCCGCGCCGGGCCTGCAGCGTGGCGAGGGCGAAGCGCGCCTCGAAATCCTTCGGATCGGTGGCGATGCGGGCCTCCAGCGCCCCCTCGTCCGCGTCACCCGCCCCCTGGGCGAGGTCGAGCCGGGCCTTCAGCTTCGACCACCCCTCGCCGCGCTCGCGGGGCTCGACGGACTCCAGGCCGGCCGCCGCATAATCGACGATGCCGGCGTCGAGGAGCGCGGCGACCAGCTCCAGCACGATCTCCGGCCGCCCGCCCGACAGCTCGGCGGCCTGGTTGAGCAGGTCGGCCCGCACCATCGGGTCGGCGAGGGTGGCCGCCTGGCGGCGCAGCTGCTCGGCCTCGTCGGGCAGATGGGCATCCAGGAAGGCCCGCACCTGCCCCTCCGGCAAGGCGCCGGTAAACTCATCCACCACCTGCCCATCGACGAACAGCTTGACCGCCGGAATGCTGCGCACCGCGTAGCGGGCCGACACCGACGGCGCCTCGTCCGAGTTGAGCTTGGCCAGCTCGAAACGCCCGCCGTAATCGGCCGCGAGCTTCTCGAGCAGGGGCTTCAGCACCCGGCACGGCCCGCACCAGGGGGCCCAGAAATCCACCAGCACCGGCACCTCGCGGGAGCGGGCCAGCACGGCGGTGTCGAAATCGGCTTCGGTGACGTCGTAGGCGTAGGGCATGGATCTCTCGCTGCAGGAAACAAAGGCCCGATTATCCTGGAAACGGTCGCTGGACGCGCTCGCGGGTGCGTCTGGGCGGGTGTCCGGCGCGAGGCCCTCCGAGGGGGCCGCGACCCTGCCAGGCGCACGCCCAGGCGTGCCAGCGGGCACATAGCGAGATCAGCCACCGGGTGAGCATACGCAAGCGTGTGCTCATGCGGCTCCTGGGGTTACGGAAAGCGGTTGGCTGCCGTATCCGGGGTTATCCCGGCAAGCGACCGGACGGGGCAACACGGCGTCCCCGGCGCGCCGGGCGATCTGCTAGATTCAGGCCCCCGCCCCGCCCGATGCCCGTGCCCCCCGCCTATCCCGACGTCCCGGAACGCCTGCTCGCCCAGTGGCAGGAACTGATGAACATGCTGGCCCTCGACTGCCAGGTGCCCTCCGCGCTGATCATGCGGCTGCATCCCGCCGAGCTGGAGGTACTGATCTCCGGCGGCGACGGCTCCCCCTACCACGCCGGCGAACGCGAGCGCCTGAGCTCCGGCCTGTATTGCGAACACGTGATCGCCACCCGGGCCCGGCTGCTGGTGCCCAACGCCCTTGCCGACCCGGCCTGGGACGACAACCCGGATGTCGCCCTCGGGATGATCTCCTACCTCGGCTACCCGCTACTGTGGCCCGACGGCGAACCCTTCGGCACCGTATGCCTGCTCGACCGGGAAGAAAACGCCTACTCGGCCGCCATCGACGGCAAGCTGGCCCTGTTCCGCCGGATCGTCGAGAGCAACCTCTCGCTGATCTTCGAAACCGCCGGGCACCGCCGCACCATCGCCGCGCTCACCGAGAGCCAGCAGCAGCTCCACGAGGCCGTGCTGCGCGCCAACGCCGCCGACCGGACCAAGACCGACTTCCTCGCCCGCGTCGGCCACGACCTGCGCGCCCCGCTCACCGCGATCATCGGCTACGCCCAGCTGCTGCAGGAGAGCGACGCCCCGGCCGCGCGCCATGCCCAGGTGATCGAGCGCAGCGGCAAGCACATGCTGACCCTCATCAACGACCTCGTCGAATACGCCAGCGGCTCCCTGCGGGACGAGCTGGTCCCCCTGCCCCACCGGCTCGCCGGCTTCATCGACGGCATCGCCCGGGAGGCCGAGATGCTGGCTCGCCGCAACGGCAACCGCTTCCGGCTGCGGCTCGGCGCCGACCTGCCGCCGGTGGTGTTCATCGACGCCCGGCGCCTGCGGCAGATCATCGGCAACCTGCTCGACAACGCCGCCAAATTCACCCACCGGGGCAGCCTGGCGCTGATCGTCAACCACCGCCCCGGGAGCGCCCCAGACGGCCACACGACGCTGGAGATCGAGGTGCGCGACAACGGCTGCGGCATCTCGGCGGAAGACCAGCCACGGCTGTTCGAGCCGTTCTTCCGCTGCGACGACAGCCGCCGCATCGAAGGCACCGGCCTCGGCCTGCCCATCGTGGACCTTTGGGTGAAGCGGATGGGCGGTCAGCTGCGGCTCGACAGCCGCCCCAACGCCGGCACGCGGGTCCGCGTGGGCATACCGGTGCGGGTGGGCAGCGAGCGGGACATCGGCGCGGCAGAACCCGGCCCGGACGCCCCCGCGCCCCGCTTCGGCGACGGACGGCGCCTGTGGGTGATCGAAGACATGGCGGCAACCCGCAGCTTTCTGATCGCCGCCCTCGAGGAGGCCGGCTTCGTAGTGGACAGCGCCGCCGACGGCCAGATCTTCCTCGAGCGCCTGCGCGCCGGCGACACCGCCCGCCCCAGCCTCGTGCTGACCGACCTGAACATGCCCGGCGCCGATGGCCACGCGGTGCTGGCCGCCGTGCGTGAGCGCTGGCCCGGCGTGCCCGTCGTGCTGTTGACCGGCCAGTCGCTCAGCGGCGCCAGCCGCGGCTTCGACGCCCGCCTGCCCAAGCCCATCGACGTCGCCCGGCTGCGGGCGACCCTGGCCGGCCTGCTGCCGCCAACACCACCGAAGTCGCCGAAGCCGGCCCGCCGCGCGCCGGTGCGCCGCCCGGGCGCCGAGGCGCTGGCCCGGATGCGGGCCCTGGTCGCCCTGGGCGCCCTCACCGACCTCGTCGAATGGGCCGAAGCCCTGGCCGCCGAGGCCCCGGGGCACGCGGACTTCGCCCGCGAGGTGCTGGCCACCGCCGAGCGCTGGGATCTCGAGGCCCTGCAGGCCCTCTGCCGCTGAGCGCGGCAGCGCCGGCCGGCACTGCCCAAAATTGAGGCAACCTTTAAAAACCCTTCCGGATCATACACCTGAAGGCGGCCCCCACAGCTTATCCACAGGCTTGGTCACGCCGTCCGGGGATAAACGCGGGGCACATTCGCCGGTGGCGCTCAGCCGCCGACCGGCCGGCCGTTGCCGAGAGCGAGCCAGCCCCGCAGCACCCGGTAGCCGACCCACAGGCCGAGCAGCGGGATCATCACCCAGGCCGCAATGGGAATGCCGATGACGGTGAGCATCACCAGAAAGGACACCACCAGCCACAGCAGGGTGAACCAGAAGGTGCGGATCTGCCACCGAAAGTGGCTCTCGAGCCAGCTGCCGGCGGCCTCCCCGCGCTTCACGTAGTTGAGCACCACCGCCGCCAGCGAAGGCAGGCCGAACACGAAGCCGCCCGCCACCGTCGCCGCCGCGGAGGCGACACCGACGATCACCGCGACGGCATGGAGGCCGTAGATCACATGGGTCCAGCGGACCAGGGACGGGTCCGCCGCCGGCCCCGCGGGTAAGACTTGAGGTGAGGTCATCCTGCCGGCTCCTGCTGTAGGTGGGATGACGCCAGTATCACCCCGCGCGGCGCAGGCCGCCAGCGCAACGTCAGCCCGCCCCGCAGAGCCGGGCCTCGAAGTCCGCCCGCTCCAGCGGCCGGGAGAACAGGTAGCCCTGCCCCTGGTCGCAGCCGAGGCGGCGCAGGACGTCGAGCTGGGCGTCGGTCTCGATGCCCTCGGCAACCACCGAGCAACCGAACACGTGGGCGATGATGACGATCGTCTCGACCAGCTTCTGATCGTCGGCGCTGTGCTCGATCTCGCGCATGAAGCTGCGGTCGATCTTCAGCTCGCTCACCGGCAGCGACTTGAGGTAGGACAGGGATGAGTAGCCGGTGCCGAAGTCGTCGATGGACACCCCGATGCCGGCCTCACGCAGCGCGGCGAGGCGGACCCGGGCTTCGGCGATGTCGTGGATGAAACCCGATTCCGTGACCTCGATCTTGAGCCGTCCGGGCGGCAGCGCGGCGGTGGCGAGACGGCGCAGCACGCCCTCGACGAAGCCCTCGTGGAGCAACTGGCGGCTCGACACGTTGAGCGCCAGCGCGAAGTCCCCGTCGATCTGGCCGCCCTCGTGCCAGGCCTGCACCTGGCGGATGCCCGCGTCGAGCACCCAGCTGCCGATGGCGAGGATGTCGCCGGACTCCTCGGCGAGGGGGATGAAGACGTCCGGCGACACCAGGCCCATGTCGGCCGAGTGCCAGCGCAGCAGCGCCTCGGCGCCGATCAGGCGGCGGCTGGCGAGGTCGATCTTGGGCTGGAAGACCAGCTTCAGCTCGCCGTCGGGGACGGCATGCTTGAGCGCCCGCCGCAGCCGGCCGCGGCGCGCCAGGGCCTCTTCGAGGGCAGGGCTGAAACGCCCCACCTGACCACCGCCGGGCGCCGGGATGGCGGCCGCGGCCTTGCGCAGCAGGTCCTCGGAGCCGCTGATCTGGTCCGAGGAATGGGCGACCCCGACCCGGATCGAGGTAGCGAGGAGCAGATCGTCCACCGGGTGGTCGCCTTCGAGCAGGCGCAGCAGGCGGGCGGCCGTCCGGTCGAGCAGGCTCACGTCGGCGCAGGGCTGGACGAGCACCAGCTCGCTGTTGCCCCAGCACCCGATGGTGCCGCCCTGGGCCACCGGGCTCGCCGCGGCCAGCTCGCCGAGGGCCTTGAGCAGCCGCTCCGCGGTGGGGTAACCCTGCACCCGGGCGATCTCCTCGACGTCGTCGGCGACGATGAAGAACACCGCGACCGGCTCACCGCCGCCGAGCAGCTCGTCCACCGCGGCCAGCACCGCGCGGCGGTTGGGCAGGCCGGTGGCGCTGTGGGTGAGGGCGAGGCTGCGCAGCTCGGCGGTCTGGTGGTCGACCAGGGTCTGCAGGCGCTCGGACTTTTCCCGCATGTCCTGGGAGTGCAGGTGGGCCAGCAGGATGTTGCGGATGCGCTTGCGCACCTCGCACTGGTCGAAGGGCTTGTTGAGGAAGTCGATGGCGCCCAGCTCGAGGGACTCGGAGCGGGTCTCCCGGTCGGTCTGGGCGGTGAGCACGACCACCGGCGGTGCCATCACGCCGAGCTGCCAGCGCACCTGGCGCAGCACGTCGAAGCCGGAGAGGTGCGGCATCCGGATGTCGAGCAGGATCAGGTCGGGCAGGCAGCGCTGGATCTCGGCGTTCACGTCCCGCGGGTCGGTGATGCCGAGCAGGTTATGGTAGCCGGCGTCTTCGAGGATGCCGAGCAGGAGCTCGACGTTGGCCGGCGTGTCGTCCACCACCAGGATGCGGGCGTCGGCGAGGTGGGCTTCAAGCATGGGTGGCGCCTCCCAGGTGGTAGGCCAACACCTTGTGCAGGCGGGTGAAATCGAGGGGCTTGACGAGGTAGTCCGCAAAGCCGGCGGCCAGCCCGCGCTCCACGTCGGCGGGCATGGCGTTGGCGGACAGGGCCACCACCGGGATGTCGCGGGTGGCCGGGTCGGCCTTGAGGATGGCCAGGGCGGCGTAGCCGTCGATCCCCGGCAGGTTGATGTCCATCAGAATCAGCGCCGGCCGCTCGGCCCGGGCCAGCTCGATGCCGAGGGCGGCCTCGTGGGCGAGGCTGAGGGCGCAGTCGTCGAGGTCCTCGAAGATGTCGCTCATCAGGCGCTGGTTGGCCGGGTTGTCCTCCACGTACAGCACGCGCCGCCGGCCGGCCTCTCCGCCGCCCCCGGCCAGCGCGCCGGCGACCGGATCGTCGGGGCCCCGGTGGGACACCTCATCGGCCGCCAGCGGCAGCTCGAACCAGAAGCAGCTCCCCTGCCCTTCGGTACTGCGGGCGCCGACGCGGCCGGACATCTTCTCGACCAGCTGCTTGGTGAGGGCCAGCCCGACCCCGGCGCCCTCGATCACGCTGTGCTCGGCGCCGATGCGGTTGAAGGGCTGGAACAGCTCGCCGAGGCGCTCGGCCGGCACACCGATGCCGGTGTCGTGCACCTCGACGCGCAGCCGCCCCTCGTCGCCGTTGCCCCAGGCCACCTCGACCCGGCCGCCGACGCGGTTGTACTTGATCGCGTTCGACAGGAAGTTGATGAGCACCTGCTTGCTGCGGGTGAAGTCGGCCATCACCCGCGGCCGGCTCGCCGAGGGCGGCGGCAGCCGGATCTCGATGCCCCGCTCCCCGGCCAGGGCGCTGACGGTGCCCACCGATTCCTCGACCACCGCGGCAACCTCCACCGGCTCGATCGAGAAGGCCAGGCCGCCGGCCTCGATGCGGGAGAGGTCGAGGATGTCGTTGATCAGCGTGAGCAGGTGCTGGCCGCTCTTCAGGATCTGCGCCACCTGCCCGGCCTGGCGCTCGGGGAGCGGCTGCCGGCGATTGTTGAGGAGCAGCTGCGAGAAACCGATGATGGAGTTCATCGGCGTGCGCAGCTCGTGGCTCATCGACGACAGGAACTCGGTCTTGGCGCGGCTGGCCTGGGCCTGCCGCGCATGGGCGGCCTCCAGCTCGCGGGTGAAGCGGGCCTGCTCGTTGATGCGCCGGTAGAGGTTGATCAGCAGCGCGCAGGTGGCGGTGAAAGGTTCGAGCCAGGCCAGCAGCTCGGCATCCACCTCGTGGCGGGAGTTGGCGATGGCGTACATGCCGATCACCTGCCCCTGGTCGATGATCGGCACGCCGAGGTAGTTGAGGAGCGGCGGATGGCCGTGGGGGAAGCCGGTGCGGCGGGTTTCGCGGCCGAGGTCGTTGGTCATCACCACCTCGCCCCCGGCAAAGACCCGGCCGAGCATGGAGTCCGGGTTGGTGAGCATCATGTCGCCGGAGGAGAGGCGCTCCATCAGCCGGCGCGAGTCGTCGTTCCAGGACAGGTCGGTGATGGCGTGGATCTTCAGCCCGGGCTTGCCATCCACCGGCACCACCTCGCCGATCAGCGCGTAGTCGCTCTCGGTGAGGGTGCGCAGGGCCTGCTTGAGGAACAGCCACAGCTGGTCGCTCGACATCAGCGCGGCGAAGTCGGTCATGCCCCGGTGGAGCACCTGCAGCAGGCGGTGCTGGGCCTGCTCGCGGCCGCGGGCGTGGTGCAGCTCGGAGAGGTCGGACAGGATGCCGATGAACTCGACGCCCTCCTGGCCGGGCGTCACCACCTCGCTCACCGCCAGATGCACCGGGATGGTCCGCCCCGAGCGGTGCAGGGCCTGAGCCTCGCGACCGATGCCGATCACGCTGGGCGGCCGCCCCTTGAGGTAGGAGTCGAGGTATTCGTCGTGGTGCTCGGCCCAGCGCTGGGGCATGATCATCCGCACGTTACGGCCGATCAGCTCGTCGGCTGCGTAGCCGAGGATCTGCAGCGCGAAAGGGTTGACCTGCTCGATGATGCCCTTCGAGGTGATGCGGATGATGCCCACCGCCGCCCGGTTGAGCAGGGCCTGCTCGCGGGCGATGGTGCGGAGCAGCGCCTCGTGCTCGGAGTCGGCCTTGAGGGTGGCCAGATGGTGGCGGATCAGCACCTCGGCCTGGCGGGCGAAGCTGTCCAGGCGGGCGGCCTCCCGGGCGCTCAGCCGGCGGGGGGCAGTGTCGAGGATGCACAGGGTGCCGATGGCCTGCCCATCCACCGGGCGCAGCGGCAGGCCGGCGTAGAAGCGGATGCCCGGCGTGGCGCACACCATTGCGCTGCCGGCAAAGCGCGGGTCGTCCGCGGCATCGGGCACCTCGAACAGCCCCTCGCCGCCGATGGCCAGGTTGCAGAACGCCCCGTCCCGCGGGCCTTCCCGCACCGTGAGCCCCACCGAGGCCTTGAACCACACGCGATCGGCGTCCACCAGGGAGACGACGGCCACCGGCACGTCGAAGACGTCAGCCACCAGCGCCACCAGCCGGTCGAAGGCCGGGTCCGGGGCGGTATCGAGCAGACTGGTGCGGCGGAGCTGGGACAGGCGCCGGGCTTCGGCCTCGGGGAGGGAGGGCTCATCGGAGGAGACGTGGTGCATGTCAGGCATTCCCGCTGGAGGACAGTCCGGGCACCGGTCCGCCGGGCGAACCCGTCAGGCGTCAGCGCGGACGGCTGTCCCAGATTTTTTGTAAACGTTTTATCGACACGGGCATGGGGGTCTTGAGCTCCTGGGCAAAAAGGCCGACCCGCAGCTCCTCCAGCAGCCAGCGGAACTCCTCGAGCTGGGGGTCGGTGACGCCGGCCTTGGCCTTGGCCAGCCATTCGCGCTCGAAGGGCTGGGCGAGGCGCTTCCAGTCGGCCATCAGCTGGCCGTCGCGGGCCGGGTTGGTGCGCAGCTTGTCGATGCGCACGGTGGCGGCCTTGAGGTAGCGCGGGATCTGGGCGATGCGCTCGTAGGGTAGCGCCACCAGGAAGTTCTTCGGCATCAGCTTCGCCACCTGGGCGTTGATGTCGGCGACCACCTCGGGGAAGGTCTTGAGGCCGGCGACGCGCTTGACGAGGGTGGCGTGCTCGGCGATCAGCTGGCCGGTGAGGCGCATCAGCTCCTGGGCCACCAGGGTGATCCGCGGCTTGGCCTCCTGGCAGCGCTTCGCGAAGGCGTCGGCATCCGCCGGCAGCGGTTCGAGCAGGCAGCAGCGCTCCAGGGTGGCGGCGACGAGCTGCGCCTTCAGCTCGGCCTCGCTGCCGTAGCCGATGAACTGCAGGGCCAGCTCGCGGATGCCGGGCAGCTTCTCGATGGCCTTCACCTGGGCCGAGAGCTCCAGCGCGAAGAGCCGCGCCAGGCCGCCGCGATGGACCTTGGCTGCCTCTTCGGGCGTGTCGTAGGGGCGCAGCGAGACGCTGCTGCCGTCGTCATGCAGCGCCGGAAAGCCGATGATGTCGCGGCCGGCCACCTTCACCTCGAGCAGCTCCGGCAGCGGCCCGAAGGTCCAGCCGGTGAAGCCGGCGAGCCGGGGCTCGGCGGCGTTGGGCGCGCCGGGCGCCTTGGGCGGCTCGGCCTTCTTCGCCTCGGCGGCGCCCTTCTTCGGCGCCGGGGCCTCGGCGGCCGGCACGATGCGGGCCGACTGGAAGCGCGCCGCCACCTGGTCGCGATACTTGGTGCGCAGCTCGGCCAGATTGCGCGACTGGCCGAGGATGCGGCCGTGCTCGTCCTGCACCCGGAAGTTCATGAAGCAGTGGGGGTTGAGGTTCTCGGGGCGGAAGCTCTCCATCGGCAGCTTGAGCGACACCCGCTCCTCGACGAAGCGCTGGAGCATCCTGATGAGCGGCTCGTCAGTGTCGAACTCGCCGGCCTCGAACCTGGCCATGAAGTCGGCGGCGCTGTCGACCATCGGCTGCAGGCGGTGGCGGTGCTTCTGCGGCACGGTGCGCAGCAGCGCATGCACCTTTTCTTCGAGCAGGCCGGGCACCAGCCACTCGCAGCGGTTGGCGGGGATCTGGTTGAGCATCGCCAGCGGCACGCCGAGGGTCACGCCGTCGTCGGCCTCGCCGGGGGCGTGGAGGTAGGTGAGCTTGAGCTTCTGGCCGAGCACCTCGAGGTGGGCCGGGAAGCGGTCGGTGGTGATGCCCTCGGCGTCATGGCGCATCAGCTGGTCGCGGCTGAGCTGCAGCAGCTTGGGCGACTTCTTTTCGGCGTCCTTGCGCCAGGCCTCGAAGCTGGCGATGTCCAGCACCTCGGGCGGCAGCTTGGCGTCGTAGAAGGCGTGGATCAGCTCCTCGTCCACCAGCACGTCGGGGCGGCGCGACTTGTGCTCGAGGCGCTCGATCTCGGCCACCAGGCGCCGGTTGTGGGCCAGAAAAGCCATGCCGCGGGCCGGGCCCTCGGCGATCTCGCCCTGCACCAGGCCCTCGCGGATGAACAGCTCGCGGCACAGGGCCGGATCGATCTCGCGGTAGCTCACGCCACGGCGGGGGTACACCGTGAGGCCGTACAGGGTGCCCCGCTCCCAGGCCCGCACGGCGCCGCTGGCCTTCGACCAGTGGGGCTCGGAGACCTGCCGCTTGAGCAGGTGGCCGCCCACCTCCTCCAGCCACTCGGGCTCGATGCGGGCCAGGCAGCGCCCGAACAGGCGCGAGGTGTCCACCAGCTCGGCCACCATGATCCACTTGCCGGCCTTCTTGGCGAGGGCAGAGCCCGGATGCGGCCAGAACTTGATGCCGCGGGCGCCCAGGTAGCTGCCCGCCGCCGGCCCCGAGGCGTCCTCGATCTTGCAGCCCACGTGGCCGAGCAGGCCGGCCAGCAGCGCCTTGTGGATGGCCTCGTAGCTGGCCGGCTTGTCGTTTTCCTTCCAGCCATGCTCGGCGCACAGGGTGTGGAGCTGGGTGAACACGTCGCGCCATTCGCGCAGGCGCAGCCACGACAGGAAGTTGGCCTTGCACCAGGCCTTCTGCTTGCTGGAGCTCTCGTGACGCTGGACCTCCTCCCAGGCCTTCCAGAGGTTCCAGAACCACAGGAACTCGGATTTCTGCTCGTGCTCCGGGCCGCGGAAGCGGGCGTGGGCCTGGTCGGCGGCGGCCTGGCGCTCGGGCGGGCGCTCCCGCGGGTCTTGCGTCGACAGCGCCGCGGCGATCACCAGCACCTCGGCCAGGCTGCCCCGGTCGCGGGCGGCGAGGATCATGCGGCCGATCTTGGGGTCGAGGGGCAGCTTGGCGAGCTCGCGGCCGATCGGGGTGAGGTGCATCACCGCCCCGCCATAGGCCTCCTCGACGGCGCCGAGCTCGGCCAGCAGCTGGTAGCCGTCGGCCACCATGCGCGGCAGCGGCGCGTCGATGAAGGGGAAGTCGGCCACCTCGCCGAGCTTCAGCGACTTCATGCGCAGGATCACCCCGGCCAGGGACGAGCGGAGGATCTCCGGGTCGGTGTGGGCCGGGCGCTTGTCGAAGTCGTCCTCGTCGTAGAGCCGGAAGCAGATGCCGTCGGCCACCCGGCCGCAGCGGCCGGCGCGCTGGCGGGCCGCCGACTGGGCAACCTTCTCGATCTGCAGCTGCTCGACCTTGTTGCGGTGGCTGTAGCGCTTGACCCGGGCAAGGCCGGTGTCCACCACGTAGCGGATGCCCGGCACGGTGAGGGAGGTCTCGGCCACGTTGGTGGCCAGCACCACCCGCCGCCCTCTGGAGGGCGCGAACACCCGCGCCTGCTCCTGGGCCGACTGGCGCGCGAACAGCGGCAGCACCTCGGTGCCGGCGGCGTGGTGGGCCTTGCGCAGGGCCTCGGCGGCCTCGCGGATCTCGCGCTCGCCGGGCAGGAACACCAGCACGTCGCCGGGGCCGCTGCGCTGCGCTTCGTCGACGGCATCCACCAGCGCGTCGTAGAGGTCGCGGTCGGGGCCTCGGGTGTCGGGGCGCGGGGCCGGCTCGCCGGGGCGGACGGGCTTGGGCTCGTCGCGCTCGACGGGGCGGTAGCGCATCTCGATGGGGAACAGCCGGCCCGACACCTCGATCACCGGCGCGGGCTTGTCGGGCGTGCCGAAGTGGCGCGCGAAGCGCTCGGCGTCGAGGGTGGCGGAGGTGACGATCAGCTTGAGATCGGGCCGCCTGGCGAGCAGCTGGCGCAGGTAGCCGAGCAAAAAATCGATGTTGAGGCTGCGCTCGTGGGCCTCGTCGATGATCAGCGTGTCGTAGGCCGACAGCAACGGGTCGCCCTGGGTCTCGGCGAGCAGGATGCCGTCGGTCATCAGCTTGATGTAGCTCTGCGGGCCGATGCGGTCGGTGAAGCGGATCTTGTAGCCGACGGTGCTGCCGAGCTCGCTCTTCAGCTCCTGGGCGATGCGGCTGGCGGTGGCGCGGGCGGCGATCCGCCGCGGCTGGGTGTGGCCGATCAGGCCGGCCACGCCGCGGCCGAGCTCGAGGCAGATCTTGGGCAGCTGGGTGGTCTTGCCGGAGCCGGTCTCGCCGCAGACGATCACCACCTGGTGGTCGCGGATCGCCGCGGCGATCTCGGCCTTGCGCTGGTTGACCGGCAGCTCGGGCGGAAAGTCGGGCTTCGGCAGCGCGTTGGCGCGGGCGATGAGCCTGGCGGCCGAGTCGGCGATGGCCAGGCGCAGAGCCTCCGGCAGCTCGTCGAGACTGCGCGGCCGCTTCGGCA
Organism: Zoogloea sp.; assembly: GCF_041908905.1. Lineage (GTDB taxonomy): Bacteria > Pseudomonadota > Gammaproteobacteria > Burkholderiales > Rhodocyclaceae > Zoogloea. The sequence continues at coordinate 253,280 of NZ_JAYREK010000002.1, forward strand.
ACCGGCGCAGGTCGCGGCGCAGGCGCGGGCGGTCGGCCGACAGGCAGTGTTCGAGCAGGGCGTAGGGATCCTGGGGATCGCGCGGGGTGTTGCGGTGTTGCGGAGCAGCCATTCGGAAGTGCCGGATTGATTCAGTTGCGGAGGAGATGCACGGACCACATGCCGAGGGCCGTCATCGCCAGGGAGCCGAGCACATGCACGGCCGCGGCGCCGGCCGCCCAGGCGTAGCGGGCGGTTTCGATGAGGTGCACGACCTCGGCGGAAAAGGTCGAAAATGTCGTCAGCCCGCCGAGGAAGCCCGTGACCACGAACAGCCGCAGCTCGGCGGGCAGGCCCGTGCGGGTGGCGAAGAAGGCCACCGCCACGCCGATCAGGTAGCCGCCGGCCAGGTTGGCCGCCAGCGTTCCGAGGGGCAGGTGGGCGAACAGGGGGTTGAGCCGCAGCCCGAGCCACCAGCGCAGCCAGGCGCCCAGGGCGGCGCCGACACCGATGGCCACGAGGGCGAGGACGGGAATGTGATGGGCGTGATCGGACATGGGGCCGGATTTTACCGCGCCCGCCGGCCCCCGGCCGCGCGATCTGCCCCGCGCGGCCGCGCAAACATCGGTGCCGTCGGGCCTGCAGCCCCTAAAGGAGTCGGCGCTCGCGCCGATACACTCCACACAAGACGACGGCCCGACGAGGCCGGCCTGCCGGCGCATCTGGAGCTCTGATGGAACACCCTCGTACCCCCGCGGCGACCCCGCCCCCTCTCCTTTACCAGGCCCGTTTCGACTGCCGGAGCGGCCTGCTGAGCGGTGTCCGCGCCAGCCTCGCGGGCGCCGACGATGCCGATGGCGCCCTGCTCGAGAACCTCTCGGCGGCGGGCCTGCAGGCGGTACGGGAAGCCTGCAGCCGGGTGGCCGGGTGGTCGGGCACCGACGGACGTCCGCTCACCCTGACCCTCGGCGGGCATGTCGAGGTGCTGTGCCTGCCGGAGTTCGCAACCCAGCTGCACGCCCTGCTCCTCGAGACCCGGCTGCCGCCGCGCTGCCTCGAGCTCGACATCGTGACGCCCTACGGCGACATCTCCGAAGCCGGCGAACGGGCCCTCCAGCAACTCAAGAACTGCGGCATCCGCTTCACCCTCGGGGCGACCAGCCCCGCCTGCGCCCACCTGGCGTGGACCCGGCGCCTGCTGCCCCTCGACGCGGTCGAGGTGCCGAGCCGGCTGGTCGAGGACGTCGCCGCCGACCCGGAGGGCGTGGCCATCATCCGGGCCCTGGTGATCCGCGCCCACAAGCTCGGGCTGAACGTCTGCGCCCGGGACGTCAGCTCGCCCCACACCGCGTCGGTGATGGCTGCCACCGGCTGCGACCTGCTCCAGGGCCCGCTGTTCGGCGCCGCCATGCCGGCCGCCGAGTTCGAGGCCACCCTCGCCGCCGACCGGCGCCTGGACCCGGCCTATCTGCGCGGCCCGCGCCCCGAGCGCACCCTGCTGCTGGTGGACGACGAGGAGAACATCCTGTCGTCGCTGCGCCGCCTGCTGCGCCGGGACGGCTACACCATCCTCACGGCCACCGGCGGCCAGGCGGCCCTCGAGCTGCTCGCCTCCAACCCGGTGGACGTGATCATCTCCGACCAGCGCATGCCCGGCATGACCGGCGTCGAGTTCCTGCGCAAGGCCAAGGACATGGACCCGGACTCGGTGCGCCTGATGCTGTCGGGCTACAGCGACCTGCAGTCGGTCACCGACGCGATCAACGAAGGGGCGATCTACAAGTTCCTCTCCAAGCCGTGGGATGACGCGCTGCTGCGGGCCAACATCGACGAGGCGTTCCGGCGCAAGCTGCTGGCCGACGAGAACCGCCGCCTGGCCCACGACCTGAAGGAGGCCAACGAGGCCCTGGCCCGCGTGAATACCCAGCTCCAGGGCCTGCTGGCCGACCAGCAGCGCAGGCTGCGCATGGAAGAGGCGGCCCTCGGCATCGCCCAGGAAGCCCTCGCCGTGGCCCCGCTGCCCCTCATCGGCATCGACCCCTCCGGCATGATCGCCCTCGCCAACGGCGCCGCCAGCCGGCTCTTTCCGGAGCGCAGCCCGCTGATCGGCCAGGGCGCCGACGAGGCCCTGCCGGCCGCCCTGGCGCCGCTCCTCGACGGCAGCGCCCGCCAGGTGGAGCTGGCCGGCGACGGCCTCTCCTTCCGGGTGGAAGCCTACCCCCTCGGCGGCGAGGGCGCGGAACGCGGCCTGTTGCTGAGCTTCCAGGACGCGGGGAGCCGCTCATGAACACCCGCGCCCCCGTCCCGATCGCCGACGTCAAGCCCGGCACCTCGCTGGCCGAAGACCTGCGGGACGCCGCCGGCGCGCTGCTGCGCCCGGCGGGCTACGTGCTGGCCGAAGCCGACCTCGAGAACCTGCTCCGCCGCGGCATCGAGACCCTCTGCATCGTCACCCCCGGCGACAGCGCCGAGGACGCCCGCCTGCGCGAAGCGGCCCGGGTGCGGGTACTGCACATCTTCCGTCACTGCGCCGAGGCTCCGGAAGCCCAGGCGCTGCTGCACGCCGTACTGGCCTTCCGGCAGGAACACTTCCGATGACCCACCCCACCCTTGCCGAAATGACGGCCCGGCTCCACAAGCTGCCGGCGATGCCCGTCGTGGCGGCAGAACTGCTCAGCAGCCTGGCCAGCGATGACACCGAGGTGGACGCCCTGGCCCGCCGCATCGCCCAGGACCAGGCCATCGCCGCACGGGTGCTGCGGGTGGCCAACTCGCCCTTCTACGGCCTGCAGACCCAGGTCGGCTCGATCCGCGACGCGATCGTCGTGCTCGGTTTCTCGACGGTGCGCTCGCTGGTGCTCACCGCGACGGTGGTCAGCGGGCTGCCGGCGGGGCGCTGCCCGGGCTTCAGCCAGGAGCTCTTCTGGCGCCACGGGCTCGGCGTCGCGGTGGCCGCGCGGGCCCTCGCCCGGAAGCTCGGGCGCCGGGCCGACGAGCTGTTCATCGCGGGCCTGCTCCACGACATCGGCCGGCTGGCGATGGTGGTGGTCGCCCCCGAAGACTACGCCGAAGTGATCGCCACCTCGCGGGCACAGGACTGCACCCGGCAGGAGGCCGAGATGAGCGTCTTCGGCTACGACCACGCCGCAGTGGGTGCCGCCCTCGCCCAGCGCTGGAACTTCCCCCCCGAGATCCACGACGCCCTCGCCTTCCACCATGCCCCCGCCGGCGGTGCGCCGGACGGCCCGGCGGCCCTCATCCATTACGCCGACGCCATCGCCAAGGCCCTCGACCTCGACGGCGAGGAGGACACGCAGCTGCCCCGCCTCGACCCGGCGACCATCGTCGCCCTGGACCTCGACCAATCCAGCCTGGCCCAGGTGCTGAGCGAAACCCAGGCGGGCTTCGACAACTGCCGCCTGCTGCTTGGATAGATCCATGGACACCTCGGCCTACCCGCTCTCGTCCAGCCGCTTCCCGATCGCCGATGCCCTGGCCCACGGAGTGCTCCTGCATCGGGACGGCCGGATCATGTTCGCCAACCAGGCCTTCTCCCGACTCACCGGCTACGCCCCGGACGAGCTGGTCAAGCTGGACTTCTGGACGCTGTTCCCCCCCGGCCTGAAGGAACAGGTGTGCGGGCAGGGGCAGGCCGGGGCCGCGCCGGCCAGGTACGAGACCCTCCTCCAGTTGCGCGGCGGCGAGGCGCGCTGGGTCGAGCTGACCCTGGCACAGAAGGAGATCCAGGGCGCCGACACGACCCTCTGCAGCCTCATCGACATCACCGAGCGCCGGCGCGCCAGGGAGGCGCTCAGCCAGGTGCACGCCGAGCTCAAGGCCCAGTTCGAGCTCAGCACCACCGAACTGCAGCAGGCCAAGGCCCGGCTCGAAGACGACCTTGCCCGCCGCGAGGCCGCCGAGCTGGAGCTGCTCAAGCGCTACGCCGAACTCACCGAACTCAACTGCCTGCTCCACGACACCCAGCAGCAGCTGGTGCAGTCCGAAAAACTCGCCTCCATCGGCCAGCTCGTCGCCGGCGTGGCCCACGAGATCAACAACCCGATCGGCTACGTCCGCTCCAACATCGGCAGCCTGCAGGACTACGTCACCCGCCTGTTCGAGGTGCTCGACGCCTACCAGGCCGAGGAAGCCGCGCTGCCCGAGGCCGCCCGCGCCAACATCAACAAGGCCAAGCAGGCGGCCGACTTCGACTACCTCCGCGACGACATCCAGGACCTCATCCGCGAATCGGCCGAGGGCACCGAGCGGGTGCGCAAGATCGTCCAGGATCTGCGCGACTTCTCCCGCAGCGACACCGGCCAGCAGTGGCAGGCCGCCGACCTGCACCAGGGCCTCGAGAGCACCCTCAACATCGCCAGCAACGAGATCAAGTACAGGGCCGACGTGGTGCGCGAGTACGGCCAGCTGCCGCTGGTCGAATGCCTGCCGTCCCAGCTCAACCAGGTCTTCATGAACCTGTTCGTGAACGCGGCCCAGGCGATTCCCGACGGGCGTCGCGGCACCCTGCGCATCCGCACCGGCCACGACGGCGAGCAGGTCTGGATCGAGATCGAGGACAACGGCTGCGGCATCGCCCCCGAGGCCCTGGCCCGCATCTTCGACCCCTTCTTCACCACCAAGCCGGTGGGCAAGGGCACCGGCCTCGGGCTGGCCCTGTCCTACGGCATCATCCAGAAACACCACGGCACGATCACCGCCAGCAGCACCCCCGGCAGCGGAACCACCTTCCGCATCACCCTCCCCGTGCATCAACCTGTCGAGTCCGGAAACCCAGCATGACAGCCACCCCCACTTCGCCCGCCGAAGCCGCCGCCTTCACGATCCTGTGCGTGGACGACGAACCCAACATCCTGTCGGCCCTGCGCCGCCTGTTCCGGCCCCAGGGCTACGCCGTACGGGTGGCCAACGGCGGCGTGGAAGGCCTGGCGGTGCTGGACGCCGAGCAGGTGGACCTCATCATCTCCGACATGCGCATGCCGGGGATGGACGGCGCGGCCTTCCTGGCCGAAGCGCGCAAGCGGCAGCCCGACGCCGTGCGCCTGCTGCTGACCGGCTACGCCGACATGGGATCCACCATCGACGCGATCAACGGCGGGCAGATCGCCCGCTACATCTCGAAACCCTGGAACGACCAGGACGTCCTGCTCACCGTCCGCGAGGCCCTCGAACGCCGCGCCCTCCAGAACGAGAAGAACCGCCTGGAGGCGCTCACCAAGGCCCAGAACGAAGAGCTGCGCAGCCTCAACGCCAGCCTCGAACAGAAGGTCGAGGCGCGCACCGCCGAGTTGCGCAACGCCCACGAGAAGCTCAAGCAGAACTTCCTGACCTCGATCCGGGTGTTCTCCAACCTCATCGAGCTGCGCGAGGGCGGCACCGTCTGCGGCCACTCGCGGCGCGTCGCCGACGTGGCCCGCAAGCTCGCCGTCAAGCTGGGCCTCAAGCCGAACGACGTGCAGGACGTGATGCTGGCCGGCCTGCTCCACGACGTGGGCAAGATCGGCCTGCCCGACGAGCTCCTGGCCAAGCCGCTGTCCCACATGAGCGGCGACGAACTGGGGATCTGGCGCAAGCACCCCACCGCCGGGCAGAACGCCCTGATGGGCCTCGAAAACCTGCGCCAGGCGGCGGTGTACATCCGCGGCCACCACGAGCGCTGGGACGGCCAGGGCTACCCGGACGGCCTGTCGGGGCTGACCATCCCGTATGGCGCGCGGATCATCGCGGTGGCCAACGACTTCGACGGGCTGCAGGCCGGGCTGTTCTCGCCGCGCCGCCTCAAGCCGGAGGAGGCCATCACCTTCATCCAGCAGAACCGTGGCAAACGCTACTGCCCCCAGGTGGTGGACGCCTTCCTCGAGGTGATGGGCGCGAGCGACCAGGTCTCGCCGGCTGGCCACGAGATCGGCACCAGCGCCCTCCGGCCGGGCATGGTGCTGGCCCGCGACCTGGTGGGCAAGGACGGAGTGATGCTGCTGGCGGCCGACTTCGTTCTCGACGAGAGCCTGATCCGCCAGCTGCGCGAACTGGAAGCCAGCGAGGGCACCCGCCTCAGCATCGCGGTCCGCCCCGCCCAGGGCGCCTGACGCCCTGGCGCCTCAGCCCGACGGCACGGCCACCCGCTGGGGCAGGATCTCGACCCCGCCGGCCAGCAGGTGCATCAGGGCCTGGCGCGCCATCGGCCGGGCGAACAGGTAGCCCTGGATCAGGTGACAGCCCCGTTGCTGCAGGGCCTCGAGCTGGGCGGGCGTCTCGACGCCCTCCGCCACCACGTCCATGCCCAGGCTGCGGGCCAGGCCGATCACCGCCTCGACGATCGCCAGCCCCTGGCTGTCGTGAAGCTCGCCGATGAAGCTGCGATCGATCTTGAGGGTGTTCACCGCCAGCCGGCGCAGGTAGGCCAGCGACGAGTAGCCGGTGCCGAAATCATCCACCGCCACCCGGATGTCCATCTCGCGGAGCTGGGCCAGGGTGGCGGTGGCGTAATCGAGGTCGCGCATCAGCACCGTCTCGGTGAGCTCGAACTCGATGCGCGACGGCGGCACCCGCGCCGCCTCGAGCACCGCGCGGATGGTGGGGATCAGCTGGGGGTCCATGAAATTGACCCCCGACAGATTGATGCTGACCCGGAAATCCGGCGGCAGCGCGTCGCCCATCTGGGCGATGTCCGAACACACCTGCTCGATCACCGCCCGGGTCAGCGGCACGATCATGCCGGTCTCCTCGGCCAGCGAGATGAACTCCGGCGGCGGCACCGTGCCCCGCGCCAGGTGGGCCCAGCGCACCAGGGCCTCGGCCTTGGCGATGCGCCGGCCGCGCACGTCAACGATGGGCTGGTAGAAGACCTGCAGCTCCTCCTCGCCGATGGCGCGGCGCAGGTCACCCTCCAGGGTGAAGCGCAGGAAGGCCGCCACCTTCATCTCTTCGGAGAACAGCGCGACCTGCTCGCCAGGCGCCCGCTTGGCCCGGTTGAGGGCGGTCTCGGCCGCCTTCAGGAGCGCGTCGGCTTCCGTCGCGTGGTCGGGCATCATCGCCACCCCGATCCGCGCCGCAAGGGTGATCTCCTGCCCCGGCACCCGGATCGGTGCCCGCACCACCGCCAGCAGGCGGTAGGCGCGCTCGAGCACCTCCTCGACCGGCCCCACGTCGCTGATCAGCACCCCGAACTCGTCGGCCGCCAGGCGCGCCACCTTGAGGCGCGGCAGGCCGCCGCCCCCGGCGGGCTCGGCGGGGGTGCGGTCGCCCATGCTCTCGCGCAGGCGGTGGCCGATCACCTGCAGCACCTGATCGCCCCGCTCCGGGCCGAGGCTGTCGTTGATGCGGCCGAATCGGTCGATGTCCAGCACCATCACGGCGCAGGCGCTGTCGTTGCGCAGGCTGCGGGCCACCGCAGCGAGCAGGCTCTCGCGGAAGAACTCCCGGTTCGGCAGCCCGGTGAGGGGGTCGAAATAGGCCAGCTGGCGGATCCGCCGCTGGGTGTCCACCTGCTCGGTGATGTCCTGCACGCTGCCTTCCAGCAACAGGCCGCTGCCACCGGCAGCCGGCTCGGCCGTCTCGAGCAGGGTGCGGACGCTGCCGTCGGGCCACACCACGCGGTAGGTCAGCTGGTAGCCGACGCCCTTCGCGGCGGCCTTCAGCGCTGCCTGCACCATCGGCCGGTCGGGACCATAGACGTGGTCGAGCAGGGCCTCCATGAAGGCGCCGAAGGTCTCGGCCTGCTGCCCGAACAGGCGGTAGTACTGAGCCGAACGCTGCACCCGCCCCTCGCTCACGAACCACTCCCAGCTGCCCAGCCGGGCGATGCGCTGGGCGCTGGAGAGGCTCTCCTTGTTGCGGACGAGCTCCTGCATGACCTGCGCCGAGCGCAGCACGTAGCGGATGCGGAAACGCAGCAGGGTCCAGTTGATCGGCTTGGAGATGAAGTCGGTGGCGCCGACCTGGAAGGCACGCTCCACCGACTCGCCGTCGTCGAGCCCGGTGAGCATGATGATCGGCACCAGCTGCCCCTCGGGGCGGGCCCGCAGGTGCTGGCACACGTCGAAACCGCCGAGGCCGGGCATCATCACGTCGAGCAGCACCAGGTCGGGGCGCTCGGCATCGAAGAGCGCCAGGGCCCGCAGGCCGTCCTCGGCCTCGACGCTGGTGTAGCCGCCCTCCCGCAGCGCCTCCGACGCCATCAGGCGGGTCAGCGGGTCGTCGTCGACGATCAGGACGTGCATCTTGCGGGTCCGGGTCATGGCAGCCCCGCCGCTTCGAGGGTACGAAGCTCGTCGGGGCCGAGCAGCCCCTCGTCGAGGAAGGCCTGGCGAACGTCCCGCCAGGCCCGCGCGATCCCCGCTCCGTCGTCGGGCGCGAGGGGCAGGCCCGCCTTGAGGCGCGCCTCGAGCCGCCGCGCCAGGGAGCCCAGGCCCAGGGCCCCCATCGCCGTGGCGGACGACTTCATCCGGTGGAGCAGCCAAGCGAGGGCCTGCCGGTCGCCCTGGGCGAACGCGGCACGCACCTGCCCCACGTTACGCCCCATCTCCGCAACGAAAACCCCCAGCAAGCGCTTGAGTACCGGCGAATCCCGCCGCCGGCCGACCCCCGGCAGGCCGAGCAGCACCGTCAGGTCGAGCACGACGCCGGCCCCGCAGGCGGCGGACGACGAATCCGCGGAAGCGCTGGCGGTGTCTGGCATCGGGGTGGTCTCCATAAGAACTTTGGCTGATTTTTGAGCATATCAACAAAAATGCTGCAACGCGCGCCAAGTTCGGAACGAAGACACGATTCAGGGCGCCCGAACCCCATAGACGCTCCGGGCAAGGCGCAGCAACTGGGCGCTGGCGCGCAGGCCGTCCCGGAGCAAGGACGCCTGGTTGATCTCGAAGCGCACACGGCCCTCCTCGGTAACCAGCCCGATGCTGCCGCCGGCCTCGGCAAAACCGTCGATATCGCTCACCAGCAGCAGCCCCCGGTTGAACAGCAGCCGCAGCAGCCCGCCCACCCGACGTTCTTCGGAATCGGAGATGAAGACGATGTGGCACTCCCCCGCCTGGTCGACCCCTTCGAGCTGGCGCACGCGCACCTCGCGGCCGTTCACCTGGCGCCCCTCGAGCCCGACCAGCGCCCCGCCGAAGGGGTCGCGGCCGAGCACGCAGACCCGCAACGGCTGCGTCGCCGACAGTCGCGCCGCCGGCCACTCGACGTAGCGGGCGAAATTGAGCAGATAGGCGGCCTTGATCTGGTATTCCGCCGACGGCGTGGCAACGGCCGCAGGCGCGCCCGCCAGACACAGCAGCACCACGCACAGGCTCCACAGCCAGGCGCCGGGCCAGCCCGGCGCGGCAGCCCCGCCGGAGCCCGTCCCACCGGGCAGCAACATCGCCTTCGGAGTCAGAAACGCCATATTCCCTGGACGTAGCCGCGACGGGGCTGATAGCTCAACTGGCTGGGAAAGTAGTCCGAGGCATACTCCAGGTGCCGCTGGTCGAAGAGGTTCTGACCGACCACCGCCAGATCGAAATTCCGCCTGACCCGCCAGCCATAGCGGGCATCGACGCTGATATAGGCCGGCACCCTGCCGGCCTTCACCTCTCCGACCCGCCGCAGCATCAGGTCGAACTCGTGGCCGGCGCCCGGCGACCACAGGGCATGGATGCTCCCCCAGTGATGGGGCGCGCCCCCCTCGAGGGCGACACTGGAGGCGCTGGCGGCCGGATCGGCGTAGCGCCGGGCCTGGGTATCGAGCACGGTATAGCTCGCCTGGAGGCGCAGGGTAGCGCTGAGGCTCAGGTCGGCCGCCAGTTCGAGGCCGGTGGTGCGGGCGTTGCCGAAGTAGCTCCGGAAGAACTGCTGGACCGGCAGCGGGAACCCGGGCACTGGATACTGCGGCCCCGCCGGGTCGGTAAGCGAAGCGTTCAGCCGGCGGTAGTCGTGGTGGAACAGCACCGCCTCGACGCTGCCATTGGAGAGGGTGCGGCGATAGCCCAGCTCCAGCGCATCGACGCGCTCGGCCTTCGGCTTGAAATAGGGGGCCGGCTGGGAGCGCAACACCAGCGCCGGGAAGGGCGACGTCGGCGGCAACGACTGCACGCCGAGCAACGCCGTCGCCGCGACCTCGCCGATGGACGGCGTGCGGGACGCCCGCGACCAGTTGAGCCACAGGCTGTCATCCGTCGTCGGCGTCCACATCAGGCGTGCGGTGGGCTGGGCTTCGAAATGGGAGATCGTCGAATGCTCGAAGCGCGAGCCGAGGGTGAGCATCCAGGTCTTCGGGACCAGGCTGATCTCGTCCTGCACGAAGGCGCTGGCGATCCGGTATTCCGAGACCCGATCCTGAAAGGCGAAAGCGGGCGAAGTCGCAGCGACATCCAGGCGGTTATAGCGCAGCCCCAGGCCCCACATCAGGTCGTGGCGCCCCATCGGCGCCAGGGCGTGCTGGAAGTCGACGTCGACGACATCGGACCTGCCCTTGCCCTGCGTCGAATTGAGCAGGTAGTCGGCGTGATCCGCATAAGCCTGCAGGGTCGCATCGCCGCCCGCCATGGCCCAATTGCGGCGCGCCAGCAGGTTGCCGCCCGAGAACTCGAAGGCGATCGGATAAATGCCAGTCGGGTCGAGAACGGCGGGGATCGGCAGGATCTCCCTGCTGCTCTGGCGGTAGCCGTTGCCCGCGACCGTCCACCCGGCCTCGCCATCGATGCGGAAGCCGGCGAGCCAGCCCCCTACCTTGTCGCCGGCCCTGTCGCCCTCCGCCGTCTCGGAACGCTCGAGGTCGCGCCCCTTGGCGAACACCCGCATGGCGCCGACGCCCCCCAGATCCACCCCCTGGCGGACCGCCGTCGCCACGCCACCCTGGCTGTCCGCCGCGACCGAGACCAGGCCGCCCCGCGTCGCGGTAGCCTTGCGGGTGACGATGTTGATGACGCCATTGACCGCGTTCGCCCCCCACAGGGAAGCGCCCGGTCCGCGCACCACCTCGATGCGCTCCACGTCCTCGATCAGGATGTCCTGGGCCTCCCAGAACACCCCCGAGAACACCGGGTTGTAGATGCTGCGCCCATCCACCTGGACGAGTAGCTTGTTGGCAAAGCGGCCCTGCGCCCCGCGCACCCCCACCGCCCAGCGCGCCGAACCGATCTGCGCCACATTGACGCCCGGCACCTCCCGCAGGGCCTCGGGAATGCTGCGGGCGCCGCTGCGCCGGATGTCGTCGGCCGACAGCACGGTGACCGCCGCCGGGGTATCCGACAGCTTCTGGGCCTTGCGCGAAAGCGTGGCCACCTCCAGCTTGCCCAGATCCTCGAGCGGCAGATCGACGAGGGAAGTCTCGAAAGCCCCCGCCGCGCCCGCCCCGAGCAGGATGGCGAGGAAAAACCCGGTCCGATGACGGCGCATGAATCCACTTCCAATATGTCGATACTGTAGCGTATCGGCACGACCACAGCCGATCTTGAGATTTTTCCCCGGGCGGCCGGCAGGCCCGCCGCCGCGCGCCCATCGCCCGCAAACCTGCAGCGGGCGCGCCTTCGGCTACAATCACAGGTTATTCTTGAATCCGCCGGCACGCCGGCCACGCCCGCCAAGGTAAGACCCGATGACCGCACCAACCTCCCCGGCAGACACCGCCCCCAGCAACTTCATCCGCAACCTCATCGACGAGGATCGCCGCCTCGGCAAGTGGGGTGGCCGTGTCGAGACCCGCTTCCCCCCCGAGCCCAACGGCTACCTGCACTACGGCCACGCCAAGAGCATCTGCCTCAACTTCGGCCTTGCGCAGAGCTACGGCGGCGCCTGCCACCTGCGCTTCGACGACACCAACCCCACCAAGGAAGACCAGGAATACGTCGATGCCATCATCGAGGCCGTCCAGTGGCTGGGCTTCGAGTGGGGCGAGCACCTCTACTTCGCGTCCGACTACTTCGACAAGATGTACGCGATGGCCGAGCACCTCATCACGGTGGGCAAGGCCTATGTGGACTCCCTCTCCGCCGAGGAGATGCGCGCCTACCGCGGCACCCTGTCGGCCCCGGGCAAGGACAGCCCCTACCGCAACCGCAGCGTCACCGAGAACCTGGAGCTCTTCCAGCGCATGAAGGCCGGCGAGTTCCCCGACGGCACCCACATCCTGCGCGCCAGGATCGACATGGCCTCGCCCAACATCAACCTGCGCGACCCGGCCATCTACCGCATCCGCCACGCCACCCACCACCGCAGCGGCGACAAGTGGTGCGTGTACCCGATGTACACCTTCGCCCATCCCATCGAGGATGCCCTCGAGGACATCACCCACTCCATCTGCACCCTCGAATTCGAGGACCAGCGCCCCTTCTACGACTGGCTGCTGGACAACCTGGCCGAAGGCGGTTTCTTCAGCCGGCCGGTGCCGCGCCAGATCGAGTTCGCGCGCCTCAACCTCACCTACGTGGTGCTCTCCAAACGCAAGCTGATCCAGCTGGTCGACGAAAAACACGTCGCCGGCTGGGACGACCCGCGCCTGCCCACCCTGGTCGGCGCCCGCCGCCGCGGCTTCACCGCCGAGGGCTTCAAGCGCTTCGCCGAGCGCATCGGCGTCTCCAAGGCCGACTCGTGGATCGACATGAGCGTGCTCGAGGACTGCATGCGCGAGGACCTCAACGAATCCGCCGAGCGCCGCGTCGCCGTGCTCGACCCGCTCAAGCTGGTCATCACCAACTACCCGGCCGGCGAGACCGAGCGCTGCCACGCCCCCAACCACCCGCTCCACCCCGAGCTCGGCAAGCGCGACATGCCCTTCGGCCGCGAGCTGTGGATCGAGCGCGAAGACTTCATGGAGACCCCGGTCAAGGGCTACCACCGCCTCTACCCGGGCAACATGGCGCGGCTGCGCTACGGCTACGTCGTCAAGTGCACCGGCTGCGAGAAGGACGCCGACGGCAACATCACCGCGGTGCTGTGCGAATACCTGCCCGACTCCAAGTCCGGCACCCCCGGCGCCGACAACTACAAGGTCAAGGGCAACCTGCACTGGGTCTCCGTGGAGCACGCCTACACCGCCGAGGTCCGCCTCTACGACCGCCTGTTCGCCCACGCCTACCCCGGCGCCCGCCGCGAAGGCGACCCGGAAGGCCTCGAACGCGACTTCCTCGACGACATCAACCCCAACAGCCTGCGGGTCATCACCGCCCAGCTCGAACCCGCGCTGCGTGCCGCCCGGCCGGAAGCCCGCTTCCAGTTCGAGCGCCACGGCTACTTCGTCGCCGACCGGGTGGACTCCCGCGACGGCGCGCCGGTGTTCAACCGCACCGTCACCCTGCGCGACACCTGGAAGAAGTAAGCCCGCGGCGGCCCCGGCCCCCGCAAGAGCAGCGGGCCGGCCGCCAACGGCAGGCCCGATCCATCCATGGGCCCGGTGCGGACGGACGCCGTCACCGGGCGTCTGATCTGTGAACATGCGTCAGTTTTGAGGTCTGATCGACCCAAGTTTGCGATGTGCGGAGCGGCCCCGCCCTAAAATCCGCTGCAGTACCGTCTCCAAGCCCGCTCCACCATGAACTCCCTATCCAGCAACGCTCCGCAACCCCACCCCCCCAGGGGCATCTCCGCGGGCCAGACGCTCCTGTGGTTCGCGGCCGGCGTCGCCGGGATGTTCCTGCTCGTCTCCGCGATCTTCGCCGTCAAGCTGGCGATGCAGGGCCAGCTGCCCTTCACCACCACGGCCTCCGCCCCCCGTCCGGTGGCAACGGCGACGCCCCCGGCCAGCGCCGCGACGCCCCCCATCCCGGCGGCCGGCACAGCCGCCGCGCCGGGCGGTAGCGACTTTGAATCCGGCTCCGACGGCATCCTCCCCCCCGAAGCCGCCCACCTCTCGAAGGTCAGCATCGCCGCCACCCCCGCGCCGGTCCAGACGGCGGCACCCACCCAGGCGGCCACGACCGCCGCGATGCCTGTGGCGACGGCAAGCACAGCGGTCGCCGCACCAGGCGCCGACCCCGCCATCGGCAGGCAACTGCAAGCCTGGGCCGAGGCCTGGGAGGGCAAGGCCATCGACGACTACCTCCAGCACTACGCTTCCGACTTCCAGCCCGCCGGCAAGCTGAGCCACCCCGACTGGCTTGCCCAGCGCAGGCAGCGCCTGGCCCGTCCGGGTACGATCAGCGTCGAAATCAGCGAACTCGACATCCGGCAGAGCGGCGACACCGCCAGCGCCCGCTTCGTCCAGACCTACCGCGCCAGCGGCCAGACCCTCACCGACCGCAAGACCCTGGAACTCGTCCGCCGCGACGGCAAGTGGCTGATCCTGCGCGAATACACCGCCGGCTGAGCCGTCAGGCAGCGGCGCATTTGACTCGTCACCCGCGGGCCTATATACTTGCGCGTTTCCTGAAAACCCTTCAATCGGAGTACATCCATGTACGCGGTCATAAAAACCGGCGGCAAGCAGTACCGTGTCACCGCCGGCGAAAAACTCAAAGTAGAACAGATACCGGCTGACGTGGGCTCGCAAATCACCATCGACCAGGTCTTCATGGTCGGCGAAGGCGAGTCGGTCAAGATCGGCACCCCCGTGGTGGCCGGCGCCACCGTCACGGCCACCGTGGTTTCCCACGGCCGCCACGACAAGGTCAAGATCTTCAAGATGCGTCGCCGCAAGCACTACCAGAAGCATCAGGGTCACCGTCAGAACTACACCGAACTTCGCATCGAAGCGATTTCGGCCTAAGGAGAATCCGACATGGCACACAAAAAGGCTGGCGGCAGTTCCCGTAACGGTCGCGACTCAGAAAGCAAACGCCTTGGCGTCAAGCGCTACGGCGGCCAGTTCGTCCTCGCCGGCAACATCATCGTTCGCCAGCGCGGCACCGAATACCACCCGGGCGAAAACGTCGGCATCGGCAAGGATCACACCCTGTTCGCGCTGACCGAAGGCACCGTGCAGTTCACCGTCAAGGGCGCCCAGAAGCGTCGCACCGTGAGCATCGTGCCCGCCGCTGAATAACTTCAGCTCGCACGCACTCAAAGCCCTATCGCTCGATAGGGCTTTTTTTCATTCAGGGCCTGAAAACCCCCAACCGGAAACCCCCATGAAATTTTTCGACGAAGCCCGTATTGAAGTCATCGCCGGCGACGGCGGTAACGGCGCCGCCACCTTCCGCCGCGAAAAATACATCCCGATGGGCGGCCCGGATGGCGGCGACGGCGGCAAGGGCGGCGACGTTTACGCCGTCGGCGACCGCAACCTCAACACCCTGATCGACTACCGCTACAAGCGCACCTTCCTCGCCCAGCGCGGCGAGAACGGCCGCGGCGCGGACTGCTACGGCAAGGGCGGCGACGACATCGAGTTGCGCATGCCGGTCGGCACCATCATCACCGACCAGGAAACCGGCGAAGTCATCGCCGACCTCGACCACGACGGCAAGCGCGTGATGATCGCCAGAGGCGGCCGCGGCGGCCTCGGCAACCTGCACTTCAAGACCAGCACCAACCGCGCCCCGCGCAAGAAGACCATGGGCCAGGAGGGCGAGCGCAAGAGCCTCAACCTCGAACTCAAGGTGCTCGCCGACGTGGGCCTGCTCGGCATGCCCAACGCCGGCAAGTCCACCTTCATCCGCGCCGTGTCGTCGGCCAAGCCCAAGGTGGCCGACTACCCCTTCACCACCCTCGCCCCCAACCTCGGCGTGGTGCGCACCTCCGAGAACCGCAGCTTCGTGATCGCCGACATTCCGGGGCTCATCGAAGGCGCGGCCGACGGCGCCGGCCTCGGCCACCAGTTCCTGCGCCACCTGCAGCGAACCCACATCCTGCTGCACATCGTCGACCTGGCCCCCTTCGATCCGGAGGCCGACCCGGTCCACGACGCCCACGCCATCGTCGAGGAGCTCCACAAGTACGACGAAGCCCTGGCTAGCAAGCGCCGCTGGCTGGTGCTCAACAAGCTCGACCTGATCCCCGACGAAGAAGAGCGCAAGGCCCGCGTGGCCGCCTTCCTCGAAGCCTACGGCCCGGTCGAGCGTCACTTCGAGGTCTCGGCGATCAGCCGCAGCGGCTGCCAGGAGGTCGTGTTCGCGATCCAGGACATCCTCGACGAAGAGAAGGCCCTCGCCCAGGCCGCCGCCGATGCAGCCGCCCGGGAAGCCGCCGAGCGCGGCGAAACCGAAACCATCGACGACGGCTACGACACCGATCACGACGAAGACGACTACGCAGACGACGAAGAGGAAGAGGAAAAGGAAGATCGCGATGAGAACCCGAATCAGTAAGGCCCGCCGCCTCGTCGTCAAGGTCGGCAGCGCCCTCGTCACCAACAACGGCGAAGGCCTCGCCGTCGACGCCCTCGCCGACTGGGCCCGCCAGATCGCCGCCCTGATCGCCGACGGCCGCCAGGTGGTGCTCGTCTCCTCGGGCGCCATCGCCGCCGGCATGCAGCGCCTCGGCTGGACCACCCGCCCCCAGGAAATGCACCAGCTCCAGGCCGCCGCCGCCGTCGGCCAGATGGGCCTCGCCCAGGCCTACGAGAGCGTCTTCGCCCAGAACGGCCTGCACACCGCCCAGATCCTGCTCACCCACGCCGACCTGGCCGACCGCACCCGCTACCTCAACGCCCGCTCCACGCTGATCACCCTGCTCGAACTGGGCGTCGTGCCCATCATCAACGAGAACGACACGGTGGTCACCGACGAGATCAAGTTCGGCGACAACGACACCCTCGGCGCCCTGGTCGCCAACCTGATCGACGCCGAAGCGCTGATCATCCTCACCGACCAGCAGGGCCTGTACACCGCCGATCCGCGCAAGGACCCGTCCGCCACCCTGATCAGCGAGGAGCGCGCCGAAAACACCGCCCTCGAGGCGATGGCCGGCGGCGCCGGCACCGGCATCAGCAAGGGCGGCATGATCACCAAGGTGCGCGCCGCCCAGCGCGCCGCCCGCAGCGGAGCCCACACCTGCATCGCCAGCGGTCGCGAAGCCGACGCGCTGCTGCGCGTCACCCACGGCAAACCGATCGGCACCCTGCTCTACGCCTCCAGCACCCCGCTGGCCGCGCGCAAGCAGTGGCTGGCCGACCACCTGCAGCTGGCCGGCAGCCTGATCCTCGACGACGGTGCGGTCGAAGCCCTGAAGTCGGGCAAGAGCCTGCTCCCGATCGGCGTCACCGCCGTCGAGGGCGAGTTCAACCGCGGCGCCGTCGTCGCCTGCCGCAGCCAGGACGGCCGCGAGATCGCCCGTGGCCTGATCAACTACGCCGCCAACGACACCCGCCGCATCGCCCGCCACAGCTCGGCCGAGATCGAGGACACCCTCGGCTACGTGGAAGAGACCGAACTGATCCACCGGGACAACCTGGTGCTGATCGGCTGACATCCAGCACCAATGCAAAAATGGCCACCCGAGGGTGGCCATTTTTTCGTCTGTCACGCTTCGGGCAAACAGGGCCCACACGGAAGCGTCAACGAAAAACGGGCACCCGAAGGTGCCCGCTGTTTCTAGCTCAGACGAAGTCTGAATTAGAAGGAGTGACGCAGGCCGAGCTGGATACCGTTCAGGCTGGCACCCAGGCCCGAAGCGACGGCGGCGGGGGCAGACGGAGACGTAGCGATACCAACGGAGTTGATACCGAAGTCGTAGTTGGCGTTGTCGTCGTTGTTCAGGTGAGCGTAGACAGCCTTCAGGACGGTACGCTTGGACAGGCTGTGCTCGTAGCCCAGCTCGAACAGCTTGGCGCCGGTGTCCTTGTCAGTGGAGCCGTTCACCTTCAGGTCACGAGCAAAGTAAGCCTGAGCCAGCAGCTTGCCAGCCGGGGTCACGTTGTAGGTAGCGCCAAGACCAAAGACGTTCTGGGTAACGGTGCCGAGGCCGGTCACGTGATCAGCACGGGTGCGGTCGAACAGAGCGCGAACGGAAGCAACGCCGAAGTTGTAGGAGCCACCGACACGGAAGTTGCTGACGTCAGTAGCAGAACCAGCAGCACCAGCGGTCGGGTAGGTACCACCGAGGGAGACGGCGTTGTAGGTCACGGCACCCATGATCGGGCCGTTGTCGTACTTCAGACCCAGGTCGTAACCACGGGTGTTGATCGCGCTGTCAGCGCCGTGGAAAGCCTTGTTCTCGTTGGCGACGTAAGCAACGGTGGCGTTCAGGCCAGCGAAGGTCGGGGAAACGTAGGCAACAGCGTTCTTCCAGCGCTGGTCAAACAGCGAAACGCAGGTGGAGGAACGGCCGCAGTCGGCCAAAGTGGCATCACCACCGGCGTTGGTGCCACCAGTGGAGGCAGCGGTCAGGTGGTTGCCCAGCTTGCCGATCAGGCCGCCGTTGAAGCCGATACCGGTAGCACCGGCGTTGACGTCGATGTCGCCGCCCAGAGCACGGGTCGGGCCGGTCAGGTTACCGAAAACCACGGTACCGAAGCTGCTGCTGGAGACGCCAACGAAGCTGTCACGGGTAGCACCCAGGGTGCCAGCGTTTTCGAAGCCCACGCCGCTTTCGAGCTGGAACACGGCGGTCAGGCCGTTGCCCAGAGCCTCAGCGCCCTTGAAGCCGATGTAGGAAGAGTTGGAGGAAACACGGGTCGTGTTGCCCAGATCGTAGCCATCCTGGACGTTGGAAGCACGAACGACGTCGAAGGTGGCGTCAGCGACACCGTAGACGGTGACGTTGGATTGAGCGAAGGCGCCGGTGGAAGCCAGGCCAGCAACGGCCAGAGCGATCAGTTTCTTTTGCATATGATTCTCCTCTTGATTGAAGACTGGCACGCGCCGCTTTCGCGGGGCCGACCAATTTCACCTCTCTAACGAGAAGTTGAACGCATTGTCCTTGGGACACCAGCCCCCGGCAAGGACGGCGTTGTTTTTTGGATGCGTGTGGCCGGTGGACTGTTGCAAGGGCGCAACAGGGCTCAGCCGCCCTGCCGCACACCCCACCGCCCCCAAAAACACAAAAGCCAGCCCGCGGGCTGGCTTTGATCGGGCGGGCGTTGGAGCCCTGCCGCTTACTTCTGCGCGAGCACCCAGGCCACCAGGGTCTTGGCTTCGGCGGCATTGACCTGCGGGTTGGGGGGCATCGGGACCTGACCCCAGGCGCCGACGCCGCCCTTCTGGACCTTCTCGATCAGCTTGGCCTCGGCGGTCTTGTCGCCCTTGTACTTGGCGGCGACATCTTTGTAGGCGGGGCCGACCAGCTTCTTGTCGACGGCGTGGCAGGCCAGGCAGTTCTTGGCCTTGGCCAGATCGGCGCCGGCGTCGGCGAAGGCGGCGGTGGAGCCCAGCAGGCCGGCGATGGCGGCAACAGCGAACAGCTTCTTCATTGTGATCCCTCTCGGTTCAAGTAAGGAGAATATTAGCGGAGTCTAAACTCCCCGCCGCAACTCTGCCAATCATTCAAGCCAAGCCAGCGAGCCGGCCCGGGCCGCAGATGGTAGCAAAGTCTTAACGCCCCGCGGGCGCCTGGCGTTGACTGTCCGCCGCGAAGTGGAGTTCATCAAGGCGCCGCCGCGACATCCCCCCATCCCGAAACCGCACACGCGCACCGCCCGCGGCAGACACTCAGAATGCGATGGCCACCGCGAACTGCAGCCTCAGCCGGTGATCCCGCTGGCCGTAGGCGAGGTCGACGGCGATGGGCCCGGCCGGACTCTTCCAGCGCGGCCCGATGCCGTAGCCGAGATTCATCTTGAAGAGCTTGCGCTCGTCGTTGGCGTTGCCCGCATCGACGAAGGCCGCGACACCCCAGTTGCCCGCGTACCAATGCACGTATTCGGCGCTGGTGACGGCGAGGTAGCGGCCGCCGACGGTGGCGCTGCCGTCCTTCACACCCAGGCTCTGATAACCGTAACCGCGCACCGTCTGGGCACCGCCGGTGCGGAACAGGAAGTCCTGAGGCACGCCGTCGCGGCTTTCGGCAACGGTGATGCCGCCCTCGGCGCGCAGGATCACCACGTCCCGCCGCTGCACCGGCACGAAGAGCTGGTAGCGGCCGTAAGCCCGCATGAAATTACGATCGGACAGCAGCGCCTGGGAGGCGCCGCCGAGCTGCAGGTTGAGCACCTGTCCGCTGCGCGGATCGAGGATGTTGTCCACGAAGCGGCCGGTCCACGACCAGTTGGCGGTGAGCGCCTTGCGCTGGGTGTCGACGCTGCCATCGGGCGACAGCATCTCGCGCTGGTAGTTGATGGCGAAACGGTTTTCGATGTTGCCGCGGGGGATCGTGCGGACCACACCGAAGGACTGGCGCCGCGTCTGGAGGCCGGCGATGTGGGTATGCTCGACCAGCGCCCCGACGCTGTCGAGGTAGCCGGCGGTAGTCGGCGGCAGGAAGACGTCGGCGTAGGCCAGCTGCCGGCGCTGCTCGATCCGCAGGCCGCTGACCAGGTTGTAGGCCCGGTCGAGGAGGTGGGCGTCGCGATAGCTGGTCTCGAAGCGATAGCCGGTGTTGCTGCTGGCGCCAACGCCGAAGCCGACCCGGCGCGGCTTGGCCTCGGTGACCTGGACCTCCACCGGCGCCGCCTCGGGGGTGGCGGTGTGGCGGTCGATGTCGACGACGACCGACGCGAAATAGGGGGTGTTCTGCAGGGCCGTCTGGTAACGCAGCAGACGCTCCTGGCTGTAGGGCTCGCCGGGTTCCGGCGGCTGGTAGCGCTCGAGCAGCCCGCGGTCGTAATCGGCCAGGCCGCTCACCTCGAGGCGGCCGAAGCGGAAGGCGGGGCCCGAGTCGATCTCGACGCGCAAGCGGGCGCTGGCGCTCTCCGGATCGATCACGGCCTCGCTGTCGGTGATCGCGGCCGCGGCGTAGTCGCGCAGGCTGAGACCGTCGAGGAGCTGCTGTTTGGCCGCGTCCCAGTCGGCCTGCCGGAAGGGCTCTCCGACCGGCAGTGCCCAGGCTTCCCGCAGGGCGGCAAGGCGCCCGTCGACGCCCTCGACGGCACCGCGGAAGTGCAGCTCCACGCCGGTGATGGTAGTGCGCCGGCCAGGCTCGACAACGATCGCGAAGTCGTCGTCGGCGGCATCCCGCCCCTCCACCGACGGCGTGAAGTAACCCTCGGTGGCAAGGAGACTGGCGATCTCCTTGCGCGCACGCCGCAACAGCGCGACCCGCCCCCCCTCATCGAGCCCCTCGCCGGCCTGTTCGCCGATGAAGCCCAGGTGCTTCTCGAGGAGGGGCCGCAGGGCGGAAGGCGCTTCGAGGCTCACCGTGGTGGCGGCCTGCACCGCCCCCGCGGCAAACCACGTGGCCAGCGCGAGCAGCCGCACTCGCCAGCTGCCCGAGATCCTGCGAGGCAAGCGCGTCACCGCCGGGACGCTCAAGCCTCGAGATGGTAGCGGACGACCCGCTCGACCTCGTTCCTGGAGCCGAGCACCACCGGCACACGCTGGTGCAGCTTGGTCGGCACGATGTCGAGGATGCGCTCGCGGCCCGTGGACGCGGCGCCGCCGGCGGCTTCGACGATCATCGCCATCGGGTTGGCTTCGTACATCAGACGCAGCTTGCCGCCCTTGTCCTTCATCTTGCTGTCCAGCGGATACATGAAGACGCCGCCGCGGGTGAGGATGCGATGCACGTCGGCCACCATCGAGGCCACCCAGCGCATGTTGAAATCGCGCTCCCGCGGGCCTTCCTTGCCGGCCTGCAGCTCGGCGATGTAGCGCTGGACGGGCGGCTCCCAGTGACGGGCGTTGGAAGCGTTGATGGCGTATTCCTTGGTGTCCTCGGGAATCGTCATGTTGGGGTGGGTGTAGATGAAGCTGCCCATCTCGCGGTCGAGGGTGAAGCCATGCACGCCATCGCCCACGGTAAGGACGAGCTGGGTGGACGGGCCATACACCGAATACCCTGCCGCCACCTGGGCGGTGCCGGGCTGCATGAAATCGGCCTCGGTGGGCGAGACGACGCCTTCGGGGCAGCGCAGCACCGAGAAGATCGTGCCGACGGAGATGTTCACGTCGATGTTGGAGGAACCGTCGAGCGGATCGAAGAGCAGCAGGAAGCCACCGCGGGGATAGTCGGAGGAGATCGGGCGGATCTCCTCGACCTCCTCGGAGGCCATCGCCGCCAGGTGGCCGCCCCACTCGTTGGCCTGGATCAGGATGTCGTTGGCGATGACGTCCAGCTTCTTCTGGGCCTCGCCCTGGATGTTGTCGCTGCCCGCCTCGCCGAGCACGCCGGCCAGGGCGCCCTTCGAGACGTTGACGGCGATCGCCTTCACCGCACGGGCAACGACCTCGATCAGCAGGCGCAGGTCGGCATCCATCAGCCCCT
This sequence comes from Zoogloea sp., assembly GCF_041908905.1. Lineage (GTDB taxonomy): Bacteria > Pseudomonadota > Gammaproteobacteria > Burkholderiales > Rhodocyclaceae > Zoogloea. The sequence continues at coordinate 275,486 of NZ_JAYREK010000002.1, forward strand.
TACGCTGCTGCTCGATGAGAAATTGGGTGAGCGTGACTCGACGCATGTGGTGGTTCTCCAAAAATGAGCCTCTAAAGTTGCAATTATCGCCCGGATCGCCGGTCGCCGTCGTTTATGATTGCGCACCTCGCATCGCGGCGCTCCGCTGTCGCTCCACCCTGAGTAGGTTTCGCAAGGCATCATGGAAGTTCTGGTGATCGGTGCCGGCCTCGCCGGCATCACAAGTGCGTGGTATCTCGCCCAGGCCGGCTGCAAGGTCACCGTGATCGAGCGGCAGCCCGGCCCGGCGCTCGAGACGAGCTTCGCCAACGGCGGGCAGATCTCGGTGAGCCATCCGGAGCCCTGGTCCAACCCGTCGGCACCCGGCACCATCCTGCGCTGGCTGGGCCGCGAGGACGCGCCCCTGCTGTTCCGCCTGCGGGCCGACGCCGCCCAGTGGCGCTGGGGCCTGTCCTTCCTGCGGGAATGCCTGCCGCGCCGCGCCGCGCGCAACACGGCGGCGATCGCCAGCCTGGCGGTATATAGCCGGCGCGAGCTCCGCGCCCTGCGGGCACAGACGGGCCTGCGTTATGAAGCCCGCGACGCCGGCATCCTGCACCTCTTCGAGAAATCCAGCGAGGCGGCCGATCTGCCCCGCCGGCTGCACGAGCTCGAGGCGCTCGGCATCCACGGCCGCATCCTGGGCCGCGACGAGGCGATCGCACTCGAACCCGCCCTCGCGCCCCTCGGCCACCGCCTCGCCGGCGCCCTGCATGGCCTGGACGACGAGAGCGGCAACGCCCACCTGTTCTGCCGGGGGCTGGCGACCCTGGCGGCGGACGCCGGGGTGCGCTTCGTGTTCGGCACCCGGGTGAGCAGTTTCGACCTCATCCACGGCCGCCTCGCCGGCGCCCGCATCGTGGACAACGCCGACCGCCGGGGGGTGATCGGCGCCGACGCGATCGTGCTGACGGCTGGCAGCTACAGCCCGGGCCTCGTCCGCCCGCTGGGGCTCCGGCTGCCGATCTATCCGGTCAAGGGGTATTCGATCACCGTGCCGGTCCTCGACCCCGAACGCGCCCCGAAGATCAGCCTCACCGATGAATCCCGGCGGGTGGTGTGCTCCCGGCTCGGACAACACCTGCGCGTCGCCGGCACCGCCGAACTCAACGGCTTCGACCTGAGCCCCAACCCCGGACGCAGCGCCGCCCTGGTGCGCTGGCTGGAAGAACGTTTTCCAGGGGCCGCCGACCTGAGCCAGGTCGAGCACTGGTGCGGGCTGCGCCCGGCCACGCCGAGCAACGTGCCGCTGATCGGGCCTGGCGGCATCGACCGGCTCTACCTCAACACCGGCCACGGCACCCTGGGCTGGACCCTCGCCTGCGGCGCCGGGCGGGCCATCGCGGATATCGTGACCGGCCGCCAGCCGGAGCCGGTCTTCCCCTTCCTGAAAGCCCGCTGAGCCTCCACGACGGATGAGGGCGCGGACGGTCGCCGCCGGAAAACACCCGGACACGAAAACCGCCAACTCCATCTCTCGCCGGCAAAGGCGCCGGCTGGATGGCCGCCACATCCAGCGCCTCGTTCTCCGCGGCAGCCACGGGACCGGCCATCCGGATGCACGCCAGCCAGGGATGAAAGGGGATTAGGAAGCCGTCCCGACAGCCACGGCGGTACGCGAGCGGGGTTTCGGGGCGGAAGCCTGGGCGGCGCCCGGCGCGGAGCAAAGCGGCGGGCACACCTGCCCTCACGCCCTCGGCAGGATTTCCTGCGGGGAAGCCCGGGCGGACAGGCGCGCCATGATCGCCGTCGAGACGTGGGACAGGCCCGCCGCCTCGACCCGCAGCAGCAGCTTGGTCATGCGGCGAAGCGTGGCCTCTGGGTCGGAATCTTCGCTTCCAGAGGCAAGGGCTTCGCACAAGGCCCGCAGCTCACGCAATTCGAGGATCGCCGGCGGCACATAACCGGCGTTGCGCAGGATGCGGTTGCTCATGCGCACCTCTGCCGGCACCAGTGCATCGTCGTCGAGTTGGAGCGGTCTGCCTTCGCCGGGCAGGTTGGAGAGTTCGCCCTTTTCGAGGGCGACCCGGATACGCTCTTCAGCCAGTTGATCGAAGAGGCTCACCGGGACACTCCGGGGCTGATGCGGAGCCGGGAAGGCTCAGGCGGGCTGGGATTCGGCCGGCGTGGCAGCCGCCGGCGGGGTGCAGCAGGAGCCCCCCTCCTCGCCGTCTTCCTTGGGCGGATTGCGGATCTCGCCGGTCTCGGTGTCGTAATCGATGCTCTGGATGTAGGACGCGAGGGCAGCGTCCATCGTGGCCACGTGGTTGTCGAACCACAGCGGCAGCTCCTGGATCAGCTGGCGCCCGAGGGCGACGTCGCCCCGCTCCATGCGCTTGCGCACATCGCGGCAGACGGCGAGGACGCGGTCGTGTTCGGCCTTGTGGCAACCTGGGAAACCGATCTGGGCCATCCAGCGGTTTTCCTGGTCGAAGTGTTCGACGCTGTGCGCGATGAAATCGTCCATCGCCGCCAGCAGCTCGGCGCCGGTCACGCCCAGCAGGCGGTTGTAGGCGTCCACAAACTCCACGTGGGTCTGATCCATGGGACCAAGACCAAGGGTGAGTTTTTCCGTCATTTCCATGGCGGCCATGTTCAGAACCTTTCAGACAGAGTATGGGCCCGACTCTACTGGCCAGGCACGCCCCGCGCCCTGCGCCAGATCAACCCGCCGGGCGGCGACGCGAAAAACCGCTCACTTGACCAGCTTGAGATGGCTGCGCCCGCCCTTGGGCGGAGTCGGCTCGGCTTCGGCGCCCTCGGAAGGGGATGCGTCGGCGGACGTCGCTGCGGGCGCCGCTTCGCTTCCGGCGTCGTCATCCGCGAAGGCGCTGGCGCCAACCTCGAAGGCCATGCCGTGACCGTTCTCGCGGGCATAGATCGCCGCGACGTTGTCGACGGGGATGGAGATATTCTGGGCAACGCCCCCGAACCGCGCCTGGAAGGCGATCAGTTCGTTGCCCATCACGAGCCCCTGGGTCGCGTCGGCACTGACGTTGAGCACGATCTGGCCATCCTGGACGAACTGGCGCGGCACCAGGGTCCGGTGATCGACAGCGACGGACATGTAGGGCGTCAGCCCCTGATCGGTGCACCACTCGTGGATGGCGCGGATCAGATAGGGCTTGGTGGAGACTTCACTCATGGAGCGGACCTTCGGGCGGGGAAACGACGGGCACGAAGGCCCGCTCACGGGGCCGCAGGATCAACGGCCCCGGCGATGGCTCAGCGCCGCATCACCTTTTCGGAGGGGGTCATCGCATCGATGAAGCCCTGGCGGCTGAAAATGCGTTCGGCGTACTTCATCAGCGGCGCGGCGGACCGCGGCAGCTCGATGCCGTAGTGATCGAGGCGCCACAGCAGCGGCGCAATGGCGACGTCGAGCATCGAGAACTCGTCGCCGAGCAGGAACTTCTGCTTGGCGAACATGGGGGCCAGCTGGGTCAGCTGGTCGCGCACGTGGGCGCGCTCCTTGTCGGCACCCTTCGGATTCTTCTCGAGGGCTTCGATGTGGGAGAAGAGCTCGAGCTCGAAGGTGTGCAGCAGCTGACGCGCGCGGGCGCGCATGATCGGGTCGGGCGGCATCAGCTGGGGATGCGGGAAACGCTCGTCGATGTACTCGTTGATGATGTTGGACTCGTAGAGCACCAGATCACGGTCAACCAGCACGGGAACCCGGTTGTACGGGTTGATGACAGCGATGTCTTCCGGCTTGTTGAAGAGATCGACATCAATCACCTGGAAATCCATGCCCTTTTCGAAGAGCACGATACGACACCGGTGACTGAAAGGATCTGTCGTTCCGGAATACAAATTCATCATCGTTGTGTTACCCCAAGGATACTCTGAATCACGCACCACGCGCCGGGCGCGTGGTGCGTCTTGCTCAGTTGCGGCAAGAGACTGCATCGGCAGAACCAGGCCGATTAATGAACGTCTTTCCAGTAGTTCTTCTTCAGAAGATAGGAAAGAACGAAGAGGAGACCCAGGAAAGCCAGCACGACCGTGCCGATGGTCTTGCGGGTGTCGGCCATCGGCTCACCCATCCAGACCAGGTAGGAGACGAGGTCGGCGGTGGCCTTGTCGTACTCTTCCTTGGACATCTTGCCGGGCTTGCCCTGCTCGAGGGAGATGGTCTTGACCTTGCCACCGTGACCGTCGTCGGCTTCGGTGACCTTGGCGACCTGCTCACCCTGCAGCTCGTAGAGGACGTGCGGCATGCCGACGTTCTCGAAGATCACGTTGTTCCAGCCGGTCGGACGCTCGCTGTCGCGATAGAAGCTGCGCAGGTAGGTGTACAGCCAGTCGGCGCCGCTGCCGAACTCGGAAGCGCGGGAACGGGCGATCACGGTGAGATCCGGAGGCGCGGCACCGAACCAGGCCTTGGCTTCGTCACGCTGCATTGCGATGCGCATCGGCTCGCCGATCTTCTCGGCGGTGAACATCAGGTTGTCCTTGATCATCTGCTCGGACAGACCGATCTGCTGCAGCCGGTTGTAGCGCATGTAGCTGGCGCCATGGCAGTTCAGACAGTAATTGACGAACAGCTTGGCGCCATTGGCCAGGGCCGCCGGGTCGGTGGACACCGGAGCCTTGTCGAGGTGCAGCTCGGGGCCGCTCGCCACGGCGAGCAGCGGTGCGAAGAGTGCCGTAGCCAGAAGCTTTTTCACGAGACTGATTCCGCGGATTTTCATTTTCAGCTGACCCTTTCCGGAACGGGTTTGGTCTTGTCCATCTTCGAGTACACCGGCATCAGCAGGAAGAACGCGAAATAGATCACCGAACAGATTTGCGACACCAGGGTGCGGCCCGGGGTGGGCGGCAGCACGCCGAGGTAGCCGAGGATGAAGAAGGAAATGATGAAGACCGTCAGGATGGCCTTGTACAGACCGCCCTTGTAGCGGATCGACTTGACCGGGCTGCGGTCGAGCCAGGGCAGGAAGGCGATGATCACCACTGCGGCGCCCATGGCCACGACACCCCAGAACTTCGCGTCGATGCCGAACAGCGGGTAGGTGACGGCACGCAGGATCGAGTAGAACGGCGTGAAGTACCAGACCGGCGCGATGTGCGGCGGGGTCTTGAGCGGGTCGGCCGGGATGAAGTTGTTGAACTCCAGGAAGTAGCCGCCGCCTTCGGGGGCGAAGAACACGATGAACGAGAAGACGATCAGGAAGCCAACCACGCCCACGATGTCCTTGACGGTGTAGTAGGGGTGGAAGGGGATGCCGTCGAGCGGACGGCCCTGGGCGTCCTTCTTCTTCTTGATCTCGACACCGTCCGGGTTGTTGGAGCCGACTTCGTGCAGGGCGACGATGTGGGCGGCAACCAGGCCGATGAGGATCAGCGGCACGGCGATGACGTGGAAGGAGAAGAAGCGGTTGAGGGTGGCGTCGGACACCACGAAGTCACCGCGGATCACGACCGAGAGGTCGGGACCGATCACGGGAATCGCGGAGAACAGGTTGACGATCACCTGGGCGCCCCAGAACGACATCTGCCCCCAAGGCAGCAGGTAGCCCATGAAGGCCTCGGCCATCAGCGCCAGGAAGATCAACGTGCCGAAGATCCAGATGAGCTCGCGGGGCTTGCGGTAGGAACCGTAGAGCAGGCCGCGGAACATGTGCAGATACACCACGATGAAGAACGCCGAGGCGCCGGTGGAGTGCATGTAGCGGATCAGCCAGCCGCCCGGCACGTCGCGCATGATGTACTCGACGGAGGCGAAGGCCACCGGCACGCCGGAGGCGTTGAGGGAGGCATCCGGCTTGTAGTGCATCACCAGAAAGATGCCGGTGACGATCTGGATCACCAGCACCAGCAGCGCCAGCGAGCCGAAGAAGTACCAGAAGTTGAAGTTCTTGGGGGCGTAGTACTCGGTCAGGTGGCCCTTGATGGACGACGTCAGCGGGAAGCGCGCGTCGATCCAGTCGATAACCGATTGGGAATTCTTGCTCATCGTTTAGGCCTTTCCGTCTTCGCCGATCAGGATCTTGGCGTCGCTCAGGTACTTGTGCGGCGGGATCTCGAGGTTGTCAGGCGCCGGCTTGCTCTTGTAGACACGGCCTGCCATGTCGAAGGTGGAGCCGTGGCAGGGGCACAGGAAGCCGCCCGGCCAGTCGGCGGACACACCGCTCTCGGCACCGGTCTTGAACTTGTCCGACGGGGAGCAGCCCAGATGGGTACAGATACCGACCGCCACCAGGATTTCCGGCTTGATGGAGCGGGTTTCGTTCTTGGCGTACTCCGGCTGCATCGGCTTGTCGGAATTGGGGTCACTGACCTCACTGTCGGTCTTTTTCAGGGACTCCAGCATTTCCTTGGTGCGGTTGATGATCCACACCGGCTTGCCGCGCCATTCGACCGTCATCATCTGGCCCGGTGCAAGTTTGCTGATATCCACTTCAACCGGCGCGCCGGCTGCCTTGGCACGCTCGGACGGCGTCAGGCTCGCGACGAACGGAACGGCGGCGGCCGCAGCGGCCACGCCCCCCGCAGCCGACGTCACCAGCAACAGCTGGCGCCGACTCCCATCCACTTTTTGATCCACGCTCATGGCCCACTAACCTCAATAAAAGAGTCTTCGAAGATCGCAATACGGAAAACCTTGCAAGTATACCGAAAAGCCACACCCAAAAAAAGCTTCGCCGCGCAAACCCGCGCCAGGACTGGAGATTTTGGCAGTCGCGCCGCAGCACAAAGGATGTTTAAATCCGCAGGCCCGCTTCGGCAGCCCCCTGCCGGCGATCGTCTCCTTGCATCCGCCATGCCCGCCCTCCCCCTACGCCTCACCGCCGCACTGTTCGCCCTCGTGCTGCTCACGCCCGCCATCCGAGCCGACACGCTCCCGCCCCCGCTCACAGCCAGCCTCGCCCGGGCCAGCATCCCCGACGACGCCGTCACCGTCTGGGTCAACAAGGTGGACGGCGGAACGCCGCTGCTCAGCCACCGCATCGACGAGCCCATGAACCCGGCCTCGGTGATGAAACTGGTCACGGCCCAGGTGGCGCTGGCCCGCCTCGGCCCCGCCTTCACCTGGAAGACCCGCGTCATGACCCCCGGCGAGATCCGCGCTGGCGTGCTGCACGGCCCGCTCCACATCAGCGGCGGCGGCGATCCGCGCCTGTCGCGGGAGCGCCTGTGGCTGCTGCTGCGGGACCTGCGCGCCCAGGGCATCCGGCGGATCGCCGGCGACGTGGTGACCGACCGCAGCCTGTTCCGCCTCCCCCCCCACGACCCGGGCGCCTTCGACCAGCGCCCGCTGCGCCCCTACAACGCCGGTGCCGATGCACTGTCGGTGGACTACGGGGCGATCCGCCTGCGCGTGCAGCCCACCGCCGACGGCGCCCGCGTGTTCAGCGACCCGCAGCCGGCCGGCCTCGTCATCGAGAACCGGATCCGCCGCAACGGCAACGGCGCCTGCGGCGACCCGACCGCCCGACTCACGACGGAAGCCTCCGACACCGGCACCCACACCACGCTCAGCCTCGGCGGCACGATAGCCGCCAGCTGCACCGACGCCTTCGACTGGAATCTGGCGCCCCTGCCGCCGGGCCGCCTCTTCGAGGGCCTGTTCCGCAGCCTGTGGAAGGAGCTCGGCGGCGAGATCGGCGGGCAGTTCAAGGATGGCAGCGCGCCGCCGGAGGCCCGGCTACTGGCGGAGACGATCTCCCCGCCCTTGCCCGAAGTGCTGCGCGACATGAACAAGTGGTCGAACAACGTGATCGCCCGCCACCTGCTGGCCACCCTCGGCGCGACCGAGGAGCCCGGGGAGGACTCAGTGGCCGCGGGAAGGCGGGTGGTCGAGCGCAGCCTGGCGGCCAGTGGCATCGACACCCGCGGTTTCGTGATCGACAACGGCGCCGGCCTGTCGCGCAACGCCCGCATCAGCGCACGGAGCCTCGGACAGCTGCTGCAGGAGGCCTGGCGCAGCCCGACGATGCCGGAGCTGCTGGCCTCCCTGCCGATCGCCGGGATCGACGGCACCGCCCGCCGGCGCCTCGCGGACAGCCCCGCCGCAGGCCTCGCCCACGTGAAGACAGGCACCCTCGACGGCGTGCGCAGCATCGCGGGTTACGTGCAGGCCCACAGCGGACAGCGCTATGCGGTCGTGCTGATGATCAACCACCCCAAGGCGGGGAGCGCCCGCGACGCCCAGGACGCGCTGATGGAGTGGGTGGCCGGGTTGTGACGGCCCCCGGGTGTGGCGCTGCGCGCCCCGCCCACCCACCAGGGGGTACCAGGGACAGCTGGGAGCGGCCCGGCGCTCGCCTGCGCGACGGCCCCCGGAACCAACACTGCGCGCCCCGCCCACCCCCCAGGGGGGTCGCAGGCACGCTTGGGGCGGCCCGGCGCTCGCCTGCGGGACAGCCCCCGGGCGTGGCGCAGCGTGCCCCGCCCACCCCCCAGGGGGGTCGCAGGCGCACTTGGGACGGCCCGACGCTCGCCTGCGGGACAACCCCCCGAGCATGGCACTGCGCGCCCCGCCCACCCTCAAGGGGGTAGCAGGTTCAGTTGGGAGGACCCGGCGCCCGCCCCGGGGAATCCCCCTTGGGCGCGGCGCCGCGTAATCCGGGCCTTCAGCCTTCGTAGGCGTGGCGCTTGAGGGCCGAGAAAGGGATCACTTCGAGGGCGGCCATGTGGGTGGCGGCCAGCACCACGGGGGGCGCGACGCCCTCCTCCCAGGCCTCGCGCCAGCGCAGGGCACACAGGCACCAGCGATCGCCGGGCTTGAGGCCGGCGAAGCGGAATTCGGGCCGCGGGGTGGAGAGGTCGTTGCCGCGCTGCCTGCTGAACTCGAGGAAAGCCTCGGTCACCTTCACGCAGACGTGGTGACGGCCCACGTCCTGCGCATCGGCCTCGCAGCAGCCGGTGCGCATCCAGCCGGTGAGCGGAGCGTAGCTGCAGGCGAGCAGCGGGCCGCCCAGCACGTTGAGGGCGTCGCTGGGGGGAAGATCGGTGCTCAATCGGGGTATCCCTCCGGGTTGGAACGCTGCCAGCGCCAGGCGTCGGCGCACATCTCATCGATGCCCCGCTCGGCGCGCCAGCCCAGCTCCCGCTCGGCGAGGCCGGGTTCGGCGTAGCACTGGGCAACGTCACCGGGGCGGCGGGCGACGATCTCGTAGGGCACCGGGCGGCCGCTGGCCTTCTCGAAGGCCTTCACCACCTCGATGACGCTGTAGCCGCGGCCGGTGCCGAGGTTGACCGTGAGCACGCCCGGACGTTCGGTGAGACGACGCACCGCCGCCACGTGGCCGACGGCAAGGTCCACCACGTGGATGTAGTCGCGTACGCCGGTGCCGTCGGGGGTCGGATAGTCGCCGCCGAAGACACGCAGCTGGGGCAGACGGCCCACCGCCACCTGGCTCACATAGGGCATCAGGTTGTTGGGCAGGCCGTTCGGGTCTTCGCCGATGCGGCCGCTGGCGTGGGCGCCGACCGGGTTGAAGTAGCGCAGCAGCGCCACCCGCCATTCCGGGTCGGCCGCCGCCAGGTCGGACAGCACGAACTCCATCATCCACTTGGTGCGGCCGTAGGGGTTGGTCGGGCCGGTGGGGAAGTCCTCGCGGATCGGCACGCTGGCCGGGTCGCCATACACGGTGGCCGACGAGCTGAACACCAGCGACTTGACGCCCGCCTCGGCCATCACCTCGGCCAGCGCGACGGTGCCGGCGATGTTGTTGTCGTAGTACATGAGCGGCTTGGCCACCGACTCGCCGACCGCCTTGAGGGCCGCGAAGTGGATCACCGCGTCGATCGCGTGAGCCTTGAAGATCTCGCGCAGCGCGGCCTTGTCGCGGATGTCGGCGCGGTAGAAGGCAGCGAGCTTGCGGCCGGCGATCTCCTCGACGCGGCGCAGGGCCTCGGGCTTGCTGTTGCTGAAGTTGTCGACGACGAGCACCTCATAGCCGGCGGCGAGAAGTTCGACGCAGGTGTGGGAGCCGATGTAACCGGCGCCGCCGGTGACGAGAATCGTGGGCATGGTCTGGATCCGGAGGTTCAAAGGACGACGGCATGATAGCGCGCCACAGGGCGGCGGCGCCCCGCCGCAGCGCTCAGATTGCGCCTTTTTCACGCAGGGCGGCGATCTCCGCTGGGGCGAGGCCCAGGCCGGCGAGGATCTCGTCGGTGTGCTCGCCGAGCTTCGGCCCCAGCCATTCGGTGCGGCCCGGCGTACCCTCGAGCTTCGGGACGATGCCCGGGATGTGCATCGGCGTGCCGTCGGGCAGGGTCGCCGCCTCGAACATGCCGCGGGCGGCAAACTGGGCGTCGCGGAACATGTCGGCCACCGAGTAGATCGCGCTGGCCGGCACCTCGGCCGCCTCCATCGTGGCCAGCACCGCGTCGCCGTCGCGGGCCGCGACCCAGGCGTCGATGGCCGCATACAGCTCGGCGGCGCGGGCATCGCGGCCGGCGTTACTGGCGAGCTGGGGGTCGTCGGCCAGGTCGGGGCGGCCGATGGCCTGCATCAGGCGCCGGAAGATCGCGTCGCCGTTGCCGCCGATGATGATGTGGCGGCCGTCGCGGGTGGTGTGGGTGTTGGACGGGGTGATGCCGGGCATCACGTTGCCGGTGCGCTCGCGCACGAAGCCGGCCACGTCGAACTCCGGCACCATGCTCTCCATCATCGCGAAGACGGCCTCGTAGAGGGCCACGTCCACCACCTGCCCGGCCCCGCCGTTCACCTCCCGGTGGCGCAGGGCCATCAGCGCGCCGATGGCCGCCCACAGGGCCGCGATGGAGTCGCCGATCGAGATGCCGGTGCGCACCGGCGGCCGGTCGGGAAAGCCGGTGATGTAGCGCAGCCCGCCCATCGACTCGCCGATCGCGCCGAAACCCGGCCGCTCCCGGTAGGGCCCGGTCTGGCCAAAGCCCGACAGGCGCACCATCACCAGGCCCGGATTGGCCGCCGACAGCGCGTCCCAGCCGAGGCCCAGCTTGTCGAGCACGCCGGGGCGGAAGTTCTCGACGACGATGTCGGCCTGCTGGGCGAGGCGGCGCACCACGGCGAGGCCCTCGGGGTGCTTGAGATTGGCGGTGATCGACTTCTTGTTGCGGGCCTGCACCGACCACCACAGGGACGTGCCGGCGTGGAGCTTGCGCCACTGGCGCAGGGGGTCGCCGCCGTCGGGCGACTCGACCTTGATCACCTCCGCGCCGAACTCGGCCAGGATGCGCGTGCAGAAGGGGCCGGCGATCAGCGTGCCGAGTTCGAGCACCTTGACGCCGGCGAGGGGCTTGGCAGGTGTGTTCATGGGGTAAGGCCCGTGTTCAGAGGGAGCGGCGCTCCACCAGCGCCTGGGCGATGGTACCCGAGTCGGTGTGCTCGAGCTCGCCGCCCACCGGGATGCCGCGGGCGATGCGGCTCACCCGGATGCCGCGGCTCTTGAGGAGCTCGGAGATCATGTGGGCAGTGGCTTCGCCCTCGTTGGTGAAGTTGGTGGCGAGGATGACCTCCTGGACCACCCCGTCGCAGGCCCGGTGGAGGAACTTCTCGAGCCCGAGCTCCCGCGGGCCGATGCCGTCGAGGGGCGACAGGCGGCCCATCAGCACGTAATACAGGCCATGGTAGCTGTGGGTGCCTTCGAGCATCGCCAGGTCGGAGGGCATTTCGACGACGCACAGCTGGGTCGCGTCCCGCTGGGGATTGGCGCAGCGGGCGCAGATCTCCTCTTCGCAGAGGGTGTTGCAGCGCGCGCAGTGGCGCAGCACCTCGAGGGCATGGCCGAGGGCCGTGGCCAGCCGCGCGGCCCCCTTCTGGTCCCGCTGCAGCAGGTGGAAGGCCATGCGCTGGGCCGACTTGGGCCCGACGCCCGGCAGGCAGCGCAGGGCCTCGATGAGGACGTCGAGGCTGGAGGGGGTGCTCACGCGAGGCAACCGCCGGCCGGTCAGAAGGGCATCTTGAAGCCGGGGGGCAGGTTGAGCCCGGCGGTGAAGCCGGCCATCTTTTCCTGGGTGGTGGACTCGACGCGGCGCACGGCGTCGTTCACGGCGGCGGCGACCAGGTCTTCGAGCATTTCCTTGTCGTCCATCACCGACGGGTCGATGGCGATGCGGCGCACGTCGTACTTGCAGGTCATGGTGACCTTGACCATGCCGGCGCCGGACTGGCCTTCGACCTCGATGCTGCCGAGGCTGTCCTGCATCTTCTTCATGTTGTCCTGCATTTGCTGGGCCTGTTTCATCAGGCCGGCGATGCCGCCTTTCATCATGGTGCTGTTCTCCGGATGGGTTGGGTGAGAGGCAAACGAAATCAGAGGGGTTTGACCGACGCGATCTCGAGGGTCGCGTCGAAGCGCGAGATGAGCTCGCGCACGAAGGGGTCCTGCTCGAGGGCGACGACCGCCGCCGCGTGGCGCTCGGCCTTTTCGGCCTGGTTGCGCTGGGCCGGGGTGACGGTGGCGATCTCGCCCACTTCGATGGCCACCCGCACCGGAGCCCCGAAATGGGCCGAGAGGGCCTCCTGGAGCCTGTCGGGGCCGCTGCGGTTGATCTGCAGCAGGTGGCGCTGGTCGCTGGCGAGGCGCAGCTTGATCAGCCGGCCTTCGACAACGGCGAGCTCGCAATGCTGGGCGAGCTGCAGGTTGAGGCCACCGAGGCCGATCTGCTCCTGCAGGGCATGCCAGTCCAGGGTGGCAGGCAGTGGCTCGCCGGCATCCGGCGCGGTGGCGGGCACCTCGGCGGCGGGCGCTTCAGGGGCCGGCGCGGCGGCCTCGGGGAGCGGAACGCTCCGGGCCATGGACGCTCGCTCGGGCGCAGCCGGGGCGGGCGCCGGCGGTGGCTCCGGGGCGCGGCCCGCCGGCGGGTGCAGCCCCTCATGGGCCTCCGGCGGCAGGTCTTCCCAGGGCGGCACGCTGCTGCCGTAGTCGGGCTCGGCCCTGACCGGCGCCGGCGGCGCCACTGGGGCCGGACTGGCGGCGGGCGCGGGTGCCGGTGCGGCCGGCGGCTCGACGACGGCGGGGCGCGGAGGTGCGGCGGGTTCTGTCTTGGGCTCGGCGACGGGCGCAGGCCGCACGGCCGGGGCGCCCTCCACCGGGGCAGGCGGCACAACAGCCGGCGCCGGACGGGGGGCAAGCGCTGCAGAAGCGGCAGGCGCGGGCGACACCGGCGGCGTCGCAGCCGGGCGCGGGCTGGCCGGCGCCGCGGCCGGCAGCGGCCGGGCCTGGCCATCGCCACCCCCACCGGCCAGTACGCCGCCGAGGGCGGCCGGCTGGGTCGGGCGGAAGGCGAACAGGCGCAGCAGCGTCATCGAGAAACCGGTGGCCTCGTCGGGAGCCAGGGGCAGCTCGTCGCGACCGTGGATGGCGATCTGGTAGGCCAGTTGCAGGAACTCGGCGTCGAAGGCCTCGACGTAGGGCGCCAGCCGCGCGGCCTCGAACTCGTCGGCGATGGCTGCCGGCGCGAGCTGGGCCAGCGCGATGCGGTGCAGCAGGCTGGCCAGGGCCTGCAGCGCCGACTCGAAGGACAGGCTGCGCGCCTCCATGCCATCGACGGCGCCCATCAGGGCCTGCACGTCGTTGGCGCGCAGGGCGTCGAGCACCGCATACAGGTGGTCGTCGCCAACGGTGCCGAGCATGTCCTGGACGGCCTGCTCCTCGACCTTGCCGGCGCCGTGGGCGATGGCCTGGTCGAGCAGCGATAGCGAATCGCGCATCGAACCGCTGGCGGCCTTGGCGATGTGGCGCAGGGCGCCCGGCTCGAAGGGCACCGCCTCGGCCTCCAGCAGGCGGGTGAGGTGGCCGACGATGTGCCCCGGCGGCATCTGCTTGAGGTTGAACTGCAGGCAGCGCGACAGCACGGTGACCGGGATTTTCTGCGGGTCGGTGGTGGCAATGATGAACTTGACGTGCTCGGGCGGCTCCTCGAGGGTCTTCAGCATGGCGTTGAAGGCGTGCCCGGTGAGCATGTGCACTTCGTCGATCATGTAGACCTTGTAGCGGCCCTGCACCGGCGCGTACACCGCCTGGTCGAGCAGCGCGGCCATGTCGTCCACGCCGCGGTTGGAGGCGGCGTCCATCTCGACGTAGTCGGGAAAGCGGTCGGCGTCGATCGCGGTGCACGCGGCGCACTGGTTGCACGGCGTCGGGGTGACGCCGGTCTCGCAGTTGAGGGCCTTGGCGAGGATGCGCGAGATGGTGGTCTTGCCGACCCCGCGGGTGCCGGTGAACAAATAGGCGTGGTGCAGGCGGCCGGTGGACAGGGCGTGGGTCAGGGCACGCACCACGTGCTCCTGCCCGACGAGTGTCTCGAAGCTGCGCGGGCGCCACTTGCGGGCAAGTACTTGATAAGCCATGGCGGGATTCTATCAGGCTCAGGCCGGCGCCGGCCGAGACGCGCCCGGCAGCAATCGCCTCCGGCTGCCGCGCACAAAATGAAATGGGCGCCACGATGGGCGCCCATTTGCGAATGAGGGTGGCGAGCCTGACCCCCGGCACTTGCAGGGAACGGCTGTGGCTGCTGCCTTCCGGCCCTGACCAGGTTCACCGCGCTGCAATGCGGGGAGACCCGCCACGGCGCGCATTCTAACAGCTTGCCGGCCCGGCGGGCCATCCCTTTCGCACTGCAGCAGGGGGCAGAGGCAAAAAAATCTCGACGCGGAGCCCGCCACCGGCCCGATTGATCGCGCGGATGTGCCCGCCGTGGGCCTCCACCGCCCGCCGGGCGATGGCCAGCCCGAGCCCGAAACCGCCGCTGGCGTGGCCGTTGCCGCCCCGGAGGAAGGGCTCGAAGATCGCCTCCAGGTCGGCCTCGGCCACCCCGGGGCCACGGTCGTCCACCCGCAGCCTGAAGCCGCCCTCGCCCGTCGTGGCCTGCACCTCCACATCGCCGCCGTCGGGCGTGAACTTGAGCGCGTTGCGGATCACGTTGTCGAAGGCCCGCTGGATCTGCTCGACCCGCACCAGGGCGCGGGCCTCGCCCTGGCCGTCGAAATGCAGGCGGCGGCCCAGGCTCTCGGCCTCGAAGCCGGCATCGTCGGCGATAGCCACGGCCAGCTCCATCAGGTCCACCGGCTCCTCGTGCAGGTCGCGGCTGCCGGCCTCCAGGCGGGCCAGGGTGAGCAGCTGGCCGACGAGCTCGTCCACCCGGCCGGTCTCACGCTCGATGCGCTCGATGCTGGCCTCGAGGCGCGACGGGTCCTGGCGCATCAGGCCGATCGCCGCCTGCAGGCGGGCCAGCGGCGAGCGCAGCTCGTGGGAGACGTCGTGGAGCAGACGCCGCTGGGCGCCGATGAGCTTCTGCAGCTGCTGGGCCATGCGGTCGAAATCACCCCCCAGGTCGGCGATCTCGTCGCGGCGGGCGCCCATCAGCGGGCGGACGCGGGTTTCCAGCTTGCCCTCGGCCACCGCCCCGAAGGCCCAGCGCAGGTGGCGGATCGGTTTGGACAGGTACCAGGCCAGCAGGGCGCTGAAGACCACGCTCGCCACCAGCCCCGCCGTCACCGGCACCCACAGGCCCGGCGGCTCCGGCGGGTGGCGCGGGCCGAAGCCGCGCCCATCGCGCCCCACCGCATCGGCCGGAATGAACAGCAGGTAGGCCTGCCCGTCCGCCGTGGCCACCTCGCGGGCCGGGCGGCGCGGCTCGGCGGAGCGGGCCCGCTGGCGCGCATCGGCGACGACCGCCGCCGACACCTCGCGGCCGAGCAGCTCACGGCCGGCCCCGTCAACCACGTAGAGCAACGGCAGGCGCTCCCGCGGCCAGTCGGCGAGCCAGGCCCGCAGCGCCGCCACGCCGCCATGGCCGAGCACCGCGGCGGCGGCCGAGACCGCCATCGCCGCCCGCGGCCCGCCCGCCAGCGCCGAATCCCGCTCGGCCTCGATACGGCTGCGCTCGCCCTGCTGGTGCCACCACACGGCGCTGCCGACTGTCGCGCCGGCCAGGAGCAGCGCCAGCCAGAAGGCGAAGAAGAACTTCCAGAACAGCCGCCCCAGCCTCATCGCTCCGATCTCCCTCGCCCCGCCCTCACTCGCGCACCATCAGGTAGCCCTGCCCGCGCACCGTCTCGATCCACGAGCGCCCGTCCGGGCGCGCGCCCAGCTTGTGGCGGATGCTCGACAGATGCACGTCGATGCTGCGGTCGAAGCGGGCCAGCGGCCGCCCCAGCCCCTGCTCGGAGAGCTCCGGCTTGCCGACCACCCGGCCAGCGTTGCGGGCGAGGAGCTCGAGCAGGTTGAACTCGGTGCTGGTCAGCGCCAGCGGCTGCCCCTGCCACTGGGCGCGGCGCATCTGCGGCCACATCACCAGCGCGCCGACGCTCACCGGGCCGTTGGCGGCCTCGGCGCCGGCGGGCTCGCCGCTGCGGCGCAGGATCGCCCGCAGCCGGGCCACCAGCTCGCGCGGGGTGCACGGCTTGGGCACGTAGTCGTCGGCGCCCAGTTCGAGGCCGACGATGCGATCCACGTCGTCGCCCCGGGCGGTCAACATCAGCACCGGCACCTGGCTGTGGGCACGGATGCGGCGCAGGGCCTCGATGCCGTTGAGGCGCGGCATCATCACGTCGAGCACGACAATGGCGTACTGCCCCGACAGCGCCGCCGCGACGCCCGCCTCGCCATCGTGGCGAACCTCCACCAGGAAGCCCTCGCTCCCGATGTACTCCTGCAGCATGACCGCCAGCTCGACGTCGTCGTCCACCAGCAAAACTTTGTTCATCGCGCCCCCGACCGACCCCAATGGGCCGATGATACGGGCCGGGCCCCCGCCGACACGACACCTTTACGCCGTTTTACGCAGCGCCAACGGCCCTTAACCCCTCGATCGGAGATGCTTCGGCCATCAGCAAGGCCAGAACCCACCGGCCCCTGACCCGAGACAACCCAGATCAAGGAGAAACCCATGAAAATCCGGACAATCATTATCGTCGGCCTGCTCGCCGCCGGCAGCATCGCCGCCACGGCGCCGGCCATCGCCCACGGCCCGGGCGGCGACTTTGGCGGCGGCCGCTGCGGCCACCACCCCGCCGGCGCGATGCTTGCGGGTGACATGAGCCCCTTTGGCAGCCGGATGCATCCGCCCCCCGTCCTGCGGGAACTCAATCTGAGTGACGCGCAGCATGACAAGATCTTCAAGATCATGCACGATCTCGCCCCTGCGCTGCGCGAGAAGGCCAAGGAGGCCAGCAAGGCACACTACGAATTGCAGACCCTCGTGTTCTCGGATAAATATGACGAAGCGCGAGTGCGCACCCTGAGCGAAACCAGCGCCCAGGCGATGGCAGCCATGGTCCAGATGCGCGCAGCCAGCCTCGACCAGATCTACCAGACCCTGACCCCGGACCAGCGCAAGAAGGCCGATGAGTTCAAGAACCGCCTCGACAACCAGACGCCCCGCCGGCCCATGCCGGCGCCAGGCGACGAGCGCCCCGCGCCGCGCCGTCCCTGACGAAGCAGGCTTCATTTGAACCCCACCCGCCGGAGCGGTCTTGCCGCCCTCCGGCGTTGTGGCGTCTGCGCTCAACGCGTCCCGGTCCGTGTAGTGACGACAACAACAGAACAACAACCGCAACTAGAAAGACCGCCATGCGAATCCTCGATGCTGTAGACCGGCAAATCCTTGAAATCCTGCAACAGGACGGCCGCATCACGATGACCGACCTCGCCGCCCAGGTCGGCCTCTCCGCAACCCCATGCACCGAGCGCGTCCGCCGGCTGGAGCGGGACGGGATCATCTCCGGCTACCACGCCCGGGTGAACCCCCACAGCCTGGGCCAGAGCATCCTGGTCTTCATCGAGGTCCGCCTCGCCGCCAAGTCGCGGGAGATCCTGCACCGGGTGCGCGACACCTTCCACGAGCTCACCGACATCATGGAATGCCACCTGGTGGCGGGTGATTTCGACTACCTCCTCAAGGCCCGCCTGGGCGCCATGAGCGAGTACAACGAGCTGCTGTGCCGCCTCCATGCCCTGCTGCCGGCGACCGCCGACTGCCGCAGCTACGTGGTCATGGAAGAGATGAAGGAAAGCCTCTACATCTGCCCCTGACCTCCTAGCCCTGCCCCCGGCGCCGGGGGGCGGCCCGCTGGCGGGCAGGCCGCGCCTGGCGTACATTGCCGGCATGAAGGGACAAGGCTTCACGCACCGTTTCGGCTACGCCCGCGCCGGCATCCTCGCGGCCTTCCGGCGCGAACGCAGCATGCGCACCCACGGGTTTGCCCTGGTGGCGGTGTTCGTGTTTCTGGCGGCCACCGGCGCGCCTCCCCTGTGGTGGGCCCTGGTGGGCCTCGCGGCGGGGCTGGTGCTGGTGGCCGAGATGCTCAACACCGCCATCGAAACCCTGGCCGACCACCTCCACCCGGGCCAGCATCCGGAAATCGGCGTGGTCAAGGACGTGGCGGCCGGCGCCGTGCTGGTCGCCAGCTTGGTGGCCGTGCTGGTCGGCCTGGCCTATCTGGCCACCCTGCTCCCCGGCCTGGCCGCCTGAACCCCGCCGCCCCTGCGGCCGCGTCGCACCGTTGCAAAACCAGCAACAAAGAAGCCCCTCACCAGGGCTTTTTTTGCTCCAATCCAGGGGCTAAAGTCCATCCCGTGACCAAGGCACCCCTGCCTCCAGGAGCCCCTCCATGAACCGCCACCCTGTCCTCTTCGTCTCCCACGGCGCCCCCGACGTGCTGCTCAAGCCCGCCGCCACCGTGCGGCTGTGGGAAAACCTGGGCGCCGCACTGCCGCGCCCGCGGGCGATCCTCGTCGTCTCCGCCCACTGGGCCGCGCGGGCGCCCACCGTGAGCACCACCGGCACCCCCGACACCATCCACGACTTCGGCGGCTTTCCGCCGGCCCTGTATGAGATGGCCTACCCGGCCCCCGGCGCCCCGGCCCTCGCCGGCCGGGTGCGCGAGCTGCTCGGCACCGCCGGCCTGCCCTGCGCCGAAACGCCCGACCGCGGCCTCGACCACGGCGCGTGGATTCCGCTGAAGGCCATGTACCCGGCGGCCGACATCCCCGTCGTGCAGCTGGCGATCCAGCCCTTCGCCGGTCCCGACTGGCATCGCCGCCTGGGCGCAGCGCTGCGCCCGCTGCGGGACGAAGGCGTGCTGATCCTCGCCTCCGGCGCCGTCACCCACAACTTCAACTGGCTCAGCTGGGGGCTCGACGGGCAGCCGGTGCCCCAGGCGGTGGCCTTCGCCGACTGGCTGGGCAAGGCCCTCGCCCGGGACGACCGCCCGGCCCTCATCGACTACCGCCGCGTCGCCCCCCACGGGGCCGGCGCCCACCCCACCGAGGAGCACCTGCTGCCCCTGTTTGCCGCCCTGGGCGCCGCCGAGCCCGGCGAAAAGCCCCTGCGCCTGGCCCCCGAATACACCTACAGCGGCCTCGCCATGGATGCCTATTTATGGCAGGACGCCAGCCCCGCCCCCTTCACGCCCGCACAATCATGAACACTCCACCCCAACGCTACACCGGCCCCGCGATCGCGGCCCACTGGATCATCGCCCTCCTGATCATCGCCGCCTGGCCGCTGGGCGTTTACATGCACGAGCTGCCGCTGTCGCCCGAGAAGCTCAAGCTCTACGCGTACCACAAGTGGATAGGTGTCACCGTTTTGCTGCTCTTCGTGCCGCGCATCCTGTGGCGCGTCACCCACCGCCCGCCGGCCCCGCTGCCGATGCCCGCCTGGCAGCACAAGGTTGCCGAAGGCACCCACCACCTGCTCTACCTGCTGATGGTGCTGGTGCCCCTGTCGGGCTGGCTGATGAGCTCCGCGAAGGGTTTCCAGACGGTCTATTTCGGCGTGCTGCCGCTGCCCGACCTGGTCGGCAAGAACCCGGAGCTGGGCGACCTGCTCAAGGAAACCCACGAAGCCCTCAATTTCGCGCTGCTCCTGCTGGTCGGCCTGCACGTGGCCGGCGCCCTCAAGCACCACCTCATCGACCGGGATTCCACCCTGCGCCGGATGCTGCCCTTCGGCCGCTGAGGCTATTGCAGCCCCGGGCGGGGCGCCCCGCGCAGGGCCTCGTCGAGGGAGGCGTCATGGCCGTAGATGTCCGGGTAGAACATCACCCGCCCGTCCGGCGCCACCACCACCGTGTTGTAGGCGATCACCACCCGCAGCGGCTCGCGCAGGCGCAGGGTGCTGGAGCTGCCCCGCTCCATCGCCTCGCGGATGCGGATCTCGTCCCAGCCGGGCATCCCCTCCAGCACGAACTCTGCCAGCGCGACGGGCGCCTCGACACGGATGCAGCCGTGGCTGAAATCCCGCCGCGGCCGGGCGAACAGCCCCGTCGAGGGCGTGTGGTGCAGATAGATGGCCTCGTCATTGGGAAACACGAACTTGATGTCGCCCAGCGCGTTGGCCGGCCCCGGGCGCTGGCGGATGCGCATCCGGCCGCGCAGCACCGCGTCGAGGCTCTCCGGCGTCAGGGCCGTGTGGGCGCGCCCCTCGCCGTCGACGAACTCGAAGCCCTGGCTCGCAAAGTAGCCGGGGCTGCGCCGCAGCTTTGGCACCAGCTCGGCCTGGGCGATCGAGGGCGGCACGTTCCAGTAGGGGCTGAACTCGATGAAGCGCATGTCCTCGGCGATCAGCGGCGTCCGGGTGTCCAGCGCCTTGCCGACGATCACCCGCATCTGCAGCCGCGGCTCCGCCACGCCGTCGTGCAGCGCATAGCCGCGCAGCATGAACTCCGGCACATTCACGACGATCGTCCGCGGCCCGCGGAGCCGCGGCGTCCACCGCAGGCGTTCCAGGCCGAGCACGATCTGGCGCACCCGCTGCGCCGGCGACACCTCGAGCCGGGCCAGCGTCTCCCGGCCGATCACCCCGTCGGCGACCAGGCCGTGGCGGGCCTGGAAGGCGCGCACCCCCGCCACCAGCTCACCCTCGTAGCGGCTGGCGAGGCGGGCCGTCGCCGGCAGGTCGCCCAGGGCCACCAGGCGCCGGGCCAGATCGCCGACGCCGGCCCAGGCCCGGCCGGGCTCCAGCTTGCGCCCCGGCAAGGGCGGCAGCGGCGTGTCCCACAACCCTCCGCGCAGAGGGTCGTCGGCCAGCTCCCGGTACTGCCCGAGGGCCCGCCGCAGGCCGGGGTAATCCACCTGGGCCGGCGTGGCCAGGCTCACCGCGGCGGCCAGATCCCCGTCCGCCAGCGCCGCCCGCAGCACCTCCGCCGCCACGAAGCCGTTGTCGCGCTCCACGCGCTGACGGGCCTGTCGCTCGCTCACGTCGGCCCGACCGGCATGCAGGTCGGCCAGATAACGCTCCATCGCCCGGCTCAGGGCGCCATCCAGGGCCTGCCGGCCGTCGGCATCGAGGGCCCCGGCCTCCGCCGCGGCGAGCCGACGCTCCAGCCCGTCGGCCCCGTAATCGCCGGGCGCCAGGCCATCGGCCGCGGCCCCGAGGAGAAGGGTCACCGCCTGCCGGGCCACACCGCCCGGGCGCCCGTCGACAAACCACGCCAGCCCCTCGTCCTGGGCACCGACCGCGCCGGTCAGCCCCCAGCACAGACAGGCCAGCACCAGCTGGCCGGCACACATCCCCCAGCGCCGCAGCCCGGGAATGCCCTCGCAAAAACGCCCCATCCGCACGATCAGCGCCTCCTCAGCCATGAAGGTCACCACGACAAAACACCTGGCACATGGATTTTTCTGATATCCAGGCGCGGACCGGGAAAAACACCGACACCCGTTTGTCGCTTTTTTACACACAACTTTCGATAACGGACGCCACCCCAGCATTGTCGGCACTTTTTCTCACAGGCACCAAAATTGCTGACTACCCGCTTCAAGACCCACGCCACGCCTGCGTCACGATCCCAATCCGTCCGAAGAAGTGCCGTCCTGAGCTCCGTTTAGGGCGAAGAACGCGTCAACGCCTGCACGCCCGACACCGATATGCGCCAAGCGTCTCACCTCTGCCCGGCGGCGGCTACGTGGTGGTGTGGGCCTCCCGCGAGCAGGACGGCTGCAGCTACGGGGTCTTCCTGCAGCGCGTGGCGGCGCCTCGGCGACGTCGTCAACCACCTTCGCCCCGGGACGCCCGGGGAAGCAAAGGCGGTCGACGGCCGCCCCCACGCTCACTAAACTGCCAGCTTACCTCCCTCAACCCTTTGCGAGAGAACCATGATCAAGTCCCGTGCAGCCGTCGCCTGGGCGGCGAAACAGCCCCTCGAAATTACCACGGTCGACGTGGCCCCCCCCAAGGCCGGCGAGGTGCTGGTGCGCATCGTCGCCACCGGCGTCTGCCACACCGACGCCTACACCCTGTCCGGCGCCGACCCGGAAGGCATCTTCCCGGCCATCCTCGGCCATGAGGGCGGCGGCATCGTCGAGGCCGTGGGCGAAGGCGTCACCTCGGTCGCCGTCGGCGACCACGTGATCCCCCTTTACACGCCGGAGTGCGGCAAGTGCAAGTTCTGCCTGTCGGGCAAGACCAACCTGTGCCAGGCCATCCGTGCCACCCAGGGCAAGGGCCTGATGCCCGACGGCACCAGCCGCTTCAGCAAGGACGGCAAGCCCATCTACCACTACATGGGCACCTCGACCTTCTCGGAGTACACCGTGCTGCCCGAGATCTCGGTGGCCAAGATCAACAAGGAAGCCCCCCTCGAGAAAGTCTGCCTGCTCGGCTGCGGCGTGACCACCGGCATCGGCGCGGTGCTCAACACCGCCAAGGTCGAGGCCGGCGCCACCGTGGCCGT
Organism: Zoogloea sp.; assembly: GCF_041908905.1. Taxonomy (GTDB): domain Bacteria; phylum Pseudomonadota; class Gammaproteobacteria; order Burkholderiales; family Rhodocyclaceae; genus Zoogloea. Next base: position 298,149 of record NZ_JAYREK010000002.1, read on the forward strand.
CTTCGGGCTCGGCGGCATCGGCCTGTCGGCGATCATCGGCGCGGTGATGGCCAAGGCCTCGCGCATCGTCGCCGTCGACGTGAACCCGGCCAAGTTCGAGATCGCCCGCCAGTTGGGCGCCACCGACTGCATCAACCCCCTCGACTACGACCGGCCGATCCAGGAGGTCATCGTCGACCTCACCGACGGCGGCGTCGATTACTCCTTCGAGTGCATCGGCAACGTCAAGGTGATGCGCTCGGCGCTGGAGTGCTGTCACAAGGGCTGGGGCGAATCGGTCATCATCGGCGTCGCCGGCGCCGGCGAGGAGATCTCCACCCGCCCCTTCCAGCTCGTCACCGGGCGCGTGTGGCGCGGCTCCGCCTTCGGCGGCGTGCGCGGCCGCTCCGAGCTGCCCCGCTACGTCGAGATGGCCCAGCGCGGCGAGATCCCCCTCGACACCTTCATCACCCACACGATGGGCCTCGACGACATCAACAAGGCCTTCGACCTGATGCACGAGGGCAAGAGCATCCGCACGGTGATCCACTACGACATGTGACCGGGCCTTAAACCCGCCCCTCCCGGGCCCGGCCCCGCGCTACCGGACGGCCCCGCCGCCTCCCGGCAGCCGGGCGACCGGCCCGGACCCGCAGCATCGCCCCACCCTGCAGGCCACCACCATGACCCTCACCCTCGTCTCCGAAAACCGCAGCTTCGGCGGCTGGCACCGCCGCTACCGCCACACCTCGCGCAGCCTCGGCTGCGAGATGGTGTTCGCCGTGTATCTGCCGCCCCAGGCCGAGGCCGGCCCGGTGCCGGTGCTGTACTGGCTGTCGGGCCTCACCTGCACCGACGAGAACTTCATGCAGAAGGCCGGCGCCCAGCGCACCGCCGCCGAACTCGGCATCGCCATCGTCGCCCCCGACACCAGCCCGCGGGGCCCCGCCGTGCCCGGCGATCCCGACGGCGCGTGGGACTTCGGCCACGGCGCGGGTTTCTACGTGGATGCCACCCAGGCCCCGTGGAGCACCCACTACCGCATGCACGACTACGTGGTGAATGAGCTGCCGGCCCTCGTCGAAGGCGCCCTGCCCCTCCTCCCGCGGCGGGGCATCAGCGGCCACTCGATGGGCGGCCACGGCGCGCTGGTGTGCGCCCTGCGCAACCCGGGCCGCTACGTGTCGGTGTCCGCCTTCGCCCCCATCGTCCATCCCATCGACTGCCCCTGGGGCCAGAAGGCCTTCTCCCGCTACCTGGGCGACGACCGCGACGCCTGGCTTGCCTGGGACGCCTGCGAGCTGATCGCCACCGCCCCCGAACGCCTGCCCCTGCTGGTGGACCAGGGCGAAGCCGACGGCTTCCTCGCCGACCAGCTCCGCCCCGAAGCCCTCGAAGCCGCCTGCCGCGCCGCCGGGCACCCCCTGCAACTGCACCGCCGGCCGGGCTACGACCACAGCTACTACTTCATCGCCAGCTTCATCGAAGCCCACCTGCGTCACCACGCGGCGGCCCTGCGCCCTTGAGCCAGCCCCTATAAGCATGGCCCCCTGAGCCTGCCTCCGCCCGGCCTCGTTCAGTCGGGCCCCGCCCCGCCGCCTCCCCGTGCGGCGCGGGGAGCCAAAATGAACCTTGAGATTTTCAGTCGGCTGTATATGATTACAGTCAACAAGGATCTCATCATGCCCATCCGCCTCCCCTGCTCCCACCGCCACGGCCCGGCAACACCGGCCCAACGGGCAACCGCCCACCGCAGCCGGGAGCGCGCCCGATGAACGACCGCGCCCCACTCCTCACCCCGGCAGCCCCGCCCGATTACCTCGCCGGCCTCAACGCCACCCAACTCGACGCTGCGCTGCACGGCACCGTCCCCCACACAAACGCCGGTCCGCTGCTGGTCATCGCCGGCGCCGGCTCGGGCAAGACCAACACCCTGGCCCACCGGGTCGCCCATCTCCTCGCCCAGGGGGCCGACCCCGGCCAGATCCTGCTGCTCACCTTCTCACGTCGCGCCGCCGACGAGATGATCCGTCGCGTCCAGCGCATCACCGCCCGGGTCTCGCCCCGCCACGCCCGGCTCGCCCAGGCCGGCTTTCCCTACGCCGGCACCTTCCACAGCGTGGGCGCGCGCCTGCTGCGCGAGTTTGCGGGCCGCATCGGTCTCGACCCGGCCTTCACGATCCACGACCGCGAGGACTCCGGCGACCTCATGAACCTCGTCCGCCACGAGCGCGGCCTGTCCGCCAAGGGCAAGCGGTTTCCGCTCAAAGGCACCTGCCTGGCCATCTACTCGGCCGCGGTCAACACCCAGGCCTCCCTCACCGAGGTCCTGCAGACCCGCTTTCCCTGGTGTGCCGGCTGGGCCGCCGAGCTGCGCGAACTCTTCCTCGGCTACGTCGAGGCCAAACAGGCCCAGCAGGTGCTCGACTACGACGACCTGCTCCTCTACTGGTCCCAGATGCTCGCCGAACCCGAGCTCGCCCGCGAGGTGGGCGGCCGCTTCAGCCACATCCTGGTGGACGAGTTCCAGGACACCAACCGCCTCCAGGCCGGCCTGCTGCTGGCCCTGCGGCCCGACGGGCGCGGCCTCACCGTGGTGGGTGACGACGCCCAGTCGATCTACAGCTTCCGCGGCGCCACGGTGCGCAACATCCTCGACTTTCCGGGCCAGTTCGACCCGCCCGCCCGGCGCATCACCCTCGATCGCAACTACCGCTCCACCCAGCCCATCCTCGCTGCCGCCAACGCCGTTATCGCCCAGGCCCGGGAGCGCTTCAGCAAGGATCTCTGGAGCGAGCGTATGTCCGGCGAAAAACCCCGCTTGGTATCGCTGCGCGACGAGGCCGACCAGGCCGCCTGGGTGGTGGATCAGGTGCTCGCCCGGCGGGAAGCCGGACTCAGGCTCAAGGCCCAGGCGGTGCTGTTCCGCGCCGCCCACCACAGCATGCGCCTCGAGATCGAGCTCACCCGGCGCAACGTCCCCTTCGTGAAGTTCGGCGGCCTCAAGTTTCTGGAGGCCGCCCATGTCAAGGACCTGCTGGCCATCCTGCGCTGGACGCAAAACCCCCGCGACCGCGTGGCCGGCTTCCGGGCCATCCAGCTGCTGCCCGGCCTCGGCCCCAAGACCGCCGGCCGCATCCTCGACAACCTCCAGTCTGCCCCGCCCGGCTGCCTGCTGCTGGCCGAACAACCCGTGCCCGAAAGCAGCCGCGGCGCCTGGCAGGCCTTTGCCGGGCTGCTCGAAAGCCTGCGTGCCAGCACCACCTGGCCGGCCCCCATCGAGCACCTCGCCCAGTGGTACGAAGGCGAGATGGAACGCCTCTTCGACGACGCCCCGGTACGCCAGGCCGATATCCAGCAGCTGGCCCGCATCGCCGCCACCTACCCGAACCTCGAGCGCTTCCTCACCGAACTCACCCTCGATCCGCCGGACGCCACCAGCGACGAGTCGGGCGCACCGCTCCTCGACGAGGACTACCTGATCCTCTCCACCATCCACTCGGCCAAGGGCCGTGAATGGCCGGCGGTGTCACTGCTCAACGCCGTGGACGGCTGCCTGCCCTCAGACCTGGCCACCGGCAGCGAGCACGAGATCGAAGAAGAAATGCGCCTGCTCTACGTGGCCATGACCCGCGCCAAGGACCACCTGGACCTGCTGGTGCCCCAGCGCTTTTACGTCACCGGCCAGGCCGCCACCGGCGACCGCCACGTCCATGCCAGCCGGACCCGCTTCATCCCCAATCGCCTGCTCGGGTATTTCGACCAGCTGAGCTGGCCACCCGCCGAGCCTACCCAAACGGCCCCTCCAGCAGACGGCGCGCGGCAGAACGCGATCGATCTCGCCGCCCGGATGCGGGCAATGTGGGAATGAAGCCAAACCTGCGACGGCCCCCCCCACCGGGCACGGCAAGGTCAGTGCGGCGCGGCCAGAGGGCTGCCAGCCAGCCGCCTTACCGAGGGCATGCGCGGGAAGATCTCCCCGGGCCCACGGCCGCGCCGGCTCACCCAACCTCATGCCTCGCCGCCTCCCGCAGCCGCGCGCCGCCAGCGCGTCAGGCGCACATCCACGGTGAGCGACAAGGCCGTCAGCGCCGCCGCCTTCGCCCGCCCCTCGGCGCTGGCCCGGTAAAGGTGGGGCGTCATCGTCAGCAGGTCGGCGATCACCGCGGCCCCGGCCAGCTCAAGCGTATAGGTGAGACTCTCACCGGGCAGCGCCTCGAAGCCCGCCGGAACAGACGCCTCCGCAGGCCGCTCGGGTTTCAGTTGCGGGTAGATGATTTCCCGCAGCTCGCGCAGGTGATCGGGCCCAGCATCCACCTGCAGCAGCTCGCCGCCGGGCCTGAGCACCCGGGCGAACTCGGCATATACCGGAAAACCGAACATGCACAGCACCCGGTCGAGGCTGGCAGGCAGCGCCGGCAGGTTGGCGTTGCTGCCGACGACCCAGCAGGGCCGCTTGTCCTGCTTTGCCGCGGCCAACACCGCCCATTTCGAGATGTCGAGGCCCAGCAGGGCCAGGTCGTGCGTCTCCCCCGCTGCCGCCGCCAGCTCGCGCAGGTAGTAACCCTCGCCACAGCCGGCATCCAGGCAGGCCGCGGCCCGGCCGGCGGGCAGGCCGACCAGCACGGCGCGGCTCACCAGCGCAGCAATCGGCCGGTAGAAACCCGCGTTCAGGTAGCGCCGCCGGGCGGCCACCATCTCCTTGCTGTCCCCCGGATCTCGGGAGCGCTTTTGCTGGACCGGCAACAGATGGGTGTAGCCCTGGGCGGAGATGTCGAAGCTGTGGCCTGCAGCGCAGCGCCAGCTCGTGCCCTGACGCAGCAGGGGGTCGCCATCGAGCGGGCAGGCCAGGGCCTGGAAGGCGGTAATGCCCATCGTCTCAAGCCTTCCAGCAGTGCCGGATGGCCTCGGCCAGCACGGCCGGGTCTTCGGCGCCCACGACGGCATGGCGGCGGTCGAAGATGAAAGTCGGCACCGAAGTCACCCCCAGGGCCCGTACAGCCCGCTCCTCGGCCAGCACCTCTTCGCGCCCCTGCTCCGACGACAGCCACGTCGCCACCGCCCCGGCGTCGTAGCCCGCCTCGGCGGCGACCCGGCCCAGCACGGCGCGGTCTCCCACGTTATCGCCCCGCTGGAACTGGGCGACGAACAAGCCTTCGACCAGCCTCTCGGCATCACCCTGTTGCTGGGCCCAATACACCAGCCGATGGGCATCCAGCGTATTGGCACGCACCTGGATCTTCTCGAAGGCGTAATCCAGCCCGTGGGCCCGGCCCGCCTCGCGAATGCGCGCGAAGATCGCCTCCACCCGCTCGCGGCCGCCAAACTTGTTGATCAGGAAGGGCAGATAGGGCTCACCTTCGGGCGGCGTGTCCGGGTTGAGGAAGAAGGGCAGCCAGCGCTTGCGACAGGCAAAACCGGGGGTGTCCTGGCGGACCAGTTCGATGGCCGCCGACAAGCGGCGCAGGCCGATGAAGCACCAGGGGCAGACGACGTCGGAGACGATTTCGATGTTCAACATGGCAAACAGCGGGCGCAGAGGCCGCCCGACAGGGCTCGGAAACCCGCATTGTTCCCCAATCCGGCCCCGCTGGCCATGCGCCCGCCGCGGCGCGGGCCGGCCTGGGCGATTGACTCCCCCGCCCCGCCCGCCCAGAATCGGGCGCCATGCCCAGCCTCGACACCCTGCTCGCCTTCCTCGGGATTTCCGTTCTGATCACCCTGGCCCCCGGCCCCGACAACCTGATGGTCATTGGCCAGAGCCTGGCCCACGGGCGGCGGGCCGGCCTGGCCTTCGGCCTGGGCTGCGCGGCGGGCTGTGTCACCCACATCGCCTGGGCGACCCTCGGCGTCGCCGCGGTGGTACGCACCTCGCCCGGCCTGTTCCTCGGGCTCAAGCTGGCCGGTGCGGCCTGGCTGTTGTGGCTGGGCATCCAGGCGCTCCGCAGCGGCGGCACCCTGGCGCCGGCGAGCGGCATGCCGAAGCACCCCTGGCAGCGGGATCTGGCCCGCGGCTTCGTCGCCAATGCGCTCAACCCCAAGGTGGCGCTGTTCTTCCTGGCCTTCCTGCCCCAGTTTTCCGACCCGGCGCAGGGCAGCCTGACCCTGCAGATGCTCGCCCTGGGCCTCGTCTTCATCGCCCAGACGATCGTGATCTTCGGCAGCCTGGCCCTCGCCGCCGGCAGCATCGGCGGACTGCTGAGCCGCCACCCGCAGCTCGGCCCCTGGATCGACCGCCTGTGCGGCCTGCTCTTCGTCGGGCTCGCGCTGCGGCTGGCGGCGGACGACTGAAGGCCGGCCATCCCACAACCGACTCCTCAGCCGGGCTGAAGCCCGGCCCACAACCCACCCACATCACGATGCGACGCTCCCCTTCCGGCCCTCCCCCCAGCCCCGCCAACGGCGAACGCCACGACTGGCAGACCATCAAGAAGCTCCTGCCCTACCTGTGGGCCTGGAAGTGGCGGGTGATGTTCGCCCTCGGGTGCCTGATCTCCGCCAAGTTCGCCAACGTCACGGTACCCTTGATCTTCAAGCAGATCGTGGACGGACTCGACATCTCCCGCGAACAGGCGGTCATCGTCGTGCCGGCGGCACTGCTGGCGGCCTACGGAGCGCTGCGTTTTTCCACGTCGATGTTCACCGAGCTGCGCGAGATCGTCTTCGCCCGGGTCACCCAGCAGGCCGTGCGGGAGATCTCGCTGCAGGTGTTCCGCCACCTGCACGCCCTGTCGCTGCGCTTTCACCTCGAACGCCAGACCGGCGGCCTGACCCGCGACATCGAGCGCGGTACCCGCTCGATCGGCTCGCTGATCAGCTACACGCTGTATTCCATCCTGCCCACGCTGGTGGAGATCAGCCTGGTGATCGGCATCCTGCTGGTGAAGTACGAGCCGAGCTTCGCGATCATCACCCTCGTCACCCTGAGCCTCTACGTGGTGTTCACCTTCAAGGTCACCAACTGGCGCACCGCATTGCGTCGCCAAGCCAACGAACTGGACTCCGCCGCCAACGCCCGCGCCATCGACAGCCTGATCAACTACGAGACGGTGAAGTACTTCAACAACGAAGCCTTCGAAGCCCGCCGCTACGACACCGAGCTGCAGAAGTGGACCGCGGCCCAGATCACCAACCAGAAATCCCTCTCCTATCTCAACATGGGCCAGGCGGCGATCATCGCCGTGGGCGTCACCGCCATGATGTGGCGGGCCGCACTGGGTGTGGCCGAAGGGCGCATGACCCTCGGCGACCTGGTCCTCGTCAATGCCTTCCTGATCCAGCTCTACGTGCCGCTCAACTTCCTGGGCGTGCTGTACCGCGAGATCCGCCAGTCCCTCACCGACATCGAACGCATGTTCGGCCTGATGGGCACCCACCGGGAGGTTGCCGACGCCACCGGCGCCGCCCAGCTCGCCCGGGGCCCCGCCGAGGTGCGCTTCGAGCGCGTGGGCTTCGCCTACGAACCGAGCCGGCCCATCCTCCACGACGTGGATTTCACGATTCCGGCGGGCGCCACGGTGGCGGTGGTCGGCCACTCGGGCTCCGGCAAGTCCACCCTCGCGCGGCTGCTGTTCCGCTTCTACGACGTGCAGGCCGGCGCCGTGCGGGTCAACGGCCACGACATCCGCGACCTCGGGCAGGACAGCCTCCGCGCGGCGATCGGCATCGTCCCCCAGGACACCGTGCTCTTCAACGACACCCTGTTCTACAACATCCAGTACGGCCGCCCGGAGGCCAGCCGCGAGGAGGTCGAGGCCGCCGCCCGCGCCGCCCAGCTCGAAGACTTCATCGCCCGCCTGCCCGAAGGCTGGCAGACCCGCGTCGGCGAGCGCGGCCTCAAGCTGTCGGGGGGCGAGAAGCAGCGCGTGGCGATCGCCCGCACCCTGCTCAAGAACCCCGACATCCTGATCTTCGACGAGGCCACTTCGGCCCTCGACTCCCGCACCGAAAAAGCCATCCAGGCCCAGCTCGACGCCGCCGCCCGCGGCCGCACCACGCTGGTCATCGCCCACCGCCTGTCCACGGTGATGAACGCCGACGAGATCATCGTGCTCGACCAGGGCCGCATCATCGAGCGCGGCACCCACGCCGAGCTGCTCAACCGCGGCGGCGCCTATGCCCAGATGTGGGCCCTGCAGTTGGAAGAGCGGGAGGCGGAGGACGCCCCCGCCTGAGGCAGCGGAGCCGGCCTCCCGAGCCGTCGAAGAACCGCCACGACGGCGCCGCTGGGTTTATGCTTTCACCAAACAAGAAAGCGAGGCTGCCCCATGCTCACACCGCTGCCGCCGGAACAGCTCTACGCCACCTGCGACCCGGCTTCCCTCGGTTTTGCGAACACCGACGAGCTCCCCGAACTCAACGCCGCGCTGATCCACCCCCGGGCGGTCAACGCGATGCATCTGGGGCTGGACATCCCCCACGCGGGCTACAACCTGTTCGTGCTCGGCGAGACCGGCAGCGGTCGCCACGCCATCATCAGCCAGCTGCTCGAGGCCGAGCGCAAGCACGGCGAACCGCCGGCCGACTGGTGTTACGTGAATGACTTCGCCAACCCGACCCGCCCGAACCTGCTGCGCCTGCCGGGCGGGCGGGGCGCCCGGCTGCGGGACGACATGCAGCATTTCGTCGAGGAGCTGATCCCGGCCATCTCGGCGGTCTTCGAGAGCGACGAATACCGCAGCCGCATCGACGCCATCCAGGAAGAAGAAAAGCGCCGCGAGGAAGCCGCCTTGCACGAACTCGGCCACGCCGCGGGCGAACTGGAGGTCGCCTTCCTGCGCACGCCCCACGGCTTCGCCTTCGTGCCCATGAAGAGCGCCGAGGCCACCATGTCCCAGGAGGAGTTCGAGCAGCTCCCCGAAGCGCGCCAGCTTGAGCTGACTGGCCACATCAAGGCCATGCACGAACGGCTGCACAAGCTGCTCAACGACTTCCCCCGCTGGCGCCGCGAGATGCAGAACCGTGTCAAGGAGGCCGGCGGCGAGGCCCTCCGTACCACGGTCACCCACCTCATCGAAGACCTCAAGCCCGCCTACGCCGACCTGCCGGAGGTCGGCGCCTACCTCGAAGCCACCCTGCAGGACATCATCGAGAGCGGGGAATCCCTGCGCGAGAGCGTCCACAACGAGGACGACACCGAAACGACCACCTACTCCGGTTCGATCTCGGTGCAGCGTTACCTGGTCAACCTCCTCGTCGAGAACCCGCCGGATGGCGGCCGGCCGGTGGTCTACGAAGACCACCCGACCCTGCAGAACCTGGTCGGGCGCATCGAACACGTGGTGCACATGGGCACCCTGATGAGCAACTTCACGCTGATCCGCGCCGGCGCACTGCATCGCGCCAACGGCGGCTTCCTCGTCCTCGACGCGGTCAAGGTGCTCTCCCAGCCCTACGCCTGGGAGGGGCTGAAGCGCTGCCTGCGCGCCGGCGAAGTGCGGATCGAATCGCTCTCCGACCTGATCGGCCTGACCAGCACCGTCCAGATCGAACCCGCGCCGATGCCCCTCGAGCTGAAGGTGGTGCTGATCGGCGAGCGTCTGGTTTATTACCTCCTCAGCCAGTACGACCCCGAGTTTCCGGCCCTGTTCAAGATCAACGCCGACATGGAGAGCGAGATCCCCCGCTCCACCGAGAACACCGCCGCCTATGCCCGGCTGATCGCCACCCTGGCTAGCCGCGCCGGGCTTCCGCCGCTCACCGCAGCCGCGGTCGCCCGGCTCATCGAGCACGCCTCCCGTCTGGCCAGCGACTCCCAGCGCCTCGTCACCCGCACCCAGCCGCTGGACGACCTGCTCCACGAAGCCGCGCATTTCGCCACCACCGCTGCAGCAGCGCGGATCGACGTCGAACACATCGAAACCGCCCTGGCAGCCCAACGGCAGCGCCACGAACGCATCCGCGAGCGCTACCGGGACGAGATCCTGCGCGGCACCCTGCTGGTGGACACCGCCGGCAGCCACGTCGGTCAGGTCAATGGGCTGGCCGTCGTGGAGCTCGGCGACAGCCGCTTCGCCCACCCGGTGCGCATCACCGCCACCGCCCGGATCGGCGATGGCGAAGTCATCGACATCGAGCGCGAAGTCAAGCTCGGCGGGCCGATCCACTCCAAGGGTGTACTGATTCTGTCGTCCTTCGTGGCCTCCCGTTTCGGCGCCCGCATGCCGCTGTCCCTGCGGGCGAGCCTGGTGTTCGAGCAATCCTATGGCGGCGTGGAAGGCGACAGCGCATCCCTGGCCGAACTTACCGCGCTCCTTTCCGCCATTGCGCACGTGCCCCTGCGCCAGTCACTGGCGGTCAGCGGGTCGGTGAATCAGTTCGGCATGGTGCAGGCGGTCGGAGGGATCAACGAAAAGATCGAAGGCTTTTTCGATATCTGCGCAGCCCGTGGCCTGTCGGGAGAGCAAGGCGTCTTGATCCCGACGGCCAACCTGACAGACCTGATGCTGCAACGGGAAGTGCTTGATGCCGTCCGCGCCGGCCAATTCCATATCTGGGCTGTCAGCACGGTGGATGATGCCCTTGAACTGCTCACCGGGCTGCCGGCCGGGACACCCACCGAGCAAGGCGAGATACCCGCCGGCACTTTCAATGCCAGCGTTGCGGCAGGCCTTGCCCGGCTGGCAAAGCTACGGCGCGAATTTGCGGCACCCAACCAACATACCGCCTCCAGATCGAAGGGCCACTGAGCACGATCGCGCGTTCACCATGAGCGGCACATTCATTCACGAACATGCAGCACCGAACGCAGCGGAGGCTCTGCCTACGGCGCGCCCTCCTTGGCAACCCGGTAAATCGATAGAACGCACCGCTGCTGTAGCGGCAGTCACGCCCTCGTGGATTCGAGCTTCAGCAGCTCAATCTTGAACTCGGGTTCGTAGGGCGGAACATTGCACTCGATGATGTCCGGAGGCGCGATCTCGAGACGCAGCCCGAGCACATCCGCTCGGAACGGGAGGCGTGCCCCTCCCCTGTCGACCAGCATCGCAACACGAATCTCTGCCGGTTTCTTACGGGCCAGATAACCTACCACCTTCAGCAAGGAGTGCCCCGTGTACAGCACGTCATCCACCAGGAGTACCGTGTAGCCCTCAAGATCCAGCGCCTCGTGGGCCGCCTCCTCGGTGAGCCGGGTCTCCGGATAGAGCAAGGTCAGATCATCGGCATAGCGCTTGACCGAGAGGTCGAGGCGCAGGGGAGCCGGCAAGCCAAAGCGCTTGACCAAGAGCTCAGCCAAGCGGTCAGCCAACGGCGCGCCTCGCCGCAGGATACCGACAACGACGATCAAGCCCTTACCTGCCAGCAGACCAGCAGCCTGCCGCGCCATGTTTTCCATCACGGCATCCAGCTGTATCGCAGCATACAGGCAAGTCCGCAATCCACTGGGACGTTCCATGGCCTCCCCCTCTCACCGCCGGCAGGCATTACAACGAAGCTTGCGACCGGCTCAGCAAAGCCTCTTTTTTCACTTTCAGCTTAGCCTGTAAATCAAGAAAAGCATGTAACCATGCGTGCCTGCCCTTTCCTCGCCAGGAATTCGCAGCACGGCCAAGCTTGCGCTGTCGCCTCTTTTTGCTGCGGGGGCACGCCTGCTACTGGCCTGCCAAAGAGAGGCATTCCTGAATTTTCCCGTGAATTTTCGGACGTTTTATCGCATTTTTCGCGTTCAAAAGCGAAACCCCCTGCAGCGTTTGCTGCAGGGGGTTTGCATGGGGTTAGTCTGACGATGACCTACTTTCACGCACGGGTGTGCACTATCATTGGCGCGGTCTCGTTTCACGGTCCTGTTCGGGAT
>NZ_JAYREK010000003.1:0-115117 GCF_041908905.1 Zoogloea sp.
AGAACGGCATCCGGGCGCGGCACAAGCGGCGTTACAAGGTGACGACGGATTCCAGACACAGCCTGCCGGTGGCGCCGAATGTGCTCGATCATCACTTCGCGCCCGAGGCCCCGAATCGCGTGTGGACGGGCGACATCACCTACATCGCCACCGCCGAGGGCTGGCTGTATCTGGCGGTCGTGATCGATCTGCTCAACCGCGAGGTGATCGGCTGGTCGATCAAGTCGCGGATGACGACCGATCTGGTGCTTGATGCGCCGTCGGCCAGAACCGGGGGTGCTGTTCCACTCCGACCGTGGCAGCCAGTACGCCAGTCATGCCTACCAGGCCCGTCTGGTCACCTACGGCATGCGCGGATCGATGTCGCGCAAGGGCAACTGCTGGGACAACGCCCCGACCGAGAGCTTCTTCAACAGCCTCAAGAACGAGCGGGTGCATGGCGTGCGTTAGGCGACGCGCGACGAGGCGGCCAGCGACCTGTTCCAGTACATCGCCGTGTTCTACAACCGGAGCCGTCGCCACTCCACCCTGGGATACCTGTCCCCGACCACGTTCCTGCGGAACTGGATCGAACGACAGGATCAGCAAGAAAAGGCAGCATAAGGGCGACCGGTTGGAAGGCGGAAAACGTAGGGCACCTCACTGACCGGAAGCCGGCAAGGTGAGGGTACGACCCACCGGCCGCAGCGGATGTCGCCAGAAAAACACCCGGCCAGGCGCAGATCGGGCCTCAGGGATGGGCGGCCCGCCTTTCCTCGCGGATGAGCGCCTGCAACAGGCCCATCCCGGCCACCATGATGACCGCCGTGACGATCAGCGCACCGTGATAGTTACCCGTGGCGGTGGCGATGTAGCCGGCCATGGCCGGCGCGACGATCTGCGCCACGCCATAACTCAGCGTCATCTTGGCCATCGCCTTGGCGGGGTTGGCCGGGAAATGACGCCCGACGATGGTGAGGGTAAGGCTGACGATGCCGACGAAAGTCGCACCGAACAGCAGCGCACCCAGCACATTGAGGGCGGGGCTGTCGGTTAACACCGGCAAGGCGATCGAGATGACCTGCAGACCGTAGGCAATCATCAGGGCCCGTATCCGCCCCAGGGCGTGGGCGACCCGATCCCACACGAAGCCGGATGGTGCGGCGGCCAGCCCGACGATGACCCAGACCCAGCTCCCCTTGCCGGCGAGCAGGGGCAGTTTCACCAGAATGGCGACGATGAAGGTTGCACTGATCACGAAGCCGAAACCCGCGCAAAAGTAGGAGGCGATCATCAACCACATCCAGCGCTGGGTCGGCGCGGCCAGCGCGGGCGCCACCTGACCCGCGCTGGCCTGCATGCTGACCGGCGCCGGCAGCCAGAACCAGGCGGGCAAGAAGAACGCCAGGCCGAGGGCGCCCAGCCCCAGCCATTGCCGGTCCCAGGTGAGCCAATCCGCCATGGCGCCCACGGCGATCCCCGACACGGCAATGCCGAGCCCGATACCCATGAAATGCAAGCCGAGTTCGGGGCGATGGCCCTGCCGGATCAGCCAGTTCAGGACCAGGCCGGAAGCCAGCAGCAGGCCTCCCGTGCTGGAAAAACCGGCGACGAAACGAAGCCCGGCCCACAGCAGCACGTTGTCGGTCAGCCCCATCGCGGCGGTGCTCAGTACGCCAATCACGAGACCGATCCGGTACAGCACGAATTTACGGCCCAGGTCACTGATCGATGCGGCCAGTAGCGCACCAGACATATAGCCGGCGTAATTGATGGTGGCCAGCCAGCCGCCCGCCAGGTGCGACAGGCCCGCCTGGTCGCGCATGATGGGCAGCATCGGCGTGTAGGCAAAGCGCGCCAGCCCCACCGTGAGGATGAGCGCGCAGATGCCGGCAAAGATGACGCGATGGCGTTCATCCCGCCCGGCCTTGGTCACGGTTGTCACTGCAATATTCATGAGGCCTCACACGTTCGGAAATCGGACGAAAAGCCGGGCCGGATGCAGCGACCCTGACCATCGGCGGCTGACCAGCCTCAAGCCGGGAAGGCCTGAAACTGACCCCGGAAAGCACAGCGTAGCCCCTGCACGGTACAGGGGCGTGCCGGTCAGCGACCCAGCGCGTAGAACTCCGCGTTGGGGCGCATGTTGGTCACGTTGGCGATGCGGTTCGACATGCCGAAGAAGGCCGAGATGCCGGCGATGTCCCAGACGTCGTCCTGGGTGAAGCCGTGGGCCTTGAGCGCCTCGAAATCCGCCTCGCCGACCAGGTGCGCAGACTGCGAGACCTTCATCGCGAAATCCAGCATGGCCTTCTGGCGGGGGGTGAGGTCGGCCTTGCGGTAATTGGTGGCCACCTGATCGGCGATGAGCGGGTTCTTGGCCCGGATGCGCAGGATGGCGCCGTGGGCGATCACACAGTACTGGCACTGGTTGGCGCCGCTGGTGGCGACCACGATCATCTCGCGCTCGGCCTTGGTCAGGTTGCCCGGCTTGTCCATCAGGGCGTCATGATAGGCAAAGAACGCGCGGAACTCGTCCGGACGGTGGGCGAGGGTGAGGAACACGTTGGGGATGAAGCCGGACTTCTCCTGCACGGCGATGATGCGCTCGCGGATGTCGTCGGGCATGTCCTTGAGTTCGGGAACCGGGAAACGGCTGACGGCGGGCTGGTTTTCTTGTGCCAAGTTTTTCTCCTTCCTGTGGTGGGACTGTGCTGCTGATGAAACCGGGTTACCGATTGACGTCCACGATGACGCGGCCGCGGACGGCGCCGTCGAGCAGGCTGGCGGCGAGGGGGATCGCCTCGTCCAGCCCGACTTCGCGGCTGATGCGTTCGAGCTTTTCGACGTCGAGATCGTCGGCGAGGCGCTGCCACGCCAGCAGGCGCTCGGCGCGCGGACACATCACGCTGTCGACCCCCGCCAGCGTGACCCCGCGCAGGATGAACGGCGCGACCGTGGCCGGGAAATCCATGCCCGCGGCCAGGCCGCAGGCGGCCACCACGCCGCGGTACTTGGTGGTGGCGCAGACGTTGGCGAGGACGTGGCTGCCGACAACATCCACCGCGCCGGCCCAGCGCTCCTTGCCGAGGGGCTTGCCGGGCGCCGCGAAGAGGGCGCGGTCCAGCACCTCGCCGGCACCGAGCGACTTCAGGTATTCCGCGTCCTGGGGCCGCCCCGTGACGGCAACCACCGAATAGCCGAGCTTGGCCAGCACGGCGATGGCCACGCTGCCGACCCCGCCCGCGGCGCCGGTGACCACGATCTCGCCATCGGCCGGCTTGACGCCGTGCCGCTCCAGCGCCAGCACGCACAGCATGGCGGTATAGCCGGCGGTGCCGATCGCCATCGCCTGCCGCGGCGAAAAGCGGGCGGGCAGCGGAATCAGCCAGTCGCCATCGAGACGCGCCTTCTGGGCCAGGCCGCCCCAATGCACCTCGCCGACGCCCCAGCCGTTGAGCACCACGGCGTCGCCGGGCTGATAGTCGGGATGGGTGCTCTCCTCGACGACCCCGGCCAGGTCGATGCCGGGGACCATCGGGAACCTGCGCACGACGGGCCCTCTGCCGGTGATCGCCAGGCCATCCTTGTAGTTGAGCGTGGAATGGCTGACGCGGACGGTGACGTTGCCCGCGGGCAGGGCGGCCTCGTCGATGTCCCTGACCGCAGAGCGGTAGCCCGATTCGTCCTTCTCGATCAAGATGCCCTTGAACATACGCATTTCCCCCTGAATTTAGACCGATCGTCTAGTTACGCGCAAAAAAATGTCATCCGTGCGGAAGGCTGGCAAAGAAGAAACCGGCAAACACCTGCAACGGCCTGTCGGTCTGTTCCAGCTTGGCGCGCAGCACCGCCCCTTCCCAGCCGATCCAGAAGCAGGCCGCCAGCTGATCGGTGTCGGCCCCGGGGGCCAGCTGGCCGGCCTGCCGGGCTTCCTTGAGACAGGCCGAGAAGCGGGCCTGCCAGTCCTCGAAGGTCTCCTTCAGCCGGGCCCGGAAGCTCTCGGGCAAGGCCCCCATCTCCTGGCCGAGATTGCCGATCAGGCAGCCCCGGCGGTAATCCAGGCGCGCCATGCCGGCCCTGGCGTCATCGACGAAGGCCTGCAGCCGCTCGAGGGGCGGCAGGCCCCGGTTGCCCAGGTGGCGGTCGAGCTTGCGGGCAAAGAATTCACCGTAGCGCTCGATGAGGGCCAGCCCGAAGGCCTCCTTGCTGGCGAAGTAATGGTAGAAGGAGCCCTTGGGCACCCCCGCCCGCCCGAGGATCTCGTCGATCCCCGTGGCCGAGAAGCCTTTTTCGGTGAGCACCTCGAGGCCCGCCCGCAGCAGCAGCTCACGCGTGTCGGCCAGATCCTCCCGCTGTCGCGGGGGTCTGCCGCGGCGGCGGACGGTTTGAGGTTTTGCTTCCATGGGCAGATATTAGACTGATCGTCTCAAGAAATACAAGCCGGCAGGTTTCCGTAGCCAAGGCCCGCGGCCGTTTTGAGACCGCACCACTCGAAGCGTGCGCCCCCACCGCTCCGGCCGGTGCGCCGCATCTTTCTGGCCTCCCGGTCAGGGCCGCTCAACCCTCCAGCGGCCCGAAGGCCTCGGGGAAGCCGGCCGAATCCTTGTCGTGGAGCGCGATGTCGCGCACGTTCTTCTGGACGGCGACGGACCCGAACAGGCTGAGCAGATAGGCCATCGCATAGAAACCCTTTTCGCTCGACGCCAGGCTGGCATTCCACAGCCCCACGACGAGCAGCAGCACCGCCAGCAGCAGCGAGAGCCAGCACAGGGCGTAGTAGATTGCGGTGACGCGGGTGCCCTCCAGGCGGTCGCGGACGGACTTCTGCAGCGAGACGGCGGCAAACAGGCCGTACATCAGGATGGTGAAGTAATAGCCCTTCTCGTTGAGCGGCATCGTGGAGTTCCACAGCCCCATCAGATAAACGACCGCCCCCACCAGCAGCGCCGCCCATGATGCGCCGACGAAGGCGCCGGTTGGCCGTTGCACGCTTGCACTCATGACTCACCTCCATGAAACCCGAATGAATATACCGATAAAATATAACTGAAATTATATATAGCACAATAAAAAGATCAAGGCGGGCAACGCATCCGGCATGCCCGCCGTACGCCGGCCGGGACAGGCAGCGATTCCGGGTGGTGATTGATGGCCGTCAAGGCCCTCCGGGCGCGGCTGCGCCGACAATCGCCGCATACCCGCCCGGAAAGGCCCGCCATGTTCCGCATCTCCGCCTACGTCCGCGAACTCACCTCACCCACGCCCATCGGGCCGAAGCGCAACCCGCCCGGGCCGGTGGTGATCTGGAACCTCATCCGGCGCTGCAACCTCACCTGCAAGCACTGCTACTCGATCTCCGCCGACAAGGACTTCGCCGGCGAGCTCGACACCCCCGAGGTGTTCCGCGTGATGGACGAGCTCAAGGCCTTCCGGGTGCCGGTGCTCATCCTGTCGGGGGGCGAGCCGCTGCTGCGGCCGGACATCTTCGAGATCGCCGGGCGGGCCAAGCAGATGGGGTTCTACGTGGGCCTGTCGTCCAACGGCACGCTGATCGACGCGTCCAACATCGAGCGCATCGCCGCCATCGGCTTCGACTACGTGGGGGTCAGCCTCGACGGCATCCGCGACACCCACGACAAATTCCGCCGCCTCGACGGCGCCTTCGACCGCTCGCTGGCCGGCCTGCGCCTGTGCCGCGATCTCGGCGTGAAGGTGGGGGTGCGCTTCACGATGACCCAGGACAACGCCGCCGACCTCCCCGGCGTGCTGCAGCTGGTGGCCGACGAAGGCATCGACCGCTTCTATTTCTCGCACCTCAACTACGCCGGCCGCGGCAACAAGAACCGCGCCGACGACGCCCGCCACCGCCTGACCCGCGACGCGATGGAGCGACTCTTCGAGACCGCCCTCGACTACGAGGCGCGCGGGCTGGAACGGGACTTCACCACCGGCAACAACGACGCCGACGGGCCCTTCTTCCTGCAGTGGGTGCAACGCCGCTTCCCCGAGCGGGCGGCGCACATCGAGGCCAAGCTACGCCAGTGGGGCGGCAACTCGAGCGGGGTGAACGTGGCCAACATCGACAACCTGGGCAACGTGCACCCCGACACCATGTGGTGGCACCACACCCTCGGCAACGTGCGCGAACGCAGCTTCGGCGACATCTGGACCGACCTCTCCGACCCGCTGATGGCCGGCCTCAAGCAGTCGCCGCGGCCGGTGAAGGGGCGCTGCGCCGAATGCCGCCACCTGGCGATCTGCAACGGCAACACCCGCGTGCGCGCCCAGCAGCTCACCGGCGACCCCTGGCAGGAAGACCCGGGCTGCTACCTCGACAACGCCGAGATCGGCGTGGCCGACGACACCGCCCGGCTGGAGGTCAAGCCGTGGGTACGCCTGACAGCCGCGTAAACCCGGCCTGAGCCCCGCCGCACCGCACCGGCCGGGCACCGAAATCTGTCGGGCCGCGCCCGACCCACAGCGAATACGCGCCATGAAGATCCTCCGCAGCCTCCTCGCCGCCCTCCTCCTCGGCACCCTGCCCCCGGCGCTGGCCGCCGACGCGCCGGCCCTGTACACCCAGCACTGCGCCAGCTGCCACGGCGCCAGCCGCCTCGGCGGGATGGGCCCGGCGCTGCTGCCCGAGAGCCTGGAGCGCCTCAAGCGCAAGGACGCCGTCGCCACCATCCGCGACGGCCGCGCCGCCACCCAGATGCCGGCCTTCGCGGCGACGCTGTCGGCCGCCGAGATCGACGCACTGGCCGGCTGGATCTACTCCCCGGTGAGCCCCGCGCCGGCCTGGAGCGAGGCCGACATCCGCGCCTCGCGGGTCGAGCCCCATCCGCCCGGCAGCCTGCCCGACACGCGCCAGGGCGACATGGCCAAGGCCGACCCGATGAACCTGTTCATCGTCGTCGAGGCCGGCGACCACCACGTGAGCGTGCTCGACGGCGACTGCATGGAGCGCATCCACCGCTTCCCGTCGCGCTACGCGCTGCACGGCGGGCCGAAGTTCACGCCGGACGGGCGCTACGTGTTCTTCGCCTCGCGGGACGGCTGGATCAGCAAGTTCGACATCTGGAACCTGAAGGTGGTGGCCGAGGTGCGCGCCGGGCTCAATACCCGCAACGCCGCGGTGTCCTCCGACGGGCGCTACGTGGCGGTGGCCAACTACCTGCCCGGCAACCTGGTGATCTTCGACGCCGACCTCAAGCTGCTCAAGGTGATCGCCGGCCGCAACCTCAAGGGCGACGCCACCTCGCGCCTGTCGGCGGTGTACGACGCGGCGCCGCGCAAGAGCTTCATCATCGGCCTGAAGGACCTGCCGGAGATCTGGGAGGTCTCCTACGACCCGGCTGCCCAACCCTTCCACGACGGCTACGTGCACGAC
Organism: Zoogloea sp.; assembly: GCF_041908905.1. Lineage (GTDB taxonomy): Bacteria > Pseudomonadota > Gammaproteobacteria > Burkholderiales > Rhodocyclaceae > Zoogloea. Next base: position 7,373 of record NZ_JAYREK010000003.1, read on the forward strand.
TACAAGATGGGCGAGGCGATCGCCACGCCGGGCTTCCTCAACCCGCGCCGCACCGTGCTCGACGTGCCGCTGGATGACTTCTTCTTCACCCAGGACTACGCCAACGTGGTCGGCGCGAGCCGCGACGGCCGCGGCCAGGTGGTGAACCTCGACGTGCGCCGGGCCATCGCGGCCCTCGACCTGCCCGGCATGCCGCACCTGGGTTCGGGCATCTCGTGGCTGCGCGATGGCCGGCGGGTGGTGGCCAGCACCAACCTCAAGGACGCCCAGGTCAGCGTGATCGACATGCAGAACTGGCAGACCGTGGCGACCATCCCCACCCTCGGGCCCGGCTTCTTTTTGCGCAGCCACGAGAACAGCCCCTACGCGTGGGTCGATTCGATGATGAGCCCCACCGCCCGCGACACCCTGCAGGTGATCGACAAGCAGAGCCTCCAGGTGGTCCACGAGGTGCGCCCCGAGCCCGGCAAGACCTTCGCCCACGTGGAGTTCGACCGCCGCGGCCGCTACGTGATCGCCAGCCTGATGGAAAAGGACGGCGCGCTGATCTTCCTGGATGCCAAAACCTTCAAGGAAATCAAGCGCCTGCCGGCCAGCAAGCCGATCGGCAAGTACAACCTCTTCAACAAGATCCAGCGCTCGGAAGGCACCAGCCACTGAGCGCCGGGCGGCCTCAGCAGCCCAGCGCCATCCGCTTCTCGACGTAGGCGCGGCGGCGCGCGTTGAGCTGCTCGGTGGCGGCCGGCGACTGGGGCGTCTGCAGGGCGGCATCCACCCCGCGGATGACCTCCTGCAGTTCCTCGCACAGCAGCGCCTTGGCCACCACATCCGGGGTCGGCGCCACCTCGAGGCGTTCCGGCCCCACCGCGTGCTCGGCGGCGGGCGCGCGGCCCCGCGGCGGCGGCGTCTGGTAGGGGAAGGCCGGCGCGGCGGCGGGCTCCGGCTTGCCCCCCGTGGCACGGAAATGATCCGACCAGTAAGCGATGCCCACGGCCAGCGCCAGGGCCACGAGCAGGGCGGAGCCTTCCTTCACGACCGGCTCTCTTCAAGCCGGCAAACGCCACCGGACACATCCGGAGGGTGACAGCCAAACGCAGGGAAAAACTCAGGGTTCATGGGATTTTCAAAAAGGGGAAAGCGGCCACTGGCCACCGCGGGGATCGAGCATTGAAGGAAGTTTAGCCCCCGCCCGGACAAACGCCTGCGCCATGCGCCACGGCCACATGCCGGTGATTGACCAGGCTCAAGGTGTGGTGGTGGCGGCTGGGCCACTCTGCCAGGCACCCGCTGCATTCCGCAGCCTCAACGGAGCGCCTCTCATGCCTGCCCCCGTGATCGTCGATGCCCGCGGCCTGATGCCGCCCGAGCCGCTCAACCTGACCCTCGAGGCCCTCGACACCCTGCCGCCGGACGGCGAGGTGATCCTGCTGCTCTACCGGGAGCCGGGCCCGCTGTACGACATCCTCAAGCGCAACGGCTACGCCCACCGCACCGAGCGGAGCGACACCGGCGAGGTCTCGGTGCACATCCGCCACGCGGCGGCCCCCTGAGGGCCGCGCCCCGTTCAGTCGTGTTCGGCGAGACGGGCGATATCGTGGATCACGATGTGCTTGCCATGGACCGAGATCAGGCCCATGTCGGACAGCTCGTGGAAGATCCGCGACAGGGTTTCGGGGGTCAGGCTGAGCCGCGAGGCAATCACCTGCTTGCTGGTCGGCAGCTCGACCTCGGCCCTGCCCTGGGCGGCGCCGGCGCCCGGCGCGCAGGGCGTGCCCTCGGCCAGCTGCAGCAGGTAGCCGATGACCCGCTGGATCGACGAGCGCAGCGCGTAGGACTCCACGTCGCGCACCATCGTGTGCAGGCGGATCGACATGCCGGCCAGCAGCTTGCGGGCGAAGCGCGGGTCCTGCTCGATCTGGCCGAACACCGCCTGGGCGCCGATGTGCAGCACCAGGGTGTCGGCCAGCGCCTCGCCGAGCACCGGATAGGGCTGGTCGAGGAACATCACCGCCTCGCCGAAGCTCTGCAGCGGACCGAGGATCTCGACCACCTTCTCGTTGCCCTGGGCCGACGTGAAGGCCAGCTTGACCTGCCCCCACACGACCAGGAAGAACCCCTTCGGCTGCTCGCCGCGCTGGAACAGGCGCTCCCCCTTCTGCAGGCGCCGCTCGCGGGTGGCCGCCGCCATGTGGGCCAGGTCGTCCGGCGACAGCGCGCTGAACAGGGGCATTCGGCTCAACAGGCCTGGGATATCGATCTTCTCGGAGGACATCGCGTGAACCTTTATTTTCTGGGAATTCGGCAAGGCGGGATTCTAACCCTGCCCGCGCGCGCTGCCGCCATCGACGAGGGCATTTGACGATCATGCAAAAACCCATCCAGCTCCAGATGCCCGGCCGCCCGGCGGGGCCGCAGGCCGAAACACCGCCCCCCGCGGGGCCGGGAATCCTGTTCGCCGCGCCCCACCGGCCGATGTTCCTGGCCGGGGCGGCGCAGACCGTGCTGGCCTTCCTGCCCTGGGTGTGGGAACTCCTCGCCCGCAACGGCCTGCTGGCGGGCCCGGCCTGGCCGTGGCCGCCGGGCTGGGTGCACGGCCTGTGGGCACTGTACGGGGTGTTCCCGTTCTTCGTGTTCGGCTTCCTGATGACCGCCATGCCACGCTGGCAGGGCATGCCCGACACGCCGGGCAGCGCCGCCCGGCTGCCCTGGCTGTGCCTGGTGGGCGGCTGGCTGGTGTTCGACGCCGGGCTGCTGCTGGCGCTGCCGGGCCTGCTCGCCGCCGGCCTCGCGCTGGTGCTGGCGGGCTGGATGCTGGCGGCGCGCTTTCTGTTCGGGGTGGCGTTCCGGCCGGGCAAGGCCGGCCTGCATCCGGTGGCGGCCTGGTGCGCGCTGGGCGCCGGGGCGGTCGGGCTGGCGGCCTGGATCGCCTTCGCCCTCGGCGCCGGCGCGGCGGCGGCCCGGATCGGGCTGGCGATCGGCATGTGGTGGCTGCTCACGCCGCTGTTCATGGTGGTCGGGCACCGGATGATCCCCTTCTTCTCGGCCTCGGCCCTGCCCCGATACGAGGCCTACCGCCCCGACTGGACGCTGCGCCTGCTGCTCGCGGTCAGCGCGCTGCACGGGGCGCTGGCGATGGCCGACCTGGCCGCGCTGGCCTGGCCGGCGGACCTCGTGGGCGCCGGCTGCGCCCTGTGGCTGAGCTGGAAGTGGCAGCTCCGGCGCAGCCTGGCGGTGCCGATCCTGGCCATGCTGCACCTGGGCTTCGTGTGGCTGGGCATCGCCTGGCTGCTGTTCGGGCTGCAGGGTCTGCTGGCCGCGGCCGGCATCCCCACCCTCGGCCTGGCGCCGCTGCACGCGCTGGCGGTGGGCTATTTCGCGACGATGACGCTGGCGATGGTGTCGCGGGTCACCCTGGGCCATTCGGGCCGCCCGCTGGTGGCCGACGGCCTCACCTGGCGGCTGGCCCTGGCGCTCCACGGCGTGGCGCTGCTGCGGGTGCTGGCGGACGTGCTGCCGGTCGGCCACGACCCGCTGCTGGCGCTGGCCGGCATCGGCTGGCTGGCGGTGTTCGGCCCCTGGGCCGGCCGGCTGTTGCCGATCTACCTGAAACCCCGCGCCGACGGCCGCCCCGGTTGATGGGAGCCAGGACCGCGAAAACTACCGCAGCCGCCACATTTATTTGCAGATTACCTCCAAAGGAATAGGCCCTATCCCCGGTTGAGCGGACTTCCTTCCTTGGCACGGTGCACCCGAGTCGGCAACATCGTACGAACAACAAAATTGCCAGATTCAGACCATGTCGGAACGTCGAAGCAACGCCAGCCCGGGCCGGGCGGCCCTGCGCCTGAACCCGCAACACACCCTCTTCGAAGCCCTGTCCTACCTCCTGACCCGGGGCCTGTCCTGCGTCCCGGTGGGCGAGGTGGAGGCGGACACGCGCTTCCTGAGCGCCCGGACCCTGCTGCAGGCGTGGCGCGACGGCCTGCCCGGCGAGACACCGATCGCCCGGCTGTCCCTCGACACGACGGCCAGCGAGTCCGGCGAAACCCTCGGCGCCGAGGCCCTGATCAACGGCCTGCCGCTGCTGCTGTGGATGAAGGACCGGGACGGGCGCTTCCTGATCGTCAACCGCAGCTTCGCCGAAGCCTGCGGCCAGCCCGAGCCGATGGCGGTGATCGGCCGCACCGACCGGGCCCTGTGGCCGGCGGAGGTCGCTGCCGCCCAGCGCGCCGACGACCTGGAGGTGATGGCCAGCGGACACCCGCGCACGCGGGTCGAGCAGCTGCCCCGGCAGGGCGCCACCCTGTGGTTCGAGACCTTCAAGGCGCCGGTGCGCGGCCGCGACGGGCAGATCATCGGCACCCTCGGCTTCGCCTGCGACGTAAACGAGCGCCTGCTGGCCGAAGACGAGGCGCGGCGCGGCCAGCAGCGGCTGGCCGACGTGCTGGCCACCATCGGCGAAGGGCTGTGGGAGTGGGACCTCGCCAGCGGCACCTTCCGCCACAACGGCGTGTGGTGCCGGATGCTGGGCCGCAACGTGGACGCGCTGGAGCATGCCCTCGACGGCTTCCTCGCGCTGGTCCATCCGGAAGACCGCGACGAGGTCGCCAGCGCCCTCGAGGGCGGCCTGCGCGACGGCTGCCACACCATCGAGTACCGCCTGCGCCACGCCGACGGCGACCCGATCTGGGTGCGCGACCGGGGCGGCGTGGTGGAATCCGACCCCGACGGCCGGCCGCGGCGGGTGGTGGGCAGCGTGACCGACATCACCGCGCTGCGCATCACCTCCGAGGCGCTGCACGAGAGCCAGACCCGCTACCAGCAGGTCTTCGAGTGCGTTCAGGAGGTCATCTTCCAGACCGACATCCACGGCCACTGGCAGCTCCTCAACCCGGCCTGGGAGCACATCAGCGGCCATGCGGTGGCCGACAGCCTCGGCCACAGCTTCCTCGACTACCTCCACCCGGACGACCGCGAGGCCCGCCGCGAAGCCCTGCGCCCGCTGGTGGAGCGCCACGCCGACAGCTGCACGGCGACCCTGCGCCTGATCCACCGGGACGGCAGCCTGCGCTGGGTGGACCTGGCGGTGCGCGCGGTCGTGGACAACGACGACTGCCTGATCGGCACCTCCGGCACCCTCACCGACGCCACCGCCCGGGTCGCCGCCGAGGACTACCTGCGCCTCACCGCCAGCGTCTTCCGCCACGCCCGGGAGAGCATCGTCATCACCGACCCGCAGTCGCGCATCCTCGAGGTGAACGACAGCTTCTGCGCCGTCACCGGCTACCGCCGCGACGAGGTCATCGGCCGCAACTCCCGCATGCTGCACGCCGACCTCAACGACGAGACCTTCTACGCCGGGATGTCGGAAGCCCTCCGCACCAGCGGCGTGTGGCAGGGCGAAACCTGCAGCCGCCGCAAGAACGGCGAACTCTTCGTCCAGCTCGGCAACATCTCCGCGGTGCGCAACGAGGCCGGCCAGACCACCCACTACGTGGGCCTGTTCTCGGACATCACCGAGCTCAAGGAAAACCAGCGCCAGCTGGAGCACCTGGCCTACCACGACAGCCTCACCCAGCTGCCCAACCGCGCGCTGCTGGCCGACCGCATGCAGATGGCCCTCGCCCAGGCCGAGCGCAACGGCAGCCTCGCCGCCGTCGCCTACCTCGACCTGGACGGCTTCAAGCCGGTCAACGACCGCCTCGGCCACGCCACCGGCGACCGCCTGCTGATCGAGATCGCCCGCCGCCTGCAGGCCTCGACCCGCACCGGCGACACGGTGGCGCGCCTGGGCGGCGACGAGTTCGCGCTGATCTACAACGGCCTCGAGCATTCCGACGAATGCGAGCAGGTCTTCCAGCGCCTGCTCGCCACCATCGCCCGGCCGATCCACATCGACGGCCACGAGCTGCGCGTGACCGCCAGCATCGGCGTGACCCTGTGCCCCCTCGACGGCTCCGACCCCGACACCCTGCTGCGCCAGGCCGACCAGGCCATGTACCTGGCCAAGCAGAACGGCCGCAACGCCTACCACCTCTTCAACCCGGAGCGCGACCGCCAGCTGCGCGCCCAGCGGGACGCCCAGATCCGCATCGAGTCGGCCCTGCGGGCCGGCGAGCTGGAGCTGCACTACCAGCCCAAGATCGACACGCGCAGCAACCGGCTGATCGGGGTCGAGGCGCTGATCCGCTGGAAGCACCCGGAGCTCGGGCTGCGCCTGCCGGGCGAGTTCCTGCCGGCGGTGAGCGAGTCGGGTTTCGAGATCGACCTGGGCAACTGGGTCCTCGCCACGGCCGTCACCCAGCTCGACGCCTGGCGCGGTGCCGGCACGACGACCACGATGAGCGTCAACATCTCCGCCCGCCACCTGGCCCACCCGGACTTCGTGCCCCACCTCAAGCAGCTCCTCGACGCCCACCCCGAGCTCGACCCGGGCCTGCTCGAGCTGGAGGTGGTCGAGTCGCCCACCCTCGGCGACATGGCCGACACCGCCCGGGTGATGGCCGCCTGCAACGCGCTGGGGGTGAGCTTCGCCCTCGACGACTTCGGCACCGGCCACAGCGCCCTCACCAGCCTGCGCCGGCTGCCGGTGCGCAGCATCAAGATCGACCGCTCGATCATCCACAACATGCTCGACGACGCCGACGACATGGCCGCCGTGCAGGGCATGATCGGCCTCGCCAGCGCCTTCAAGCGGGAGGTGATCGCCGAGGGCGTCGAGACGCCGCGCCACCGCCAGGCCCTGCTGCGGCTGGGCTGCCACCTGATCCAGGGCCACGGCATCGCCCATCCGATGCCGGCCGCACGCATGCAGCGCTGGATGCGCGCCTACGCCACCCGCCACTGAAGGCGCGCTTTCAGGAATCGGCAACGCCGCCCCGTTTCATGCGACCATGCGCGGCGCGCAGCCCCGGCCGCGCGCGCCCTTGCCACAACACATTGTAAAAAATGGAATTCCTGACCGACCCGCAACTGTTGATCGCCTTCTTCACCCTCACCGCGCTGGAGCTGGTGCTGGGGATCGACAACGTGATCTTCATCTCCATCCTGGTGGACAAGCTGCCCCCCGAGAAGCGCGCCTTCGCGCGCCGGCTGGGCCTGTTCCTGGCGATGTTCATGCGCCTCGCCCTGCTGGCCGCCCTGTCGTGGATGGCCGGCATGACCGAACCGCTGGTCACCGTGCTCGGCCACGGCTTCTCGGGCCGCGACCTGATCCTGCTCGGCGGCGGCCTGTTCCTGGTCTGGAAGAGCACCCAGGAGGTGCACCAGCTGATGGAAGGCGAGGAAGGCGAAGCCTCCAGCGCCGTCAAGGCCACCTTCGGCGCGGTGATCGTGCAGATCATCATGATCGACATCGTGTTCTCCCTCGACTCCATCATCACCGCCATCGGCATGGTGAACAACCTGCCGGTGATGATGGCTGCGGTGATCGCCTCGGTGGGCCTGATGATGATCGCCTCCGGCCCGATCAGCGACTTCGTCTCGCGCCACCCCACCGTCAAGATGCTGGCGCTGTCGTTCCTGCTGGTGATCGGCGTGGTGCTGATGGCCGACGCCTTCGGCCACCACGTGCCGAAGGGCTACATCTACTCGGCGATGGCCTTCTCGGTGATGGTCGAGATGCTCAACCTGCGCATGCGCGCCCGCGCCGTGGCGCGGGTCGAGCCGGTCAAGCTCCACGAGCCGTACGTGCGCGAAGGCAAGCAGTGAGCGCCGGCGCCTTCGGGCCGCTCACGCCGGACTTCGTGCTCGGCGCGGTCGAGAGCCTCGGCCTCGCCTGCGACGGGCGCCTGCTGACCCTCAACAGCTATGAAAACCGGGTGTATCAGGTGGGCATCGACGACGGCCCCCCGCTGATCGCCAAGTTCTACCGCCCGGGCCGCTGGAGCGACGGGGCGATCCTCGAGGAGCACGGCTTCCTGGCCGAGCTGGCCGAGGCCGAGATCCCCGCCGTGCCGGCCCTGGCGATCGACGGCCACACCCTGCACCACCACGACGGCTTCCGCTTTGCGCTGTTTGCCCGCCGCGGCGGGCGGGCCCCGGAGCTCGACGACCCGGCCGTGCTGGGCTGGCTGGGCCGCTTCCTGGGCCGCATCCACGCGGTGGGCGGGCGCCGGCTGTTTGCCGGGCGGCCGACCCTCGACATCGCCAGCTTCGGCCAGCAGCCCCGCGACGAGATCCTGCACAGCAGCTTCCTGCCCGCCGAGCTGCGCGAGCCCTGGCACACGGTGGTGGACCAGGCCCTCGCCAGCGTGCGTCGCTGCTACGAGCGCGCCGGCGACATCCCGCAGCTGCGCCTCCACGGCGACTGCCACGCCGGCAACGTGCTATGGACCGACGCCGGCCCGCACTTCGTGGACTTCGACGACGCCCGCAACGGCCCGGCGATCCAGGACCTGTGGATGCTGCTCTCCGGCGACACCCCGGCGATGGCCCGCCAGCTCGACCACGTGCTCGAAGGCTACGAGCAGTTCGCCGACTTCGACCCCCGCAGCCTGCATCTGGTGGAAGCCCTGCGCACCCTGCGCCTCATCCACTACGCCGGCTGGATCGCCAAACGCTGGAGCGACCCGGCCTTCCCGGCCGCCTTCGGCTGGTTCGACACCCCGCGCTACTGGCAGGACCAGATCCTGGCCCTGCGCGAGCAGATCGCGCTGATGGACGAATCGCCGCTGGTGCGGCAGTTCTGAGCGGCCGGGCGCGGGCTCACCGCGCCGCCACCCGCCGCGCCGCGCTCAGCCGCCGCGCGGCACACTTGTGGCGCCAGCGCAGCCAGCCGGTCACCAGCAACAGCGTCGGCAGCAGCCCACCCGCAAAGGCCAGCAGCCGGCCGGCGAGCCCGAAGGCTTCGCCGTTGTGCAGCGGGTGCATCCAGTCCAGAAAGCGCTCGCCGGCGGAATCCTGCCGGGTGTCGCGGATCGCCAGCACGCCGCCGCTGCCCGGGTCTATCCACACCTGGTTGCGCGCAAAGCGCCGCCCCGGCTCGCCCGCCCGGTGGAAGCGCAGCGAGATCGGCCGGCCCTGCGCGCCGGGGGTCTCCACCCAGCGCAGCTCGCCGTCCGGAAAGTGCCGCCGCGCGCTTGCCAGCGCCGCATCCAGGGAAATCGCCGCCCCGCCCTCCTCCACCAGCCCGGCCGGCCCGCGGAAGCCCGGCGCCAGCGGCGACACCGCGGCGACCAGCGGGCGAGCCAGCTCCGGCAGCGCCAGCACCACGCCGGTGAAGACCAGCACCGCCAGCAGCACCAGCCCGTAAACGCCGCCCAGCACGTGAAGGTCGTAGGTGAGGCGCACCCGGCCCTTGCGCAGCGCAGGCTTCAGGGCGGCCCTCAGGCGCGCCGGGCCGGGCCACCACAGCACCAGCCCGGTGAGCAGGGACACCAGCAGCAGCACCCCGGCCCAGCCCACCAGCGTGCGGCCGGTCGGGCCGGCGAGCAGGGTGTAGTGGAGGTCGTACAGCCAGGTCATCGCGTAGTCGCCCCAGAAGCGGTGGCTGGTCTCCGCCAGCGTCAGCGGGTCGAGGGTCAGCATCAGGGGGGCGAAGCCGCGCCCGGCAGTTTCGGGCGGGCCGTAGTAGCGGGCCAGCAGCGGCCGGTCGGCGGCCAGGGGCATCTCGATCCGCCACGGCCCGTCGCGCTCCGGATGGAGCGCCTGCAGGCGCCGGAACACCGCCTCGGGCGACGGCGCCGGGGCGGGCCGGGCGACCGCGATCTGCGGGTTGAGGAACTCGTCGAGCTCCAGGTAGAACACCAGCCCGCTGCCGCTGAGCCCGAGCAGCGCGAACAGCCCGCCCAGCCCCAGCCCCACGTACAGGTGGACGCGGAGCCAGGCGCGGCGCAGGGCGGGCTTCATGCGGCGGGCGCTTGCTCAGAAGCGGACGGCCAGGGTGCCGAAGACGCTGCGGGGCGTCCCCGGCGCGTGCAGGCTCTGGGCGCCGTCCCACCACACATACTCGCTGTAGCGGTCGAAGAGGTTGCGGACCAGCAGCTCGGCGCTGACCGCCGGCGTGAGGCGATAGGCGGCGGAGAGGTTGACATGGGCGAAGTTGCCGAACTTCCCGCTGCTGTTGGTCCGCTCGAGGTAGTAGCTGGACTGGCCATTGACCCAGCCCGACACCTTCAGGGCGTCGCTCGCCTGGTAGTCGGCGCCCAGGTTGTAGAGCAGGTGCGGGACGTGGTCGATTTCCCGGCCGGTGGTGGCGACCGAGCTGGCGTCGGCCTTCAGGATCTCCGACTCCTGGTAGGCCGCCGACATCCACAGCCCGAGGCGCCCGATCGGCCGGGCGTTGAGCTGCAGGTCGACGCCCTGGCGGCGGGTCTGGCCGATGTTCTCGGCGTCGTTGGCGGGATCGTTGAGCTTGCGGCGGGCCTCGTTGGAGGCCGTCTGCCGCCACACCGCGACCCGCCCGTCGAGCCAGGCGACCGGCCTGAACTTGACGCCCAGCTCGACGCCTTCGTTGAGCGACGGCGCCAGGTCGCTGGTCTGATTGACCTTGTAGGACGCCGTGCCCACCCCGACCTGGAAGCTGCGCCCCCAGTTGCCGTAGAGCGACCAGGCCTTGCCGGGTGCATAGATCGCCGAGAACTTGGGCTGCTCGATCACGCCGTAGGCGTTGACGGGGTAGGTGATGCCGTTGAGCTGGTTGGTGTAGCTGCCGTGGATGCTGTCGATGCGGTAGGCCGGCACCAGCGTCAGGGCGGGGAGCGGTTTCCATTCCGCCTGCACGAAGGCGCCCTGGGTGTCGAACTCGAAGCTCTGGTTGCGGGTCTGGCTCTGGCGCACCTGGCTGATGGTGTTGTAGCGCTGGCTGCGGTTGTCCTGATGTTCGGCATCGAAGCCGCCCATCACCGACAGTTGCCCGATCGCCGTCTGGCCGCCGCGCCAGGTCAGGGTGTTCGAGATGCCGGTGTGGGTCTCGAGGACGATGCGCTCCTGCTGGGACGCGCCGGCCGAAAACTTCACGAAGCGGTGGTCGTCCAGGTTGTTGAGGTAGAGCTGACCGTTCCAGAACCAGCGGCCGCCGAGCTCCGCCTCACCCTGGACGGCAAACTGGCTCACCTGGCGGCGATCCTCGTCGGTGGCGTTATGGGCCGGCGACTGGTCGGGGTCGACGCTGCGCTGGCTGCGGGTGAGGTAGCCGGCCTCGTCGGCGCGGGCGGTGTAATGGCGGGCGATGAGGCCGAAGCGGCTGGTGCCGCCCTGGGGCGTGAAGGACAGCTTGCCCGAGAAGGCCCCGCCCTGGGCTTCCGAGTGGTCCCGGTAGCCGTCGCTGCGCTGCAGCGCCACCGCGTAGTTCTGCGCCAGGCCGTCCTTCTCGATACCCGCGGCGGCCTGCAGGTCGGTGGTGTTGAAACTGCCGTAGCTCGCCCGCCCGAGCAGGTAGTTGCCGCCGCTGCGGGTGGCGATGTTGGCGTTGCCGGCGATGTTGTGCAGGCCATAGCGGGCGTCGTTGGTGCCGCGCACCACCTCGATGGCGTCGATGTCCAGCCGCGGCGCCAGGTCGATGTAGGGCATGTTGCCGTCGTTGCTGTTGGACGGCACCCCGTCGATCAGCAGCTTGACCGCATTGATCTCGCCTTCCCCGTTGAAGGCGCGCATCGAGAACTTGCCCGAGGTGGTGCCCTGCCCGAACTGGGTGAGCATCACGCCCGGCACCTGGCCGAAGAGCTCCCAGTTGTTCTGCGGGACCAGGTTCTCGATCCGCTCGGAGGGGAGGATGTCCACCGAGGTGAGCAGGCGGCGGGCCTCCAGCGGCCCGCTGGCGCCCGAGCTGACCACCACCTGCCCCAGCGTCAGGGCGGTGTCGGCGCCCGGCGCGGCGGGCTGGGCGAAGGCGGCGCCGGCGCAGGTCGCCCCCAGCGCGAGGGCGACGGGGGTAAGGCGGAAGAGCGTCATCGGAGCAGTCCTCAACAGTCGGCAAAGGGGCCGAACTGTAGCAAGGCGGCTCGTCGAAAACGCTTGATCCAGGCCAGGAAAGGCCCGGGTGCGGCAACGTGTCGCAAGGGCCGGGGCGGCCCCGCGGGGGCGAGGAGCGGACGCGGGTCAGGCGCCCGCCGGCGCCGGGCCGGCGCGGAAGGCGTCGAGCATGCGGCGCATCCGCGCGGCGTCCTCGTCGGTGAAGCCCTGCTTGAAGTCGGTGAGCACCAGCCGCGGGCGGGTCGGCCAGTTGCCCGGCGCGTCGTCCACGGCCAGCCACTCGGCGGTGGGCGCCTTGGCCGCCAGCCACTGGCGCGCCTCGCGCTCGCGCAGGCCGTACAGCTCGTTGGGATTGCGCGGAAAGATCGTTGGGGTGACGTCGATCACCCGCGGCCGGATGTCCTCGGAGAAGCGCGCCACCAGCTTGGGCAGCGAAAACAGCGTCCGCCAGTCGGAAGAGATCACCACCCGGGTCTCGGGATAATCGCGCAGCACCGCCTCCAGCACGGGCAGGCAGCGGAAATCCTCCGCCTGGCTCCACGGGTGGGTGACCCCATCGAAATCGAGGAAGACATAGACCGGCGTGATGCCCGGGGCGGAAAGGTTTTCGGCGGTTTTTTGATGCATCGCAACAATCCGATTGAAGAAATCTGGGAACCTTCCGTTACGGAGGAGTGGACTGTAACGACAAGTCTCTATTATTTTAAGTCGTACATTTGCTGCAGCGCAGTATTTTTCTCTTCCAACGGAGCCCATCCATGAAGCCCATCATCAATCTCGAAGGCAAGGTCGGCCTGATCACCGGTATCGCCAACGAAAAATCCATCTCCACCGGCGTTGCCGAGGCCTGTGTCGAGGCCGGTGCCAAGGTCGTCATCACCTACCAGAACGAGAAGACCCTGGCCTTCATCGAGCCCATCGTCAGCCGCCTGGGGGTCGAGGACGTGATGCTCCTCGACGTCACCAAGCCGGAGATCGTCGACGACGTGTTCGCCCAGATCGACGCCAAGTACGGCAAGCTCGACTTCGCGATCCACAGCATGGCCTTCGCCAAGCGCGACGACCTGCACGGCCGCGTGGTCGACACCTCGGCCGACGGCTTCGCGCTGGCGATGGACGTGTCCACCCACTCCTTCGTGCGCCTGGCCCGCAAGGCCGAGCCGCTCCTCGAGAAGGCCGGTGGCGGCTCCCTGATCACCATGACCTACCTCGGCAGCGAGAAGGTCATCGCCAACTACGGCGTGATGGGCCTGTGCAAGGCCGCCCTCGAGGCCGCCACCCGCTACATGGCCTTCGAGCTGGGCCCCAAGAACATCCGCGTCAACGCCATCTCCCCGGGCCCGCTGATGACCCGCGCCGCCTCCGGCATCGCCGGCTTCGACGGCCTGATGGCCGCCGCGGTCGACCGCTCGCCGCTGCACCGCCTGGTGACCCCGGAAGACATCGGCGCCCTCACCGCCTTCCTGGTCTCCGACGCGGGCCGCAACATGTCCGGCGGCGTGCATTTCGTGGACGCGGGCTACAACATCATCGGGTAAGTCGCCACGATCGGCCATGATCGACCGGCCCGACCCCGGATCGGCCCAGGCGGCCGAGGCCACCTGCCTCCCCGATCCGGTCCCGGCCCACCCCCTGCTCGACGGTCTCACCGAACTCGGGCGGGGGGAATCCTCCATCGTCCTCGCCGCCCCCGACGATGAGCGGGTCTTCAAGGTGGTGAGCTCGCCCGCCGACTACTTCTACCTCGCCGCCGACGACCGCCCCACCGGCGTCCACTTTCCGCGCCTGCTTGCCGACCACGGCGTCGTCGGCAAGGCCAGCAACGGCTACTCCTTCCGCCTGCTCGAGATCGAGCGCCTGCAGCCCCTCGCGGGCGAGGCCGCCGAACTCGGCCGGATCCTCGTCGACGCCTACTGGGAAGGCTGCGAGAAATGGGCCAACATGGGCGTCAATCGCGGCCGCCTGGCCCTCTACCACATCGCCCAGGACCCGCCCACCGGGCTCCCGGCCAGCCTGATCCAGGCTGTTTCGGCCCTGTCGGATTTCATCGAGGAATACCCCGTCCAGCCGGATCTCCTCAACCCGGCCAACCTGATGATGCGCCGGGACGGCACGCTGGTGCTGTCCGACCCGGTCTTCCTGCCCTGACCCGCCGGCCGGGCCTCAGCCCTGGCCTTCCAGCTTGCGCAGGCGCTTCTCGAGGCGCGCCAGATCGTCGCGCAGGGTGGCGGTCGAGTGGGCGAAGGCCTCGAGAGCGGCGTGCTTCACCACCATCGGCTGCTCCTCGCTGAAATACTCGGCGAGGTTGTCCACCACCCGCCGGGCCGTGGACAGATGCCAGTCCGCCACGCCGCGGGCCAGCCCCACCGCCCGGTGGGCGGCGATGTCGCCGACGAGGCGCGCCAGGGCCTCCTCGCCATCCCAGCGCAGCTGGCGCAGCACGAAGCCGAGGGCATCGGCAAAATCGGCGTTGCCGCTGATGCGGATGTCGGCCATCAGGGCCTCGACGCCGCCGATCGCCTTGGGCAACGAGCCCAGCGGCAGCTCGAGGGCGACGTCCGGCTCCGCGGCCACCGCCTCGGTGAAATAACCGTCGTTGTCGATCCCGACGCCGATGTCGACGGGCTTCACCGAGAAGACCGCCGTGCGTCCGGCAAAGGGGGCGAGGCGCTCCCGCGCCCAGGGGGCGTCGGCAAGCAGGTGATTGAGGCCGGCAACGGCCGACGAGACGAGCATCGGGGACTCCCGCAGGGATACGCGAACAGGCCCTATTGTAAAGGCTGCGCGCCGGCCGGCAGCGGCCCGCCAAGGTGAAACACAAAGCACGACGGATGGTGTCATCATCACGGCTCGACCATCCTCGCGAGACCCCCATGCCCCACACCGTCAACCTCAACGCCGACCTGGGTGAAAGCTTCGGCGCCTGGGAGATGGGCAGCGACGCCGACATGCTCGCCACCGTGAACAGCGCCAACATCGCCTGCGGCTTCCACGCGGGTGACCCGCTGGTGATGCGCCGCACCCTGAGCCTGGCCCGCAAGGCCGGCGTGAGCGTCGGCGCCCACATTGCCTACCCCGACCTCCAGGGCTTCGGCCGCCGCCCGATGACGATCCCGGCGCCCGAGCTCGAAGCCATCATCCTCTACCAGCTGGCGGCGCTGGCCGGCATGGCCCGCACCGAGGGGCTGACGATGAGCCACGTGAAGCCCCACGGCGCCCTCAGCAACATGGCCTGCCTCGACCCGGCGCTGGCCGCCACGGTGATCGCCGCGATCAAGGATTTCGACCCCGCGCTGATCCTGCTCGCGCCGGCCCTGTCGAAGCTCGCCGAGGCGGGCTACCTGGCCGGCCTGCCGGTGGTCGAGGAGATCTTCGCCGACCGGGCCTACCTCGACGACGGCCAGCTGGTGCCGCGCTCGCGCCCCGACGCGATGATCCACGGCGCCGAGGCCTCCCTCGCCCACGTCACCGCGATGCTCGACGAGCAGGCGCTGATCTCCGTCACCGGCAAGCGCCTGCCGTGTACCATCGGCAGCATCTGCGTGCACGGCGACGGGCCCGACGCGGTGCGCACGGCGCGCTTCCTGCGCGAGGAACTGCTGCACCGGGACTACCGGCTGGCCCCCCTCGAACTGCTCTGAGCCCGGGAACTGCCGCCCCGGCGGGCAGTCTTCCGCTTAGGCACGCCACCGGAGGAGAGAGAACAACATGAGCAACGTCTCGCACATTCCGTCCTACCTGTCCGCCGAACACCTGGGCCCGTGGGAGACCTTCCTGGTGCAGATCGACCGGGTCGAGCCCTATCTGGCGGCCGAGCTGCGGCCCCTGGTGCCGATCCTGACCCGGCCGATGCGCTCGCTGATCGTCAATGTGCCGATCCGCCTCGACAACGGCGAGATGGCCCACTTCGAGGGCTACCGGGTCCAGCACAACCTGGTGCGCGGCCCCGGCAAGGGCGGCATCCGCTTCCACCCGCAGGTGACCCTGGCGGAGGTGATGGCGCTGGCGGCCTGGATGACCGTCAAGAACGCGGTGGTCAACCTTCCCTTCGGCGGCGCCAAGGGCGGCGTGCGGGTCGATCCGAAGACCCTCTCGCCCGCCGAGCTCGAACGCCTGACCCGCCGCTACACCAGCGAGATCCACATCCTGCTGGGCCAGGACAAGGACATCCCGGCGCCGGACATCAACACCAACGAACAGGTGATGGCCTGGGTGATGGACACCTACTCGATGAACGAGGGCCGCACCGCGATGGGCGTGGTCACCGGCAAGCCGGTGAGCCTGGGCGGCAGCCTGGGGCGCAGGGACGCCACCGGCCGCGGCGTGTTCGTGAGCACCACCGAGGCGGCCCGCCGCCTGGGCCTGGAGATCAGCGGCGCGAAGGTGGCGCTCCAGGGCTTCGGCAACGTGGGCGAAGCCGCCGCCCGCTGCTTTGCGGACGCCGGCGCCCGGGTCGTCGCGCTGCAGGACGACAGCGGCTCGATCGCCAATTCGGGCGGCTTCGACGTGCGGGCCGTCAAGGCCTGGCGCCTGGAGCACGGTACGCTGCACGGCGCGCCGGGGGCGGAGAGCACCTCGGCCGAGGATTTCTGGGCCACCGACGCGGACATCCTGGTGGTCGCGGCCCTCGAGAACCAGATCACCACCGCTAACGCCGGCCGCATCCGCGCCCGCCTCGTGGTCGAAGGCGCCAACGGCCCGACCACTCCCGAGGCCGACCTGATCCTGCAGGAGCGCGGCATCACGGTGATCCCCGACGTGCTGGCCAACTCGGGCGGCGTGACGGTGAGCTACTTCGAATGGGTGCAGGACATCAGCGCCTTCTTCTGGAGCGAAGACGAGATCAACGCCCGCCTCGAGCGCATCATGCGCGAGGCTTTCACCGCGGTCTGGGAAACCGCCCGGCAGAAGGGCATCAGCCTGCGCACCGCCGCCTTCGTGCTGGGCTGCGAGCGGCTGCTGACGGCCCACAAGCTGCGCGGGCTGTATCCCTGACCGCCCCCACGCCCCGGCAGGCCGTGCCGGGGCAGGGCGCCCGCCGGCCCTAGAGCTTGTAACCCCGGTGCAGGGCGACGACGCCGGCGGTCATGTTGAAGTACTCGACGCGGGACAGGCCGGCTTCTTCCATCAGCGTCTTGAGGGACTCCTGGTCGGGGTGCATGCGGATGCTCTCGGCCAGGTAACGGTAGCTGTCGGCGTCCTTGGCAACCTTCTCGCCCATCATCGGCAGCAGCTTGAAGGAGTAGAAATCGTAGGCCGGCGCCAGGGGCTTCCAGACCTTCGAGAACTCCAGCACCAGCAGGCGGCCGCCGGGCTTGAGCACGCGGCGCATCTCGGCGATGGCCTGGTCCTTGTGGGTCATGTTGCGCAGGCCGAAGGCCACCGTGACCACGTCGAAGTGGTTGTCGGGGAAGGGCAGCTTCTCGGCGTCGCACTGGGCCACCGGCAGCAGCAGGCCGTGGTCGACGACCCGGTCGCGGCCGCGGGAGAGCATCGCGTGGTTGATGTCGGTGAGCCACACCTGGCCGGTCGGGCCGACCTTCCTGGCGAAGGCGAGGGACAGGTCGGCGGTGCCGCCGGCCACGTCGAGCACCCGGTCGCCCTTGCGCACGCCGGCGATCTGCACGGTGAAGGCTTTCCAGAGGCGGTGCAAGCCAAAGGACATGAGGTCGTTCATCACGTCGTAGCTGCCGGCGACGGACGAAAACACGCCGCGGACCTTGCTGGCCTTCTCGGACTCGGCGACCTGCTGGAAGCCGAAATGGGTGGTCTTGTCGTTCATGATCGTGAGGAAAGGTCGGTTGTCAGTGGTGCCCGCAGCCGCCGGCCTTGGGGGCGGGCGGGGGCAGATCGGCCGGGTCGCGGCTGCCGCCCTCGGCCTCGAGGCGGAGGAGGTAGGTCTGCCACAGGTCATCGCGGTTCTCGCCCAGCTTGTAGAGGTAGTCCCACGAATACAGGCCGCTGTCGTGGCCATCCGAAAACACCGGGCGGATCGCGTAGTTGCCGACGGGCTCGACGCGCTCGATGGTGACGTCGCGCTTGCCGAGCTGCAGGACTTCCTGGCCGACCCCGTGGCCGCGCACCTCGGCAGAGGGCGAGAAGACCCGCAGGAACTCGTAACTCAATTCGAAGCGCCGCCCGTCGTCGAAGGCGACCTCCATGAGGCGCGAACGCTGGTGAAGCTTGATCTCGGTGGGAACGGGATCGTCCTTGCTGAGGCCGGCCATGGGCTTTCCGTCGTTAAAATGGTGAACCTCGCCATGATACTAGAAGGCCGGCCCGCTGCCGGGCATGGCGGTGGTGGACGGCAAGGTTTCAATCCGGTGACCTGTCATCAAAACTTCAATTTGCTGCAATACACTCCGCCCGTCCCATGATCCCTTGGAGCTGTTGATGCCCGCCACGATCCTTCTCGTCGAAGACGAGCCCGCCATCCAGGAACTCATCGCCGCCAACCTGACGCGGGCCGGACACCACGTGCTGCGGGCCAGTGACGCCGAGACGGGCCAGCGCATCGTGCGCGACGCGCTGCCCGACCTGATCCTCCTCGACTGGATGCTGCCCGGCATGTCGGGCGTGGAGTTCGCCAAGCGCCTGCGCAGCGAGGAGCGCACCCGCAGCATTCCGCTCATCATGCTCACCGCCCGCGGCGAGGAGCAGGACAAGGTCGCCGGCCTCGAGGCGGGCGCCGACGACTACGTCACCAAGCCCTTCTCGCCCCGCGAGCTGGTGGCCCGCATCAAGGCCGTGCTGCGCCGCCGGGCCCCGGAGACCACCGAGGATGCCGTCGAGATCGGCGGCCTGCGCCTCGATCCGGCCACCCACCGGCTGACCGCCGACGGCAAGCCGGTCAACCTCGGCCCGACCGAGTTCCGCCTGCTGCACTTCCTGATGACCCACCCGGAACGGGTGCACTCCCGCGCCCAGCTGCTCGACCAGGTGTGGGGCGACCACGTGTTCGTGGAGGAGCGCACCGTGGATGTGCATATCCGCCGCCTGCGCAGCGCCCTCGAGCCCAGCAACCACGACGGGCTGGTGCAGACGGTACGCGGCAGCGGCTACCGCCTGTCGACCCAGCAGGAAACCGCCACCACGGGGCGCTGAACCGTGCCCACCCAACCCACCGAAACCCTGACGGTCATCCGCCCGATCAGCTACATCCGCGTCGCGGTGTTCACGGCGCTGAGCATCTTCATCACCATGGCGGTGGGCGTCGGGCTGTTCTTCGGCCGGGAGGCGGGGCTGCTGACCTTCGCGCTGGCGATGGTCGTCGCCGGCGCCTACCACATCAACAACCTGTTCAAGCTGGTGCGCTGGATGCGCACGCCGTCGGAAGAGTCGGCCCCGCTGCCGCGGGCCGTGGGCATGTGGGACTACGTGTTCGCCGATGTCAATCGGCGCGCCCAGCGCACCCACTCCCGGGAGGAACGCCTGTCGGCGGCCCTCGAACGCTTCCGCGAAGCCAGCCAGGCGATGCCCCACGGGCTGATGTTCCTGTCCGCCCACAACACCATCGACTGGGTCAATCACCGGGGCGAGCAGCAGTTCGGGCTGGACAGGGTGCGCGACCAGGGTACCCCCGTCACCAACATCGTGCGGCAGCCCGATTTCGTGCGCTACCTCGAGACGGGCGATTACTCGGCGCCCCTCACCCTCACCCTCGGGCGGCCGGTGCCCCGCACCCTGGTGGTCACCATCGTGCCCTTCAGCGACGACATGCACCTGCTGATCTCCGAGGACATCACCCAGGGCGAGCGGGTCGAGGCGATGCGGCGGGATTTCGTCGCAAACGTGTCCCACGAGATGCGCACGCCGCTGACCGTCGTCAGCGGTTTCCTCGAAACGGTGATCGACGGCCTCGACGATCTGGAAAAGGACGACATCCGCCACTACCTGGGCCTGGCCTCGGAGCAGGCCGGGCGGATGCAGCAGCTGATCCAGGATCTGCTGACCCTGTCGGCCCTCGAGACCGGCGCGCCGATGTGGCAGGAAGAGCCGGTGGACGTGGCCAAGCTGGTCCGCGAAGTGGAACAGGAAGCCGTCGCCGTCTCGGCCGGCCGCCACCGCATCGAGCTCGACTGCAGCGTCGAGGCGCCGCTCCTCGGCAACGCGAAGGAGCTCCACAGCGCCTTCGCCAACCTGGCGATCAACGCGGTGCGCTACACGCCCGAGGGCGGGCACATCCGCATCAGCTGGCGGCAGCGGGGCGCGGTGGTGGAATACACGGTGGAGGACGACGGCATCGGCATCGCCGCCGAGCACCTGCCGCGCCTCACCGAGCGTTTCTACCGGGTGGACCGGGGCCGCTCCCGGGAAACCGGCGGCACCGGGCTGGGCCTGGCCATCGTCAAGCACGTGTTGAGCCGCCACCAGGGCGATCTGCTGATCGCCAGCGAACCCGGCCAGGGCAGCCGCTTCACGGCCTGCTTCCCGGCCCGCCGGCTGGTGGCCTGAACGCGGGCCTGACGGCCCGGGCCGTCAGGCGGCGCTGGCCGCCACCCGCGGCGTGGTCGCCACCTGCTCGTAGGTGGCCTGGTCGAAGTTGGTGCCGCGGGCGACCAGGCTGGTCAGGCGGAGCTGGCGCGATTCGCCGTCATGGAGCTCGATGACCCGGTCGGCATGGAACCAGCCGCCGGGCAGCACGATGGTCGCCGGCGCCCGCATCGCGGCGATCTCCGGCAGCAGGAAGCCCTGGGCATAGGGCTCATGGGAACTCACATTGACCCCGGTGGTGCGCACCGCCACCGCGGTGGGGAGGCCAGCCAGCAGATGGATGCCGGCCATCAGGGTGCCGTCCGGCTCGTACATCAACCAGCTGACCTGGCCGAGCAGGTACTGGCTGCCGTCGCTGGGCTTGATGCCCACCATCTGGTGATGCTCGATGCGCTGCCCGGCGTGCTTGCGCTGCACGCGGAAGCCGGACACCGAGTGATCCACCGTCTGCCACTCGTCGAGGGCGAAGCCGCGCCGGTGCACCTCGAGCTCGGGGTCGATGAACTCCTCGACGCCCCCATCCGCGCGGCCGAAAGTGATCACGTTGATGTCGTAGCGGCTCCCGAGCGTCTGGCGCCGGTTGGGCGAGACGAAATCACGCCCCGAGACGAGCAGGCCGATGGCCTCCCAGTCGGTGCAGATCTTGTTGCTGCCCTTCTTGCTGCGGCGCGGAAAACGCCGCCCCGCCGCCGACATGCCCCACGGGCGGTACAGGGAGACGAGCAGGCGCGCACAGGCGGGCTGGGAACAGTCGTCGCCGAGGCCGAGGGAGGCCGGCGTGGTGCCCTGCTTGAACTCGGCCAGCATGGCCTTGATCTGGGCCGCCAGGCGATGGCCGTCGAAACGCCGCATGCCCGGGCGGGGGCCGATCAGGGCCACCGGGCGCAGGCCATGGTCTTCGGAGAGGTCGAGGCCGTAGGCGCGGGCGTCGTCCTTCTCCCAGCTGGTCTGCATGATGCAGTAGGGCGCGAAGCGCTGGGCCCAGCGGCAGATCCAGTTGAGCTCACGCTGGTTGCGGCCGTAGGGGTTGGTGAGATCCACCAGCAGCAGGGCGATGTAGGCCTCGTCGGGGCTCTGGGCCTTCCAGGTGTTGTTGAGGGGGTCGATGACCCGGCTGTGGGTCACGCCGGCCCGCTCCGCCTCGAGGAAGGCCGCATGGACGGCCTTCCAGGCGCCCGGCGGTTCGGCCCGGTGGGCACGGAAATATTCGATGATGACCTGGCCCAGGTACTGGATGCGGCGCTGGGCGAGCAGCGGCCACTGGGCGCGGAATTCGTCGCTGCCGCTGCCACCCTCGGCGAGGCGGGCGTAGGCGGTGCTGAGGGCCGTCCACAGGCGCACCACCTGGCGCAGGGTGGCATCCTCCTGGCTGTCGGGGGGCAGGGGATGGGCCGCGTAGCGGGACGACATCTCGTGCTGGACGAAGGTGATCGTCTGCCGGGCCGACTCCAGCACTTCGAGCTGCTCCTCGGGGCCCAGCGGGCTCGCCAGGAGGCCTTCGAGCATGCGCACGAGGGTCGCATGGCTCTCGGCGGCGTTGAGCGTGTGCAGGTTGCGCAGGAGCTTGCGGTATTGCTCCACGCTGCGCAGGTCGGTATGGGTTTGAGCGCTGTCCGGCATCGATGGATCCTCAGGTTTCAACCGGCGAGATGCTCGGCAATGGCGTTGCGGATCGCCAGCGCAAGACGCGCGTCGTCGACCTCCGGCGCGGGAGAGCCGCCGCTCTTGCGCTGTGCCTGACCCCAGATAGGCTGGGGAAAATGGCGGTCATCGAGATAACGGGGGATGAGGTGCCAGTGCAGATGCGGAACCACGTTGCCGAAGCTGGCGAGGTTGATCTTCTCGGGGCGGAAGCATTCACGCAGCGCCACCTCGACCGCCATCAGGATGTTGAAGCAATGGCGCTGCTCGGTTGGCGTCAGGTCGCTCATCTCGGCGACGTGCTCGTTCCAGATCAGACGGCAGTAGCCCGGATAGTCCGCATCCTTGACGCGGATCACCCGGCAGCTCGCATCGTGCCAGAGCAGTGTCTCGCCAACAGGGAAACACAAGGGGCAATCTTTCGGAGTGCTCGTCGGCATGGGGTTCTCGCCCTGGATCTCGATATAGCCGGGGATTCTAGCCCGGATGGGTCACAAATTCTCGTTGGTCACCTGGTGTGACGCAATTCATAAAAAAATCACGCTCCCGCGGCAGGCACGGCGCAGGCATTAGCCGGCGCGCCGTCTTCCCGCACAAAAGGACAGGTGAGCGCTGGCCCCATGTCGACGGGGGCACCATCCACGAACAGCTGCAGGCTGCCTGGCTCCATCACCGTCCAGCTCTCGTCGTCGGTCAGCGGCGTGGTCGCCACGACCGCCACCCGGTCGTCGGGCGAGGTGAGCTCGCTGAAATCCACGGACACGTCCTGATCCTTCAGGTGCGCCCGCGCAAACGGCGCCTGCCGGACGATGTAGGCCAGCCTCGAGGCGCAGTGGGCGAACAGGCAGCTGCCGTTGGAGAGCAGGAAGTTGAACTCGCCGTGGGCACCGATCTCGGCGGCCAGCTCGCGGATCGCCGCGAATAGTTGCGACCGGCCCGGCTCGCCACCCGGAAAACGCCGGCGCAGGGCCTCGAGGATGTAGCAGAAGGCGCGTTCGGAATCCGTCTGACCAACGGGCGTAAACTGACCGAAAAGTTCAGGGTTGAAGCCGTGCAAGTTCCCATTGTGGGCAAAGACCCAGTGGCGCCCCCACAGTTCCCGCTGGAAGGGGTGGGTGTTCTCAAGGCTCACCAGCCCCTGGGTCGCCTTGCGGATGTGGGCGATCACGTTGAGGGAGTGGATCGGGTAATTGCGGACCAGATCCGCCACCCGGGACGTGCTGCTGGCCTGGGGGTCGAGAAACAGGCGAACCCCGCGGCCCTCGAAGAAGGCGATCCCCCAGCCGTCACGGTGGACGTCGGTGAGCCCGCCCCGCGCCTGGAAACCGGCGAAGGAAAAGCAGATGTCGGTTGGCGTATTGCAGTTCATTCCCAGCAGCTGACACATGATCCTGATTCCCATCTTGCGGGCGGCCGCGGGGGAGGGCGGCCACATGGCTAAAAGACTCGCATCCGCGGTCGTTAAACCGCACAATCCCGGCTTGAGGTGCGTGTTCCGACCGAATGCGCCCAGCAGGGCTATCGCATGATGAACAGTACCCTAAACCATTCCAGCGGGCTCATTGAAGCCGCGGGTCGCCTGCTATCGACCGCACGGCGAATCCTCTTCATCACCGGCGCCGGGCTGTCGGCGGATTCCGGCCTGCCGACCTACCGGGGCGTCGGCGGCTTGTACGAGGGCGCCCTCACCGACATCGGCCTGCCGATCGAGCAGGCGCTGTCGGGCGCCATGTTCGAGAAACGTCCGGACATCGCCTGGCGCTACCTGTCCCAGATCGAGGCCAGCTGCCGTGGCGCCCACCCCAACGCCGGCCACTACGCCATCGCCCGCCTCGAGGCCCTGCACGGGCAGGTGACCGTGGTCACCCAGAACGTGGACGGCTTCCACCTGCTGGCCGGCTCGCGGGACGTCATCGAGATGCACGGCACCCTGCGCCGCCTGCGCTGCGTCGACTGCGGCCGCGTGCGCCAGGTCGAAAGCTATGCCGGCCTGGAGATCCCCCCAGCCTGCCCCCACTGCGGCGGCATCCTGCGGCCCGACGTGGTGCTGTTCGGCGAACACCTCCCGAGCCAGGCCCTGCACCGCTTCGAGACCGTCCTCGCCCAGCGGCCGGACCTGGTCATCTCGGTTGGCACCGGCAGCGCCTTCCCCTACATTGCCGGGCCGGTCCTCGCCGCCGCCGGACGCGGCGATCCGACCATCGAGATCAACCCGGGTGGAACCCACCTGAGCGAACTCGTGACCGTACGCCTGCGCATGCGCGCCGCCGAGGCGCTGCCGGCCATTCTCGACGCCGCCGGCTACTCCCTGGACAGCGGCCGGGACGCGTGCAGCTGACGGGGCGCAGGCGCCTCACCAACGGCCGGCCCGGTCATGCAAAAAGGGCAGCCCCTTCGGACTGCCCTTCTGCTTTGCCGCCGATCGTGAAGATCAGTGGCCGCGTTTCTTCAGCTTGTTGATCGCAGCGATCTGAGCCAGCGCGGTGGCCAGCTCGGACTGGGCCTTTGCGTACTCCAGGGCGGAACCCTGGTTCTGCATGGCCTCTTCGGCGCGACGCTTGGCTTCAAGCGCCTTTGCCTCGTCCAGATCGTGACCGCGGATCGCGGTGTCGGCGAGGACAGTGACGAGGTTCGGCTGAACTTCCAGCAGACCGCCCGCCACGAAGACCAGCTCTTCCTCGGCCTGATTCTGAACCTTGACGCGCACGGCACCCGGCTTGATGCGGGTCATCAGCGGCATGTGGCCGGGCAGAATGCCCAGCTCGCCGGACTCACCGGGCAGCGCCACGAATTCGGCCAGACCCGAGAAGATCTGCTCTTCCGCGCTGACGATATCGACGTGAATGGTCATTGCCATAGCTAATTCCTCCTCAAACCGGCGGGCTCATGGAGCGCCGCCGGGCGATGGTCGCATTGATCAGAGGGTCTTCGCTTTTTCGAAGACTTCTTCGATCGGGCCGACCATGTAGAAGGCCTGCTCGGGCAGGTGATCCACTTCACCGCTGAGAATCGTCTTGAAGCCCTTGATCGTTTCCTTCAGGGGAACGTACTTGCCGGGGGAACCGGTAAACACTTCCGCCACGAAGAACGGCTGGGACAGGAAACGCTGGATCTTACGGGCACGGGCGACAAGCAGCTTGTCTTCCGGAGCCAGTTCGTCCATACCGAGAATCGCGATGATGTCGCGCAGTTCCTTGTAACGCTGAAGGGTCTGCTGAACGCCGCGAGCGGTGTTGTAGTGCTCTTCGCCAACAACCAGCGGATCGAGCTGACGGGAGGTGGAGTCCAGCGGATCCACGGCCGGGTAGATACCCAGGGCCGCGATGTCACGGGACAGCACGACGGTCGAGTCGAGGTGCAGGAAGGTGGT
This sequence comes from Zoogloea sp., assembly GCF_041908905.1. Lineage (GTDB taxonomy): Bacteria > Pseudomonadota > Gammaproteobacteria > Burkholderiales > Rhodocyclaceae > Zoogloea. The sequence continues at coordinate 32,790 of NZ_JAYREK010000003.1, forward strand.
CGCCGGGGACGGGTCGGTCAAGTCATCCGCAGGCACATACACGGCCTGGATGGAGGTGATCGAGCCCACCTTGGTGGAGGTGATACGCTCCTGCAGACGGCCCATTTCTTCGGCCAGCGTCGGCTGGTAACCCACCGCGGACGGCATACGACCCAGCAGCGCGGACACTTCGGTACCGGCCAGGGTGTAACGGTAGATGTTATCCACGAAGAACAGGATGTCACGGCCTTCGTCACGGAAACGCTCGGCCATGGTCAGGCCGGTCAGCGCGACGCGCAGACGGTTGCCCGGGGGTTCGTTCATCTGACCGAACACCATCGCAACCTTGTCGAGAACGTTGGAGTCCTTCATTTCGTGGTAGAAGTCGTTCCCTTCACGGGTACGCTCGCCCACGCCGGCGAACACCGACAGACCGCTGTGCTGCTTGGCGATGTTGTTGATGAGCTCCATCATGTTGACGGTCTTGCCCACGCCGGCACCGCCGAACAGACCGACCTTACCGCCCTTGGCGAACGGGCAGATCAGATCGATAACCTTGATGCCGGTTTCGAGCAGATCCACGGACGGGGACAGCTCGTCGAACTTCGGGGCCTTCTGGTGAATGACCCGACGCTCGTCGCACTGGATCGGGCCGGCTTCGTCGATCGGGCGACCCAGCACGTCCATGATCCGGCCCAGCGTGCCGTGACCGACCGGCACGGCAATACCCTTGCCGGTATTCGAAACCTGCATGCCACGACGCAGGCCGTCCGAAGACCCCAGCGCAATGGTACGCACCACACCGTCACCCAGTTGCTGCTGAACTTCGAGAACCAGTTCAGCACCTTCCAGCGTGAGGGCGTCGTAAACCTTGGGCATCGCGTCGCGCGGGAACTGCACATCCACCACGGCGCCGATGCATTGAACGATCGTTCCTTGACTCATCGTCGTTTCCCCAAACTTGTTTAATCCGTTACACCGCGGCTGCGCCGCCGACAATTTCAGACAGTTCCTTCGTGATGGCTGCCTGACGAGTCTTGTTGTAGACCAGTTGCAGTTCGCCGATCACGTTGCCTGCGTTGTCGGAGGCTGCCTTCATCGCCACCATCCGGGCACTCTGTTCGGACGCCATGTTCTCGGCGACACCCTGGTACACCAGCGCTTCGACATAGCGCACCAGGAGTTCGTCGATCACCACCTGCGCGTCCGGCTCGTAGAGGTAGTCCCAGTTCCCTTCCGGGGTTCCGAGACGCTCGCCGGTCAGCGGGAGAAGCTGCTCAAGCTGGGGTTCCTGCTTCATCGTGTTGATGAAGCGGGAATAGACAAGATGCACCTCGTCCAGCTCGCCATTCTGGAACGCGTCGATCATGACCTTGACAGGCCCGATGAGCTTTTCCAGATGGGGGGTATCCCCGAGCTGGGTGACATGCGAAACGACCTTGGCACCAAGGCGCTGCATGAAACCCAGCCCCTTGTTGCCGATCGCGGTCACGCGAATTTCGGTGACGCCCTTGCTTTCCCAATCCTTGAGCGCGTTCAACGCGACACGCAAGGTGTTGGTGTTGAGGCCGCCGCACAGACCCTTGTCGGTCGTGACGACGATCAGCCCCACACGCTTGACATCGTCCTTCTTGACGAGGAACGGATGCTTGTAGTCGGTGATGTTGGCAGCAGACAGATTCGCGGCGAGACGGCGGATCTTCTCGGCATAGGGACGGGCAGCCCGCATGCGGTCCTGAGCTTTACGCATCTTGGACGCAGCGACCATCTCCATGGCCTTGGTGATCTTTTTAGTGTTCTGGACACTCTTGATCTTGTTACGGATCTCTTTGCCGCTAGCCATTTTGCTCTCCGTATGCCCGCGTTATGCCCAGCTCTTCTTGAACTCTTCGATCGCGGCGGCCAGTTGCTTGGAGCCGTCGGCGTCGAGGTCCTTGGTCGATTCGATCTTGGCGACAAGATCGGCGGCCTTGGTCTTCACGAACTGATGCATCGCGGCTTCGCAGGCGAGGGCACGCTTGACATCGACGTCGTCGAAAGCGCCCTTCTCAACCGCGAAGAGAGTGATCGCCATTTCCGAAACCGACAGCGGCGCGTACTGCTGCTGCTTCATCAGTTCGGTAACGAGACGACCGCGCTCGAGCTGCTTGCGGGTGGCTTCGTCCAGGTCGGAGGCGAACTGCGCGAAGGCAGCCAGCTCACGGTACTGGGCGAGGGCCAGACGGACACCGCCGCCGAGCTTCTTGATGATCTTGGTCTGGGCGGCGCCACCGACGCGGGACACGGAGATACCCGCGTTGATGGCGGGACGGATACCAGCGTTGAAGAGGTCGGTTTCCAGGAAGATCTGGCCGTCGGTAATCGAGATCACGTTGGTCGGAACGAACGCGGAAACGTCGCCGGCCTGGGTTTCGATCACGGGGAGAGCGGTCAGCGAACCGGTCTTGCCCTTGACTTCACCCTTCGTGTATTGCTCGACGTACTCTTCGGAGACGCGGGCAGCGCGCTCGAGCAGACGGGAGTGCAGGTAGAACACGTCGCCCGGGTAGGCTTCACGGCCGGGAGGACGACGCAGCAGCAGGGAAACCTGACGGTAGGCCCAGGCCTGCTTGGTGAGATCGTCGTAGACGATCAGGGCGTCCTGGCCGCGGTCGCGGAAGTATTCGCCCATCGTGCAACCGGAGTACGGCGCGATGTACTGCATCGCGGCGGACTCGGAAGCGGTAGCGGCGACGACGATGGTGTATTCCATCGCGCCGTGCTCTTCGAGTTTGCGCACCACGTTGGCGATGGTCGAAGCCTTCTGACCGACCGCAACGTAGATACAGATCATGTTCTGGCCCTTTTGGTTGATGATCGCATCAACCGCAACGGCAGTCTTACCGGTCTGACGGTCGCCGATGATCAGCTCGCGCTGGCCACGACCGACGGGAACCATGGAGTCGACCGACTTCAGACCGGTCTGCACCGGCTGAGACACCGACTTACGCCAGATCACGCCCGGGGCGACCTTTTCGATCGGCTCGGAGAGCTTGGCGTTGATCGGGCCCTTGCCGTCGATCGGCTGGCCCAGGGAGTTGACGACGCGACCGATCAGCTCGGGGCCGACCGGGACTTCCAGAATGCGACCGGTGCACTTGACGGTATCGCCTTCGGAGATGCCTTCGTACTCACCCAGCACAACGGCGCCGACGGAGTCGCGCTCGAGGTTCATGGCGAGGCCGAACACGTTGCCGGGGAATTCCAGCATTTCGCCCTGCATGGCATCGGAGAGGCCGTGGATACGGCAGATACCGTCGGTCACTGAAACCACGGTACCCTCGGTGCGGGCATTCGCGGACAGCTGCAGGTTCTGAATCCGACTCTTGATCAGGTCACTGATTTCAGAGGGGTTAAGTTGCATTGCTTATGCTCCTAGTTCTTTAGCGCGGCGGCCATGTTCGCGAGCTTGCCGCGGACCGAGGCATCGATGACTTCATCCCCGACGGCGATCTTGACCCCACCGATCAATTCGGGGTCGACGCTGACGGTCACGTTGAGCTTGGCCTTGAAGCGGTTTTCCAAGTCAGCGACCAGGGCTTTCAGCGTGGCATCGTCCATCGGGAAGGCGGAGGTGATCTTCGCCTCCTTGATACCTTCATGTTCGTTCTTGAGGGCAACGAACAGGTCACGGATCTCGGGAAGCACCTGCAGACGCTCGTTGTCGACCAGGACGCGGACGTAGTTCTGCTGTTCGGCAGTCAGTCCGGCCCCGGCAACATCGAGGAAAAGCCCAGCCAGTTGCTGCGGCTGGAGCTTGGGATCGGCAATGCAATCCCGCATTTGCGGATCGGCGGCGACGACCGCCAGCCGATCGAGTGCTTCCGACCAAGGCCCCAGCGCATTGCCCGCGGAAGCGAGCTGAAAGGCTGCTTCAGCATAGGGGCGAGCGATGGTGACGTTCTCGGCCATGGCTTATTGAAGTTCCTGTTTCAGGTTGGCCAGCAGGTCGGCGTGGGCCTGAGCGTTGATCTCCTTGCGGAGGATCTTCTCGGCGCCGGCGACTGCCAGGTGGGCGACCTGATCGCGCAAGGCTTCCTTGGCGCGTTGAGCAGCGGCGCCAGCTTCGGCTTCAGCGGCTTCACGGGCCTGGGCAATGATTCGGGCGGCTTCGGCGCGCGCTTCATCGAGGAAAACGGCAGCCTGCTTTTCAGCAGCGGCACGCACGTCCGTAGCGGACTCGCGGGCCTTGCGCAGTTCTTCGACGACCTTTTTCTCGGCATGCGCGAGATCACTCTTCGCCTTGTCCGCAGCCGCCAGCCCGTCGGCGATCTTCTTCGCACGCTCGTCGAGTGCCTTCACAATGGGGGGCCACACGAACTTCATCGTGACCCACGCCAGAATGAAGAACACAACGAGCTGGGCTACCAGGGTTGCGTTCAGATTCACGGTTCTCTTCCTTTAGTCAGGTTGGACCGCGAAACTTAGATCTTGAACGGGTTGGCGAACGCAAACATCATGGCGATACCGACACCGATCAGGAACGCAGCGTCGATCAGACCGGCCAGCAGGAACATCTTGGTCTGCAGGGCGTTCATCAGTTCGGGCTGACGGGCAGAAGCTTCGAGGTACTTGCTACCCATGATGCCGATACCGATACAGGCACCGATAGCACCCAGACCAATGATCAGACCAGCGGCCAGAGCAACAAAACCAAGAACGTGTTCCATGACGACTCCTTTAGTTGAGATGATTTAAATTGAAACCGAAACGACTGCTAAAACTCTGAAACTTAGTGGCTTTCGTGAGCCTGACCGATATACACCAGGGTCAGCATCATGAAGATGAAGGCCTGCAGGGCGACGATCAGGATGTGGAAGACGGCCCAGATGGAACCGGCGACCACGTGACCCAGGAAACCAAACACGGTGGCGGTACCGCCCATCAGCGCGATCAGCATGAACACCAGCTCGCCGGCGTACATGTTGCCGAACAGTCGCATGCCGTGGGAGACGGTCTTGGCCAGGAACTCGATCATCTGCATCAGGAAGTTGATCGGATACAGAAGCGGGTGGGAGCCGAAGGGCGCGGTGAAGAGTTCATGCACCCAGCCGCCGAAGCCCTTGATCTTGATGTTGTAGTAGAGGCAGATCAGCAGCACGCCGATGGACATGCCCAGGGTGCCGTTGAGGTCGGCGGTCGGCACGACGCGGAGGTAGGCGTGCTCGTCACCGGAGATCATCGCCCAGATCTTGGGGAGCAGATCGACGGGCAGGAAGTCCATGGAGTTCATCAGGAAGATCCAGAAGAACACCGTGAGGGCGACGGGGGCAACGAACTTGCGGGATTCGGCGCTGTGGACGATGCCCTTGGCCTGATCGGCAACCATCTCGACGAGGATCTCGATGGCAGCCTGGAAGCGGCCCGGTACGCCGGACGTGGCCTTGCTGGCGGCCTTGACCAGAATCAGCAGGGTGACGATGCCGAGGCCGATCGAGAAGAAGAGGGTGTCCAGGTTCCACACACTCCAGTCGATGATCGCGGTTTGCGCGTGACCGGTAGAGTTGAGGTGGGTCAGGTGGTGGACGATGTATTCGCCCGCTGTCGGGGCGTGTGCTTCGGTACCAGTGCTCATGGTCAGGTCTTCACCAAAAATGCAAACAAATTCGCCTTCAGCGCCACGACCAACCCGAGAAACAACGCCAACCAATGGACGTCTGGATACACGAGTCGAACGGTCGCCAACAATCCTACGGTTGACGCGATCTTCAAGAACTCGCCAACAAAAAACGCAAGCGGGTACGACGCAGCCGGACGCTTGGATACCACGTGCAGGCGCAGGGCGAAAAACAAATTGGGAAGAACACAGGCTGCGCCTCCCAACGCCGCCGACAACGCACCGCGCACCCCTATGATCGCTCCCGCGACTATTGCCGCCAGGATCGTCGCGCCTATCTGCAGGAATACCGCTTTAAACATGGTTCTCTGCGTGGCACGTCGGGTGTTGCGCCGTTCGCCGTACGAAAAACATGCGGATGGTAGGGGTTAACCGTGACAAAGTCAATTGTTGCGGCGCCGCAGCCGCTGGATTTCTTAGGGCGCTTCGCGTTTGTCCGGCCCCGGAGCTTGACACTTTCCCAAAACATATCGATGATCATCGACATGAATAAGGACTACTCCCGAGCCATCCCGGAAGCGTGGCGCGACATCTCCCTGATCTTCAGCGCCCTCGGCGATGAACACCGGCAGCGCATCCTCCTCACCTTCGAGCCGGGTGAGCGGCTCAACGTGGGGCAGATCGCCGAGGTGTCCACCCTCGCCCGGTCCACGGTTTCCCATCACCTCAAGGTGCTGCGGGAAGCCGGCGTGCTGGTGGCCGAGCGGGAGGGCAAGGAGATCTACTTCCACGTAAACAAGGCCTACCTGCAGGCGGCCTTCGGGAAGGTGAACGACTACCTGGAGACCTGGCTCTGACCCGCCGCGATGCCGATGATGCGAAACCTCCTCAAGATGCTGCTGCGCGGGCTGGCCGGACTGCTGTTCCGGGTCCGCGTGAAGGGCGGGCTGCCCGCCGAGCGCGGGCGCCTGCTGGTCGTCGCCAATCACGAATCCTTCCTCGACGGCCTGTTGCTGGGGCTGTTCCTGCCCCTCGACCCGGTGTTCGTGGTGCATACGGGGGTCGTCCGCAACCCGGTGTTCCGGCTGCTGCTCGGGCTGGTGGACTACCTGGCGGTGGACCCGACCAGCCCGATGGCGATGAAGCGGGTGATCCGCCTGATCGAGGGCGGGCGCCCGGTGGTGATCTTCCCCGAAGGCCGCATCACCACCACCGGCAGCCTGATGAAGACCTACGACGGCCCGGCCTTCGTCGCCGCGAGGACAGGCGCCACGATCCTGCCGGTGCGCATCGACGGCGCGGCGCGGACGTATTTCTCGCGGCTCGCGGCCCACGTGCCGCGCAAGCTGTTCCCGCGGATCAGCCTCTTCCTGCAGCCCACCACCCGGCTGCCGATGCCCGAGGCCGGCACCGCGCGGGACCGCCGCCGCAAGGCCGGGGAGGGGATGCGCCGGCTGATGCAGGAGATGATCTTCGCCACCCGCCCGGAGCAGACGCTCTTCGAGGCGCTGCTCGACGCGGCGGCGATCCACGGCCGTGGCACCCGGCTGGTCGAGGACCTGAAGCAGATCGAATACAGCTACCGCGACCTGATCGACATGGCCCTGGCCCTCGGCCGGCTGGTGGCCCGCGAGAGCGCCCCCGGCGAGCGGGTCGGCCTGCTGCTGCCCAACCTGGCGCCGACGCTGGCGCTGGTGTTCGGCCTGGGCGCCCGGCGCCGGGTGGCGGCGATGCTCAACTACACCGCCGGCGTCGACGGCATGCAGGCCGCCTGCACCGCCGCGCAGATCCGCACCATCGTCAGCTCGCGGGCCTTCGTCGAGCAGGCCAAACTCGGCGACAAGCTGGCCGCGCTGCAGGGCGTGCGGGTGGTGTATCTGGAAGACCTCCGCGCCGGCATGGGGCTGGCCGACACGCTGTGGCTGCTGCTGTGGGCACGCCCCTTCCCCCGCGCCGCGCTGCCGGCCGCGTCGCCGGAAGATGCGGCGGTGGTGCTGTTCACCTCGGGCTCCGAGGGCAAGCCGAAGGGCGTCGTGCTGTCCCACCGGGCGCTGCTGGCGAACGTGGCGCAGATCCGCGCGGTGGTCGATTTTTCCATCGACGACAAGATCCTCAACGCGCTGCCCCTGTTCCATTCCTTCGGCCTCACCGCCGGGGGGCTGCTGCCGCTGCTCACCGGCGCCAGGGTCTTCCTGTATCCGTCGCCGCTCCACTACCGGGTGATCCCGGAGCTGGCCTACGACCGCAACTGCACGGTGCTGCTGGGCACCAGCACCTTCCTCGGCAATTACGCCAGGTTCGCCCATCCCTATGATTTCTACCGCCTGCGCTACGTGATCGCCGGCGCCGAGAAGCTCGCCACGCCGGTGCGCGACCTGTGGTTCGAGAAGTTCGGGATCCGCATCTTCGAAGGCTACGGCGCCACCGAGACGGCGCCGGTGCTGGCGGTGAATACCCCGATGGCCTTCCGCAGCGGCACGGTCGGCCAGTTCCTGCCCGGCCTGCAGCACCGCCTGCTGCCGGTGCCGGGCATCGCCGGCGGCGGGATGCTCCACGTCAAGGGCCCGAACCTGATGTCCGGCTACCTGCGCTTCGACAACCCCGGCGTGCTGCAGGCCCCGGCGTCGGCGGCCGGGGAGGGCTGGTACGAGACCGGCGACGTGGTCGAAGTCGATGCCGACGGCTTCGTGAAGATCGTCGGCCGGGTCAAGCGCTTTGCCAAGGTGGCCGGCGAGATGGTGTCGCTGGAGGCCGTCGAGAAGCTCGCCGCCGCCGCCTCGCCCGGCGCCGCCCACGCCGCCTCGACCCAGCCCGACGCCAGCCGCGGCGAGACCATCCTGCTGTTCTCCACCGATCCGCAGCTCAACCGCGAACGCCTGCAGGCGGCCGCCCGCGACGGCGGCTGGCCGGAGATCGCCGTACCGCGGCGGATCATTCCGGTGGACGCGCTGCCGCTGCTGGGCACCGGCAAGATCGACTACGTCACCCTCAAACAGATGGCCGAACAGGCCTGACCCCGAAAGGCCCACCATGCACCGCAAAGCCCTCGCCGCCCTGCTGATCGCACCGCTCGTCGCCACCGGCTGCGCCACCTGGTTCGACCAGGGCCGGCAGGCCCAGCGCGCCAGCGTCGTCGACTACCTCTACCCGAAGGGCGAGCCGCCAGCCCTCGCCCCGAGCGTCCCCGAGCTACAGCTGCCGCTGCGGGTCGGCATCGCCTTCGTGCCGGGCGAGCGCTACGCCGACCTCCCCGAAGCCGAGCGCGAGCGCCTGCTGCGCCGGGTCAAGGAAGCCTTCGCCAGCCGGCCCTACATCGCCGCCATCGAGGCGATCCCCACCACCTACCTGCGCGCCCGCGGTGGCTTCGACAACCTGGAGCAGACCGGGCGGATGTTCAACGTGGACGTGGTGACGCTGCTGTCCTACGACCAGGTGCAGTTCAGCGACAGCAACCGGCTGTCCATCTTCTACTGGACCATCGTCGGCGGCTATTTCGTGAACGGCAGCCAGTACGACGTGAACACCCTGGTCGACGCCTCGGTGTTCGACCTGAAGAGCCGCCAGCTGCTGTTCCGCGCCCCCGGCAGCAGCCAGCTCAAGGGCAGCTCGCCGCTGGTGAGGTTCGGCGAAGCCTCCCGCGAGGCCCGCAGCGAGGGCTACCGGCAGGCCATCGACAACCTGATCCCCCAGCTCGACGCCCAGCTCGAGGGCTTCAAGGTACGGGTCAAGGAAGACAAGGTCGCCCGGGTGGTGCACAAACCCGGCTACAGCGGCGGCGGCGCGATCGATCTCGCCGGCCTCGGCCTGTTAGGCGCGCTGGCGACGCTGGCCACCGTGCGCAAGCGCCGTGCCGGCTGAGCGCCTGGGGCTGGCGCTGCTGGCCCTGCTCGTCGCGGCGGCCAACCTGCTGCCCGGCGAAACCGTCGAATGGCGTCGCGAGGCCATCATGCGTGGCGAATTGTGGCGGCTGTGGAGCGGCCAGTTGTGCCACTGGTCCTCGGCCCACCTTGCGGGCAACCTGGCGGCGATGGCGGCCGTCGGCGTGATCGCCGGCCGACCGGTACGCCGCTGGCTGGCCGCGCTGCCCCTCGCCGCGCCGCTGCTGTCGCTGTTCCTGCTGGTCGCGGCGCCGGCGCTGGAAAGCTACCGCGGGCTGTCCGGCCTGGTCGGCGTGCTGGTGGTCGGCGCCGTGCTCACAGGCGGCGGGCCCGGCCGGCTGCTCGGCCTCGCCTACCTGGGCAAGCTGGCCTTCGACATCGCCACCGGCGGCGGCTCGGCGCTGCTGCCGGCGGGCATCGCCGTCACGTGGCAGGCCCACCTCGGCGGCCTGCTGATCGGTACGGCACTCGCCGTGGCCTTCCGCCGGCTGGACGCCGGCCGGCACTGACACGCCGCCGGCCGCCGCACAACGCCCTTTCGCAAACCTCCCCGCCGCCCCCGACCGGAACCCCGCATGAGCCAATTCCGCCTTCTCCGTGAACGCCGCTTCCGGCCGTTCTTCCTGACCCAGTTCCTCGGCGCCTTCAACGACAACCTGTTCAAGAACGCGCTGGTGGTGCTGCTCACCTTCCAGGCGGCGAGCTGGACGACGATCGCCCCGGCGCTGCTGGCCAACCTGGCGGCCGGCATCTTCATCCTGCCCTTCTTCCTGTTCTCGGCCACCGCGGGCCAGCTGGCCGACAAATACGACAAGGCGCACCTGACCCGCCTCGTGAAGGGGCTGGAAGTGACCATCATGCTGATCGCGCTGGCGGGCTTCGTGGGGCACAGCCTGGCGGTGCTGCTGGGGGCGCTGTTCCTGCTCGGCTGCCATTCGACCCTGTTCGGGCCGGTCAAATACGCGCTGCTGCCCCAGCACCTGCATGAAGACGAGCTGGTCGGCGGCAACGCGCTGGTCGAAGCCGGCACCTTCGTGGCGATCCTGCTGGGCACCCTGGCCGGCGGGCTGCTCGCCGGAGCCGCCCACGGGGAGCTGTGGATCGCCGGCGCCGGGCTGGTGGTGGCGGTGGCCGGCTACCTCGTCAGCCGCGGGGTGCCGCCGGCCCCGGCGCCGGAGCCCGGCCTCCGCGTCAATCCCAACCCCTTCACCGAAACCCGGCGCAACATCGGCTTTGCGCGGGAAAACCGGCCGGTCTTTCTGGCGATCCTCGGCATCTCGTGGTTCTGGCTCTACGGCGCGCTGTTCCTGGCCCAGTTCCCGGCCTATGCAAAAAGCGTTATCGGCGGCGGCGAGGGCACGGTGACCCTGCTGCTGGCCACCTTCACGGTGGGCATCGGGCTCGGCTCGCTGCTGTGCGAGAAGCTCTCGGGCGGGCACATCGAGATCGGCCTGGTGCCCTTCGGCTCCATCGGGCTGACCCTCTTCGGGCTCGATATGGCCTTCGCCTCGCCGACCAGCCTGCCGGCGGGCGCGCCGCTGGCAGTCGCCGGGGTGCTCGCCCAGCCGGGTGTCTTCCGGGTGCTGCTGGCGCTGCTGATGCTGGGGGTGTTTGGCGGCTTCTTCATCGTGCCGCTCTACGCGATGCTGCAGAGCCGCTCGGCGGCGGCCCACCGGGCCCGGGTGATCGCCGCCAACAACATCATGAACGCGCTGTTCATGGTGGCCGGCGCCCTCGGCGCGGCCGGGCTGCTCGGCGCCGGGCTGTCGATCCCGGCGCTGTTCGGCGTGGCGGCGGTGATGAATGCGGCGGTGGCGCTGTATATCTACCGGCTGGTGCCCGAGTTCCTGCTGCGCTTCATCGTCTGGATACTGATCCACACGGTGTATCGCCTGCGCACCCGGGGCCTCGGGCAGATCCCCGAGGAAGGCCCGGCGGTGCTGGTGTGCAACCACGTGAGCTTCGTCGACGCGTTGGTGATCGCCGCCGCCTGCCGACGGCCGATACGCTTCGTGATGGACCACCGGGTCTTCCACTGGCCGCTGCTGTCCTTCGTGTTCCGTCACAGCCGGGCGATCCCGATCGCGCCCGCAAGGGAAGACACGGCGATGCTGGAAGCAGCCTTCGCCGAAGTCTCCCGGGCCCTCGCGGCGGGCGAGCTGGTCGGCCTGTTCCCCGAAGGAAAGATCACCTCGGACGGCGAGCTCGCCGCCTTCCGGCCGGGCATCACGCGCATCCTCGAGGCCAACCCGGTGCCCGTCGTGCCACTGGCGCTGCGCGGGCTGTGGGGGAGCATGTTCTCCCGCAAGGATGGCCCCGCCCTGAGCCGCCCGCTGCGGCGCGGGCTATGGAGCCGGATCGAACTCGTCGCCGGGCCGGCGCTGGCACCGGCCCAGGCCAGCCTGCCCGAGCTGGAACGCCAGGTGGCCGAACTGCGGGGCGACGGGAAATGAAACGGGCGGCGCTCAGCCCAGACTCAGCGCCCCCAGGGAGGCATCGCGGCGGCCCAGCCGCGCGGCCAGGCGCGGGCGGACGGTCAGCAGCGCGAAGACGATGCCCGCCAGCATCAGCCCGACGAACAGGCCCATGAAGCCCATGTAGCCCAGGGTCGCGGCAACCGGCTTGGCAACGCCGACGAAGGCGGCATACAGCCACGAAGTGGCGCTGATCGCGCCGAAGATCACCGGCAGCAGGGCCGCCTGGCCCGGGTTGGCCTGGGGCGCCGCCATCCGCGGGAAGGCCAGCAGATGGAGGCCCAGGCTATTGACCGTCAGGACGGCCACGACGGTCAGCTTGGCCAGCAGCTTGGGCTTGGTGGCCAGCAGTCCGGTGTCGAAGCCGGTGTCCATGCCGATCACCGCCAGGCCGGTTATCCACAGGACGACCAGGGCGATGGTCGCCACCGCCGCGGCCTTCCCCAGCATTCCCATGTCGATGCGCTCCCGCGCAAAGATGGCGAAATCGCCGAAGGCCACGGCCACCGCCGCGATGGCGAGGGCGAGCACGTGCAGGTAGATCGCCAGCATCCTGGCAATGGTCATGAAGTCGGGCGTTTCCATGGTGATCCTCAGCGTTTGTTCATCCGGCGGTACAGGTACTCGATGGAGGTGTGCATCGCCTTCACGGCGGTGTTGAGTTCGTGGATCTCGTTGCGGGACACGTGCTCGCCTTCGATGAAATCCACCTTGGCGATGCTGGTGCCCGGCTCGGCGTTGGCTGCCGCCAGCGCGAACTCCCGCACCCGGCGTACCGGCACGATCACCTGCTGGCGGATGAACAGCAGCAGGCCGAGGACCCCCAGGCCCATCGCCGCGAGGGCCAGCCACACCTCGTTGTCGAAGCGCTGCACGAAATTGACCAGGCTGAAATCCAGCGGGATCGCCACGCTGATCACGCCGGCGAGCTTGCCTTCCTCGTAGCCGTAGCCCTGCGGCCCGGGGTAGAGCGCCTTGACGGCGGCCGGCGCCGCGGCCGGGGCGCCGTGGCAGGTCAGGCAGCCCTTGTCGGCCACCAGCCGGCGGGCGTACAGCAGCTGCCCGCCGCGCACTTCGCTGTATTCGGACGCCCCCGACTCCCGGATCGCGTTCATCGCCACCTTGTCGAAGTCGCTCGGTGCGTTGTTGGGGTTCATGTAGCGGTCGGAGGTCATGCGGAACTTGGCCTTCGCCGGCGAGGCGATCGTGATGTCCGACAGCTCCCGCTGCACCAGGGCCGGGTTCTTGCGGTGGAAGGCCGCCTCGTTGGGTGCCGCGGTGGAATCGTTCGCAGCGCTGGCCGCCGACAGCTCGCGCTCGAGGAAGCTGCCGACCTCCTGCTTCGGATTGCGGGGGTCGTCCTTCACCCACACGCCCCGGTAGCGGGTCGCCCACTGGCCGAAGTTATCCACCATGTCCGCCACGGTGCGCGCCTGGTTGCGGGTCTCGCTGACATATACGGAGGATCCGACCAGATAGCTGGCCACCCCGGCAATGCCGGCCAGAACGATCAGCAGGAGAATGAACTGGAATGACAGGGAAAGTTTCTTGAAGGCATTCATGGGAAATAGGGATCAAACCAATAATTCGCTGAGGAAATCGCCGCGGGCCTTTTCCCCGTCGACATGGGAAGCCACCGCCTGGGCAAAGATATCGACCGCAATACCGCCGGGGTATTTAGGGTAGAGATCATCGAGCACGTCGTCGATCATCATGCTGGCCACCGGTCCGGCATATTTCTTCAATATCACCCGGGCCCGCTCTATTACGACGTCTATTTCCGGAAGAGGGCGATCGAGGGGCGTCGCGAGCCCCGAATTGGTCACCACGTTGCCGATGGAGCGGAGCGCATCCAGAATCGCGACACCCGTGCGGCTGATCGACGCCGTCGCGCCGGAGGCCGCCGCCACGCTCTCCATGCCCGACATGATCGAGCTGGTCATCAGGAACAGCGGCGTCGAAATCCCCTGCCGGCGCATCTGGCGCCCGAGGCGGAAGCCGCTGCTGCCATCCGCCAGCGGGGCGGCGTCGCAGAACACCGCGCCGAATCTGCCGATGGAACACAGGCTCAGCGCCTCATCGACCGAATTGGTCACCTTGGCCACCTTGACCAGGCCCGGCGGCACGATTGCGGCATCGTTGGTAACGAACAGAATCGCTGTCGTCATTGGAAATCCCAATTCGCATTTCAATGGTCACCATCGGCGCGCCACAACACAAATCGCGCCAACCCATTTTGGGTCAGACCATGAAATATAATCTGACAAATGAATTGTTAGATTATGCTAAACCCCAAAAGAAAAGCCGCTATTCAAAGCGGCTTGTCTTGTGACGCATTTCACAAGGGGCAGTAATGGATTTCCTGCCGCCCGAATTGGGTTTTTATTCCCCGAATTGGGCTTTCAATAGGCGATGTCCCTCATTCGGGAAATACGGAGCGGAGGGTGATGCTGAGGGTGGTAGCGCCGGACGAGAACCAGATCTGCCCGTCCTGGATCGTGCAGCTGATTTCCATGTTGCGTTCGGCCAGCGCCGCGAGGGCGCGGGAGTCCTCCTGGGCCAGCGCCAGCACGCGCAGTTTGGGCAGGCGCGACAGCGCCGCGGCATCCTTCTGCCACCAGACATCCACCGCGCGACCACCGTAGGCCAGCACGATCACTTCATCCGCCTTGCCGCTGGCCCGGCGCAGCAGGCGCTCGTCAGGCAGGCCGACCTCGATCCAGCGCAGGATCCGGCCGGAATCGTCCTTCAGCCACAGGGCCGGCTCGTCGTCGGTGGAGATGCCGCGGCCGAACTGCAGGCGCTCATCGGCATGCAGGGCGAAGGCGAGGATGCGGACCATCATCCGCTCGTCGGTCTCGGACGGATGCCGGGCCAAGGTGAGCCCATGTTCGGCAAAATGGCCCCGGTCGAGGTCGGAGACGTTGAGGGTGGCGCGGAAGATGGTGGATTTGAGGGCCATGGCAGCGGTAAAACAATAAAAAACCGGGCCCTGCGGGCCCGGTTGTTGGTAACGGCTGGCGGGGTGCTTACTTGCCGACCGCAGCCTTCGCCTTGTCGGCGGCTTCCTTGGTGGCATCGGCGGTAGCGGCAACAGCTTCCTTGCCCGCCTCCTTGACCTCGCCGGCCGCTTCCTTGGCGGCAGCCACGGCGTCCTTCGCGGCGTCCTTGGTCGCATCGACCGCCTCCTTGCCAGCCTCCTTGGTGGCGTCGGCGGCTTCCTTGCCCGCTTCCTTGGCGGCTTCGGCGGCCTGCTTGGCAGCCTCTTCAGCCTTCTGGGCGGCTTCCTTGGCGGCATCGACGACCGGAGCAGGGGCCGGAGCCGGCTCTTCCTTCTTGGAACAGGCGGCGAGGCCGACGGCGATCAGGGTGGCGAGGAGGAGGGAACGGGTATTCATCGGAAGATCTCCAGCAGGATAGTGAAAACGGGTTTTCAGGCGGACCGGAAGCGTCCGTGAAGCATGTACGTGCCACCATAACGCATCAGGCCAGGCACAGGATGACGCGCGCCCAAAAAAATTCAGGCCGATTTTCGGGGGCATACCACAAAGAAAAATCCCTGCCTGGCACAGGGCCCGGGCAGGGATTTTCGGGAATGCCGGCAACGCGCGATTACTTGACGCGGTTGCGGTACTCGTCGGTACGGGTGTCGATTTCGATCTTGTCGCCGATTTCCACAAAGGCCGGGACGGACAGCTCGAAGCCGCTCGGCGCGATGCGGGCGGGCTTCAGCACCTTGCCGGAGGTGTCGCCCTTGACGGCGGGCTCGGTGTATTCGACTTCGCGGACGACGGTGGTCGGCAGCTCGACCGAGATGGCCTTGCCGTTGTAGAACACCACTTCGCAGGGCATGCCGTCGACCAGGTACTTGAGCGCGTCGGTCATGTTCTCGGCCTCGACTTCGTACTGCTCGTAGTCGGCGTCCATGAACACGTACATCGGATCGGCAAAGTAGGAGTAGGTCACTTCCTTGCGGTCGAGGACGACGATCTCGAACTTGTCGTCAGCCTTGTAAACCGACTCGGACGGCGCACCGGTGAGCAGGTTCTTGAGCTTCATCTTGACGACGGCGGCATTGCGGCCGGACTTGTTGTACTCGGCCTTCTGCACCACGAGGGCGTCGCTGCCCACCATGATCACGTTGCCGGAGCGGAGTTCCATTGCGGTTTTCATGCTGTTTCCTGCTGAGCTGTTGATTGCGCGGCACGTGCCACGAAAAATACCTAACCTAACATTCTAACTTAAGTTCGCAAAACTGCACCAGTTTTGAGGCGAGCTCGCCGGCCTCCTGCAACTGCCCGACCCACCGGACGGCGTGGGCGCGCAGGGCCGGAAGCGCCGCCGCGAAGGCCGGCCAGGCCTCCGCCACGCCGCTTTCCCGGTTCCAGGCCTGCCAGAACGCCACAAGGGCGCGGGCCGCTGCGGGATCCAGCCCGTCGCAGAAGCGGACCATGAAGGCATCGAGCTTCGCAAGGTGGGCTTCCTCGTCCTGTGGATAAATGTGCCAGACGAAGGGTTGCCCGGCCCACTGGGCGCGCACGAAGGAGTCCTCGCCGCGGACGAAATTCAGGTCGCAGGCCCACAGCAGCTCGTCGTAGCGGCGCTGCGCGACGAAGGGCAGCACCTGGAGGGTCAGCGCGCCACGCTGCAGCCGCGCGCCCACGTCCATACCGGCCACCCCGAATGCAGCGGCGACGCTGGCGAGCACCCGCCCCTCGGGAACCAGGCAGGTCACCGGATGATTTGCCCGGCTCCAGGTGTCGAGGAGGGGCGCCAGCCCCGCATTTTCGTAGGCGAACAGCGAGACGCACAGCTCATCGGGCGCCCGCTGCGCGAGTCCGAGGGCCGAGCGGAAGGCCTCCACTGAAAAGGCCGCCCGGCGCGCGGCGTAATCGGCCTCGCGCAGCACGCCACCGGTCCGCCGGTCGAAGCCGGGGAAGAAAAAATACTCGACCAGCGGCAGCCTCGGATGGGGCGAGGGCAGGCCGTGGCAGCCCGTCACCCACTCTTCGGCACTGAGGTATTCGAGATTTATCCACAGCGGCCTCGGATCACGGCGCGCCATGGCCTCGGTGAAGGCCTCCGGAAGCCGGCACGCAAAGGACGCCAGCACCACCTGCCCCGGCTCGACGGGCGCCAGAGGCGTCTCCCAGCGGCGGATCTCGACCCCATCGATGACCTGGGAGGCCCTGCCGACGTCCAGCCCGGGCAGCAGACGCGCCGCGCTGACCAGGTCATCCACCCACAGGCGCACGGAAATCCGGTGCTCGACCGCCAGTTGACGCGCCAGCCGCCAGCACACACCGATGTCGCCGAAGTTGTCCACCACGGAACAGAAGAGATCCCAGGGCGCCGGCGACGGCGTCACAGGGCCCGGAGAAGGGGTTTTCGGCGTCAAGATTGGGGACAAGTCGGCTGAGAAACGTCGGCCAGATTGTGCACAAAGCCTTCACGCAAGGCGAGGCGGGATTTCATCAACAATCGCCACACAGCCCATCCAGCGCCTTGTCGACAGCTTTATTTTTAAAGCAAGTAAATGATAAATATGGTTTTTTAATGGTTATCCACAGAAACAGGCCGAGCGTAAACGTAAACTTTATTTATTTAAATACAAAAACTAATAACAAACCCTCTCAACCTGGATCCGGCCGGCCGACCCCTTCAGGCGCTTCTGGAAAGCGGCGCCGACCGGCAGGTTGCTGCTGATCAGCACGCTTGTAGCGTCGCGACACGAGTTGGAAGAACAGGTGCCCCACCGCCGAGTTGAACAACACCGTGTAGCCCCGCTCGACCGCTTCGCGCCCGAGCGCCACCGCCAGGTGCGTCTTGCCCACGCCCGGTGGGCCGAGCAGCAGCAAAGCCTGGCCATGGCCGACCCAGCGGCCAGATACCGCCGCACCATGTTGCGCGCAATCCCCAGCGTCCAGGCGATCCACTTCGCTCCCCAACCGGACGATGGTCGTGACCGCCTCTGAATCCGACATCTCCTGCGCTCCGCAAACGACACGGCGCACAGGATTCACCTCGATGTGCTTCATTTCCACTGACGGCCTCCTTGCGAACAAGGGGGTCAAGTCCTCGTGTCGTCACGGGGGGCAATTTACGGTGTCGCCTGACACCAGCCGCAGCAATCGTGGTGACAGGCCGATGTTTGGTGCGAAATTTTCCGCTGGCGGCAGTTTTCTGGCTGAAATCAGCGGTTCGGCAAGCAAGACTGTGAACAAGTAGACGCGTAGCTGGGGGTTCAAAATGTGGACAAGTCACGTTACCGCAGAAGACCAAAATTTCGTCCCCATTTTGTCCCAGTCTACCCAGACCACCTTTCCCGTGTTTTTTCCAGTGAACAATGCTTTGTTTTTAAAACCGTTTGATAAGTTATCCACAGAAAACCCCGGACCATAGTTAACGTTGTCTTATATATTTAAAGAAAAACAAGAACTACAAACCTCAACCCAACCGGAGCCGGCCTGCGGGCAACCCCCGGGGCAGGCAGGCACAGCAGCGCCTGCAGGCGGTTTTTGCGTGATCCTGTTAAATCCGGCGCTGGCCAGGCTGACGCAAGGGCACAAGAACCGATACACTGCATCGCTTACATCCGGAGCAGGCCTTGCATTTCGAACATCTCGTCCAGATCAACGACCCCGCCAACCCCCCGGCAGACCTCCTGAGCCGGGAACAGGTGTGGACCGGCCTGATGTATCGGGTGCACGAACCCACGGTATTCCTGCCTGGCCTGGACCGCTGCGTGTTGACGGAGCGATCGGCAGACCGGATCACCCGGGAGCTTCACTTCGGCAACTCGCGCATCCTCGATACGGTGACCTTCGAGCCCCTGGAATGGGTGTGTTTCGAGTCGGCAGCGACAGCGGAACACGCGGGCGGGCGACTCACGATCCGTCTCGAGGAGCCCGACAGCGGGCAGCTGTTCCTGCGCTTCACCTACGAAACCACCCTCCCCGACGGCGGGGAGGCGGGGGAGGGCGTACAGGTGTCGGAATTCGTGAAATCCGCCTACCGCGCCTCCGATCTGGATACGGTGCGGGTCATCCGCACGATCGCCACCCACGGCCGGCCGCAGTAGGCGCATGGCCGGGCGTCCAGCAGACAACCAGGAGAATCCATGAGCATCGACAGACCCGAGATCCGATCCTTCCAGCCGCCGGTGCGTACCCTGATGGGCCCCGGGCCTTCCGATGTACCGCCGCGCGTCCTGTCGGCGCTGGCCCGGCCGACCGTCGGTCACCTGGATCCCGCCTTTGTCGGGATGATGGACGAACTCAAGACCCTGCTCCGTTACGCCTTTCAGACCCGCAACGAGCTGACTTTTCCGGTATCGGGCCCCGGTTCGCTGGGCATGGAGACCTGTTTCGTCAATCTGGTGACCCCGGGCGACAAGGTGATCGTCTGCGTGAACGGCGTGTTCGGCGGTCGCATGGCCGAAAACGTCCGGCGCCTCGGGGGCGTGGCGGTGATCGTCGAGGATGCGTGGGGCGCGCCGGTGGATCCGGCCAAGGTCGAAGCGGCCTTCGCGGTCAACCCGGATGCGGCGCTGCTGGCCTTCGTGCACGCGGAAACCTCCACCGGAGCCCTCTCCGACGCCGCGGCCCTCGCCGCGATTGCCCGGCGCCATGGCGCCCTGACGATCATGGACTGCGTGACGTCGCTGGGCGGCGTGCCGGTGCTGCTCGACGAGTGGGGCATTGACGCGGCCTACTCGGGCAGCCAGAAGTGCCTGTCGTGCACCCCCGGCCTGTCGCCGGTCAGCTTCTCGGAAGCGGCGGTGGCGCGCATCAAGGGCAGGCAGGGCGCCTGCCCGAGCTGGTTCCAGGATCTCGGCCTGGTGCTGGGCTACTGGAGCGGCGCGAAACGGACCTATCACCACACGGCGCCGGTCAATCCGCTCTACGGCCTGCACGAATCGCTGGTGATCCTCGCGAAGGAAGGCCTGGAGGCGGCCTGGGCGCGGCACCGGGACAACCACCTGCGCCTGCGCGCCGGTCTGGAGGCGCTGGGCATCCGCTTCGTGGTGAGCGAGGAAGCCCGGCTGCCGCAGCTCAACTCGGTGTGGGTGCCCGAAGGCGTCGATGAAGCGGCCGCGCGGGCGCGCCTGCTGCAGGAATTCGGTCTCGAGATCGGTGCCGGCCTGGGCGCCCTGGCGGGTAAGGTGTGGCGGATCGGCCTGATGGGGCATTCGAGCCGCCCGGCCAACGTCGCGCTGTGCCTGTCGGCCCTGGAGACGGTGATCAAGGGCTGAAACCCCGGTTTGGTCTGCCGCCGCGACGCGGGGACCAGGTCAGGGTTTGCTGGAAGAGGCCGGACTTCAGCCGCTGGAGGTCCGCTCTGCATAATCATGCAAATCCTTGTTTCATAAGGATTCAAAGGCAGTTGGCGGACATTTACGGCAAGCCTGACGGGGCCCGTGTGGATGCCGCTGCGGCGGGTGAGTCGGGGCTCACCCGGGCGGCTTCAGCGGGTGGCGGCCTCGAGGTCCTTCTGGCGCTGGGCGGCCTTCTGCTGGCTTTCGGCCAGCTGTTGTTCGAACTGTTCCTTGGCGGCCTTCGCGCTCTCGGCCTCGCGGGCCTTGAGCTTGGCTGCGGTGACGGCTGCGCTGCCGCTGTCGCCGAGCCCGCAGGCCGACTGCGACAAGGACAGGACGAGGGACACGCCGAGGGCCAGCAGGGCGCTGGCCGGGCGTGCGGAAAGGCGGGGAGCGGGGTGCGTCATGGTCTTCTCCGTCGGGCTGGAAGGGTTTGACGACCGCCCGCCGCAACGGAAGGCACGGGCCGGGCGTCGGCTGCAACCTTAACGCCCTTCGTGCCTTGCGTCATACCTTGCCGCTTTTTGGGCTCACTTTTTGGTGGTTTCCCCGCTCACCGTCAACTCGCCCTTGAGCTTGGTGATGCTCTTCTCGCCAAAACCCTTGACGTTCTTCAGGTCTTCGACGCTCTTGAAGGGGCCGTTCTTGGTGCGGTAATCGATGATCGCCTTGGCCTTGGACGGGCCGATACCCTTGATGCCATCCAGATCCGTGGCGGTTGCGGTGTTGAGGTTGACGGCGGCAAAGGCCATGTTGATGCCGAAGATGCCGAGTGCGAGGAAGGACAGGATGGTCTTCATGGTTCAGGCTCCGCTGGTTGATTGACGACGTCATTATAGTGTGGTTTTGTACATGTATGCCAAGGGGGTCGGCAACATTTCGAGAGATTTTTTCTCAGACCAAACGGCGTCTCGTGCGTTGAATGGGGAACATCCGCTCCGGAGCGAGTCATGAAGCACCTGTTTGCCGCCCTGCTGGCCAGCGCATCCCTTGCCGGGTGCGTGGTCGCGCCGGTCGATCCCGGCCCCTACCCGCTGCCACCCGCCCGCTACCCGCAGGCCTACCCGGCACCTTATCCGGCCCCGTATCCGTCGCCTTATCCGGCCTACGGCTATCCCGGCTCGGGGACGGTGATCATCCAGCGGAGCTACACCCCGCCGCCGGTCATCATCCAGCGCGCGCCACCCCCGGTGATCATTCAGCCGCCGCCACCACGGCCGTGGTTCGAACCCGGCCATGAACACTGGCGGCAGCCGGATCGCCGGCCGGAGCGGGGTTTCGAGCGCGGGCCGTCCTTCGGACCGGGGCAGCCGATGGCGCCGGGCGGCGGGATGCCTCCGCCCCGCGGCCCCGAGGGCCGGCCGGATAACCGGGGGCCGGAGCGCGGCCCGGGTCGGGGGCCCGACAAGGGCCATGGTTTCGGGGCCTTCGGCAACATGCAGGGGGAAATGCGGCGTTGAGCACGGGTGGATGGCACGTGCGCCGGGATAAAAACCGGCGGACTGGTTAGTATTCGGGGCGGCGGCGCTTGCCCGGCGCCACCCTTCGCGCCCCGGTACCTGCCATGTCCACCTTCTCCTTCGCCACCCACGAACACCGGCTGAGCCTGGCCGAGATCCTCGACGGGCTGGTGGCCGACCAGCGGGTCGCGCGGGCCGACGCCGATGCGCTGCTGGCGGCCCAGCGGCGGCAGTCCGGCGAAACCCATCCGCTGGTGGTGATCGCCGGGCAGAAGTGGTCCTCGCTGCAGCCGCCGCACCGCCCGCTGGGCCTCGAGGAGCTCACCGAGTGGCTGGCCGGGCGGGTCGGGCTGGACTACCTGCGCATCGACCCGCTGAAGATCGACTTCGCCGCGGTGACCGGGGTGATGTCCTCGGCCTATGCCACCCGCTTCGGCGTGCTGCCGATCCAGGTTGGCCTGCGCGAAGTGGTGGTGGCCACGACCCAGCCTTTCCTGCGGGAGTGGGAGAAGGAGGTCGCCGGCATCCTGAAGAAGGAGATCCGCCGCGTGGTGGCGAGCCCGGCCGACGTGGCGCGCTACCTGGTCGAGTTCTACAACCTGGCCCGTTCGGTCAAGAAGGCGGCCCAGACGAGCGGCGCCCACGGCATCGGCGCGACGTCCTTCGAGCAGCTGGTGGACCTCGGCCAGGGCAATCGCCAGTTCGACGCCAACGACCGGCATATCGTCAACATCGTCGACTGGCTGTGGCAGTACGCCTTCGAGCAGCGCGCCAGCGACATCCACATCGAGCCGCGGCGCGACATGGGGCTGGTGCGTTTCCGCATCGACGGGGTGCTGCACCAGGTGTACCAGATGCCGATGAGCGTGCTCACGGCGATGACCAGCCGCATCAAGATCCTCGGCCGGATGGATGTGGTCGAGAAGCGCCGCCCCCAGGACGGCCGCATCAAGACCCGCGTGGCCAGCGGCAAGGAGGTCGAGCTGCGCCTGTCCACGCTGCCCACGGCCTTCGGCGAGAAGCTGGTGATGCGCATCTTCGACCCCGAGGTGCTGGTGCGCAACATGGCCGAGCTGGGCTTCTCGGAGCAGGACGAGGCGCGCTGGCATGCGATCGCCGGCCGGCCCAACGGCATCATCCTGGTCACCGGGCCGACCGGCTCGGGCAAGACGACCACCCTGTATTCGACCCTCAAGCAGCTCGCCACCCCCGAGGTGAACGTGTGCACCATCGAGGACCCGATCGAGATGGTCGAGCCGGCCTTCAACCAGATGCAGGTGCACCCGGCGATCGACCTGGGTTTCGCCGAGGGCGTGCGGGCGCTGATGCGGCAGGACCCGGACATCATCATGGTCGGCGAGATCCGCGACCTGCAGACCGCCGAGATGGCGATCCAGGCGGCCCTCACCGGGCACCTGGTGCTGTCCACGCTGCACACCAACGACGCCCCGGCGGCGATCACCCGGATGCTCGACCTGGGGGTGCCGGCCTACCTGCTGAATGCCACCGTCCTCGGCATCATGGCCCAGCGCCTGGTGCGCATCCTGTGCCCGCACTGCAAGGAGGCCCACCCGCCGACGCCCGAAGAGGAGGAGATCTGGGACCACCTGGTCAACCCGTGGAAGGCGCCGCGGCCCAGGGTGTTCCACCGGCCGGTGGGGTGCATCGAGTGCCGGATGACCGGCTACATGGGGCGGATCGGGTTGTACGAGATCCTGCTGATGTCGCCGGAGCTCAGAAAAACCCTGAGCGGCGGGATCGACCTGGCCCGGATCCGCGAGCAGGCGATCCGCGAGGGCATGAAGCCGCTGCGCCTGTCGGGGGCGCTGAAGGTGGCCGCCGGCATCACGACCCTGGCCGAGGTCCTGAAGGTCGCTCCGCCCGCCGAGGCGGACGACTAGCGGCGTGGCCCGCCTTCACCCCAGGCGCTCCCGGGAATGAGGGCTAATGCGGACAGCGCGCGGGCTGCGCTTCGGCTATCCTGCACGCTCCCGCCGATGGAAGGCCCCTGATTTCCTTAGATGTCCGCATTTCTCCACCAGCTTTCCCTGGCGGCGCCGCTGTTTGCGCTGGTTTTCGTCGGCTACGGGCTGATGCGTTTTTCCGGCTGGCCGGCGGCCATGTCGGACAACCTGTCGCGCTTCGTCTTCTCGGTGGCGATGCCGGCGATGCTGTTCCGCATGATGAGCGACCTGTCCCGCCTGCCGCCGGTGGACGCACGGCTGCTGATGGCCTTCTTCGGCAGCTGCCTGATCGTCTTCATCCTCGGCCGGCTGGTGGCCTGGAAGCTGTTCGGGCTGGACGGGGCGGGGCAGTCGCTGTTCGGGCTGGGCGGGGTGTTCTCCAACAACGTGCTGCTGGGCATCCCGCTCGCCAAGGTGACGCTGGGCGAGGCGGCGCTGCCGTCGGTGGCGCTGGTGCTGGTGTTCAACTCGCTCACCCTGTGGACGCTGGTTACCGTGTCGGTGGAGTGGGCGCGCCACGGCAGCTTCACCGCCCACGGCTTCGTCAAGACGGTCAAGGCGGTGCTGAAGACGCCGATCGTCGCGAGCATCCTGTCGGGCACCCTGTTCGGCCTGTCGGGCCTGCCGGTGCCGGCGCTGATCGACCAGCCGCTGGCGATGGTCGGCACCGCCGCGGCGCCGCTGGCGATGATCGTGCTCGGCATGGGCCTGGCGGAATACGGCATCCGCGAAGGCTGGCAGATCAGCACCGCGATCACCGCGGTCAAGCTGCTGGTGCAACCGCTGGTGGTGTGGCTGCTGGCCCGGCTGCTCGGCCTGCCGCCCCTCGAGACCCGGGTGGTGGTGCTGCTCGCCTCGCTGGCGGTGGGCGCCAACGTGTATCTGATGGCGCGCCAGTTCAAGGTGCTGGAGGGCCCGGTGGCGGGCAGCCTGCTCCTGTCCACGATGCTGTCGGCCCTCACCACGCCGCTGATCGTCAGCCTGATGGGCTGAGCCGGGATGCGCCACACTCTGCCTGGTCTGCAACGCTGGCTGCCCGCGCTGGCCCTTCTCGTGCTGTCGTGCACCTGGGGTTACACCTGGGTGCTGGTCAAGCAGGCGCTCGAATACGCCTCGCCCTTCTCGCTGGCGGCCCAGCGGGCGGTGGGTGGCGCGCTGGCGCTGGTGCTGGCGGTGCGCCTCACCGGTCGCTCGATGGCCCTCGTCGCGCCGGGGACGACCCTGCTGCTGGGGCTGATCCAGGTGTCCGGCTTCACCATCCTGCAGACCTCCGCGCTGGTCGAGGGCGGGCCGGGCAAGACCTCGGTGCTGATCTTCACGATGCCGATCTGGACCCTGCTGATGTCGTGGCCGCTGCTCGGCGAGCGGGTCCAGGGCCGGCAATGGCTGGCGGCGGTGAGCACCCTCGGCGGGCTGCTGCTGATCATCGAGCCGTGGAACATGCAGACCAGCCTGGCCAGCAAGCTGCTGGGCCTGTCGGCAGCCCTGTGCTGGGCGGTCGGGACCATCCTCACCAAGCGGCTGCGCCAGGCCCATCGGGTCGACCTGCTGGTGCTCACCATGTGGCAGATGATCTTCGGGGCGGTGCCGCTCCTGCTGATGATGGAGCTGGCCCCGGGCCGCCCCACCGCGTGGACGCCCCATTACCTGCTGATGCTCACCTTTTTGTCGGTCGCCAGCATCGCCCTGTGCTGGTGGCTGTGGGGCTGGATCCTCAGCCGTGTGCCGGCCTGGGAGGCCAGCCTGTCGGTGCTCGGCACGCCGGTGGTGGCGATCCTGTCGTCGCGGCTCACCCTGGGCGAGGCCTTCAAGGCCAGCGAGGTGGCCGGCATCCTGCTGATCGGCGGCGGGCTGGCGCTGTTGTCGCTGTTCGGCTGGCTGGCGAGCCGCCGCGAGACCCCCGCCAGCTGAATTTTCTGCCGGCAAAATTATGCCCCCACGCCGCTTGTGGGTTATCGTCGCGCCCGTAACCGAATCATCGTCAGAGGAATCCCCATGAGCAGCCTGCCCAAGTGTCCCCAGTGTTCGTCCGAATACACCTACGAGGACGGCGACAACTACGTCTGCCCCGAGTGCGCCCACGAGTGGCCCAAGGTGGCGGTGGCCGCGGCCGAGGAGGTCAAGGTGATCCGCGACGCGGTGGGCAACGTGCTGCAGGATGGCGACACCGTCACCGTGGTCAAGGACCTCAAGGTGAAGGGC
Source organism: Zoogloea sp. (assembly GCF_041908905.1). Taxonomy (GTDB): domain Bacteria; phylum Pseudomonadota; class Gammaproteobacteria; order Burkholderiales; family Rhodocyclaceae; genus Zoogloea. Next base: position 58,660 of record NZ_JAYREK010000003.1, read on the forward strand.
TCGTCGTCGGTGGTGAAGGTCGGCACCAAGGTCAAGAACATCCGCCTCGTCGACGGCGACCACGACATCGACTGCAAGATCGATGGTTTCGGCCAGATGGGCCTTAAGTCCGAATTCGTCAAGAAGGTCTGATCGGGCGTAAGCTCGACATCCCGACCCGTCACCGGAGAAGCCCGTGCCCTCTAGTCCCGACAGCATCAGCATGGCCCTGTTCTGCGACTTCGAGAACGTCGCCCTCGGCGTGCGCGACGCGAAGTACGAAAAGTTCGACATCAAGCTGGTGCTCGAGCGCCTGCTGCTGAAGGGCAGCATCGTGGTCAAGAAGGCCTATTGCGACTGGGATCGCTACAAGGGCTTCAAGGCGGCGATGCACGAGGCCAACTTCGAGCTGATCGAGATCCCCCACGTGCGCCAGTCCGGCAAGAACTCCGCCGACATCCGGCTGGTGGTCGATGCGCTCGACCTTTGCTACACCAAGAGCCACGTGGATACCTTCGTGATCATCAGCGGCGACTCCGATTTTTCGCCGTTGGTCTCCAAGCTGCGCGAGAACGCCAAGCAGGTGATCGGCGTGGGGGTGAAGCAATCCACCTCCGACCTGCTCATCGCCAACTGCGACGAGTTCATCTTCTATGACGACCTGGTGCGCGAGACCCGCCAGTCGGCCGCCCGCCCCGGCCCGCGCGAGGCCCAGGCGCCGGCACCCCGCCGCAACGCCGAAGAAGAAAAACGCCGCCGCGAGGAGCTCGACAGCCGCCGCACCAGGGCCATCACGATGGCCGTCGAGACCTGCGACGCGCTGCTCGCCGAGCGGGGTGACACCGGCAAGATCTGGGCCTCGATGCTGAAGGACGCCATCAAACGCCGCCAGCCCGGCTTCAACGAGTCGTACTACGGCTTCAAGGCCTTCGGCAACCTGCTCGACGAGGCCCAGGCCCGCGGGCTGCTGGAGGTGGGGCGCGACGAAAAATCCGGCACCTTCGTGAGCCGCGTCGGCGGCCCGGCGAAGGCCGAGCCGGCGAGCGTCGAAGCCGTCGCTGCGCTCTCCGCCGAAGAAGCCGCCGCCGAGGCGCCGGCGGAAACCCGCCGCCCGTCGCGGCGCAACGGGCGCGGTGGGCGCAAGGCGCAGCAGCCGGAAGCCGTGGTCGAAGCCCCGGCCGAGACGCCGGCCGGCACGCTGCCCGAGATGGCCGTCGAACCCCCGGCCGAGCCGGCCGCCGAGTTGGCCATCGAAGCCGCGCCGGCCGAAGCCGCCGCAGCGCCGGCATCCGAGGCCGAAGCGCCGCGCCAGGACAAGCGCCGCAAGGGGCGTCGCGCCGCCAGAGCCGAGGAGGCGCCGCAGCCCGAGGCCGCTCCGGCCGCCGTCGAGCCCGCCCCCGCACCGGTCGAGGCGGCTCCCGCCGACGAAACCCCTGCGCCCAAGAAGGCCCGCGGCAGCCGCAAGAAGGCCGACAGCAAGAAAGCCGACAAAAAGCCCGAGCCGGCCGAGCCCGCGGCGAGCGAAGCACCTGCCGAGGCCGCGCCCCGCAAGACGCGTAGCCGTCGCACCAAGAAAACCGAGGACGGCGGCGAGGCCTGAGAAGGCGCCGGCCTCAGAAGCTCAGGCTGCGCCAGGCGGGGTCGAGGGTTCGCCCGATGAAGGCCGCCGCGCCCGCCTGGCCGGCGAGGCCGGAGATCAGCTCGGCCGCATCGACGCCGTGGCTCGCCAGGGCGGTCGGGCAGGCGAACATCTTGGCGCCGAAGGCGAGGGCCTCGCGGCGGAAGTCGGCTACCGATTTGCCGCTGCCCGCGGCCGCCAGCAGGGCTTCGGCAACGCCCCGGCGCAGCAATTCCACCGAGCGGGCGGTGAAGTACATCTCCACCTCCACGTCCATCGCCGCCGCCGCCGCGGCGAAGTAGAAGGGCGTCGCGCAGAGTTCCGGCCGGCCCGGATCGGCCGCCCACACCAGGATCGCCAGTTTGTCGGCGGGGCGGGCGGGCGCCTCAGAAATCACGGTTGTCCTCGTGGAACAGTGGCGCCGAGAAGTCGGCCAGGTCGCGGAAGGCGTAGCGCTCCATGAGCTGCTCGATCTCCGGCCGGGCCTCGGGCCACGGCCGCAGCAGGCCCGGGGGGATCGCGCCGGTCGGCTCCAGCGCCACCAGCCAGTTGGCAAAGGGGGCGCGGTTCATCGCGCGGGCCGAGGGGTCGAGGGCCGGGTTGGCCTCCGCCAGCCGCGCCGCGAAGGGGGTCTTGACCGGAAACACCGTCTTGCCGGCCTCCAGCAGGCCGAAGCTGCGGCCCGCCTCGCAGCGGGCGCCCACCGGCTTGGGCGTGAACAGCAGGATCTCCCCCGACAGCGCGATGCCGAACCGGGTCACCCCGACCCGGTAAATGCCGTCGCCCGCGGGGGCGAACCACAGGTGGCTGTCCGGGTGGTACAGCAGGGTGTCGGGAAATTCGCAGCCGCGCAGCAGGGCCATCGTGGAGTCGCCGGAGTGTAGGGGCCGGGTCGGTGCCGGAAAGCGTGGCGGAAGAGAATGGGAGTCGAACCCACCAGGGACCGCTTGACGGCCCCTCCTGGTTTTGAAGACCAGTCGCCCCACCGGGGGACGCATCCCTTCCTCGTCAATTTACCGCCAGATCGCCGCGGATACGGTGCTGTTCGTCGTGGCCGCGGCCGACCTTGCGAGTGTAGCCGACCCGGTCGAAGTATTCGAGGATCTGGATCGCCCGTTTGCGGCCGAGGCCGCAGCGGTCGCGGAAGGCGGCGGCGCGGATGCAGCCGTCGGCAGCCATCAGCTCGGCGGCGATCGCGCCCAGCTGGCGCACCGCGGCGGGGGCGTAGAACAGGTCGCGCACCACCTGGCAGGCTTCGCCGCAGGCGGCCAGGCGCTTGAGCAGCTCGCGGGTGGCGGTTTCGGGCTCGCCGAGGCGCTGCGCGATGTCGCGCACCCAGGGCGGGTCGAAGGGCGTGTCGAGCAGCCAGGGTAGCAGGGTGTCGGCGCGGCGGCGGTCGTGGGGGTCGAGCTCGAGGCGGTGGCCGGGCAGGTGCCAGGCGCTGCCGCGGCGGGCCACGCGGCCCTCGGCCAGCCAGTGTTCCAGCCACTCGGCGAAGGCCGGCGCCGGCAGCAGCGGGGCGATCATGCGGCGCAGGCGGTCGCGTTCGAGGCCGAGTTCGAGGCCGAGTTCGTCCGGGTGCTCGGTGTGGTGCCGGGCGAGGCGCTCTTCGACGCGGTGGCCGAGGGCGTCGAGGGCGGCGCTGCCGATCAGCCAGCCGGCCTTGTCGTTGAAACGGGCCGCAGCCTCGGGCAGCAGCGCGCGGAGGGCGTCGGGGCGGCGGTTTTCGGCGGCGGCGAGCTGTTGCAGGTCGAGGCCGAGGGGCGAGCGGGCGAGCAGGGCCTGCAGGCGTTCCGCCGGGTCGGCCATGGCCTGGGCGGCGAGCAGGGCGAGGCGGTCCGGGTGGCGGCGTTGCCGCGCCGGGCCGAAGGGGTCGAGGATGCGCCCGCCGCCGAGGGTGTTGCGGCCATGGGCGTCGCGCAGCACGACGAGGTCGCCGCGGCAGGCGTGCAGCGGCGCGTCGGCGACGAGCTGGGCGAGGCAGTGGCCGCCGGGGGCGAGGCCGGTTTTTTCGAGGGTGGCGTCGAGCAGCGCGACGCGGCCGCCGAGCTGGCGGGTGCCGTGGTGGAGCTGCACGACGGCACCGTGGGCGAGGGCGCGCGGGGCGTCGGCGGCGAGGGTGAGGGTGACGTCGAGGCGCTGGGCGGGCAGCGGCGCGGTCTGTCCGGTGAGCCAGTCACCGCGGCGGATCTCGTCCACCGCCAGCCCGGCGAGGTTGAGGGCGCAGCGCTGGCCGGCCTGGCCGTGGCTGGCGCCGCGGTTCTGCACGTGCAGGCTGCGCACCCGGGCGGTGGGGCCGTGGGGGGCGAGCCGGACGAGGTCGCCCACCGCCACCCGCCCCGCATGGACGGTGCCGGTGACGATGGTGCCGGCGCCGGCCAGGGTGAATACCCGGTCGATGGCGAGGCGGAAGTCGCCCTCGGCGGCGCGGGCCGGCAGCGCGCGGGCGGTGGCGACGAGGTGGGCGCGCAGGGCGGCTATGCCCGCGCCGGTGATCGCCGAGACCGCAAACACCGGCGCCCCGGCGAGACTGCCGCCGGCCAGCAGGGCGTCGATCTGCCCGCTCACCTCGGCGATGCGCCCGGGGCTGGCGCGGTCGGCCTTGGTGAGGGCGACGGCGCCACGGCGGATGCCGAGCAGCTGGAGGATCTGCAGGTGTTCGCGGGTCTGCGGCATCGGGCCGTCGTCGGCGGCGACGATGAGCAGCGCGAAGTCGATGCCGCTCGCGCCGGCGAGCATGGTGGGGACGAATTTCTCGTGGCCGGGCACGTCCACGAAGCCGATCACCTGGGCCGGTGCGCCGTCGCCAGCGGCTACCGGCAGGTAGGCGTAGCCGAGCTCGATGGTGATGCCGCGGCGTTTTTCTTCGGGCAGGCGGTCGGTGTCGGTGCCGGTGAGGGCGCGCACCAGGGTGGTCTTGCCGTGGTCGATGTGGCCGGCGGTGCCGATCAGCATGGGGAGCTCATCCGGGCGAATTGGTCGAGGAAGCGCGCCTCGTCGGCGGGGGCGAGGCAGCGCAGGTCGAGGTGCAGGGCCTTGTCGGCGATGCGGCCGATGACCGGCACCGGCAGGCCGCGCAGGGCGGTTTCGAGCTTGCCGAGCACGCCGCCGCTGCGGCCGACCGGGCGGAACACCAGCCCGGCGGAGGGCAGCCGGTCGACGGGCAGGCTGCCGGAGCCGATCTGGGACAGCAGCGGTTCCACCGTCACCGTGAGGGGCCAGCCGGCGAGGGCTGCGGCGACGGCGGGGCGCAGGCGCTCGGCCTGGGTGAGCATGGCGTCGCGGGGGCGGGTGAGGAGCCGAAGGGCGGCGAGGCGCTCGGGCAGGCGGTCGGGGTCGCGGTAGAGGCGCAGCACGGCCTCGAGGGCGGCGAGGGTGATCTTGCCGACCCGCAGCGCGCGCTTGAGGGGGTTCTTCTTGAGCCGCGTGACGAGGTCGCGGCGGCCGACCAGGATGCCGGCCTGGGGCCCGCCGAGCAGCTTGTCGCCGGAGAAGCTGACCAGGTCGGCGCCGGCGGCGATGGCTTCGGCCGGCGTGGGTTCGTGGGGCAGGCCCCAGCGGGCGAGGTCGGTGAGGGTGCCGCTGCCCAGGTCTTCGACGAAGGGCAGGCCGTGGGCGTGGGCGATGCGGGCCAGCTCGGCCCGTGCGACGCTGGCGGTGAAGCCTTCGATGGCGTAGTTGCTGGCGTGCACCTTCATCAGCAGCGCGGTGCGGGGGCCGATGGCGGTTTCGAAATCGCGGGCGTGGCTGCGGTTGGTGCACCCCACCTCGACGAGCCGGGCGCCGGCGCGCTGCATGATGTCGGGCACCCGGAAGGCGCCGCCGATCTCGACCAGCTCGCCGCGGGAGACGATGACCTCCTTGCGCTGGGCGAGGGTGTTGAGGAGCAAAAAGACCGCCGCGGCGTTGTTGTTGACCACCGTGGCGGCCTCGGCGCCGGTGAGCTCCTGGAGGAGTTCATCCACCACGTCGTCCCGGTCGCCGCGGCCGCCGGTTTCGATGTCGTATTCGAGGGCACAGGGGGCGCGGGCGGCCTCGACCATCGCGGCGATGGCTTCTTCGGGCAGGGTGGCGCGGCCGAGGTTGGTGTGCAGCACGGTGCCGCTGAGGTTGAAGACGGGCTTGAGCCTTGGCGCGGCGCGGGCGGCGAGGCGGGCCGTGGCGTCGGTGAGGAGGACCGCGGAATCGGGCGCCGGCTGGCCGCTGGCGATTGCCTGGCGGGCGGCGGCGAGGGTGTCGCGCAGCACGCGGGTGGTTTCGGTGCGCCCGTACTGCTCGAGCAGCGCCGGGGCGGCGCCGAGCAGCCGGTCGAGGCCGGGCAGGGCGCGGTAGGCGGTGTTGTCGGGTGCCGGCGAGCTGCTGTCGGACGTGGTGCCATGGACCATGGACGCCATCGTGGGGGGATCTCCTGGTGGTGTGGGGGCTGTGGCCCGGCTAGGGGGTGAACAGGAAGAGGTTGCGGCCGGCGCGGTGGAAGCCGGCTTCGTCGACGAGCATGTCGAGGGCGAGGGTGGCGAGGTCGTCGGCGAAGGCGTCGACGGCCGGGTCGGTCTCCATCGAGACGATCTTGAGGCTGGCGTGGCAGTCGGGGCAGGTTTCGGCCTTGACGGCGGGGTGGGCCGGGCCGCTGGCGCCTGCGAGGGCCTGGTAGGCGAGGCCGCGGGTGTTCTGGCAGGGCACGCACTTGATGCGGGTGACGTGCCATTCGCAGGCGCACAGGCTGCAGGCGGCGTAGCGCACGCCGTGGCCGGCGTCGCCGATGCGCACGATGCTGGCCACCGGCGGCGCGCCGCAGGCCGGGCACTGGCCGCCTTCGAAGCCGGCCGGGATGTCGCCGGCGGCGAGGCCGAGGGCGCGGGCGGCCCACAACACCTGCAGGCTGGCGCCGATCAGCGGGGCGAGGGCCAGCTCGACGGCGTTGGTGAGGTTCTCATCGCCGCGCAGGATCTCGCGGGCGAGGCTGGCGAGGCGTTCCTCCGGGAAATCGGGGAGGGCCGCGATGGCGTTCTGGAGGCCGGCGGGGGCGTGGGGCACGACGGCGGCGGCGAGGTCGTGGAGCACCGTCAGCCAGCCGGCGGGCAGTTCGGCGCCGTGGGCGTCCAGGGGCGGCATGCCGTGCTGGCGACAGCGGCGGAGGTGGGCGTCGTCCGGTCGGGGGGCTGGGCCGCGCTGGTCGAGCAGGCTCTGCTGGGCGTCGGCGAGGCGGGCTGCGAAGGCGAGGAAGTCGGCCATCGCGTGGCCTTGGGCGAGCTGGCGCAGGCGCGCGGCGCGGTCGGCGAAGACGCGGGGCGAGGGCAGGCGGTTGGGCGTGGCGTCGCCGCCGGCCTGGGTGGCGATTTCTTCGGGGCTGAGGAGTTTCGACATGCGGCGGCTTTCGGTGGGGACGAGGTGTGGCGGGGGGCGGACCAGCCCGCCCCCCGGACCGTGCGGCTTACTTGCCGGTCATCTGCTTGTACCAGGCCCGGTGGTGCTGCCGGGCCCAGGCACGGGTGACGGTGCCGTAGAGCATCGCCCGGATGGTGCCGCGCACCCAGATGGCGGCGTACACATGCACGATGATCGCGGCGATCATCAGCGCGGCGAAGGCCGCGTGCACCAGGGCGCCCAGGCGCACGACGCCGATCGGGAAGCTGGCGGAAAAATACGCCCGCCAGATCACGATGCCCGACACGAACAGCGCGAGCATGGCGACGCCGAGGAACCAGAACAGCAGCTTCTGCCCCCCGTTGTACTTGCCCATGATCGGCATGTTGTGGTCGTCGCCGTTGACCATCTCCTTCGCCCGCTTCACCCACTCCCAGTCGGTCTGGGTCATGTGGTTGAGGCCCTGGAAGCGGAAGAACATGATCACGAAGAACAGCATCATCACGACCCCGATGAAGGGGTGCAGGATGCGCGTCCAGGTGCCGCCGCCGAAGAGCATCGTGAGCGGGAACAGCGCCGGGTGGAACAGGGACAGCCCCGACAGCGCGAGCAGGATGAAGCAGATGCCCGTGATCCAGTGGTTGGCCCGCTCGGAGGCGGTGTAGCGTTGCAGATCATGCGGATCGCGGATCATTTTTCGCCCTCCAGTTCACGTTCGACTTCGGCTTCGACCTCCTTCGACACCTCGTTGGGGCCCTTCATCACGTAGTGGAACAGCCCGCCCAGCGCCGCGGCGGCCATGCCGGCCATCGCGAGGGGCTTGGCGATGCCCTTCCACAGCCCGACGGTCGGCGAGATCGCCGGGTCGGCCGGCAGGCCGCTGTACAGCGTCGGCTGGTCGGCGTGGTTGAGCACGTACATGACATGGGTGCCGCCCACGCCAGCCGGGTCGTAGAGGCCGGCGTTCCTGAAGCCGCGCTCCTTGAGCTCGGTGACGCGCTCCTCGGCCAGCGCCTGCATGTCGACCTTGGAGCCGAAGCTGATGCTGCCGGTCGGGCAGACCTTGACGCACGCCGGCTCGAGCCCGACCGCGACGCGATCGGAGCACAGCGTGCATTTGTAGGCCTTGCTGTCCTGCTTGGAGATGCGCGGGACGTTGAAGGGACAGCCGCTCACGCAGTAGCCGCAGCCGATGCAGTTTTCCTGGTGGAAATCCACGATCCCGTTGGCGTACTTGATGATCGCCCCCGGCGAGGGGCAGGCCTTGAGGCAGCCCGGGTCCTCGCAGTGCATGCAGCCGTCCTTGCGGATCAGCCACTCCAGGCCGCGCTCCTCGCTCTCGACCTCCGCGTAGCGCATCACCGTCCAGCTCTGCTCGGTGAGGTCGCGCGGGTTGTCGTAGGTGCCGGCACAGGTGCCGACCTCGTCGCGCAGGTCGTTCCACTGCATGCACGCCACCTGGCAGGCCTTGCAGCCGATGCACTTGGAGACGTCGATGAGCTTGGCGACCTCGAGGGTCTTGCGCGCCTGGGGCGGTTCGGTGGTGGTGGCCGAGCGCTTGGCGATGTCCAGTGATTGCAGTGCCATGGCGGTCTCCTCAGGCTTTCTCGACGTTGACGAGGAAGGACTTGAACTCCGGCGTCTGGGTGTTCGCGTCACCGACGAAGGGCGTCAGGGTGTTGGTGATGAAGCCGTTCTTGGCCACCCCCTTGAAGCCCCAGTGGAGCGGAATGCCCACGTGATGCACCGTTTTCCCGTCCACCTGCAGCGGCTTGATGCGCTTAGTGACCACCGCCACCGCCTTGATGTAGCCGCGGTTGGAGCTCACCTTGACCTTGTCGCCGGCCTTGATGCCCTTCTCGGCGGCCAGCGCCTCGCCGATCTCGACGAACTGCTCCGGCTGGATGATGGCGCTCGACTCGACGTGCTTGGTCCAGTAGTGGAAGTGCTCGGTGAGCCGGTAGGTGGTGGCCGCGTAGGGGAAGTCCCTGGCGGTGCCGAAGGCTTCCATGTCGCCCTTGAAGACCCGCGCGGCCGGGTTGGAGACGGCCTTGGGGTTGTTGGGGTGCATGGGGTTGGTGCCGATCGGCGTCTCGAAGGGCTCGTAGTGCTCGGGGAAGGGGCCTTCGTTCATCATGCCGCGGGCGAAGAAGCGCGCCACGCCCTCGGGGTTCATGATGAAGGGGCCCATGCCGTCGTCGGGGGCGGAGTCCGCCTTGAAGTCGGGCACGTCGGAGCCGGCCCACTTGCCGGCGGCGGCGTCCCACCATACCTGCTTGCGCTTGGCGTCCCAGGGCTTGCCGGCGGGGTCGGCCGAGGCGCGGTTGTAGAGGATGCGCCGGTTGGCCGGCCAGGCGAAGGCCCAGCCCAGGGTCTGGCCGTTGTGCCAGGGGTCGCTGGTGTCGCGGCGGGCCATCATGTTGCCCTTCTCGGTCCACGCCCCCGAGAAGATCCAGCAGCCGCAGGCGGTGCTGCCGTCGTCCTTGAGCTGGGCGAAGCCGTCGAGCAGCTCGCCAGCCTTCTTGACGACCCTGGTCGGATCCTTCGGGTCGAACTGGTCGGCCAGGGCCTTGCCGTTGTATTCCTTGGCGAGTTCCTCGGGCGACGGTTCGTCGGGAATCTTGTAGCCCCAGGTGAGGTTGAGGATGGGGTCGGGGAAGGCGCCGCCGTCCTTCTTGTACATCTCGCGCAGGCGCAGGAACAGGCCGGCCATGATCTCCGGGTCGGTCTTGGCCTCGCCCGGCGGCTCGGCGCCCTTCCAGTGCCACTGCAGCCAGCGGCCGGAGTTGACGATGGCGCCGTCCTCCTCGGCGAAGCAGGTGGTCGGCAGGCGGAACACCGTGGTCTGGATCTTGGCCGGGTCCACGTCGTTGAACTCGCCGTGGTTCTGCCAGAACTCGGAGGTCTCGGTGGCCAGCGGGTCCATGATGACGAGGAACTTCAGCTTGGCCAGCGCCGCGCTCACCTTGGCCTTGTTGGGGAAGGAGTTGAGCGGGTTGAAGCCCTGGGCGAAGTAGCCGTTCATCTTGCCCTGGTGCATCAGCTCGAAGACCTGCAGCACGTCGTAGGTCTTGTCCAGCTTGGGCAGCCAGTCGAAGGCCCAGTTGTTGTCGCGGGTGGCGGCGTTGCCGAACCACGCCTTCATCAGGCTGACGTGGAACTTGCCGTAGTTCTGCCAGTACGACAGCTGCCCCGGCCGCATGGGCTTGGGCGCGCGCCTGGCGATGTAGGCGTCGTAGTCGGTCTCCTTGTCGCCGGGCAGGGTCATGTAGCCGGGCAGCAGGTTGGACAGCAGCCCGAGGTCGGTGAGGCCCTGGATGTTGGAGTGGCCGCGCAGGGCATTCACGCCGCCGCCGGCCCGCCCGATGTTGCCGAGCAGCAGCTGCACCATCGCCGCGGTGCGGATGATCTGCGAGCCGGTGCTGTGCTGGGTCCAGCCGAGGGCGTAGAGGATGGTCATCACCCGGTCGGGGGTGTGCGTCGAGGCGAGGAGTTCGGCCACCTGCAGGAACTTGTCCTTCGGCGTGCCGCAGATCTTCTCGACCATCTCGGGCGTGTAGCGGGCGTAATGGGCCTTCAGCAGGTTCCAGACGCAGCGCGGGTTCTCGAGGGTCGGGTCGGTCTTGACGTAGCCGTCCTCACCCGTCTGGTAGTCCCAGCCGGCCTTGTCGTAGCGGCGCTTGTCGGCGTCGTAGCCCGAGAAGAAGCCGTCGGCGAAGGCGAACTCGTCCTTCACCAGGAAGCTCATGTCGGTGTACGACCTGATGTACTCCAGGTGCACCTTGTTGCCGGCGATCAGGTAGTTGATCACCCCGCCCAGGAAGGCGATGTCGGTGCCGGTGCGGATGGGCGCGTACAGGTCGGCCAGCGCGGCCGAGCGCGTGAAGCGCGGGTCCACGACGACCAGCCGGGCCTTGTTCCTGGCCTTGGCCTCGGTCACCCATTTGAAGCCGCAGGGATGGGCTTCGGCAGCGTTGCCGCCCATGATCAGGATCACGTCCGCATTCTTGATGTCGGACCAGTGGTTGGTCATGGCGCCACGGCCATACGTCGGGGCAAGACTTGCCACCGTCGGGCCGTGTCAGACACGCGCTTGGTTGTCGAAGGCGAGCATTCCCAGGCTGCGTACCACCTTGTGGGTGATGTAGCCGGCTTCGTTGCTGGAGGCGGAGGCGGCGAGGAAGCCGGTGGTGAGCCAGCGGTTCACCGTCACGCCGTCGGCGTTCTGGGCGATGAAGTTGGCGTCGCGGTCTTCCTTGACCAGCCTGGCGATGCGGGTGAAGGCCTCGTCCCAGCTGATGCGCTTCCATTCCTTGCTGCCGGGTTCGCGCACTTCCGGGTACTTGAGCCGGTTCTTGCTGTGCACGAAGTCGAGCAGGCCGGCGCCCTTCGGGCACAGGCTGCCGCGGTTCACCGGGTGGTCCGGGTCGCCCTCGATGTGGAAGATCTCGGCGTGGGCGTTTTTGGAATTGTCGCCCAGGCTGTACATGATGATGCCGCACCCGACCGAACAGTACGGGCAGGTGTTGCGCGTTTCGGTGCTGCGGGCGAGCTTGAAAGTGCGGACCTCGGCCAGCGCGGCGGTGGGCGAGAAGCCCATCGCGACGAGACTCGATCCGGTCAAGCCCCCGGCGGCCACCTTGAAAAACTGGCGCCGTGAGAGTTGCATGTTTCCTATTCCTCCACTGTGTGTGACGAGAGAACGGGCGGATGAACCTGCAGGCCGCTCGGCCAGCCTGGTGGGGTCTGCCGTGGGCAGCGCACCGAAGGCGTTTCGATTGTGCGCACACCGGGCGGCGAATGTCCATTTGCACTGCAACGTAAGCCTGGCGCGGTTTTCGGCGGGGGTGACGGCCCGCGAGCGCCCTTCATGCCGGCCGGCAATGCCGTGGGGATGCCAGGCCCTGCCGCGCCGTCGGCAGGCCCTGGCGGCGCGGGTGTACAGCGGCTTTCCCTCTCGTTATAGTCCGCCCCGCGGTCTGCGTACCGCCTTGATTTTGTTGGGGCCTCCGGCTGGCGGCCCTGTTCAAGCCGGGGCCGTTCTCCCCCGTCCCGGCGGCTGGTGCCTTGCAAGGCGCCGTTTGAGGAGTGAGTCATGACTTCCGTGCCCGTTTCACGGCGTGCGCTGCTGCGCGCCTGTGCCCGCCTTTCCGCCGTTTCCGCCTTCGCCGCCCTTGCCGGCCTGCCCCTCGCCGCCCAGGCCGAGGAGGTGCTGCGGGTGTCGGCGATCCCCGACGAAGCACCCACCGAGCTGCAGCGCAAGTTCGCCCCGCTGGGCGCCTATCTCGAGCACGAAACCGGGATGAAGGTGAGCTTCGTGCCGGTCACCGACTACGCGGCGGTGGTCGAGGCGCTGGCGACCCGCAAGATCGACATGGCCTGGCTGGGCGGCTTCACCTTCGTGCAGGCCAGCCTCCGCACCAAGGGCACCGCGGTGCCGCTGGTGCAGCGGGCCGAGGACGCCAGGTTCACCTCGAAGTTCATCACCGCCAGCGAGGGCATCAAGGGCTTCGCCGACCTGAAGGGCAAGACCTTCGCCTTCGGCGCGCCGTCGTCCACCTCGGGCCACCTGATGCCGCGCTACTTCCTCGGCCAGGAGGGCATCAACCCCGACCGGGATTTCAAGAACACCGCCTTCTCCGGCGCCCACGACGCCACCGTGGCCTTCGTGCAGGCCGGCAAGGTGGACGCCGGCGTGCTCAACGCCTCGGTGTGGGACAAGCTGGTCGAGCAGAAGAAGGTGGACACCACCAAGGTGCGCGTCTTCGCCACCACCCCGCCGTACTTCGACTACAACTGGACGGTGCGCGGCGACCTCGATCCGAAGCTCCAGGCCAGGCTGCGCGATGCCTTCCTGAAGCTCGACGCGGCCAACCCGGCCCACAAGGAGATCATGGCCCTGCAGCGTGCCAGCAAGTTCATCCCGACTAAGGCCGAGAACTACAAGGGCATCGAGTCGGCGGCCCAGGCGGCCGGCCTGCTGAAGTAACCCGACGACATCCCCCCATCGTCGGGTTGTGCCCTGGGGGCCAACCCGACCTACGGCTTCTGTTTTCCTGAGTTTGCGGTACACAAAATGAGCTTCACGCTCGAAGGCGTCGGTTTCACCCACGCCAACGGCCACCGGGCGCTGGCCGGCGTCGACCTGCGGGTCGCGCCGGGCGAGCGCGTCGCCCTGATCGGCGCCTCGGGGGCCGGCAAGACCACCCTGCTGCGGGTGCTGGCGGCCAGCCTGCGGCCCGGCAGCGGGCGGGTCGAGCTGCTCGGCAGCACGCCCTGGGCCGCCTCGCCGGCGGGCTTGCGGCGGCTGCGGGCGCGCATCGGCGTGGTCCATCAGGCGCCGCCGATCCCGCCGCGCCAGCGGGTCGTCACCGCGGTGCTGGCCGGACGGCTCGGCCAGTGGCCGCTGTGGAAATCCCTCGCCTCGCTGGTGCTGCCGGCCGACCCGGACGGCGCCCGCCGCGAGCTGGCCCGGCTCGACCTGGCCGACCGCCTCTACGACCGCTGCGACCAGCTCTCCGGCGGCCAGCTGCAGCGGGTCGCGCTGGCCCGGGTGCTCTACCAGCAGCCCGAGCTGCTGCTCGCCGACGAACCCGTCTCGGCGATGGACCCGGCCCTCTCCGAGCTCACCGTGGCGCTGCTCAACGACGAGGCCCGCCGCCGCGGCGTGACCCTGGTGGCGAGCCTGCATGCGGTGGATCTGGCGCTGCGCCACTTTCCGCGGGTGGTGGGCGTCAAGGACGGCGCCATCCTCTTCGACCTGCCGGCGGGGGAGGTGAGCGAGGCGCTGCTGCGCGAGCTGTACGCCGCCGAGGGCGGGCTGCCGCTGGCCGGCGCACCGTCGTCCGAGGCGGGCGTGATCCCGGCCTCCGGCACCCTGCCGCCGCTGCGCTGCGCATGACCGCCGCCCCCCGCGACCCTGCCGCGCTGCCGCGCCTGGGCTGGACGCTGGCGGCCCTGGTGCTGCTGTGGCCGCTGCTGCGGCTGGCCGATTTCCGCCCGGCGGCGCTGTTCGAGCCGGGCAACCTGGCGGCGATGGGCCACTTCCTGGCCGGCTTCCTGCCCCTCGAGACCTCGCCGGATTTCCTCGCGTTGCTGGGCCGTGCCACCGTCGACACCCTGGCGATGGCCACCGCCGGCATCGCCCTGGCGGTGCTGCTGGCGGTGTCGCTGGGCGTCGTGCTCGCCCGCAGCCTGTCGGTGGCGGCCCTCGGGCCGGGGCGCCGCGGCTGGGTCGGCCAGATCCTGCGCGGTGCAGCGCGCCTGCTGCTGGCGGTGCTGCGCGGCGTGCCGGAGCTGGTGTGGGCGCTGCTCTTCGTGCGGGTCTTCGGCCTCGGCCCGGCGGCCGGCGTGCTGGCGCTGGGGATCACCTACGGCGGCATGCTCGGCAAGGTGTATGGGGAGATCCTCGAATCCACCGACGCGCGGCCTGCCCGCTGCCTGCTCGAGGCCGGCAGCGGGCGGCTGGCGGCGCTGGCCTACGGGCTGCTGCCCAACGCAGCCCGGGAGCTGCTGTCCTACACCGTGTACCGCTGGGAGTGCGCGGTGCGGGCCTCGGTGGTGATGGGCTTCGTCGGCGCCGGCGGCCTCGGGCAGCTGATGGACCAGTCGATGAAGATGCTCAACGGCGGCGAGGCGGCGAGCATCCTGGCGACCTTCCTGGTGCTGGTGCTGGCCGCCGACGGTGCGAGCGAAGCCCTGCGGCGGAGGATGGCATGAGCCGCCGGGCCGGGGTGTCGGGCGGCGGGCTGCTCGTCGTGGGCCTGCTGCTGGCGGCGGTGGTCGGCAGCTTCCGCTGGCTGGAGATGCCCTTCGCGGCTCTGTTCACGGCCACCGCGGTGGAGGAGGCGGGCGGCTTCGTGGCGCGCTTCTTCCCGCCGGACCTGAGCGCGGGCTTTCTCGCCAAGGTCGGCTGGGCGGCGCTGGAGACGCTGGCGATCTCCCTCGTCAGCACGCTGCTGGCGGCGGTCGGCGGGGCTGTGCTGGCGCTGCCGGCGGCGGGGCGCCACGGCGTGCTGGCGCGCCAGGGGGCACGCTTCGTCCTCAACCTGCTGCGCTCGGTGCCCGAGCTGGTGTGGGCGACCCTGATGGTGCTGGCCGCCGGCCTGGGCCCCTTCGCCGGCACGCTGGCGCTGGCGCTGCACACCACCGGGGTGCTCGGCCGGCTGTTCGCCGAGGCGCTGGAGAACAGCTCGCCGGCCCCGGCGGACGCGCTGGCCGGTGCCGGTGCGCCGGCCCTGGCCACCTTCTGCTACGGCACCCTGCCGCTGGTGGCGCCCCAGTGGCTGGCCTACGCCCTGTACCGCTGGGAGATGAACATCCGGATGGCGGCCATCCTCGGCTTCGTCGGCGCCGGTGGGCTGGGGGCGCAGCTGTACTTCAGCCTGTCGCTGTTCCAGGAGGCCCAGGCGAGCACCGTGATCATCGCGATGCTGGCAATGGCCGTCGTGGTGGATGGGGCCAGCGCCTGGCTGCGGCGGCGGGCCGGGGCCTGAGCGGGCCCGGCCGGCGCGGGTCGGCCGTGACGTAGTTCCTCAAGCGCCCCCCGGGCGGCCTACAGTTGGCCGGCGGGGGGTCGTAAATCCCGGTGTTACTGTTCAGTGTCAAAGGGCAAACCGCTCGGAAACGGCGGGACGCAAAGCCATCGGACCTCACTCCCGCCAGGGAAAGGTGGCCGGGTTGCAGCTTGGGGCGCTTCATCCCCTGTCTTCTCCCCCGCCCGGTCGTCGCGTTCCCCTTTCAGATGCCACGCCGCCGGCCCGCCGGGCACGGCGCGGCACGGGTTTGCCCGCCGAGAGTTCGAGAAGGAGCAACACCATGTCCAACCGTTTCGCCACGCACGCCGCCCTCCTCGCCGCGCTGTGGGGGGGCGCCCCGCTGGCCCAGGCCGACTGCCACGTGCCGGAGCATGTCTCGCCCGACATCCGCAATGTCGTCGCCCAGCATGGCGGTTACGAGATCTCCGAGGAGAAATGCGATCTGCTCAACCGCCAGAACCTGCGCCTGGCGGTGACCGGCGAGGCGGCGGTGCTGGCCGACGTGTCGATCGGCTGGGCGACGGTCCGCCTGATCAGCCGCAACAACGTGGTGTCGTCCCAGGTCCAGACCTCGACCTACGTGAACCGCTTCGCCGCCAGCAACGCGGTGGCCGGCGAGCTGCTGGTGCGGGCGATCAACGATGCCGTGGCCGGGCTGGATTTCGAGCTGGCGGCCCGCGAGGTCAAGAGCAGGATGGTGCTCCGATAGCCGGCAGGGCATCGCCCGGTGCCGGAATGTGTTTGAATTCCGGCTTGACTGATTCGCTTCGCCGTACCCGCCATGGCCAGTCTCACCCCCTTCAGCAAGAAGAAGATCCTGATCCTCGACGATCTGCCGGAGGTGCGTGGCGCCCTGCGCACCCAGATGACGGCGCTGGGCTGCCCCAACGTGGCGATGGCCGGCACGGTGCGGGCGGCGGTCGAGCAGCTCGAACAGGGCAGCTTCGACGTGATCCTGTGCGACTACTACCTGGGCGGCGGCACCGACGGCCAGCAGTTCCTCGAGTACGGGCGCAACCGCCGGCTGATCAGCCGCGGCACCCTGTTCGTGATGATCACCGCCGAGAAGAGCTACGTCAGTGTGGTGACCGCGGCCGAGTGCCTGCCCGACGACTACCTGCTCAAGCCCTTCACCACCGACCTGCTGCAGCAGCGCCTCGAGCGCCTGCTCGACAAGAAGGCCCGGCTGGCCCGCGTCGATGCGATGCAGGACAAGGAGAACTGGCCCGAAGTGGTGGCTGCCTGTGACGAGATCATCGCCAGCGGCGACCGTTACCAGGCCGACGCGCTGCGCATCCGCGGCAACGCGCTGATCGCCTGCGGTCGCCTCGACGAGGCGGCGGCCTTCTACAACCAGGTGCTGACGGCCCGGGAGATGCCCTGGGCCCGCTTCGGGCTGGCCCGCACCCAGTACGCCCAGGGCGAGCTGGGGGCCTGCAAGCTGACCCTCGACCGGCTGATCCACGAAGCCCCGCAGCTGCTGTCTGCCTACGACCTGCTGGGCCGCGCCCACCTGGACAGCGGCCGTGCCGACGAGGCGCTGAAGGTGCTCGACCGGGCCTGCGCGATCGCGCCGGATTCCCTCACCCGCCACCGGGCGATCGCCCTGGTGGCCGAGCGGCAGGGCGACTTCACGCGGGTCGAGGGGGCGCTGTCGCGGGTGGTCAAGAAAACCCGCAACTCGCCGCTGCGCGAAACCGCCGACATCGCCCGCCTCGGCAGCGCCTATGCCGAGCTCGGCGAGCCCGCCAAGGCCATCGAGCTGATCGACGAGGCGCGCAAGAACTTCCGCGGCGATGCCAACGACCCCCACCTCGCGGCGGTCGAGGCGCTGGCCCAGCACAAGGCCGGCCGGCCCGAGCTGGCGGCGGCGGCCCTGACGCGGGCCCTCGCCGCCGATTCGAGCGACCTGTCCCAGGACGTCGCCGTCGGCATCGCGCGGGCCTGCCTCGCCACCGGGCGCACCGCGGAGGGCGAGGAGATCCTCAAGCGGGTGGTGCAGAACAACCCCGATTCGGTGGCTGTGCACCAGCAGGTGGCCGGCGTGCTCGACGCCCACGGTGCGGCGGACCGCGCCGACGCCCTGATCCAGTCGGGCAAGCAGGAGATCGTGGAGCTCAACAACGAGGCGGTGCGCCGCGGCCGCGCCGGCCAGCTGGGCGAGGCCGCGAAGATGCTTACCGAGGCCGCCAACCGCCTGCCGGGCAACGTGCAGATCGTCGCCAACGCCGCCTTCGCGCTGCTGCTGGATGTCTTCAACAACGGGCTCGATGCCGGCAAGCTGCGCGAGGCGCTGCGCTTCCAGAAGAGCGTGATGCGGCTGGACGCGCGCCATCCCAAGCTGGCGGACATCACCGAGCTGCAGCGGCGCATCCAGACCCGCTATGGCCAGCCCTCCACCGGGGCGAAGGGATGAGCTTCGCCGACCTCGCCGTTCTGGCGATCCACGACGTCAAGAACCGCCTGGCCGCGATGGCGGCCCGGGCCGAGGCGCGGGGTGACCGCGACACCCTGCGCGATGCGCTGGAGGCGGCCGGCGAGCTGAGCCGCCTGCTCGTCTGCTACAAGTTCGACGCCGGCCTGCTGCGGCCGGACATCGACGCCCACTGCCCGGCCGAACTGGTGGACGACGTGCTGGCCGAAGTCCGCTCCCTGAGCGGGCTCGAGCTCGTGGCCGACAGCAGCCTCGCCCCCCAGAGCTGGTACTACGATGAATCCCTGGTCCGCATGGTGCTGGCCAATGCCGTCGACAACGCGCTGCGCTTCGCCCGCCGCCGCATCGTGGTGAGCGCCTGGCAGGACGGCGACTGGCTGGCATTCCAGGTTTCCGACGACGGCCCGGGCTATCCTCCCGAAATGCTCGCCGATCCGGCCCCGAGCGCGCCGCTGAGCGCGGAGGGCGTGGGGCTCGGCCTGCATCTGGCCCGCTCGGTGGTGAGGCTCCACGAGAACCACGGCCTCACCGGCAGCCTCAGCCTGGCGAACGGGCCGGGCGCGGTGTTGGTGCTGCGGCTGCCGCGCTGAGGCCGCCGTGAGCGCGGCCTCCGCCGCATTGTCTCCCCTCCCCAACTGGCGCATCATGGACCGCGGGAGCGCCGGCCAGGTTCGGGCCGGCGCGAAGCAGCGGCAGATCGGCGACGGCGCGTCGCCGGCTCCGCGTGAAGCCTTGATCGTTGGCGCCGGCGGTTCCGGCGCGGGAAGCCTTTGAATGCTGTGGGAAGCCCTCGGCGCCGCCCGTGACCTTGGGCGCGTGCATCAGATCGCCGCGGTGCTGGTGCGCTACGGTTTCGGCGGCCTGGTCCAGCGGGTCGGGATGGCGGGCGCGCTGGAGCGGGCCGGCAAGGCCCTGCACTGGCGCGAGCCCGAAGACCTGGCCCGCCTGGAGCCGCCCGCCCGGGTGCGCCGGGCCCTCGAGGAGCTGGGGCCGACCTTCGTCAAGCTGGGGCAGATCCTGGCGACCCGCGGCGACCTCTTCCCGCCCGAATGGATCGCCGAGTTCGGCAAGCTGCAGGACGCCGCGCCGGCGCTGCCCTTTGCCGAGCTGCGGGCGCAGCTGGTCGAGGACCTGGGCGAGGCGCCCGAGGCGGTGTTCGCCGAGCTCGACCCGGAGCCGCTGGCGGCGGCCTCGCTGGCCCAGGTGCACCGGGCGCGGCTGGCCGACGGCACGGCGGTGGTGCTCAAGGTGCGCCGGCCGGGCATCCGCCCGGTGATCGAGGCCGACTTGCGTCTCCTCGACCGGCTCGCCGAGATCATCGAAAAAGAAGCCCCCGAGCTGGCCCGCTACCGGCCGCGCGAGGTGATCCGCCAGTTTGCCCATTCCCTCCGCCGCGAGCTGGATTTCTCGGCCGAGGGGCGCAACGCCGAGCGCATCGCCCGGCTGTTCGCCGACACCCCGGCGATCGTCGTGCCGCGCATCCACTGGCAATGGACCGGCGAGCGGCTCAACGTACAGGACTTCATCGACGGCATCCCCGGCCGCCAGGCCGCGGCGCTGCCCGACGGCTTCGACCGCCGCCTGCTGGCCCGCCAGGGCGCCGACGCGGTGCTGCGGATGATCCTCGAGGCGGGCTTCTTCCACGCCGACCCGCACCAGGGCAACGTGTTCTACCTGCCCGGCAACCGCATCGCCTTCATCGACTTCGGGATGGTCGGCCGGCTTTCGGAGGCGCGCCGCTTCGAGGTGGCGACGCTGATGCACGGCCTGGTGGGGCGCGACGCCCGCAAGGTGGCCGACGTGCTGCTCGACTGGAGCGCCGATTCGAGCGGCGACGCCGAGGCCCTGCGCAGCGAGATCGAGGCCTTCGTGGACGAGTACCACGGGGTGGCCCTCAAGCAGCTCGACCTGGGTGCGCTGCTGGCCGACGTGGTGGCGATCCTCCGCGAGCACGGCCTGGCCCTGCCGCCCGACCTGGCGATGATGATCAAGGCCTTCATCACCCTCGAGGGCATGGGCCGCCAGCTCGACCCGGACTTCGACATCGCCGGCGAGGCGGCGCCCTTCCTGCGGGAGGTGTTGCTGGCCCACCTGGCGCCGCGGGCGATCGCCCGGCGCGGCTGGGCGGCCCTGGCGGGCGGCGTGCAGATGCTCGCCGGCCTGCCCCAGGACATCGGCCGCCTGCTCCGCGCGGCGCGCCGCGGCAAGGTGCAGCTCGAGGTGGACGTGCCGGCCCTCAAGGCCTTCGGCGATCAGCTCGACCGGGCGGCGAGCCGGCTGACGATGGCCATCGTCACCGCGGCGCTGATCGTCGGCTCGTCGATCGTGATGACCGTCGACCGCGGCGGCGTCGTCGCCACCCTGGGCCTGCTCGGCTTCGTCGGGGCGGTGGTGTGCGGGCTGTGGGTGCTGGTGTCGGTGTGGCGGGGCGGGCGGCGTTAGGTCAAGTGCGCGCCTCCGCTGCCGTAAATCAAGGCGCTCCAGACCCGTAACTCACCGAATACCCCCAGATGCTAGCAGCCCCCATTCCTGCAAACGAAGCGGAGCGCCTTGCCGCGCTGCACTCCCTGCGCATCCTCGATACGTCCCGGGAAGAGGCCTACGACCGCCTGATCGCCTACGCGGCCCGGACCTGCGAGGTGCCGATCGCGCTGGTCAGCCTGGTGGACGCCAACCGCCAGTGGTTCAAGAGCCGGATCGGCATCGACGCCTGCGAGACCGCCCGCGACATCTCGTTCTGCGGGCACACGATCCTGCAGTCCGACGTGTTCATCATCGAGGACGCCAGCCGGGACGAGCGCTTCTTCGACAACCCCCTGGTGACGGGCGCGCCCCATATCCGCTTCTACGCGGGGGCGCCGATCGTCAACGAGGATGGCCTGGCGCTCGGCACGGTGTGCATCATCGATTCGCAGCCGCGCAGCCTGACGCCACTGCAGATCGATGCCCTGCGCCACGTCGCGGATCACGTGGGCCTGCTGATGGAGATGCACCGGGCCAGGCAGCACATCGCCGACTATCACGCGGCCCTCGAGGCGTATCGGGAGAAGGCCGAGGAGGAGCGGCAGCTGGTCGGCTACCTGATGACCCGCATGATGTCGCCGCAGCAACTGGACGCCTCGGCGATCGACTACTGGATGCGCCCTACCGAATCCCTGGGCGGCGACCTGATCGCGGCCAGCCGCTCGCCCCACGGCAAGTATTACGTGCTGGTGGCGGACTCCACCGGCCACGGCCTCCCGGCGGCGGTGAACCTGCTGCCGATCAGCCGGATCTTCTACCACATGGTCGAGAAGAACCTGCCGCTGAGCCTGATCGTCGAGGAGATGAACCGGAGCATCCGCGAGCAGTCGCCGGTCGGGCGCTTCGTGGCGGCGCTGCTGCTGTGCTTCGACGCCTTCAACCGCAGCGTGGAGGTCTGGAATGGGGCGATCCCCGTCGCCGTTTACCTCGACCTCGACGGCCGCCCGCTCCGGCGTTTTCCGCCGGCCAATCTGCCCCTGGGGCTCGATGACGGGGAGCAGCCGCCCCGGACGGAGCTGTTCCAGTGGCAGCAGGAGGGGCAGTTCTTCGCCTGCACCGACGGGCTGCTGGAGGCGCCCTTCGACGGCCACGTGACGGGCGAGGAGGCCCTGGACGCCTTGCTGGCGAGCGTCCCGCCAGCCGGCCGCCTGCAGGGCGTGCGGGGCCGGATGGAGGCGGTCTTCCTGGAAACCCCTCCCCACGACGACGTCAGCGCCATGCTGGTGGATGTGCGGAAGCTCTGAGAGCCCCCAGGGCCGGGCTCGGCCCAGGCCGTCCCCGTGGGAGGCAAGCAAACCCGGGCGGCGCTGGGTTTCCTTGCGAGAGGGATGCCCGGAACCCGGGTGTGACCGGGCGCCGGGCCGGTGACGCTCAGCCGAGGAACATCCTGTAGGCCGGGTTGCCGGTTTCCTCGACGTATGCGTAGCCCAGCCGGGCCAGGAAGCCCTGGAAGGCCTCGCGGTCGGCCGGCGGGACCTGCATGCCCACCAGCACGCGGCCGAAGTCGGCGCCGTGGTTGCGGTAGTGGAACAGGCTGATGTTCCAGTCGGAACGCAGGGTTTCCAGGAAGTTGAGCAGGGCGCCCGGGCGCTCCGGGAACTCGAAGCGGTAGAGCACCTCGTTTTCGGCCTGGGGGGCGTGGCCGCCGACCATGTAGCGGATGTGGCTCTTGGCCATCTCGTCGTCGGTGAGGTCGAGGCAGGGCAGCTCGTGGCGTTGCAGCATCTCGGCCAGGCGGATGCCCTCGTCGCGGTTGTGCACGCCCACGCCGGCAAAGATGTGGGCCTGGTTCGCGTCGGCGTAGCGGTAGTTGAACTCGGTGATGTTGCGGCTGCCGAGCAGCTTGCAGAATTTCTTGAAGGAGCCGGGTTTCTCGGGGATGGTCACGGCCAGCACGGCCTCGCGCTTCTCGCCCACCTCGGCCCGCTCGGCGACGAAGCGCAGGCGGTCGAAGTTCATGTTGGCACCGGAGGCGATGGCGACGAGGGTCTTGTCGCGCAGGTGGTGGCGCTTGGCGTATTCCTTGGCGCCGGCCAGGGACAGCGCGCCGGCGGGCTCGAGGATCGAGCGGGTGTCCTCGAAGACGTCCTTGATGGCGGCGCAGATGGCGTCGTTGTCCACCACGATCATCTCGTCCACGTATTCCTGGCACAGGCGGAAGGTTTCGGCGCCGACCAGCTTGACGGCCGCGCCGTCGGCGAAGAGGCCGACGGTGTCGAGCTCGATGCGCTTGCCGGCGGCCAGCGACTGGGTCATGGCGTTGGCGTCGGCGGTCTCGACGCCGATCACCTTGATGTCGGGGCGCACGCGCTTCACGTAGGCGGCGATGCCGGCCAGCAGGCCGCCGCCGCCGACGCAGCAGAAGATGGCGTGGATGGGCTTGGGATGCTGGCGCAGGATCTCCATCGCGATGGTGCCCTGGCCGGCGATCACGTCGGGGTCGTCGTAGGGGTGGACGAAGGTGAGCTTCTCGGTCTTTTCGAGCTCCTTGGCGTGACCGTAGGCGTCGGAATAGCTCTCGCCGGCCAGCACCACTTCGCCGCCGTGGCGCTTGACCGCGTCGATCTTGATGGCCGGGGTGGTGGTCGGCATCACGATCACGGCGCGGGCGCCGAGGCGCTTGGCCGACAGGGCGACGCCCTGGGCGTGGTTGCCGGCGGAGGCGCAGATCACGCCGCGCTTGAGCGCCGCCGGGCCGAGGTGGGCCATCTTGTTGTAGGCCCCGCGCAGCTTGAAGCTGAACACCGCTTGCATGTCCTCGCGCTTGAGGAAGATCGGGTTGTGGATGCGCGCCGACAGGTTGGGGGCGGGGTCGAGGGGGGTCTCGATCGCCACGTCGTACACCTGGGCGGTGAGGATCTTCTGCAGGTAGTCGGGGTGCTGCGCGCTCATGGCTTGACCTGTGTGTCGGCTGGGGAAGCACATGAGGGTAGCAGCCGGAGCGGCCGCACTGCAACATAGGGGTTTTTGATCCGGGGAGGCTTCCATGAGCGACATCCAGCGGGCCGGCACCACGCCGCGCTACTCCGATTTCACCGTTCACCAGGGCGTCGTGTACTGCGTCGAGGTGCCCCCCGACGAGAGCGCCGACATCGCGACCCAGACCGCGCAGATGCTGGAGAGCCTCGAGGTGTTGCTCGCACGCGCCGGCAGCGGAAAGGGGCGCCTGCTGCTGGCCACCCTGTATCTGGTGGATATGGCCGACTATGACGCAGTCAATGCGGTGTGGGACGCCTGGGTGCCCGCCGGGACGGCACCGGCGCGGGCCTGCGTGCAGGTGGGCCGCCTGGCCAGCCCGGGCTGGAAGGTGGAGATCGCGGTGCAGGCCGCGGTGGGAGGCTGAACGCGCCGGGCGCAAGGAAATTCTCTGCGTCGATGTCGAAAATTTTTACAAATTATCTTTCTGTGTGATTTTTTCGATGCGTAACTGGTTGATGTGACGAGCTAAGTCAAATTGGGCATTTATTTTGCTATCGGGCTCCGGAGCGTTTCCGGAGAATAAAAATGCGTTCAGCAAGGCGTTCCCGGGCCGCGTGTCATTTGCTTGGAATGCGATCGGAGGCTCACCGTCTTGGCGGGCTTGCGGTGCTCGCTTCCGCCACACCCCATCGATATGCCCTGAGGAGATCCCGATGTCCTGGACCACCCGTTTGAGCCGTGGCGCCGCCGCCCTGGCCTTGAGTTTCACCGCCCTTGCCGCCCAGGCGGGCCCGTATTCGAACATGTACGTGTTCGGCGACAGTCTTTCTGATTCGGGCAACGACCTGAAAATCGTCGGCGATGTACCCGCGCCTGACTACTACACGGATGGCCCCAACAGGGGCCGTTTCACCAACGGCCTCAATTATGCCGACCGCCTCGCTGCGAACTTCGGGCTGACGCTGACGCCGTCGGAGCTGGGCGGCAACAACTACGCCTACGGCGGTGCCCGCAGCGAATACGTCCGGGACGATCTGCTCCCCTTTGGGGGGCTCAGCTTCAACGAGCAGATCGACGCCTATTTGAGCAAGTCCGGCCATGCGGCGGACCCCAATGCGCTGTACGTGCTGTGGATCGGCGCCAACGACATGTCCGATGCGGCCGTGACCTCGTTGATGATGGGGGGCAATCTGGCGCCGATCGGTGGGCAAATCGTCCAGACGATTGGCGATCCCACGAAAATTGGTGACCCGACGGCTCCTGGTGACATCCTCTCGGCCCTCCTGACGCTCCAGACCCTCGGAGCCAGGAACTTCCTGATCGGCAATTCGCCCGATCTCAGTCTGACGCCGGCCGCACGGGGACTGGCTGCCTACTTCGGCTCGGGCGTCTCGGACCTTTTCCAGGGGGCCAGCGTCGGCTTCAACCAGACCCTGGCCGCGATGCTGCCTTTCTACACGCTGCCCACCTCCAGCGTGACGCTCTTCGACGCCTTCGCGCTGCAGACGGCGATGACCGATAACCCGGCGGCCTATGGCCTGACCAACGTCACGGGGGCCTGCTACGACGGCCAGATCGACGGCTCGCCGGCTCCCGGTAGCGCCACGGCGAACGAGTGCCCCAACGAGGGCGAATACCTCTATTACGACACGGAGCACCCCTCGGCCGTGCTGCATGAGTGGGCGGCCCGCACCATCTACGCCCAGCTGGTGGTGCCGGAGCCGGGCGAGCTGGCCCTGAGCCTCACCGCCCTCGGCCTGATGGGCTTAGCCGGCCGCCGCAGCCGCCGCGGCTGAGTCGTCCCGCAGCCCTGCACAACCCGCCCCTGCCGGCGGGTTTTTCATTTTTGGGCGGGTCGGGCGACGGGGCACAACTTTCCCGCCTCCGCCTTGTCTGACCGGGGGTCCGACGCCCATTCGTCAAGCCCGCGTCGCAAGTAAGGACTTGAATTTCTGGACAGCTTGACACCCTTGGCTAAAATGGCAGGTTCTTCGCCGCTAAAGACACACGTACCGCAATGACTCAACGCCTGCGCGAAATCCCGTACAACTACACCTCGTTCTCCGACCGGGAGATCGTCATCCGCCTGCTCGGTACCGAAGCCTGGCAAACCCTCGACGCCCTGCGCAGCGAGCGCGTGACCGGCCGATCCGCGCGGATGCTCTACGAGGTGCTGGGGGATGTATGGGTCGTCCAGCGCAACCCCTACCTGCAGGACGACCTGCTCGCCAACCGCGACCGCCGCGGCGCGCTGATCGAGGCCCTCCGCCACCGCCTCGACGAGGTCGAGAAGCGCCGCCTCGAGGCGAGCGCCGAAGACCCGGAGCGCAGCGCCAAGGTGGCCAGCCTGGTGACGGCGGCCCAGGCTGCGGTGGATCGTTTCAAGGCTTTCTTCGAAGACACTTACGATTTGCGCAAGCGCGTCCAGCATGAGCTGGTGCGCCACACCCGCAAGGACAACATCTGCTTCGACGGCCATGCCCGGGTCTCCCACGTCACCGATGCCACCGACTGGCGCGTCGAGTACCCCTTCGTGGTGCTCTACCCGGACACCGAGGAGGAGATGGCGCCGCTGGTGAAGAGCTGCATCGAGCTCGGCCTGACCATCATCCCGCGCGGGGGCGGCACCGGCTACACCGGCGGCGCCGTGCCGCTGGACGCCCGCTCGGTGGTCATCAACACCGAGAAGCTGATCACCATCGGCCCGGTCGAGGAGGTCGTGCTGCCCGGCCACGATAAACCCTACGCCACCATCCGCACCGGCGCCGGCGTCGTCACCGACCGCGTCTCCGAGGCCGCCTCGGCCGCCGGCCGGGTGTTCGCGGTCGATCCGACCTCGGCCAGCGCCTCGTGCATCGGCGGCAACATCGCGATGAACGCCGGCGGCAAGAAGGCCGTGCTGTGGGGCACCGCCCTCGACAACCTGGCCTGGTGGAAGATGGTCACGCCGGACGGCAACTGGCTGGAGGTCGAGCGCCTCGACCACAACTTCGGCAAGATCCATGAGCAGGAAACCGTGCGTTTCCGCCTCAAGCGCTTCGACGCCAGGGGCTACAAGCCGCTCGGCGAGGAGATCCTCAGCATGCCGGGTGCGGCCTGCCGCAAGGACGGCCTGGGCAAGGACGTCACCGACAAGTTCCTCGGCGGCGTGCCGGGCGTGCAGAAGGAAGGCACCGACGGCCTCATCGTGGCCGCCCGCTGGGTGCTCCACAAGATGCCGCCGGTCACCCGCACGGTGTGCCTCGAATTTTTCGGCCAGGTCCGCGAGGCGGTGCCGGCGATCGTCGAGATCACCGACTACTTCAAGCCGGGCGGCGCCGGGCATGCCGCCGGCGTGCTGCTGGCCGGCCTCGAGCACCTCGACGAGCGCTACGTGAAGGCGGTGGGCTACACCACCAAGGCCAAGCGCCACGGCCGGCCCAAGATGGTGCTGATCGGTGACGTGGTCGGCCACGACGAGACCGCCGTGATGGGCGCCGTCTCCGACGTGGTGCGCATGACCAACACCCGCGGCGCCGAGGGCTTCATCGCCGTCAGCCCCGAGCAGCGCAAGAAGTTCTGGCTCGACCGCTCGCGCACCGCCGCCATCTCGCGCCACACCAACGCCTTCAAGGTGAACGAGGACGTGGTGATCCCGCTGCCGCGGATGGGCGACTACTGCGACGGCATCGAGCGCATCAACATCGAGCTGTCCACCCGGAACAAGCTGGCCTTGTGCGACGCCCTCGGCGAGTTCCTGCAGGGCGAGCTGCCGCTGGATACCGGTGACGCCACCATCTCCCGCGACGAGTTCATCGGCGAGAAGCGCAAGGACGCCCTCGAACTCGTGGCCTCGGTGCGCCGCCGCTGGCAGTGGCTGCTCGACAACCTCGACCTGCCGCTGGCCGAGGCCGAGCCGCAGTTTGCCGACTACGGCGTGCAGGCCGGCGAGCTCTCGAACCGCGCGGCCAACCCGCGGCTGTTCCACCGCCTGCAGGACTACTCTGTCCGCACCTCCTGGAAGACCGAGCTCAAGGTCCGCCTCGACAAGATCTTCGACGGCCAGCTGTTCGGCCCGGTGCGCGACGAGCTTAAAAAGCTGCACAAGCAGGTGCTGCGCGGCCGCGTCTTCGTGGCCCTGCACATGCACGCCGGCGATGGCAACGTGCACACCAACATCCCGGTCAACTCCGACAACTACGAGATGCTGCAGACCGCCAACCAGGCGGTGGACCGCATCATGGCGCTGGCGCGCTCCCTCGACGGGGTGATCTCCGGCGAGCACGGCATCGGCATCACCAAGCTCGACTATCTCACCGACGCCGAGATGGCCAACTACTGGGCCTACAAACAGAAGGTGGACCCGGAAGGCCGCTTCAACCGCGGCAAGCTGATGAAGGGCGGCAACCTCGACAACGCCTACACCCCCAGCTTCAACCTGATGGGCCACGAGTCGCTGATCATGGAGCAGACCGCCATCGGCGAGATCTCCCACGACATCAAGGACTGCCTGCGCTGCGGCAAGTGCAAGCCGGTGTGCTCGACCCACGTGCCCCGCGCCAACCTGCTCTACAGCCCGCGCAACAAGATCCTCAGCACCTCGCTCCTGATCGAGGCGTTCCTGTATGAGGAGCAGACCCGCCGCGGCATCTCGCTGGCCCACTGGGCCGAGTTCGAGGACGTGGCCGACCACTGCACCGTCTGCCACAAGTGCGAGAAGCCCTGCCCGGTGGACATCGACTTCGGCGACGTGTCGATCAAGATGCGCAACCTGCTGCGCGAGCAGGGCAAGAAGTCGTTCAACCCCGGCAAGGCCGCGGCGATGGCCTTCCTGACCG
The DNA here is from genome assembly GCF_041908905.1 of Zoogloea sp. Taxonomy (GTDB): domain Bacteria; phylum Pseudomonadota; class Gammaproteobacteria; order Burkholderiales; family Rhodocyclaceae; genus Zoogloea. Next base: position 86,851 of record NZ_JAYREK010000003.1, read on the forward strand.
CCAAGGACCCGGCCACCATCAAGCTGATCCGCGGCGGCATGATCGGCCTCGGCTACAAGGCGCAGCGCCTCGGCCACCGCATCGGCCGCAGCCTCGGCCTGATCCAGGACCAGGTCCAGCACCCGCCGGCAACCCTCGGCAAGGCGCCGATCAAGGCCCAGGTGATCCACTTCATCAACAAGCCGATGCCGGCCGGGCTGCCGGCGCGCACCTCCCGCGCGCTGCTCGACATCGAGGACGACACCATCGTCCCGGTGATCCGCAACCCGCAGGTCAAGCGCGACGAATCCGAGGCGGTGTTCTACTTCCCGGGCTGCGGCTCCGAGCGCCTGTTCAGCCAGGTCGGCCTGGCCACCCAGGCCATGCTCTATCAGGTGGGCGCCACCACCGTGCTGCCGCCGGGCTACCTGTGCTGCGGTTACCCGCAGACCGCCGCGGGCGAAGAAGACGCCGGCCAGAAGATCACCACCGACAACCGGGTGCTCTTCCATCGGGTCGCCAACACCCTCAACTACCTCGACATCAAGACGGTGATCGTCTCCTGCGGCACCTGCATGGACCAGCTGCAGAAGTACCAGTTCGAGAAGATCTTCCCCGGCTGCCGGCTCCTCGACATCCACGAATACCTGATGGAGAAGGGCCTCAAGCTGGAGGGCATCACCGGCACCCGTTACATGTACCACGAGCCCTGCCATACCCCGATGAAGGTTCATTCGGGCATCAAGGTGGCCAACGAGCTGATGGGCACGCGGGTCGATCTCTCCGACCGCTGCTGCGGCGAGTCGGGCACCCTGGCGGTGTCGCGCCCCGACATCTCGACCCAGGTGCGCTTCCGCAAGCAGGAGGAGATCGAGAAGGGCGCCGAAAAGCTGCGTGGCGCCGACGCGGCCACCCCGGTCAAGATCCTCACCTCCTGCCCGAGCTGCCTGCAGGGCCTGTCCCGCTACAGCGGCGACGCCGGCGGCGTCGATGCCGACTACATCGTCGTCGAGATGGCCAAGCACATCCTCGGCGAGAACTGGATGGTCGACTACGTGGCCAAGGCCAACAACGGCGGCATCGAGCGCGTGCTGCTGTAAGCCGCCTGCCGTTCGCCACAGATCGGGGCCCGCGCAAGCGGGCCTCGTCGCATGGGGCGCCGGAAGGGCCGATTCCTCGTCAAACTGCCCATCCTGGCCATGCGTGCCGCCGCGGCTCGAAAAGGCTTCGTGCTATCCTGCTTCCCCCGTTTTTCCGCGCGTGGGTGGCCACGGGCGTCCGAAGATGAGTGAAGACCAGAACACCGCCCTGCTGCAGGAAACCCCGGTGGAAGCTCCCAAGCCGGCGCGTCGCCGCGCACCCCGCAAGAAGGCCGAGCCCGCGCCGGCGCCCGAGCTGATGCCGGCCGCCGAAGCGGCCGCACCCGCCGCCACCGAGGCGCCGCCGAAGCCCGCCAAGCCCAAGCGCGCGCCGCGCAAGCCGAAGGCCAAGGCGGTCGATGTGGCGCCGGAGCCCGCCGCAGCCGAGATCCCGGTGACGGCCGATCTGTTCGCCGCGCCGCCCGTTGCCGTGGCCGAGCTGGCGCCCGTCGCCGCCATCGAGCCGGAGCCGGCGTCGCCCGTACCCGACGTCTCCGTGCCGCCGGTTGCCGAGGCCGTGGTCGAGCCCGCTGTCGCGGCGGCCGACGAGGCCCCTCCGGCCGGCGCCCCCGAGGCGGAGGTCAAGGCCGAGGCCACCCGGCGCAAGCGCCGCCGTCGCCGCGGCCGCACCGAGCGCCCCGCCAGCGGCGAGACCGCCAGGGGAGACGACCCCGCCGCCGACACCCCCGTCACGCCGCCATCCGCCGAACCCGAGCCGGCGGAGGCCGTCGCCGGGCTGCCGGTGGTCGAGCCCGTGGCTGAGCCGCTTGCACTGGCGGAGGCCGCTGAAACGGCCGAAGCCCCCGTCGAGCCGGCTCCGCTGTCGCCCCTCACGGTGGTCAGCCTCGGCCTCGACACGCCTCCGGCGCTCTCCGCCGAGGCCTTGGCCGCGCTGAAGGGCGCGCAGCGGGTGCTCGGCAGCGCCGACGCCCTCGACCGCCTCGCCGCTTTCGGGCTGGAGGTGCCCCAGACCCTGTGCGCGCCCGAGTCCGTCCACCTCGACCTGCGCCGCGTCGGCCATGCCGGCAGCGTGCTGGCGGTGGTCGGCGACGCGGTCGGCGACGGTCCGGCCGCCGAGCTGCTGGCCGAGCTGGGGCCCGGCGAGGTGCGGGTGCTGCCCGGCGTCGGCCGCGTCCAGGCGGCCTGCGCGGCGCTGGGGCTGTCGCCCGACATCGTCTCGGTGGTGGATCTGCGCCGTGCACCGCTGGCGGCCCTGCGGGGCCAGCTGCGGGCCCATCGCCTGTTCGCGGTGCCGCTGGCCGATGCCGCCGCTCCGGTGGCGGTGGCGCGGCTGCTGGTGGAGTCCGGTTTTTCCGCCGCCCGCGTGTGGGTCTGCGAGTTTGCCGGCGGGCAGGTGCAGGCCCGCGCCTGGCTGGCCACCGAACTCGCCGAGCTGCGCGAGAGCTTCGAGCCGCGGGCGGTGTTGATCCTTGCCACTGGCCCGTCGGCGGGCCTGTTTGCCGAACTGCCGGGCATCTCCGCGGACACCCTGGGTGATGCGGCCCACGCCGCGCTGCCGCTGGCGGCGCGCCTGCTGGCGCTGGCCTGGCTGCAGCCCGCGGCCTGGGAAACCGGCTGGGCGATCTCCGACGGCGAGGCCAGCCTGGCGCTCGAATGGGCGCGGGCGGTGCCGACGGCGCGGTTGCGCGCGGTGGGCGTCGACCCCAGCTTGCTGGGGGTTGCGATGGCGCGCGCCGGCGTCGGCGAGAACCTGGCGGCGATCCCCGCCGCCTCGCCGCTGCGCTGCCGCGAGTGGCCGGCGCCCGAGGCCGTCTTCGTGCGCGGCGGAGTGGGCCTGTCCGACTGGCTGGCGGCGGCCTGGGCGCGGCTGGCACCGGGCGGCCGCCTGGTGGCCACGGCCGAGGACGACCATGCCCGGGCCGAGCTCCTGGCCTTCTCGGCGGAGGTGCCGGCGGAGGCCTGGCAGGAGCTGTCCCTGTCCACCGGCGAGACGGTGGCGGGGCGCCTGCGTTTCGCACCGGCCGCGCCGGTGCGTCTCGCCCTGTGGCGCAAGCCGCGCTGAATTCCTGGAGAGTGTCGACGTGCTTGATTCGAACTGCCCCCCCGAACGTGCTCCGGCACGGCCGGGATGGGTCTATCTGGTGGGTGCCGGCCCGGGCGATGCCGAGCTGCTGACCGTGCGGGCCCTGCGCCTGCTCGGTGCGGCCGACGTGCTGGTGTATGACAATCTGGTCAGCCAGAGCGTCCTCGCGTGTGTGCCCGACGGTGTGGAGCGCATCTACGTGGGCAAGAAGGCGTCCCAGCACGCCCTGCCCCAGGGCCAGATCAACCAGCTGCTGGTCGACCTGGCCCGCCAGGGCCGCAAGGTGGTGCGCCTGAAGGGCGGCGATCCGTACATCTTCGGGCGTGGCGGCGAAGAGGTCGAAGAACTGGTGAATGCCGGAGTGCCCTTCGAGGTGGTCCCGGGCATCACCGCAGCGTCGGGCATCAGCGCCTACGCGGGGATTCCGCTGACCCACCGGGATTTCGCCCAGGCCTGCGTCTTCGTCACCGGCCACCTGCAGGACGGCAGCGTGGGCCTCGACTGGGACATGCTCGCCCGCCCGCGCCAGACCCTTGTTTTCTACATGGGCATCACCCAGTTGCCGGCGATCTGCGACCAGCTGGTCGCCCACGGCCTGCCGGCCAGCACGCCGGCCGCGGTGGTGCGGCGGGGCACCCAGAGCGCGCAGAAGGTGGTCACCTCCGACCTCGGCCACCTCGCCGAGGCGGTCAAGGCGGCGGGCATCGTGCCGCCGGCGCTGACCATCGTCGGCGATGTGGTCGGCCTGCAGGCGCGCCTCGCCTGGTTCCAGCCGGAGGAGGCGTCATGAGCGCGCCGATGTGTCCGGCGCTGTTCGTCGCGGCGCCGGCCTCGGGTCAGGGCAAGACGACGGTCACCGCGGCGCTGGCCCGGCTGCACCGGCGCCAGGGGCGGCAGGTGCGGGTGTTCAAGTGCGGGCCGGACTTTCTCGATCCGCAGATCCACGCGGTGGCCAGCGGCGCGCCCGTTTACAACCTCGACCTGGGCATGTGCGGCGAGGCCGATGCCGCCTGGCGCCTCCACGAGGCGGCCGGCGAGGCCGACCTGATCCTCGTCGAGGGGGTGATGGGGCTGTTCGACGGCCAGCCTTCGGGCGCCGACATCGCCCGCCGCTTCGGCATCCCGGTGATGGCGGTGATCGATGCCAAGGCCATGGCCCAGACCTTCGGCGCCATCGTGCATGGCCTCGCCACCTGGCAGCCGGATTTGCCGTTCTCGGGGGTGCTCGCCAACCACGTGGGCAGCGAGGGCCACGCCCGGCTGCTGCAGGACAGCCTGGGGCCGGGCATCGTCTGGTACGGGGCGCTGCCGCGGGACGAGGGGGCTGCCTTGCCGGAGCGCCATCTGGGCATCCTGCAGGCGGCCGAGATCGCCGACCTCGACGCGCGTCTCGACCTGCTCGCTGACCACCTCGCCCGCACCGGCGCCGCCGATCTGCCGCCGCCGGTGGCGTTCCCGGCCGCGCCGCTGCCGCCGATCGAGCCGCGGCTGGCCGGGCGGCGGGTGGCCATCGCCCGCGACGCCGCCTTCGGCTTCATCTACCCGGCCAATCTGGATGTGCTGGAGGCGCTGGGGGCCGAGCTGGCGTTCTTCTCGCCGCTGGCCGACGAGGCGCCGCCGGATTGCGACGCCCTGTGGCTGCCGGGGGGCTATCCGGAGCTGCACGCGGCCCGGCTGGCGTCAAACCCGCACTGGCTGGCCGGCCTGCGCGCCCACGCGGCGGCGGGCAAACCGCTGCTCGCCGAATGCGGTGGCATGATGAGCCTCTTCGAGACGCTCACCGACAAGGAAGGGGTCTGCCACCCGGGCGCCGCCCTGCTGCCGGGCCATACCCACATGCAGGCTCGTCTGGCGGCGCTGGGCACCCAGGTGGTCGAGCTGCCGGAAGGCCGGTTCGCCGGGCATACCTTCCATTACTCTAAGAGCGAGACGCCCCTGCAGCCCCTGGTCCGCGCCACGTCGCTCAGCGGGCGGGCGGGCGAGGCGGTGTATCGGCACGGCGGGACGACCGCCTCCTACGTGCATTTCTATTTTCCGTCGAACCCGGCGGCGACGGCGGTGCTGTTCGGCGCCGTGGCCTGAGCCTGGAGCGGGGCGCTGGCGGGCCGCGGGGCCCTGCCGGCCCGCCGTCAGTGCCCCTTCAGCGCGTAGATGCCCGGCGCGTTGCGCCAGTAGCCCTTGTAGTCCATGCCGCCGCCGAACAGGAAGCGGTCGGCCACGTCGAGCCCGGTGAAGTCGGCGCGCATGCCGGGGTAGGCCTTGCGCTCGTGCACCTTGTGCACCAGCACCGCCGAGACGACCTCCCGGGCGCCTTCGCCCTTCAGGTAGTCGATGATCGCGGCGAGGGTGTGGCCTTCGTCGAGGATGTCGTCGAGCACCAGCACGGTGCGCCCGCGCAGGTCTTGCGTGGGGCGCACGCGCCAGTCGAGGAGGGTGCCCTCCAGGGCGTGGCCGTAGCGCGTGGCGTGGAGATAGGCCAGCTCGAGGGGGAAGGGCAGGCGCGGCAGCAGCCGTCCGGCCAGCACCAGGCCGCCGTTCATGACCGCGTAGATCAGCGGGTTCCGGTCGTGCAGCCGCGCGGTGATGTCGGAGGCGAGGCGGTCGAGGGCCTGATCGACGGCTTCGGCGCTGCACAGGCAGTCGGCCTCGTCGCGGACCCGGCGGATTTCGTCGAGATCGACGGTCATGGGCATCGGCTTGGGATTCGGGAGGTTCAGGAAACCAGTTTCTGGACGCGCCGGAACATCTGCCAGCCCAGCCAGCCGCGGCGGGCCCAGCGCAGGGCCGCCCGCGGGCGCACCACCAGCATGAAGACGGCGACGCCGGACAGGATCGGGGCGTTGTTCCGCGCCCAGCGCACGCCGTCGGCGAGGCGGTCGATGCCCTGGAACACCGGCGAGAGGCCCCGTGCGTGATGGACGATGGCCTCCCGCTGTTCGGCGCTGCGGCGTTGCAGGCTCTGCTTGCGCAGGGCGAGCTGGACGAGTTCGGGGCTCATTCCTTGGGACGCAGGGTTTCGCGGTCCTGGGCGATCTCGGCCAGGCTGGCGGCGAACAGCCGCGACCCGGCGCGCAGGCGGGTCGCCGCGCGGGTACCGGCCCAGATGCCGGCGGCCAGCAACACGGTGGTGGCCAGGCCCAGGGCGAGCAGCCGGTGGCTGTCCCAGAACAGCACGGTGAGGAAGACCAGCAGGAACACCATGCCGAAGCCGATGAAGAGCGCGGCCAGGACGGTGTCGAAGAGGAAGCCGCCGGCGCGCAGCTTTTCCTCCTTGAGCTCCACGGCAAACAGCTCGAGCCGCGTCTGGAGCGTGGCGAGGCCGGAATCGGCGAGCCCCCGCAGGGACTCGCCGAGGCGCGTGGGCGCGGGATCGCTCATGCGGCGTTCAGCGGCGGTTGACCAGCAGGCCCAGCAGGAAGCCGACGCCGGCGGCGATGCCGACGGACTTCCAGGGGTTGTCGTGGACGTAGTCGTCGGTGGCGCGGGCGGCGGCCTTGGTCTTCTCGACGACGGCGGCTTCGAGGTCCTGCAGCTTGTACTTGGCGGCGGTGAGCTTGTCGTTCAGGCGCACGCGCACGTCGGCCACCTTGTCGCCGGCCTGCCCGGCGGTGAGCTTCAGGAGCTCCTCGGTGTCGGCAACGACGGCCTTGAAGTCGGAAACGAGCTTGTCCTTCGTAACTTGGGTGTCGTTCATGGTTTTCTCCAGGGTGATGACCAGGTAATGGGGATGCGGATGCCGGGCGGGACGCGACGAGTCGCCACGTGTTCTGATGCCAAGGCTAATCCCAATCGTTTCCGAAGGCAATTCATGCCGGATGACGCGGGGCGCGGACCCGGCTGCCGGGCGGGCAGGGGACACCGGCGTGGTGCTTTCAAATCCGCGCCTGCCCGACTATCATGGGAACCCAATATGGGTTTTCGAGTGTGTTGTCAGGGCTGCCAGGGATGATCGTAATCCACCGTGAGGGGCGCATGGTCGCTGAAGCGCTGGTCTTTGTAGACCGCGCTGCGCGTGGCGCGGGTGCCCAGTTCGGGGGTGGCGATCTGGTAGTCGAGGCGCCAGCCGACGTTCTTGGCCCAGGCCTGGCCGCGGTTCGACCACCAAGTGTAGCAGGCGTCGGTGGCATCGGGATGGAGCCGGCGGTAGGTGTCGATCCAGCCTTGTTCGTCGAAGAGGCGGGACATCCACTGGCGCTCTTCCGGAAGGAAGCCGGAGTTCTTCTGGTTGGATTTCCAGTTCTTGAGGTCGAGTTCCCGGTGGGCGATGTTCCAGTCGCCGCACACGATCACGTGGCGGCCGCTGGCGCGAAGTGCGGCCATGCGGGGCAGGAAGAGGTCCATGAAGCGGAACTTGGCGGCCTGGCGTTCCTCTGAGCTGGAGCCGGAAGGGAGGTACAGGGAGACGACGGAGAGGTCGCCGAAGTCGGCCTGCAGGTAGCGGCCTTCGGCATCGAATTCCGCATTTCCGATACCTTCGACGATGGCGTCAGGCGTGTTTCGGGTATAAATTCCGACCCCGCTGTAGCCTTTTTTCTCGGCGCAATGAAAGTATCCATTGAACTCACCTGGCCTCAGCATCTCTGACGTAAGGTCCGGAAGCTGGGCCTTGAGTTCCTGAACGCAGACCACATCGGCATCCTGATTGTTGAGCCAGGACAGGAAGCCTTTCACGCTCGCGGAGCGGATTCCGTTGAGGTTGGCAGTAACGACGCGTAACATTTTGTTTAACCTGGTCCGGATTTTGGAATTAACGTGAATTTTAGCCGTGATTTTATCGAGCTCGCCTGCGACAAGGGCGTGCTCCGGTTCGGGGAGTTCGTCACCAAGGCTGGGCGACTGTCTCCTTATTTCTTCAATGCGGGCCTGTTCAACGACGGCGCGTCCTTCGGCCGCCTGTGCGATTTTTACGCGCGCACCCTGCTCGCCGCCGACCTGCCCTGCGACATGCTGTTCGGGCCGGCCTACAAGGGCATCCCGCTGGTCGCCGGCACGGCGATGCGGCTGGCCGAGCACGGCCACAACCTGCCGTTCTGCTTCAATCGCAAGGAAGCCAAGGATCACGGCGAGGGCGGCACCCTGGTGGGCGCGCCGCTGGCTGGCCGGGTGGCGATCCTCGACGACGTGATCTCCGCCGGCACCTCCGTGCGTGAATCCGTCGAGATCATCCGCGCCCATGGCGCCACGCCGTCGGCGGTGGTGATCGCCCTCGATCGCATGGAGCGCGGCACGGGCAGCCTGTCGGCGGTCCAGGAGGTCGGGCAGACCTACGGCATTCCGGTGCTCGCGGTGGCCACGCTCAAGGATCTCATCGCTTATCTCCACGACAGTCCGGCCCTCGCGGCCAACCTGGACGCCGTCCAGCGTTACCGCGAAACCTACGGCGTGTCCGCGGACGCCTGATCCGATGCGGCGAGGTGTCCTGCTCTGCGCGCTCTGGATGGTTCTCCCGGCGGGCGCCCAGACGCCCCCCAAGGGTACCGTCTTCTGCTGCACCGACAACGGCCACCAGGTCTGCGGCGACGTGCTGCCGCTCCAGTGCTACGGCAAGGGCTACCGTGAGGTCAGTCCGCAGGGCACGGTGCGGCGTCTCGTCGAGGCGCCGCTGACGCCCGAACAGCTGGCCCGCCGCGAGGCCGAGGAGCGCGCGCGCCGGGCCGAGATCGCCAGCCGGCGCGCCGAGCTGCGCCGCAACCAGTCCCTGCTCGAGACCTACTCCAGCGTCGCCGACATCGAGACCCGGCGCGACCGGGCGATCGAGGCGGTGGCGACCGAGCTCAAGCAGGCGGAGGCCCGCCGCGCGCTGATGCTCAAGAAGCGCGAAGGCCTCAACCGCGAGGCGGAGTTCTACCAGAAGCGCCAGATGCCCCCGGCGCTGGCGGCCGCCCTGCGCGAATCCGACAGCGAGCTCAACGCCCAGGGCCTGCTGGTCGAAGCCAAGCGCCGCGACATCGAGGCGATCCGCAGCCGCTACGAGCAGGATCGCACCCGCTACATCATGCTCACCGACCCGCGTCCGGCGGCCGGGGCGCCCCACTGAGCGCCGCTGCGGCCTCTTCCTCCGCTGGCTCCATCGCGTCTTTCCGTTCCCTGCGTTGCCTTTTCCGGCTCTCGTCCAGGGGGGCGCCGACCCCGCTTTCACAATTGCTCAAATTAAAAAAGGTGACGTTAGTATTTTAGGCGGGGGATTCCTATTACCCTTATGGCTTCGGGCTTTCAGGCGACAACGCCGCATATTCCAGGCCGGCTCGTGCAGCAATTTCTGACATCTGCATCGATGCCAATCGATCTGGAATGAAAACATGAGTGTCGTTTGACCCGCATGGAAGGCCACGGAGCGATAGGTTTAATGGGCGCCGATTTGGTGCGTGCTAAACTTCAGGTTGCGTACTCACACCAGTGCCCGGCATCGGGATTGACGCATCCGGCCGTGATCGCGATTCACCTGCGGCCCGGGCACACTTTGAATAAATCATGCTTCGATACAAGATCATTCCTGTTACTCCCTTCGAACAGAACTGTTCGGTGCTGTGGTGCGACGCGACGCGCAAGGCCGCGGTCGTGGACCCGGGCGGGGATGTGGACCGGATTCTCGAGGGTGTCGCGCAGCTGGGCGTCAGCGTCGAGAAGATCCTGCTGACCCACGGGCATATCGATCACGCAGGTGGCACCGCGGCGCTGGCGCGCCAGCTGTCGGTGCCGATCGAAGGCCCGGAGCGGGAAGACAGCTTCTGGATCGAGGCCTTGCCGCAGCAGAGCAAGATGTTCGGTTTTCCGCAGTTGGAGGCCTTCACGCCCGACCGCTGGCTGGTCGATGGCGACGTGGTCGACATCGGGCAGGAGAAGCTGGATGTCCTGCATTGTCCGGGGCATACGCCCGGGCATGTGGTGTTTTTCAGTGCCGCCGCGCGCCTGGCGGTGGTAGGGGACGTGCTTTTTGCCGGTTCGATTGGCCGTACCGATTTCCCGCGTGGCAATCATGCCATGCTCGTGAATTCTATTCGTCATAAGCTCTGGCCGCTGGGGAAGGATGTTGCCTTCATTCCCGGCCATGGACCGATGTCGGATTTCGGTGAGGAACGTGAAAGCAATCCCTACGTGGGGGACTTCGCATGACGGGCGGGAAATCCGCACTCATCGATGTCGTGAATTGGCGAGCTTAATTTCTTGAAAAAAAGGTAGGTCAGCGTGCGATTCGCTATTCTCGAAGACGATCCGGCCCAGATGGAAGTATTGACAGGCTGGCTGAGGGAAGCCGGACACGACGTGCACGGTTTCGGGCTGGCTCGCGAACTCATGCGGGTGGCGAGCCGTGAAAGCTTCGATCTGTTTCTGGTGGATTGGGTCCTGCCGGATCTGACCGGTGAACAGGTGCTGCGCTGGCTGCGGGTGGAACGCGGCAACGACACCCCGGCGATCTTCATCACCTCGCGGGATGCGGAGGAGGATATCGCCAACGCCTTCAGCGCCGGTGCCGACGATTATCTGGTCAAGCCGCCGCGCCGCATCGAACTGCTGTCGCGCATCGAGGCCGTGATGCGCCGCTCGCAACCGCGCAATGCCAACCAGACCCTGGTGGTGGCGCCCTATCATTTCGACCTGGCCCGCAAGGTGCTGACCGTCGACGGCTCGGTCGTCGAGATGACCGACAAGGAGTTCGAGCTGGCGGCCTTCCTGTTCCGCAACCTGGGCCGGCTGTTGTCCCGCGGCCACCTGCTGGAAGCCGTGTGGGGGCGCAACCCCGACCTCGCCACTCGGACGGTCGACACCCACATCAGCCGTGTCCGCAGCAAGCTCAACCTGCGTCCGGAAAACGGTTTCCGGCTGACCCCGACTTACAATTTCGGCTATCGGCTCGAAAGAATAGATCCGACCGAGGCGACGACCCTCGGCGCCGAGGTGGTTTCACAGGGTTGAGTCATCGAGGGGCCCGTTTCATGAGGCCCCTCCAATTGCGCCTTATTTTTTCAGGGCGTCGCGGATTTCCCGCAGCAGCTTGATGTCTTCCGGATCGACCGGGGCTGCAGGTTCCGGTGCCGGCTCGTTGCGCTTCAGCTTGTTCATTGCCTTGATGGCCACGAAGATGGCCATCGCGACGATCAGGAAATCGATGATCGAATTGATGAACACGCCATATTTGAACAGCGGCGCGCCGGCCTTTTCGGCGGCTTCCATCGTCTCGAAGGTCTTGTCGCCGAGGTTGATGTAGAGGTGCTTGAAATCCACCCCGCCGAGCAGCTTGCCGAGGACCGGCATCAGCATGTCCTTGACCAGGGAGTCGACGATTTTCTGGAATGCGCCGCCGATGATGACGCCGACCGCCAGGTCGACGACATTGCCTTTCATGGCGAATTCCTTGAATTCCTGGATGAAGCTCATGGATGACTCCTTTTCAAAAGTGAGGGAAAAGCTTGAGGGGCGCGCCGGGCGGAAGCCCGACGACCGTGTCGACCATGATAAGGGGCGCATTACGGGAGCAAGCGGCGTATTTAGCATGGGCATCCCGTCTTATGGACGAATTTGCTAAGTTTTGCACCTTGCCCCGTCTCCCAATCTAATATAGTTGGCCGAATCAGACCAAAGGTAATGTCCGTGGCCCGTCCTTTTTCTTGCATGCTGAGCGGCCTTGTCGTGCTGACGGCGGCCACCGGCGCTGGTGCCGCTGATGTCGATCTCATTTATTCGACCCGCGCCGGCGACACCCTGATCGGGCTGGAGAAGCGTTTTCTGGCCCCCCCTTTCGGCTGGCAGGGCCTGCAGTCCCATAACCGCATTCCGAATCCTGCGCACCTGCAGGTCGGGTCCCAATTGCGCATTCCCGAAGGCTGGTTGCGTGTCGAGCGGCGCAGCGCCCGCGTGCTGGCCGTGCAGGGTGACGCCACCTCTGGCGGGCGGCCGCTCGCCGTCGGCGAGACCCTGGAGGGGGGCGCCGAGCTGCGTACCGGCGAGGGGGCGTTCGTCACCCTGCTGATGCCGGACGAGTCGCGCCTGACCCTGCAGCCGGGCAGCGTGGTGCGCCTGGACAAGGTGCAGGGGTTCCGCGGCTTCGACGGCCAGGACACCCGCGTCTATCTCGAGCGGGGCCGCGTCGAGACGAGCGTGATGGCCCAGCGCGGCCCGGCCGCGCGTTACCAGATCCGCACGCCGACGGCGGTGGTGGGGGTGCGTGGCACCGCCTTCCGGGTCGGCTCGGATCTGGCCGCCGGGAGTGCCCAGACCGAGGTGACCGGCGGCGAGGTGCGCATGAGCGCCAGCGGCGCGGGGCCGGCAACGGCACTGCCGGCCGGTTTCGGGGTGGTCGCGAAGGCCGGTGCGCCCTTGCCGCCGCTGCGCCCGCTGCTGCGGGCACCGGCGCTCGGCGGGGTGCCGGCGGTGCTGGAGCGGGTCGCGCTGCAGTTTGCGTTTGCCCCGGTCGATGGGGCCGTGCGCTACCGGGCCCAGGTGGCCCGCGATGAGGCGTTCAATGACGTGGTGATGGACGGCCTGTTCGAGGCATCGCCGGCGCGCTTCGCCGGGCTGCCCGACGGTGATTACTGGCTGCGGGTGCGCGCCATCGACGAGGCCGGCCTGGAAGGTTACGACGTGGCCCGCCCCTTTGCGCTGCGGGCCCGGCCGGTGCCGCCGCAACCCGATGTTCCCGCTGCCGCGACCCTGAGCTGGCAGCCGGTGCCGGAGGCCGCCGGCTACCGCGTGCAGGTGAGCCGCGACGCGGCCTTCAAGGATCTGCTCATCGAACGGGACAGCCCGGCGACGTCCGTCGATACGGGCCTGCCGCCGGGGGCGTATTTCTGGCGCGTCGCCAGCCTGCGCGGCAACGGCCAGCCGGGTCCGTGGGGTGACGCCCGGGCCGTCGCCGTGCGGCGGGTGCCGGGGCCGGTGGCGCTGGAGGTCTACAACAGCCGCCTGCGCTTCGCCTGGCCCGCCGAGCCGGGAGGCCGCATCTACGAGTTCCAGCTGGCCCGCGACCCGGCCTTCGGCGAGCTGCTGGTCGACCAGCGAATCGGCGAGCCGGCGGTGACGGTTCCCGCGCTGCCGGGTGGTTCCTACGCGTTGCGGGTGCGTGCCGTCGATGCGGACGGTACGGTCAGCCCGTGGTCCGCCGTACAGACGCTGTCCAGCCATCTCGTGCTGCCCTGGCGCCTGTCGGCGCCGCCCAAGCCGGGTCAGTGAGATCCGTGACCCATCTCCTGCGTCGTCCTACCTTCGAGTGGTTCGCGGTCACCGCGATGTGCGTGGTGATCGTGCTGCTGGCCGCGCTGGAAGGCTGGCTGTGGCGCATCGACCAGAGCATCTACGACAGCAGCCTGTCGGCCTTCATGCGGCCGCCGAGCAGCGACGTGGTGATCATCGCCATCGACGATGCGAGCCTGGCCAGCCTGGGCCGCTGGCCGTGGTCGCGGCGGGTCCATGCGGCGCTCGTCGACCGGGCCCGGGAGGCCGGCGCGCGGGCGATGATGATGGATCTGATCCTCGATACCCCCAGCCGTGACGATCCCGACGCCGACCGCCTGCTGGCCGACGCGATGCGCCGCTACGGGCAGGTCGTGCTGCCGGTGGTCCAGGCCTCCACCGGCGCGGTCCTTACCGGCGAGACGCGGCCGCTGCCGATCTTCGCCGAGGCTGCGGCCGCCATCGGCCATGGTCAGGTGGAGTTCGACCCCGACGGAGTGGCGCGCAGCGTCTATCTGTGGGAAGGCTTCGGCGCGGCGCGGCATCCGCAGCTGGCCCTCGCGCTGCTGAAGCGGGTGGACCCCCGCCATCCGCTGGCCCAGGGGCCGGCGCCGCTGAACGCGCAGCCCGATCACGGCCAGTGGATGCGCACCCACTGGCGGCGCATCCCGTTTTCTGGGGCGCCGGGCTCCTATCGGCATTTCTCCTATCGGGCCGTGCTCGAAGGCGAGGTGCCCGCCGACGAACTGCGCGGGAAGATCCTCGTCGTCGGCGTCACCGCCGCCGGGCTGGCCGAGTCCGTGCTGACCCCCACCTCGGGCCTGTCGCGCCCGATGGCTGGTGTCGAGGTGCAGGCCAACATCTTCGACGCGCTGCGCCGCAACGCCATGGTCGAGATGCTCCCGCCGTGGGTCTCCGCCGCGCTGGCCGTGGCGATGGTGCTGACACTGATGCTGATCCTGCTGTATGCGGACGCACGCACCGGCTTCGTCGCGCCCTTTGCCCTCGGGGCGCTGGCGATCGCGCTGTCGGGCGCCATGCTCCACCTCGGCGGCTGGTGGTTCGGGCCGGCCCCGGCGGTGCTCGGCTGCATGCTGGCCTACCCCCTGTGGAGCTGGCGCCGCCTCGAGTTCGCCCAGCGCTACCTGGATGCCGAGCTGATCGCCCTCGAACGGGAGGGCACCCCGCTGGGCGGTTCGCCGGGGGAGCACGAGCAGGCGGTGGTCGACGGCCTCGAGCAGCGCATCCGCATCGTCCGGCGGGCGGCCCAGCACCAGCGGGACGTGCGCCGCTTCATTGCGGGCACCCTCGAGCACCTGCCCATCGGCGTGGTCGTGATCGACCAGGCCAACCGGGTGATCCTCCACAACGAGCGCGCCCGCCAGCTGCTCCATGCCTTCCGCAGCGATGCCCTGCTGGCGGCGCTCCACGCGCTGCCGTGGCCGGCCTATGTGCCGATGCGCGACGGGTTGCCCGATCTCGGCGGCTCGGCGGGTTCGCGCCAGTTCGAGCTGTCGCCCAACAAGAACCGCCATCTGCTGGTGTCGGTGTCCGAGCTGGTCGGGGATGCCACGGCCCGCTCCGGCCGGGTGATCGGGCTGGCCGACGTGACGGTGATGCACGAGGCCCAGCGCAGCCGCGAGGACACCATGCACTTCCTGTCCCACGACCTGCGGGCGCCGCTGGCCTCCATCCTGACCCTCATCGACGGCTACAAGGGCTCGCCGGAGGGGCAGGTCGAGCAGATCCCGCGGATAGCCCGCTACGCCCGCTCGGCCCTCGATCTGGCCGATGGCCTGTTCCGCCTGGTGCGGGCCGAGGGTTCCGACCCGAAGGACTTCGTCGAGCTGGACCTGGCCGGTCTCGTCGATTCGGCGGCCGACGAGGTGTGGCCCCAGGCCCAGGCCCGCGGCATCCGCATTCAGGTGGACACCCGCGCCGCGGAGCAGGAAGAGGCCATCGTGCGGGGCGACTTCTCGCTGCTGCGCCGCGCGGTGATCAACCTGCTGACCAACGCCATCAAGTACGGCGCCGCCGACAGCCAGGTGTTCCTGAGCCTGTCGGCGGAGGGGCCGGACTGGGTGATCCGGGTGCGCGACCAGGGCGCCGGCATCCCGCCCGAGTCCCTGTCGCGGCTGTTCCGGCGCTTCTCGCGCATCGTCGACGAGGGGCGCGACCAGCCCAGCGGCGTCGGCCTCGGCCTGCTCATCGTCAAGACCGTGGCCGAGCGCCACGGTGGCACGGTCGAGGTGGACAGCCGCCCCGGGGAAGGGTGCACCTTCGCGCTGCGCCTGCCCCTGCGCGCCCTGGGGTAAGATCGCGACCGTCGAGTCGTGGCAATCCCGGACATGCATTTCAAGCATCTGAGATATCTGGCATTTGTTCTCGGTGGCCTGTGCACGGCGGCCGCCACCGGGGCATTGTTTTTGTATGCGAGCTTCGACGGTGCCCGCCTGGCGGCGGAGCTGAGTCAATTCACCAGGCAGCGCTACCAGCGCAGTCTGCGCTTCGAGGGGCCGCTCGAACTCTCCATGTTTCCCCGGCTGGTCCTGAAGGTGCCCCGGGGCAGCCTGTCGGGGCGCGCCGGCGAAGGAGACTTTCTGGCCTTCGAGAAGGCGACCCTCGGGGTGCGCCTGATGCCGCTGCTGGCCCGCCAGGTGGTGATCGAGCGGGTCGAGGTGGATGGCCTGCGCGTGGCGCTGCAGCGCGACCGCAGCGGCCGCCTGAATGCCGCCGATCTGCTGGCGCCGGCTGCCGAGGGCGCCGCACCGCTGGAGTTCGCCGCGGCGAGCCTGGCGGTCCGCAACGGCGCGTTGACCTGGAACGACCAGGCCAGCGGCCGCGCCCTGGCGCTCACCGAGCTCGATCTCGCCAGCGGCCGCCTCGCCGCCCGGGCCGAAGGCCACCTCGAGCTGAGCGGGCGGCTGACCCAGGCGAGCCCGGTGACGGACGTCCGCCTCAGCGCCGAATCCTCCTATCGCCTCGACCCCGACGCCCGCCCGGCGCAGCTCGACGCATTGCGGGCCGGGCTCCACGGCCAGCTGGCGGGCCAGCCCGACGTGGAGCTGGCGCTCAGCGTGCCGCGCCTGAAGCTGGCGCTGGAAGGCGCCAGCGCCGAATCCGTCGAGGCGGTGTTCAAGCAGGCCGGTCAGCAGCTCCGCGCCCGCCTCGGCAGCGTCGCCGCCCATGACGGCGAGTGGACTGCCGAGCGCCTGGGCACCGAGCTCGACTGGAAGACCCCCGCGGGGCGTCTCACCGGTACCCTGGTGGGCCGGGCCGGCTGGCACGAAGACGGCCGGACGCTCGAATTCACCGGCCAGGGCGACGAGCTGACCCTCACGCCGGAGGCTGGCAACGCCATCCGCAAGATCGCCCTGCGCACCGACGGCCGCCTCGATTTCACGCGGGGCAACGGGGCGGGCCAGCTCGAGCTCAAGCATGAGCTGGCTCATCTGGAGGGCCGCTGGAGCCTGCCGCGCCTGGCCCCGCTGGCGATCGGCCTCGATGCGGACGTCGACGCTTTCGATCTCGATCGCCAGCTGGCGGTCCGCAAGCCCGCCAAGCCCCGCAAGGGCGAGCCGGCCGACGATGCCGGGCTGCCGGTGGACCTGTCGGGGCTCCGCGGCCTCGACCTCGACGCCGAGATCCGCTTCGGCAGCCTCCGGGCCGGCGGGCTGAAGCTCGAGAAGCTGCGCCTGCCCGTGGCGGTGCACGACGGGCGTCTGGTGTCCACCGCCCACACCGCAACGCTATATGGCGGCGCCTTCGAGGGCAGCCTGAGCCTTGCCGCCGACGGCAACCGGATCGCCTGGCGGGCTTACCTGCAGGGCGCCGACGCGGCGGCCCTGGGGCGGGATCTGGCCGGCCAGGCGCCCTTTGCCGGCACCACCAACATCTTCGTCGACGTGACCACGGCCGGGGCCACCCGCGGCGAGCTGCGCAGCGGGCTGGCCGGGCTGGCGCGGGTGCGCCTGAAGGGCGGCACGCTGTACGGCTTCGACATGCTGGCCGCCCTCCGGGAGTGGCGTCCGGCGATCCAGGCCCGCCAGACGGCCACCCGCCGCCCCGGCGAGGGCGAGACGAGCGCCCTCGGTGAGCTGACCGCCGGCTTTGCGATCGACCGCGGCGTGGGCCGCAGCGTCGACCTGCAGGCCCAGGGCGGCCCCTTTGCGATCAGCGGCGGCGGCAGTGTCGACCTGGCCGCCCGGAAGATCGACCTGCTCACCCGGGTGAGCCTGGTGGCGCCGCCGGCTGGCCCGGAGGGGGCCGCGCTGGCCGCGCTGCGCGGCGTCGCGCTGCCGGTGCGGGTGCAAGGCCCCTTCGGACAGGCCGGGTGGAGCCTTGAGCCGGGGGCCCAGCCGGCCGCTGCGCCGGCCCGCCCGACCGTGACGGCGCCGGCCCGCCCGGTGGCCAGGCCGGCGCCGAAGCCCGCGCCAACCCCGCCGCCCAAGCCGGCTCCGGCTGCCCGGCCGGCCGCGCCCGCCGCCGAAGGCGGAGAATAGGGCGAGCGGCGCCTGTCCTCGCTGGCATGGTAGATTGCCGCAGCAGCGATACCGACAAATCCAGGAGACAGCATGACCCTTGCCAGCGCTTTCCGGGGCACCCTGAGGGTGCCCGCCATCGCCGCGCCGATGTTCCTCGTGTCCGGCCCGGCCCTCGTCACGGCAACCTGCCAGGCCGGCGTGGCAGGCACCTTCCCGGCCCTCAACGCCCGCACGCCCGAGGAGCTCGACGCCTGGCTCGGCGAGATCGACGGCGCGCTGGCCGCGGCCCGTGCCGCCGACCCGACGGCGCGGGTGGCGCCCTACGGCGTCAATCTGATCCTCCACCCCACCAACCCGCGCGTGGTGCCGGATCTCGAGGTGGTCTGCCGGCATCGGGTGCCCTTCGTGATCACCAGCCTGGGCCGTCCGGGGGAGGTCGTCGAGGCGGTGCATGCCTATGGGGGGCTGGTGTTTGCCGACGTGGTGCACGCCCACCACGCCCGCAAGGCGATCGCCGCCGGGGTGGACGGCATCATCGCCGTGGCCGGCGGTGCGGGCGGCCATGCCGGCACCCAGAGCGCCTTCAGCCTGGTGCGCGAGATCCGCGAGTTCTGGGACGGCATGCTGGTGCTCGGCGGCGCGATCTCGGACGGCTACGCGGTGCGGGCGGCCGAGGTGCTGGGGGCCGACCTGGCCTACATGGGCACCCGCTTCATCGCCACCCGCGAATCCATCGCCCAGGACGCCTACAAGCAGATGCTGGTGGACGCGGCGGCGTCGGACATCGTTTACACCGACGCGGTGTCGGGCACCAACGCCAACTTCCTGTGGCCCAGCCTCCAGAAGGCGGGTTACCGTCGCGAGGAGCTGGTGCAGGGCGTCGGCAAGGGCAAGCTCAAGCCGCTGACCGACGAGGCGAAGGCCTGGCGCGACATGTGGAGCTCCGGCCACGGGGTGGCGACCATCCACGATGTGCCCTCGGCCCGCGAGCTGTGCGACCGGCTGGCCGCCGAATACCGGGCCGCCTGCGCGCTGCCCCCCAGCCCGGCGGTCTGATCCGGGCATCGAGCCCGAGGGTTGACGCGGAAGGACGCGGCGGGGGCGGGCCGTTACACTGTGGTTCTGCCTGAACCGCCTCAGACCACCCATGAGCCCGTCCTCCGCGCCTTCGTCCGCCTTCCTCGCCGGCCGCATCTTCCTGCCCTTCGCGCTGGGCTATTACCTGTCTTACCTGCTGCGCACCGTCAATGCGGTGATCTCGCCCGATCTCACCGGCGAACTGGGCTTGAGCGCCGCCGACCTCGGGCTGCTCACCAGCACGTATTTCTTCGCCTTCGGGCTGGCCCAGATTCCGGTGGGGATCGCCCTCGACCGCTTCGGCCCGCGGCGGGTCGAGGCGGGCCTGCTGCTGATCACGGGGCTCGGGGCGGTGCTCTTCGCCACCGGCGATGGCCTGCCGACCCTGGCCAGCGGCCGGGGCCTGATCGGGCTCGGGGTGTCGGCCTGCCTGATGGGCGGGCTGAAGGGCTTCACCCTGTGGTTTCCGCGGGAGAAGCTGGCCTCGATGACCGGCTACATCATGTCCTTCGGGGCCCTCGGGGCGGTGACCGCGTCGGCGCCGCTGGAGGCGATGCTGCCCTTCATCGGCTGGCGCGGGGCCTTCTGGGCGGTGGCGGCGCTGAGTGCCGGCAGCGCCGCGCTTATCTTCTTCTCGATGCCCGACAAGGATGGCGGCCATGGGGGCGAGACCCTGCAGGAAGCCCTGCGCGGCGTCCGGGAAGTGCTGACGGCGCGGGAGTTCTGGGGCTTTTCGGGGCAGTCGGCGTTCTTCACCGGCGGTTTCATGGCCCTGCAGGGCCTGTGGGCGGTGCCGTGGCTGATGGAGGTCAATGGCTACAGCCGCGCGCTGGCGGCGGATCATCTGTTCTGGCTCAACATCGGCATGCTGGCGGGCCAGTTGTCCATCGGGGCCTGGGCGATGCCGCTGGCCCGCCGTGGTTTCACGCCGCTGCACATGATGCAGGTGGGGCTCTTCGTGAGCATGGGTGTGCTCGGCCTGATCGTTGCGGAGGTCGGCCCGACGCTGGTGCTGTGGTGCGTGCTCGGCTGCGTGTCGGCGACCGGGGCGCAGATGTACGGGGTGGTGGCCGGCCTGTTTCCGTTGAAGCTGTCGGGCCGGGTCACGACCTGCATCAACCTGATGGCCTTCGTGGGGGCCTTTGCGGTGCAGTGGGGCCTGGGCGGGCTGCTCGACGCGCTGCGGGCGGGCGGGATGGACGGGGCGCAGTCGCTGCGCGTGGCGTTCGTGATCCTGCTGGCGGCCCAGGTGGCGAGCTTCGTGCCGCTGGCGCGGGCGGGCCGCTACCAGCCCCGGCAGTCCTGACGGCTCGCGCTGCGGAAGGCGGGGTCGGGCGACGGACTGCGGCCGGAAAGACCGGGCAGGAAGAACAAAAGGCGGCTCGAGGCCGCCTTCTGCTTTGTGCTCCCGCCGCCGGGCGGGTGGTGCTGCCGCTTACTCGAAGGGCTTCGGCTGCGGGGTGGTGCTGGACGACGGCGGCAGGGTGGGCAGCTTGAAGCTGGGCTGCTTGCCGGTCAGGGTCTTCAGGAAGGCCACGATGCTGGCGTTTTCGTCGGCGGTGAACTTCTTGCCGAGCTGCAGACGGCCCATGGTGTCGACGGCCTGTTCGAGGGTGGCAGCTTCGCCGTCGTGGAAGTACGGATAGGTGAGCTCGACGTTGCGCAGGGTCGGCACCTTGAAGTTGAAGCGGTCGGCGTCCTTGCCGGTGACCGCGGAGCGGCCTTCGGCGGGGCTGGTGGCCTTGTACGGCTCGACCAGGCCCATCTTCTGGAAGGAGTTGCCGCCGACGGCCGGGCCGTTGTGGCAGGCCACGCAGCCGCTGTTCTTGAACAGCGCGTAGCCGGCGAGTTCCTTGTCGTTGAGGGCCTTCTTGTCGCCCTTCAGCCACTTGTCGAAGCGGGAGTCGGGGGTGACGAGGGTTTCCTCGAAGGCGGCGATGGCGGTGGTGACGCGGTCGATGCTGACGCCGTCGCTGCCGAAGGCGCCCTTGAACTCGGCGACGTACTGGGGAATGGACTTCAGCACGTCGACGGCGAGGTCGTGGGTGAAGGCCATCTCACCCGGGTTGGCGATCGGGCCGCCGGCCTGCTCTTTGAGGTCCTTGGCGCGGCCGTCCCAGAACTGGGCGAGGGAGAAGCGCGAGTTGAGCACCGTCGGGGAGTTGATGGGGCCCTTCTGCCAGTTGTGGCCGATGGAGGTCTTGAGGTTGTCGGTGCCGCCCATCGACAGGTTATGGCAGGAGTTGCAGGAAATGGCGCCCGACTTGGAGAGGCGCGGATCGAAGTAGAGCTTCTGGCCCAGTTCGACCAGCTTGGGGTTCTTGACCACGGCGGGCTGGATCGGGCTGATGGGCTCGTCGGCGTGTTTCGCGGCCCAGGCGCCCAGGCTGCCGGCGAGGGCGGTGATGGCAAGGGCAAGGTGGGAGATCTTCATCGCGGTACGTCCTCCTGATGACGGCAAGTCAATTGCAAATCAATGACATATCTAAATGGTCTGGCTGAGCTCATTTTAAATATGCATACATTAAACATACATTAATTGATATGAATTTTGACTTATGTCATGGAATGTGTCCGGGACTGCTGATGGGGCCGCGCGGGCGGGCGTGAACGGCCAGCGGGGCGTGCCCCGGTGTTCCGGAACACGCCCCGCTGGCGAGGGGTGACTGGGCGGCTTACTTGGCGGCTTCGGCGGGCTTGGCTTCGGCCGGCTTCACCTCGGCGGCCTTCTTGGCCTTCTTGACCTTGGCGGCGGCCTTTTTCGGGTGCTTGGCGGGCTCTGCCTTGACGGCTTCGGCGGGCTTGGCGGCATCCGCCGGTTTGGCGGCTTCGACCGCCTTGGCCGGTTCGGCGGCCTTTACGGCGTCGGCCTTCACCGCCTCGACCTTCTTTTCGACCGCGGCGTTCGCGGCGGCGGCAACGGCCGGCTTGACGGCCGGCGCGGCGGCGGGAGCCTGGGCAAAGGAGGCGGACGCGAAACCGGCGGCGATGGTGAGGGCGATGATCTTGTTCAGCATGTGCATTCTCCTTGAGAGGGCGGGGGGTGTTGATTTCGGGTGGCGTGATTGCCGGCCCTTGCATCGAACAACGCGCCCCCTCGGCGCCAGGTTGGCAGCGGAGATGTAAGCCTATGTTGGTTTGTAACCGGGCCCGCCGTCGCGGTCAGGGGTGTGGCGGGGTGCCTTCGCGCCGGGCCAGGATGAAGGCGGCGAGGCGCTTGTCGGTGAGCATGATGTGGTCCAGCAGCCAGCTGTTCAGAAAACCCAGCAGCGGGTCGGGCGGGGGCAGGATGCCGGCCTTGAGGTCGTCGCGCACGGCCATCACCCGCTGGGTGAAGCTCCGGTGCTGGGTCTGGTGGCGTTGGGCGTCGGACGCATTGGCGTGCTCGTACCCGCAGGCCTGCATCAGCGCCTCTTCGGTGTCGAAGTGGTAGAGGGCGTAGCTGAGGAGCTGCTGGGTGATGGCCTCGTAGTCGTCGAGGCCGGCTCCCTTGCCGAGTTTCTCGCCGGCTTCGTTGAGGGTGTGGACCAGGATCTTGTGCTGCTCGTCGATCTCCGGCACCCCGGTGGCGAGGCTGTCGTCCCAGACGAGGCGGGCGGGCGTGGGCATGGTGGTGGGCTCCGCTGCGGTCAGTGGTGCGTGGCGGCACGGGCGGCGGTCCAGCCCGGGTCGGGTCGGAAGCCTGCGAGCCAGGGGCCGAGGTGTTCCGCCGGGAGCGGTCGGGAGATGCCGTAGCCCTGCATCACATGGCAACCGAGCCCGAGCAGGGCGCGCACGTGGGCGAGGTTCTCGACGCCTTCGGCGACCACGTCCCGGTGGAAGGCGCCGGCCAGCCCGACGACGCCCTGGACGATCGCCAGGTCGCCCGGGTCGTCGAGCATGTCGCGCACGAAGGTCTGGTCGATCTTGAGCACGTCGGCGCGGAGGTGTTTCAGGTGGGCCAGGGAGGAATAGCCGGTGCCGAAGTCGTCGAGGGCGAAACGTACGCCGCGGCCCTGGAAGTCGGCGATCAGCTGGCCGACGGCGGCGACGTCCTCGAGGGCGGCGGTCTCGAGGATCTCGATCTCGAGGCGCCCGGGGTCGGCCTCGGCGTGCTCGGCCAGGATCGCGTCGAACTGGTCGGCGAAGCGTCCCCGCAGCAGTTGCCGGGCGGCGATATTGACGCTGATGCTGAGGTCGTGGCCGGCCGCCCGCAGCCGGGTCTGCTCGCGCAGCGCCTCGGCGATCACCCAGTTGCCGATGCTGACGATGACGTCCTCGTGCTCGATCAGCGGCAGGAACTCGCCGGGCATGCGCAGCCCGAGCACCGGGTGCTGCCAGCGCAGGAGCGCCTCGAGGCCGATCACGCGGCCCTGCCGGCAGTCCACCTTGGGCTGGTAGTGGAGGGTGAACTGGCCGTGCGCGAGGGCGTCCTCGATCTTGCGGATGAGGCCGAAGTTGGCGCGGGCGCGGGATTCCTGGGTCGGGTCGAAGAGGCTGAAACGGTTCTTGCCGGCCAGCTTGGCGGTGTACATCGCGTGGTCGGCGTGGCGCAGCAGTTGATCCGGGTCGACCGCGTCGATGGGGAAGACGGTGGCGCCGATGCTGGCGGTGACGCGCACCTCGCGGTCGGCGATCGGGTAGGGGATCGCCAGGGCGTCGAGGATGCGCTTGAGCACGGATTCGCACTCGCCGGGGGCGTTCAGGTCGCCGAGCAGCAGGGCGAACTCGTCACCGCCGATGCGCGCGGCGGTGTCTTCGGTGCGCAGGGTGTCCTTGAGGCGCCGGGCGACCTTGCGCAGCAGCAGGTCGCCGGCCGGGTGGCCGAGTTCGTCGTTGACCGCCTTGAAGCCGTCCAGGTCGAGGAGGCACACGGCCAGCCGTTCGCCGTGGCGGCGGGCGTGGGCCACGGCACGTTCGATGCGGTCGGAGAAGAGCGCCCGGTTGGGGAGGTCGGTGAGCGGGTCGAAATGGGCCTGCTGCTTGAGCCGGAGTTCCTGCTCGACCAGCGCGGTGACGTCCACCGAGACGCTCACCACGCCGTCGGGGCCGCCGTCGGCCATGGGCAGCCGGTGGGCGGCGAGGCGCAGCCAGCTCGGCTGGCCGTCGTGGCGGGTGACCCGCAGCAGCAGGGGCGTGGCGATGGCGGCGCCGCGCAGGACGTCGGCAACCGGAAAATCGTCGATGGAGCAGGGCGCGCCGGATTCGGTGCGGCAGTCGCGGGCCAGCGCGGTCCAGTGGCGGCCCGGCGCGAGCACTTCGGCGGTGGGAAACTGGCTGCGGCTGGCCGGATTGGCATAGACCAGGCAGCCGGCGTCGTCCCACAGCTGAATGCCTTCCTGCAGGGTCACCAGGATGGAGATGGCCCGCCGGCAGATCGGCACCGGGTCGGGCGGGACGGGGGTTGGGGAGGTGGCCACTGTGTCGCGCTCCTTGCCGTGGTGGATTCCAGCGGTCGTTCAGGGTGGTCGTGACATTTTTAACGGTTCCCCCCGGAAAGACTGAAGGGCCGGCGCGTCAGACTTCGGCCGGATCCACGTCCAGGTGCCAGCGCAGCGCCCGCGGTGGCTTGAGGGCCCACAGCCGTTCGCTCCAGGCGCTCAGGAAGCCCTGCAGGGCCGGCCGGGCAGGGGCCTCGACCAGCAGCTGGGCGCGCTCGCGGCGGGCCAGCCGGACCATGCGCATCGGGACCGGGTCGAAGACCATCACCCCGAAGGCCTGGGCATGGGGCAGGGCCTCGGCGCGGGCCGCCTTGAGCCAGTCGAGGGCGGTGCCCACCTCGTCGGCGGTGGCGCACAGCAGGGCGTTGGCCGCGAAGGGCGGAAAGTGGGCCTGTTTGCGCTCCTCGAGCTGCAGCGCGGCGTAGCGCTGGAAGTCGTGGCGGGCCAGGCACTGGTAGATGGGGTGGTCCGGGTACTGGGTCTGGACCATCACTTCGCCGGGGAGCTCGCCGCGGCCGGCCCGGCCGCCGACCTGCATGAGCTGCTGGAACAGGCGCTCGGGGGCGCGGAAGTCGGCGGCGAAGAGGGAGGAGTCGGCATTCAGCACGCCGACGAAGGTGAGTTTGGGAAAGTCGTGGCCCTTGGCCATCATCTGGGTGCCGACCAGGATGTCGGCCTCGCCGCGGCCGATCTGGTCGAGCAGGGCGTCCCACTGGCTGCGGGTGCGGGCGGCGTCCCGGTCGACGCGCAGCACCCGGGCGGCGGGGAAGCGCTCGGCGAGGGTCTCCTCGAGGCGCTGGGTGCCGCGGCCGAAGGGCTGGATGTCCTGGTCGCCGCAGTCGGGGCAGGCGAGGGGGATGGTGGCCTCGCAGCTGCAGTGGTGGCAGCGCAGGCGCCGGTCGGCCAGGTGCAGCACCATGTTGGCGGTGCAGTGGGGGCAGCGGCTGACCCAGCCGCAGGAGGGGCAGGAGAGCACCGGGGCGTAGCCGCGCCGGTTGAGGAAGATGAGGCTCTGCTCGCCCTTCTGCAGACGCGCCTCGACGGCCCGCAGCAGGTGCTCGGAGAGGCCGTGCTGGAGTTTTTCGCGGCGCACATCCACCGGGCGGACCTTGGGCAGCGTCGCCGCGACGGCCCGGCTGGCCAGCTCGACGCGCTTGTAGCGGCCGGTCTCGGCGGCGTGCCAGCTCTCGAGGGACGGGGTCGCGGAGCCGAGCACGATGGGCACGCTGCGCTGGCGGGCGCGCCAGATGGCGAGGTCGCGGGCGGAGTAGCGCACGCCCTCGTGCTGCTTGTAGCTGGCGTCGTGTTCTTCGTCGACGACGATCAGGCCGAGCCGCGGCAGCGGCGTGAACACCGACAGGCGGGTGCCGAGGACGATGTCGGCGCGGCCCTCCATGGCCTGCACGAAGCCCTGGGAGCGGGCGCCTTCGGCCAGCGCCGAGTGCAGGCTGACCACCCGCGCGGCGGGGAAGCGCCCGGCGACGCGCCCTTCGAGCTGGGGCGTGAGGGCGATCTCGGGGACCAGGATCAGGGCCTGGCCGCCGCTGGCGATGACCTGCTGCACGAGGCGCAGGTAAACCTCGGTCTTGCCGCTGCCGGTGACGCCGAACAGCAGGAAGGGCTGGAAGCGCCCGAAGGCTTCCGAGAGGACGGCGACGGCGGCCTGCTGTTCGTCGGTGAGGAGCGGGGCGCCGGCCATCTGCGCCGGGTCGGCGGCGGCGCCGGGGGCGATCCAGCCGCGCTTGAGGGCGTCGGCGACGGCGCTGCCGTGGTGCTCGCGCAGCCACTGGCGGCGGGCGGGGCCGTCGGCGTCGAGGGCCCGCAGCAGGGCCAGGGCGCGGCTCTCGCGCTTGCTGTCGGCGAGGGCCTGGCGCCCGGCGGGGCTGAGTTCGAGGAGCGGGTCGGCCTCGGCGCCGGCGACGGCGTCGGCCCGGCGCAGGCGTGGCGGCAGGGCCATCGCGACGACCTCGCCGAGGGGGTGCTGGTAGTAGCGGGCGGTGAATTCCACCAGGGCCAGCCAGTCGGCGGGCAGGGCCGGCGCTTCGCGCTGGATCGCGATGACGGGCTTGAGGCGCTCGACCGGCAGGTCGGCGGCGTCGGGCAGGGCGACGATCAGGCCGGTCTTCTCGCCGCGCCCGAAGGGCACCCGCACGCATCGCCCGAGGTCGCCGGGGGCGATGTTGTCGGCCGTGTAATCAAAGCATCGGGGCAGCGGAACGGGCAGCGCGACGCGGACGATGGCGGGGCTCATGGGCGGTGTGTCGGGGGCTGTGCGGTCGGGGGCGAAACGTCTTGCTTTTCAGTGTCTTGGGGTGGTTTCGTGAAGTGTTGCAGCGGAAACGATCCTGAAACCCCTGGTGCGGTGCGGGTATTTGGCCTTGTCCACAAAATCTGTGGATAACTTTGTGGGAAACGTGGGTAAAGTGCCTCGAAACCCGCTCGCAGCAAGCCTTCCGCCTGCTTTGCCTAATTCCTGAACAAAAATAATTTTGTTTAAAAACAATGAGTTGATGAAAATCGGGGCGCTTGGGGAAGGGCGCTGTAACCTGTCCGAAACACGGGCGCTTGCTGTGTACAAGTCAAGCCCCAGCCGACAAATTTTTTGCTTGACGGGGGCCCTTCAGCCTCTGCGGTTTTACGGGCCCCGAAACAAAAGGGCCGGCGCGGGCCGGCCCTCGCGGGTATTACCGTATCACCGCCCTCAGGCCTGGCTGCGCAGCTGGTGGCTGTAGCTGTGGACGGTGTCCACCAGCACCGAGACGTTCTCGGGCGGGGTGAACTGGGAGATGCCGTGGCCGAGGTTGAAGACGTGGCCGGGGTGCGGGCCGTAGGCGTCGAGCACCTTGCGGGCCTCGGCGGCGACGGCCTCGGGGCTGCCGAACAGCACGGCCGGGTCGAGGTTGCCCTGCAGCGCGACCTTGTCGCCCACCAGGCGGCGGGCGGCGCCGATGTCCACCGTCCAGTCGAGGCCGACGGCGTCGGTGCCGCAGTCGGCGATGTCGGCCAGCCACAGGCCGCCGCCCTTGGTGAACACGATGCACGGCACGTGCTCGCCGTCCTTCTCGCGGGTGAGGCCGGCGACGATCTGGCGGATGTAGGCCAGGGAGAACTCGCGGTAGGCGTCATGGGCCAGCACGCCGCCCCAGGAGTCGAAGATCATCACGGCCTGGGCCCCGGCTTCGATCTGGGCGTTGAGGTAGGCGGTGACGGCCTGGGCGGTGACGCCGAGGATGTGGTGCATGAGGTCGGGGCGGCTGTACAGCAGGCTCTTGACCTTGCGGTAGTCGTCGGAGCCGCCGCCTTCGACCATGTAGCAGGCGAGGGTCCACGGGCTGCCGGAGAAGCCGATCAGCGGCACCGAGTTGTCGAGGGCGCGGCGGATCTCGGCGACGGCGTCCATCACGTAGCCGAGCTCGATGTTGGGGTCGGGCACGGCGAGGTTGCGGATCTCCCATTCTTCCTTCAGCGGGCGCTCGAACTTGGGGCCCTCGCCTTCGGCGAAGTACAGGCCCAGGCCCATCGCGTCGGGCACCGTGAGGATGTCGGAGAAGAGGATCGCGGCGTCGAGCTTGTAGCGGGTGAGCGGCTGCAGGGTGACTTCGCAGGCCATGCCGGGGCTCTTGCAGAGGTCGAGGAAGCTGCCGGCGCGCTTGCGGGTTTCCCGGTATTCGGGGAGGTAACGGCCGGCCTGGCGCATCAGCCAGAGCGGGGTGTAGTCGGTGGGCTGGCGCAGCAGCGCGCGCAGGAAGGTGTCGTTCTTCGGACGGCTCACTTGGAATCCTCGGCAGGCGGGACCGCACGGGGCGGCAAAGCCGGGATTATCCGCTTTTTGGGAAGTGGGGAGTAGGACATGGGAAACGGGGGCGGGGGGGGGGCGGCCCCCCCCCCGCCCCCCCCCCCCCCCCCCGGGCGGGGGGCCCCCGACACCCGGGGGCGCCCCCCCCCCCGGCGCCAACC
>NZ_JAYREK010000003.1:115127-183859 GCF_041908905.1 Zoogloea sp.
TTGCACTTTTTTTTTGCTGGGGGTCGGGGCCCTTGGCGCGGGGGGGGGGGGGCGTGGGACTCCGCCCGGCCCCCCCCCCGCCGCGTTGCCTACTTGCGCCAGAACTGTGGCGTGAACACCACCGCGAGGGACAGCACCTCGAGGCGGCCGAGGAGCATCGTGAAGCTGCACACCCAGGTCTGGAAGTCGGTGAGCTCGGCGTAGCTGCCCCCCGGGCCGACCTTGCCGAGGCCGGGGCCGGCGTTGGTGATGTTGCCGAGGACTGCGCCGAGGGCGGTCATGAAGTCCAGCCCGGACAGGATCAGCACGAAGGTGAGCAGCACCACGCTCATGAAGTACAGGAAGATGAAGCCCAGCACCGCGATGACCACGTTGTTGGGGATGGCGCCGCCGCCCACCTTGACCGGGTTGACGATGGCGGGGTGGATCAGCCGGGCGAGCTCGCGGTTGGCCTGCTTGGCGAGGATCAGGGTGCGGATCATCTTGATGCCGCCGCCGGTGGAGCCGGAGCTGCAGGTGATGTTGGCGAGGAACAGCATCCACAGCGGCGCGAAGATCGGCCACTGCTCGTAGTCCTGGCTGACGAAGCCGCAGGAGAGGGCGACCGAGACCAGGTTGAAGCTGACGTGGCGCAGGGCGGTGGGGTAGTCCTCGTAGGTGCCCTCCAGCCACAGGTAGCCGGCGATGCTGAAGCACGATACGCCGACCAGCCCGAGCACGCCGCGGGCCTCCACGTCGCGCCAGTAGAGGCGCAGGTCGCGGCGCTGGACGACGGCGAAGTGGGTCGCGTAGTTCATGGCCGAGAGCAGCATGAAGCCGATCAGGATCAGCTCGACCGTCGGGTTGTCGAAGGCGCCGATGCCGGCGTCGCGGGTGGACAGCCCGCCCAGGGACATCGCGGAGAAGGCGTGGCACACGGAGTCGAGCCAGGACAGGCCGGCGGCGTGGCGCAGCAGCAGCATGCAGGCGACGGTCATCCCGAGGTAGACCAGCCACAGGGCCTTGGCGGTGTCGGCGATGCGCGCGGTGAGCTTGGAGTCCTTCATCGGGCCGGGCATCTCGGCCTTGTAGAGCTGCATGCCGCCGACCCCGAGCATGGGCAGCACCGCCACCGCCAGCACGATGATGCCCATCCCGCCGAGCCAGTTGAGCTCGTGGCGCCACAGGTTGATGGCCGGCGGCGCGTTGTCGAGGTCGGTCATCACCGTCGAGCCTGTGGTGGTGAGGGCCGACATGGCCTCGAAGAAGGCGTCGGTGACGCTCATCGTGTCGTAAACGAGGAGCAGCGGAATGCTGGCGATCCCCGCCATCAGCACCCACACGGTGGATACCAGCAGGAAGCCGTCGCGGGGCTTGAGCTCGCGGTAGTCGGCGCGGGTGGTGAAGTAGAGGGTCAGCCCGCCGAGCAGGGAGATCGCCATCGCCGCCACGAACTCGGCGGTGGTGCCGTCGCGGTAGAGGATGGAGGCCGCGATGGGCATCAGGTAGGCGGAGCTGAAGATCGACAGCAGCCGGCCCAGCACATTGGCAACCGGGAGCAGGCCCACCATCAGAAGAACCCCCAGCCGACCTGGAACAGCTTCTCGACCCGGGCGACGAGCTTCTTGCTGGTGCAGAAGACGATCACGTGGTCGTCGGGGCGGATCACCGTGTCGTGGTGGGCCATGATGACCTCGACGATGGGCACCTCGTAGGGCACCAGGTCGCGGTATTCGGTGCGGCTCATGCCGGTCTGGCGGACCAGGGCGGCGATGGTGGCGCCCTCGGGCAGGTCGAGCTCTTCGAGCCGGCGGCCGATCACCTTGCAGTGCCTGGCGTCGCCGTGGGCGACCAGTTCGAGGGCCTCGGCGGCGCCGCGGCGCAGGCTGTGCACGGCGGCCACGTCGCCGCGGCGGACGCGGGCCAGCAGTTGCCCGATGGAGGTGTGGGCCGGCGAGATGGCGATGTCGATGCGGCCGCCCTGCACGAGGTCGACGTAGGACTTGCGGTTGATCAGCGCGAGGGTGCGGCGGGCGCCCATCTGCTTGGCGAGGGAGGCCGACATGATGTTGTCTTCCTCGTCGTTGGTGAGGGCGAGGAACATGTCGGTCTCCTCGATGCTCTCGGCGTCGAGGAGGGCCTCATCGGTGGAGTCGCCGCGCAGCACCACGGTGCGTTCGAGTTCGGCGGCGAGGTGCTCGGCGCGGCGGCGGTCGCGTTCGATGAGCTTGACGGTGACGGTGTTCTCGATGGCCTTGGCCAGGCGCAGGCCGATGTTGCCGCCGCCGGCGATGATGACCCGGCGGATCGGCTGGTCCATGCGGCGCAGCTCGGTCATCACGCGGCGGATGTGGGAGCTGGCGGCGATGATGAAGACCTCGTCGCCGCTCTCGATGACGGTGTCGCCGGTGGGCACGATGGGCTGCTCGTGGCGGAAGATTGCGGCGATCCGCGCGTCGATGTTGGGCAGCCGCTCGGGGATGGTCTTGAGGGACTTGCCCACCAGCAGGCCGCCGTCGAAGGCGCGCACCGCGATCATCGTCAGCATCCCGTGGGCGAACTCGAGCACCTGCAGGGCCTCGGGGTATTCGATGAGCTTGCGGATGTAGTCGGTGACGATCTGCTCGGGGCAGATGGAGTGGTCGACGGCGAAGTTGTGCTCGTCGAGCAGCTGGGGGTGGTCCTCGTAGTCGGCGGCGCGCAGGCGGGCGATGCGGGTCGGCACGTTGAACAGGGTCTTGGCGACCCGGCAGGCGCACAGGTTGGTCTGGTCCGACTGGGTCACGGCGATCAGCAGGTCGGCGTCGGCGGCGCCGGCGCGCTCGAGGACCGACGGCGAGGCGGCATTCCCGGTGATGACCCGCAGGTCCAGGCGTTCCTGCAGGTGGGCGAGGCGCTCGCCGTCCTGGTCGACGATGGTGATGTCGTTGGCTTCCGAGACGAGGCTCTCGGCCACCGAGGCACCGACCTGGCCGGCACCGAGGATGATGATCTTCATTGTTGTGCTCCAGGGAGGCGGCGGGCGGCGCAGGTGGGGGTCAGCCGTCGCCGTTGTCGTGGCGTTTGCCGACGCTGATGCCCAGTTGCTTGAGCTTGCGGTAGAGGTGGGTGCGCTCGAGGCCGGTTTTTTCGGCGAGGCGGGTCATGTTGCTGCCGTCGATCTGCAGGTGGTGCTCGAAGTACAGCCGCTCGAAGATCTCGCGGGCCTCGCGCAGCGGCAGGTCGAGGGGCAGGCCGAGGGCGGCGGTCGGGGTCTTGACCAGCAGGTGGGCGACGTCGTCCATGCCGATCTCTTCTTCCAGGGTGCCGAGGGCGAGGGACTTGATGGCCGCCTTCAGCTCGGCGTAGCCGCCGCTCCAGTTGCGGTTGCGCAGCGCGTTGAGGGCCGCCGAGCTGAGGCGGCGGGGCGGCACTTCGCCGGCCTCGACGAAGTGGAGCAGGATCTGGCTGGCGATCTCGGGGATCTCGTCGCGGATCTCGCCAAGGGCCGGCGGCGCCAGGGAGACTTCGAACAGTCGGGTGAGGGCGCGCTCGTCCCAGCCATGCTCGATCAGCTCGTCGATGCCGTGCTCGGTGGCGACCACCAGGGTCTGGCCGTGGCGCTCCAGGCGGTCCATCGCGAAGACCAGGTTCTTTTGCTGGGGGCGCGACAGGTAGTACAGCTCGGGCACGTAGAGCAGGCCGTTGCGGGCGGTTTCGAGGGTGTTGAGCTCGAGGGGCGCGGCGGACAGGGACAGGTCCAGCCACGGGGTGCCGATCCGCTGCAGGGTGCGGGCGCACAGCTCGGCGAGGCTGCCCGGGCCGACCCGCAGCAGGATGATGCGCGACTTGTCGGCCATCTGCTCGAGGCGCTTCTTGAGGTCGCGCAGCGGGGCCGAGCGCGAGAAGGCGCCCAGGCCCAGCGGGCTGGGGGCGTGGGCGGGCTTGATGCGGGCCAGGCCACGCTTGACCGCGGCGAGCAGCTTCTGCAGGGCGATGGGCTTCTCGAGGAACTCCATCGCGCCGATGCGGGTGGCCTCGACGGCGGTGTCGATGGTGCCGTGGCCGGACATCATCACCACCGGCATCGTCAGCTGGCCGTTGGCGGACCATTCCTTGAGCAGGCTGACGCCGTCGGTGTCGGGCATCCAGATGTCGAGGAGCACGAGGTCGGGGCGGGCGGCGTTGCGCGCGGCCCGGGCGGCGGCGGCGTTTTCGGCGAGGATGATGTCGTGCCCCTCGTCGCGGAGGATTTCCGAGAGGAGTTCGCGGATGCCGACTTCGTCGTCAACGATGAGAATTTTGGCCATGGACGCTGGGTTCTTATTGGGGGGCGCTGCGCAGGCGGATGCGGATCTCCGCTCCGCCGGTTTCTCGGTTGGCAAGACGGATCTCGCCTTCGTGTTCGTCGATGATCTTTTTTACGATGGCCAGGCCCAGCCCGGTGCCGCGGGCCTTGGTCGTCACGTAGGGTTCGAAGGCGCGGGACAGGATCTCGGGCGGGAAGCCCGGGCCGTTGTCGCGCAGGATCAAGTCTACCCGCCGCGAATCGCTGCGGGTCAACAGCCGGATCTCGGCGTCATCCTGGTCGGCGAGGGCGTCTTCGGCGTTCTGCAGCAGGTTGTGGATCACCTGGCGCAGCTGGGTGGCGTCGCCCAGCACCCGGGGCAGGTCGGCGCCCAGCTCGGCGTGGATCATCACCGGCGAACTCTCGTAGAGCCCCAGCACCTCGCGCACCAGCGCGTTGAGGTCGAGGGGCGCCATCTGCGGACTGGGCAGGCGGGCGTAGTCGCGGAAGGCGTTGACCAGGTTCTTCATCGCCTCGACCTGGTTGACGATGGTCTGGGTCGAGCGTTCGAGCATCTGGCGGCCTTCGTCGTCGAGGCGGTCGGCGAGCTTGAAGTGCAGCCGCTCGGCGGAGAGCTGGATCGGGGTGAGGGGGTTCTTGATCTCGTGGGCCAGGCGCCGGGCGACCTCGGCCCAGGCGGCGGTGCGCTGGGCGACGATCAGGCGGGTGATGTCGTCGAAGACCACCACCCAGCCGCCGCCGGTGCTGTCGGGCAGGCGGGTGCGGTGGAGCAGCAGGGTCTGGGTGCTGCCGTCGGGGTTGAAGAATTCGAGCTGGCGGTGCCAGTCGGGCTCGGGGGCGGCGAAGCCTTCGAGGAGGGCGTCGCGGAAGGCCGCGTGGCCCTGCCAGTCGGCGAGGCGGGTGTGCTCGTAGCCGTCCAGCCCGTCGTTGAGGATGGTCATCGCGCCGTGGTTGGCGGCCCGCAGGTGGCCGTCCGGCGAGAAGGCGAGCACCCCCGCCGAGAGGCTGGCGAGCACGCTCTCGAGGTAGGCGCGGTTACGCTCGACGGCGGCGCGGCTGTTGTCGGCCTGGGCGCGGGCGTCCTCGAGCTGGCGCGTCATCTGGTTGAAGGACTGGGTCAGCACGCCCAGCTCGTCGCGGGCGGGCAGGGCCTGGCGGGGGCTGAAGTCGCCGGCCGCGACGGCCTGGGTGCCTTCGGCGAGGATGAACAGCGGCGCCGCCAGGCGGCGGGTGAGCACGAAGGCCACCGCCACCGCGGCGAACAGGGCCAGCAGCAGGGTGAGTGTCAGGGTGAGGGTGTAGATGCTCTTCAGGCCGTTGCGGGCGAGGGACAGCTCCTGGTAGTCGCGGTGCACCGTCTCGACGCTCTCGGCGTGCATCGCGAAGGCCTGGGGGACGTCCTGGGTGACCTGCAGCAGCTGGGGCTCGCCGAGGCGGCGCGACGGGATCGGCACGATGACCCGCAGCAGCAGGCCGTTGGCGGCGTGCCCTTCGGTGGCCCGGTAGCCGCGGCTCTGGCGGGCGTCGCGCAGCTGGGCGGCGGTGGGCTGCTCGGGCAGCAGTGCGGCGAGCTGGGTGTCGGCGGTGGCGACGATCTTGCCGCTCGGGGAAAACACGGTGGCCGATTCGACGCCGTGGCGCTCGCGCAGCTCGTTGAGCAGCGGCGAGCGGACCTGCGGCGCCGTCTCGAGCTCCTGGGCCATGCGGTCGGCCTTGGCGGCCAGCTGGTCGAGGAGCATGTCGAGGGCGGCGCGGCCGAGCTGCAGGCCGCTCTCGAGGGCGGTGTCGACCCGCACGTTGAACCACGACTCGATGCTCTTCACCGCGAACTGCAGAGACACCGCATAGACCAGCGCTCCCGGCACCACCGCCATCGCGGCAAAGATGGCCATCAGGCGCAGCTTGAGCCGCGAGCCGAAGCGGCGGGCGCGGTATTCCTGCCACAGCCCGCGCAGCTGCACGAAGACCAGGCTGGCGAGGCCCAGCGCGATGACGCCGTTGAGCCCCAGCAGCAGGGTGTAGTTGCGGGCGAACAGGGGGGTGTTGGCGCTGGCGGTGGCGAGCAGGAAGAGCAGGATCCCGGCGATCGCCGCCGCGACGACGAGGACGGTGGGCCTCATCGGGCGTCCCGTCCGGCGGCGAAGGTCCAGCGATACCAGTCGGAGCCCAGGCTCCAGTCCTTGCGGCCGAGGGCGCTCACCTGCAGCGGCTTGGGCAGCTCGCCGACGTCGAGGCAGAAACGCAGCGCGGCGTTGTAGCTGCGGCCGATGCGCAGCGCGCCGCGCTCGACGATGCTCCAGTTGCGGATGCGCAGCATGGTGCGCAGGGCCTCCTCGAGGCTGGCGAAGTTCTGGTGCAGCGCGCCGCTGGTGAGGCGGTACTGGCGCGTCAGCGACTGGTAGGAGAGGCGGTAGGTGAGGCTCTTGGTGACGACCTCCTCGTCGAGCCAGTACCAGCGCGGTGCGGCCAGCTCGAACTCGGTGACGAAGTACAGCGATACGCCCCGCGCCACCACGTCGGCCAGCAGCGGGGTGAGCTCGGCGACGATGTCGGCGTTGAGCACGTAGGTGTCGTCGCTCAGCACCAGCGCGGCGTTGCGGATCTCGGCTTCGGCGGCCCGGGCCGCTGCGGGCGCCAGGCCCAGGCCGCAGGCCGCGGCGAGGGCCAGCGCGGCGCCGATGAGGCGGCGGCGCTCAGGCGGTTTTCTCGAGCAGGGCGTAGAAGAATCCGTCATGGTCGGCGCACGGCAGGTACTGGCAGTCGAGTTGCCCCGCGATGGGGAGGCGGCGGCAATCGGCGTGGCGGGCCGCGAAGGCGGCGATCTGGGCCCCGTTTTCGTCGGCAAACACCGAGCAGGTCGCGTAGAGCATTTTGCCACCCGGCGCGAGGGTCTGCCACAGGGCGTCGAGGATCTCCGCCTGCTGGGCGGCAAACCGCGGGATGTCGTCGGAACGGCGCAGCCACTTGATGTCCGGGTTGCGCCGCACCACGCCGGAGGCGGAGCAGGGCACGTCGGCGAGGATGCGGTCGAAGGGGCGGCCGTCCCACCAGGCGTCCAGGTTGCGGCAGTCGGCGGCCTTCACGTCGGCGCCGAGGCCGAGGCGGGCCAGGTTGTCGGTGATCCGGCGGACGCGCAGGGGGTCGGCGTCGAGGGCGGTGAGGTCCACGTCGGCGGTCTCGAGGATGTGGGCGCTCTTGCCGCCGGGCGCCGCGCAGGCGTCGAGCACGCGCTGGCCGTCGGCGAGGTCGAGGTGGCGCGCGGCGTGCTGGGCGCCGGCGTCCTGCACGCTGACGCAACCCTCGGCGAAGCCCGGGATGCGGCTCACCGGGATGGGCTGTTCGAGGCGCAGGGTGCCCGGGGCGAGGCGCTTCACGGCGATGCCGGCGGCGGCGAAGTCGGCGAGCACCTCGTCGTCGCTGGCCCGCAGCGGGTTGACCCGCAGGGCCATCGGCGGATGGCTGTTGCCGGCGGCGAGGATGGCGCGCCACTTCTGCGGGTATTGGCCCTTGAGGCGACGGATCCACCAGGGCGGGTGGCGGTGCTCGGCAACCATGTCGGCGTCGGCGCCCTGGGCGAGCTCGCCGGCCTGGCGCAGGGCATTGCGCAGCACGCCGTTGGCGACGCCCTTGAACTTGCCGCCGAGCTGGGTCGCGGCGGCGCTCACGGCCTGGTCGACCACCGTGTGGGCGGTGTCGGGGCGCACGGCGAGGCGGTGCAGGGCGACCCGCAGCAGGGACTGCAGCGGCTCGGGCAGCGGTTTCTGCAGCAGCTTGCCGAGGATGAAATCCTGCCGGCCGTAGTCGCGCAGGGTGCCGTAGGTGAGGTCGAGGATGGCGCCACGCACGCCGGCCGGGGTGGCCGGGCGGGCGGCCCACAGGCGGGCCAGGGCGTCGGTGAGGGTGGTGCCGCCGACGACCTCGGCGATCAGTTCGGCGCTGGTGAGCAGGGCGTGGCCGAGGCTGTCTTCGGCCAGGCTGGGCGGGGTGTGGGAAAGAATGGGCATGGCGTCAGGCGAGCAGGTCGCGCAGGTAGTTGGGCAGGGCCTCGCTGGCGAGGTGCAGGGCTGGATTGTAGTAGCGCAGGCCGCGGATGCCGCGTTCTTCCATGCGCTGTTGCAGAAGATCGATGGCGGGGGCTGGCACGGCCTGCATGCTGCAGCGGGCCAGCAGCCACGGCCCGCCGTACAGCGGCACGCTGATCTGGCTGAGGCGCACCGAGGCGAAGGCCCGGCGCAGGCGCTGGTGCAGGCGGCAGACCTTGTCCGGCTGGTAGAAGGGCGAGCCGAGCTGTACGTGAACGATGCCACCGGGGCCGAGGCTGGCGGTGCACAGCGCGAGGAAGGCGGTGTCGTGGAGGTGGGCGCAGGCCGGGTCGTCGGGCTCGGTGAGATCGAGCAGGATCAGGTCGAAGCGTTCGCCCTGGCTGTGGAGGTCGTGCAGGCTGCGGGCGGCGTCGCCGATGCGCAGCGTGACGCGGGGGTTCTCGAAGGCGCCGGCGGGGAGGGCGGGCAGATGCGCTCGAACGGTGGCGACCACGGCGGGGTCGAGTTCGGCGACGACGATGCGTGCGAGGCCCGGGTGCCGGAGCAGCTCGCGGGCGCTGGCGCCATCTCCACCGCCGAGGATGAGGGCCTGCCGCGGTGCCGGGTGGTCGAGGGCGGCGAGGTGGGCGAGGCTCTCGTGGAGCATGAACTCGTCCGCCTCGGCGGCCATCGCATCGCCGTCCAGGTGGTAGAGGCGGCCGAAGCGGACGCTGTGTTCCACGGCGATGCGCTGGAACGCGCTGGGCACGGCGATCGACGGTGTGTGCGTGGCGAGGCCGAGGGTGGCGCCGGGGGCGAGGGGGAGGGAGAGCGGCGGGTGTTTCACGTGAAACATCTCCTCAAGCCAGGAAGGTGTCGGCGCTGAAGCGCAGGATCAGCACGACCACCACCACCAGGAAGGCCTTGCGGATAAAGGCCGCGCCGTAGCGCAGGGCCAGCGCCGAGCCGACCTGGGAGCCGGCCAGATTGCTGAGGGCCATCACGCCGGCTACCTGCCAGAAGATCTCGCCGTGGGCGACGAAGAAGGCGATCGCGGCGAGGTTGGTGCTTACATTGACGATCTTGGCCATCACCGAGGCGTGCAGGAAATCCATCTGCAACAGGCGGATGAACAGGAAGATCAGGAAGCTCCCGGTGCCGGGCCCGAAGAAACCGTCGTAGAAACCGAGGCCGGCGCCGATGGCTAGGGCGAGCTGCAGCTCGCGGCGGGGGTCGGCAAGGCGCTGGTGGCTGATGCCGAAATCCTTGCGCAGGAAGGTGTAGATCGCCACCGCGATCAGCAGCACCAGGATCAACGGGCGCAGGGCCGCCGGCGGAAACAGCGACACCGCCCGGGCCCCGAGCCACGAGCCGCCCCCCGCCGCCAGCGCAGCCGGCCCGGCGATCCGCCACGGGATCTGGATGCGCCGGCCGTAACGGATCGCCGCACTGGTGGTGCCGACGACGCTGGCGAGCTTGTTGGTGCCGAACAGGGTGGCTGGCGCCGCGCCCGGAAAGGTCGAAAAGAGGAGGGGAATCTGGATCAGGCCGCCGCCGCCCACCACGGCGTCGACGAGGCCGGCGAAGAAAGCCCCGGCGGGCAGGAGCAGGAAGAGTGGGTCCATGGTGAATGTTTCACGTGAAACAACGGGGTCAGCGGTCGAAGAAACCGCGGTGCGACAAGGCCTGGTGAATGCCCTCCAGGGCCGCCAGGCCGCCTGTTGGCAGGCTCACGCCACGACCGGGGATGTCGGGCTCGGTGGGGTTGATGCGGATCAGCGGTTCGCCCAGGCTCTCGCTGAACCAGCGCACCGTGGGGACATGCTGGCCCGCGCCGATCTCCACCACGACCACCCGGCCAGCGTCGTTGAGCCAGGACTCCAGGCGCCGGCGCTGGGCGGCGGTGCGCGGGGCCAGCCAGCCCCAGTCGCCGAACATCAGCACATTGGGTCGCAGCAGGGCCTCGCAGCGGGGGCAGCGGGGCAGGGGGCTGCGCAGCAGGCAGGCGGCCTCGTCCACCTCCGGCGTGAAACCGTCGGCGGGGGTGACGAGCCCGTCGCAGCCCTCCAGGCACTGGAGGTGATGGATGGAACCGTGCACCTCGCAGATCTGCGCCTCGTCGAAGCCGGCGCGCTGGAACTGGCCATCCACGTTGGAGGTGAACACGAAGGCGCCCCGCGCGAGTCGGGCCCCGATCGCTTGCAGGATCGCGAAGCCCCGATGTGGCACGGTGCGCCGGTACAGGTTGAGCCGGTGCCCGTAGAAGCCCCAGGCGAGGGTCGGCGTGCGCACGAAGGCGTCCGGGCAGGCGATCTCCTCGAAGGCGATGCGGGCGTCGGCGAGGGCCGGATAGGCGCGCCAGAAGCCGGTGTTGCCCCGGAAGTCGGGCAGGCCGGAATCGACGCCCAGGCCGGCGCCGGCGGTGATCATCAGGCCGTCTGCCGCTTCGATCAGGCGGGCTGCGTCGTCGCAGCGCTGCTGCAGGTCGGCGCTCATCGGGCGGCCACCAGGAAAATCCGGCGGAACGGGAACAGCGTGCTTCCGCCGGCGTCGGGCGGGTAGGCCGCGGCGAGTTGTGGCGCCAGTTCGGCGAGAAGCCGCGCCTGCTCGTCGGCCGGGAGGGGCGTCAGATAGGGGAGCAGGGTGGTCCCGCGCAGCCAGTCGAGCACCGGCGTCGGCCCGCCCAGGGTTTGCCAGTAGGTGCTCTCCCACAGGCTGAGGTGCCGACAGTGGGGAGCGAGGAGGCGGTGGTAAGCGGGCATCTCCAGCACCGCGCCCATCCGGGCACCGGCCAGCCGGTCGGCCCAGGCCGGCGAGGCGGCGAGTTCCCGGATCAGGCGATGGGACGGCGCGTCGAAGTTGCCGGGCATCTGCACCGCCAGCACGCCGCCGGGGGCGAGCCGCGAGAGCAGGCGGGGGAAGAGGGACGGGTGATCGTCCAGCCAGTGCAGGGCGGCGTTGGAGAAGATCAGCTCGGGCGCGTCGGCCGGGGTCCAGTGGCGGATGTCGGCCTGTTCGAAGCGGGCCTCCGGCAGCGCCCTGCGGGCCCGTTCGAGCATCGCGGCGGAGGCGTCGACGCCGGTGAGCTTGGCCTGCGGCCAGCGCCTGGCGAGGAGGGCGGTGACGTTGCCGGGGCCGCAGCCCAGGTCCACCACCCGGGCCAGCGCCGGGAGGGGGACGCGGGCCAGAAGGTCCTGCGCCGGGCGCAGGCGTTCGTCGGCAAACTGCAGGTAACGGTCCGGCTCCCAGCCCATGATGTCCTCCCCTGAAAGCCCTGATTGTCGCCGAAGGCCGGTGGGGAGGCACAAAAAGAAGAACCCGGCCGGAGCCGGGTTCCCTTTCATGTCGCCGGGGGGTCAGCGCTTGATCTGGTTGCCGATCACCCCGCCCACCGCGGCGCCGCCGACGGTACCGACGGCGCTGCCGTTGGTCAGCACCGAACCGGCCACGCCGCCGATGGCGGCACCGACGGCGGTGTTCTTCTGCTGGGCGGTCATGTTGGCGCAGCCGGTGAAGGCGGTCAGGGCAAGGACGGCCATCAGGTGTTTGAGCAAGAGTCTCATGATCTTCTCCTGGGGTTGTGGGAGGCGGTCTGCTACGGATGGCAGACAAGGTGCACGGCTCGACTATAGGCCGGGCCGGGCGCCAGGCGTGTAAGGAGTCGTGTGGAAATGTAAGGGCGCGTGCGCCATGTTCTAATCCACCCATGAAGCCGAATGCGAATACCCCGCCGCCCGCCCAGCGCGTCGTCAAGGTCCGGCGCGACTACAACACCTGGGTCGCCAACGAGACCCTCGAGGACTACGCGCTGCGCTTCACCCCGCCCAGCTTCCGGCGGTGGTCGGAGTGGCGGGTCGCCAACACCGCCTTCGGGGCGGCGGCCTTCCTGGTGCTGGAGGCGGTCGGCGCCACCATGCTCATCGAGGCCGGCTTCATCAACGCTTTCTGGGGCATCCTCGCCACCGGGCTGATCATCTTCCTGCTCGGCCTGCCGGTGTGCGTGATGTCGGCCCGCCACGGGCTGGACATGGATCTCCTCACCCGGGGCGCGGGCTTCGGCTACATCGGCTCGACCATCACCTCGCTGATCTACGCCAGCTTCACCTTCATCTTCTTCGCCCTCGAGGCGGCCATCATGGCCTACGCGCTGGAGCTGGCCTTCGGGTTGCCGCCCGCCTGGGGCTACGTGGTCTGCGCGCTGGCGGTGATCCCGCTGGTGACCCACGGCGTCACCTCGATCAGCACGCTGCAGGCGTGGACCCAGCCCCTGTGGCTGTTCCTGCTGGTGCTGCCCTACGCCTTCGTGCTGGTCGGGGAGCCGGGCGCGCTGGCGGGCCTGCTGCACTACGGCGGCGCCCGGGGCCAGGGCACGGCCTTCGATTTTCCGTTGTTCGGCGCGGCGCTGAGCGTCGGCATCGCCCTCGTCACCCAGCTCGCCGAGCAGGTGGACTACCTGCGCTTCATGCCGCTGCGGACGGCAGCCAACCGGCGGCGCTGGTGGGCGGCGGTGATCGTCGGCGGCCCGGGCTGGGTGGTGCCGGGCGTCCTCAAGATGCTGGGCGGTGCGCTGCTGGCCTGGCTGGCCCTGCGCAACGCGGTGCCGGCGGAGCGGGCGATCGACCCCAACCAGATGTACCTGATCGGCTTCTCCCATGTGTTCGACGACACCACTCTGGCGATCGCCGCGACGGTGATGTTCGTGATCGTCTCCCAGCTCAAGATCAACGTCACCAACGCCTACGCGGGCTCGCTGGCCTGGTCTAACGTGTTTGCCCGCCTGACCCACAGCCACCCGGGGCGCGTGGTGTGGGTGGTCTTCAATTGCCTGATCGCGCTGCTGCTGATGGAGCTGAACGTGTTCC
Organism: Zoogloea sp.; assembly: GCF_041908905.1. GTDB lineage: Bacteria > Pseudomonadota > Gammaproteobacteria > Burkholderiales > Rhodocyclaceae > Zoogloea. The sequence continues at coordinate 128,279 of NZ_JAYREK010000003.1, forward strand.
AGGCCATCGGGCAGGTGCTCGGGCTGTATTCCAACATCGCCATCTCGTGGATGGCGGCGGTGGTCGCCGACCTGGTCATCAACAAGCCCCTCGGCCTGTCGCCCGCCGGGCTGGAGTTCAAGCGCAGCAACCTCTACGACATCAACCCGGTGGGCGTCGGCGCGATGGCGATCGCGTCGGTGCTGTCCATCGCCGCGTTCGCCGGGCTGTTCGGGAGCGAGGTCGCGCCCTACGCCTCCTTCATCGCGCTGGCCGGCGCCTTCGTCTTCTCGCCGCTGATCGCCTGGGCGACCGGCGGGCGCTATTACCTCGCGCGCCCGGCCGCGGCGTCTGCCGCCGGCGTCTGCGTGATCTGCGAGCGCCCCTACGAGGGCGAGGAGATGGCCCACTGCCCGGCCTACCAGGGGCCGATCTGTTCCCTGTGCTGCTCCCTCGATGCCCGCTGCCACGACCTCTGCAAGCCGGAGGCCAGCCTGGCGGCCCAGGGGCGGGCGCTGCTGCGCCGGCTCCTGCCGCGGGCCGCCGAGCCCTACATCGACACCGGGCTCGCCCATTATCTGCTGCTGATGGCCGGCATCGTCCCGGTGCTCGGGCTGATCCTCGGCGTGCTGTACACCCATGAGGTGCTGCTCGTCGGTGCCGACGACCCGGCCGCCGTGGCGCGCCTGCGGGACACCTTCGTCAAGACCTTCGCTGCGCTGCTGATGCTCTCCGGCGTGCTCGCCTGGTGGATGGTGCTGACCCACCGGAGCCGGCGCGTCGCCCAGGAGGAGTCCAACCGCCAGACCCGGCTGCTGATGCAGGAGATCGAATCCCACCGCCGCACCGACACTGCGCTGCAGCAGGCCAAGCTGGCCGCCGAGCAGGCCAACCAGGCCAAGAGCCGCTACATCACGGCGATCAGCCACGAGCTGCGCTCGCCCCTCAACAGCATCCTCGGCTACGCGCAGATCCTGGCCGCCGACGACGACATCCCGCCCCACCGCCGGCAGGCGGTGAGCGTGATCCGCAAGTCCGGCGACCACCTGCTGTCGGTGATCGAGCGCACCCTCGACATCGCCCGGATCGAGGCCGGCAAGCTGACCCTCGACATCAAGGCCATGGATTTCCCCGAGCTGATGCAGCAGCTCGTCGGGATGTTCGAGCTGCAGGCCCGCGACAAGGGGCTGGCCTTCGACTACCAGCCGGTCGGCGAGCTGCCGGCCATCGTGCGCGCCGACGAGAAGCGGCTGCGCCAGATCCTCATCAACGTGATCGGCAACGCGGTCAAGTTCACCCAGCGGGGCGGCGTCGTGTTCCGCGTCGAATGCCGGCGCCAGATGGCGACCTTCGAGATCCGCGACAGCGGCCCCGGCATCCCGGCCGACGAGGTGCAGCGGATCTTCGAGCCCTTCGCCCGCGGCAGCAACGTGACGGCGGCGGGCAGCGGCGTCGGGCTGACCATCGCCCGCATGCTCACCGAGCTGATGGGCGGCGAGATGCAGGTGTCGAGCCAGCCGGGGGAGGGCACGCTGTTCCGCATCCGGCTGTTCCTGCCCCAGCTGCATTCGGCCCAGGCCGCCCGGGAGCTGCCGCGGCTCGAGCGCATCGGCTACGTGGGGGCGCGGCGGCGCATCCTGGTGGTCGACAACGAGAAGGTGGACCGCGAGCTGCTGCAGAACCTGCTCGAACCCCTCGGCTTCATCGTCGAGCAGGCGGAGAGCGGCTTCGAGTGCCTCGCCATGGTGCCGCGCTGTGCGCCGGATGTGATCTTCATGGACCTCGGCATGCCGGGCATCGACGGCTGGGAGACGATCCGGCGGCTGCGCCAGCAGGGCCTCGGCAATGCCCGCCTGGCGATCCTGTCCGCCAACGCCTTCGACCGGAACCTCGACAACGACGTGGGCGTCGGCCCGGAGGACTTCATCGTCAAGCCCTTCAAGCTCAACGAACTGCTCGACTGGATCGGCAACCGGCTGGGGCTGGAGTGGGTCAGCAGCGGCATGCCGCCGCCGCCCGCCGCCCCGGTGGCGCCCCCTCCGCTGGTGCCGCCGGGGCCCGCCGAGCTGGCGGCGCTGGACGAGCTGATCAACCTCGGCTACCTGCGCGGCATCCTCAACAAGCTGGGCGAGATCGAGCGCCAGGACGCCGTCCATGGCGAGTTCGTCCGCGTGCTGCGCGATCTGGCGCGACAATTCCAGTTCGAAGCGATGAAGGAAATCATCCGGAAAGCCTGCCATGCCCCCCACTGAACGCGCCCTGTCCCACATCGTCCTGATCGTGGACGACGTGCCCGAGAACCTCTCCCTGCTCCACGACGCCCTCGACGAGGCCGGGCACACGGTGCTCGTCGCCACCAACGGCGAGGCGGCCCTGCAGCGGGCCCGCCAGAGCCTGCCCGAGGTGATCCTGCTCGACGCGCTGATGCCGGGGATGGACGGTTTCGAGGTGGCTCGCCGCTTGAAGGCCGACTTCGCGACCCAGCACATCCCGATCGTCTTCATGACCGGGCTGACCGAGACCGAGCACATCGTCGCCGCCTTCGCCGCCGGCGGCGCCGACTACGTGACCAAGCCGATCCGCCCGGCCGAGGTCATCGCGCGGATCGCCGCCCACGTCAGCAATGCCCGCCAGATGCGCCAGGCCCGCAGCGCCCTCGACGCCTTCGGTCAGGCCACCGTCGCGGTACGGGCCGCCGACAGCCGCATCGTCTGGCAGACGCCGCTGGCCCGGACCCTGCTCAACACCTACTTCGCCAACCCCGAGACGGTGGCGCCGGAGGAGCTGCTGGCCTGGATCGCCGCCGCCCACCGGGCCCGGAGCGAAGGTCGCGAGCCGGCCCCGTTGCTGATCGCCGAAGGCAACAAGCGCCTGCTCGCCTCCTTCCACGACCAGACCGGCGACGACGAGTGGCTGGTGGTGCTGCGCGAGGAGAACGACGCCTCGGCGGTCGAGTCGCTGATCGCCGCCTTCCGCCTCACCCAGCGCGAGGCCGAGGTGCTCTACTGGGTGGTGCGGGGCAAGACCAGCAAGGACATCGGCGACATCCTGGGCAGCAGCCCGCGCACGGTGGACAAGCACCTGGAGCACGTCTTCGAGAAGCTCGGCGTCGAGACCCGCACCGCCGCCGCCAACCTGGCGATGAGCCGGATGCGCGGTAACTGAGCGTCCCCAGGGCCGGGGCTCCGCCCAGCCCGCCCCCTGTGGGGGTCAAGGAAACTTGCGGCGGCCCGGCGTTTCCTTGGGAGCGCCCCCAGGGCCGTGCTCCGCCTAGCCCATCCCCCGCGGGTGCAAGGAAACTCGGGCCGCGCCCGCCCGCGTCCCAGCGCATCCCGCCGGGGCGGCGCCTACGCAATCCCACGTATTTGTCACCCGGCACCCCGGTCGTAATCTGGCATTGCACCGCAACAACGCGGCCCGATCATCCAACGTCCGAGGAGCCTTCCATGCACAGCAACCGCCGTCACTTCATCAAGGCCACCGTCGTGGCCGCCGCCCTGGCTTCGGTGGGCCTGAGCGCCCACGCCGCCGACACCATCAAGGTCGGCATCCTCCACTCGCTGTCGGGCACGATGGCGATCTCCGAGACGGCGCTCAAGGAAACGGCGCTGATGACCATCGAGGAGATCAACAAGGCCGGCGGCGTGATGGGCAAGCAGCTCGAGCCGGTGGTGGTGGACCCGGCCTCCAACTGGCCGCTGTTCGCCGAGAAGGCCCGCCAGCTGCTGACCAAGGACAAGGTCGCGGTGACCTTCGGCTGCTGGACCTCGGTGTCCCGCAAGTCGGTGCTGCCGGTGTACAAGGAGCTCAACGGCCTGCTGTTCTACCCGGTGCAGTACGAGGGCGAGGAGCTCGAGAAGAACGTCTTCTACACCGGCGCCGCGCCCAACCAGCAGGCCATCCCGGCGGTCGAATACCTGATGAGCAAGGACGGCGGCGAGGCTAGGCGCTTCGTGCTGCTCGGCACCGACTACGTGTACCCGCGCACCACCAACAAGATCCTGCGCGCCTTCCTGAAGACCAAGGGCGTCGCCGACGCCGACATCATGGAGGAGTACACCCCCTTCGGCCACAGCGACTACCAGACCATCATCGCCAAGATCAAGAAGTTCGCCTCCGAGGGCAAGAAGACGGCGGTGGTGTCCACCATCAACGGCGACTCCAACGTGCCCTTCTACAAGGAGCTCGGCAACGCCGGCCTGAAGGCCACCGACGTCCCGGTGGTGGCCTTCTCGGTGGGCGAGGAGGAGCTGCGCGGCGTCGATGCCAAGCCGCTGGTCGGCCACCTGGCGGCGTGGAACTACTTCCAGTCCCTGAAGAACCCCGAGAACGCCCGCTTCATCAAGATGTACAAGGACTGGGCCGTCCGCAAGAAGCTGCCGAACGCCGGCACCGTGGTCACCAACGATCCGATGGAGGCCACCTACATCGGCATCCACATGTGGGCCCAGGCCGTCGAGAAGGCCAAGTCCACCGACACCGACAAGGTGATCGCCGCGATGGCCGGCCAGACCTTCAAGGCCCCGTCCGGCTTCACGGTGAAGATGGACGAGAAGAACCACCACCTGCACAAGCCGGTGTTCGTCGGCGAGGTGAAGGCCGATGGCCAGTTCAGCGTCGTCTGGAAGAGCCCCGGCCCGGTCAAGGCCGCGCCGTGGAGCCCCTACATCCCGGGCAACGACAAGAAGAAGGGCGAGCCGGAAGCCAGATAAGCCGGTTCGACCGGTGTGCGCGGCGGGGGCTTCGGCCCCCGTTTTCGTTTCGGGGCGGGCCTGCGTAGCCCTACGCAATTTAGCGTATTTCTGGGCTGCGGGCGGGTCCGTAAGCTGGCATTGCACTGCACAAACTGCGGACGGACATCCCATGATCAGAAAACTACTCCTCGTACTGCTCTGCGCCGCCGGCGTGAGCGCCCACGCGGCCCTCGACCCGGCGCAGGTCCGCCGGCTGGCGGCGGACGATTCCGCCGACAAGGTCGCCGCCATCCGCCAGCTCACCCGGACGGCCGACCCGGACGCCGCGCGCGTGCTCCAGGCGATGGCCGACGACGCGCTGTATGTGGCCAGTGACCGGGCCCTGATCATCACCGGCGAGCAGGCCTTCGACGCCGCCACCGGCGCCGCCGTCGCCATGCCGGCCGAGCCGGAGGCGGTGACGGTGAACAACCGCCTCCGCGGCGAACTCGCCAACGCCCTCGCCGCCCTCAAGCTGTTCGACGCCGACCCGGCCGTGCGGCGGGCGTCGGCCCAGGCGCTGCAGGCCAGCGCCGACGCCGGGATGGCGCCGCTGCTGGCCCGCGCCCTGGACCGGGAGGGGGTCGCCGGCATCCGGGCGCTGCTGACGGTGGCCCACGCCCAGGCCACCCTCGGCGACGCCGACCCGGCCATCCGGCTGGCGGCGGTCAAGGCGCTGGCCGACACCGCCTCGCCGGCCATCCGCAGCCTGCTGCAGCCCCTCACCGACAAGGCCGGGGAGGCCGACGACACGGTGCGCTACGCCGCCATCGAGGCGGTCAAGGCCATCGACGGCCGCCTCGCCGTCGCCGAGAACCTCGGGCGGGTGTTCTCGGGCCTGTCGCTGGGTTCCATCCTGCTCCTCGCGGCCCTCGGCCTGGCGATCACCTACGGGGTGATGGGCGTCATCAACATGGCCCACGGCGAGCTGCTGATGGTCGGCGCCTACGCCGCCTACGGCGTGCAGAGCCTGTTCCGCGCCTACGCCCCGGGCTTCATCGACTGGTACCTGCCGGCGGCGATCCCGGTGGCCTTCTTCGCCGCGGCGGCCGTCGGGGTGGTGATGGAGCGCACGGTGATCCGCTGGCTGTACGGCCGCACGCTGGAGACCCTGCTCGCCACCTGGGGCATCTCGCTGGTGCTGATCCAGGCCGCGCGGGTGGCCTTCGGGGCGCAGAACGTGGAGGTCGCCAACCCCGCCTGGATGTCCGGCGGGATCGAGGTGATGCCCAACCTGATGCTGCCCTGGAACCGCATCGTGATCATCGGCTTCGCGCTGTTCGTGCTGTTCCTGGTGTGGGTGCTGATGAACCGCACGCGGCTGGGGATGTTCGTTCGCGCCGTCACCCAGAACCGCGCCATGGCCGGTTGCGTCGGGGTGCCCACCGCGCGCATCGACACCCTGGCCTTCGCACTGGGCGCCGGCATCGCCGGCCTGGGCGGCGTGGCGCTGTCGCAGATCTCCAACGTCGGCCCGGACATGGGGCAGGGCTACATCGTCGATTCATTCATGGTGGTGGTGGTCGGCGGGGTCGGGCAGCTGGCCGGCGCCGTGTGGGCCGCCCTCGGCCTGGGCATCTTCAGCAAGCTGCTCGAAGGCTGGGCCGGCGCGGTGATCGCCAAGATCACCATCCTGGTCGCCATCATCGTCTTCATCCAGAAGCGTCCGCAGGGCATCTTCGCCCTCAAGGGCCGCTTCGTCGAATAAGGAATGGACATCATGCGCAAGCCGCTCATCGTTCGCATCCTGTCCTCACTGGACACCCGGGCCTGGATCGCACTGGCCGTCTTCCTCGGCCTGGCCCTGGCCGTCGTGCCGGCGCTGCACCTGGCGCTGCCCGAGGACAGCCCCTTCCATGTCTCCACCTACGCCATCACGCTCCTCGGCAAGATCATGTGCTACGCCCTGGTGGCGGTGGCGATGGACCTGATCTGGGGCTACGGCGGCATTTTGTCCCTCGGCCACGGGCTGTTCTTCGCCCTCGGCGGCTACGCCTTCGGGATGTACCTGATGCGCCAGGCCAGCGGCGCCGGGCTGCCGGAGTTCATGGTCTTCCTCGACTGGAAGGAGCTGCCGTGGTTCTGGCTCGGCAGCGACAGCTTCGGCTGGGCGGCCGTGCTGGTGATCGCGCTGCCGGCCGCGGTGGCCTTCGTGTTCGGCTACTTCGCCTTCCGCTCGCGGATCAAGGGGGTGTATTTCTCGATCATCACCCAGGCCCTCACCTACGCGGCGATGCTGCTGTTCTTCCGCAACGAGACGGGCTTTGGCGGCAACAACGGCTTCACCGACTTCCAGCGCGTCCTCGGTCACGCCGTCACCGGGCCCGGGACGCGGCTGGTGCTGTTCGGCCTCACCGCCCTGGCGCTGGCCGCCACGCTGGTGTTTGCCGCCTGGCTGGTGAAGTCGAAGTTCGGCCGGGTGCTCACCGCGATCCGCGACGCCGAGTCCCGGGTCATGTTCATCGGCTACAACCCGCTCTGGTACAAGCTCGCCATCTGGGTCGTGTCGGCGGCGCTGTGCGGGATCGCCGGGGCGCTCTACGTGCCCCAGGTGGGCATCATCAACCCCTCCGAGATGTCGCCCGGCAACTCCATCGAGATCGCCATCTGGGTCGCCGTCGGCGGGCGCGGCACGCTGATCGGGCCGATCATCGGCGCCTTCGTGGTCAATCTGGCCAAGAGCTGGTTCACCGTCAGCTTCCCCGAATACTGGCTGTTCTTCCTCGGCCTGCTGTTCATCGTCGTCACCCTGATGCTGCCGCAAGGCCTGGTCGGCCTGTGGAAGAAACTCACCAACAAGGAAGGAGCCGCCGCATGAACGCCGCCATTTCCCACTCCCTCGACGGCCGCCCGGAGGGCATCCACGGCGCCGAGCAGATGGGCCACCTCGTCACCGGCGGGCTCGACCTGTCCCATGGCGTGGCGCTCTACCTGGAGGACATCACCGTCAGCTTCGACGGCTTCCGGGCCCTCAACCAGCTCAACCTGGCCATCGACGCCGGCGAGCTGCGCTGCATCATCGGCCCCAACGGCGCCGGCAAGACGACCATGATGGACGTCATCACCGGCAAGACGCGGCCCGATTCGGGCAAGGCCTTCTTCGGCCAGACCATCGACCTGACCCGCCTTACCGAGCCCGAGATCGCCCACGCCGGCATCGGCCGCAAGTTCCAGAAGCCCACCATCTTCGAGCGCCACACGGTGTTCGAGAACCTCGAGCTGGCGATGAAGACCGACAAGCGGGTGTGGACCAGCCTGTTCGCGTGGCTCTCCGGCGAGGCCCGCGACCGCATCGCCGAGACCCTGCGCCTGATCCGCCTCGACCGGGAAGCCGACCGCCCGGCCGGGCTGCTCTCCCACGGGCAGAAGCAGTGGCTCGAGATCGGCATGCTGCTGATGCAGGAGCCCCGGCTGCTGCTCCTCGACGAGCCGGTGGCCGGCATGACCGACGACGAGACGATGCGCACCGCCGAGCTCTTCGTGTCGCTGGCCGGCAAGCACTCGCTGGTGGTGGTCGAGCACGACATGGCCTTCGTCGAGAAGCTGGGCGGCAAGGTCACGGTGCTGCACGAGGGCTCGGTGCTCGCCGAGGGCGACCTGGCCACGGTGCAGAACGATCAACGGGTCATCGAAGTCTATCTGGGGCGCTGAAACATGCTCAAAGTCGAATCCCTCCACCAGGCCTATGGTGGCAGCCACATCCTCCGCGGCCTCAGCTTCGAGGTGAAGACCGGCGAAGTGACCACCCTGCTGGGCCGCAACGGCGTCGGCAAGACCACGCTGCTCAAGTCGCTGATGGGGCTGGTCAGGACCCGCGAAGGCCGCATCACCTTCGATGGCCGGGACATCACCCAGCTGCCGCCCCACGAGCGCGTGCGCGCCGGCATCGGCTACGTGCCCCAGGGGCGCGAGATCTTCCCGCGCCTCACGGTGGAAGAGAACCTGCTGATGGGCCTCGCCACCAAGCCCGGCAGCGCCAGGATCCCCGAGCGCATCTTCGAGATGTTCCCGGTGCTCGCCAAGATGATGCACCGCCGCGGCGGCGACCTCTCCGGCGGCCAGCAGCAACAGCTCGCCATCGGCCGCGCGCTGGCGATGGGGCCCAAACTGCTGATCCTCGACGAGCCCACCGAAGGCATCCAGCCCTCCATCATCAAGGATATCGAGCGCGCCATCCGCCTGCTGGCCCAGACCGGCGAAATGGCGATCCTGCTGGTCGAGCAGTACTACGACTTCGCCGAATCCCTGGCCGACCAGTATCTGCTGATGGAGCGCGGCGAGTTCATCATGCGGGGCAGGGGAGAGACCATGCCCCAGGACGGCGTGCGGGAGGCGCTGGCGGTCTGAGCGACGAGCTCCCACGCCCACCGCCTTATCCGGATAATCCGGCCATGAACTCGCGCCTCCCCTCCGTCCAGCCCGCGCCAGCCTGGCACGCCGAGCTGCACCTCGCCTTCGCCCGCGCCGGCGGGCGCACCGTGCTGCGCGACAACCGCCACTGCGGCCCCCTGCGCGTGCAGAAGGCCCTCTACCCGGAGGGCGAAGGCGTGTGCCAGGCCGTCGTGCTGCACCCGCCGTCCGGCATCGCCGGGGGCGACCACCTGCTGATCTCCGCCACCGTCGGCGCCGGCGCCCACGCCCAGCTCACCACGCCGGGCGCCGGCAAGTGGTACCGCAGCGGCGGGGCGGAGGCGTCCCAGCGCATCGAGCTGGCGGTGGAGGAGGGCGCCGCGCTGGAATGGCTGCCCCAGGAGAGCATCGTCTTCGACGGCGCCCGGGCGCACATGGAGACCCGCGTCCGGCTGGCCGCCGGCAGCCGCTTCATCGGCTGGGACATCCTGTGCCTCGGCCGCGCCGCCGCCGGCGAGCACTTCACCCACGGCCGCTTCGACCTGCTGTGCCGCATCAAGCGCGACGGCGCGCCGCTGTGGCTGGAGCGGGGCGGCTTCGACGGCGCCGACCCGATGCTCGCCAGCCCCGCCGGCTGGGCTGGCCATAGCGTTGGTGGCACGCTGCTGTGCGCCTTCCCCGACCTGCCGCGGCAGGCCGCCGGCCTGCTCGAGGCCCTGCGCGCCATCGCGCCGGACGACGGCGCCGGCCACGGCATCACCGCGCTGCCCGGGGTGCTCGTCGCCCGCTACCTGGGCGACAACAGCGAAGCCGCCCGGCGCTGGTTGGCCCGCCTGTGGCAGATCCTGCGCCCGGCCTGCTGCGGCCGTCCGGCCGTCCCGCCCCGAATCTGGAACACCTGAACGAGGAACCCGCATGGAACTCACCCCCCGCGAGAAGGACAAGCTGCTGATCTTCACCGCCGGCCTGCTCGCCGAACGGCGCAAGGCCCGCGGCCTGAAGCTCAACTACCCCGAAGCCGTGGCGCTGATCACCTGCGCGATCATGGAAGGCGCCCGCGATGGCCGCACGGTGGCCGAGCTGATGCACCTGGGCACCCAGGTGCTCGGCCGCGCCGACGTGATGGAGGGCATCGCCGAGCTGATCCCCGAGATCCAGGTCGAAGCGACCTTCCCCGACGGCACCAAGCTGGTCACCGTCCACAACCCCATCGTCTGACCCCCGAGGAGACTGCCATGACAACCCTGTTCACGCGCCTCGCCGCCGCCCTGACGGCGGCCTCGCCGGCCCTGGCCCTGGCGCATCCCGGCCACGGCGTGGTCGACGGCTGGGCCCACTGGTTCACGCCCGAGCACGTGCTGCCGGGCCTGGTCGCCGTCGGCCTGCTGGTTTATCTGCTGGCCCGCGGGAAGGGGCGCGAATGATCCCCGGCGAACTCCTCGCCGAGCCCGGCGAGCTCGAACTCAACGTCGGCCGTCCGACGATCACGCTGGTCGTCGCCAACACCGGCGACCGGCCGATCCAGGTCGGCTCCCACTACCACTTCCACGAGACCAACGCCGGCCTCGCCTTCGACCGCGAGGCCGCGCGGGGCTACCGGCTCGACATCGCCGCCGGCACCGCGGTGCGCTTCGAGCCGGGCCAGACGCGCACCGTCCAGCTGGTGGCGCTGGCCGGCGAGCGCCGGGTGTTTGGTTTCCGCGGCCTCGTCCAGGGAGCGCTCGAATGAGCAGCAAAATTTCACGCCAGGCCTACGCCGAGATGTTCGGCCCCACCACCGGCGACCGCCTGCGCCTCGCCGACACCGGGCTGATCATCGAGGTCGAGCACGACCACACGATCTACGGCGAGGAGGTGAAGTTCGGCGGCGGCAAGGTCATCCGCGACGGCATGGGCCAGAGCCAGCGGGTGTCCGCCGAGACCGCCGACACGGTGATCACCAACGCCCTCATCATCGACGCCGTCACCGGCATCGTGAAGGCCGACATCGGCCTCAAGGGTGGCCGTATCGCCGCCATCGGCAAGGCCGGCAACCCGGACATCCAGCCGGGCGTGACCATCGTCATCGGGCCCGGCACCGAGGTCATCGCCGGTGAAGGCATGATCGTCACCGCCGGCGGCATCGACAGCCACATCCACTTCATCTGCCCGCAGCAGATCGAGGAGGCGCTCGATTCCGGCGTCACCACCATGATCGGCGGCGGCACCGGCCCGGCCACCGGCACCTACGCCACCACCTGCACGCCGGGGCCGTGGCACATCCACCGCATGCTCGAGGCGGCCGACGCCTTCCCGATGAACCTCGGCTTCCTCGGCAAGGGCAACGCCAGCCTGCCGGAGGCCCTGCGCGAGCAGGTCGAGGCCGGCGTCATCGGCCTCAAGCTGCACGAGGACTGGGGCAGCACCCCGGCCGCCATCGACTGCTGCCTGGGCGTCGCCGACGAGATGGATATCCAGGTGGCCATCCACACCGACACCCTCAACGAGTCGGGTTTCGTCGAGGCCACCATCGATGCCTTCAAGGGCCGCACCATCCACACCTTCCACACCGAAGGGGCGGGCGGCGGCCACGCGCCGGACATCATCAAGGCGGCCGGGCTGCCCAACGTGCTGCCCAGCTCCACCAACCCGACGATGCCCTACACGGTGAACACCATCGACGAGCATCTCGACATGCTGATGGTGTGCCACCACCTCGACCCGGCGATCGCCGAGGACATCGCCTTCGCCGAGAGCCGCATCCGCCGCGAGACCATCGCCGCCGAGGACATCCTGCACGACCTGGGGGTGTTCTCGATGATGAGCTCCGACTCCCAGGCCATGGGCCGCGTCGGCGAGGTGATCATCCGCACCTGGCAGGCCGCCCACAAGATGAAGCTGCAGCGCGGCAGCCTGCCCGAGGACAACCCCCGCCACGACAACTTCCGGGTCAAGCGCTACATCGCCAAATACACCATCAACCCGGCGCTCACCCACGGCATCGCCCACACCGTGGGCTCCGTGGAGGTCGGCAAGCTGGCCGACCTGGTGCTGTGGAAGCCGGCCTTCTTCGGCGTCAAGCCGAGCCTGATCCTCAAGGGCGGCATGATCGCCGCGGCGGCGATGGGCGACCCCAACGCCTCCATCCCCACGCCCCAGCCGGTGCATTACCGGCCGATGTTCGGCAGCTACGGCAAGGCCCTCAAGACCTCCGTCACCTTCGTGTCCCAGGCCGCGCTGCGCAACCCGGCGGTCCAGGCTCTCGGGCTGCAGAAGCCGCTGGTGGCCGTCTCCGGCACGCGCACCCTCACCAAGGCCGACATGGTGCACAACGGCGCCACCCCCGAGATCACCGTCGACCCCGAGACCTACGTGGTCAAGGCCGACGGCGTGCACCTGGTCTGCGAACCGGCCACCGAGCTCCCGCTGGCGCAACGCTACTTCCTGTTCTGACATGCTGATCTTCACCCGACGCACCCCGCAGCCCGCCACCGACTCGGTGGCCCTCAGCTACGATGCCCGCAAGCGCAGCCGCCTGCGCCTCACCCTGGCCTCCGGCCGCGAGGCCGGCATCTTCCTCGAACGGGGCGAGCACCTGCAGGGCGGCGACCGGCTGATCACCGATGACGGCGCCGCCGTCGTCGAGATCGTCGCCGCCCCCGAAAAGCTCATCGAAGCCATCGCCGACGGCCCGCTGCTCTTCGCCCGCGCCGCCTACCACCTGGGCAACCGCCACGTGCCGGTGCAGATCCTGCCCACCGAGGGCGGCGGCCGGCTGCGCTTCCAGGCCGACCATGTGCTGGCCGACATGATCCGGGGCCTGGGCTGCGCGGTCGCCGGGATCGAGGCGCCGTTCCAGCCCGAGGCCGGCGCCTATGGCGGCGGCCACCACCACCACGGCGATGACCTGCACGACCCCGGCCACGGCCCCCACCGGTCGGTGCCGCGCATCCACGAGTTCAAGCCCCGGTGAGCCTGCCCCTCGTCCGCCTGCTGCAACTGGCCAGCCCGGCCCTGCCGGTGGGCGCCTACACCTATTCCCAGGGCCTCGAATGGGCGGTCGAGACCGGCGTGATCCACGACGAGGCCAGCGCCGGGCGCTGGGTCGCCGACCTGCTGCAGCACGGCATCGGCGGCTACGAGGCGCCGCTGGTCGCGGCCCTGATGGCCGCCTGGCAGGCGGGCGACCACGCCGAGGTCGCCCGCCTCGACGCCGACTTCCTGGCCAGCCGCGAATCCGCCGAGCTGCGCGCCGAGACCGCCCAGATGGGCTTCTCGATGCGCCGCCTGCTGCGCGACCTGGGCGACGACAGCCTGGCGCCGGTGCTCGCCCTCGTCGACCCGCTGCCCGAGGTGGCCTTTCCCACCGTCTGGGCCGGCATCGCCGCCCGCTGGCGGATCGACCCGGAAGCCGCGCTGTGCGCCTACCTGTGGTCCTGGGCCGAGAACCAGGTGATGGCCGCCCTCAAGGCGGTGCCCCTCGGCCAGGCCGCCGGCCAGCGCCTGCTGGCCCGGCTGGGCGACCGGATCGTCGCGGTCGCCGCCGCGGCCCGGCAGCGGCCCGAGGCCCGCTGGTCCAACTTCACGCCGGCCTTCGCCATCGCCTGCGCCCGCCACGAAACCCAGTATTCACGCCTCTTCAGATCCTGAACCATGAAAAAACAAGCCCTTAGAGTCGGCATCGGCGGTCCCGTCGGGTCCGGCAAGACCGCCCTGACCCTCGCCCTGTGCCAGGCCCTGCGCGAGCAGATCGACATGGCCGTCGTCACCAACGACATTTACACCGCCGAGGACGCCAAATTTCTGGTCAACCACTCGGCGCTCGCGCCGGAGCGCATCATCGGCGTCGAGACCGGCGGCTGCCCCCACACCGCGATCCGCGAGGACGCCTCCATCAACCTCGAAGCGGTGGACCGCCTCGAGCGTGCCTTCCCCGACGTCGAGCTGATCCTCATCGAGTCCGGCGGCGACAACCTCGCCGCCACCTTCTCGCCCGAGCTCTCCGACCTGACGCTCTACGTCATCGACGTGGCCGCCGGCGAGAAGATCCCCCGCAAGGGCGGCCCCGGCATCACCAAGTCGGACCTGCTGGTCATCAACAAGATCGACCTCGCCCCGCTGGTCGGCGCCTCCCTCGAGGTGATGGCCCACGACGCGAAGGCCCAGCGCGGCGAGCGCCCCTTCGTGTTCACCAACCTCAAGACCGGCGAGGGGCTGGACACCGTGATCCAGTTCATCCGCGAGAAGGGGATGCTCTGACGCGGGGCACGTTTTCCCGCGTGGCGGCGGGGCGGGACGAGCACCGTGTTGCGGAACGATTTCAGCCGTTGTGATGGATCAAATCGCGGTGGCGTGCGGGAGATTATGATTTTTCTATAAGTTGTACCCATCCAGAGCAGGCTGACGAGGAGGGTGTCATGTTGCATCGTTTCTTGCCCGTGCTTGTCACGGCGATGCTGGCGGGGGGCTGCGCCTCCCTCGTCGACGGCCAGAACCAGTCCGTCTCGGTCCTGACCCCCGATTGCCCGGGGGCCGCCTGCCGCCTGCACAACGACAAGGGGCGATGGCATGTCGCGACGACGCCCGCTTCGGTGGTCGTCAATCGGTCCTTCGCCGATCTGGTCGTCAATTGCAGCAAGGACACCGCACCGCCGGTCATGAAGGCCTTCCCTTCATCCACCAAGGGCATGGCCTACGGAAACATCCTCCTCGGGGGTGTCATCGGGGCCGGGGTCGATGTGATCAACGGTGCGGCCTACGATTATCCCCAGGAACTCAGCGTCCCCCTCGATTGCCGGCCGGTGGCAGGCGGCGGGTCGCCACGGCTGGGGTGCCGGGTCCAGGACGTCGCCGATCCCGCAGGGGGCGCCCCCGGTCGCCCGGGCGTGCGGGTGACCTGGGTCGACCCGGGCAGTGCCGCCGAGTTGGCGGGCCTGCGCGTGGGAGACATCCTGCTGGAGTTCAACGGTCAGGCGATCGCGGATTCGGAAGCCCTCAAGCAATTGCTGGCCAGCCAGGATCCGCAAAAGATTTTCCGGGTGCGCTATGCGCGCGGTGGCGTCCAGGCTGACGCCGTCTTCATGGTGAGGGGAGGGCGATCATGAGAAACAGGTGTGTGGCCGTCTTGACGGCCGGTGTCCTCGGGCTCGGGGGCTGTGCCTTCCAGGGCGGCGTCAATCCGAACCATTTCAAGTACGAGTCCCGCGCCTACGACGCGCCGATCGAGGGCCGCGCCCTGATCGAAATGTCGAAGGCCGCGCAGGACGAACAATTCACCGGCAGGCCGACCAGCCTGACGGGCAGCGCCACCAACCTGACCCTGCCGATCGGCGAGATCACGCGGGAGGCGGCGACCCTCGCGTTCCGGAACGTCTTCTCCGACGGGGTGCAGGTCGTCGAGTCGACCAACGGGCAGATGGGCCATGTGGCCGTCGTCCGCCCCCGGGTCACCCGGTTCAGTTACGAGTACAACGCCCTCCGCAACGCCGGCTTTGCCATCACCCCGACGGCGGTGGTCGACCTGGAGCTCGTGCTGCTGGAGAGCGGCGGCAAACCCGTGTTCACGCGGCATTTTCCGTCCGGCAACGTCGAAGGCCCGACCTATTTCCTGAGCGGTAGTCCGGGCGACGAAGTCTCGAAGGCCACCCACCAGGCCGTGATGAAGGTGATGCAGGACGCCGCCGATGCGACACATCGCGAGCTGAAGAAGGCATTGCCCACCGGGGGAAAGGGCGAAAGCGCCTTGTGATGCGGGTGGCGCTGGCGGCCTGAGCCCGCGGCACACAGCAATCCATGGTCAGCCCGATTTTTGCAAGGCAGATTTGCGTGACCGCCGGCGCAGGCTTCCATCACCACCGTGCAGGCGGGGACGTTCGCCAGTTGGGCCGGCAGCTGGCTGCGCGTGAGTTTCTTGCGAAACACCATTCTGCCCGCCGCATCCTGCGCATGAAGGTGAAAGCTGTGTTTGCCCGGATCGATCCCGATCAGCGTCACGACATTCATGATGGCCTCCCAGAAAAGCAAAATCCCTACTCAGCGTAGTCGCTGGGCAGGGATCGGGCTGACCATTTCATTAAAGCCCGCATTTACGCGGGCTTGAGGAGTATTGAGGACTGTGCCGGAGCACTGCGGAAGGCTCGCTACTTGCCGATGCAGAACCGCGAGAAGATCACCCCCAGCAGGTCGTCGGGGGTGAACTCGCCGGTGATCTCGTTGACCGCCTCCTGGGCGAGGCGGAGTTCTTCGGCCATCAGTTCGAGAGCCTGGCGGGCTTCGAGGGCGGCGTGGACGCGGGCCTGGGCTTCGCGCAGGGCGATGAGGTGGCGTTCGCGGGCGAGGATGACGTCCTCGCCGTGGCGGTGCCAGCCGGCGACGCGCAGCAGCTCGGCGCGCAATAGCTCGACGCCTTCGCCAGCCTTGGCCGACAGGTAGATGCTCACGCCGCCGTCGGCCTCGACGCGCTCGGGCGGGCGGGCCTGCAGGTCGACCTTGTTGAAGACGGTGATGCGCTCGACGCCGGCGGGCAGGCGGGCGTCGATGGCCGCATCGGCGTCGGTGAGGCCGGCGCGCACATCCACCAGGCGCACGATCACGTCGGCGCGGGCGATCTCCTGCCAGGTGCGGGCGATGCCGATCTTCTCGACCTCGTCGGTGGTCTCGCGCAGGCCGGCGGTGTCGGTGATGTGGAGCGGGATGCCTTCGAGCTGGATGGTCTCGCGCAGCGCGTCGCGGGTGGTGCCGGCGATGTCGGTGACGATCGCGCGCTCCTCGCCGGCGAGGCGGTTGAGCAGGCTCGACTTGCCGACGTTGGGCTGGCCGACCAGCACCACATGCAGGCCGTTGCGCAGCAGGCTGCCCTGGCGGGCGCGGCCGAGGATCGCGGCGAGCTCGGCGGCGATCGCCTCGATGCGCTCGAAGGCCCTGGCCTCGATGAGGAAGTCCACGTCTTCGTCGGGGAAGTCGAGGGTGGCCTCGACCAGCATGCGCAGGTCGATCAGCCGGTCGCACAGGCCGCGCACCTCGGTGGAGAAGCTGCCGGTGAGGGAGCGCACCGCGGAGCGGGCGGCGGCGGCGGTGGAGGCTTCGATGAGGTCGGCGACGCTTTCGGCCTGGGCCAGGTCGAGCTTGCCGTTGAGGAAGGCGCGGCGGGTGAATTCGCCGGGTTCGGCGAGGCGGGCACCGAGTTCGAGGCAGCGGGCCAGCAGCATCTGCATGACCACCGGGCCGCCGTGGCCCTGCAGCTCGATGACGTCCTCGCCGGTGAAGGAGTGGGGCGCCGGGAAG
Organism: Zoogloea sp.; assembly: GCF_041908905.1. Taxonomy (GTDB): domain Bacteria; phylum Pseudomonadota; class Gammaproteobacteria; order Burkholderiales; family Rhodocyclaceae; genus Zoogloea. The sequence goes on from NZ_JAYREK010000003.1 coordinate 145,603, forward strand.
TAGAGCAGCAGGCCCTCGTCGATCAGCCCGCCGGCGGCGTCATGGAAGCGCGCGAAGCGGGCCACCCGGGCCTGGGGCTCGCGGCCGCCGAGGAGGGCGGCCAGCGGGGCGAGCTTGGGCCCGGACAGCCGGACCACGCCGATGCCACCGCGCCCGGGCGCGGTGGCGATGGCGGCGATCAGATCACTCGGAGGCTTTGCCACCGGCGTCGATCATGCGGTTGATCTGCCATTGCTGGGCGATGGACAGGGTGTTGTTGACGACCCAGTACAGCACCAGACCGGCCGGGAACCACAAGAACATGAAGGTGAACAGGATCGGCATCATCATCATGACCTTGGCCTGGATCGGATCGGGCGGAGCCGGGTTGAGCCGGGTCTGGATGAAGCTGGTGGCGCCCATGATCAGCGGCAGGATGTAGTACGGGTCCTTCACCGACAGATCGTGGATCCAGCCCAGCCACGGCGCGCCGCGCATCTCGACGACGCCCAGCAGCACCCAGTAGAGGGCGATGAAGACCGGGATCTGGATCAGGATGGGCAGGCAGCCGCCGAGCGGATTGACCTTCTCGCGCTTGTAGAGGTCCATCATGGCCTGCTGCATCTTCATCTTGTCGTCGCCGTACTGCTCCTTCATGCGCTGCAGGCGGGGGCCGAGGGTCTTCATCTTGGCCATCGACTTGTAGCTGGCGGCCGACAGCGGGAAGAACACGGCCTTCAGCGCGATGGTGACGAGGATGATCGCCCAGCCCCAGTTGCCGGTGAGCTTGTGGAACCACTCCAGCACCCAGAACAGCGGGGCGGCGATGATGGTCAGCCAGCCGTAGTCGACCACCAGGTCGAAGCCCTTGGCGAAGCTCTCGAGGCGGCTCTGCTCCTGCGGGCCGGCGTACAGCGGCACGGCGAGCTTGCCGCTCTGGCCCGGCGCGATGGCGGCCACCGGCAGGATCACGCCGGCGGAGTAGAGGTCGGAGCTGACCTGGTTGGCGAAGAACTCGCGCTCGCCGGCGGCCGGGGCCCAGCCGGCCACGAAGTAGTGCTGCACCATGGCGGCCCAGCCGTCGGCGGCCTTGGCGACGAACTTGGCCTTCTTGGCGGCGATGTCGTCGAAGCTGACCTTCTGGTACTTCTCGGCCTCGGTGTAGAAGGCCGGACCGGTGAAGGTCTGCACGCCGAAGCCGCCGGGCTGCTCGGCCGGCTTGCCGTCGCGGGTGAACTGGAAGTAGGCGTGGGGGGCGATCGGGGCGCCGCTGCCGTTGGTGATCTCGTAGCTCACCTCGGCCTGGTAGCTGCCCCGGTGGAAGGTGATCAGCTTGGCGACCTGGATGCCGTCGGCGGTGGGCGGCGCGTCGAGGCGCAGGGTGACCGCGTCCTGGCCGTCCTTCAGGGTGGCTTCGGCGGCGCCCAGTGTGAACAGCGTCTTGTGGGTGGGCAGGCCGTTGCCGATCAGGCCGGTCTGGGCCGAGTAGAGGTGCTTCTCGCCGTTGTCGAAGAGCACGTAGTTGCGGGTGCGGTCTTCGCTGGCGTGGTGCTTGGTGAGCTCCAGACGGACGATGTCGCCGCCCTGGGCCGAGACTTCGGCCACCAGCACGTCGGTGCGGATGATCGCCTTGGGCGCTGCGACCGGCGCCGCTGCGGGGGCCTGGCCGGGCACGGCGCTGGCGCCGGGCGCCGTCGTCGGGGTCGGCACGCCGGCGGTGCCGGCGGCGCTTGCCACGGGGGCCGCGACCTTGGGCTGGTTGTGCTTCTGCCACCCGTCCCACAGCATGACCAGCGAGAACGAGAAGACGAGGAGGAGGATCAGGCGACGGTTATCCATCGGAGTCAGTGTCTGGAAGTAGGTGGGGCGAGGTGAGAAGGCTCAGGGAACCGGATCGTAGCCGCCACCGCTGAAGGGGTGGCAGCGGCAGACGCGCCGGGCCGCCAGCCAGCTGCCCTTCAGGGCACCATGGCGTTCGACGGCCTCGACGGCGTATTCGGAGCAGCTCGGCACGAAACGGCAGTTGCGCCCCAGCATCGGACTGATGGCGTAGCGATAGACGCGCAACAGGGCCAGCACGAAGCGTTTCATTTCTTCGGCAGGCGTCCGAGGAGACTGATCATGTCGTCACGCATCATGCGCCGGGTCACGGTGTCGAGCTTGGCCGACAATCGTAACACCAGATCGTGGGCCGGCAGGCCTGCCTGCGCGTGGCGGAACACGTCGCGGCCGATCCGCTTCACCAGGTTGCGCTGGACGGCGCGTCTGGCGAGCTTCTTGGCGACGACGAGGCCGATGCGGGCATGGCCGAGGGTGTTGGGGCAGTAGTGCAGGTTGAACCAGCGGCCGCGCAACACACGCCGGAAAGCAAAAACGGATGAATACTCATCCGTTTTGTGCAGTCGCAAGGACGAGCCGAAGCCGAATCCTGCCGTATGTTGAGCGCCCGCTGCCGTGCGCCCGCTGGCGTCGGCAGTGGAGGCCGGGGCCTCGCTGGGGCCCTCGACGCCCTCTGCGCCTTTAGACGGCGAGACGATGACGGCCCTTGGCGCGGCGAGCGGCGATGACCTTGCGACCGCCACGGGTGGCCATGCGAACCAGGAAGCCGTGGGTGCGCTTGCGACGGACGACGGACGGTTGGTAAGTACGCTTCATTTTCTAAGCCCGAAAAAGTTAAGTCAAACACGCAATTTGATCTTTTAAGCCTCTGTTTGTCAAGAATCTTTTTGACAGCGGCAAAACGCCCGCCGACGACCCGGGGCATTTGCACCCTCCACCGGTCCGTTTCGGGGCGCTCGAACCTGTGGATAAGTCTGGTCCGGGAAGGTACAATGCCGGTTTGGCCAGACTGGCTTGTGCGCGCCTTCTGCCCGCCCCGCCGCCCGGCGAAAGCCCGGCCGGGAGCCCCCGGCAGCGCGTCTTCCGTCGTAGAAACAAGCCCACCCGAACATCGTGCCCGAAGCCTCACCCGAACCCCAAAGCGCTGCGTTCTGGACGCATTGCCTCAGCTGCCTGGAGCAGGAGCTGCCGGCCCAGCAGTTCAAGACCTGGATCCTGCCCCTGCGCGCCGAAGAGCCGAGCGACGAAGGTGCCGGGATGCGCCTCGTGGCGCCCTCCAATTTCCATCGCCAGTGGCTGCGCGACCGCTACCTGCGCCGTATCGAAGAGCTCGGCGAGGAATACTTCGGCGCCCCGCTGGTCATCGAGGTCGGCCTGGCGCCGGCCGGCGGCCTGCGTCGCCCGAGCGCGCCGCCCCCTCCGTCGGCCCCGGCGGCTGCCGCACCCGCCGCTTCGGCCCAGTCCGCCCCGGCCGCCGCGCCCCAGCCCGTGATGCCCCGCCCGCCGGTGCCCGAGGCGCCCGTGTCGGCCGAGTCGGCCAACTACGAAAAGTCGCGCCTCAACCCCGACTTCACCTTCGACACCCTGGTCACCGGCCGCGCCAACGACCTGGCCCGCGCCGCCGCGCTGCAGGTGGCCCAGAACCCGGGCGTCTCCTACAACCCGCTGTTCATCTATGGCGGCGTCGGCCTGGGCAAGACCCACCTGATCCACGCCCTCGGCAACTACGTCTTCAAGCACGACCCGCGCAAGGTGATCCGCTACGTGCACGCCGAGGACTACTACGCCGACGTGGTGCGCGCCTACCAGCAAAAATCCTTCGACGTCTTCAAGCGCTACTACCGCTCGCTCGACGTGCTGATCATCGACGACATCCAGTTCTTCAACAACAAGAACCGGACCCAGGAAGAGTTCTTCCACGCCTTCAACGCCCTCACCGAGGCCAAGAAGCAGATCATCATCACCAGCGACACCTACCCGAAAGACGTCCAGGGCCTCGAAGACCGCCTGATCTCGCGCTTCGACTGGGGCCTCACGGTGCAGATCGAGCCGCCCGAGCTCGAGATGCGCGTCGCCATCCTTAAAAAGAAGGCCGAGGTCGAGCGCATCGCGCTGGACGACGACGTCGCCTTCCTGATCGCCAAGAACCTGCGCTCCAACGTGCGCGAACTCGAGGGCGCCCTCAAGAAGGTGCTCGCCTTCGCCCGCTTCCACGGCAAGGAAGTGACGCTGGAAGTGGCCAAGGAGGCCCTCAAGGACCTCCTCAACGCCCACAACCGCCAGCTCACCGTCGAGTTCATTCAAAAAACCGTGGCCGACTACTACAAGATCAAGGTCGCCGACATGCACTCCAAGAAGCGCACCCGGGTCATCGCCCGACCGCGCCAGGTGGCCATGTTCCTCGCCAAGGACCTCACCCCCATGAGCCTGCCGGCCATCGGCGAGGCCTTCGGCGGCCGCGACCACACCACCGTGCTGCACGCCTGCCGCACCATCGCCGAGCTCCGCCTCGGCGACACCCAGCTCAACCACGACCTGCACGTCCTCACCCAGGTGCTGCGCGGATGACGCCCACCGATTTCAAGCCTGCCGCAACCACCAGCAACGACACGGAGACCTGATCTCATGCTGCTCTTCACCGCGCCCCGCGATGCCCTCCTCGCCCCGCTGCAATCGGTATCCGGCATCGTCGAAAAACGCCACACCCTGCCGATCCTCTCCAACGTCCTGATCGAGAAGAAGGGCGACGCGCTCACCCTGCTCGCCACCGACATCGAGATCCAGATCCGCAACCGCACCACCGCCGCAGTCGGCGCCGAAGACGTCGCCATCACCGTCGGCGCCCGCAAGCTGCAGGACATCCTGCGCGCCCTGCCCGACACCGCCGACGTCAGCCTCACCCTCGACGACAAGCGCATCACCCTCAAGGCCGGCAAGAGCCGCTTCCAGCTGCAGACCCTGCCCGCCGCCGACTACCCGCGCCTGGCCCCGCCCGAAGGCGAAGGCCTGCACTTCACCACCACCCAAAAGGCCTTCAAGAAGCAGCTCGCCCAGGTGCAGTACGCGATGGCCCAGCAGGACATCCGCTACTACCTCAATGGCCTCCTGCTCGTGGTTGCCGGCGACATGCTGCGGATGGTCGCCACCGACGGCCACCGCCTCGCCTACGCCGCCTCGCCGCTGGTCGGCGACTATGCCCGCACCGACGTGATCCTGCCGCGCAAGACGGTGGTCGAGCTGGCCCGCCAGCTCGCCGACTCCGACGAGGCCCTCGAGGTCACCATCGTCGGCAACCAGATCGTCTTCCGCTTCGGCCACATCGAGCTCATCTCCAAGCTCATCGACGGCAAGTTCCCCGACTACGAGCGGGTCATCCCCCAGGGCCACCCCAAGCTCGTCAAGGCCAGCCGCCTCGCCCTGCTGCAGGCCCTGCAGCGCGCCGCCATCCTCACCAACGAGAAGTTCCGCGGCGTGCGCCTGATGCTCTCCGAGGGCAGCCTCAAGCTGGTGTCCACCAACGCCGAGCAGGAAGAGGCCCAGGAAGAGCTCGAAGTCGACTACAGCGGCGACTCGCTCGACATCGGCTTCAACGTCACCTATCTCCTCGACGTGCTCACCAACCTGTCCGCCAACGAGATCGAGATCCGCTTCAACGACAGCAACGCCAGCGCCCTCTTCGGCCTGGCCGACGACCCCGACTTCAAGTACGTAGTGATGCCGATGCGCATCTGAGGAGTCCGTGGATAAAGCTACTGCGCGTCCCGATCTCGCAACTCCGGTGCTCGCTGTACCTCAGTACAGCTCCGCTCCTCATTGCGACCTCGGGCCTGCTCGCGACGCTTTCTCCACGAACTCGAAGCCGTGTCGGCTCCCTTGAAGAACCGACGCCGCGAGGCGCCAGCGCCTGAACAACCCAGCAGAACCGAGAACACCATGTCCGATACGCCGCAAACCCCCGCCGCCGCCGACAACTACGACGAATCCAGCATCCAGCAGCTCGAAGGGCTGGAGGCGGTGCGCAAGCGCCCCGGCATGTACATCGGCGACACCTCCGACGGCACCGGCCTGCATCACATGGTCTTCGAGGTGGTCGATAACGCCATCGACGAAGCCCTCGCCGGCCACTGCGACGACATCGTCATCACCATCCACGCCGACAACTCCATCTCCGTCACCGACAACGGCCGCGGCATCCCGGTCGGCGTCAAGATGGACGACAAGCACGAGCCCAAGCGCTCCGCCGCCGAGATCGTGATGTGCGTGCTGCACGCCGGCGGCAAGTTCAACCAGAACTCCTACAAGGTCTCCGGCGGCCTGCACGGCGTCGGCGTGTCGTGCGTCAACGCCCTCTCCAAGTGGCTGCGCCTCACCGTCGCCCGCGACGGCCACAAGCACTTCATGGAGTTCAACCGGGGCGTGCCGCAGAACCGCGTCATCGAGGTCGTCGACGGCGTCGAGACCAGCCCGCTGGCCATCGTCGGCGACACCACCAAGCGCGGCACCAAGGTGCACTACCTCGCCGACGAAGAGATCTTCGGCACCGTCGAATACCACTACGAAATCCTCGCCAAGCGCCTGCGCGAGCTGTCCTTCCTCAACAACGGCGTCAAGATCCGCCTGGTGGACCAGCGCAGCGGCAAGGAAGAAGACTTCGCCTTCGCCGGCGGCGTGAAGGGCTTCGTCGAATACATCAACCGCAGCAAGTCCGTGCTGCACCCCACCGTCTTCCACTCCAGCGGCGAATCCATCCAGAACGGCGTGCCCATCACCGTCGAAGTCGCCATGCAGTGGAACGACAGCTACGCCGAGCAGGTGCTCTGCTACACCAACAACATCCCGCAGGCCGACGGCGGCACCCACCTCACCGGCCTGCGCACCGCGATGACCCGCGTCATCAACAAGTACATCGAAGAAAACGAGATCGCCAAGAAGGCCAAGGTGGACATCTCCGGCGATGACATGCGCGAAGGCCTGGCCTGCGTGCTGTCGGTCAAGATGCCCGACCCCAAGTTCGCCTCCCAGACCAAGATGAAGCTGGTCTCCGGCGAAGCCCGCCCGGCCGTCGAAGAAGTCGTCGCGCAAAAGCTCGCCGACTTCCTGCTCGAACGCCCCGCCGATGCCAAAACCATCTGCGGCAAGATCGTCGAAGCCTCCCGCGCCCGAGAAGCCGCCCGCCGCGCCCGCGAAATGACCCGCCGCAAGGGCGTGCTCGACGGCGTCGGCCTGCCCGGCAAGCTCGCCGACTGCCAGGAAAAAGACCCCGCCCTGTGCGAGATCTACATCGTCGAGGGCGACTCTGCCGGCGGCTCCGCCAAGCAGGGCCGCGACCGCAAGTTCCAGGCGATCCTCCCGCTGCGCGGCAAGGTGCTCAACGTCGAGCGCGCCCGCTTCGACAAGCTCATCAGCTCCGAGCAGATCACCACCCTGATCACCGCGCTGGGCACCAGCATCGGCGCCGACGACTTCAAGCCCGAAAAGCTGCGCTACCACCGCATCATCCTCATGACCGACGCGGACGTGGACGGCGCGCACATCCGCACCCTGCTGCTCACCTTCTTCTACCGCCAGATGCGCGAACTCGTCGAGCGCGGCCATATCTACATCGCCCAGCCGCCGCTCTACAAGATCAAGCACGGCAAGACCGAGATCTACATCAAGGACGACACCGAGCTCTCCGCCCACCTGCTCAAGCTCGGCCTCGAAGGCGCCTCCCTCACCCCCCGTGAAGGCGCCGACGCCATCCACACCGACGCCCTCGGCGGCCTCGCCCGCACCTACCTGCTGGCCGAAAGCGTGATCCGCCGCCTCGCCGACTGGATCGACGCCGACGTGCTGCACGCCCTGCTCGCCAACGACCTGCCCCTGTCGGTGGCCGACGAAGCCGCCGCCCGCGACGCCGCCGCCCGCCTGCAGGCCGCCGTCGGCGAGGCCGTCACCATCACCGCCGGCCACGACGAAACCAGCGAAAGCTGGACCCTCGACATCGCCCGCATGCACCACGGCAACCGCAAGCGCACCCGCATCGACGCCGACTTCCTCGCCTCCGGCGACTACCGCACTATCCGCCAGGCCAGCGAATCCATCTCCGGCCTCATTGGCCCCGGCGCCGTCATGCGCCGTGGCGAAAAGCAGCAGGCCGTCACCAGCTTCGCCGACGCCATCACCTGGATGCTCAACGAAGTCGAACGCGGCCTCAGCAAGCAGCGCTACAAAGGCCTCGGTGAAATGAACCCCGAGCAGCTGTGGGAAACCACCATGGACCCGGCCGTCCGCCGCCTGCTCAAGGTCCAGATCGACGACGCCATCGCCGCCGACGAGATCTTCACGACCCTGATGGGCGACAACGTCGAGCCGCGTCGGGCGTTCATCGAAGAGAACGCGTTGTATGCGAGGAATCTGGATGTGTGAGGGGGCTGGCCCCGTGTTGGATTGACATCCTTCGGGGTCTTGCTCTGATGGCCGTGTGTGTCGCCTTACGCACGCACTACACAAAATTCTTGACTTGCTTCTGAGTGTGTATAGGCTACACATCGTCAGCAGCGGAAAGCGCTCATGAACTCAAGAGACGTGATCCGGATGTTGGAGGCGGATGGCTGGTTTCTGCGCAACATCACCGGGAGCCACCATCACTTTAAACACCCAACGAAGAAGGGCCTTGTGACGGTGCCGCACCCGAAGAAGGACCTTCCCATTGGAACTGTGAACAACATCCGACGACAAGCCGGGCTCAAGTGAACTCGGTTTTCCCCGCAAGGGGCTTCGGATTTGTGAAGCGTCGTACTAGAGGAGTGGAGCATGCAATTACCGATCGCGATCCACAAGGATCCTGATTCGGTTTATGGCGTGAGCGTGCCGGACGTTCCAGGGTGCTTTTCCTACGGGGAAACACTCGACGAAGCCGTAGTCAATGCAAAAGAAGCGGTCCTCGGGCATCTGCAGACCTTGCTCGAAGACGGGGAAGATGTGGCACTCAACGCGTCGTCACTGGATGATCTTGTCGCCAAAGATGAGTATCACGGAGCGGTATGGGTCATGCTCGACATCGACCTTTCCGCATTGGACAGCAAGCCAGAGAGGGTAAATATCAGTCTTCCGCGCTTTGTGTTGCGCCGGATCGATGCTTTTGCAAAACAGAATAACGAGACGCGAAGCGGATTCCTGGTTCGTGCAGCGTTGGCTGCCATGCACTGAGAAGCATCATTGGCAGAGGCACCTCAATACCCGGTGATGACCAAAAATTATTCAGAAAAGAGGCTACAGGGCCTCTTTTCTGCTTTTGGCCCGCCGCAACGCCATCCCCCCCCGAATCAAGGAGAACACCCCATGAGCGAGCTGATCCTCTACCAGACCGACGACGGCAAGGCCCAGGTCAAGCTGCGGGCCGAAGACGGCAGCGCCTGGCTGAGCCAGGCGGAGATCGCGGAGCTGTTTGCGACGACCAAGCAGAACGTCAGCCTGCACATCAAGAATGTCCTTGCCGAAGGTGAGTTGGCCCCGGCGGCAACCGTCAAGGAATCCTTGACAGTTCAAACCGAGGGCCCGCGCCACGTCCAGCGCAAAATCCAGCTCTACCGCCTCGAAATGATCCTGGCCGTCGGCTACCGCGTCAAAAGCGTGCGTGGCACCCAGTTCCGCCAGTGGGCCACCACCTACCTCTCCGAATACCTCGTCAAGGGCTTCGTCATGGACGACGAACGCCTCAAGAACCCCGGCGGCTGGGACTACTTCGACGAGCTGCTGGCCCGCATCCGCGAGATCCGGGCCTCCGAAAAGCGCTTCTACCAGAAGGTTCGGGATCTGTTCGCCCTCAGCGCCGACTACCGGGCTGGCGATCGGGGCGCCGAGCAGTTCTTTGCCGAAGTGCAGAACAAGCTGCTCTACGCCGTCACCCAAAAGACCGCCGCCGAAATCATCATCGATCGCGCCCGGGCCGATTCCCCCAACATGGGCCTCGTCACCTGGAGCGGAAACCGGGTGCGCAAGCAGGACGTCATCGTCGCCAAGAACTACCTCTCTGCCGACGAGATCGACACCCTCAACCGCCTCGTCGTGATCTTCCTCGAACAGGCCGAACTACGCGTCAAGCAGCAGCAGCAGCTCACGCTTGATTACTGGCGCAAGAACGTCGACCGCCTGCTCGAATTCAACGACCACCCCGTCCTGCAAGGCACCGGCAGCCGCTCGGCGGACCAGGCCAAGGCCATCGCCCACCAGCGTTATGACCTCTTCGATGCCCAGCGCCGCCAGGCTGATGCGCTGGAGGCTGACGCGGACGATCTGCGGATGCTGGAGGGCGTGGAGAAGGCGGTGAAGGGGAGGGGGAAGAGGTGAGGGGATTTGTCAGGTGAGGGGCTGGTTGTCGGCCTTTGCTGACGTACTGCCCTCGCCTGCTGACCGGCGGAAAACAACCAGTCAGCAGACTTTCAAGCCAATATGGCTGCAAACGACCGCATTCCGATTAGTCGAACTCACACACCCAATCCTGACCAGATATTGTCAGCAGAGAAAGTTGACGGCAAAAGTGGAATGCAGGACGGGTAGGCATTCATTAAGAAATCCGAGAAGCTTCAATCCAAAGCGGATCCTTTGATTGAGTCATCATGCTCATGATGGCCTTCACGCGTCCTGTCAAGCTACGGTCAGGCAAATATAGCTCCTCCGATACCCCCCTGTATTTTTGGCAGAACTTCTCACGCAGCAAAAGTGCTATAACTTTGTCGCATGTCTTCTTTGTTGCGGAGTCCCCGTAGCCTTTATACATGCTGCTCGACCTACGTCCAGCGCCGGGCTGCAGAAAGAGCTTCCTAAGACTTGATAGGAGAAAAGTTTGAGCTGTAGACAAACCCGCCTCCCGAATAGCAGCTAGGGTGTTAACGCTTTGAAAATCCTCAACAAGACACCCCGATATCCATTTAGGAATATGCCCCTGAGATGTAACGCCGCTCATATGAATTACGACTGATCTATTAATCCTTATCTCGTCTGGAGCGGCATCGGTGATATCGATATTATCGAATGTGCAGTCGTCGAATCGCAAGTTTGTTACTGGCGAGTCTGCGAAAGATAGGGAGAAGAACTTACCCTTTGATATAACGATACTACCGAAGTCCAACGTGCCGCTGCCATCACACAGGAACATGCTGGAGATCAGATCAGAAAGGAGCACGCGGTTTCTTGCTTCAATATGACGTTTAATAAAAGCAACTGCCGCCGCGGATTGTTTGATGCTTTGAATTCGAGTAGCCAAATAGAAAGCGCCGAAACTTTCAAGGGAGTGCTTCCATTCCACCTGTAGCACAGACGTGTCAGATTGTGAGTAGACACTGAGAACATCCTCGGCTTTCAAGCCATCAAGAATGTACGTATCGACAAATTGTCGATCAAGACTCTCCGCTCCGATCCGGCTTAGACCGGGAAGGCGCTGCAAAATAATCGCAGACTCGTCCGTTGGCGGTCGCCCTGTCGTCTGTTCGAAAGCTTCATTAATGTCCTTAATAGAAATTGGCCCCAAGCTTGTTTTGGTGAAACGAGAAAGACGACCTACCTGTGAATACAATGCTCTAATTATGGAAGGGTCCAGAATTGGATTTATCTTCGCCTCCCGTTCACAGAAGGTGTTTAAAAGTAGATCCCAGAAATCGATTTGGCCCGTGCTTGTCGCAAAGATATGATCAACCATTGATGCTTCGATGTCTCTGATGATTGTCCCAATCAGTGGTTTTTTCGGTATCCAAGCCGGTAGATTCGGTGTTGTACGCCCAATTAATTCCGCAAATTGAGCTTCACTTAACTCTTGGTTACAGCGAAGAAATAGGACTTGCTTGGCATCGAGGCCGAGGCAGGTTAGAAGTTCAGCATCTGTGTTGAAGTAGTGCTCGCGCCCCGTGACGAGAACACCACCTTTGGCCTTTTGAATGAGATCTTTGATGCCAACCAGAGATTGCCTTCGAATGTCGACCAGTTTTGTTGGGTCGTCGCTCCACGTCTGAGCTCCAATTTCATCGAATCCATCAAGAAGATAAATGCAGGCTGGCGAGAACGCGACCTTAAGAATGTCTGCAACATGACCTCCGAGGCCAATGTCGGTGAAATGACGCGTAATGAGTTCGGTAGCTCTTTTTAGCCCCCAGTTGTCGCGCAGGTTAATAGCGATCGGGTATTTGTAGCGTTTGATCTGCCCCTCCGCAATTGCCGCAAAGACCTCCTTAACGCATCGGCTTTTGCCTGAGCCATAATCCCCAATAAGGACGATAGTTTTGCCCTTCTCAAGCTCTTCGGTGATCTTTTCGGTACTGTAAGCCTCGCCAGAATCAGAAAAGTAATTAACGTGGACGTACTTTTTTTCATCCGGCTCGCCTGAATACATGTCAATCGCTGAGCCGAATGCTTGGCGCTGCCGAAGAGTCACGTATCCTTGGAGCCCAAGCATAAAATTGAAGAATTGGTTCACTGAATATACATGGACATGATTCTCCTTTCCAGTAGCAATGAGCGCCGGCGTTGGCTCGTCCAGAGTGATGAAATAGCATTTCGGGAAGATGTTTCTTCCAAAAAAGTGCGGGCGGATCGAGTTAAACTTGTTGATATCTGTGCGAAGTTTGTCGATCCCGTATTTCCTAGTTATCTCAACGATTACAACGCTGCCATCGTTTAGATGAATGACACAATCGCACTTAACGCCAGCTATATCTTCTGCTCGAGCAGGTCCGCCGAATTTCATTTCCGCAACCACGCGAACAAGGCGCTCAAGCTGTTGCCATTTCATTGCTGCGTCGGTGTTCAAAGTCATTTTGTCATCCTTGGATTATTTGTATTAGGCATTCTGATAGCTCAGGCAGATCCTTAATAATGAGGATGACATCCTATCATCTTGAGTGACTGCTTTGAGAACAGTCTTAAATTACCCAATCTTGGCCGACGATTGGCTCGCCAAAAAGCTGACACTCGGCGAGATACTAGAACTCAACGACAGCTTAGGAGGAGGGAGCACATGTTCGCGAACGAACAAAATGCCATTCAAGACTTTTCCTAGCTGAGTAGCCGCTAACTGCTTTGTAGCCGTCGGATTCCAAGCAAAGGCTGAAAGTCCGCTCCGGCCGACAACCTGCCCTCCCACAGCCCTCCGATCACTTGCGCGATCCGCAACCGCTCCAATCCTTTTGAAAACCCGTTTGACATCCCCGTCCCTCTCCCCCCACAATCCCGCCGCTCGCACTGCCGTGCGAACATCATACCCAAACACCATTCATGAGGAGTGAAGAATGTCTCAGAACGTGGTTTCCCTGGCCCTGTCGGCGGAGCAGGTGGAGGCGGTGAACAAGGCGCTGGACGTGCTGGAGAAGAACCTTTCGGGGCTGATCTCGCTGTCGGTGGATGAGCGCAGCGAGCTGCGCAAGATGGGGCCGAAGTCGGAGATGTTCGCGCGCAAGGCCTATGACGTGATGGTGCAGTCGCCGGAGATCCTGCCGGGCACTTTCGAGCTGGCCGAGTTCACCGCCGACATCGAGGCGCTGGACCAGCTGCGGCCGTTGTTCACCCGGATCGCGGCGCTGGCGGGGCGGGCGGACGACACCGAGATGGCGCTGGGCAGCGACATCTACAGCGCGGCGCTGGAGGGCTACCGCTTTGCCAAGCTGGCGGGCAAGGGGGCGGCGCTGGACGAGCTGAAGGCCCAGGCTTCGGTGCGGTTTGCCGGGCAGCGCCGGCGCAAGGGTGGCGAGGGCAGCAAGCCGGCCTGAGTGGCGCGCGGCCGGATCGCCCGACTCAACTATTACTTGAGTGTTTGATGCACGCACTTGGGCCCGCTCAAGCCGGACTTGAGCGGGCCCAAGTTTTACCAACTGCGGCTCAAGTCGGACTTCAGCGCACTCAAGTTTGACTTGAGCGCGAGTTGCCCGGACTTGAGTGATCCCAAGTTTTACTTCAGTGATCGTTGCCCGGACTTCAGCCCACTGAAGTTTGACTTGAGTGCGAGTTGCGGCGACTTGAGCGCACTGACCGCGGACTTGAGCTGGTGCAGGTTGGCGCTACGTCAGGGGGCAGACAGACCGGGGATTTGTCAGACACCGTCTGACAAATCGGAGGGCAGGGGATTTGGCAGACAGTGTCTACCAAATGTGCCGGGCCGGTATATCACCCCGCCGCCCGATACGCATTCCGCCCGGCCTCCTTGGCCGCATACAGCGCTTCGTCGCCGGCCTGCAGGACGTGGTCCAGTTCTTCGCCGGGGGTGGCCACGTAGCCGCCGATGCTGACGCTCATCGCCAGGGGCTGGCCCTTGGCGTCGAGTACCGCGCGGGAGCTGGCGATGGCGGCGCGCAGCCGTTCGCCCAGGCTGTCCAGGTGCTGCTGGTCGGTGGGGTAGACCAGCACCAGGAATTCGTCGCCGCCCCAGCGCGCGGCCACGTCGTAGCTGCGGATGGTGGCCGTGATGAGCGCCGCCACCTGCTTGAGCGCCTGGTCGCCCAGGGCGTGGCCGTGGCGGTCGTTGATCTCCTTGAAGTAGTCGATGTCGAGCCACAGGATGCCGAGGGCCTTGCCCTCGCGCTGCCCGCGGCCCAGCTCGGCGGCCAGCCGCTCCGCCATGCCGCGCCGGTTGAACAGCTCGGTGAGGGGGTCGATCTTGCTCAGGCGGTCGAGGGCCAGGGTGCGCTCCCGGACCTTGGCCTCCAGGCCGTGCTGGGCTTCCAGCACCGCGGCGGCCATCTGGGCGAAGCGCTGCATGAGCCGCCCGATCTCCCCCGAGCCGATGCGGGCGACGGAGGGCGGCAGCTCGCGGCCGGCTTCGAGCACGCGGATGGCGGCCTCCAGCTGGGCCAGCGGCTTGAGCACGAAGGCGCGCAGCGCCAGGTTGAAGACGAGCAGCAGGCACACCAGGCTCAGGCCATACAGGGCGACCAGCCCGCCAAACTGGCTGAAGGGCAGCAGCACTTCGAGGTCGATGAGGGTGATCTGGTACCAGTCGATCTCCGGCAGGTAGGCCACCCCGGCCAGGTGGCGGCGGCCGTCGACGGTCACGAAGCGGGTGGCGATCTTCTCGTCGCCGCGCTCCAGCCTCCGCATTGCAGCAAAGATCTGCTGGCGGTCTTCGTCCCGCGCAAAGAGCCGCTCCAGGCTCTTCTGCGGGCCGCCCTGCTGGCTGATCGAGGCAAAGTTGATGAGGGACGGGTTGCGGTGCAGCTGGATGGCGCCGTTCCGGTCCACAAACAGGCCGGTGATGCCCTCCACGTCCGGCTCCACCACGTCGCGCAGGAAGGCGGTGAGTTCGAGCCCGGTGCCGGCCACGCCGAGGGTCTCGCCGTCGTCCTTGAGCAGCACGTCGATCCACAGCTTGGTGATGCCCAGCTCGGGGTCGGGGTTGACGTTGAGGTGGAGCTGCCGGCCCTGGCGGATCAGGTCATAGAACCAGGCATCCTTGGGTGCCTGCGGGCTGAGCAGGTAGCGGAACTCACGGCCGGCAAACTCGTCGGCGGCGTTGTTGTAGAAATAGCGGCCGCTCTTCCGGAGGGCGATGAAGTAGTTCTGGTCCTGAAACCTGCGCCGGTAGTCGTCCAGCTCGGCCAGGGCGGGCCGGGCGAGCTTGGGGTCGTCGGGCTGGCCGGCCCATTTGCGGATCACCGGCGATTCGGCCAGCGCGCGGGCCAGGGCCACTTCGCGCAGGATGGGCTGCAGCATCCGGCTCTTGTCGTAGAGCACCTGGCGCTCGGCGTAGCGCACCGCCCATTGCTCGACGATCTCGTCGACCAGGGCCTGCACCGCCAGCCAGCCCGGGATCGCCGCCGCGACGAAGAGCAGGATGGTGAGCAGGTGGAAGCGCGGGCGCAGGTTCATCCGCTGGTTTCGCCTAGGACGGGGCCTGGATTGCAGGGTTGCGGGGAGAGGGCGGGGTGGGGCTGCGGGTTCATCTCAATGCCACCGCCTGCCCTGGCGGATTACGAATCGCCACAGCGCTTCCGGCCGCCTGTCCCATTCGCACTCATCAGGCTTGGCAGCGCTCCTTCGGCCTCTCTTGATTGCCGGTTCACGAATGACGGATCTTGGGCAAAAAGGGGCTCATGCCGGTCTTCCATGGGAATGGGCCGCGTCCTGCCTCTGCGGTGGGACGCAGGCTGGCGGGGTGGGGTAGAGGTGCTGCACGACACCGTCACGCACGACCACCACGGCAGTGCCGGTCTGGGCCGCGATTTGCCTGGCGCGCTCGGCGGCACGCCGCAGTGCGGGCCAGGAACCCCGTAAATCTGCGTTGTTGGCCTGTTCAATGGGACGTTCTGGTTTCACGTCTCGCTCCAATCCTGCAAGAAGGGCTCGTCGCCCGAGTTGTCATACAGTGCCCACGCATCCACGGCAGGGGCGTAATACCGTATCAGGTTATCCAGCCCGGCATCGAAGCGGCGGCGGATCACGGCCTCCGGGATGTCGTGCCCGCCCTGTTTGACGCGCTGTGCCACTCTCGCCACCGCCTCGTCCGCGCTGGCCAGCCGCAGAAAGATCAGCTCCACACGGTAGCCTGCTTCGCGCCAGCGGGCAATGTGGCGCAGATAGGCACGGCCCGACAGCGTGGTTTCAAAGGCAAAGCTTTGTCCAGCCTGGAAATGCCGCTCCAGTTCCGCCAGCATCAGCCGTGCGGCAGCGACGGCTGCGCTCTCCGGTGCGAAGGGGGCCAGACCGGCGGCGATCAGGTCGGCGTTCAGGAAGCGGGGGCAGCCGGCCTCGTTGGGAAGAAATTCACGGGCAAAGGTGGTCTTGCCCGCGCCATTCGGCCCCGCGATGATGATGACCTTGCGATCTGCCATCGACTCACGGCTCCGGTGCGTAGAGGGCGTGCTTGACGACGAACGGCTTGTCGCGGCCCTCGGAGTTCAAGTGACGTAAGGACGGCATGGGCGTCGATTTCCTCAGGGTGTGGGCCATGGTGTCCGGCCAGCGCAGCAGTGTTCTTCATCCGTACCGCGGGCCCGGAGCCTAGCCGGCCAGCCCGGCGACCCGGGCCCGCGCGGTGTGCAGCTTGCGGTAGCTGTCGATCAGGCGCTGGTGGCGGTCGAGGCCTTCGAGCTTGAGGCTGGTGGGGGTGAGGCCGTGGAAGCGCACGCTGCCCTCCACCGAGCCGATCACCGCGTCCATCCGCGCGTCGCCGAACATGCGGCGGAAGTTGGCTTCGTAGTCGGCCAGCTCCAGCTCGTCGTCGAGCACCACCTCCAGCACCACGTTCATGGCCTGGTAGAACAGGCCGCGGTCGACGGTGTTCTCGTTGTACTGCAGGAAGGCTTCGACCCGCTCCTTGGCCTCCTCGAACTGCTTGAGGGCGAGGTTGATCAGCAGCTTGAGCTCCAGGATGGTCAGCTGGCCCCACACGGTGTTCTCGTCGAACTCGATGCCGATCAGGGTGATGATGTCGGTGTAGTCGTCGAGCTCGCTGTCTTCGAGGCGTTCGAGCAGGGCGGCCAGCTGGTCGTCGTCGAGGCGGTGCAGGTTGAGGATGTCGGCGCGGAATTGCAGCGCCTTGTTGGTGTTGTCCCAGATCAGGTCGTCCACCGGGTACACCTCGGAGTAGCCGGGCACCAGGATGCGGCAGGCGATGGCGCCGAGCTGGTCATAGACCGCCATGTACACTTCCTTGCCCAGCTCTTCGAGGATGCCGAGCAGGGTGGCCGCTTCCATGGCGTTGGAGTTTTCGCCGTGGCCCGAAAAATCCCACTCGACGAATTCGTAGTCGGCCTTCGCGCTGAAGAAGCGCCACGACACCACGCCGCTGGAGTCGATGAAGTGCTCGACGAAGTTGTTGGGTTCGGTGACGGCGTTGCTCTCGAAGGTGGGCGGCGGCAGGTCGTTGAGGCCCTCGAAGCTGCGCCCCTGCAGCAGCTCGGTGAGGCTGCGCTCCAGCGCCACCTCCAGGCTGGGGTGGGCGCCAAACGACGCGAACACGCCGCCGGTGCGCGGGTTCATCAGGGTCACGCACATCACCGGATACTGCCCGCCGAGCGAGGCGTCCTTCACCAGCACCGGAAAGCCCTGGCGTTCGAGCTCCTCGATGCCGGCGACGATGCCGGGGTATTTGGCGAGCACTTCGGCCGGCACGTCGGGCAGGGCGATCTCGCCCTCGATGATCTCCCGCTTCACCGCCCGCTCGAAGATCTCGGACAGGCATTGCACCTGGGCCTCGGCCAGCGTGTTGCCGGCGCTCATGCCGTTGCTGAGGTAGAGGTTGTCGATGAGGTTGGTGGGGAAGTACACCACCTCGCCGTCCGACTGGCGCACATAGGGCAGGGCGCAGATGCCGCGCTCGATGTTGCCCGAGTTGGTGTCGTACAGGTGCGAGGCGCGCAGTTCGCCGTCGGGGTTGTAGATCTCAAGGCAGTAGTCGTCGAGCAGCCCGGCGGGGAGCGCGTCCTTGCGGCCGGGCTTGAACCAGCGTTCGTCCGGGTAATGCACGAAGGGCGCGTTGGCGATGTCCTCGCCCCAGAACTGGTCGTTGTAGAAGTGGTTGCAGTTGAGCCGCTCGATGTATTCGCCGAGGGCCGAGGCCAGCGCGCTCTCCTTGCTGGCGCCCTTGCCGTTGGTGAAGCACATCGGCGAATGGGCGTCGCGGATGTGCAGCGACCACACGTTGGGCACCAGGTTGCGCCACGAGGCGATCTCGATCTTGATGCCCAGCTGGGCCAGCACCCCCGACATGTTGGCGATGGTCTGCTCCAGCGGCAGGTCCTTGCCGAGGATGTAGGTGTGGGCGTCCGAGGCCGGGTTGAGGGTGAGCAGGGCCTGGGCGTCGGCGTCGAGGTTTTCGACTTCTTCGATCACGAACTCCGGCCCGGTCTGAACCACCCGCTTGACGGTGCACCGCTCGATGGAGCGCAGGATGCCCTGGCGGTCGGCGGCGGAGATGTCCTCGGGCAGCTCGACCTGGATCTTGAAGATCTGCTTGTAGCGGTTCTCCGGGTCGACGATGTTGTTCTGCGACAGGCGGATGTTGTCGGTGGAGATGTTGCGGGTCTCGCAGTACAGCTTTACGAAATAGGCCGCGCACAGGGCCGACGACGCCAGAAAGTAATCGAAGGGCCCCGGCGCCGAGCCGTCGCCCTTGTAGCGGATGGGCTGGTCGGCGATCACCGTGAAGTCGTCGAACTTGGCTTCGAGGCGCAGCTTGTCGAGGAAATTGACCTTGATTTCCATGGGGGAATCCTGAAATGGCGTCCAAAATGAATTGGGCGCCATTATCCCCGCTTTCGCCGGTGGTCTTGCGCCCGATGCCGGCCTTTTTCCGGCCGCCTTGCCGCCCGTCGCCCGGCGCTTCAGCCCACCAGGCGCACCCGCAGGCGGTCGCTCCAGGTCAGGCTGCGCCACCACTGCTCGCCTTCGCGCCAGAAGTCGAAGCCGCGCCGGGTGATGCGGTAGAAGTGGATGCCGTCGCGGGATTCGCGCTCGGCGATCCATTCGTGCTCGAGGATGTACTGGAACAGGATCGCCACATGGGGCAGGCCGTCCAGGAAGCTCTGGAACGAGGCGGGGCCGGTGACGACCAGCGGGTGGCCCTTGGCCAGCGAGCGCAGCATGACCAGCAGCCAGAAGCGGTGGGGAATGTCCTTGGAGTCGGTGGTGTCGGAAGTCATCTCGGTGGTCCACGGTTGGTGCGTGCCCGGCGTGCCGGCGTCGCTGCCGCGGGCCGGGGCATGCAACACTTTACGGTCTGTCGGCATGGCGCTTGACTCCGTGATAACCCTAAGGTGTGCGGTATTTATCGGGCGCGGCGGGCGGGCCGATCTGTGATAAAACGCCAGCCATCGCGTGCCGCGCCCGACCCTTTTTCGAGCACTTTCCGATCACTTCGATGCTTCCCTCCGATCTCCCCGCCCGGGCCGCCCGGCACCTGCAGCCCCTGCTGGCCCGCCTGCGCCGGCCCACCCGGCGGGGCGTGGCCCTGGCCGTCGCGGCGGTGCCGGGGGCCTTGTTTCTTTATAGCCTGATCCTGATCCCGTTCACCCCCGGCATCAGCGACATCCGCAAGGCGCGGCTGGAGCAGCCGGCGCGGGTGCTGTCGGCGGACGGCCGCGAGATCGCCGTGTTCAAGTGGGCCAACCGGGAGTGGGTGGGGCTGGCGCAGATCGCCCCGTCGGTGAAGACGGCGCTGATCGCCACCGAGGACCACCGCTTCTACGAACACCACGGCATCGACTTCTACCGCCTCGGCGGCGCCATGCTGCGCACCTTCTCGGGCGAGCGCCAGGGCGGCTCGACGCTCACCCAGCAGCTCGCCCGCAACCTCTACCCCGACGAGATCGGCCGCGCGCCCACCCTGACCCGCAAGCTCAAGGAGGCGATCACCGCGCTGAAGATCGAGGCTGTCTACAGCAAGGACGAGATCCTCGAGACCTACCTCAACACCGTGCCCTTCCTGTACAACGCCTGGGGCATCGAGATGGCGGCGCGCACCTACTTCGACAAGCCGGCGCGCAGCCTGGACGTGCTCGAGAGCGCCACCCTGGTGGGCATGCTGAAGGGCAACAGCTACTACAACCCGGTGCAGAACCCCGAGCGGGCGGTGGCCCGGCGCAACACCGTGCTGGCCCAGATGGCCCGGCGCGGCGGGCTCGACCCGGCCCGCCTGGAGGCCCTGCAGAAGAAGCCGCTGCGCATCGACTTCGAGCGCCAGCTGGAGGCCCCCGGCCCGGCGCCGCACTTTGCCCAGCAGGTGCGCCGCTGGCTGATCGAGTGGGCCGACCGCCGCGGCTACAACATCTACACCGACGGTCTGGT
The DNA here is from genome assembly GCF_041908905.1 of Zoogloea sp. Classification (GTDB taxonomy): domain Bacteria; phylum Pseudomonadota; class Gammaproteobacteria; order Burkholderiales; family Rhodocyclaceae; genus Zoogloea. The sequence continues at coordinate 166,168 of NZ_JAYREK010000003.1, forward strand.
GGTGCGCACCACCCTCGACGGCCGCCTGCAGGCCCAGGCCACCCAGGCCGTGGTGCGTCGCGGCCGCCAGCTGCAGGCCCTCGCCGACGAGGCCTGGCGCAAGGGCTGGGGCGCCAGCCCGGCGCTGGTGGAGGCCTTCATCCGCGAATCGAAGCCCTACCGCGCCGCCGTCGCCGCCGGCGAGGCGCCCGACGCCGTGCTCAAGCGCCTGGCCGACGACCGGGCCTTCATCGACGCCCTCCGGCGCGACAAGACGCGGGTGCAGCTCGGCTTCATGGCCATCGACCCGCGCACGGGCCAGGTGCGCGCCTGGGTCGGCAGCCGCGACTTCGTGCAGGACCCCTTCGACCATGTCCAGCAGGCCCGCCGCCAGCCGGGCTCCACCTTCAAGCCCTTCGTGTATGGCGCCGCCTTCGCGAAGGGCATGAGCCCCGCCGACACCCGGGTGGACCAGGCGGTGGAGATCACCCTGCCCAACGGCGAAGTCTGGCGCCCCAGCGACGAGGCGGCTCCCAGCGGCGAGCCGGTGAGCCTGCGCGACGGGCTGGCGTATTCCCGCAACCGCATCACCGCCCAGCTGATGGGCGACGTCGGCCCGGCCCGGGTGGCGCGCCTCGCCCGCGCGATGGGGGTGCGCCAGAGCCCGCTCGAAGAGGTGCCGTCCCTGGCCCTCGGCACCAGCCCGGTGACCCTCCGGGAGATGGTGAGCGCCTACGCCACCCTCGCCAACGGCGGCGCCTACCTCGAGCCGATGCTGGTGACCCGCGTCGAGGACAAGGATGGCACGCTGCTCGAAGCCTTCGCCCCCGCCGCGCCCGAGGAGGCCCTGGCGCCGGGGCCGGCCTACACCCTGCTCGACGTGATGCGCGGGGTGGTGGACCGCGGCACCGGCAGCGCGATCCGCCGCCAGTTCGGGCTGCGCGCCGACCTCGCCGGCAAGACCGGCACCACCCAGGACAACACCGACGGCTGGTTCATCCTGATGCACCCGCAGCTGGTGGGCGGGGCCTGGGCCGGCTTCAACGACAACCGCATCACCCTGCGCAGCGACTACTGGGGCCAGGGGGCCCGCAGCGCCCTGCCGGTGGTGGGCGATACCTTCCACTACGCGCTGGCCAACCGCCTCGTCGACCCGAAGGCGCGCTTCGTGTCCACCGAAGAACCCGGCCTGCTGGCGCGGGGCTGGAGCTGGGTGAAGGGCCTGTTCACCCCGGCGCCCGAACCCGAGCCGGAGCCTGCTCCCAAGCGCCGCAAACGGCCCGCCGATGCTCCGCCGCCCGTCGAGCCGGCGCCGCCCGCCGCCACCGAGCCACCCTGGCAGCCGCCGGTGCCGGGCCCCGACGAGCCGCTGCCGCCGGCCCCCAGACCTTGAGCGCCGCCATGCCCGCCGACCCGTCTTCCGTTGTTCTGCCGCGCTACCCCGTCGCCATCGTCGGGGCTGGCGCCCTGGGGCTCACCTTTGCCGCCCGGCTGGCCGCCACCGGGCCGGTGGCGCTGGTCGCCCGCAGCGAGGCCCAGGCCGAAAGGCTGCGGGCCGGCGTGCCGGTGGGCGACGCGGTCTTTTGCCCCGAAGCCTTCGGTCCGGAGCGCCTGCCCGCCGCCGACTGGGTGATCCTGCTGGTCAAGACCTACGACACCGCCGCGGCGGCGCGCACCGCGCTGGCGCTGCGCCCCCGCGGCGTGGTGTCGCTGCAGAACGGGCTGGTCGGCGAGGTGCTGGGCGAGGTGTGCGGCGGCCTGCCGGCGGGGCAGGGCATCACCACCGAGGGGGCGTTTCGCGACGGGGCCGGGGTGCGCCCGGCCGGCGCCGGCGAGACCCTGCTGCCGCCGGGTTTCGAGGCCGTCGCGGCGCGGCTGGCGGAGGCCGGCATCGCCGCCCGGGTCGAGCCGCAGATCGTTGCGGCGCGCCTCGCCAAGCTGCTGATGAACGTGGTGATCAACCCGCTGGCGGCGATCTTCCGGGTGCCCAACGGGGCGGTGCTGGAGCTGCCCCAGCGGCCGCTCTTCGACGCCCTGCTGGCCGAGGCCTGGCCGGTGCTGCGTGCTGAAGGGCTGGCCCTCGACGAGGCCGCCGCCCGCGAGCGGGTGATCGCGGTGGCCCGCGCCACCGGCGCCAACCGGGCCAGCATGCTGCAGGACGTGCTGGCCGGCCGGCGCACCGAGATCGACGCGATCACCGGCAGCCTGCTGGCGATGGCCGCGCGCCGGGGCGTCGAGCTGCCCACCCACCGGGCGGTGTTTGCGCTGGTGAAGGTGCTGGAGGCGGCCGCCCGCGCCTGAGCCCGGCGGCCCGCTCAGGCCCCGGGCCGCCGCTTCAGAATTCGTGGGCCGGCCTGGCGAGCCACTTGAGGAGGGTCGAGAACAGCTGCTCGGGCTCGATGGGCTTGCCGATGAAGTCGTTCATGCCGGCCTCGAAGCAGCGCGCCTTGTCCTCGGCGAAGACGTTGGCGGTCATCGCCAGGATCGGCAGGTTGCGGCAGCGGGCGAGCTTGCGGATCCGGCGGGTGGCCTCGGGGCCGTCCATGCGCGGCATCTGCATGTCCATCAGCACCACGTCGTAGGCCTGGGTTTCGACCCGCTCGATGGCCTCCAGCCCGTCCTCGGCGATGTCCACCTCCAGCTCGAGTTCTTCGAGCAGGCCGAGGGTGACTTCGCGGTTGATCGGTTCGTCTTCCACCAGCAGGATGCGCCGGCCCCGGTGGCGGCGCAGCAGGGTGGCCTCGGTGGTGGTTTCGGACGGCACGCCGTCCGGCGGGCAGGTGTCCCGGGCGAGCCGGGCGGTGAACCAGAAGGTGCTGCCGACGCCCTCGGTGCTGGTGGCGCCGGCGTCGCCGCCCATGATCTGGGCCAGCTTGCGGGTGATCGCGAGACCCAGGCCGGTGCCGCCGTAGCGGCGGGTGGTGGAGTTGTCGGCCTGCTCGAAGCTGGAGAACAGGCGCTCCATGTCGGCCGGGGCGATGCCGATCCCGGTGTCCTGCACCTCGAAGCGCACCAGCACGCTGTCGGCGTCTTCGTCGACGAGGGTGGTGCGCAGGGTGATGCTGCCGGTTTCGGTGAACTTGATCGCGTTGCTGGTGTAGTTGAGCAGGGCCTGGCGCAGCCGGGTCGGGTCGCCGCGCAGCGGGCGGGGCAGGGCCTGGGTCTGGAGGAGCAGCTTGAGCTGCTTGGCCTGGGCCTGGTTGAAGACGATGGAGGCCACGTTGCCCACCAGCGCCGCCACGTCGAGGGTGGTGTCGTCGAGGGTGAATTTGCCGGCCTCGATCTTGGAGAGGTCGAGGACGCTGTTGATGACGTCCAGCAGGTGCTGCCCGGCGATGCTGATCTTGTCGAGGCGCTCGGCCTGGCGCGGGGTCACGCCTTCGCGCCGCATCAGGTGGGTCATGCCGATGATGGCGTTCATCGGGGTGCGGATCTCGTGGGACATGTTGGCCAGGAAGGCGCTCTTGGCCACGCTGGCGGCCTCGGCGTTCTCGGCCTTGCGGCGCTCGCGGATGTCCCGCAGGATCAGCACGTAGTGGATGTCGTCGGGCACCGCCATCGGCGACACGGTGAGCTCCGCCGCGACCCGCGGCCCGGTCTTGTGGCGGGCCTCGATCTCGGTGATGGGGCCGACCAGGCTGTCGAGGGTCAGGCCGCTGGCGGCGTCGGCGATCAGCTCGACGGCGGGGTGGCCGCGCAGCTCGCCGGCGGCGTAGCCCAGCATGGCCTCGGCGGCGGGGTTGGCCGACACGATGCGCCCCTGGGCGTCGGCCGTCAGCATGCCCTCGCCGATGCTCTCGATCACCGCGCGGTAGCGGGCCTCGTTGCGGTCGGCGGCGATCAGGGCGGCGCTGCCGGTGCGCTGCAGGGTGTCGATGGAGGCGGCCAGCTCGTCGATCTCGTCGTGGATCGAGGCCTTCGGGGCCACCTCCGGGATGAAGGCCTGGCGGCGCAGGTCGTCGGCGGTCACCGCGCGCAGCCGGCGGGCGATGGTGACGAGACGCCGGGTGACCACCGCCTGGTAGATCAGCACCGAGACGACGGCCACCAGCAGGATCACCAGCGCGTTGCCGGCGAAGGTGGTGATCCACTGGCGGATGATGGTGCTGTGCTCCGCCTGGAGGTCCTTGATGAGGGTGAGGCTGCCGAGCACGTGGAGCTGGCCGTCTTCTTCGTAGACCAGCGGGAGGCTGTGCTCGAAGGTGTCGGAGGAGAGGCCGGTGGCGCCGAACTGGAGCGGCTCCTGGCCCTTGAGGTTGAGCCGCACCGACGACACGTCGGGGAGCCGGGTGAAGCTCCTGAGCTGCACCTCGATCTGGTCGCGGTCGAAGGCCCAGGCGCTCTTGGCCAGCGCGGGGGCCGCAAAGCGGCCGATGGACTGGAGCTGCACGGCCAGGTTGTCGTGGTGCCGCTCGTAGGCGTACACCGATTCGCCCAGCGAAACGGCCAGGGTGCCCGCACCGCCCACCAGGAAGGCCCACAGCAGCAGGCGGCGCACCACGCGGCTGGTCAGGCCGAGGTGGTCGCGGAGGGGCTCACGTTGGGGCGCTGTCGGAAGGCTCATTCAGGGAGTGGGGGTCAGTAGATCGCCGAGAGGATGCGGTTGTAGGAGCCGTCGGCCTTGAGGTCGCGGATCGCCTGGGTCAGCTTCGGCACCAGGGCCTGGTGTTTCTTGTGCAGGTAGAGGTACATGTCCACCTCCTTGAGGGCCGGCGACAGGGGGGCCACGGAGGTCAGCCCGAGGTTGCGGGCGAGCAGCAGGCCGTCGGCGTGGGTGTAGAGCACCAGGTCGACGCGGCCCTCGTCGAGCATGCGGAACAGCTGCTCGGGCTTGTCCACCTTGTTCACGACCCGCGCGCCCTGGGCGTTGGCCTCGAACATCTTCCAGCCGTTGATGAAGGCGATGCGGTAGGGCTTGAGGCTGTCCCAGCCGTTGTCGAGGGAGATCGTGGCGTTCTTGGAGAAGGCGACGAAGCTGATCCGCACGAAGCGCTCGGGCACCTGGATGAGGTTGGGGTAGGGGCCGTCGGGCCCGCCGAGGCCGCCGACACGCAGCCCCTCGCCATCGACCTCGCCCAGGTTGGCGGCGGTGAGCGAGCGCTCGGAGGGCAGGCTGACCAGCTTGAGGTCGACGCCGATGCGGCGCAGGCTCTCCTGGGAGAGCTGCTCGAGGGCCTTGCGGTCGAGCGGCGTGTTGTTGGTGCTGAGGGTGAGGGTCGGGTTGCCGGCGACGGCCGGAGCCAGGCCGAACACCAGCAGGAGGCCTGCAAGCAAAAAGGCGCGCATGATCGTTTCTCTGTGTTGTGCGCCTCCCGCCGGGCGGGGTGTTCCGCCGGAGCGGGCCGGGAGGCCCAGGATGTGCCGGTACCAGACGTTTTACGGTCCGATCATGCCCGGTCTTGAGCCTCTTGGGCAGGGTCAGCCGTCACCGCCGATGCGCAGGCCGGTTTTTTTGAGGATTGCGGTTGAAAACAGCACGTCGTGGCCGCGGCAGGCCGGCCCGAGCAGGGTGGCGATCTCTTCCACCCGGGCCAGCACGGTGGCCCGGTCGCCGGCGTGGACCATCGCGAAGAGGTTGTAGGGCCACTCGGGCAGGCGCCGCGGGCGTTCGTAGCAGTGGGTCACGAAGTCGAGCCGGCCGACGGCTTCGCCGAGGGCGTGGATGCGGGCGTCGTCCACATCCCACACCGACATGCCGTTGGCGGTGTAGCCGAGGGCATAGTGGTTGGGCACCGCGCCGATGCGGCGGATGCGGCCGGCTTCCAGCATCGCGGCGAGGCGCGCCTTGACCTCCGCCGCGGTCGTGCCGAGCTGTTCGGCGAGCTGCTCGTAGGGGCGCGGCACCAGGGGCAGGCCGGCCTGGGTGGCGATGACGAGGCGGCGGTCGAGGTCGTCGGGGGTGCTCATGCCTTCAGCCTCATGTCCACAAAGAACTCCTGCAGCTTGGGAAAGGCGAACACCGGCAGGCCGGTGGCGGCCTTGATGCGGGCGATGGCCTGGGCGATGCCGGCCGGCGTCTCGGTGGCGAGCACGAACCACATGTTGAGGCGGTGCTCGCGGCGGTAGTTGTGGGCCACCTCGGGCAGTGCGTTGACGAGGGCCGTGACCTCGTCGAAGCGTTCCTCGGGCACCGCCAGCGCGGCCAGCACGAAGCGCCCGCCGAGGCGCTCGATCTGGAACATCGGGCCGAAGCGGGTCAGCACGCGGGCGTCGAGCAGCCGCTGCAGCCGGGCGAGCAGCTCGGCCTCGGTGGTACCGAGGCCGTCGGCGACCTCCCGGTAGGGTTCGTCGCAGAGCGGGAAGCCGCCCTGCAGCGCGTTGATGATGCGCCGGTCGAGGTCGTCGAGGGGCGTGGCGGGGCGCTGGGCGGTCATGGGGCCGGGGCCTGGTAGCGGGCGCCGCACTGCTTGTAGCAGTCGGTGGAGAACAGCACCGCGTGGGGGAAGGCGGCCAGGCCGACCGCGGCGGCGAGGGCCTCGCGGCGGGCGGCCACGGCCTCGCGGGAGCGGCCGTGGATCATGCAGAACAGGTTGTAGGCCCAGTCGCCGTCGGGGCGGCGGCGGTAGCACAGGCTGACGCCGTCGTGGCCGGCCAGCAGGTGGCCGAGGCGGCTGACCTCGGCCTCCGGCACCGCCCACACGCACATGGCGTTGGCCCGGTAGCCGAGTTCGCGGTGCTTCACGACCACCCCGAAGCGCCGCAGGGTGCCGTCGCCCAGCCAGCCGGCGAGGGTGGCGAGCACCGCGGCTTCGCCCAGCCCGGCGGCGTCGGCCACCGCCTGGAAGGGGCGCGGCTGCCAGGGCAGGCCGTCGTGGAGGGCGTCGATCAGCCGCCAGTCGGCCGCCGACAGTTGTGGCCGCGGCGCGCCGGCGTCAACCACGTGGCGGGTGCGGCGGCCGCTGGCGAGGTCGAAGCCCAGGTCGATGTGGAACTCCTCGACCAGCGGCAGGGCGATCGGCGGGCAGCCGGTGGCGGCGCCCATCCGGGCGAGCAGGCGGGCGAGGGTGGCCTCGTCGGTGCTGCTGGCGACGAACCACAGGTTGTAGCGGTGTTCGCGCCGGTAGTTGTGATTGACGCCGGCGAAGCTGTTCACGATGGCCGCCACCCGGGGCAGCTCACCCACCGGCACGGCCATCGCGGCGAGGGTGCTGGCGCCGATCCGGTTGGGGGCGAAGACCGGCCCGACGCGGCTGACCTTGCCCGCGTCGCGCAGCCGCTCGAGGCGGGCGAGCACCTCGCCGGCATCGCAGCCGAGCTGCGCGGCGAGCTGCGCCCACGGTTCGGCGACCAGCGGGAAGCCGCGCTGGAAGTCGTTGAGCAGGGCGAAGTCGAGGGGGTCGGTGTCGGCGATCGCTGGGCGTGTCTGGGGCGGGCCCGGCGGCAGGGCCGTGCCCCCGTGGGCGAGGTGGGTGACGGTATCCATCGTCAGAACCCGATGCGCTGCCCGCGGGCAGTGAAGAAGATGCCCGACGGCGCGTCGGCGGGGAGCTCGCTGCGGGTCGCGAAGGTGGTGGTGTTCACCACGGTGACCCGGTTGCTGTCGCGGGCGGACAGCCAGACCTCCTCGCCGCGGGGCTCGAACTCCATGTGCAGCACCGCCTTGCCGGGGCTGAAGGTGTGCACCACGCGTTTGTCGACGGTGTCGATGACCTGCACCCATTCGTTGTCGGGGAAGGCGAAGTTGACCCACACCTGGCGCCCGTCGGGGCGCGCCATCACGAACACCGGCTGGCCCTTGACCGGCACACGGGCGGTTTCCTGCCAGCTGCGGGCGTCGGCGACCAGCACCTCGTGGCGGCCGATGGCGGGCAGCCAGGCCAGCCCGCCGGCCAGCGACCAGCCGCGCAGGTGGGGCATCTTGAAGACCGGCAGCTTCTGCTCGCCGCGGCCGTAGCCGGCGAGGATCTTGCGCGCGCCGCCCGCGGGCTGCCACAGGTCGAGCAGCGAGATGCCGTCCTCGCCGAACAGGCCGGCCAGGAAGTAGCGCCCGTCGGGCGTCACGAGGCCGTCGTAGGGCTGCTTGCCGGCCGGGTAGCGGGTGGTGGTGGGGTGGCGCGGATCGCTGAAGTCGGTGACCCAGATCTCGCCGGCCTCGAAGAGGGCGTAAACGAAGCGCTGGCCGGACACGTCGGCCAGCCCGACGACCTTGGAGAACTGGCCGGGGGCGTATTCGGCGGGCACCTCGGAGAGCAGCTCGAGGGTGTCGGCGTCGAAGGCCTTGATGCCGCCGGGCTCGTAGTTTTGCGCGACGATCAGCCGGCCGTCCTGGGAGATGGAGCCGCCGATCGAGTTGCCGGCCTGGATGATGCGCTTGTCGATGCGGCGGGCCAGCAGGTCGACCTTGGTGAGCCCGCCGTCACGCCCGAACACGTAGGCGAAGCGCCCGTCGCGGGAGAAGGTGACGTGGGCGTGGGAGAGGTCGCCGAGGCCGGCCACGGTGGCGAGGCGGGTGTTGCGGCTGTGCTCGACGATCTGCACCCGGCCGGCGGCGCGTTCGATGACCACGCCCAGGTCGCCGGTGCCGCGCAGGGCCTCGGGCGGGGTGGTGGCACAGCCGGCGAGGGCGGCCAGGCTGGCGAGGAGCAGGGGGCGCAGGCGCATGTCAGTCGGCCTCCGGGAAGCCCTGCTTGAGGCGGGCGACGATCCAGCCGGCCTCGGCTTCGTTCATGAAGCGCTGCCAGCCGGGCATCGCGGTGCCGGGGCGGCCGTGCAGGATGGTGGCGACGAGGGATTCGTCGGGCCAGTCGGCGAGGCGGGCGGGCAGCAGCGCGGGGCCGAGGCCGCCGGCGAGGCGCATGCCGTGGCACGAGCCGCAGTCCTGGCGGACCAGATGCACGAGTTCCTGCTGGCGGGCCGGCGCCGGTTCGGCGGCCTGGGCCGTGCTCACCGCCACCGCGGTGAGGCCGAGCAGCACGGCAACGTGGATCAATAGGGATTTGTCCATCACAAGCTCCTCCAGACGACACCGACACCTTAAGGTCGACAGCGCAGGAGGGGCATTGATGGGTGTCAAGATGGCCGGGGCCAAATGAAAACCGCCCTGCGTGTGGCAGGGCGGTGAGGGGTGCGGGGCTTAGTTGGGATAGGTGATGGTGGTGACGAAGCGCCGGTTGTAGGGGCCCTTGACGTGGATCCAGGCGTTCGGCGGGTTGCCGCCGACGCTTGCCGTCGGCGACACATCGGAGTCCCAGGTGCCGACCACGCCGACGGTGGCGGTGGGCTTCACGTTCTGGCTGAAGGAGACGTTGTTCGCCGAGAAGCCGATATCCTGCGGGAAGTAGAGGGTGTTGCCCGGCAGGGTCCAGCTGTAGGTGATGGCGCTGCCCTTGGTGATCTGCGAGAACGTCGCCGGCGCAAACTCGGTGAACGTGGCGAACCACTGGCTGGCATTGGCCTCGGCGTCGTCGTTGGAGCGCGGCGCGCGCGGCACGGTGATCTTGAAGTTCCTGCCGAGCGGATCGTTGAGTTCGTTGCCGTTGATGTCGTAGTAGGTGACGGCGTATTCGTTATCGACCCCGAGCTGGCTGCCGTCGACGCAGATGTCGTTTGCGCCGAGCCACTGGGCGTCGCCGCACAGGTAGATCCACGACCCGCCCTGGACGTTGCCGGCCTTGTTGAGGGTGACGAAGGGGGCGAGGCCGGCGTTGGTGCTGCGCTTCAGCACGATGCCCTGGACCGTGCGATCACCGAGCGTCCAGTTGCCCGGCAGGCCCGGGCCGGTGATGTTGACGTACTGCACGCGGTTGTCGGTCCGCTCGTCGACCCAGAACTCCATGACGCGCTGGTAGGTGTATTGCCCGCCGGAGAGATGGCGGGCGTTGACGGCCTGGATCGAGGTGTCGCCCAGCTGGCGGTTGCCGAGGGCGCGCCATTTGCCGTTAGCGTCCTTGCGGAAGGCCATGACTTCGGAGCCGTTCTCGCCGTAGGTGTCGTTCTTGAACTGGTAGCGCACCCACATGATGCTGCCGTCCGCCGAGCGCTTGACGATGACCGGGTTGGAGAGGGTCATGCCCACGTTGTTGGCGTTGAGGAGGCCCTCGCTGCTCATCAGCTGGTCGAGGGTCTGGCCGAAATCGAGAAACTCGGGGTCGAACAGCGCACGCAGGCTTTCGAGCCGGGCGCCGCTGGGCACTTCCGTGGCGATGTAGCTGTTGATCAGCTTGAAGGCCGCGTCGATCTGGCCGAGGTCGGTGACGGCGGTCTTGAGGGCGGCTTCCTGGTCCGTGGTGGGTGCCGGCAGCGCGTCGGCGTCGGTCTTCTGCTGCAGGTCGTCCTTGATTTCCTGGGCGGTGATCAGGTTCTTGATGGTGGCCTGGGCGGTCGTCGGGTCGACGGTGACCTTGACCACGTCCATCACCGCGTCGAGGCCGCTGCGGTCGGCCTTGAAGGTGGTGCGCAGCAGGTCGATGGAGGCGGCGACGCCCATGGCCTCGAGCACCGGCTTGAGGCGCGTGGTGAGCGTCGTGGTGGCGGTGCTGAGCTCGGAGGCGGTGAGTGTGGTGGCGCTGGGGTTGTTGTTGGTGAAGTACTGCTCGGCGGCCATGCCGGCGATGTTGGCGACGATCAGGTCGGTGAACGGCGTGATGTTGATGGTGTTGCCCACGTCGGCGCTGGTGGCCGCCGAGACGTAGACGACGTCACGCCCGCCGACGGTGCCGGCGGCGCGGAACAGGAAGGGGCCGGTCATGTCGGCCACGTCGACCCGGTAGGTGCCGTCGGCCTCGATGTCGACGGTCTTCTGGGCGCCGAGGCTGTCCTTGACCGTGACCTTGCCGATGATGGGTGCGCCGGCCGCCGCCGTGCCCGTGATGACGGACGACGGCGCGGCGGTCGTTCCACCCCCACCACCGCCTCCGCAGGCGGACAACAGGAGGGCACTGCTTACAGCGATGGCGATGACCGAGAGTTTGGCAGACATGATGCTTGCTCCAGTGAGTGAGGCGTGTTGTTTTTGGGAAAACTCAACCGCTAATCGGCATTCTGGAAACAAGCTTTAACAAAAAAATTGAATTTGTGTTTTGTTGCGAGATGGCAGATTTTTGGTGCTCTAATCCGACTTAAACGCGAAATATTACTGAAGTATTAATGAAAAAAGCGGAACCCGGAGGGGTTCCGCCTTGCTGGTGGAGCGGCTTGCAGGCGGCCGGTGTCTCAGCCCTTCAGGATCCAGCCGACGACGTCCTTCAGGTCGCCGTCGTTGATCTTGTCGGCGGGGTTCGGCGGCATCGGGATCGGGCCCCAGACGCCGGAGCCGCCCTTGCGGACCTTGTCGGAGAGCTTGGCGACGGCGTCGCCCTGGCCCTTGTACTTGGCGGCGACGTCCTTGAAGGCCGGGCCGACCAGCTTCTTGTCCATCGCGTGGCAGGCCATGCAGCCGGCCTTCTGGGCGGCGGCGGCCGGGTCGGCGGCGAGGGCGCTGCTGCTCGCGGCGGTGGCGAGGAGGGCGGCGAGAATCAGGGGATATTTCATCGGTTAACTCCTTTGGCGATGCGCCGCCGGCGCAAACCGGCGGCGGCACGGGTCAGTAGACGTCGTGCTGGGTGTTATAGACGTTGAAGTGGCCGGTGGGGGTGATCAGGCGCGGGTCCTTGATCACGGCCTTCAGCTTGAGCGTCTTGTCGTCCACCACCACGATGGCGGATTCCTTGTTCTTGGCGCTCCACACCGAGAACCACACCTCGTCGCCGGCCTTGTTGTACTCCGGCTGAACCACGCGCTTGGCACCGTCGTCCTTCAGGCCGGCCCACTCGGCGATCGGCAGGGTCTGGTAGCCGGCGGCCAGGTTGTTGATGTCATACACCACGATCGACTGGGAGATCTTCGGATCGGGGTTCAGCGGGGCGTCGGACCACAGGTGCTTGGACTTCGGGTGGCTCTTGACGAACAGCGCGCCTCCGCCCGGGCCCTTCAGCGATTCGACCATCTTCCAGGCGTACTGCTTGTGCTTGGCCGGGTCGGTGCCGATCAGGGCGATGGTCTCGTCGCCCAGGTGGCCGGTGGCCCACACCGGGCCGTACTTGGGATGGGTGAAGTTGGCGCCGCGGCCCGGGTGCGGGATCTTGCCCACGTCGATCAGCCCGGCCAGCTTGCCGTCCTTGAGGTCGACCGCGCCGATCTTGTTGGACTGGTTGGCAGCGATCATGAAGTAGCGCTTCGAGCTGTCGAGGCCGCCGTCGTGAAGGAACTTGGCGACCGGGATCTCCTTGGTGGTGATCTCGTTGATGTCGCTGTAGTTCACCATCAGCGTCTTGCCGGTCTCCTTGACGTTGACGACGAACTCCGGCTTGTAGTGCGAGGCAACGATGGAGGCGACGCGCGGCTCGGGGTGGTATTCCTGCTCGCCGACTGTCATGCCGCGGGTGGCCATGATCTTGAGCGGCTCGAGGGTGTCGCCGTTCATGATCACGTACTGGGGCGGCCAGTAGGTGCCGGCGATGGCCAGCTTGTCCTCGTAGCCCTTGTACTTGGAGGTCTCGACCGAACGGGCCTCGAGACCGACGCGGATCTCGGCGACGTTGTCGGGCTTCTCCATCCACAGGTCGATCATGTTGATCTTGGCATCGCGGCCGATCACGAACAGGTAGCGGCCCGAGGCGGACATGCGCGAGATGTGCACCGCGTAGCCCGTCTTGATGATGTTGATGATCTTCTTGGTGTCGCCGTCGATCAGCGCGATCTCGCCGGCATCGCGCAGGGTGGTCGAGAAGATGTTCTCGAGGTTGTAGTTGTTCATCTTCTTCTTCGGGCGCGCCTCGGGCGGCACGATGACCTTCCAGGTCGCCTTCATGTCCTTCAGGCCGTACTCGGGCGGCTGCGGAGGCGTTTGCTGGATGTAGCGGGCCATCAGGTCGACCTCGTCGTCGCTGAGCTCGCCCGAGGTGCCCCAGTTGGGCATGCCGGCGGGGGAGCCGTACTTGATGAACACTTTGAGGTAATCGGTGCCGGCGGCCAGCATTTTATCGGGAGTCAGCGGCTTGCCGGTGGCGCCCTTGCGCAGCACGCCGTGACAGCCGGCGCAGCGCTCGAAGTAGATCTGGCGGGCCTTGTCGAACTCGGCCTTGGTCAGCGGCGGAGCCTTCGGGTTGATGTCCTGGTACATCTCGACATTGGCCAGCGGCGAGCTGGCCGACTGGTACTTGGCCTCCGGCGCGTTGGTCGTCGTCTTGGCTTCTTCGGCAAAGGCTTGTGCCATGGCCATCGGCAGCAGGGCCGCGGCGATTGCTCCGGTCTTCCAGATTCTCATAGTGCATCTCCCTTGAATGAACGCGACGAGCGGACAATCCCGCTTGCCGGCAAGGGTGCGCCAGTGGGGCATTCCCCTTCCTTGACAGGGGTCAAGTTCGAAAAACCGCTCTGACTGATAGATTCCTTCCGTCATGATCCCGGGAGTACCGCCATGCCGCCGCCCGTCACCGCAAGCCTCGCCCTGCCGGCCACCGGCACCCTGCGTTCACTCCTCGACCAGTGGGTCGGCAGCCGGCGGGCCGAAGGAGCCGACACCCCCCGCCCGCTCGATGCCGGCGCGATGGGCCGGGTCGCCCTGGTCGGCGCCGGCCCCGGCGACCCGGAGCTGCTCACCCTGCGCGCCGCCCGCCTGATCGGGCAGGCCGACACGCTGGTGGTCGATCACCTGGTGAGCGACGGCGTGCTGCAGTTCGCCCGCCGCGGCGCCGAGATGATCTACGTCGGCAAGGAGTCCGGCCACCACACCCTGCCCCAGGAAGAGATCAACCGGCTGCTGGTGCGCCTGGCCCGGGAGGGCCGCCAGGTGGTGCGCCTGAAGGGCGGCGACCCGTTCATCTTCGGGCGTGGTGGCGAGGAGCTCGAGGAGCTGCTCGAGGCCGGCGTGCCCTTCGAGGTGGTGCCCGGCATCACCGCCGCCTGCGGGGCCGGCGCCTACGCCGGCATACCGCTGACCCACCGCGACTACGCCCAGTCGGTGGTGTTCGCCACTGGCCACCGCCGCGCCGGCGAGTCGGCGCTCGACTGGGAGGCCCTGGCGCGGCCCCACCAGACCGCGGTGATCTACATGGGGGTCGGCATGCTGGCCTCCCACTGCGCCGCGCTCATCGCCCACGGCCGCGCCGCCGGCACCCCGGCGGCCCTCGTCGAGAACGGCACCACCCCGCGCCAGCGGCTGGTGGTCGGCACCCTCGAGACCCTGGCGGCCAAGGCCGCCGAGGCCGGCATCCGCCCGCCGGCGCTGCTGATCGTCGGCGAGGTGGTGAGCCTGGCCGACAGGCTGGCCTGGTTCTCGCCCAGCGGGGCGGCGCTGCAGGGCGCCTGACGCGCCGCACGCCACGTTGCGCCGGCCGCCTGCGGGCGGCCGCTGCTCGTCCACCGCCGGCCGGCCTGTTAAGCTCCCGAACCTCAATAAAACCATAACAATGGGAGGGAAATGCCATGCCCGTCCGCCTTGTCGAGCGCACATCCGACGCCTACGCCTACCCGCTGCTCATCAAGCAGCTCCTGCACACGCCGCTGGCGGTGGCGCCGGACCAGGAGATCACCTACATGGGCGGGCGGCGCCACAGCTACCGCGTGCTGCGCGAGCGCATCGGCCGGCTGGCCAGCATGCTCGCCGGGCTGGGCGTGGCGGCCGGCGACACCGTGGCGATGATGGACTGGGACAGCCACCGCTATCTCGAGTGCTTCTTTGCGGTGCCGATGATGGGGGCGATCCTGCAGACGGTGAACGTGCGCCTCACGCCCGAGCAGATCCTGTACACCCTCAACCACGCCCGCGCCGACGTGGTGCTGGTGAATGCCGAGTTCCTGGCCATCCTCGCCGCCATCGCGCCGCGCCTCGAGACGGTGAAGCGCTTCGTGCTGATCGAGGACGCGCCCGTCGAGGGCGCCGCCCCCGTCCCGCTGGCCGGCGAGTATGAAGCCCTGCTGGCGGCGGCCTCGCCCGACTACGACTTCCCCGACTTCGACGAGAACGCCCAGGCCACCACCTTCTACACCACCGGCACCACGGGGTTGCCGAAGGGCGTGTATTTCAGCCACCGCCAGCTGGTGATGCACACCCTGGCCACCGCCGCGGCCCTCGGCAACGCGCCGGTGCAGGGGCGCCTGCATCGGGATGACGTGTACATGCCGATCACCCCGATGTTCCACGTGCACGCCTGGGGCCTGCCCTACGTGGCCACCATGCTCGGCCTCAAGCAGGTCTACCCGGGCCGCTACGTGCCGGAAACCCTCCTCAAGCTGATCCGCGACGAGGGGGTCACCTTCTCCCACTGCGTGCCCACCATCCTGCACATGCTGCTGGTGCATCCGCTGTCCAAGGTGATCGACCTGTCCCGCTGGAAGCTCATCATCGGCGGCTCGGCCCTGTCCCAGGCCCAGGCGAAGGCGGCGCTGGCGCGGGGCATCGACGTGTTCACCGGCTACGGCATGTCGGAGACCTGCCCCATCCTGACCCTCGCCCAGCTGTCCACCGCCGCGCTGGCCGATGGCCCCGACGCCCAGGCGGCCCTCCGCGCCAAAACCGGCACGCCCCTGCCGCTGGTGGACCTGCGGGTGGTGGACGACCAGCTCGCCCAGCAGCCCCGCGACGGCCGCTCGGTGGGCGAGGTGGTGGTGCGCAGCCCGTGGCTGACCCAGGGCTACCTCCACGACCCGGCCGCCTCGGAGGCCCTGTGGCAGGGCGGCGTGCTGCACACCGGCGACATCGGCCACCTGGATGGCGCCGGCTGGCTGCAGATCACCGACCGCCTGAAGGACGTCATCAAGACCGGCGGCGAGTGGACCTCCTCGCTGCAGATCGAGGATGTGGTGGCCCAGCACCCGGCGGTGGCCGAGGTGGCGGTGATCGGCGTGCCCGACGAGAAATGGGGCGAGCGCCCGCTGGCCCGGGTCACGCTGAAGCCTTCGAGCGTCGGCCAGGTGAGCGAGCACGAGATCCGCAATTTCTCGGCGAAGCTCATCGAAGCCTCGGGCATATCCCGCTACGGGGTGCTGCTGCAGGTGCAGTTCGTGGAGGCGCTGCCGCGCACCAGCGTCGGCAAGCTCAACAAGCGGGTGATGCGCGAGGAGGACGGGCCCGCCTGAGCGGGGCTACGGGCGCGCCGTCGGCCCATTCCCCGGGGCCGCGCCGGGCCGCCGTTTCCGGGATAATCCGCGGCCTGTCGTCGCGGAGCCCTGCCCATGCCCTATCTCGTCACCGTCAACCTGCTGTGGGCCTTTTCCTTCAGCCTCATCGGCGAATACCTGGCCGGCCGGGTCGATAGCGACTTCGCGGTGCTGGTCCGGGTCGCCATCGCCGCGCTGGTGTTCATCCCCTTCACCCGCTGGCGCGGCCTGCCCCTGCGGCTGCTGGGAGGCCTGTGGCTGGCCGGCGCCCTGCAGTTCGGCGTCACTTACCTGTGCCTGTACCGCAGCTTCAGTGTGCTCACGGTGCCCGAGGTGCTGCTGTTCACGGTGCTCACCCCGATCTACGTGACCCTCCTCGACGACGCGCTGGCCCGCCGCTTCAATCCCTGGGCGCTGGTGGCGGCGCTGGTGGCCGTCGGCGGCGGCGTGGCGATCCGCTTCCAGCCGCTGGAGGGCGATTACCTGTGGGGTTTCCTGCTGCTGCAACTCGCCAATGCCACCTTCGCCGCCGGGCAGGTGCTGTGCCGCCACCTGCTGGCCCGCCATCCGCTCGATGTGCCCCTGTACCGCTTCTTCGGCCATTTCTTTCTCGGCGCGCTGGTGCTGGCGCTGCCGTCCTGGCTGATCTTCGGCAACCCGGCCCGGCTGCCCCACACCGCGGTGCAGTGGGGCGTGCTGGTGTGGATGGGCCTCTTCGCCACGGCCCTCGGCATGTTCTGGTGGGTCAAGGGCAGCACCCGGGTCGACGCCGGCGCGCTGGCGGTGATGAACGAGCTGCACGTGCCCCTCGGGCTGCTGGTGAACCTGCTGATCTGGAACCGTGACGCCGACCTGAAAAAGATCGCCCTCGGCGGCGGGGTGATCCTGCTGTCGCTGGCCCTCAACCGGGCCGGGCGGCGGGCGTCGATTACCCGGTATTCGCCCGGATGATTCGGCAGGTCATGCCTGACCGTACGGTGAAACCTGGGATCCACTGGCGCAGTCCGCCGGGATGATGTGTGGATTTTGATGGTATATGTCATGGGGTTTTATGTATAATTTTATACAGATAAACTTCCATGGACATCAACACCCCCGTTCCACCGGCCTGGAGTCAGTCGGGGGTGCCATGCGTCGCCATGCCCCTGCCCGCCATCTCCTGCACCATCCCGCTGCTCCCCGGCCACGGGGAGCGGCTCGTGCCCTGCCGCCTGCCCCTGCCCGGGGTCGTCATCTTCGTGCATGGCGTCAACTCCGACGGCGAGTGGTACGACGCCGCCGAGCAGGGCCTGTGCGAGGGCCTCAACACCCGCCTGGCCCGTCAGGCGGCACAGCTGGCGCTCCCAGGCGACGACACCGGGCGGCTGATCGCCTGCGCGTATACGCCGGAGCTGGACCCGGAAGGTTTTCTCGCGCCCCGGCGTTCCGCTGACAACTTCATCCAGCCCCAGGCCCACTGGTCGCCGGTGATCCGCTTCCGCTGGGGCTACAAGGCGCACCTCGATGACATCAAAGACTTCGGCGACAGCGTCTTCCTCAACGAGGACGACTACTGGGGCGGCGGCCCCTTCGCCAACGGCTGCTCCGCGCTGGCCGACCTGTGGACCGACGGCCTCAACGACCGCCTCTTCCTGTG
>NZ_JAYREK010000004.1:0-161126 GCF_041908905.1 Zoogloea sp.
AGAACGGCATCCGGGCGCGGCACAAGCGGCGTTACAAGGTGACGACGGATTCCAGACACAGCCTGCCGGTGGCGCCGAATGTGCTCGATCATCACTTCGCGCCCGAGGCCCCGAATCGCGTGTGGACCGGCGACATCACCTACATCGCCACCGCCGAGGGCTGGCTGTATCTGGCCGTCGTGATCGATCTGTTCAACCGCGAGGTGATCGGCTGGTCGATCAAGCCGCGGATGACGACCGACCTGGTGCTCGATGCGCTGTCGATGGCCTGGTTCCGCCGTCGGCCGGAGCCTGGGGTGCTGTTCCACTCCGACCGCGGCAGCCAGTACGCCAGTCATGCCTACCAGGCCCGTCTGGCCACCTACGGCATGCGCGGATCGATGTCGCGCAAGGGCAACTGCTGGGACAACGCCCCGACCGAGAGTTTCTTCAACAGCCTCAAGAACGAGCGGGTGCATGGCGTGCGTTACGCGACGCGCGCCGAGGCGGCGAGCGACCTGTTCCAGTACATCGCCGTGTTCTACAACCGGAGCCGCCGCCACTCCACCCTGGGATACCTGTCCCCGACCACGTTCCTGCGGAACTGGATCGAACGACAGGATCAGCAAGAAATGGCAGCATAAGGGCGACCGGTTGGAAGGCGGAAAACGTAAGGCACCTCACTCCCAGACAGCCTTCAATTCGTCGTCTTTGACGCAGCGGTCACGGCTGGTTTCCTTATGTCCCTCGATCCCCGCGCAGGCTCCCTGCCTCCCCGATCTGCGCCCGTAGCTTCTCCAGCACATCTGCCTCGGTGCGCAGGTGGAAGAAGGCGCCGGCTTCGTCGGCGCGTTCTTCGAGCACCTGGCAGTTGGCAAACACGGCCTGGCGCAGTTGCTGGGCGGACCAGGGGAGGAAGAGCTCGCCCTCGACCAGATCGCGCTGGAAGAAGGTGACGATGGTGCCGTGCAGGCGCATCACGTCGTCGGGGCGGCGGGCGCTCATCACGATGCAGCCGGGGTAGCGGGCCGTGAGTGCGGCGGCGTGTTCGGCCTGGGCTGCGGCGTCGCCCACGTGGTCGATCTTGTTGAAGACGCGCAGGCGGGGCACTTCATCGGCGCCGATCTCGGCGAGCACGGTGTCGGTCACTTCCAGCTGGCGCTCGAAGCCGGGGTCGCTGGCGTCGATCACGTGGAGCAGCAGCTCGGCTTCCAGGGCTTCGTCGAGGGTCGATTTGAAGGACGCGACGAGGCCGTGGGGCAGGTTCTTGATGAAGCCGACGGTATCGCTCACCAGCACGCGGGGCACGCTCTCGGGGTAGAGGACACGGACGGTGGTGTCGAGGGTCGCGAAGAGCTTGTTGGCCACCAGCACCTCGCTGCCGGTCAGGGCGCGCATCAGCGTGGATTTGCCGGCGTTGGTGTAGCCCACCAGCGCCACGCTGGCGAGGCCGCGGCTGCCCTGGCGGCGGGCGCGCTGGGTCTTGCGCTCGGCGTCCATGGCGATGATCTCCTGCTGCAGCTCGGCGATGCGGTCGCGGATCTTGCGGCGGTCGAGTTCGGTGAGGGATTCGCCCGCCCCGCGGCCGCCGCCACCGCCCCGCTGTCGTCCCTGGGAGCCCGCCAGCTTGGCCATCTCGCGCAGGCGTGGCGCCATGTAGCCGAGGCGGGCGATCTCCACCTGGGCCTTGGCCGCGCGGGAGCGGGCGTTGCGGTGGAAGATCTCGAGGATGACCATGGTGCGGTCCATCACCTCGCAGCCCACTTCCACCTCCAGGTTGCGCGCCTGGGAGGGCGACAGCTCGTGATCTACCAGCACGAATTCGATCTCGCGGCCGTCGTCGCCGGCCACGTAGTCGCGAACCTCCTGCCGCTTGCCGGCCCCCAGGTAGGCCGCCGTGTCGAACGTGCTCCGCTTCTGGACGAAGCTGTGGATGACCTGCAGGCCAAGGGTCTTGGCGAGCTCGCGCAGCTCGGTGAGCGAGGCGTCGAACTCGAAGTCGGGTACGTTGGGCAGCTGGACGGCCGCGATCACGGCGTAAATGGGGGTGTCTCGGGCTTCTGTTTGCATGCGGCGCGGGGCGTCTCTCGAATGGGCAAAAGTGGAGTGTACCCGTCACCGGGCTGGCAACCGCGAATCCGCCGCGAAATGACGCGGAATGGCCCGAAAAGGCGCGGTCGGCTTGAGGCGGCCTGCCCTCGGTGTTCGCCGCATCGGCCGGTTCGTATCGAGCCACCAAACCCTGCGCAGGTCACGCCGCGAATGCGAATGCCTTCGCCGGCGTATTCATATTCAACGCCTGATGGAGCTGCTGGTGGTCGTGGAACTGTCGGTCCCCTAAGGGATTACCTTCAGCCCCAACGCCCCTCTCACCACCTCCAGCAGGTTCTTGTCGAGGAGCAGGCGGCGCATGCTCTGGCCGAGGAGGCGTCGGAGGGTGTCGTTGTCGGCCCAGGCGTAGGCGTCGATTTCGGGGCGCAGCGCGCCGCCGGGGGTGGCCTCGAAGTGGCTGGTGCAGTGGCAGCGTTCGGGGCGGGTTTCGGCGGTGGTGGTGCGTACGGCGAAGAGGTGCAGGTCCTTGCCCCGGTAGTAGGCGAAGCGCCCCAGGTCGACGAGGCGCGTGGGGGCAAAGGCGAGGCCGAACTCTTCCTGGCCTTCCCGCCGGGCGCACTCGATCGGGGTTTCGCCGGCATCGAGGAGGCCCTTGGGGAGGTCCCAGCGCGGGCTGCCGGTGGAGTGGCCGACGAGGAGCTCGCCCCGTTCGTTGATCACCAGCAGGCCGCAGGACAGCAGGGGGGCGGGAAGCGTCATCGGCGTCTCAGTCGAGGAACTTCGCCTCGACGCGTTTCCCGAACCAGTTGTCCCGGTTGCGCACCAGCCGGTCGGCGATGTCCTCGTAGGTCTGCCATTCGCTGTCGTCGATGATCGAGACGTGGGAGAACACCTCCGGGAGCTTGCGCATCAGGAAGGGCAGCTTGTAGAGGTCGTCGCTCTGGTCGCGCACGAAGAAGCGGCAGGGCAGGCCCATGGCCAGGGCGTAGCCGGCCTCGAAGAGGGCGCTGGTGGCCAGCCGCTCGGGGTAGAGCATCACGAAGCTGGCGCTCTGCCGCAGTTTCTCGATGTCGTCGCGGGCGCTGTTGCCGCACAGGTCGAACTGCTTGATGGACTTGATGTTTTCCAGGGCGCAGAACACCGTCAGCCGGCATTTGGTGCGCAGCGCCCGGACCACCTTCATGGCATTGGCGCGGAAGGCCTTGTACTGGGCGTCCGAGGCGAACGAGGCCATCGGCACCGACAAAAACACGTCGAAGGCCTTTTTTTCGGTGGCGATGGCGGCCTTGACGCCGGCTTCGAGCTCCGGCCACTCGGCCGCCAGGGCGGCGCCGAGGGCCTTTTTGGTGAAGGGCTTGCCGACGCTGTCGTTGATCGACTCGAACAGCAGGCGCACGCCGTTGCGGTCGAAGGTGGTGGCGTGGAAGCGGGCTATCGGGTCGGTCAGGTCGCCCTGGTCGCCTTCGAGCAGCAGCGGGGCCACCTTGAGTTCGCCGAAGTGTGCCGAGACGGCGCCGGCCTCGAACATCACCCAGGGGGCGCGCATGTTGCTTCGGGTGAGGCAGACGATGGCGAAGCGGGTTTCGCCGAGGACGTTCATGAGCTCGGTGAACCACTGTTGCCCCGGCTTGATGTCCTCGGCCGACAGCCACGGCTCGACGCCGTTGAAGACCGACTGGATGGCCTTTTTCAGGGCCAGGGCGCAATCGCGGCTGGCAGTGCCGGACCAGCTGATGAAGACCTTCATGATCGA
This sequence comes from Zoogloea sp., assembly GCF_041908905.1. Lineage (GTDB taxonomy): Bacteria > Pseudomonadota > Gammaproteobacteria > Burkholderiales > Rhodocyclaceae > Zoogloea. Next base: position 3,785 of record NZ_JAYREK010000004.1, read on the forward strand.
CTCCGTCATGGCGGTATGCAGGTTTGCCCGATCCATTATGCCGCATCGGCTGCCGCCGGGCGTCGCATGAAGTGCCCGATCCCGGCGGCGGTATTCGGCCCGGGCGGCCGCGGTGAAGATCCGCTATAAATAAGCAGGACGGTTGTCGCCTGCGCCGGTCAGGCCGGCCGCCGGGGCAGGGGTTCGACGGGAGCGTTCTGTGACGGCCATGCACGATATCTTCATCAGCTACGCCCACCGGGACGACCAGAGCCCGGCCGGGCGGGAGTGAGGCTGGGTCACCACGCTCAAGCACTGGCTGACGGTGGCCCTCGGCCGTGCCCTGGGCCGTGACGCCGACATCTGGATGGACTACGCGCTGGTGGCCAACGCGCAGGTCACCCCGACCCTGATCGACACGGTGCGCAGCAGCCGGGCCCTGCTGCTGGTGCTCTCGCCCAGCTACCAGAACTCCGAGTGGTGCCAGCGGGAGCTGGCCAACTTCCTCGACAACAACCCGCCCGGCGGCGACCGGGAGGCGGTCTTCGTCGTCGAGCAATACCCGGTGGACCGCCTGAGCCTCCACCCGCGCCTGCAGGAGCTGACGCCGGTGCAGTTCTGGGTGCCCGACGCCAACACCCGCACGCCTGAGCTGCTGGGCTGGCCGGTGCCCAACCAGGACGAGCACAACCCCTACTGGGAGAAGGTCAACTACCTCGCCAACCTGCTCGCCAACCACCTCCGCGCGCCCCTCGTGAAGGTCCTGCAACGCCCGCCCGCGGCGGCGGCCGGGGCCTCGCCGGTGGTGTGGGTGGCGGGGCCGGCGCCCCGGATGGCGGGCTACTGGGATCAGCTCACCGAGTCGATGCGGCTGCGCGGCTGGACGGTGCGGCCGGTGTCGCGGGACGGTTATCCGCAGGACGGCGTCGCGGCCCTGCGGGAGGCTCTCGACCGGGACATGGACGGGGCCCGGCTGCTGGTGCAGCTGCTCGGCGACGAGCCCGGCGCGCGCCTGCCGGGCTCTGACGCCACGCTGGCCACTGTCCAGCACGCCGCCGCCAAGGCGCTGCAGCAGTCCTGCAGCGGGATGAAATACCTGCGCTGGCGCCCGCCGGAGATCGACCTCGAGCAGGTCGAAGACCCCGACCTGCGCGAGATCCTGTTCGGCGCCACGCGCTGCGGCTTCGAGCAGTTCCGCCAGCAGGTGCTGGAGGCCCTGGACCACCTCAAGCCCCCGCCGCCACCGGCCCCGGCGGGCGATGGCATGACGATCTGCCTGGCCGCCGGCGAGAAGGACCAGGCCCTGTGCGACGAGGTCGGCGCGCTCCTCGTCGAGCGTGGCTGGGACGTGGTGTCGCCGTCGCCGGTGCCGGAGAGCGGCGAGAACCCCCAGACCTTCCGCGAGACCGTCGACGAGATCATCCGCAACAGCGACGCGGTGGTGGTGCTGTACGGTCGCGAGTCCCACCTGTGGATCGAGGCCCAGTATGCCCGCACGGTCCGCCTGCTGGGCCGGCAGAACCTGGCGCTGGGGGTGATCGAGGCGCCGCCGGGGGAGAAGCCGCCCCTCAAGATCGCCTCGCGCAACCTCCAGACCCTCGACTGCCGTGGCGGCATCGAGCGGGACGCGGTGGCCGGCTTCATCGCCCGGCTGGGAGCGGAACACCATGGCTGACGAGACGCGCGTCGACCGGCCGTACCCCGGCCTGCGTCCCTTCGAGGCGTGGGAGGGCGAGATCTTCTTCGGGCGGGAGGCGCACACCGACCGGCTGCTGGAGATCCTGCGCGACCGGCATTTCCTGGCGGTCATCGGGCCGTCGGGGTCGGGCAAGTCGAGCCTGGTCCGCGCCGGGCTGCTGCCCGCGTTGCCGCTGGGGGCCATCGGCACCGGCAGCGACTGGCGCATTGCCCTGCTGAGGCCGGGCAACCGGCCGATCCGCAGCCTGGCCAAGGCCCTGCTGGCGCCGGAGGTGCTGGGGGCCGAGCTGCCCGGGCTCACCCCGGCCCTGCTCGAGGCCGAGCTGCGCGCCGACGCCGGCAGCCTCGCCCGCCTCGCCGAGGGCGTCCGCCAGCGCGACCCCGAGGCGGACTTCAATCTGCTGGTGGTGGTGGACCAGTTCGAGGAGCTGTTCACCTACGCCGAGGCGGGCAGCGAGCAGAGCGACGAGTCGGAGGCCTTCGTCACCCTGCTGATCCGGTCCACCGCCGACCTCACCCAGCGGGTGTTCGCCTGCCTCACGATGCGCACCGACTTCCTCGGCCAGTGCGTGCGCTTCCTGGATCTGCCCGAGGCCATCAACCACGGCCAGTACCTCACCCCGCGGATGAGCCGCGACCAGCTCCACGAGGCGATCCGGGGCCCGGCGCGGCTGTTCGGCGGCGACGTGGACGAGGGGCTGATCGAGGAGCTCATCAACGGCGTCGACGGCAACCCGGACCAGCTGCCGGTGCTCCAGCATGCCCTGGCGCGGATGTGGAGCGCGGCCAGCCGGCGCGACCCGGGGCGGCCGCTGATCGGCCGGACGGATCACGACGCCATCGGCGGCGTCGGCCGGGCCCTCGCGCAGCACGCCGACCAGGTTTTCGCGCAGCTCGACGAGCCGGCCCGGGCGGCGGCCGAGTGCTTGCTGCGGGCCGTCACGGCGACCCGCGACCCGCGCGCGCCGGCGGCCCAGATCGTGCGCCGGCCGTGCTCCCTGCGCAAGATCGCCCAGTGGTCGGGGCTGCCGCCGGAGCGTTTCGTGCCGGTGCTTGCCGCCTTCACCGACGAGGACGTGTGTTTCCTGGTCGCCAGCGGCCCCCACGACGACCCCGAGACGATCATCGACATCTCCCACGAGGCGCTGATCCGCCAGTGGTCGCGGCTCAGCGCCTGGACCCTCAACGAGGCCCAGCGGGCGATCGGCTTCCTGCGCCTCGGCGAGCGGGCGATGGATTACGGCAACGGCAACCAGTCCCTGCTGCGCCGCGTCGAGCTCGACCGGGCCGAGGCCTGGCGGCATGGCGGCCACGCTGCCGACGCGGCGTGGTGCCCGACCCCGGCATGGGCCGCACGCTACTGGGACCCTAAGTCCGGCCTGCCCGACCTCGCCGGGATCCTGGCCTTCATCGACCGGAGCCGCGAGGAGGTTGCCGCCGAGGCTCGCCGCGAGGAGGCGGCCCGGCTGCTCCAGGTCGAGGCCGAGCAGGCCCGGCTGCGCGCCGAGCTGGCCCTGAAGGGCGAGCGGCGGGCCGAGGCTGACGCGGCCCGGCAGCGGCGCCTGGCGCGCGGGTTGATGTCCGCCGTGCTGGTCGGCCTGCTGCTGGCCAGTTGGGCGGTGTGGCAGACCTTCGAGGCCCGCGCCCTCGCGCGCCAGGAGCGCGAGGCCGTCGAGCTGGCGACGATCCGCCGCCTCGCCGCCGAAGGCCCGGCGGTGGTGGACGGCGTGCTGCCGGGGGGCGTCACCCTCGGCATGCTCGAGATGCTCGCTGCCCACCGGCTGGCGGCCCGGGAGGCTTCCCGGAGCGCCGCGCCGGTGGCCCTCGGCGCCCTGGAGCGGGCGTTCGTGCGCAGCCGACGGCTGGAGCGCCTGATCGAGAGCAGCGAGGCGGTCACCGCGCTGGCCCTCAGCCCGGACGGGCAGCGCATCGCGTCGGGCAGCCGTGAGGGCGCGCTGCAGGTGCGGCGCGCCCTGGATGGTGCGCTGCTCGCCACCGCCAGCGAGCGGGCCGGTTACGTGAACGGCGTGGCCTTCAGCCCCGACGGGCGGTGGCTCGTGTCGGCCAACCGGGACGCCACCCTGCGCCGCTGGGAGGCGGCCAGCGGCCAGCCCGTCGGTGCGCCGATGCGGGGGCACCAGGGACAGGTCGGCTGCGTGGCCGTCAGCCCGGACGGGCGGCACATCGTGTCGGGGGGCTGGGACGGCAGCCTGCGCTTCTGGAACGCCGCGACGGGCGAGGAGGTCGCGCCGATGCGGGCCCACCATGCGGGGGCGGTGTATGCGATCGCCTTCAGCCCGGACGGCCGGCTCGTCGCCTCGGCCAGCGACGACAAGACCGTGGGCCTGTGGGACGCTGCCACCGGCGCCGCCGTCGGCGTGCTCAGGGGGCATGCCACCCAGGTCTATGCGCTGGCCTTCAGCCCGGACGGACGGCGCATCGTGTCGGGGGACGAGGCGGGTGCGCTGATCCTGTGGGATGTCGGCGCCCGGGCGGCCGTCGGCCGGCCGGTGGCGGGCCACGAGGGCTCGGCCCTGGGGCTGGCCTTCAGCCCGGACGGTGCCCTGATCGTGTCGGTGGGCGAGGACAAGGCCCTGCGCCTGTGGCGCGCCGCCGACGTGGCGCCGCTGGGCGAGCCCCTGGCGGGCCACTGGGACTGGATCACCGGGGTCGCCTTCAGCCCGGACGGCGGGCACCTGATCTCGGGCAGCTACGACCATACGCTGCGGATCTGGCGCGTCGCCGACGAGGCGCCCCTGGCCGGGCATCAGGGCGCGGTCCGGGGCGTGGCGATCAGCCCGGACGGGCGACGCATCGTGTCGGGCAGCGCCGACGGCACGCTCCGCCTGTGGGACGCGCGCGCCGGCGTGCCGCTCGGGTCGCCGCCCACGGGGGGCGCCCAGGGCCTCACCAGCGTGGCCTTCAGCCCGGGCGGCGAGCGCATCGCGGCGGGCAGCGAGGATGGCAAGCTCCGCCTGTGGGATGCCCGCACCGGCACGCCGCTCGGGCCGCCGCTCGCAGGGCACACCCAGGGCGTCACCAGCGTGGCCTTCAGCCCGGACGGGCGGCGCCTCGCGTCGGGCAGCGACGACAACACCCTGCGCCTGTGGGACGCCGTCACCGGCAAGCCGGTCGGCGCGGCGCTCGGCGGCCATGGCGACATCGTGACCAGCGTGGCCTTCAGTCCCGACGGCAGGCTGCTCGTTTCGGGCAGCTACGACACGACGCTGCGGCTGTGGGACGCGGCCGGCGGGCGTCCGGTGGGCGAGCCCTTCGGCCCGTCCGGGGACGCACGGCGCATCGTCACCAGCGTGGCCTTCAGCCCGGACGGCAAGTCCATCGTGTCCGCCGGGGACGACTGGCAGCTGCACCTCTGGAACGCCGCCACCCGCCGCCCGCTCGGCAAGCCGCTGGTCGGGCACACCAACCGGGTGCGCAGCGCCGCTTTCAGCCCCGATGGCGGCTACCTCGTGTCGGGCAGCGACGACGGCAGCCTGCGCCTGTGGAACGTGGCGACCGGCACGGCGGTGGGCGACCCGCTGCTGGGCCACGCCGAGGCGGTGCGCAGCGTGGCCTTCAGCCCGGACGGCCGCTTCGTCGTCTCGGGCAGCGACGACAGGACCCTGCGCCGCTGGCCGGTGCTCGAGGCCTGGGCCGATGCCCTGTGCGCCAAGCTGCAACGCAACATGAGCCACGACGAGTGGCGGGCGCGCGTGTCGCCCGACATCCCCTACATCACCCAGTGCGACGGGCTGCCGGTGCCGGCGGAGCCCGCCGATCCAGGAAAGGAGACGAGATGAAAAACACTTCGCGATGGGGGCTCCCGCTGGCGCTCGCCCTGGTGGCGGGCGGGGCGGCGGCGTCCGAGGGCGACTGGGTGGCGCAGATCAAGAAAGCCCAGGGCGTGGTGGCCATCGAGCGCGGCACCCAGCACTACGAGGGGGCCGTCGGGGTGCGGCTGAAGGAGAACGACGTGATCGTCACCCGGGGCGAGGCCTCGGTGGGGATGATCTTCAACGACAACTCCATGCTGTCCCTCGGCCCCAACACCGAGGTCGTGCTGCAGCGCTATTCCTACGACCCCACCACCTACCTGGGCGCCTTCGATGCGCGGGTGCGGCGCGGCTCGGTGGTGGTGACGACGGGCAACATCGCCGGCCAGTCGGCCGGGGCGATGCGCATCCTCACCCCGGAGGCCGAGCTACAGGGCGGCCGGGCCAGTTCGTATGCGGTGAGCGTCGAGGGGAGATGACGATGAAACACGGAATCCTGCTTGTGGCGGCCCTGCTGGCCGCCGGCTGCGCCCAGGAGCGCTACGTGCTGCTGCCGGGGGACGGCGATGGCGGCCGCGTGGTGGTGAAGCCCCGCTCGGGCGCGCCGCAGACCCTCGACAAGCCCTACGCGACGCTGCGTTCGGGGGCGGGCGGGGTAGAGCAGTCCAGCGTCGAGGAGGTGGCCGGGCGCTTTGGTGGGGCGCTGGCGGCGCGCCCGGTGCCGCCCCGGCGCTTCACGCTGTACTTCCTGGAAGGCACCGACCAGTTCACGCCGGCCTCCCGGGTCGAACTCGAGGGCGTGCTGGCCGAGATCCGCCAGCGGCCGGCGCCGGACATCAAGGTTGTCGGCCACACCGACCGGGTCGGCTCGGTGGCCGACAACGACCGCCTGGCGCTGGTGCGGGCCCGCAAGGTGCAGGCCGAGCTCCAGCGCCTCGGCATCCCGCCGGAGGCCATCGAGGCCAGCGGCCGCGGCGAGCGGGAGCCGCTCAGGCCCACCGATGACGAGGTCGCCGAGCCGCTCAACCGGCGGGTCGAGATCCAGGTGCGCTGAGCCCACGCCCCCGGCCGGCGGGCGTTCACGGCCGATGACGGACAGGCAACGACGAGCCGGGGGCTCGTCGTTTTTGTTTTGGGTCGGGCCTGGGCGCAGGGCGGGCGGAGCGTGCGTTCGGTCACGAAAAATCAACAAAAACCTCAAGAATGCAAATTTTGCGCCGAAACCCAGGCATCTGGGTTCTGCCGTGCGCATATGAACTTTCGGTTTCCACTGCTGGGTCTGCTGCTGGCGCTGGGCGCACAGGCTGCGCTCGCCGACGAGTCGTGCTGGGCGGACACGCGTTGCATCCGGGTGACGGGGGTCGGTCTTGCCGCCGTGCGGCCGGACGACGAGCGTCCCCACAACCTCAAGCAGCTCGCCGCCATCCGCGCCGCCAAGCTGGAGGCCATCCGCTCCCTCGCCGAGCAGGTGCAGGGCGTCACCCTCCAGGCCCGCAGCCAGTCGGACAAGTCCGGCCTCGAGACGGACCGCATCGTGGTGGAGTCGGAGGCGACCCTCAAGGGCGTCCGCTTCGTGCGGGTGGAGCCCGTGGAGCCCGGGATCTACCAAGCCGTCGCCGAGCTCGATGTCCGCTACTGACCCATGCCCTGCAAGCTCTCTACAAGGAAAAACAACATGAAAAAGCTGACTGCCGCCCTGTTGCTCTCCGCCCTGCTGTCCGCGTGCAGCACGGCCGGAAACACCGTCGCCAAGCCGGAGGACTGCTGCGGCGCACCGAAGGAGGTCGTGTATGTGGACAAGCCGGTGGCCGAGTGCACCCGCAGCCTCCGCGACGTGACCCAGGTGTCGCCGTGCCAGGTGTGCTCGCGCTTTCAGGTGGCCGTGCGCGCCGACAGTTCCTGCGCGCGCTGACGAGGGAGAACCGACATGAAAAAGATCTTCCTGGCCCTGGGCGCCGCCCTGCTGAGCACGACCGCGATGGCCGACCTCCCTAGCTTCCCGAGCACCGTGCAGATCGGCGGCAGCACCGCCTCCAACACCCTCAACCAGGTCAGCGGTTTCCTGGCGTCCCAGCTGGCCCAGAACCGAGACATCAAGAACGTCTCCGACAGCCGCATCGCCGTCGCGTCGTTCGTGAACATGAGCTCCCTCGACGAGACCGACAAGCTCGGCCTGACCCTCGCCGAGAACCTGATGCACGAGATGTACATCCGGGGCTTCGGGGTGGTGGACTTCAAGAGCCGCGACTACATCAAGGTGCGCAGCAACGGCGACTTCGTGTTCAGCCGCGACGTGGCCGAGCTGCGCCGCAACCACAACATCCACTACTTTCTGGCGGGCACCATCGCACGCAATGGGGACGGGGTCGTCATCAACGCGCGTCTGATCCAGGCCGACAGCGGGATCATCGTGTCCTCGGGCCAGGCCTTCCTCAACAACCGCGACCTCAACTACATCCTCAACGACGCCAGTCGCAGTCCGGTCGAGAAGGTGGTGGTCGAGCGCAACGTGGTGCCGCCGGTGAAGCCCAACACCGTCTTCATCCGCTGAGCCCGGGTCCTCGGCGGCGCTACAGCACCAGCAGGTAGCCGCCGCCGACCGGGTATTTCCTGCCCGGAAGGCGCGTCCCGCCGGGAAAGCGCACGCCGTGCGCATCCACCCGCTCCGGGGCGAGGTAGCCGTCGGCCTGGAGCAGGTCCACCCCGCCGCCTTCCTTCACCGGCCAGGCCGAAAAGAACAGCATCAGCCCCCGCTGGCCGAGCTCCAGCGGGAAGCGCGTCTGCAGGCTGAAGCCGCCGTCCGGCTCCAGCCGCGGAATGCGCAGCAGCGCCGGCAGGCAGCGGATGGCCTCGTCCAGCTGCCCGGCGGCCTCCCGGGCCAGCCCCAGGCCCGCCGGGGTGGGCACCCACTGGCGCAGCAGCGCGTAGCCGAGATGGGTGTCCTGCCGGCGTGCCAGCGGCGCGGGGCCGGCGGGCAGGCGGAACTCGCGGATCAGGCGCTCGCCGCCGCCCCGCAGTTGCAGCCGCAGCACGGCGCCCGCTCCGCCGCCTGGCCGCTCCAGCGCGGCGCCGATCCGGTAGACGGCCTCGGTCCGGGCGGCGCCGGCCTCCTGCAGGTGGTCGGGCACGCGGGCCCGCAGTTCGCCCTCCAGGGCCGCGCCGAGGGCCTGGCCCCCTTGTTCGTCGGCCTCGGAGCCGCCTTCGCCGGCGACGCCCTCCCACCCGTAGGCGATGTTCTGCAGCGGCAGGGACGGGGTGCACCCGGCCGCGCCGGCCGCCTCCCGTTCGATCTCCGCGCTGAGCCGCAGCCGGCCCTCGGTGATCTCCTCGCCGACGATCCGGAAGGCCTTGAGACGCAGGTTGGTGCTGACCACCGTGGTCTCGCGGAGGTCGCCGCCGATCAGCGCCGAGCGGCTCTGCACCGTGGCATCGGCGCGCATGCCGGCCTCCCACAGCATCTCCCGCACCGCCTCCGAACGGGCGGCGCCGAGGTCCCCGCCGACGATGGTCACCGTGGCGCTCACGGGCTCGGCCGCTGCCTGCGGCGCGAGGCTGGCGAGCAGCACGAGGGCCGCGGATGGCAAGGCGGGGAGCGGGCAGGTGGGCATGGGGGTCGGGCCGGGCGGCGCGGGTGTTGCGGCCGGGAGCATCGATTCTAGCCCGGCTGGCCCGACCCGCGGGCCGGCGGCGTCAAGGAAGCTGCCGTGTGGTCGTAAACAAACAAGTGATGTGCGAGCGGGCCCTGTCCCTGGGCGGTCGCCAGCCCAGCGGAGAAATAAGCATGTTCTGTGATAAATGGAAGCAGCGGGTGGCGGAACTCGATGCGGAGCGTGCCGAACACGCTGCCGTCTGGGAGGCCCTGAATCGTTCGACCGCGGTGGTCGAGCTGAGCCTGGAGGGCACGGTGCTGTCCGCCAACGAGGCCTTCGCGGCCATCATGGGCTTCGAGGCCGGGGCCCTGGTCGGGCGGGAGCACGCCACGCTGTGCGACCCCGACCACGTGGCCTCGCCGGCCTATCGGCAGTTCTGGTCCGACCTGCGGGCGGGCCGCTATTTCCGGGGGCGCTTCAAGCGCCGCCACCGCTCCGGCCGGGTCGTCTGGCTGGAGGCGACCTACAACCCCGTGCGCGATCCCCGCAGCGGCCGTTTCACCAAGGTCGTCAAGCTCGCCGTCGATGTCACCGCGCAGGTCGAGGAAGAGATCCGCACCGAGGCTTTCGTGAAGGCGGTGGAGCGCTCGATGCTCGTCATCGAATTCACCCCGGACGGCACCATCCTGCGCGCCAACGACAACTTCCTGGTGGCGATGGGCTACAAGGCCGGCGAGGTGGTGGGCCAGCACCACCGGATGTTCTGCGCGCCGGGGGAGGCCGCCGGGGCCGACTACGCCGAGTTCTGGGCCAGCCTGCGCGCCGGGCGTTTTTTCAGTGGCCAGTTCCGCCGCGTCAACCGGCGCGGCGAGCCGGTCTGGCTGGAGGCGAGCTACAACCCGGTCTTCGACCTGGACGGGGTGGTGATCCGGGTCGTCAAGACCGCCTCGGACGTCACCGCCCAGGTGCTGCGCTACCGGGCCGAGCAGGAGAGCACGGAGATGGCCTCGGCCGCCGCGCTGGAGACCGAGCGGATTTCGTCCGACGGCGAGGCGGTGATCCTCGAGACCGTGGCCAAGATCCAGAGCATCGCCCGCTCGGTGGACGATGCCGCCGCCCAGGTGGCGAACTTCGGTGCCCGTACGGCCGAGATCTCGACGATCACCAACACCATCAAGGAGATCGCCGACCAGACCAACCTGCTGGCGCTCAACGCGGCCATCGAGGCGGCGCGGGCCGGCGAGTCGGGCCGCGGCTTCGCGGTGGTGGCCGACGAGGTGCGCAAGCTCGCCGAGCGCACCGCGAAGTCCACCGCCGAGATTACCCGGATGGTCGGCGCCATCGAAGCCGAGAACCGCGCCGTCACCGAGAACATGAACGCCAGCCTGGGCCAGGTGGCCGAAGGCGTCGCGCTGGCCAACACGGCCGGGGAGGCGATCCAGCGTATCCGCGGTGACGCCCGGCGCGTGGTGGAGGTCATCCTGCGCATGTCGGAGACGGTGACGCGGGGCTCCGGCCAGGGAGGCTGAGGCCCGGGCCCCGCCTCCCGCGCTTCAGGCGCTCTCCCCGGCCTGGGGGCCGAGCACGCGCAGGATCTCCTCGAGGGTCGTGATGCCGGCCTGGACCTTCTCCAGGCCGTGCTGGCCGATGCCGCGCAGGCCCTTGCCGCGGACCTTGCGGCGGATCTCCAGCACGCTGGCGCCGCTGCCGATGCAGTCGCGCAGGTCGTCGTCGAGGGTCAGCACCTCGTAGAGGGCCACCCGGCCCTTGTAGCCGGTGCCGTGGCAGTCGGTGCAGCCCTTGCCGCGGAAGGTCTCGGTGACCTGGGCATAGTCGCCGCCCAGCCGGCGGCGCAGGGCCGGGTCGGCGACGACGGGCTCGCGGCAGTTGGGGCACACCTGGCGCACCAGGCGCTGGGCGATGATGCCCTCCAGTGCGCTGGCCACCACGTAGGGCTTGAGGCCCAGGTCGAACAGCCGGGCGATGGTGGCGACCGCCGAGTTGGTGTGCAGCGTCGAGTACACCAGGTGGCCGGTAAGCGCGGCGTGGAAGGCCACCTCGGCGGTCTCGAAGTCGCGGATCTCGCCGAGCAGGATCACGTCCGGGTCCTGGCGCAGCAGGGCGCGCAGCACGCTCGGGAAGGTCAGGCCGATCTTCTCGCGCACCAGCACCTGGCCGGCCATGTCGAGGTAGTACTCGACCGGGTCTTCGATGGTGACGTAGTTCTTGTCGGGCGTGGCGTCGTGCTGGAGCAGCGAATACAGGGTGGTGGTCTTGCCGCTGCCGGTGGGGCCGGTGGCCAGGATGATGCCCTGGGGCCGGGCCACCATGTCGGTGACGCGGGGCAGGTCGATGGGCGAGAAGCCCAGCTTGGCCAGGCTATGCACCGCCGAGTTGCGGTCGAGGATGCGCATCACCACCTTCTCGCCGTTGATGGTCGGCAGGGTGGAGATGCGCAGGTCCACCATCCGCATCGGGGTCTTGACGGTGATGCGGCCGTCCTGGGGGTGGCGGCGCTCCGAGATGTCGAGCTCCGACATGATCTTGAGCCGCGACACCAGCGACTGGTGCTGCTGGTGGGGGATCTGGATCTTGTCGATCAGCACGCCGTCGATGCGGTAGCGCACCACCACGCTCTTGGTGCGCGGCTGGATGTGGATGTCGGAGGCGCCCAGGCGGATCGCCTCGATGATGATGGCGTTGGCGAGGCGGATCGCCGGCGGCGCCTCGGTCTCGCGGAGCAGGTCTTCGAGGCGCGCGCCGTCGTCGTCGTCGATGACGATCTCGATGCCCTCGTAGGGGTCGGGCGAGGCGATGAGGGTCTCGAGCTCCTTGAAGTCCACGTCGCTGTTGCCATAGACCTCCTCGATTTTCTTGCGGATGGCCGCCACGTCGGCGGTGACGATCTGCAGGTCGAGCCCGGCGGTGAAGCGCACCTCGTCCACCAGCCCCTCGTCGAGGGGGTCGGCCATGGCGATCATCAGGTGCGAGCCTTCGAGCTTGAGGGGCATCACCAGCTGGCGGGCGCAGAAGCTGCGCGGGATGATCTCGGTGAGCACCGGGTCGATGGAAAACTCGGGCAGCTGGACTTCCTCGATCAGCAGGTCGGTCTTGAGCAGCTTGCGGATCTTGCGCTCCTCGACCCAGTCCTTCTCGAGCAGCAGCGCGATCATCGGCTCCGAGCGGCGCTCCTGCAGCAGCGTGAGCTCCTGCAGCTGGGCCGACGACAGCAGGTTCTTCTTGTGCAGCATGATGCCCAGCCGGCTGCGGTGGGTGGCGGCCAGCTTGGAGAGGGCGGAGATCTCCTTGGCCTTCTTTTCGTTTTCGGTCTTGAGGGCCCGGTTGCGGGTGATGAGGTCGAACTGCTCCAGCGCCAGCGCCACGGTGATGCGCAGGTCGTCGTCGTTCCAGGGCTTGAGGATGAACTTGTACACCGCCCCTTCGTTGATCGCGCCCATCACCGCGTCGGTGTTGGCGTGGCCGGTGAGCATGATGCGGATCGTGTCGGGGGAGCGCTGCTTGACCTCGCGGAGGAACTGGGCGCCGTTCATGCCCGGCATCATGAAGTCGCTGATGACCAGGTGCACCTCGCCCTCGGCGAGCCGCGCGAGCCCGTCCGGCCCGCTGCTGGCGGTGACGATCTCGTAGTTCTCCTGGCGGAACACCCGGCGCAGCGCGTTCACGATGGCGACCTCGTCGTCCACCAGCAGCAGGCGGTATTTCGGCGGCGTGAGGTGGCTGGCGGGCGCCTGGGGGGCGTCGCTGCTCCGGCTGGTGAACAGGCTCTTGTAGTCGGTCATGGCGTGGTCGGGAAGAACAGCGTCGCGGTGCTGCCTTTGCCCGGGGTGCTGGTGAGCTCGATGCTGCCGCGGTGGGCGAGCACGATGTTGCGGGCAGTGGACAGGCCGAGCCCGGTGCCGGTTCCGACCGGCCGGGTGGTGTAGAAGGGCTCGAAGGCGCGGGCGAGCTGGGCCGGGCTCATGCCGACGCCGTCGTCGCGGATGTGGATGGTGATGCCGGCGGGGCCGGCCTCGCTGGCGACCTGCACGGTGCCCGGCCGGCCGGCGTCCTGGATCGCCTGCATGCCGTTGCGGATCAGGCTGAAGAACACCTGGTTGAGATGGCCCGGGTTGCACGGGAGCGGCGGCAGCGGGGCGAGGGCGGTTTTCAGGCGGACCCCCGGCACCGGCGGCGTGGCGGCGACGCCCACCGCGTGCTGCAGGCAGGCGTTGAGGTCGGCCAGCTCCTCGGGGGGGCGATCGACGTTGGAGAAGCTCTTCAGGTCGGCGACGATGCGGGCGATCCGGCCCAGACCGGCGCTGCAGTCGGCGAGCAGGTCGGCGCCGTCCTCGATGACGAAGTCGAGGTCGAGGCTCTGCCACGCCGCCTCGCCCTCGGCCAGCCGCGGGTGGAGCGCGGCGAACTTGTCGAGGTAGAGCTTGAAGGTGCCGAGGTTGCTGTTCACGAAGCCCAGCGGGTTGTTGATCTCGTGGGCCATGCCGGCCGCCAGCTGGCCCACCGAGGCGAGCTTTTCGGCCTGGTAGAGCTGCCGCTGGCGGGCCTCGAGGTCGGCGACCTGGGCCGCCACGCGGGCCTCGAGCTCTTCGGACAGCTTGCGGTAGCGGGCCTCCGAGGCGAGCAGCCGGGCGTGCTCGAGCTTGAGGGTCTCGAAATCCTGGGTGATCGCCTCGAGGTGCAGTGCCGAGGCCATGCGGTAGCGGGCTTCGGCGCGCAGCTGCGCGGTGAACATGCGCCCGGCGCTGTGCAGGCGGGCCGGGCTGGCGCCGCGGCTGGCCAGGAAACCGGCCGGTTCGAGCTCCAGCACCAGCGCCTCGCGGCGGGCATCGGGGTCGGGCCGCCCCCACAGGGGCGCGCCGTCGCGGTCGAGGATGGCCAGGTCGGCCTCCAGCAGCTCGGCCAGCGCCGGGGCGATGCGCTCCAGCATGCGGGCGTCGAAGAGCTCGCCCAGCCGCCACTCGCGGTCGAAGTCGGCGCTGCTCATGGCCGCCCCAGGATGCCGCCGACGAAGGCGTCCTCGCCGACGCCGTGCTCGCGGGCCAGCCCGAGGGCGGCGTCGTGGCGCCGGTAGAGGGCCCGCAGCAGGGATTCGAAGGTGGCCTCGACGCCGTCGCCGGTCAGCGCCACCGCGAAATGCAGCGGCCACGGCGCGGCCTCCCAGCGCTCGCGGATCTCGGTTTCGGGTACCGCGCCGGGCAGGTCGCGCTTGTTGAACTGGACGACGAGGGGGATGTGCTCGAAATCCAGCCCGACCCGGTGGCAGTTGTCGGCCATGCTCTGGAAGGCCTCGCCGTTGTTGGTCTCCTGGCTGCGGTCGGAGTCGGCCACGAAGACGATGCCGTCGGCCCGGGACAGCACCGCCTTGCGGGTGCCGTCGTGGGCCACCTGGCCGGGGACGGTGAACAGGCGCAGCTTGATCAGTAGCCCGGAGGGGGCGCGGAAGCCCAGGGGCAGGAGATCGAAGAAGAGGGTCCGGTCGTCCTTGGTCTCCATGGTCATCACCTCGCCCTTGAGTTCGGGCGACAGGATGTCGTGGAGGCGCAGCAGATTGGTGGTCTTGCCGCTCTGGGCCGGGCCGTAATAGACCAGCTTGAAAGTCAGGCTGTTGGTGTCTTGATCGGGCATGGGATGCGGGTTTCCTGCGGCTCGGGGGTGGGGGGGCGCCGGCATGCCGGCGGCGGCCGGGGTCTCATGGCCGGGGCTGGGTCCAGCGTTCCATCTGGCGGTAGAGCTCGTCGGCGTTGATCGGTTTGCTGAGGTAGTCGTCCATGCCGGCTTCGAGGCAGCGCTCCCGGTCGCCCTGCATGGCGTTGGCGGTCATCGCCACGATGGGCGTGCGGGGCAGGCCGGCGGCGGCCTCGTGGGCACGGATACGGCGGGTGGCCTCGAGGCCGTCCATCTCGGGCATCTGCATGTCCATCAGCACGATGCCGAAGCGGCTGCGGGCGAAGGCGTCCAGGGCGCGCTGCCCGTTGTCAGCGAGGGTGACCTGGTAGCCGCGGTCGCCGAGCAGCTTGCCGGCGAGCCGCTGGTTGATCCGGTTGTCTTCGACCAGCAGCACCGGCAGGCCCTCGGCCGTCGCCGGGGCCGTCCGCGGCGCGCGCCGGGCCGGACGCGGCGGCGCCTCGGTCGGCCGGCAGGGCAGGGTGAAGGAGAAGGTGGAGCCATGGCCCGGCGTGCTCTGCAGCCGGATCTCGCCGCCCATCAGCTTGACCAGGTGGTGGGAGATGGACAGGCCGAGGCCCGTGCCGCCGAACTTGCGGGTGATCGAGGTGTCGGCCTGGGAGAAGGCGTCGAAAATGTGGAGCTGGGCCTCCGGGGTGATGCCGATGCCGGTGTCGCGCACGGCGAAGCGCAGCAGGTCGGGGGCGCCGGGGGCGCCGTTCTGGCGCTCCACCCGCAGCTCCACCTCGCCCCGCGCGGTGAACTTCACGGCGTTGCTGAGCAGGTTGAGCAGCACCTGCCTTACGCGCACCGGGTCGCCGGCGATGTGGGGCGGCACGTCGGCGTCGATCCCCCACTTGAGGCTCAGCCCCTTCTCCCGGGCCTTGACGGTGATCGCCGGCAGGGTCTCGTCGAGCAGGTTGCCCAGGTCGAAGGGAATGCTCTCGACGAGCAGCTTGCCGGCTTCGATCTTCGAGAAGTCGAGGATGTCGTTGATGATGGTGAGCAGGGCGTCGGCCGAGCTGCTGACGATCTGCAGGTACTCCCGCTGCTCGTCGTCGAGGGGGGTCTGCAGGGCGAGCTCGGTCATGCCGAGGATGCCGTTCATCGGGGTGCGGATCTCGTGGCTCATGTTGGCCAGGAAGTCGCTCTTGGCCCGGTTGGCGGCCTCGGCGGCGTCGCGGGCCTGCTCGAGGGCGAGGCGGCCGGCCTCGCGCTCGGCGACCAGGCGGCCGATCGCCGCGGTCATGCCCTCGATGTCGTCGTCGGACGGCGTGCCCGGGGTTTCGGGCAGTGCCTGCAGTTCGGCCAGCACCTGGCGCAGCGAGACCAGGGCCTTCTCGCGGGAGGCCAGCTCTTGTCGCAGGCGGGCGGCGGTCTGGTGCAGCACGTCGAACATCGGGCGGAACTCGAGGGGCAGCTCCGACAGGGCGTCGGCGTGGGTGGCCTGGTCGGCGGTGGTGCTGCCGTCCTCGAACTGGCGCACCCGCACCAGCGGGCCGAGCCAGCGCTTGAGGGGAAACCAGATCATCAGCAGCCCGCCGGAGAGGCCCAGCGCGGTGAGCAGCAGCGCGCTGCGGAACAGCGCCCACAGGTCGCCGGCGATCACGGCCACGTCGAACTCGAGGCGCAGCACGCCATAGTCACGGCCGCCGGCGCTGATCACCCGGTTCACCTCGTAGAGGTGTTCGGTGATGCGCTGCCGCAGCCAGGCCGGCGCCGGCGTTTCGGGGGGCGTGAGGTTCTCGCTGCGGAGCCGGCCGCCGCCGATGTCGATGAAGGTGGCCGAAGCGAACTGGGAACGCAGCACCGATTTGTCGAGGGTGCGCCGGATGGTGTCGTAGTCGCCAATCACCGCGCTGTCGGTGATCGTCTGGGCGGTGACCTCGATCAGCATGGTGGCCGACTGCTGGGCCGTCTCGAGCTGCAGGCTGAACTGGTACTGGTAGAACAGGGCCAGGCCGCCACCGACGAAGAACAGCAGCGCCGCCGAATACAGCGCGTAGATGCGCGCGACGAGGGACTTGGGGAGCAGGGCGGAGAGCTTGGCCACGGGCAGGTTGTCAGCGGAGCCTCAGCGCAGGCTGGCGGGGGCGTTCTGGTAGAAGCGGCGGTAGGCGGCGTAGTCGCTGCTGCTGGCCGGGATGAAATGGGCGTCGGCGTCGAGGCCGACCTCGGCGGAGGCCTGGCGCAGCACCTCGCGGCCGCGGGCGTCCCTGTGCATGCCGAGGAAGGCGCCGGCCACGGCCTTGAGGTCTTTCTCGGGCACCTTGCCCGAGGCCATCAGGGCCAGGTCGTGGTAGGGCTCGGAGGTCCACAGGATGCGGAATTTCTTGTTCTCGCGGCGGGCGTAGCCGTCGATCAGCATCGAGTTGCTGCCGGTGGCCTTGGCCTTGCCGGCGAACATCTGGGCAATGGCCGCGTTCTGGTTGCCGCCGAACACGGTCTTCACCTCGACACCCTTCGAGAGCAGGTAGGCATAGGGCACCTTGTAGCCGACGAAGGCCTCGGGGCCGGCGAAGGCGACCTCCTGGCCGGCCAGCTCCTCGAGCTTCGTGATGGGCGAGTCGGCCGGCACGGCGATCTGGCCATGCAGCGGCGGGGCGTTGCGGCGCCCGAACACTTTCCAGCCGAGCGCCTCGCGCTCGGGGCTGAACATGTGATTGCTGAAGATGAACTCGACTTCCTGGGCCAGCACATAGCTGGTGGTGTCGGCCGAAGTGCGCCCGATCTTGAGCTGCAGTTTCACGCCGCTCTGCTCCGAGACGTACTGGATGATCGGATTCCAGTAGGCGGCGGTCTTGTTGATGTCCCACTGGTTGACCGGCGAGAAACGGTAGGTGGGCGTCTGGGCGAAGGCGGTCGACAGGCCCAGGGCCAGCAGCGCGGCGGCGAAGGGGCGGAGGAGTGACATGGCGGGCTTCCTGGGGTAATGGGTGAATTATATGCGGTGCCGCCCAAACTGCCCGGCGCGCCGGAGCGGCAGGCGGGCCTTGACAAGGGTGGGCCCGGCAGCCGATACATGCGCCCCCGGGCGCGTACGCCCGCTTTCCTTTTCCCTTGCAGGAGCCCCCATGGCCGCCTCCGGCCCGTCCCCCGTTAACGTCGATCGTCTGGAAACCTGGACCCGCTACCGCAGCGGCCTGTGCGCCGGCTGCGTGGCCAACTGCTGCACCATGCCGGTGGAGGTCCGCCTGCCCGACCTGGTGCGCCTGCAGCTGGTGGATGCCTTCGAGGCCGAGCACGAGGCGCCCAAGCAGATCGCCAGGCGCCTCGCCAAGGCGGGCCTGGTGGAGCACTTCAACTTCAAGCGCAGCATCTTCACCCTGGCCCGGCGCGCCAGCGGCGACTGCCTGTATCTGGACGCGGCGACGCGCCGCTGCACGGTCTATGAGCTGCGCCCCGACACCTGCCGCAAGCACCCCCAGGTGGGGCCGCGGCCGGGCTATTGCGCCTACGCCCCCGCCGGCGGCAAGGGCTCGGGGCGGCCGTCGCGCTAGCGCCGGGCGTCGGGGCTGCCCATCCCGGGCAGGACTTGTCCTACATATCAATCCGCCATGTCGGACATCACACCCGGCTGCCAGTGTCTATCCTTCAGATCAGCAGCACCCCGGGGCGCTTCCCGCCCGTACCGATCAAACCGAAGGAGTCAACAATGAAAACCACCGCCGCCTCCCTTGCCCTGGCCGGCCTGCTGGCCTTTACCGCCGCCGGTTGCGCCGTGACCCGCGAGCAATCCACCGTCGGCCAGTATGTGGACGACGCGACCATCACCACCCGCGTCAAGGCCAAGTTTGCCGAAGACAAGGCGGTCAGCGCGATGGCGATCAACGTCGAGACCCTGAAGGGCACCGTCCAGCTGTCCGGCTTCGCCAAGAGCCACGCCGAGCGCAGCCGTGCCGAAGAGCTGGCCCGTACCACGCCGGGCGTGGTGTCGGTCAAGAACGACATCGCGGTGCGCCCGTAGGGTGGGGCTGCCGCGCGCTGCAGGAAGGGGTGGGTGACCACCCCTTTTTTGCGTCCGGCGCCGGCGGGCGGCATGGGCCGGGCGATTCAGCCGGGGCGTTTCTCGGCGGCCCGCTGGACGAACTCGAGCAGCTCGTCGGTCTGGAAGGATTTGTCGAAGAAGGCCACCGCGCCGAGGTTGAGGCAGCGGCTCCTGACCACCGGGTGGGCGTGGTTCGAGAACACCACCGCGCCCAGCCCGCCGAAGTCGGCCGGCCGCTCGTGGAGCGCGCCGAGCACGCCGAGGCCGCTGCCGGTGCGCAGCTCGAGGTCGATGATGGCGAGCTCGGGGCGGGCGTCGCGGAGCAGGTCGAGAGCGGTCGCCTCGCTGTCGGCGTGGCCAGCCAGGGCCAGCCCGGGGATGCTCGCGAGCATGCCGGTGAGCAGGTCGAGGAGGACGGGGTTGTCCTCGACGATCACGATTTTCAGGGGAGGGGGCTCGGGTGACATGGGCGACTCGTCGGATGCGGGGCGGCCCTGGGGTGGGCCCTGCCAGTCTGGGGGCTGGAGCGGCGTCCCGCCGTCGGGTTGGGCCGAATCCGCTGTCAGCCGATTCCCACGCCGGCCCACGCCCGGGCAACTTGCCGCCGAGCTTACGCCGGGCGCGGCGGGGTGTCTGTCGGTGCCGTCCTACAGGGCGGCGGGTAGGTGCCCCACAGACGGGCGGGCGCGCCGCCGCTAAGCTCAGGGTGTCCCCATGCCCACCCGCCAGCCCCGAGGAGCCCGTGATGACCGCCCTGTTGCGCCGCATCGTCCAACGTCTGATCCGCCCGCTGCGCCGCACGGGCACCTTGCCGCTTACGCTGGCGCGGGATGCGGAGTCCGAGGCGTGGCTCGGCTACGAGTCGGCCCATCCCCGCATGCAGGGCATCGCCGGGCCTGCCGGGCGAGGCTGAGCCCGTGTCCGCGGCGCTCCTCGCCGTACCGCCGCGGGGCAGTCCGTCGGGCTGGGTGGTGGTGGTCAATGCCACCGCCGGCCGCCGGCAGGGCGAAGCCCTGGGGGCGCTGATCCGCGACACCGTGAGCGCTGCCGGCCGTCAGGTGAGCGTGCGCCTGGTGATGCACGCGGATGCGCTGGAGACCACGACCGCCGCCGCGGCGGCTCACGCCCGTGCCCTGGGCGCCGTGCTGGTGGGGGTCGGCGGCGACGGCACCCTCAATACCGTGGCCCGCGCGGCCATGGCCGCCGGTGTCGTCTTCAGCGCGATTCCGCAGGGCACCTTCAACTACTTCGGGCGCTGCCATGGCTTCCCCGCCGACCCGGCGGAGGCCGTGGCGGCGGTGCTGGGCGGGCAGGTGCGGCCGGTGCAGGTGGGCCGCCTCAACGGACGGATCTTCCTGGTCAATGCCAGCTTCGGTCTCTACCCGCGCCTGCTCGAAGACCGGGAGATCTTCAAGCGGCAGTGGGGGCGCAGCCGGCTGGCCGCGCTGGGGGCGGCGCTGCTGACCCTCCTCGGCCACCATCGTCAGCACCTCATCCGCCTGCAGGCGGGTGCCCCCGAGGCGCCGGCGCAGGAGCGTGTGCTCACCAGTTCGACGGTCTTCGTCGCCAACAACCGCCTGCAGCTCGAGCAGGTGGGGGTGCCGGAGGCGGCGCAGGTGGAGGCCGGCCGGCTGGTGGGGCTGGTGCTCCGCCCCCTCGGCCGGGGCGCGCTGTTCGGGCTGGCCCTGCAGGGCGCCCTGGGCCGCCTCGGCGAGGCTCACGCCGTCGAGCGCCTGGTCTTCCGCCGCCTGCAGATCGAGCCCGGCCGGCGCTGGTGGCGGCCCCGCGACGTGGCGGTGGCCATCGACGGCGAGACCGTCCGGACGCGCCCGCCGCTGGTGTTCGACGTGGCCGGGGAACCCCTGTGGCTGCTGGCCCCCGGCAGGGCGCCATGAGCCTCCTCCTGCAGCTCTCCGATCCCCACTTCGGCACCGAGCGCCCCCGCGTGGCGGAGGCCCTGCGCGCCTTTGCCGAGGCGGTGGCGCCGGACCTCATCGTGGTCTCCGGCGACGTCACCCAGCGCGCCCGGCCCGCCGAGTTCGCGGCGGCGGCCGACTTCCTGGCGCGGCTGCCGGCCTGCCCCCGGCTGGTGGTGCCCGGCAACCATGACTTGCCCCTGTTCGACCTGTGGTCCCGCCTGTGGGCGCCGCACGGCGGCTTTCGGCGCTGCTTCGGCCACGAGCGCATGCCGGTGCTGGCGCTGCCCGGGTTGCTGGCGGTGGGGGTGGACAGCACCCGCCGCTGGCGTCACAAGCAGGGTGCGCTGGCGTCGGTGCAGATCGAGGCGGTGAGCCGGCGCCTGCGCCGGGCCCGGCCGGGGCAGCTGCGGGTGGTGGTGGTCCATCACCCGCTTGACGTGGCCGACGCCGCGGACGAGGCGGACATCGTCCGCGGCGCTCGGGAGGCGGTGGGGGCGTGGGCCCTGGCGGGGGTGGATCTGGTGTTGTCCGGGCACGTTCATGCGCCCCTGTGCCGTCCGCTGGCCGGGCGCTACGGGCCCGCGGCGAGGGGCTGCTGGGCGGTGCTGGCGGGGTCTGCGCTGTCCACCCGGCTGCGCGGTGGCCATCCCAACTCGGTTAACCTGATCCGCTACGCGGAGGTGGACGGCGAGCGGCGCTGCCGGGTGGAACGCCACGACTATGACGAGGAGCGTGCCGAGTTCCGGCTGGCGGGGGCGCAGGTGGTCGTTCTCGGGGGCTGACCGGCGGGGCGGTGTCCGCCCGCTGACTGCCAGGAGGGCGCGGGGAGGTGGCCGGCGCCCCCGGGCAGGGTGGTGCGGAGGGGCGGGTCGGAGGAGGGCGGCCTCCGCGCTTGGGGGGCCGGCCGTTGCGGGGGCTCAGCGGCGGCTGAGCAGGGCGGCCAGCAGCACACCGGCGGCACCGACGACGGCGGCGGCCCGCCACGGGTTGTTGCGCACGTAGTCGCTGGTACTGCCGCAGCCGTGACGCAGGTTCTCGGCGGCGTGGCCGGCGAGCCGGCGGGCCGTGCTGCGCAGGCTGTCGAGGAGGTCGTGGCCGTTGTCCCGGGCCGCTTCCAGCGCCGTTTCGAGGCGCTCGCGC
Source organism: Zoogloea sp. (assembly GCF_041908905.1). Classification (GTDB taxonomy): domain Bacteria; phylum Pseudomonadota; class Gammaproteobacteria; order Burkholderiales; family Rhodocyclaceae; genus Zoogloea. Next base: position 25,554 of record NZ_JAYREK010000004.1, read on the forward strand.
AGGGCCGGGAGCTGATCTTCGGGGGCGGCCTTGAGCTCGGCGAGGATCTGCTCGAGGTCGGACTGGAGGCGGCTGGCTTGAAGCCTGGGGCTCATGATGGATCTCCTTGGAAAATGGTGGATCGCGGAGCGCGCCGCGAGCTGCGCCGCGCGGTGATTCCACTGTAGGCCCAGGCGCCGCCCGGGGATGTCCGACAAGGCCGGCTGCCAGCGTAGGAGCATTCCGGCATGACGGGCGGAATCTCCGGGCATGCCGGCGGCGAGGCGCCCCGCTACAATGGCGGCAGTCATTGCGGAGGGAAGGCCCATGTTGCGTCTGGCGATTGTCGACGACCACAAGATCGTGCGGGCGGGGTTCCGCGAAATGCTCGCCGACGAGCTGGGGGTGCGCGTGGAGTTCGAGGCGGCCTCCGGCGAGGAGGCGCTGCAGCAGCTCCGCGAGCAGCCCTGCGACGTGCTCCTGCTCGACCTGTCGCTGCCCGGGCAGAGCGGCGTGGATGTGCTGCGGGCGGTGCGCCAGCGCTATCCGGCGCTCAAGGTGCTGGTGCTGAGCGGCTTCCCCGAGGAGCGCTATGCGCTGCCGATGATCCGCAACGGCGCCAACGGCTACCTGTGCAAGGACTGCGAGCGCGACGAGCTGATCCGGGCGATCCGCACGGTGGCCCAGGGGCGCCGCTACGTCTCGCCGCGCACCGCCGAGCTGCTCGCCGACGACCTGGCCGGGGTGTCGGCCGCGCTGCCCCACGAGAGCCTGTCGGAGCGGGAGCTGCAGGTCTTCCTGCGGCTGGCCCGGGGCGAATCGGTGTCGGGCATCGCCGACACGCTCAATCTCAGCGTCAAGACGGTGAGCACCTACCGCTCGCGCCTCCTCGAGAAGCTCGAGGTGGCCAGCAACGCCGAGCTGGCGGCCTACGCCCTACGCCACGGGCTGATGGTCGCCTGACGCGGCGGGGTGTTGCAGCGGCATCCGGGCGTCGATCCGGGTGCCCTGGCCGGGGGCCGAGCGGACCGCGAAGTGGCCCTCGAACATCTGGGTGCGGTGCTGCATGCCGGCCAGCCCGTGGCGGCTGAGCTGCGGGCTGTCGGGGTCGAAGCCCACGCCGTCGTCGCCCACCCACAGGTGCAGCATGTTGTCGACCAGCGCCAGCCCGACCTCGATGTGGCGGGCGTGGGCGTACTTGCGGGTGTTGGTGAGGGATTCCTGCACGATGCGGAACAGGGCCAGGGACTGCTCCTCGGAGCACGGCGGCTCGCTGGCCGGCAGCTGGAGGGCCAGCTGGTACTCGCCGCGCAGCTCGTCGGTGAGGGCGCGCAGGGCCTCCACCAGGCCAAGGCCCTGGAGCAGCGGCGGGCGCAGGTCGTCGATGATGCGCCGCTTGATGGTGATGCCCGAGCCGATGGTGTCGATGAGCCGCCGGAAGCGGGCCTGGATGTCGGGCCCGGCCGTGGCGCCGAGGCTGCGCAGCAGCCAGCTGGCGTCCATCTTGGCGGCGGTGAGGAGGGCGCCCAGCTCGTCGTGGAGCTCCCGGGCGAGGCGGGCGCGCTCCGCCTCGCGGGCATCGGTGAGGTAGCTGGCGAGGTCGGACAGCTCGCGGGTGCGCTGGGAGACCATCGACTCGAGGGCCACGTTCTCCCGCTCGAGCAGGGTGGCCAGGCGCGCCCGCAGGGTGGCCTGGCGCTGCTGTACGCCGAACAGCGCGATGATCAGCCCGAGGGCGCCCAGGGCCAGCCCGGTGACGGCGTGCTCCATCTCGCGGAAGCGCTTGATCGACTCGTTGACCAGCGTCTGGTTGCGCGCCTCGAGGTGGTCGCGCAGCACCTTGATCGACTGGCGGATCTGGTCCATGTAGGCCTTGCCGGCGCCGCCCTGGCCCGGCGGCCCGGCGCTGATCACGCGGCCGGCGGTGACCGTGTCGGCGAGCAGGGCGAGCTTCAGGCGGACCAGCCGGGCCAGGGTCTCGAACTCCGGGCGGTCGGCGCTGCCCGGCGGATAGTCGGCCTCGATGCGCGCCAGCAAAGGCTCGATGGCGCGCTGGCTCTCGGTGTAGGCGTCGAGATAGACCGGCTTGTGGTCGTTGAGGAGGTAGCCGCGAACGCCGGTCTCGGCGTCGAGCACCATCGCCAGCAGGGCGTCGAAGCGGTCGATCTGGGCTTTGTAAACCTGGGCGTCGCGCATCGCCAGCTCTCCGAACTGGGCGTGCAGGCGGCCGAAACCGAGCAGCGACAGCACCAGGGTGCACCCCAGGGCGACCAGCAGGAGGGGCAGCAGCCGGCGCGGGCGCAGCCGGGCGAGTTGTTCGCGGAGCGAGGCGGCTTGGAGGCTCATGGGCGGAGGCGGGCGGCCGGCGGACGGCGGGGGCCCGCCCAGTGTGCCAGATTTGCCGCCCCCGCCGTCATCCCTTGCCGCGCAGGGCGTTGATGACGAAGCTCGCCACCGCCAGGATGACAAACACGAAGAACAGGATCTTGGCGATCTCGGCGGCTCCGGCGGCGATTCCGCCAAAACCGAAGACGGCGGCGATCAGGGCGATCACGAAGAAGACGACGGCGTAGTGCAGCATGATGGACTCCTTGGGGTGGGTCAGCGGCGGGAGGGGGCCGCCGGGGGGGCGCGGCGGCGGGGCCCCGCGTCGTGGAGGCCGGCGAGGAGCCGGGCGAGATCGAGTTCGTCGTCGATCCGCTCGTTCCAGGCGTCGGTGGTACGGCGCCCGGCCTGCCGGGCTCGCGGCGGCCTGCGGCGTGCGACGGTGTTGCGCTTCATGGCCTTCTCCTTTGCCTTGCCTGCGGGCCCCGGAACGTGGGGCGCTGCGCACGATCCCAATTTAGGGCAGGCGCCGGCGGCTGGCCGTCGGCTGCCTCCGAATGGGGTGTGGGAATCGTCCGACGCGTTGCCGGCCGCTGCGGCACAGCCCCCGGCAGGGGGCCGTTTTGGGCCATAATCCCGTCAGCCGCCCAGCGCCTCCGGCCACGGTGGCGTCGCTTCTTGCCCCATTTTTCAGGTTCCAGCTCCATGTACAAAGCCACCCGCGATTTCATCCGAGACCGGCAGCCGTTTGCCAGATACGCGGTGAAGCAGGTCAGTGTCCAGCAGGTGGGCGGCGGCGAGGCGGGCAACGTCTACATGAACGCCCATCGCCGCATCGACCGCGAGCGCAACATCAAGATCGTCAGCGGCTGGCTGGTGCGGCCCCACGACAAGGCCCTCAACCAGACCGAGATCGTCCAGCACTGGTGGAACGTCGATGCCGTCGCCCGGACCTACTTCGACGTCTCCCCGGAGGCTGGGCGCGACTGCGAGTACGTGCTCGACATGGACCTCGCCGAATACGGCATCCGCAACTTCGACAGCCCGGCCGACAACGTCTGCCAGGCCATCCTGCTCTCGAACGGCCGCTACACGATGGTGGATCGCATCTTCGGCGAGCTCTTCTACAAGCCCATCGACAACCTCGAAACCGCCGCGCTGTTCAAGAAAGTCATCTGAAAACCCTGCCCCGCCCGCAGGCCGGCCGCGGGTATCTCGATTCCGTCATGGCGGATGGGTGATACTTGCGGGTCGAGAATAATCACATCAAGTCCCCTTCCGTGCACCCGAACGATCCCGCCGAGACACCCCCCGACAACCCGGCCGCGGCCGACACGCCCGCCGGCGACAATCCGCCGGCGGAGCCTCCGCCAGCGGACACGCCGCCCGCCGCCCCGCCGCCCGCCGCAGATGCCGCCGCGCAGCCGTCTGCCGGAGAAGCCGCCGCTGCGGCGCCCGCCGGACCCCCCGCCGCAGCGCCACCCGCGCGTGGTTTCCTGCGCCGCCACGCCCGCGCCGCCGGGGTGACGGTGCTGCTGCTGGGCCTGGCCGCCGGCGCCTGGTGGGTGGCCGACGAGATCGAGACCTCCCGCTTCCAGGCCACCCACCTGGCGGCCTACGCCCGGACCCTCGACTTCCAGGTGCTGAAGGGCCCCAGCGAGGTCATCCGCTTCCCGGCCCACGGCCCCTTCGACCAGCGCATGGGCTACACCGAGCTGCCGCGCTTCGCCCGGCGCCTCGATGAGCGTGGCTATGCGCTCACCGAGCAGGCGCGCTTCTCGAAGGACCTGATGGAATACACCGGCCACGGCCTGTTTCCGCCCTACCGCGAGAAGACCCGGGCCGGCCTCGACGTGGCCGACTGCCGCGGCAAGCCGCTGCACGCCTTCCGCTACCCCTACCGGGGCTACGCCGACTTCGCCGCCGTACCGCCGCGGGTGGCCCAGGCGCTGATGTTCATCGAGAACCGCGACCTGCTCGACGAGTCCCGCCCGCAGATGAACCCGGCCGTCGACTGGGTGCGCTTCGCCCGCGCGGTGCTCGGCCGGGTCGGGCACCTGGTGAGCAGCGATTTCGACGCCCCCGGCGGCAGCACCCTGGCCACCCAGATCGAAAAGTTCCGCCACTCCCGCGACGGCGTCACCTACAGCGGCAGCGAGAAGCTGCGCCAGATGGCCTCCGCCAGCGTGCGCGCCTACCAGGACGGCACCGAGACCCTGCCGGCCCGCCGCCGCCTGCTCCTCGACTACCTCAACACCGTGCCGCTGTCGGCGGCGCCGGGGCACGGCGAGGTGAACGGCCTCGGCGACGGCCTGTGGGTGTGGTTCGCGGCGGACTTCGATGCGGTCAACAGGCTGCTCGCCGCCCCGGAGGCCAGCGGCCCCGAACTGGCCGCCCAGGGCCGGGCGCTGCACCAGGTGGTGGCGCTGATGATCGCCCACCGCCGGCCGTCCTTCTACCTCGCCAGCGGCGGGCGCGACCGGCTCGGGCAGCTGTCGGCCAGCTACCTGCGCCTTCTCGCCGACAACGGCGTGATCAGCCCCGCGCTGCGCGACGCGGCCCTCGCCGAGCCGCTCAGGTTCCGCGACATGCGCGCCAACCCGGCCGTGTTGCCCGCCGACATGGGCAAGGGCACGCTGACCCTCCGCAACCGGCTTGCGTCCACCCTCGACGCCTCGCTCTACGACCTCGACCGCTTCGACGCCGACGTCTCCACCACCCTCGACGGCGCCCTGCAGCAGCAAGTCAGCGAATTCCTCGAGCGCCTCGGCGAGCCGGAGTTTGCCCGCAAGCAGGGCCTTGCCGGCGACCGCATGCTGAGCCCGGCGAGCCTGAAGGCGGTGCGCTACAGCTTCACCCTGGTCGAGAGCACCCCTGGCGGCAACCGCGTGCGGGTGCAGACCGACACCAGCGACCAGGCCCTCGACATCAACGAGGGCAGCAAGCTCGAGCTCGGCTCCACCGCCAAGCTGCGGGTGCTCACCACCTACCTCGAGATCGTCGCCGAGCTGCACGAGAAATACGCCGGCAAGACCGCCGCCGAGCTGCGCGCCGTGAAGCCCGACTCCCGCGACCGCCTGAGCCAGTGGGCCGTCGAATACCTCGCCGGCGCCAAGGACCGCAGCCTGCCCGCGATGCTGCAGGCGGCCCTGGAGCGCCGCTACTCGGCCAGCCCCGGCGAGGGCTTCTTCACCGGCGGCGGCGTGCACACCTTCAACAACTTCCGCCACGAGGACGACGGCCGCCAGCCCACCGTGCGCGAGGCCCTGCAGGGCTCGATCAACCTGCCCTTCGTGCGGATCATGCGCGACGTGGTGCGCCACACCATCTACCAGGGCCCCGACAACCTCTCGCGCCTCCTCGAGGACGCCGACGATCCGCGCCGGCAGGAATACCTGGCCCGCTTCGCCGACCGGGAAGGGCAGGTCTTCCTGCGCCGGTTCTGGAACAAGTACCGCGGCAAGACGCCCGCCGAGATCCGCGAGGATCTCCTCGACGACCTGCGTCCCGGCGTCGACCGGCTGGTGGCGGTGTTCCTCTACCTGTCGCCGAAGGCCACGCCCGCCGAGCTGGGTGCCTTCCTGCGCGAGCGCCTCGACGGCAAGGCGTTTTCCGAGGCCGACATCGGCAGGCTCCAGGCCCGCAACGGCCTCGACGCCTACGACCTGGCCGACCGCGGCTACGTGGCGCGGATCCATCCGCTGCAGCTGTGGCTCGCCGCCTACCTCCAGCAGAAGCCCGACGCCACCTGGGCCGACGCGGTGAAGGACAGCGCCGAGGCGCGCCAGGAGGTCTACCGCTGGCTGTTCCGCAGCCGCCACAAGGGCGCCAAGGATTCCCGCATCTACACCATGCTGGAGCTGGAGGCCTTCGAGGACATTCACCGGCGCTGGGCGCGGCTGGGCTACCCCTTCGGCCACCTGGTGCCGTCCTTCGCCACCGCCCTGGGCAGCTCCGGCGACCGGCCGGCGGCGCTGGCCGAGCTGATGGGCATCATCGCCAACGACGGTATCCGCCAGCCCACGCTGCGCGTCGACCGCCTCAATTTCGCGGTCGGCACGCCCTACGAGACGCGCTTCGCCCCCAAGATCGGCGAGGGCGAGCGGGTGCTGCCGGCCGAGGTGGCCGCCGCGCTGCGCACGGCCCTCTCGGAGGTGGTCGAGGGCGGCACCGCGCGGCGCCTCGCCGGGGCCTTCAAGCTCGCCGACGGCACGCCGCTGGCCCTGGGCGGCAAGACCGGCACCGGCGACAACCGCATCGTGATCGGCCGCGGCGGTGCCCGCGGGGTGGCCCTCAACCGCACCGCCACCTTCGTGTTCTACCTCGGCCCGCACCATTTCGGCACCCTCACCGCCTACGTGATGGGCCCCGAGGCCGGCAAGTACAACTTCACCTCGGCCCTGCCGGTGCAGATCCTCAAGTCCATGGGGCCGGTCATCCTGCCCCACCTCGAACCCGATGCCGCCGCGCCCTGCGCCCGTTGAGGGCCGGGGCCGTCCCGCCACGAGAGGCACCCATGTCCGCTCCCGTTGAAGTCCGTTCGCCCCTGTGGCCCGTGTGCTGGAAGAGCTGCGGCAACTGCGCCGGCGAGGGCGCCTTCGTCACCGAGGTGCTGATCGCCCCCGGTGACGAGATCCGCTTCAACCAGGTCATCGTCCGTACCGAGACCAGCAAGGTCAGCACCGACGTCCCCACCACCGTCGCCGGCCGCGTGGTGTCGGTGCATGTGCAGGTGGGCGACGAGCTCGGCGAGGACACGCTGATCGCCCGGGTCGAGCGGGCCTGACCCACCTGCCCGGCGCACCCGCGTGCTGCCCCGGGCCCGGGTGATATACTCGCGGGTCAGAAATTTCGGCTCGACCCGGTGTCGCGCATGCAACTCTTCGCCCTCGGACTCAACCACCATACTGCGCCAGTCTCCATCCGCGAGCAGGTGGCCTTTCGGCCCGAACTGCTCACGCAGGCCCTGGCCGACCTGGTGCGGGCCAAGCCGGTGAAGGAGGCGGCGATCCTGTCCACCTGCAATCGCACCGAGCTCTATTTCGCCACCGAACACCCCCAGCACGCCGCCGACTGGTTTGCCGACTACCACCGGGTGGCCCTGAACGACCTGTCGCCCTACCTGTACACCTTCCCCCAGCGGGACGCGATCCGCCACGTCTTCCGGGTGGCCAGCGGGCTCGACTCGATGGTCATCGGCGAGCCGCAGATCCTCGGCCAGGTGAAGGACGCCGTCCGCCACGCCGAGCAGGCCGGCACCCTCGGCGCCACCCTGCACAAGCTCTTCCAGCGCAGCTTCTCGGTGGCCAAGGAGGTGCGCTCCACCACCGCCATCGGCGCCAACATCGTGTCGATGGCCGCCGCGGCGGTGCACCTGTCCGAGCGCATCTTCGAGAGCGTGCGCGACCAGCGCGTGCTCTTCATCGGCGCCGGCGAGATGATCGAGCTGTGCGCCGCCCACTTCTGCGGCGAGCAGCCGCGCAAGGTGACCATTGCCAACCGCACCGCCGCCCGGGCCGAGGCGCTGGCGGCCCGCTTCGGCGCCGACGTGATCCGCCTCGACCAGGTGGCCGAGGTGCTGGCGGGCTACGACATCGTGGTCTCGTGCACCGGCAGCCCGCTGCCCATCATCGGCCTCGGCATGGTCGAGCGCGCCCTCAAGGCCCGCCGCCACCGCCCGATGGTGATGGTCGACCTGGCCGTGCCCCGCGACATCGAGGCCGAGGTGGCCGCCTCCGGCGACGTGTTCCTGTACACCGTCGACGACCTCGCCAAGGTCGTCGACTCCGGCCTCGAATCCCGCCAGGCGGCGGTGATCGAGGCCGAGGGCATCATCGACGCGCGGGTCGACGGCTTCCTGCACTGGCTCGACAGCCGTGGCACGGTGCCCACCATCCGGGCCCTGCGCGAGCACGCCGACGCCCTGCGCCGCGCCGAGCTCGAACGCGCCAGCCGCCTGCTGGCCAGGGGCGAAGACCCCCACAAGGTGCTCGAGGCCCTCAGCCAGGGCCTCACCAACAAGCTCCTCCACGCCCCGACGCGCTTCCTCAACGACGCCGAGGGCGAGCTGCACGGCGACTGCGCCGAGCTGGTGCAGCGCCTCTTCAACCTCCACCCCGACCACTAGCCCGCCGGGCCGGGGTCTGCCACGCCCGCCTGCGCGGGCCTTGCTCCCATGAAACAGCGCATCCGCGACAAGCTGGACAACCTCGCCGACCGTCTGCAGGAGCTCGACCGCCTGCTCGCCACCAGCGAGGCGGCCAGCGACATGGACAACTACCGCAAGCTCACCCGCGAGCACGCCGAGATCACCCCGGTGGTCGGCCTCTACCGCGAGTATTGCCAGGCGCAGGAAGACGAGGCCACCGCCCGCGAGCTCCTCGCCGACCCGGAGATGAAGGAACTCGCCGCCGCCGAGCTCGACGCCGCCCAGGCCGCCCAGGCCCGCATCGACGCCGAGCTGCAGACCGCGCTGCTGCCCCGCGATCCCAACGACGAGCGCAACCTCTTCCTCGAGATCCGCGCCGGCACCGGCGGCGACGAGGCGGCCCTGTTCGCCGGCGACCTGCTGCGCATGTACACCCGCTACGCCGAGCGCCAGGGCTGGCGCGTCGAGATCATCTCGGCCAGCGACTCGGAGCTGGGCGGCTACAAGGAGGTCATCGTCCGCGTCGCCGGGGCCGGCGCCTACAGCAAGCTCAAGTTCGAGTCCGGCGGCCACCGGGTGCAGCGCGTGCCGGCCACCGAGACCCAGGGCCGCATCCACACCTCGGCGTGCACCGTGGCGGTGATGCCCGAGGCCGACGAGGTGGGCGACGTGGAGCTCAACCCCGCCGACCTGCGCATCGACACCTTCCGCGCCTCGGGGGCCGGCGGCCAGCACATCAACAAGACCGACTCGGCGGTGCGCATCACCCACCTCCCCACCGGCATCGTCGCCGAGTGCCAGGACGGCCGCTCCCAGCACCAGAACAAGGCCTCGGCCCTGCGCGTGCTGGCGGCCCGCATCAAGGACATCCAGGTGCGCGAGCAGCAGGCCCGGGAGGCCGCCACCCGCAAGAGCCTGGTGGGCAGCGGCGACCGCTCCGAGCGCATCCGCACCTACAACTACCCCCAGGGCCGGCTCACCGACCACCGTATCAACCTCACCCTCTACAAGCTCGACGCGGTGATGCAGGGCGAGCTCGACGAGGTTGTCGCCGCCCTCACCGCCGAACACCAGGCCGAGCTGCTCGCCCAGCTCGCCGACGAGAATGGCTGAGCGGCCGGCCAGCCTCGGCGAGGCCCTCGCCGTCGCGCGGGGGCGCATCCCGGCCAGCGAGGCGCGGATGTTCCTGCGCGAAGTCACCGGGTGCAGCGCGGCCCAGGTGGCGGCCTACCCGGAGCGCGGGCTGGACGCCGGCCAGGCCGCCCGCTACATGGCGCTGCTGGAGCGCCGCGCCGCCGGTGAGCCGGTGGCCTACCTGCTCGGCGAGCGGGAGTTCTACGGCCGCAGTTTTAAGGTGACGCCGGCGGTGCTGATCCCGCGCCCCGAGACCGAGCTGATCGTCGATCTCGTCAAGGCCCGCGTCGCTCCAGGTGCGGCGCCCGCCATCCTCGACCTGGGCACCGGCAGCGGCGCGCTGGCCATCACCCTGGCCCTCGAGCTGCCGGCGGCGCAGGTCACGGCGGTCGATCTGTCGCCCGCCGCGCTGGAGGTGGCCCGGGGCAACGCGGCGGCCCTCGGCGCCCGGGTGCGCTTCGTCGAGAGCGACTGGTTTGCCGCGCTGGGGGCCGGCCGCTTCGAGATCATCGTCAGCAACCCGCCCTACATCGTCGACGACGACCCCCATCTCGCCGAGGGCGACGTGCGCTTCGAGCCGCGCTCGGCCCTCGCCGCCGGCCCCGCCGGGCTCGACGACCTGGCGCGGATCGCCGCCGCGGCGCCGGGCTTCCTGGCGCCGGACGGCTGGCTGCTGATGGAGCACGGCTACGACCAGGCCGCCGCGGTGCGCGGGCTGCTCGCCGCGGCCGGCTTCGTGGCGGTGGCGTCGGCCCGTGACCTGGCCGGCATCGAGCGGATCACCTTTGGGCGCGACCCCAACCCGCGGTGTTGACGCGGGGGCTGCACGGGCCTAGACTTACCCGACTGAATTGCTCAACTATTTGCGAGATCACCATGGACGTCCAAAAGATCATTCACGAACAGGTCACCTCCAACCCGGTCGTGCTGTACATGAAGGGCACCCCGCAGATGCCGCGTTGCGGCTTCTCCTCGACCGCCGTGCAGATCCTGCAGGCCTGCGGCGCCCGTGAGGTGCTGGCCGTCGACGTGCTGGCCGACGAGGCCATCCGCCAGGGCATCAAGGAATACGCCAACTGGCCGACCATTCCCCAGCTGTACATCAAGGGCGAGTTCATCGGCGGCTCCGACATCATGCGCGAGATGTACCAGTCGGGCGAGCTGCGCCAGCTGCTGGCCGAGCTGGGCTGAGCGTCTCCCCGCACCGTAAAGAAAGCAGCTTCGGCTGCTTTTTTTACGTCAGTGCCAGGCGACAGCCGGCTTTCAGCCGCTGCCCACCGCCTGCCGCCAGGCGAGCGCCAGCGCAACGAGGGCCAGCGCCAGGGTCGAGCCCTGCCAGAACAGCACCGGGTTGCGCTCGATCAGGGGCGGCGGGCGCTGGCTGCGAAACTGCTGCCCGGGCGCGCGCAGGTCGTGGACGAACTCCGAGATCACCGCCTGGCGCCGGGCCGGGTCGGGCTGCAGGGCCTTGCCGAGCACCGCGTCCAGCCACGGCGGCAGGTCGGGCCGGTGGTGGCGGAGGGGAATGTAGCGCAGCCGGCGCAGCTCGGCCGGGCTGCGCGCCCGGGCGAGGTCCAGCCCGTAGGGGAGCTGTCCGCCGAGCAGCCGGTAGGTGACGACGGCCAGCGAGAACAGGTCGGACCGGGGGCTGCCGCCCTGGCCGAGCAGGTACTCCGGGGCTGCGTACTGCAGCGCGCCGGGCACTGGGTCGGGGGCTGCGTAGCCTTGGCTCTCCTCCAGCCCCGCCACCTGGACGGTGGCGAGGTCGATGAGCTTGACGGTGCCCTGCCCGTCGATCATCACGTTCTCGGGGTGCAGGTCCTGGTGCAGCATCTCGCGCCGGTGCAGGGCCTGCAGGCCCTGGGCCAGCTGCTCGACGATGGCGCGCACGCTCGCCAGCGAGGGCTCCGGGTTGTCGGCCATCCACTGGGCGAGGGTCTGCCCCTCGATGTATTCCAGCGCCACGTAGAGGTGGGCGCGCGGGCGCTCGCCGGGCCAGGCCTTGACGACGTGGGGGCTGTCCACCCGGCGGGCCACCCACTCCTCCAGCACGAAGCCGTCGAGGTAGGCGCTGTCGTCGCGCCGTTCGACCGACGGCGTCTTCAGCACCAGCGGCCGCCCGGTGGTGGTGTCGGCAGCCAGATAGACGTGGCTGCGGGCGCTGTGCTGCAACTCGCGCACGATGGTGAAGCCCTCGAACGTGGCCCGCGGGGCCAGCGGCGGCGGCAGCGCGAGGCCGTCCCGGCGCAAGTGCGGGTGGGGCGTGCCGCTGGCGGGCAGCGCGTCGATGCGCAGCAGCTGCACGGTTGCGTCGTCGTTGCTGCCGCGGGCCCGGGCCTGGCCGGCGAGCCATGCGGCGGCGGCGTCGAAGTCGTCCGGGTGGCGGGCCAGGGCGTCGTGCGCGGTGGCGGCGTCGAGATGGGTGTAGGCGCCGTCGGTGGCCAGCAGGTAGAGCTCGCCGGGCTCTGCCTCCCAGCTGCGGTAGTCGATCTCCACATGGGGGCCGGTGCCGAGGGCGCGGCCGAGGTAAGATTCGGCGGACGACAGGCGCACCCGGTGGTCTTCGGTGAGCTGCTCGAGGGCCTGGGCGTGGAGGCGGTAGAGCCGCGAGTCGCCCACGTGGAAGAGGTGCAGCTCGCGCCCCTTGAGGATCAGCGCGCTGAAGGTGCACACATGGCCGAGATCCTTCTCGAAGCGGGCATCGCTGGCCTGGTTCTGGGCGTGCAGCCACGAGTTGGCCGCGCTCAGCACCCGCTCGCCGGCCCGGCGCACCGACCAGGCTTCGGAGGTGGCGTAGTAGTCGTCGAGGAAGCTGCCGACGGCGGTCTGGCTGGCCAGCTGGCTGACCCGGCTGGTGCTGATGCCGTCGGCGATGGCCAGCACGATGCCCTTGCTGGCGAGCAGGTGCCCCTCGGGCAGCAGGGCGCCGTGGAAATCCTGGTTGATGTCGTGGGCGCCGGCCAGGGACGCCTGGCCGAGGGTCACCCGCAAGCCTGCACTCATGGGATGCGCTCCCCGGCCGGCGCGGGCGCTCAGGCGGCGCGGCGCCGGGGCGCGGTCTTGTAGTGGGTGGAGTACAGCGTGGCGCCGACGAAGGTCAGGCCGCCCACCAGGTTGCCCAGCACGGTGGGGATCTCGTTCCAGAGCATGTAGTCCATGAAGGTGAAGTTGCCGCCCAGCATCAGGCCCGACGGGAACAGGTACATGTTGACGATGCTGTGCTCGAAGCCCATGTAGAAGAACACCAGGATCGGCATCCACATGGCGATCACCTTGCCCGACACGCTGGTGGACATCATCGCGGCGACCACGCCGGTGGACACCATCCAGTTGCACATCACCGCGCGCACGAACAGCGTGAGCATGCCGGCGGCACCGTGGGCGGCGTAGCCGACGGTGCGGCCTTCGCCGATGTGGCCGATCTTCTGGCCGACGGCGTTGGGGGCGTCGGTAAAGCCGTTGGTGAAGATGATCGCCATGAACACCGCGACGGTCAGCGCGCCGGCGAAGTTGCCGGCGAACACCAGCCCCCAGTTGCGCAGCACGCCGCGCCAGGTGGCGCCGGGGCGCTTGTCGAGCACCGCCAGCGGGGCGAGGGTGAACACCCCGGTGAGCAGGTCGAAGCCGAGCAGGTAGAGCATGCAGAAGCCGACCGGGAAGAGCAGTGCGCCGATCAGCGGGTTGGCGGTGTTCACCGACACCGTCACCGCGAAGGCGGCGGCCAGCGCCAGGATGGCGCCGGCCATGTAGGCGCGGATCAGGGTGTCGCGGGTGGACATCAGCAGCTTGGATTCGCCGGCGTCCACCATCTTGGTGACGAACTCGGCGGGGGCGAGGTAGGCCATGTCGGTTCCTTTGTGGTTCAGATGAGGTCTGGGTTCGGGTGGGCCTCAGCCCAGGGCGACCAGCACGCGGCCGTCCTCGACCCGCACCGAGTGGGCGCGCACGGAGTGCTCGGGGGCTTCCAGGCAGACCCCGTCGCTGAGGTCGAAGTGGTTCTTGTAGAGCGGCGAGGCGACCACCACGTGCTTGCCGAGGTTGCCGACCAGGCCCCGCGACAGCACGCTGGCGCCGGATTTCGGGTCGATGTTGTCGATGGCGTAGAACTGCGACGCGCCGACCCGGAAGACCGCCACGGGGCGGCCCTCCGCCAGGGCGCACACGCCGGTGTCGGGCAGGATGTCGTCCACCGCGCAGACGGTGGTCCAGACGAGGGGTTCGATGCTCATGGCGGGGCTCCTCAGGCGGTGGTGGCGAGCTCGGCGGCGTCGCTGCCGGCGGCGGGGCGTTCGTCGGGGCGGGCGGGGCGAATCTGGCCGCGCTCTTCCACGAAGACGATGCGTTCGTCGGCCTGGTCGCTATTCACGAAGGAGCGGAAGCGCTTGCGCACGGCGGGGGTGGTGACGGCGGTCTTCCATTCGCACTGGTAGCTGTCCACCACGTGCCGCATCTGCGCCTCCAGCTCGGCGGCGAGGCCGAGGCTGTCGTTCACCACCACGTCCTGCAGGTAGTCGAGGCCGCCCTCCAGGTTGTCGCGCCAGGTGCTGGTGCGCTGCAGGCGGTCGGCGGTGCGTACGTAGAACATCAGGAAGCGGTCGATCAGCTGCACCAGCCGGTCCTTGTCGAGGTCGGCTGCCAGCAGCTCGGCGTGGCGCGGCTTCATGCCGCCGTTGCCGCACACGTAGAGGTTCCAGCCCTTGTCGGTGGCGATGATGCCCACGTCCTTGCCCTGGGCCTCGGCGCACTCGCGGGTGCAGCCGGAGACGCCGAACTTGATCTTGTGGGGCGCACGCAGGCCCTTGTAGCGGTTCTCCAGCTCGACCGCGAGGCCGATGCTGTCGCCCACGCCGTAGCGGCACCAGGTGGAGCCGACGCAGCTCTTCACGGTGCGCAGGCTCTTGCCGTAGGCGTGGCCGGACTCGAAGCCGGCGGCGATCAGCTCCTCCCAGATCAGCGGCAGCTGCTCGACGCGGGCGCCGAACAGGTCGATCCGCTGGCCGCCGGTGACCTTGGTGTACAGGCCGTACTTCTTGGCCACCTGACCGACGGCGATCAGCCCGTCCGGCGTCACCTCGCCGCCCGCCATGCGCGGTACCACCGAGTAGCTGCCGTCCTTCTGGATGTTGCCCAGGAAGTAGTCGTTGCTGTCCTGCAGGCTGGCCAGGTCGTCCTTCAGCACGAAGTCGTTCCAGCACGAGGCGAAGATGCTGGCCGCCGTGGGCTTGCAGATGTCGCAGCCGAGGCCCTGGCCATGGCGGGCGAGGAGCTCGTCGAAGGTCTTGATCCGGCCGACCCGGACGAGGTGGTACAGCGCCTGGCGGGAGTGGGCGAAGTGCTCGCACAGGTGGTTGTTCACCGCCATCCCGCGGCGGGCCATCTCGGCCTTCATCACCTGGGTGACCAGCGGTACGCAGCCGCCGCAGGTGGCGCCGGCGCGGGTACAGGCCTTGATCTCGGCGATGGTGGTGGCGCCGCCCTCGACCGCGGCGCAGATCTGGCCCTTGCTCACGTTGTTGCACGAGCAGATCTGGGCGCCGTCGGGCAGGGCGTCCACGCCCAGGCCGGGCTTGGCCTGGCCGTCGCCCGCCGGCAGGATCAAGAATTCCGGCGCGGCGGGGGGGGCGATGCCGTTCTGGGCCATCTGCAGGAGGGTGCCGTATTCGTCGGCGTTGCCCACCAGCACCGCGCCGAGCAGGCGCTTGCCGTCGGCGCTCACCACGATCTTCTTGTAGATCTGCTTCAGCTCGTCGGTGTAGCGGAAGCTGCGGCAGCCGGGCGTCCTGCCCTGGGCGTCGCCGATGCTGGCCACATCCACGCCCATCAGCTTGAGTTTGGTGCTCATGTCGGCGCCGGCGAAGCTTGCGTCGCTCTGGCCGGCCAGGTGGCGGGCGGCCACGCGGGCCATCGCGTAGCCCGGGGCGACCAGGCCGAAGGTCTGGTCCCGCCAGGCTGCGCATTCGCCGATGGCGTAGATGTCGCGGTCGCTGGTGCGGCAGTAGTCGTCCACCGCGATGCCGCCGCGGGCGCCCACCGCCAGGGCGTTCTGGCGGGCGAGCTCGTCCCGCGGGCGGATGCCGGCGGAGAACACGATCATGTCGGCCTCCAGGTGGCTGCCGTCGGCGAACACCATGCGGTGGCGGGCGCGGGCCCCGTCGGTGATCTCCACGGTGTTGCGGCGGGTGTGCACCTGCACCCCGAGGGCTTCGATCTTGCTGCGCAGCACGCCGCCGCCGTCGTCGTCCACCTGCACCGCCATCAGGCGCGGGGCGAACTCCACCACGTGGGTCTCCAGGCCGAGGTCGCGCAGGGCCTTGGCGCATTCGAGGCCGAGCAGGCCGCCGCCCACCACCACGCCGCTCCGGGAGCGGGCGCCGCATTCGGTCATGCCTTCCAGGTCTTCGATGGTGCGATAGACGAAGCAGTCGGGGCGGTCGTTGCCGCGCACCGGCGGCACGAAGGGCACCGAGCCGGTGGCCAGCACCAGCTTGTCGTAGGGCAGCACCTCGCCGTCGGCGGTGGTGACGGTCTTGTTGCGCCGGTCGATGGCGCTGGCGCGGGCCTTGAGGCGGAGCGAGAAACCGGTCTGCTCGAAGAAGCCCGGCGCCACCAGGGACAGGTCTTCGGCGCGCTTGCCGGCGAAGAATTCGGATAGATGCACCCGGTCGTAGGCGGGGCGGGGCTCTTCGCACAGCACGCTGACTTCGGCGTGGGCGAGCTTCAGCTGGTGGAGCTCCTCGAGGAACTTGTGGCCCACCATGCCATGACCGACAACGATGATTTTCATGGGGAAATCCTGCACGTCCGGCCCCCCGGCGGGCATGCGGGGTCAGGGCGCCTGGCTCACCGGGGTGAGCGACGCGGCTGACCGGGCCCCCGCGGAACGCGGATCAAGGTCGGGTTGGAACTGGCGAGCGTCGCGCGCTGACGCATCTTGCTCGCACCGGTCCCGCCGTCGTTGGCGGAGGCAGCGGGCCCGCGGCGGCATTGCCGTCGGGCCCAGGCAATCAATAGCAGGGTTCATGCCAGCCGCCCAGGCCCCGATCCGGCGGGGTTTTTCGGGGGCTGCGGCCGTGGGGAAGGGGGGCGGAAGCACCATCGCGGTGCGCGCTGCGCCATCGTGGCGCGCGGGTGGGCGAGGTGTGCCCGGTCGGGATGCGGGCCCCGGGGCGTCTCAGGCGGGGGTGTTCTCGCCGGCGGTCAGGTTGCGGGTGTCGGCCTTGGGCGGGAACAGCGCCTTGTGGGCGAGGTGGTAGGCGAGCAGATGGGGGGGCATGCGCAGCCAGTGGGCGCGGATGTAGAGCGCCTTGCGGGCGATGCCCCGCAGGCCGTCGGCGGCGCTGGGGTGCTGGGTTTCGAGGGCCCGCAGGTAGATCGCGTCGAGCAGGCCCTGGCGCGGCCCGCCGGCCTGGCCGCCGAGCCCGGCGGACAGCGGCGCCGGCACCGGCGTGCCGAGCAGACGCTGGCTGTAGCGCAGCGCGAGGTGCAGCGGCCCGTCGAGCTGGAGCTGTGCCGCGCGCCGGGCGAGGGCGTCCCAGCCGGCGGGGCCGTCGAGCAGGCGGAGCAGGGCGTCGAGGTCGGTGAGGTCGCGCAGCAGGTTGTCGGGCTCGCCCTCGTGGAAGAGGTGCGAGGCGCTGTGCAGGATCAGGTCGGGCAGGGCCAGGGTGCGCACGCCAGGCAGGCCGGGGATCTCGACGCTGGCCTCGATGAGCAGGCCGGCGTCGGGCTTGAGGCGCGAGGTGGGCGGCAGGATGGTGTGGTGCACGTCGAGGGCGGTGCCCCGGAAGATGTGCTGCATGGCCGGCAGCTCATGCATCCAGCGCCGGTAGTAGCGCTGGTCGTAGGCGTCGAGGGCGGTGGACTGCCAGCCGGTGAGTTGCAGCGCCGATTCGGCGTCGTCCAGGCGGGCGCGGGGCACCAGGATGTCCACGTCGGCAAACACCCGCCCCGCCGCCGCCGGCAGGCCCGCGGCCACGTAGGCGGCGCCCTTGAGGAGGATCACCGGCAGGCCGATCGCGGCCAGGCTGTCGCGCAGGTGGCCCACTTCGCGGCGGATCGAGTGGTGCTGCTGCTCGGCCATGATCGCGCCGGCGAGCAGGTGGTTGCGGGCCCGCTCCGGCACCGGAATGCCGGCGGCCTCGAGGCGCAGATGGAGGCGGCCGAGGAGGTTGGCGTGGCGGCACTGGCGGACCAGCAGGTCCCACTCGGCCGGGCTGAGGTGGCGGGCTGCCTCGATGTCGCGCAGCACGCGCAGCAGCAGGCTCATGCGTCGCCCCCGGCGTCGCGGGCCAGGCGGTCGAAGACGGCAATGGCGTCGTCGAGGCGGCTGTATTCGAAGTTGTAGCTGCGGCAGTCGTCCACCAGCCGGCCGACCGCGGCAAAGCCGTGGGTGCCGAGGATGTGGTAGTTCATGGCGTTGTCGGCGATCTGCAGGAAGGCGGCGCCGCTGCCCATGGGCGCGAGGCGCGCGTCGGCGCCGGCCCGGTAGCGGGGCAGGATCATCCAGGTCGGGCGGGCCGGCGTGGCCACGTCGCGCACGCTGGCCTCGCTCGGGGCCATCAGCGCCACCGTGCCCTTGGTGGTGTCGTGCACCGGGCGGGTCAGGAAGGCCTCGGGGGCGTAGGCACGGATGATGTCGATGGAGGCGTTCTTGAGGTTCACCGGCCGGGCCAGGCCCATGACTTCGCCGGTGTCGAGGCGGATCAGCGTGAGCTCGTCCGACAGCAGGCGCCAGCCCCGGTTGACCAGCGCGGCGCACAGGGTGCTCTTGCCGGAGCCCGGTGGGGCCGGGAGGATGGCGGCGCGGTTGCCGCGGGCGACGCAGGCGGCGTGGATCACCAGGATGTGGTGGCTGTAGGCGGTGATGCACCAGTTGAGGCCCCATTCGAGCATCGCCAGCGCCTGGTTGCGGGGCAGGGGGGTGAAGGGCTCGACGCCGTCCACCGAGAACACTGCCTGGGGGCGCAGCCAGCGGCGCAGGCCCCGCCCCGGCCCCACGCCGACGTGGAAGTCGACGAACGCGTCGGGGGCGACCAGCGGGTGATGGGCGTACAGGCGCGCGAGCTCGTCGGCGATCTCGGGGATGCCGCTCTGCAGGCGGCAGTTGAACGGGCCCGCGGCCAGGCGGATGCCGTCGCCGCCTAGCCGGGCCAGCAGGTCGGCCGGGGACAGGTCACGGATTCTCAAGGGGGGCGGGCTGGATCAGGCGGGCGGCGGTGAGGGCTTCGAGGGCGGCGCCCACCAGCACGTGGGCCTCGGCTGCGGTGGCCTCGGGCTCCTCGCGCAGGACCGCGGCGATGAGCGCGTCGATGTCCTGGGCGCGGCCGCTCGCGACCAGTTCATCCAGCACGAAGCGGGCGATGGGGGTGAGGAGGAGGGTCTGGCCGGCGACCGGGTCGAAGCGGACCCAGCCTTCGTCGACTTCTTTCCAGAGAATGGCATCGGGCCCGCCGGTGTTGGACTGGCGGGCCCGAAAAAGGCTGGCGGATGCGCTGGTCGTGCTCACTGCCGCAGCGGTGGGGCGATCAGAAGATCAGGCCAAGCAGGTAGTCGAAGTACTTTGCGACTTCGGTCTGGTGCCAGGTGGTGCTTTCGTTCTTGTAGCCGAGGGACGCGTAGCCGCCACCCTGGACGCCGTCGGTCCATAGGGCCTTGATGACGGCGGGGCCGGGAGGGCCGTAGCTGAAGGAACCCAGGAACACCGCGGCAGCCTTGGCGTTGAGGGGGTTGGCGGTGTCGCCGAGGGCTTCGCCGAGCGTGAAGGTGTCGGCCTGCCCCAGGGCGTTGGCGCCGAGGGCGGTCTTGAAGACGGTGTCGGGGGTGATCCCGGACGGCCACGTGGAGGGGTTCTTGATCCAGTCGGTGGGGCCGGGGAAGGGGCTGCTGCAGTTCTTGCCGCCCGTGGCGCTCAGGTTGCCCGACACGGAGAAGCCCGACGGGTGCTTGCAGTTGCCCGCCAGGACCGGGGTGCTCTTCAGGGCGAGCAGCACCGGGGCGCCGGCGATGCCTGCCTGGATCAGCTTGCGGCGGCCCTTGCGGGGGGCCGCGTTGATGTCGGTCGGCGTGTGCTTCGCCGGTGCCTCGGGGTGTGTCTGATTCATCTCGAGCCTCATTCGCGTGCCGCCGGTCGGCGACGTATTTTCCAATATTCTAGGCGGATTCTTGTTTTCGGATCGTGAAAGACATCCGCTTTTTAGTCAAACATGATTAAGCAATAATCGCGCCTGTCTATGCGCATTCTTAATGCTTTGATTTTAAAGGGATATCTGGGGGTGTGGGGCGGGGCGCGGATGCGCCAGGGCTTTTGTGTCAAAAAAACCGACACTTCGCCGGGGCGCCGCCCGTTCAGACGCTGGCGATGCGGCTGTTGGCCACCGACAGGCGGGTGGCCAAGACTTCGAGGAAGCCCTTGTAGAAATGCATCTGGCACACCGCCGAGGCGCGCAGCAGCGCGGGGGCGCGGATGGTCAGGATGCGGGCCGGGGTGAGGGTCTCGACGGAGGAGGTGCGGGCGCCGCGGCCGGCGGCGAACAGGGCCATCTCGCCGAAGCAGTCGCCGGCCGACAGGGTGTCGAGCAGGTGATCCTGCTTGAGCACCCGCAGCTCGCCCTCGACGAGCACGCAGAAGTAGTTGCCCGGCTCGCCCTCCTGCATCACGACGGTGCCGGCCTCGAGGCTGCGCCATTCGGCGAGGCGGACGATCTCCCAGATCTCCACGTCGCTGAACTCGCGGAAGAAGCGGAAGGCGCGCAGGCGCTCGAACTTCTCGCTCTCGGGCAGCTCGCTGCGGTCGGGGGCGAGCTTGCGGTTGCGGTAGGCCTGGGCGAGGTCGTGGGAGAACTCCATCCAGGTGGCGTAGCGCTGGTCGAGGTCGCGCTGCATCGCGCGGCCCACGATGGCGTCGAGCTCGGGGGGGATCTCCGGCCGCAGGCTGGAGGGCGGCGGGGCGACGTGGTGGGCGATCTGGTAGATCAGGCTGGCGTTGTTGCCGGCCTCGAAGGGGCGCTGCCCGGTGAGCAGCTCGTACATCACGACGCCGAGGGAGTAGATGTCGGTGCGGTGGTCGACGGGCAGCTCGCGCACCTGCTCGGGCGACATGTAGGCCGGCGAGCCGAGCTGGGTGCCCTGGGTGGTCTCGCTGGCGGTGAAGATGGCCGCGCCGAAGTCGGAGATTTTTATGTCCTGGCCGGTGGGCGAGACGAGCAGGATGTTGGCCGGCTTGATGTCCCGGTGGGTGACGCCCTGCAGGTAGGCGTAGTCGAGGGCCCGGGTGCACTTGAAGACGATCTCCACCAGGCGCTCGAAGGACAGCAGGTTGTCGGGCGTGGTGAAGGCTTCGAGGGTGCCACCGGGCACGTATTCCATCACCACGTAGGCGTCGCGGTCGTCGATCACCGCGTCGTGGATCTGGGCGATGTGCGGGTGCTGCAGCTTGCCGGCGAGGGCCGCCTCGTTGAGCAGCAGGTGGTGGTAGAGGGTGGTGTGGTCGGTGATGCGCAGCAGCTCGGGGTGGAGGCGCTTGATGGCGACCTCCGCCTGGGCGAAAGGATCGTAGCCGAGATAGACGGTGCTGGTGGCGCCTTCGCCCAGCTTGCGCCTGATTTCGTACTTGCCGATCCTTTCCATGCCGCGTCCCTCAGGCCAGGCGTGCCCGGGCCCGGGCGATCGCCGCGCGGACCTGCCCGGGGGCGGTGCCGCCGATGTGGTCGCGGGCGCCGAGGGAGCCCTCGACGGTGAGCACGCGGGCCACGTCGGCGTCGAGCAGCGGCACCGCGCGCGGGACCTCGGCCATCTCGGCCCTGAGCTCGTCGAGGGTGAACTCGGGCAGGTCGATGCCGCGCTTCTCGGCGCCGCGCACGGCCAGCGCGACGGCCTCGTGGGCGTCGCGGAAGGGCAGGCCCTTCTTGACCAGGTAGTCGGCGAGGTCGGTGGCGGTGGCGTAGCCCTGGCGCAGCGCGGCGCGCATGGCTTCTGCCTTGACGCGCACGTTGAAGACGCGGCTGCCGTCGGCCTCGACGCGGCTGCCCATCATGTCGGCGTAGATGCGCAGGGTGTCGATGACGGTGTCGGCGGTGTCGAAGAGGGGTTCCTTGTCTTCCTGGTTGTCCTTGTTGTAGGCCAGGGGCTGGCCCTTCATGAGGGTCAAGAGGGCGATCAGGCTGCCATTGACGCGGCCGGTCTTGCCGCGCACCAGCTCGGGCACGTCGGGGTTCTTCTTTTGCGGCATGATCGAGCTGCCGGTGCAGAAGCGGTCGGCCAGGTCGATGAAGCCGACCCGCGGGCTCATCCACAGGATCAGCTCTTCGGACAGCCGCGACAGGTGGGTCATGAGCAGCGCCGAGGCGGCGCAGAACTCGATGGCGAAGTCGCGATCGGAGACGGCGTCGAGGGAGTTGAAGCACACCTCGTCGAAGCCCAGCTCGGCGGCGACGAACTCGCGGTCGATCGGGAAGGTGGTGCCGGCCAGCGCGGCGGCGCCCAGCGGCAGGCGGTTCACGCGCTTGCGGCAGTCGGCAAAGCGCTCGGCGTCGCGGCGGGTCATCTCGAGGTAGGCCATCAGGTGGTGGCCGAAGGTGACCGGCTGGGCGACCTGCAGGTGGGTGAAGCCGGGTAGCGGGGTGGCGGCGTGGTGTTCGGCCAGGTCGAGCACGGCCAGCTGGAACTCGCGGATCAGGCCGAGGATGGTGTCGATCGCGTCGCGCAGCCACAGGCGGATGTCGGTGGCAACCTGGTCGTTGCGGCTGCGGCCGGTGTGCAGGCGCTTGCCGGCGTCCCCCACCAGCGCGGTGAGGCGTTTTTCGATGTTGAGGTGGACGTCCTCGTCGTCGAGGTTCCAGTTGAACTCGCCGCGTTCGATCTCGCCGGCGATCTGCGCCATGCCGCGCTCGATGTCGGCGAGGTCTTGCGCGCCGATGATGCCCTGGCGGGCCAGCATTTTCGCGTGGGCCAGGGAGCCGCGGATGTCCTGGGCCGCCATGCGCTTGTCGAAGAAGACGCTGGCGGTGTAGCGCTTGACCAGGTCGGAGACGGGTTCGGAGAAGCGGCCGGACCAGGCCTTGGCGGTGCTGTCCTGGGGCGCGGATTGATCTGCCATGTTGACTAATGCCTTGTGCGATGAGGGAGCGGGCCGGAGAATCGCGCGGATACAGGATCTTGGCCCAATGTCTTGACTCATGATTATAAAGCAAACCCCGCCGCTCGCCGGGGCGGAGGCGGCGGCGCGGGCGGTGCCGGATTTTCGTAACCTGGGCGTCGTGCTGCGCATCCTGCTGCTCGTCAATGGCCTGGCGGTGGTGGCGGTGCTGCTGCGCAACCAGGTGCTGTCCCAGCTGGTCGGCGAGCTGTTGGACATGGCGATGCGGGTGGAATTCCCGCTGATCCTGTCGGTGGCCGTGCTGTTCCTGATCCAGCCCGGGCTGGCCCGGCTGCCGGTGGTGGCGGGCTGGCTCCTGGCGGGGGGCGTGGTGCTCGGCGCGACGCTCTTCAGCCACGTCCTGCTCGCCCCCGCCGACGACGGTCTGCCGCGGGCGCTGTTCTGGGCCGCGGTGGCGACGCTGGGCGTTGCAGCCTATTTTCGCCAGCATGTCGCGGCCCATGTGCCCGCGCTGGCCGAGGCGCGCCTGCTGGCCTTGACGGCGCGGATCCGCCCGCACTTCCTGTTCAACAGCCTGAACGGCGTGCTCGGCGTGCTGCGCGCCAACCCGCGCCGCGCCGAGGAGGCCCTGGAAGAGCTGGCCGACCTGTTCCGCGCCCTGATGAAGGACAACCGCGAGCTGGTGCCGCTCGCCGACGAGATCGCCCTGTGCGAGCGTTACCTCAGCCTCGAGGGCCTGCGCCTGGGCGAGCGCCTGCAGGTGGCCTGGCAGCGCGACGCCCGGGCCGATGCGGCGCGGGTGCCGCCCTTCCTGCTCCAGCCGCTGGTGGAGAACGCCGTCTTCCACGGCATCGAGCCCGGGGTCGGGCCGGGAACGGTTTCGATTACCATCGCGCGGCGCGGGCCGGCGGTGCACATCGAGATCGCCAACCCGCTGCCAGACCCCGGCATCCAGCAACCGGGCAATCGCATGGCCCTCGACAACATTCGCGAGCGACTGATGCTGTTCTACGACCTTGAAGCCACCCTCGACACCGAGCAGGGCCCCGACGCCTACCGGGTCCGTATCGTCCTGCCCTTCCGCGACGGCGGGGGAGGGCGCCCATGAGCGCCGTGATGAGCAACGATTTCGCCCCGCTGGCGGTGCTGATCGTCGATGACGAGGCGCCCGCCCGCGACCGTCTGCGCGATCTCCTCGGCGACATCGCCGACACCCAGCCGACCCGCATCGTCGGCATGGCGGCCAGCGGCATCGAGGCCCTGGCCCTGCTGGAGCGCCAGCCGGCCGATCTGGTGCTCACCGACATCCGCATGCCGGCGATGGACGGCATCGAGCTGGCCCGCCACCTGGGCCGCATGCCGCGGGCCCCGGCGGTGATCTTCACCACCGCCTACGACGAATACGCGGTGCGCGCCTTCGAGCTGGCGGCGGTGGACTACCTGCTCAAGCCGGTGCGCGCGGCGCGGCTGGCCGAGGCCATCGCCAAGGCCCGGCGCCTGCGCCCGCCCGCCGACGAGATCCTGCGCCAGATGGCGCCGGCCACCCGCAGCCACTTCAGCATCTGCGAGCGCGGCCGCATCCTGCTGGTGCCGGTGGCCGAGGTGCTCTACCTCAAGGCCGAGCAGAAATACGTGGTGGCCCGCACCCTCGAGCGGGAATACCTGCTCGACGAATCCCTGGTGCAGCTGGAGGACGAGTTCCCCGAGCGCTTCCTGCGCATCCACCGCAATTGCCTGATCGCCCGCCAGGCGGTGAAGGGCGTCGCCCGCGCCACCACCGGCGAGGACGGCGAGGCCCACTGGGTGGTGATCCTCGACGGGGTGCCCGAGCAGCTGCCGGTGAGCCGCCGCCAGTGGTCGTCGGTGAAGGAGGCGCTGGGGGTTTGAGCGCCCCCAGGGCCGTGTTCCGCCCAGCCCGCCCCCCCGTGGGGGGCCAGGAAACTTGGGGCGGCCCTGCGTTTCCTTGAGAGGCGGGGCGGCGTCGCCGCGGTGGCGGGGGCTATTCCATTTTCGCGGCGGCCTCGGCCATCGCCGCGATGGCCCGGGGCGTCGCCGGGCAGGGTGCGTTCGTTGCCACGATGGCCCGGCGCATCGCCGGGGATGGCCCGAGCCATCGCCGTGGTGACCGAACCCATCTTCACGACGGCCCGGGCCATCGTGCTGAATGGCCCGACCCATCGCGGGGATGGCCGGAGCCATCTCCGGGACGGCTCGAGCCGTCGCAGCGACGCCCGGAGCCATCGACACCACGCCCGGAGCTATCGCAGCGGCGCCCGGAGCCGTCTCAGGGATGGCGAGCGCCATCGCCGAGGGGGCCCACCCCTCCGCGGCCCGGCGTGGGAACCCGCGTTTCCCCCGATGGCTCTAACCCGCGGCTCCCGTACAATCGCGCCCATGGAAAATCCCGGCACCGCCCCCTCGCTCCTCAGCTATCCCCGCTACCGCCCCGAGCTCGCGCCGGCGCCCTTTCTGCCCATGTCCCGGGCCGAGATGGACGCCCTCGGCTGGGACGTCTGCGACATCATCATCATCACCGGCGACGCCTACATCGACCACCCCAGCTTCGGGATGGCGCTGATCGGCCGCACCCTCGAGGCCCAGGGTTTCCGCGTGGGCATCATCAGCCAGCCCGACTGGCACTCGGCCGACGCCTTCCGCGCGCTCGGCAAGCCGCGCCTGTTCTACGGCATCACCGCCGGCAACATGGACTCGATGATCAACCGCTACACGGCCGACCGCAAACCGCGCTCCGACGACGCCTACACCCCCGGCGCCGAGCCCGACAGGCGCCCCGACCGGGCCGTGGTGGTGTACGCCCAGCGGGCCCGCGAGGCCTACCCGGACGCCAACATCGTGATCGGCAGCATCGAGGCCAGCCTGCGCCGCATCGCCCACTACGACCACTGGTCCGAGAAGGTGCGCCGCTCGGTGCTGCCCGACTCCAAGGCCGACCTGCTGATCTTCGGTTCCGGCGAGCGGGCCACCATCGCGCTGGCCCACCGCCTGGCCGCCGGCGAGCCGATCGAGGCCATCCGCGACCTGCGCGGCACCGCCTTCATGGTCAAGCCCGGCTGGCATCCGGAGGGCTACGTGGAGATCGACTCCACGCTGATCGACCGCCCCGGCCCCGTCGAGCCCCACCCCGACCCCTACGCCATGGAGCCCTCGTCGCCCACCCCGGCGCTGCCGGCCGGCGCGCAGCCGGTACGCCTCGTCCCCGCCGCCGAGCGGGTCGCCGCCCGCAAGGCCGACCGCGCGCGGCAGGTGATCCGCCTGCCGGCCTACGAGGTGGTGAAGGACGACAAGGTGATGTACGCCCACGCCTCGCGCACCTTCCACCTCGAATCCAACCCCGGCAACGCCCGCGCGATGGTGCAGGCCCACGGCACCGGCCCCGGCTGCCGCGACGTGTGGCTCAACCCGCCGCCGATCCCGCTCACCACCGAGGAGATGGACTGGGTCTTCGGCCAGCCCTATGCCCGCCGGCCGCACCCCGTCTACGGCGAGGCGCGCATCCCGGCCTGGGACATGATCCGTTTCTCGATCAACATCATGCGCGGCTGCTTCGGCGGGTGCACCTTCTGCTCGATCACCGAGCACGAGGGGCGCATCATCCAGAGCCGCTCGGAGCAATCGATCCTGCGCGAGATCGAGGAGATCCGCGACAAGACGCCGGGCTTCACCGGCACCATCTCGGATCTCGGCGGCCCCACCGCCAACATGTACCGGATGGCCTGCAAGGACCCGAAGATCGAGTCGTCGTGCCGGCGCCTGTCGTGTGTGTTCCCGGGCATCTGCGAGAACCTCGGCACCGACCATGGTCCGCTGATCCGCCTGTACCGCAAGGCGCGGGCGATCCCCGGCGTCAAGAAGGTGCTGATCGGCTCCGGGCTGCGCTACGACCTGGCGGTGCGCTCCCCCGAGTACGTCAAGGAGCTCGTCACCCACCACGTCGGCGGCCTGCTCAAGATCGCCCCGGAGCACACCGAGTCGGGCCCCCTCGACAAGATGATGAAGCCGGGCATCGGCACCTACGAGCGCTTCAAGGAGATGTTCGAGCAGTTCTCCAAAGAGGCCGGCAAGAAGCAGCACCTCATCCCCTACTTCATCGCCGCCCACCCGGGCACCACCGATGAAGACATGGTCAACCTGGCGCTGTGGCTGAAGGCCAACAATTTCAAGCTCGACCAGGTGCAGACCTTCATGCCGACCCCGATGGCGATGGCCACCACCATGTACCACTCCGGCAAGAACCCCCTGCGCAAGGTGTCGGCCGGTTCCGAGGCCGTCGACACGCCCAAGTCGGGCCGCCAGCGCCGCCTCCACAAGGCCCTCCTGCGCTACCACGACCCGGAGGGCTGGCCGCTGATCCGCGAGGCGCTGCGCGCGATGGGCCGTGGCGACCTGATCGGCGCTTCGCCGCGTCATCTGGTGCCCCGCGACCAGCCGGTGGTGCTCGATCGCAGTGGCGCCGGCAAGCCGCCGCCGGGCGCGCCGCGCAAGTCGGGCGGCAAGTTCGCCAGCCCGGTGGGGTCGCGCCGGGGGCCGCCGGCCAAGCGCGCCGGCCCGCCGCGCGGGCGTGCCTGACCGCCCCGGCCCAAGACCCACCCTTGCGGTGGGTTTTTTTACGTCCCCACGTCGGCGCCGGGGGGCGACAGCCTTGTGCGGTGGAATGCCATGTTTGTGACTTTGTGACAAATGGAAATGCCTTGGTACTTTTGGGTTCGATGTCATGTTAATTAACAACTTCGCGCCTTGGCCAGTGATAGTCCGGGCCGTGCGCGAGGTGTTGTGGAGCGTCCGCCGATGGACGTTTCCGGGTGGTCAGGGGGCTCTCCCTGATCCGATTGACATGAAGTTCAGGAGTAATCCCATGATGAAGTTTTCCAAGTCCGGCGCTGCGCTGGCCGTCGCGCTGGCCCTGGCGGCCGGCGGCGCGGGTGCGGCGGTCTCCCTCACCGATGCGACGACCAGCGGCGGCTCGGTGATCCTGTGGTCCGAGGCCGGCGGCATCCTCACGCCCACCCCCAGCCTCTCGCCGGCGCCGGCCGCCGCGCTGGCCGGCGTGCTGGCGGGCAGCGCCGCGGCCCCCGGCGGCAACGTCGAGCTGAGCAAGTTCGCCGGCCCGGTGACCACCCTCCGCGGCACCCTCGGCGGCAGCACCATCAGCCTCAGCAGCCTGACGGTGAACGACTGGTTCGTCGGAGGCAACGCGGCGACCCCGACCGCGCTGACCTCCAGCTACATCCGCGCCGCCTACAGCGCGACCCACGCCGGTGCCGCCATCTCCGACGCCGACCTGCAGGCCGCCACGATGGGCTTCTTCGGCGCCGCCGGCCAGTCGCCCTACAAGCTCGTCAGCGACCCCAACATCTCCTACGTGATGCTGGACGGCGCCGACGTCAGGATCGGCCTGGCCGGATTCCTCAACGCCCAGGCGGCGCTGCAGGCCATCCTCGGCCCCGGCATCGTGGTGCCGGCCAATGCCTACGCGAGCGAGGTGGTGAAGGTGGAGTACGCGGGCGTGTCCCAGTACCTGTACTCCTTTGCCCAGCCGACGGCTTCCGGCGTCAGCGCGGGTGATCCCAACGGCTCCTACACCGGCAACTACGAAGTCGGCTTCAAGGTGCCCGAGCCCGCCTCGCTGGCGCTGGCCAGCCTCGGCCTGGCCGGCATCGCCGCCCTGCGCCGCCGCCGCGGCTGACGACCGGGGAGCGCTTCCGGCGGCCCACGACGCGCGCCCGCAAGCCCCAGACAGGCTGGTTCCGGTGATCCCGGGGCCAGCCTGTTTGTCATGGCGCCTTGCCCCGGGGCCGCCGCGCCCGTAAAAAAGCCGGCCCAG
This sequence comes from Zoogloea sp., assembly GCF_041908905.1. Classification (GTDB taxonomy): domain Bacteria; phylum Pseudomonadota; class Gammaproteobacteria; order Burkholderiales; family Rhodocyclaceae; genus Zoogloea. Next base: position 54,072 of record NZ_JAYREK010000004.1, read on the forward strand.
GGCCGGCTGTGAATGTGTCGCTGCCGCCCGGCCTCAGCCGCTGTTGCGCAGGCCCGCGGCGATGCCGTTGATCGACAGGTGGATGCCGCGGCGCACCCGCTCGTCCTGGTGGCCTTCGCGGTAGCGGTGCAGCAGCTCGACCTGCACGTGGTTGAGCGGGTCGAGGTAGGGGAAGCGGTTGCGGATCGAGCGCTTGAGCAGCGGGTTGGCGTCGAGCAGCTCGGCCTGGCCGCTGATCTGCAGCAGCATGGCCACGGTGCGGGCGTGCTCCGCCTCGATGCGCGGGAAGATCGCCTGGCGCAGCGCGGTGTCCTTCACCAGGTCGGCGTAGCGGCTGGCGATGGCGATGTCGCTCTTGGCGAGCACCATGTCCATGTTGGAGAGCAGGGTGGCGAAGAAGGACCACTCCTGGTGCATGGCCTGCAGGCGCGCCCGGCCGGCCTCGCCGTGCTTCGCCAGGTAGGCCTCGACTGCCGAGCCGAAGCCGTACCAGCCCGGCAGCATGATGCGGCACTGGGCCCAGCTGAACACCCACGGGATGGCGCGCAGGTCTTCGATGGCGGTGGACTTCTTGCGCGAGGCCGGGCGGCTGCCGATGTTGAGCGCGGCGATCTCGGCGATCACCGTGGATTCCCAGAAATAGCGCTCGAAGCCGTCGGTCTCGTAGACCAGGTTGCGGTAGGCGGCGAAGGCGGTGGCGGAGAGTTCGTCCATCGCCTCGAGGTACTCGGGCCGCGGCGCCGGGTCGCGGGGGGCGAAGAGGGTGGCCTCCATCGTCGCGGCGGCAAGCACCTCGAGGTTGCGTCGGCCGACCTCCGGGTTGGCGTACTTCGAGGCGATCACCTCGCCCTGTTCGGTGAGGCGGATCTGCCCCTGCACCGCGCCGCCCGGCTGGGCCAGGATGGCCTGGTAGCTGGGGCCGCCGCCGCGGCCGACCGAGCCGCCGCGGCCGTGGAACAGGCGCAGCCGCACGCCGTGGCGGGCGAAGGTGTCGACGAGGCTGATCTCGGCCTTGTAGAGCTCCCAGCCGGAGGTGAGGAAGCCGCCGTCCTTGTTGCTGTCGGAGTAGCCCAGCATGACCTCCTGCTCCATCCGGCGGGAGTCGAGCAGGGCCTTGTAGGCGGGCAGGCTGAACAGGCGGTCCATCACGCCGGCGGCGTTCTGCAGGTCGCCGATGGTCTCGAACAGCGGGATGATGTTCACGTCGAGCACGCCCTCGGCCGGCCGCAGCAGGCCGGCCTCCTTGGCGAGCACCGCCACCTCGAGGATGTCCGACACGTCGTCGGTCTTGGAGATGATGCAGTTGGGCACCGCGGCCTGGCCGTAGCGCAGGTGGGCGGCGCGGGCGGCGCGGAAGATCGCCAGCTCGCCGCGGGTCTCGTCGGAGTAGTCGAGCCAGGGCGAGGCCAGCAGGCGCGGGCTGGCGAGCTCATCAAGGAGCATCCCGATGCGGCCGGCCTCGTCCTGGGCCAGGTAGTCGCGGGCCGGGTCGACGGCCTTGATGAGCTCGGCCACCACGCGCTCGTGCACGTCGGAGTTCTGGCGCAGGTCGATGGGGGCCAGGTGGAAGCCGAACACGCCCACTGCCCGGCGCAGGTGGCGCAGGCGGCCGCGGGCCAGCGCGCCGAGGCCGTTGGCGGTGAGGGAGCGGTGGATGACTTCCAGCTCTTCGGCCAGCGCCTCGGGGCCGGCGTAGGGGGCGGACTGGGCCACCGCGTGGCGCGGCGGCTGGTGGCCGAGGAGCTGCACGTAGGTGGCGGCGAGGCGCGCGTAGATGCCGGTGAGGGCGCGGCGGTAGGGCTCGTCGCTGCGGTGGGGCGAGCCGTCGGGCGAGGCGGCGGCCAGGCGCAGCAGCGCGTCGGAGGCGCTCACCAGCCCCTGGGCCACGGAGAGCTGGGAGCCCAGCGTGTGCACCTCGTCCATGTAGAAGGTGAGGGCCTTCTCGGCCTGGGTGGCGAGGGCCTTGTCGAGGATCTCGGCGGTCACGAAGGGGTTGCCGTCGCGGTCGCCGCCGATCCAGCTGCCCACCTGCATGAAGTTGGGCAGCTCCAGCGCGCCCCAGCTGCGGTCGCGGCTGGCGAGGCGGTCTTCGAGGCGGGCGTAAAGGCGCGGCAGCTCCTGGAAGAAGCTGTAGTCGAAGTAGGACAGGCCGTTGCTCACCTCGTCCATCACCGACAGCTTCTCGGTGCGCAGCATGCGGGTCTGCCACAGGGTGAGCACCGCGCGGCGCAGGGCGTCGGTGTTGGCCTCGCTCTCCTCGGGGGTGAGCTGCATGCGGTCGCGCTCGTCGAGCAGGCGGGCGATGGCCATCTGGCAGTTGAGGATGCTCTTGCGCTGCACCTCGGTCGGGTGGGCGGTGAGCACCGGCGTCACCCGCGCCGTCTCGAAGAAGGCGGCCAGCTCGCCGCTGCCCATGCCGGCCTCGAAGGCGCGCTCCAGGGCGTGGGCCAGGCTGCCTTCCTTCGGCGTCGAGCCGGCGATCTGGTGGGCGCGGGAGCGGCGGATGTGGTGCTGGTCCTCGGCGATGTTGGAGAGGTGCGAGAAGTAGCTGAAGGCGCGCACCACGTCGATGGTCTGGTCGCGGGACAGGGAATCCAGCGTGGCCTCCAGCTCGCGGCGGGCGGCGTGGTCCTCGTGGCGGCGGAAGCGGATCGAGCTCTGGCGGATCGTCTCGACCAGGTCGAACACGGCCTCGCCCTCCTGGGCGCGCACGGTGTCGCCGAGCAGGCGGCCGAGCAGGCGGATGTCTTCGCGGAGGGGCAGGTCCTTGTCGTCGCTGGGGTGTTGTTCACTCATGGGGTGATCCTGTCGGTTGCGGTCGGCGCAAAAGGCGCAGCGATGGCCCATGCTAGAATCCGGCCCCGGATGCTCGCCATTGGTGCCTACCCTTACGCTGCGCAGCCAAACCCGCAGCGTGCCGCGAATGCCCCGGGCCTGTCCATCCCCATACGCCATCCCCGTCAAACCAGCCGAGCCCCTACCGTGAGCGCCCCTACGCCCGACCGCATCGTCATCGCCACCCGTGAAAGCCGCCTCGCCCTGTGGCAGGCCGAGCACGTCAAGGCCCGCCTCGAAGCCCTCTATCCGTCCTGCACCGTCGAACTGCTGGGCATGACCACGCGGGGCGACCAGATCCTCGACCGGCCGCTCGCCAAGGTGGGCGGCAAGGGCCTGTTCGTCAAGGAACTCGAGAGCGCGCTCCTCGAACGCACGGCCGACATCGCCGTGCACTCGATGAAGGACGTGCCGATGGAGCTGCCCGACGGCTTCTCGCTGGTGGCCATCTCCGAGCGCGAGGTGCCCCTCGACGCCTTCGTCTCCAACAAGTACGAGAGCCTCGACGACATGCCGCCGGGCGCCGTGGTCGGCACCTCCAGCCTGCGCCGCGAGGCCCAGATCCACGCCCAGTACCCGATGCTGGCCGTCACCAGCCTGCGCGGCAACCTCGACACCCGCCTGCGCAAGCTCGACGAGGGCCAGTACGACGCGATCATCCTCGCTGCCGCCGGCCTCACCCGCCTCGGCCTCGCCAGCCGCATCCGCGGCACGCTGCCGGCCGAAGTGTCACTGCCGGCCGCCGGCCAGGGCGCGCTGGGCATCGAGGCGCTGGCCGACCGGCCCGAGGTCGCGGCCTGGATCGCCCCGCTGGCCGACGCCCACTCCGCCGCCTGCGTGCGCGCCGAGCGCGCCACCTCCCGGGCGCTGGCCGGCAGCTGCGAAGTCCCGCTGGGCGCCTACGCCCAGGTGCAGGGCGGCGAGCTGTGGCTGCGCGGCTTCGTGGCGCTGCCCGATGGCTCCCGCATCGCCCGCGCCGAGCGCCGCGGCCCGATCGACCAGCCGGAGGCCCTCGGCCTCGCCCTGGCCGACATGCTGCGCGCCGACGGCGCCGACGAGATCCTCGCCGGCCTGTAGGCGGTCATGGGCGGCCAGCCCCTCGCCGGGCGCTCCATCGTCGTGACCCGCCCGGCCGGGCAGGCCGACGGCCTGTGCGCGGCCCTCCGGGGCCTGGGGGCCGAGCCCCTGTGCTTTCCGCTCCTCACGATCACCCCGGTCGCCGACAAGGCCCCGCTCCGGGCGGTCGCCCGGCGGCTGGCCGATTTCTCGCTGGCCTTCTTCGTCAGCCCCAACGCCGTCCGCTTCGCCCTCGACGCGATCCTGCCGGTTGCGCCGTGGCCCGACTCGCTGCAGGTGGCCACGGTGGGCAAGGGCAGCGAGGCGGCGCTCGCCGAGCGCGGCTTCAGCCGCGTCATCGCCCCTTCGATCGGCTTCGACAGCGAGGCCGTGCTGGCCCTGCCGGCTTTCCAGGCCGAGGCGGTCGCCGGCCGGCGGGTGCTGGTGCTGCGCGGTGACGGCGGGCGCGACCTGCTGGGCGACACCCTCACCGCCCGCGGCGCCCGGGTCGAATACCTCACCTGCTACCACCGTGGCGGCCCCGCCGACGACCCGTCGCCCCTCGTCGAGCGTGCCCGCGCCGGCCGCCTCGACGCCCTCACGCTGACCAGCAGCGAGGGCGTGGCCCATCTGCTCGCGCTGCCGGGGGCCGAGGTGCTCAAGGCGGTGCCGGTCTTCGTGCCCCACCCGCGCATCGCCGACGCGGCCGGGCGGGGCGGCTTCGCCCGGGTCGTGCTCACCGGGCCCGGCGACGCCGGCCTCATCGACGGGCTCCTGGCCCACTTCGCCGCTGGCAAGCCCAGCACCTATCCGGGTTAAACTCCTGTCCATGAGCGATATTCCCAGCCTTCCGCCCGTAGAGTCCGCCGGCCCGGCGCCGCAGCCCGCCGCCTCCTGGCGTCGTCCCTCCGTCATCATCGCCGCCGTGGCGGTGGCCCTGCTGGGCTGGCAGTGGGTCGAAACCCGCAGCCGCCTCGCCGACCTCCAGGAAGACCTGGCTCGCCGCCTCGCCGACGGCGACACCGCCGCCAAGGAGGCGCGCGCCCTCGCCAGGCAGGCCCAGGAAAACCTGCAGGATCTCCAGGCCAAGGTCGGCGCCCTCGACGCCCGGCTGTCCGAATCCCAGGGTCAGCAGGTCGCCCTCGAGACCATGTACCAGGCCTTCTCGCGCAGCCGCGACGACCGGGTGCTGGCCGAGGTCGAGCAGGCCGTCTCCATCGCCGCCCAGCAACTGCAACTCGCCGGCAACGTGCAGGCCGCGCTGTTCGCGCTGCAGACCGCCGACGCCCGCCTCGGCTCGGTCGATCGCCCCCAGTGGCTGCCCCTGCGCAAGGCCATCGCCGCCGACCTCGACACCCTCAAGGCGCTGCCCCAGGTGGACGCCTCCGGCATCGCCCTCAAGCTCGAAACCCTCATCGGCCGGCTCGACCGCCTGCCGCTGGCCTTCGAGGCCAAGCCGAAGGCGGTCGCCGTGCAGCCCGACGAGGCCGCGCCCTCCTGGCTGAAGAGCCTGTGGGCCGACTTCTGGGCCGAGTTCAGCCAGCTCCTGCGCATCGAGCGCATGGACCGGCCCGACCCGGCGCTGCTGGCGCCGAGCAACGCGGTGTTCCTGCGCGAGAACCTCAAGCTGCGCCTCATGAACGCCCGCCTGGCGCTGCTGTCCCGCGACGGCAACACCTTCCGCGAGGACGTGCGGATCAGCCGCGAATGGCTGGAGCGCTACTTCGACCTCGGCAACGCCGCCGCCGCGGCCGCCAAGGCCGACCTCGTCGAGCTGCAGGGCGTCCCGGTGGGCGTCGAGCTGCCGACCCTGCAGTCCAGCCAGCTCGCCCTGAACGCCCTCCAGGCCAAGCCCGAGCAGCGCGCCGACGTGCCGCCCCAGGCCCCGGCGCCCGCCGCCCATACCCCCGCTCCGGCGAAGAAGAACTGAGGTCGCTCATGCGTGGTTTGCTGTGGTTGATCGGGCTCTTCGCGCTGGCCGCCGGTCTGGCGGTGGCCGGCCGCTACAACGAGGGCTACGCCCTGCTGGTGTGGCCGCCCTACCGGATCCAGATTTCCCTCAATCTGCTGATCCTGCTGCTGGTGGGCGCCTTCGTGGCGGCCTATTCCCTGTCGCGGCTGGTCGCCCGCACCCTGGCGCTGCCGCGGGCGGTGCAGCAGTTCCGTGCCCGCAAGAGCCGTGAGCGGGCCTCCCAGGCCATCTACGACGCGGTGCGGCTGCGCATCGAGGGGCGCTTCGGCCAGGCCCTCAAGCAGGCCACCGCCGCCTACGAGGCCAACGAGGCGCCCGGCCTCGCCGCCCTGCTGGCGGCCCGGGCCGCCGAGTCCCTGCGCGACGAGACCCGCTACCGCCACTGGCTCGCCAAGGCCGCCGAACACGACGACGAGGTGCGCCTGGCGCGCCTGATGACCGAGGCCAAGCTGGCCGTCGAGGGCCGCCGCTTCGCCGAGGCCGGCGAGCGCCTCGCCGAACTCCAGGCCGGCGGCCAGCGCCACATCGCGGCCCTGCGCCTCGCCCTGCGCACCGCCCAGGCCACCGGCGACTGGGGCGAGGCGGTGCGGCTGGTGCGCCAGCTCGTCAAGGTCAAGGCCCTCTCGCCCGAGCTCGCCGGACCGATCAAGCGCCGGGCCCACCAGGAGGGCCTGCGCCAGCGCGCCGGCGACGCCCAGGCCCTCGCCGCCTACTGGCAGGCGGTGCCCCGGGACGAGCAGCGCGACGCCCGCCTGGTCGCCGACCTGGCCAGCGCACTGATCGCCGCCGGCGACAGCGCCGCGGCCCAGCAGGCCATCGAGGCCCAGCTGGCCCTGGCCTGGGATTCCCAGCTCGCCGCCCTCTACGGCCGCTGCGAGGAGGGCGACGTGCGGGCCCGCCTCGCCAATGCCGAAGACTGGCTGAAGCGCCAGCCCCGCGACCCGCAGCTGCTGCTGAGCCTGGGCCGGCTGTGCGTGCAGTCCCAGCTGTGGGGCAAGGCCGAGAGCTACCTCGAGGCGTCCCTGGCCATCGCGCCGAGCTGGGAGGCCCACGTGGAGCTTGCCCACCTGGCCGAGCGCATGGACCGCGACGACGAGGCCAACCGGCATTACCGCGCCGCGGCCGAACAACGCCGCGCCTGACGCGGCCGGCGGTCTTTCCAGCGTCACGCGGGCGGAATAAGATGGAGCGCGCCCGCGGCCCTGGCGCCGGAGTGGGCGATAGTTTCAAGTAATCCAGATCATGCTATTAATCAATTTGAGCGATACGATGGTCTGGCCTATGATGTGTGTTCCACAACCCAACCCGTGAAGGAAACGCGATGTCCCTGATCAATACCGAAATCGAACCGTTCAAAGCTACCGCCTTCCACAATGGCAAGTTCGTCGATCTGACCGAAGCCGACGTCAAGGGCAAGTGGTCCGTGTTCTTCTTCTACCCGGCCGACTTCACCTTCGTCTGCCCGACCGAGCTGGGCGACATGGCCGATCTGTACCCCGAATTCCAGAAGCTGGGCGTCGAGGTCTACTCCGTCTCCACCGACACCCACTTCGTGCACAAGGCCTGGGCCGACGCTTCCGACACCATCAAGAAGATCAACTACCCGATGATCGGCGACCCGACCGGTGCCATCTCCCGCAACTTCGACGTCATGATCGAAGAAGCCGGCCTGGCGCTGCGTGGCACCTTCGTCGTCAACCCGGAAGGCCAGATCAAGGTCGCCGAGATCCACGATCTGGGCATCGGCCGTGACGCCTCCGAGCTGCTGCGCAAGGTCAAGGCTGCCCAGTACGTCGCCTCCCACCCGGGTGAAGTCTGCCCGGCCAAGTGGACCGAAGGCGCCGAGACCCTGAAGCCGTCCCTGGACCTGGTCGGCAAGATCTAAGCTGCCCGCCCGTCCTGCACGCCCCGGCGTGCGGAGAACGCCCGGCGCTCCCAGGAGCCCGGGCGTTTTTTCGTGGACGGCCGGCGCCGCGCGGCCTTGCGTGGTGCTGGGCGGGAAAGGCGTGGTTTGGGGAGAGGGGCGCCTGCGGCGCTCGCCCGGCTCAGTTGCCGGAAGGGCGGCGCAGCAGCCGGCGTCCGCCGAGCACGCAACCGCTCGTGGCGAGGCCGGCGCCGAGCAGGCACAGCAGGGTGATCAGGCCCTCGCGCAGGGCCGGCAGCGCGCCGAGGGGCGGGAAGTCCAGCCGGTGCAGCCCGTTGAAGACCCAGCGATGGAGCCGGTTGGCGGCGTCCACCCGGCCCAGCACGCGGCCGTTGGCAGGGTCGAGGTACCAGGTGGTGTCTTCCGCGTCGGCGAGGCGGATGCGCACCGCCGGCAGCACCACCGGGTTGCGTCGGCCGTAGTGGTAGAGGTCGGCTTCGTGAATCAGCTCGGCCCGGGCCACCGGCTTGCCTTCGATGGCGGCGATCAGGGCGGCCAGCGTTGCGGGCGGGATCGGCCCGGCCGGCCGGGCCTGGTCGTCGAGGCGCCGGCTGCCGTCGCTGCCGCGCACTTCGAGGTAGTGGCGGCCGTCGAAGCGGTACCACTCGGCTTCGCGTCCGCCGGGGGCGGCGGCGAGCTGGTGCTTCAGCAGGGCGAGGTCGCTCGGCGGCCGGAAGGGCGTGCCCGCCAGCCGCTGGGCCGCGCCCTTCGGCAGCCCGCTGAATTCGAGCAGGCCGAAGGGGTGGTTGGACAGCCAGCCGGACAACAGCCAGGTGAGCGCGAAGCCGCCGATGCCGAGGCCGAGCAGGTGGTGCCAGCGCTTCAGGCCCTGGTAGGGCGTGACCCGGCCGCGCGGGTAGCGGCGCCGCAGCCGCAGGCGCTGCAGGCCCAGGGCCAGCCCGGCGAGCACGGTCAGCAGGGCCAGCGGCGGCAGCCACAGCACCAGCCGGCGCCACAGGCTGGTGTCGTCGCCGCGCAGGGCCGTGAAATAGAACCAGTGGGGCACGGTGCCCAGCCAGCTCCAGCCGCGCTCGAAGCGGGTGGTGAGGGCCACCACCTCGCCGCTGCGGGACGACACATACACCACGCTGCCGGCGGCGTCATCGACGGGGATGCGCAGCAGCGGGCGGTGGGGCCGATAGGTGCTGTAAACCGTCCATTGGTCGCGCTCGATGGCTTCGATCTCGCCCAGCCGGGCGCCGGGCAGGAAGGCCTGGGCCACGGCGCGGGCCAGCTCCGGCGTGACGACCAGCGCTTCGCCGCTGTCGGCCCACACGCTGCAGGCGGTCTCGCCGCCGCTGAAGTGATACACCGGCCGTCCCAGGGCCATCGCCAGCCGGGCGCCGCGGGCGGGTGTCGGGCAGGCCTCGGCGGCCCGGGCCGGGCTCACCGCGAGGCTGTCGGGCTGCAGCGCCGCCAGCCGCGCCACACGCGCTTCCGTGTCGAGCTTGGGGAAGGGCACGTAGAGCATCACCAGCCCGGAGACGAACCAGGCGAGGATCAGCAGGCCGCTGGCGATGCCGAGCCAGCGATGGGCGAGGTGCAGCAGGCGCAGCAGCCGGGTTTTCATCGGCGGAAGCGGGGTGATGGGAGCCGGGCGCGGGCGCCTCAGGCCCAGTCCCGGTGCACCAGGTAGTCGGTGTAAAGCAGCGCCTCGGGGCTGCCCGGCTCCGGCTGCCAGTCGTAGCGCCATTTGACGATGGGCGGCATGGACATCAGGATGGATTCGGTGCGGCCGCCGGATTGCAGGCCGAACAGGGTGCCCCGGTCGAAGACCAGGTTGAACTCCACGTAGCGGCCGCGGCGGTAGGCCTGGAAGTCGCGCTCTCGCTCACCGTAGGGCGTGTCGCGGCGGCGCTCGGCGATGGGCAGCCAGGCGGGCAGGAAGGCGTCGCCGACGCTGCGGGTCATCGCGAAGGCGGCCTCGAAATCGACCTGCCCGTCGGCGCCGTGGTCGTCGAAGAACAGGCCGCCGACGCCGCGGGGTTCGTTGCGGTGCTTCAGGTAGAAGTAGCGGTCGCACCAGTCCTTGAGCCGCTTGTACTCGGCCTCGCCCCAGGGGAGCACGGCGGTCTTGCAGGTGGCGTGGAAGTGGCGGACGTCGTCCTCGAACGGGTAGTAGGGGGTGAGGTCCATGCCGCCGCCGAACCACCACACGTCGGCCTTGCCGGGGGCCGAGGCGATGAAGAAGCGCACGTTCATGTGCACCGTCGGGCAGTAGGGATTGCGTGGGTGCAGCACCAGCGAGACGCCCATCGCCTCGTAGCTGCGCCCGGCCAGCTCGGGGCGGGCGGCGGTGGCGGAGGGCGGCAGGCCTTCGCCCATCACGTGGGAGAAGTTGCAGCCGCCGCGCTCGAAGAAGTCGCCCTCTTCGATCAGCCGGGTGATGCCGCCGCCGCCGGCCGGGCGGGTCCAGCTGTCGGTGCGGAAGGTCTGGCCGTCGAAGGTTTCGAGGGCTGCGACGATGCGGGCCTGGAGGTCGAGGAGGTAGGCTTTGACGGCGGCGCGGTCAGGCATGGGGAGGCTCCTGGGATGAAAAAACGCCGGCCCGGGGCCGGCGGTGTGTGAGACGACGCGCCGGCCACAGCCGGCGCCGGGCATCAGCCCTTGCGGGCGACGGCCCGGTAGCCGATGTCGCGGCGGCACTGCATGCCGTCGAAGTGGATCTGGTCCACCAGCTCGTAAGCGCGCTTCTGGGCGCTCCGGACGTTGTCGCCGAGGGCGGTGACGCACAGCACGCGGCCGCCGCTGGTGACGACCTTGCCGTCCTGCTCGCTGGTGCCGGCGTGGAAGACATGGGCGTCGTCCGCGCCAGCGGCCGGCAGGCCGTGGATGGCGTCGCCCTTGCGGGGGCTGTCGGGGTAGCCGGCGGCGGCCATCACCACGCCGAGGGCGAAGCGGCGGTCCCATTCGGCCTCGACCTTGTCGAGCTTGCCGGCGATGGCGGCTTCGACGAGGTCGACCAGGTCGGACTTGAGCCGCATCATGATCGGCTGGGTTTCCGGGTCGCCCATGCGGCAGTTGAACTCGACCACGCGGGGCGCGCCCTTGGCGTCGATCATCAGGCCGGCGTACAGGAAGCCGGTGTAGGGCAGGCCGTCGGCGGCCATGCCGGCGAGGGTCGGCATGATGATCTCGCGCATCACGCGGGCGTGCACCTCGGGCGTGACCACCGGGGCGGGCGAGTAGGCGCCCATGCCGCCGGTGTTGGGGCCCTGGTCGGCGTCGCGCAGGCGCTTGTGGTCCTGCGAGGTGGCCAGCGGCAGGGCGTGGCGGCCGTCGGCCATCACGATGAAGCTGGCTTCCTCGCCGTCCATGAACTCCTCGATCACCACCCGCGGGCCGCGCTCGTCGTACTGCACGCCCAGGGTGTTGTGGGTGAGCATGGCGTCGATGGCGGCGTGGGCCTCGTCGAGGCTCATCGCCACGACCACACCCTTGCCGGCGGCCAGGCCGTCGGCCTTGATGACGATCGGCGCGCCCTCGGCGTCGACGTAGGCGTGGGCGGCGGCGGAGTCGGAGAAGGTCTGGTACTTCGCGGTGGGGATCTTGTGACGGATCAGGAACTGCTTGGCGAAGTCCTTGGAGCTCTCGAGCTGGGCGGCCAGCCGGGTCGGCCCGAAGATGGGCAGGCCGGCGGCGCGGAAGGCGTCGACCACGCCCGCCGCCAGGGGCGCCTCGGGGCCGACCACGGTGAGGGCGATCTGCTCGGCGCGGACGAAGTCGACCAGCGCCGGGATGGCCGTGATCGCCACGTTCTCGAGGCCCGGCTCGCGGGCGGTGCCCGGGTTGCCCGGGGCGACGAAGACCTTATGGACGCGGGGCGAGCGGGAGAGCTTCCAGGCCAGGGCGTGTTCGCGGCCGCCGGAGCCGATGACGAGGATCTTCATGGTGATCAGTGACGGAAGTGGCGGAAGCCGGTGAGGACCATGGCGATGCCCTGCTCGTCGGCGGCGGCGATGACCTCGGCGTCGCGCATCGAGCCGCCCGGCTGGATGACGGCGGTGGCGCCGGCCTGGGCCAGCACGTCGAGACCGTCACGGAACGGGAAGAAGGCGTCCGAGGCCACCACGCAGCCGGGGATCACCAGGCCGGCGTTCTCGGCCTTGATCTTGGCGATGCGGGCGGAGTCGACACGGCTCATCTGGCCGGCACCGACGCCGATGGTCATGCCGTCCTTGCAGTAGACGATGGCGTTGGACTTGACGTACTTGGCGACGCGCCAGGCGAACAGGAGGTCGGAGAGCTCCTTGTCGGTGGGGGCGCGCTTGGTGACCACCTTGAGGTCGGCTGCGGTGATCGGGGCGAAGTCGGCGCTCTGCACCAGCAGGCCGCCGCCGACGCGCTTGTAGTCGGGCTGCTTGACGGTGCCCAGGGGCACCACCAGCACGCGGACGTTCTGCTTGGCCTTGAGGAGTTCGAGGGCCTCGTCGGTGTAGGCGGGGGCGATCAGCACCTCGAGGAACTGGGCGCTGACGGCTTCGGCCGCGGCACGGTCGACGGTGGTGTTGAAGGCGATGATGCCGCCGAAGGCGGAGGTGGGGTCGGTGGAGAAGGCCTTTTTATAGGCTTCCAGCGGGCTCGCACCGAGGGCCACGCCACAGGGGTTGGCGTGCTTGACGATTACGCAGGCGCTGGTGCCGTTGGTGTCGAAGGCCTTGACGCACTCCCACGCCGCGTCGGAGTCGGCGATGTTGTTGTAGGAGAGCTCCTTGCCCTGCAGCTGGGTGTAGGCGGCGATGGCGCCGGCCGGAGCGTCGGATTCGCGGTAGAAGGCGGCGGACTGGTGGGGGTTCTCGCCGTAGCGGAGGTCCTGCACCTTGTCGAAGGCCAGCTGGAAGCGCTCCGGGTAGGCCATCCTGCTGCCGTCGTCGGCCAGCGCGGTGAGATGGTTGGAGATCGCCGCGTCGTAGCGGGCGGTGTGGGTGAAGGCCTTGCGGGCGAGGTCGAAGCGGGTCTTGTAGCTGAGCGCGCCGGCGTTGGCCTTCAGCTCGGCGACGATGGCCGCGTAGTCGGCCGGGTCGGTCACGATGCCGACGCCACCGGCTTCATTGCCGTGGTTCTTGGCCGCGGCGCGGACCATGGTCGGGCCGCCGATGTCGATGTTCTCGATCGCGTCTTCGAGGGTGCAGTCGGGCTTGGCGACGGTGGCCTGGAAGGGGTAGAGGTTGACCACCACCAGGTCGATGCGCGGGATGGCGTGCTCGTCGAGCTTGGCCAGGTGCTCGGGCAGGTCGCGGCGGGCCAGGATGCCGCCGTGCACCTTGGGGTGCAGGGTCTTGACGCGGCCGTCGAGCATCTCGGGGAAGCCGGTGTAGTCGGACACGTCGGTGACCGGCAGGCCGGCGTCGCGGAGCGACTTGGCGGTGCCGCCGGTGGACAGCAGGTTGACGCCGAGGGCGGAGAGTTCGCGGGCGAATTCGACGACGCCGGTCTTGTCGGAGACGCTGAGCAGGGCTTGGGTGACTTTCATGGGCTTCTCTGGAAGGCTGCGGCCGGGGCCGCGCGGGAATGACGGAAAAGGGGGCTGGGCAGGGCTCAGAGCAGTTCGTGTTCGGACAACTTGCGGCGCAGGGTGTTGCGGTTGATGCCGAGCATCTCCGCGCAGAGGGTCTGGTTGCCGCCGGCCTGCTTGAGGACGAATTCGAGCATCGGCCTCTCGACGTTCTTGATCACCATCGCGTAGAGGGCGTTGGGCTTCTCGCCGTCGAGGTCGCGGAAGTAGGTGTCGAGGGCGCGGCAGACCGAGTCGGCGATGTCGTTGCTGGTACTGCTGCTCATGCTGCAAGCTCCTGGGGGAATTCTTCGGGTTCGGCGTAGACCAGGCGGCTGTCCCGGTCGGCCAGGCTGCCGAAGAACTCTTCGACGGCGGCCAGCTGGGCCTGCACGGTGGGCAGGGTGTTCATGGTCTTGCGGAACTGGGCCGAGCCGACGAGGCCCTTGGTGTACCAGCTGATGTGCTTGCGGGCGATCTTCACGCCGGTGTCCTCGCCATAGAAGGCGTAGAGGTCGGCGAGGTGGTCCTTGCACACCTGCAGGATCTCGGAGACCAGCGGCGGCGGGAGCTCGGTGCCGGTCTTGAGGAAGTGCTCGATCTCGCGGAAGATCCACGGCCGGCCCTGGGCCGCGCGGCCGACCATCACGCCGTCGGCGCCGGTGTAGTCGAGCACGAACTTGGCTTTCTGCGGCGTGGTGATGTCGCCGTTGGCGATCAGCGGGATGCGCACGCGGCTCTTCACGTCGGCGATGGTGTCGTACTCGGCGTCGCCGGTGTACATGCAGGCGCGGGTGCGGCCATGGATGGCGATCAGGCGGATGCCGGACTCTTCGGCGATGCGGGCGATGGTGGCGGCGTTCTTGTTGGCCTTGTTCCAGCCGGTGCGGAACTTGAGCGTGACCGGGGTGTTGCCGGCGGCGCCGACGACGGCCTCGAGGATGCGCGCGACCAGCGGCTCGTCCTGCATCAGCGCGGAGCCGGCCATCACGTTGCAGACCTTCTTGGCCGGGCAGCCCATGTTGATGTCGATGATCTGGGCGCCGCGGTCGATGTTGTGGCGGGCGGCCTCGGCCATCATCGCCGGGTCGGCGCCGGCGATCTGCACCGAGATCGGGTCGACCTCACCGTCGTGGTTGGCGCGCCGCTGGGTCTTGGCGCTGCCGTAGAGCAGGGAGTTGGAGGTGACCATCTCGGAGACGGCGAGCCCTGCGCCCATCTTCTTGCAGAGCTGGCGAAACGGACGATCCGTCACGCCGGCCATCGGCGCGACGAACAGATTGTTTCGCAAGGTGAATCCGGCGAATTGCATCGGCTTGTACGGCGGGGGAAAAGCGCGACATTCTACTCCATTGCCCATTTTTAGGGCAGGGGGCCGATGCGCCGGAGGCCCCGCGAGAGGCGCCGGAGGGCTTGCGCAGGGAAGCGCCGGGCCGTCCCAAGCTTCCCTGCGGCCCCCTCGGGGGGCGGTGCCGCGGCGCAGCGGCGGCGCCGGGGGTGGTCGGCATCCAGGGAAGCGCCGGGCCGTCCCAAGCTTCCCTGCGGCCCCCTCGGGGGGCGGTGCCGCGGCGCAGCGGCGGCGCCGGGGGTGGTTGGCATCCAGGGAAGCGCCGGGCCGCGACGCAGCTGGGGTGGCTGTCAGGGAACTTCCGAATACTGCATGCGGGCCTGGATGCGTGCGGCGTGGGCGGCGAGGCGCGGGCCGTAGGTCTTCTCGTACTTGCGCGGGTTGGGCAGCATCACCGCCAGCCGGGCGGCCTGGGCCGGGCCGAGCTGGGCGGCCGGGAGGCGGTAGTAGCGCTGGGCGGCGGCCTCGCAGCCGAAGATGCCGTTGCCCCACTCGACCACGTTGAGATAGACCTCGAGGATGCGCCGCTTGTCCCACAGGGCCTCGATCATCACGGTGATGATGGCCTCCTCGGCCTTGCGCAAATAGCTCCGCGACGGCGACAGGAAGAGGTTCTTGGCCAGCTGCTGGCTGATCGTCGAGCCGCCGGCCACCATGCGGCCCTTTTTCTGGTTCTTCTCGATGGCCTTCTGGATGCCTTCCCAGTCGAAGCCTTCGTGGTCGACGAACGTGTCGTCCTCGGCGGCGACCACCGCCCGCTTGAGGTGGATCGAGATCTTCTCGTAGGGCACCCAGCGGTAGTGCAGCTCGGCGTCGGGCTTGTCACGGCTGATCTCGTCGAGGCGCAGGCTCATGAAGCTGGTCTCGGCGGGGGGCATCCACTTCCACCACAGCACGTGGCCGAGCAGCCACAGCTGGTAGGCCACGAAGAGCAGCACGACGGCCAGCAGGCCGCGGCGGATCCAGTGCCAGAGCCGGGTCATGGGCGGGTCAGTCCCGGGAGCTGGTCTTGATCATGTCCGCGTTGGTGAACGTCCAGGTGCGGGTGATCTCGATCACGTCGGTGTCCTTGCGGATCTCCGGCGGGAAGGCGGGGTAGGGCGCGGCGAGCTGCACGATGCGGCGGGCGGCCTCGTCGAGTACCTTGTGGCCGGAGGAGCGCTGGATCTCGATGCTCAGCACGTTGCCGTCGGCGCCGATGGTGACCGACAGCAGCAGGCTGCCATAGAGCTTGCCGCGGGCCGCCTCGGGGTAGTTGAGGGTGCCGACCCGCTCGATCTTCTGGCGCCAGTCTTCGGCGTACTGGGCGAAGCGGTATTCCTGGGTGCGCGCGCCGATGAACTTCTTGCGCGGCCGCGCGGCGTAGTCGAGGAGGTCCTTGTCGATCTGGGCCTCGATGCGCGCCACCGCGGCGGCGCTGTCGAGCAGGTCGTAGCCCGAGGCCTGGCGCGGCGCCTCGCTCGGCGTGACCTGCCGGGCGTCGACCGGGATGGGGGTCTTGCCCTGCCGGGCGGTCATGGCCTGCATCTGCGCGGCCTGGGTCGGCTCGGCGCGGCGCTGGGCCTCGACGAGGCCGTTGCCGAGGCGGGACTGCTCCTGGGGCGGCAGCGGCGTGGAGAGGGGCGTGTTCTGCTTGTCGTTGGTGCCGCCGCCGTCGAGGTTGGTCTGGGCGAGGAAGTCGGCCTGGTCCGGCCGCTGGGCGTGGCGGGAGTTGACCAGCACGACCTCCAGGCTCTTGCCCTTGAAGCGCGCGAGGTCGGGCATCGCGAAGTGGATGGAGAGCAGCAGGGCGTGGAGCAGCAGCGACAGGCCGACCCCCCATTCGAGGGCGTAGCGCGCCGTGGTGCCGGCGAACACCGGCCACTCGGCGCCCGCCCCCCGCCCGGTGAGGGGCATGGGCTGGACGTGGGGCGGCTTGCGCGGTGCCTGCATGCTCGGCTTGCCCTGGTCTCAGGCGGCCGCCGCCGGCGCGGCCGGGGTGTCGCCGGCGTCCGCCGCCGCGGCTTCGGCAGGCTCGATGGCAAGGTCGGCGTCGTCGATGTCTTCGAGCACCTCGCCGCTGGCCTCGGCCAGGGTTTCGAGGTAGGTGGCGCGGACGTCGATGTCCACCAGGTCGGTGCTGTCGATGGCCAGCTGGACGCGGGTGCCCGGCGGCAGGGTGGGCATCGACGGGACCTTGAAGATCAGCGGGATGGCCTCGAGGCGGACCAGGCTCTCGCGCAGCACGCGGGCACTCATGGCAGGGTGGCCAGCCTGGCGCAGCCAGCGCAGGCACCAGTAGCGTTCCATGCCGCGCTGGAATTCGGCATAGGCGGCGTAGGTGAGCTCGAAGTCGCGCATCGCGGCGATCAGGTCGGGCGACTTGGGCGGGAAGGCCGGCGCCTCGCCCTTCACCCAGGCGATCAGCTGCCACTGGTTGACCAGGTCAACGTAGCGGCGCAGCGGCGAACTGGACCAGGCGTAGCAGTCGACGCCGAGGCCCTCGTGGGGCGCGGCGGCGGTGGTCATGCGCACTTTGCCGCCGGTCTGGGCCCGGTACAGGGCCGGGATGCCGGCCTCGGCGAGGGCTTTGCCCCAGGTGCTGTTGGCGGCGATCATCAGCTCGGCCACCAGCTTGTCGAGGGGCGAGCCGCGGGAGCGCCGCCCGATCTCGATGCGGCCGGGGCCGTCGGCGGTGGTCTGGCTCCAGTCGACGCTGAAGTTGAAGTCGACCTGGTTCTGGTTGGCGGCGGGCTTGCCGCGGCCGGCTTCGAGCACGGTGGCGAGTTCCCACAGCAGGGTGAGCTCGGCCTTCCAGGGGAAGTCGGGGCCGCCTTCGGCGAGGGTGGTTTCGTTGAAGACCGGCTCGATGTCGTGGTGGCGCAGGTTGGCAACCACCGGCACCCGCTCGACCCGCGAGCTGTGGCCGGTGACGATGAGGTCGTGGCTGACGTCGAGGTAAAGCGACAGGGCCGGGCAGTCGCGGCCTTCGCCGAGGGTGAAGCGGGCGACGATGTCCTCCGGGAGCATCGTGATCTTGTTGCCCGGCATGTACACCGTGGACAGGCGCTCGCGGGCAATGGCGTCGAGGGCCGAGTCGCGGCCGAAGCCGATGCCCGGCGCGGCGATGTGGATGCCGATCCGCCAGCCGGCGTCGGTGGGGGTGATCGAGAAGGCGTCGTCGATCTCGGTGGTGGCGGCGTCGTCGATGGAGAACGCGCGCACCGCCGCCAGCGGGAGATCCGTGGGCTCGGCGGGCGGCTCGACCGGCGGGAAGCCGGTGCCGGCCGGGAAGTATTCGAACAGGAAGCGGTCGAAGTGCAGCTCGTGGGTGGAGCCCAGCGCGCCGCAGTCGAGGAACAGGTGGGCGGCCGACTTGCCGCTCTCGGCGCAGGCGGCTTCGAGGGCCTTGGTCTCGAGACGGTTGCGGTCGGGCTTGTAGAGCAGCTGGCGCAGCAGCGGGCGGAGCTCTTCGGGCAGCGTGCCGGCGAGCAGCTCGTCGCGCATGCGCTCGATGGCGGCGGCCTGTTGTTTTTTCTTCTCGAGGCCGGCGAGGGCTGCCTGCAGGATCTCGGCGGGGGCCTTGCGGAAGCGGCCGCGGCCCTTGCGGTGGAAATAGATCGGCGCGGCGTGGAGGCGCAGCAGCACCGCGGCCGATTCGACCGGGCTCGGTTCGTGGCCGAAATATTCGCGGGCGAAGTCGCTGAAGGCGAACTCGTCGTCGCCGCAGACTTCCCACAGGAACTCGGTCTCGAGGCCCTCGGCCTCGGCTTCGGCGCGCAGCAGCAGGTCGCCCGCGGACGGCTGGGCGAAGCGCATCAGGACGTGGTTGCTCTTCAGTTTGAGGCGCTTGCCGTGGGGCGTTTCCACCTGCAGGGAGGCGTCGTTGTCGGTCAGGATGGTGCCGGTCTTGAAGGCACCATCCTCTTCGAAGAGCAGATTCATGGGGTGGCCAGGCTGGAAAACATTTAATTATAGCCAAGCCGGCGGCCGGCCCGCAGTAATGCGATGTGCCGGACCGCCTCAGGCGGGCCCGTGTTCGACGAAGCCGCGGATCAGATCGAGCAGGGTGTCTTCGTCGTAGGGCTTGCCCAGGTAGTGGTTGACGCCGATCTCCTCGGCATAGCGCTTGTGCTTGTCGGCGGTGCGCGAGGTGATCATGATGATCGGCACGGCCTTCAGGCGCAGGTCGGCGCGGACGTTGCGCGTCAGGTCGAAGCCGTCCATGCGCGGCATCTCGATGTCGGCGATGATCACGTCGGGCCGCAGGCTGAGCAGCTGTTCGAGGGCGTCCACGCCGTCCTTGGCGGTGACCACGCGGTAGCCCTCGCGTTCGAGGAGGCGGCCGGTGATCTTGCGCACGGTGAGCGAGTCGTCGACCACCATCACGGTGGGCTGGCTCGGCGCCGAGGCGGCCAGCGGCGCGACCGGGCCGTCGTCGGCCGCGGCCGGCGTGCGGCCGGCCAGGGCCACCGGGTTGAGGATCAGCACGATCTCGCCGTCGCCGAGCACGGTGGCGCCCGAGAAGCCGACCATCCGGGCGTACTGCGGGCCGGCGTTCTTGACGACGATTTCCTGGTTGCCGCGCAGGGTGTCCACGTGGAGGGCCAGGGTCTCGCTGCCGGCGCGCAGCAGCAGCACCCAGTTGAAGCGGTCGGCCTGGGGTTGGGACTCGAAGTCGCCCAGCAGGCGCGGCAGGTAGCGGTAGCTGAAGTGCTCGCCCAGCCACTCGGTGCCCTTGTTGTTGCGGATCTCGTCGAGGGCCGAGGCCTTGAGCTCCAGCACCTGGGCGACCATCGACGAGGGGATCGCCAGGGTGCGCTCGCCGGCGCGCACCAGCAGGGCCTGGGTGACCGCCAGGGTGAGCGGCAGGTTGATCCGGAAGGTGGTGCCTTGGCCGGGGTCGGTGGCCACGCTGATGCGGCCGCCGACGGCGGCGGTCTCGCTCTTCACCACGTCCATGCCGACGCCGCGGCCGGCCAGGCTGGAGAGGCTGGCGGTGCTGAAGCCGGGCACGAAGATGAGGTTGGTGAGGCGCTTGTTGTCGGCGTCTTCGGTGGCGCCGAGCAGGCCGTTGGCGATGGCCTGGGCGCGGATGCGGGCGAAGTCGAGGCCGGCGCCGTCGTCGCGGAACTCGATCACGACGTCGCTGCCCTCGTGGGTGACCTTGAGGGTGATCTGGCCGATCTCGGGCTTGCCGGCGGCGCGACGCACCTCCGGCGGCTCGATGCCGTGGGCGACGGCGTTGCGCACCAGGTGGCCGAGGGGCGCGGTCATCGCCTCGAGCACGCTGCGGTCGATTTCGATCTGGCCGCCGATGATGTCGAGGTTGGCGCGGCGGCCGAGTTCCTTGGCGGTCTGGCGGACCAGGCGGTAGAGACGCTCGGCGAGGCTGTCGAAGGGCACCATGCGCACGTGCATCAGCGACTGCTGGAGCTCCCGCGTCATGCGCGACTGGGCGTGGAGCGCCACTTCGGCGCCGTCGAGGTTCTTGAGCAGATTCTGCTGCACCGTGGTGACGTCGCCGACGCTCTCGGCCATCATCCGGGTGAGTTCCTGGAGGCGCGTGTAGCGGTCCATTTCCAGGGGGTCGAACTCGGTGTGCTGGGTCTCGACCTGGGACAGGCGCGACTGCATCTGGGTGTCGGCCTGGATCTCGACCTCGCGCAGCTGGTTGCGCAGCCGGATGACGTTTTCGGTGAGGTCGAGCAGGGAGCGGCGCAGGGTGCGCAGCTCGCCCTCGATGCGGGTGCGGGCGATGCTGATCTCGCCGGCCTCGTTGACGAACTGGTCGATGCGGCTCGATTCGACCCGCAGCTGGGTGCGGGCGGCCTGGGCGGCGATGTCGCCGGGCTGGGCCGGGGCGACGGCGTCGACCTGGATCGCCGCCGTCTCGGCGCTGCTGGCGGCGGCCTCGACGGGCTCGGCGGGCTGGGCCGCCTGGGGGTTGGCCAGGTTGTCGAGGGTTTGGCGGGTCTGGTCGAGGGCGGTCTCGAGCTCGTCGATGATCTCGAGGCCGCCGTCCTCCTGGTGGCGGGCCCGGTCGAGGCGGGTTTCGAGGTCGTGGATGCTCTGGCCGAGGGTCATCGCGCCGACCATCCGCGCGCTGCCCTTGAGGGTGTGCAGCAGGCGGGCGACGACGGCGGGGTGGGACGGCTCGTCGGGGCTGGTGCGCCAGCTGTGCAGCGTGGCACCGAGCTGGTCGAGGAGTTCGCTGCCTTCGTCGAGGAAGATCGGCAGCAGGTCGGCGTCGAGTTCGTCGCGCAGCAGGGGCGCGGTGGGCGCCGGTGCGGGCTCGGGGCCGCGGGGCGCGGCGGCGGCGGGTGTGCTGCCGGACGCGAGGGCCGGGGGGCCGGCCTGGATGTCGTCCAGGCTGGCGACGAGCTCGGGCTCCGGCGGCGGCAGCTGGCGGGCGCCGAGTTGCACCAGCATGCCTTCGAGGGCGGTGGCGGCGGCGTTGAGCCGGGCGGCTTCGTCGGGGGTGGGGGCCTGGTCGTGGTCGGCCAGGCGCTGCTGGGCGAGTTCGAGGGCCTTGGCGAGCTTCTGGGGCGCCTCGAAGCGGGCGGTGCCGGAGATGCCGGCCAGGGTGTGGGCGGCGCGGATCGCGGCGGTGACCGGCAGCAGGCCGGTATTCACCGCCAGGCGGGCGAGCTCCTGGCGCAGGGTGGCGACGTGCTGGCGGGCTTCGACCAGGTAGAGGTCGAACAGCGGCCGGGACAGGGTGACGTTGCCGAGGCGGACCTCGTCGGGGCCGACGTCGGTGGTCTCGGGCTCCGGTTCGGCGGCGGGTTCGGGCGTTGCGGGTGCTTCGGCGACGGGCTCTTCGGGCTCGGGTTCGACCGGCTCGGGCTCGGCGACGGCCTGGGCTTCGAGGTCGGCTGCGAAGGGCTCGGAGGGCTCGAATGCGTCCTGAACCGGGGCGACAGGTTCGGCTTCGAAGGCGTCGACCGCTTCAAAGGCTTCGATCTGCTCGGCCGGTTCGGCGGCGAAGGTGGTTTCTTCCGCCGTGTCGAGGGCGTCCAGGGCCTGGTCGACGGTGAGGATGCCTTCGGGCAGCAGGGGCGGCTCGAGGCTTTCGGTATGGCCGGCCTCCAGCAGGGCCGGCACGCCGGCGTCGTCGAAGGCAAAGTCGAGATCGATCGAGGTCTCGGTGAGCGGCAGTTCGGCCGGTGCCGGCGGCTCCGCGGCGGCGGGTTCGGCTTCTGCGGGCAGGGGGTAGTCCCCGCGGTCGAAGTCGAAATCGAGGGAGGTCTCGGCGAGCGGGGGCTCGGCGGGCGTGGCTTCGAGCGGCGGGAAGACGTCGAGGTCGTCGCCGTGGTTGAAGTCGATGTCGAGGGCGGTTTCGGTGGGCACCGGCTCGGCGGGTGCCGCCGGACTGTCGAGGCCGAAATCGAAATCGAGGGCTGCGTCGGCCGCCGCGGGTTCGGACGCCATGCCGGGGAGGTCGACGCTCAGGTCGGCGGCGGGCTGGGCGAGCGGGGGCGGGGCGGGCTCGATGGTGGGCTCGTGCGCGACCTCCGGCGTCTCGAGCTCGAGATCGGGCAGGTCGGGGAAGGGGGACGGGGCGGCCGGGGTGGGTTCGGCGGCCTCGAAGGCTTCGAACTCGGTGGTTTCGGGTTCGGGCAGGTCGAAGTCGGCTGCGCCTTCGAGGGCGCCGAAGCTGAAGTCCGACATGACCTGGGTGGCTGCCATGTCCGGCGGAACGGCCGGCGCGGGGGCCGGTGCGACGGGGGCCGAGAGGGCCGCGGGCCGGGCGGCGGGCGGCGTGGGCGCCTCGACCGGTGCACTTTCACCGGTGCTGCGCAGGCGTTCGGCCGTCGCGAGCAGCGGGGTGACGTCCTGGTGGATGCCGGCTCCGGCCTTGATCTGGGCGATCCACGCGGAGAAGCTGGCGTGGGCGTCGCGGATGAGCTGGAGCAGTGCGTCGTCGACGGGGAGTTCGAGGCGCAGCCAGTGGTTGAGGGTCTGCTCCATGCCCCAGGCGGCTTCGCCGAAGTCCCGCAGCCCGACCATGCGGCTGCTGCCCTTGAGGGTGTGGAAGCTGCGCCGGATGGTGGTGAGCACCTCGACGTCGTGGGGGTTCCGGACCAGTTCGGCGAGCCGGGCGGCGATGGTCTCGCGCACATCGGCGGCTTCTTCGAGGAAGATTTCCAGCAGCTCGGCGTCGAGTTCCTCTTCGCTGGCGTCGAGGAGGCGGGTGGCCTGGGCGGACAGGGCCGGCGCGGCCGGCGTCTGGGGCAGCGGGGGGGCCTCGGTGAACAGCGCGCCGGCGTCGAGGAGGGTGAGGGCCTGGCGGGCCTGCTTCTCGAGTTCGAGGTCGGCGGTCAGGGAGGCGTCCTGGCGCAGGCTTTCGAGGTTGAGCTGGAGTTCGGTGCGCAGACCGACATCGTCCGGGTTGTCCTTGAGGGCGGCGGCGAGGGCGGCGGTTTCGCGCTTCTGCTGGGCGACCTCGGCCTCGATGCTGTCGACGGCCGGGGCCTTGCCGGCGTCCGGGTGCAGGATGCGTTCGAGGTCGGCCGGGCCGTGCTGCAGGGCCTCGATGTACACGCCGAGGGCCGACAGGCGGTGGGCGATTTCCTCGAAGGCGTCGGTGCCGGGCTCGGTGTCCTGGGCGGACAGCGTGGCGATGCGGGCGGCGGCGTCCTGAACCAGGCGCATCGCGGCGTCCTCGTTCATCACCGAGAGGGCGCCCTCGACCTGCTTGAGGGGGGCGCGGACCGCGGCCAGGGCGTCGGCCTGGGTGGGGGTACGGAAGAAGCGGTCGAGGCTTTGTTCGACCTCGGCCAGGCTGGTCTGGATCTCGTGGACCAGCTGGCGGTTGACCTGGCGGCTCTGGGCGTCGTGCTCGACGATGGTGAGGGGGCTCAGGCGCTCGCCCCGCTGGTGGGCGCGGAGCCGGTCGAGCAGGGTGCCGATCTGGCCGTCCTCGCTGAGGTCGGGCCGGGCGTGGGCGTCGAGGCGGGTGTCGAGCAGCAGCATCGTCGTCGCCACGTCCATCGACAGCGCATCGGTGAGGCGGAGCGGGTCCTGGCGCAGCCAGCGGGCGAGGTCGCCGAGGGCCGCGGCGATCTCGGCGACTTCGGGCTGGTCGAGGGCGCGGGCCTGGTCGATGATGGAGGCGATGGCGTCCTGGAAGCGCGGGAGGCCGACGGCGCCACCGCGGGAGAACTGGTCCCAGGCTTCCCGGGCGGCGGCGAGTTCGTCACGCAGCTTGCGCAGGACCGGGCCGAGGGGCATGTCGCTGATGCCGTGCCGGCCGCTGGGGATCAGGTCACTGAGCTTGTAGGCGTTGCGGACGGCCTGGATGGTCGGGGAGTCGGCGGCGGCGATCGCCACGTGGTAGAGCACGTCGCGCATCAGGCGCTCGGCGACGATGGCCGAGCCTTCCATGAAGCGGCGCATCTGGCCGTCGATGCGGCCGCACAGCCGCTTGGCGGCGGCGTCGCTGGCGATGGCCTGCTGGCCGAGGGCCTCGAAGAAGGCGGTGACCGCGAACCAGAAGGCCCGCGAGGCGGGAATGGCCTGCAGGCTCTCGATGCCGGCGACGGCCTCGCGCATCTCCTGCGGGCCGGAGGGGTCGTCGCCGTTGCGGAACCACTTGAGCAGGCCCCGCTCGAAGCGCCCCCGCAGGTTGCGCAGGCGCTTCGGGTCGTTGCTGGTGTCGGCCGGCTGGCTGAAGGCCGGGCGCTGGGAAAGGTCGGGGAAGAACAGCTCGCCGGCGGTGGGCGCTTCGAGCCCCCGGGCAGCGGTGAGCTCGCAATACAGGGAGAACAGGCGCAGGGCCTGGTCGGGCTGGCCGCGGGTGAGTTCGTCCAGGTAGTTGCCGATGGCCGCGATGCAGCGGCTGGCCAGGCGACGCAGGTCGGGCGTCGCGGGGATCTGTTCGCCCGCCATTTCGCCGAGCAGGCGGTCGAGCTGCTCGGAGAACTGGGTCAGGCCGTCCAGGCCGACGATGGAGAGGGCGCCGTGGGCCTGGTGCAGGTGGGTCTGGGCAAACTTGATCTTGCTGGCGCTGTCCGGGGCCGACCCGGCCTCGGCGAGCGCGGAGTTCGCTCGTTCGAGGGCCAGGTCGATTTCGCCTTTGACCCAGGTCAGCGGACCGAGGTCGAGTTCGTGTGCGGGGCTCATCGATGCTTTTCGGTCGGAATCCGTTCCAGGTCTGGGGGCTTGGCGGTCTGCGGGATCAGACCTTGAAGCCCGAGACCGAGCCCTTCAGTTCGATCGCGAGGTCGGCCAGCTCGCCGATGGAGACGGCGGTCTGCTGGGTGCCGGCGGTGGTGCGGTCGGTGATGGCGAGAATGTTCTTCATCTTTTCGGCAACCTGGGTGGCGGCCTTGGCCTGCACTTCGGTACTGGCGGAGATGCGTTCGATCAGCTTGGCGGTTTCGGCGGAGACGCGCTCGATCTCGGCCAGTTCGTGGCCGGCGGTCTCGGACAGGCGGGCGCCGTCGACCACGTCGCGGGTGGCGTTTTCCATGGCCGCCACGGCATCGCCGGTGTCAGTCTGAATGGTCTTGACGATCGCGCCGATCTGCTTGGTGGCTTCGGCCGAGCGTTCGGCGAGGCGCTGCACTTCTTCGGCCACGACCGAGAAGCCGCGGCCGGCTTCACCCGCCGAGGCGGCCTGGATGGCGGCGTTGAGGGCGAGGACGTTGGTCTGCTCGGTAATGTCGGAGATGAGTTCGACGATCTCGCCGATCTCCTGGGAGGATTCGCCCAGCCGCTTGATGCGCTTGGAGGTTTCCTGGATCTTCTCGCGGATGTCGTTCATGCCCTTGATGGTGTCTTCCACGGCGGAAGCACCCTTCTGGGCGGCTTCCAGGGAGCGGCGGGCCACCTGGGCGGACTGCAGGGCGTCTTCGGAGGCTGCGCTCATGGAGCTGGCCATGCTCTGGGCGGTTTCACCGGCGAGGCGGAGTTCCTGGGCCTGGCGCTCGGTGGCGGAGAGCAGTTCGTCGGAGGTGCGCTGGGCGGATTCGGTGGCGGTGGTCACGCGGAGCGAGGCGTCGTTGATGCGGCGCACCAGCACCGAGAGTTCCTCGATGGTGTAGTTGACCGAGTCGGCGATGGCGCCGGTGATGTCTTCGGTGACGGTGGCGCGCACGGTGAGGTCGCCGTCGGCCAGGTCGCCCATCTCGTTCATGAGGCGCAGGATGGCCTGCTGGGTGCTGTTGCGCTCGGCTTCGGCGGAGTCGCGGAGCTGCTCGGCGGCCTTGTGGCGGCGGGCGATGTCGTCGTTGTAGGTCTTGGCCATCAGGGCCAGGCAGGCCAGGGCGAGCAGCGCGAAGACGATGATCGCCAGCGAGACCCAGGTGAAGAAGCCGGTGTAGGCGCCGGTGTAGCCTTCGGCCAGCGCGGTGGTCTTCTCGAGGAGGGCGCTGGAGTCCTGGAAGATCTGGCTGCCGGCCTGCTTGGCCTGGACCAGCGGCTGGACGCTGCCGAGGATCGCGGCGACCGAGGCGAGGTTGTCCTTGGCGACGGTTTCGAGTTCGCTAAGCTTGGCCTTGGCGTCGCTGCCTTCGGCGCTCATCTTCTGGAGCTGTTCGAGCTGCTCGCGGAAGGTGTTGGTGTCCTTGCCGAGCAGGAAGGTGACGTCCGGGTCGATCGCGTTGGCGACCAGCAGGGCGTTGGCGTTCTTGGCAATCCGCTGGGTGAGCATCACCACCTGGCTGGCGGTGGCGATCTCGCGGGCGGAGGCGCCGCCCTGCAGCTTGAGCGCGGCGATCTGCTCGGAGAGTTCGAGCAGGTGAGGGTTCTTGGCGTTGATGCTGGCGACGGAGGCACCGAGGGCGGTGAGGTTCTTCTTCTGCTTGAGAACCTTCTCGGCGTTGGCGTCGGTCTTCTGCCACAGCTCGGTGACGGCGGCCAGCTCGGCCTCGACGGCGCCGCTGCCGCCCGGCACGCCGGTGCCGTTGATGTCGCCGCCGTTGGTCAGCGCGGCAAGGAGCTGGTTGAACTGGGCGCGGCTCTGTTCGAGTTCGCCGAAGGCGTTCGGCTCACCCTGCAGGGCGAGCTGGCTGGCCTTGGCGATCTGCTGGGAGAGGGTGCGCATCTGGCCGGCGCCGGCCACGTAGGCGGTGCCGAAGCTGCTGACCCGGATCTGGTACAGCACCATCGCGGTGGTCAGGATGGCGAAGATCAGGAAGGGGATGCGGAGGATCCGCAACTGCTCGGCGGCGCTCTTGCCGCGCAGCATCGGCAACGCGGCGGAGTCCTGGGTGACGCCGGTGTCGGCGACGGTGCCCATGATGGAAAGGGGTGCAGCCTTGGTGCCGCCCAGCGACAGTCCCGGTAGCTTGAATGCCATGTTCGTCCTTGTTCAGCGAGCGGGGCCCGCTGCTCCTCCAGAATGTTGGTTCATGATTGAGCGGCGTCCAGAAAACGCGGGTGATTCAGCAGCTCGGCCACCTTGAGGCGGGTCCAGGGGGTGCCGAGGGAGTCGCGCACCAGGTCGCCGACCCACGGGGGTTCGGTGGGGGCGGGGCTGGAGACGACCTCGAAGTCGTCGAGGGAACGCAGGCCGAGGGCCCGGCTCACCAGGATCGCGCAGTTGAGTTCGTGGCGGACGCCGACCAGCAGCAGGCGGGCCTGGCCGGCCGGCGCGATCGAGGGGTCGCCATGGAAGGCGGCGAAGTCCACCACCCCGAAGAGGTTGCCGCGCACGCTGGCGAGCCCGCGGAACCAGGGCTCGGCGAGGGGCACCGTGGCGAGCGGCGGCACGGCGAGGATCTCGCCGGCCTCGGTGAGGTCGACCAGCCAGTTGCGCTGGCCGGCCTGCACGGCGAGCAGCGCCAGGGCGCGGTTGTCGCGCGTGTCGGCGAGGCGCCGGGCGAGCCCGGCCTGGAATTCGTGGAGGCTGATCCGCTTGGCCATGACGTGTTTTCAGCCGAGGGCCCGGATCTTCTCGAGGAGCGCCGGGTGGTCGATGGGCTTGACCATGTAGTCGAAGGCGCCCTGGCGCATGCCCCAGATCTTGTCGGTCTCGAGCCCCTTGCTGGTGCACATGATGACCGGGATGTCGCGGGTGGCGTCGTCGCGCACGATGGTGCGGGTCGCCTGGTAGCCGTTGGTGCCGGGCATGACGACGTCCATCAGGATGAGGTCGGGGCGCTCGGTCTTGCTCTTGATGACGGCCTCGTCCCCGCTCTCGGCGGTGACGACCTGGTACCCGTTCTTGACGAGCACTTCCGACAGGGCGAGACGCTCGGTGGGGGAGTCGTCTACGACGAGGATTTTCTTGATCGGCATGGGTGCGGGCTTCTGACAGTCAATCGTTCGTGGAGGCCTTGTTGCGTCCGTGCGTGTAGTTGGCCACCGAGCGGAGCAGGCTTTCCTTGGTGAAGGGTTTCGTGAGGTATTCGTCCGATCCGGCGAGACGCCCGCGGGCACGGTCGAACAAACCGTCCTTGGACGATAGCATGATCACCGGCGTGGCCTTGAGACGCGGGTTCTTCTTGATGAGCGCGCAGGTCTGATAGCCGTCCAGGCGGGGCATCATGATGTCTACGAAGATCAGGTCTGGGGCGTGGTCCGCGATCTTGGCGAGGGCGTCGAAGCCGTCCTCGGCCAGCACCACCTGGCAGCCCGCCTGCGCCAGGAATATCTCGGCGCTGCGGCGGATGGTGTTGCTGTCGTCGATGACCATGACCTTGATGCCGCTGAGATTCACCATCAGTCTCCGGGGTTTTGCCGATGTCTTAACCGGCGTGAACTGTAACGCGACGCAAATAATGCCAGCTGAGGAATACGCCTCACATCGCGATCATTTTGAAATCTTCTTTGCGGGCGCCGCAATCCGGGCAGGCCCAATTGGCCGGAATATCCTCCCAGCGGGTGCCGGGCGCAATACCCTCTTTGGGCAGTCCATCCTCCTCGCGGTAGATGAAACCGCAGATCTGGCACATCCAGGACTGGTATGGAGAGGGCATGTGGGTGAGACTCGCTGTGATTTCGGCTAGAATCATACGGATCGTGAATGGTAGCGCAGTCGAAGTTAAAATTGTGCGTCCTCGTCTCCCTGAATGACCCTACAGCGCAACGATCTCACCCCACCTCTTGTCATGGTCTTCGCGGCCGCCGATCCCACCGGCGGCGCCGGCATCCAGGCCGACATGCTGACGCTCGCCGGCATGGGCTGCCACGCGCTCACCGTGATCACCGCACTCACCGTCCAGGACACCGCCGGCGTCGAGGACGTCCTCGCGGTCGATGCCGATTTCGTATCCGAGCAGGCCCGTGCGGTGCTCGAGGATATGCCGGTGCAGGCCTTCAAGCTGGGGGTGCTCGGCAGCGTCGAGAACATCGAGGTGATCGCCGAGATCCTCTCCGACTATCCCCACATCCCGGTGATCGTCGATCCGGTGGTGGCCTCGGGGCGGGGTGACGAACTCGCCTCCGAGGCGATGCTCGCGCGGATGCGCGCCCTGATCCTGCCCCAGACCACGGTGATCACCCCCAACACCATGGAAGCCCGCCGGCTGGCCGCCGGCCCCCACGAAGATGCCGCCGAGCTCGACATGTCCACCTGCGCCGAGCGTCTGCTGGCCGCCGGCTGCCGCTACGTGCTGGTCACCGGCTCCCATGCCAACACGCCCCAGGTGGTGAATACCCTCTACGGCAGCCGCGGCGTGCTGCGCGCCGACGCCTGGGAGCGCCTGCCCGGGAGCTACCACGGCTCGGGGTGCACGCTGGCCTCGGCGGTCGCCGGGGCGCTGGCCCATGGCCTCGAG
Source organism: Zoogloea sp. (assembly GCF_041908905.1). Lineage (GTDB taxonomy): Bacteria > Pseudomonadota > Gammaproteobacteria > Burkholderiales > Rhodocyclaceae > Zoogloea. The sequence continues at coordinate 83,409 of NZ_JAYREK010000004.1, forward strand.
GTGTCCCAGGCGGTCTTCGAGGCCGAGGGCTTCACCTGGCAGAGCCTGGTGGCCGCCTTCCGCCCCGGCATGGGGCAGTCCATCCCGGACCGCTTCTTCTGGGTCCGCTCCTTCGACGACGATTCCGAAACCTGACCGATGTTCACGCCCGGCCTCTACCTCGTCACGCCCGACATGGCGGACGCCGACGCCCTGGCCGCCGCCGTGGCGGCCGTGCTGCCGGCCCGTCCGGCCCTCGTCCAGTACCGTAACAAGCTCGCCGACGCCAGGCAGCGCCGCGAACAGGCCGAGCGCCTGCTGGCCCTGTGCCGCGGCGCCGGCGTGCCGCTCGTCATCAACGACGACCTGCCGCTGGCCCTGGCGATCGGCGCCGACGGCGTGCACCTGGGGCGCGACGACGGCGACCCGGCGGCGGCCCGGCGCGCCCTCGGCCGCGGCCGCATCCTCGGCGTGAGCTGCTACAACGAATGGGCGCGGGCCGAGGCCGGCGCCGCGGCGGGGGTCGATTACCTGGCCTTCGGGGCGGTCTATCCGTCCCCCACCAAGCCCCACGCGCCCCGGGCCGGCCTCGAGCTGCTCGCCCGGGCGAAGGCCGGGTTCGGCCTGCCGGTGGCCGCCATCGGTGGCATCACCCTCGACAACGCCGCTCCGCTCGTCACCGCCGGCGCCAGGCTGCTGGCGGTGATCAGCGACGTCTTCTCCGCTCCCGACCCGGCGGCCCGCGCGGCCGCCTATGCCGGGCTCTTCCCAGGCCCCTCACAGGAAACCTCCGCATGACCAGTCGCAACGAAGAACTCTTTGCCCGCGCCCAGCGCACCATCCCGGGCGGCGTCAATTCGCCGGTCCGGGCCTTCCGGTCGGTGGGCGGCACGCCGCGCTTCCTCAAGAAGGCCCTGGGCGCCCGGGTGTGGGACGCCGACGGCAAGGAATACCTCGACTACGTGGGCTCCTGGGGCCCGGCGATCCTCGGCCATGCCGACCCGGTGGTGGTGGAGGCGGTGCGCAGCGCGGCCCTCGACGGCCTGTCCTTCGGCGCGCCCACCGAGCGCGAGATCGAGATGGCCGAGCGCCTGTGCGAGCTGCTGCCCAGCATGGAGATGGTGCGCCTCGTCTCCAGCGGCACCGAGGCCACGATGAGCGCGATCCGCCTGGCCCGCGGCTTCACCGGCCGCGACGCGATCGTCAAGTTCGAGGGCTGCTACCACGGCCACGCCGACAGCCTGCTGGTGAAGGCCGGCTCGGGCCTGCTTACCTTCGGCAACCCGTCGTCGGCCGGCGTGCCCGAAGACTTCGCCAAGCACACCCTGGTGCTCGACTACAACAACCCGGCCCAGCTCGAGGAGACCTTCAAGGCCCGCGGTGGCGAGATCGCCTGCGTGATCATCGAGCCGATCGCCGGCAACATGAACCTCGTGCGCCCCTCCGCCGAGTTCATGCACCTGCTGCGCCGGCTGTGCACCGAGCATGGCGTGGTGCTGATCTTCGACGAGGTGATGACCGGCTTCCGCGTCGGCCCGCGGGGCGTGCAGGGCCTGTTCGGCATCACGCCGGATCTCACCACGCTGGGCAAGGTGATCGGCGGCGGGATGCCGGTGGGCGCCTTCGGCGGCCGCCGCGACATCATGCAGAAGATCGCCCCCCTTGGCCCGGTTTACCAGGCCGGCACCCTGTCGGGCAGCCCGGTGGCGGTGGCGGCGGGCCTCGCCAGCCTCGGGCAGATCGCCCGGCCCGGCTTCTACGAAACCCTCACCGCGCGCACCACCCGGCTGGTGGCCGGCCTCAACGCGGCGGCAGCGCAGCACGGCGTCGGCTTTGTGGCCGACTCGGTGGGGGGCATGTTCGGCCTCTACTTTGCAAAGGCCGTGCCGCAGAACTACGCCGAGGTGATGGCCTGCGACAAGGAGCGTTTCAACCGCTTCTTCCACGCGATGCTCGACGCCGGCCATTACTTCGCCCCGTCGGCCTTCGAGGCGGGCTTCGTGTCGGCGGCCCACGCCGAGGCCGACATCGACAGCACCATCGCCGCCGCGGAGCAGTGGTTTGCCGCAAACGCCGGCTGACGTTTCGTCGCACGTCTCCTGAACAGCCAGGCTCCGCTCGGCGCTTGGCGGTGTTTGAAAGACCCGATTCCTGCCGAGGGAGTCGGGTTTTTTCATGGGGCGCGTGTTTTTGCGGCATCGCGCCGGCCCCGGCGCTGCGCAGATTGCCGGCCTCTCTGCGCGCGTCGCCCGATGTCCAGCCTCAGTCGCCGCCGGGCGAGCCTTCCAGCGCCTGGAGCAGCGCGGAAAGGGCTGTGTCCAGATCCGCCAGCATCGTGGTCGGCAGGGCCGACAGAATCCGGCGTTCGTTTTCGAGGTGCGCTTTGACGGCTCGTTCGATCAGCGCCAGCCCGGCGCCAGTCAGTTGCACGAGCAGGCTGCGCGCATCGTCCGCGTTGGGCTCGCGTGTCACCAGCCCCCGGGTTTCCAGGCGTTTGAGTCGGTGAGTCATGGTGCCCGATGTCACCATCAAGGTTGAAAACAGCTCGGTCGGGCTCAGTCGGTATGGTGCGCCGGCGCGCCGCAGCGCGGCGAGCATGTCGAACTCCCAGGCGCTCAGGTCGAAGCCTGCGAAGCAGGATTCCAGGCGGGGCGCCAGCAAGGCTACGCAGCGCGCGAGGCGTCCGATCGGTCCCATCGGGCTGGGGTCTAGGTCGGGGCGCTCTCTCCGCCATTGTTCGAGAATGACATCCACCGTGTCCGTGGGGTGTGGCGTGGCCTGGATCTTCATTTGTCTTGACTTCAAGTTAATTTGTTTTCAGCATCATGATAATTTGAATTGAAGATAAAGCCATGCCTCTCACCGCTTCATGGCGCTATTGGCGCGATGTCATGCTCACCGCCGCGGCGCCCGCAATCTGGGGCTCGACCTACATCGTGACCTCGGAATACCTGCCACCCGACCGTCCTTTCACCGCCGCCCTCATCCGCACATTGCCCGCAGGCCTGTTGTTGCTGTTGCTCACCCGCCGGCTGCCTGCCCGGCGGGATGGCTGGCGCCTGATGGCGCTGGGCGCGCTGAACATCGGCATCTTCCAGGCGCTACTGTTCATCGCGGCCTATCGTTTGCCGGGCGGCCTGGCGGCCGTGCTGGGGGCCATCCAGCCGCTGCTGATCATGGTGTTGGCCTGGGCCGTGGATGGCCGTACGCCGTCCCGTGTCACGCTGTGGGCGTCCCTGGCGGGCGTGCTAGGCATGGCGGTGCTGCTGCTGTCGCCGCAGACGGTCTATGAGCCGGTGGGCATTGCCGCAGCCCTGTTCGGCGCGGCCTGTATGGCGGCGGGGGTATGGCTGACGCACCGCTGGCGGCTGGATCTGCCGGTGCTGGCGCTCACGGGCTGGCAACTGCTGATCGGTGGGCTGATGCTTGTGCCGGTGGCCTGGCTGGCGGACGGGCCGCTGCCGGCGCTCACGCTGTCTCAGTTGTCGGCCTACGCCTACCTGAGTCTGGCCGGCGCCTTGATCGCCTACGCGCTGTGGTTCCGCGGCGTGGCCCGCTTGCCAACGGTGGCGGTGGCTTCGCTCGGTTTGCTGAGTCCGCTCACGGCGGTGGTGCTGGGCTGGGTGCTGCTCTCCCAGTCGCTGACGGGCTCGGCGCTGGCCGGGCTGGTCGTGGTGCTGGCGAGCGTTCTTGCGGTGCAATGGACCGCCGCCCGGCGCGGGTGAGACCTTTCGACTGCTTGTCTGTCCGCGGGCGGCGATTACATCAGGAAGATCGTCGCCAGCCCCAGGAAGATGAAGAAGCCGCCGGAGTCGGTGACGGCGGTGATGATCACGCTGGAGCCCACCGCCGGGTCCTGCCCCAGCCGGCTGCGGATCATCGGCGCCATCACGCCCACGAAGGCGGCGAGGAGCAGGTTGAGGGTCATCGCGGCGGTCATCACCGCGCCGAGCTTGGCGCTGCCGTAGAGCACCCACGACAGCACGCCCAGCAGCCCGCCCCACACGAGGCCGTTCACCAGGGCGACGCCCATCTCCTTCTTGAGCAGGCGGGACAGGGCGTCGTCCTGCACCTGGCCCATCGCGATGCCGCGCACGATCATCGTGATGGTCTGGTTGCCCGAGTTGCCGCCGATGCCGGCGACGATGGGCATCAGCGCGGCGAGCGCCACCAGCTTCTCGATGGACTCCTCGAAGGCGCCGATCACCCGGCTGGCGACGAAGGCGGTGACGAGGTTCACCGCCAGCCAGGCCCAGCGGTTCTTCACCGAGTCCCACACCGGCGCGAAGATGTCCTCGCCTTCCTTCAGGCCGGCCTGGCTGAGCAGCTCGTTCTCGGTTTCCTCGCGGATGAAGTCCACCACCGTGGCCACGGTGACCCGCCCGACCAGCTTGCGGTGGTAATCCACCACCGGCGCCGACACCAGGTCGTAGCGCTCGAAGGCCTGGGCCGCGGTCTCGGCCTCGTCGGCGGGTTCCAGCGTGAGGGTGTCGGTGAGCATGATCTCGCCGACCACGGTCTCCGGGTCGTTGATCAGAAGCCTGTCCAGCGGCAGCACGCCGCGCAGGTGTTCATCCCGGTCCACCACGAAGAGCTGGTCGGTGTGGTCGGGCAGCTCGTCGAAGCGGCGCAGGTAGCGCAGCACCACCTCGAGGCTCACGTCCTCGCGCACGGTGACCATCTCGAAATCCATCAGCGCGCCCACCGAGTCGTCGGGGTAGGACATCGCGGCGCGCAGCTGCTCCCGCTCCTCCTGGTCGAGGCCCTGGTAGACCGCCTCCATCACCTCGTGGGGCAGGTCGGGCGCCAGGTCGGCCAGCTCGTCGGCGTCGAGCTGCTCGGCGGCGGCGCGCAGGGAGTCCGGGTCCATCGACTCGATGAGGGACTCCCGCACCGCGTCGGAGACTTCGAGCAGGATCTCGCCGTCCCGCTCGGCCTTGACCAGATCCCAGACGAACAGGCGCTCCTCGACGGGGAGCGCCTCGAGGATGTGGGCGACGTCGGCGGAGTGCAGACTGTCGAGCTTGTGGGTCAGCTCCTGGATGTGCTGCTTGTGCACCAGGCTCTCGACCAGCGCGTGACGGGGCATCTCCTGACGATGGACGAGCTCCTCCACCAGCTTGTGGCGGGCAAGCAGTTGCTGCACCTCGCGCACGTGGCTGTCGAGGTCGTCGTGGTGCTGGAGATCGTCGTTGTCGGCCATGCTCGGCATCCCGCGGAGGGCGGCGCCTCGGGTGGCGCGCAGGTTGCGGATTCTACGGCCTTTGCTGCGCCGCGGCGACCCGGGTTTGATGCTTTTCGGCGTGCGGCGGCCCCGTGGCGGGCAGGTGGGTGGCGGAGCGGCCCCGTGGCGAGCCAGGCATGGCATCGGGCGTGACGGCGAAGGGGCTGCGGGGGGCTAGGTTGCCTCAGTTTCAGGCAATGCTGGGTATCGGGATGCCCAACAGAGGGTCTGCGCGACCCTCTATTGCCCCACGTCGGGGCGCGAGAGGGGCGCGCCATGCCAACGGAGGTTCACCGGGAGGCTTCCATGCCCCGTTTTGGGGCATAAAAGGGGCCGGGGCTGGCTCGCGGGGGTCTCGGAGACCTGAGAGGCGCGCCCACCCATTTGCCCTACGGCCAGGCTCGCGCTCCGAACATCATCCGCTTGGCCACAAAATGCCGCGCCGGCGGGAGCAGGTCGAGGGCGAACAGGCCGGCGCCGCGGGCGTGGGCGAGGGGGGGGATGGCATTGCTGAAGAGGCGCACCAGGCCGTCGGTGAAGCGGATCGTGCCCTGGCGGTCGAGGCGCCGGGCGTCGGCGTAGCGGGCCAGGGTGTCGGCGGCGCCCGGGTCGCCGTCGGCGCGCAGCAGCACCTGGGCGAGGGCCCACACGTCGCGCAGGGCCAGGTTGTAGCCCTGGCCAGCCACCGGGTGGAGGGTCTGGGCGGCGTTGCCGAGCCACACGGTGCGCTGGCCGACGGGGTTCGGACGGTAGCGCAGCTTGAGCGGGTAGCGGGCGCGCGGGCCGACCGCGGCAAAGTGCAGGCGGTCGCCGAAGTGGGCCTGCAGGCGGGCCCGGTAGGCGTCGTCGTCGAGGGCCATCAGGGCGTCGGCTTCGGCCGGGTCGGCGGTGTGCACGATCGCGCAGTCGTGGCCGCAGGGCAGCACGGCCAGCGGGCCCTGGGGGGTGAAGCGCTCCCAGGCCCGGTGGGCGTGGCCCTCGACGGGCGTGGCGACGCAGATCACCGCGTGCTGGGCGTAGTCGCGCTCGACGAGCTCGGGGGCGTCGTCGCCGTCGATGCTGCCTTCGGCGCAGGCCACCAGGCGGGCCGTCAGCGGGTTGCCGCCCGTGAGGCTGACGATCACGTCGTCGGCGCCGGCGGCGAGGCCGGCGACGCTGCTGTGGTCGAGGATGGGGATGCCGGCGGCGGCGAGGGCGTCGTCGAGGGCCGCGGCCAGGTCGCCGGCGGCCACCACGTAGCCCATCGCCGGCAGGCCGTAGTCGGCGGCGCTGAGCAGGCTGCGGCCGAGGCGGCCCTGCTGGGAGATGTGGATGGTCTCGATGGGCGTGGCGCGCAGTTGCGCCCACACGCCGAGCCGCTCGAGGGTCAGCCGGCTGCCGTGGGAGAGGGCCAGCACGCGGGGGTCGTGGCGCGCGGCGCCGCGGGCGCGGGCGTCCACCAGCAGGATGTCGAGCCCGGAATCCTTGAGGGCCAGCGCCAGGGTCATGCCCACCGGGCCGGCGCCGACGATGATCAGGTCATGCCTGGGCATGGGGGGCCTCGCGCATCAGGGCTTCGATTTCGGCGACGGTCTTGGGCGTGGAGATGGTGATGATGTCGTGGCCCTCGGGGGTGACCAGCACGTTGTCCTCGATCCGCACGCCGATGTTCCAGAAGGCCTCCGGCACGCCCTCGGCCGGGCGGATGTAGGCGCCGGGCTCGACGGTGAGCACGTTGCCGGGGGTGAGCAGGCGCCACTGGCCGCCGGTCTGGTAGCTGCCGGCGTCGTGCACGTCGAGGCCCAGCCAGTGGCCGGTGCGGTGCATGTAGAACTGGCGGTAGCTGCCGGATTCGAGCACGCCGTCGAGGCTGCCCTGGAGCAGGCCGAGGTCGAGGAAGCCCTGGGCGAGCACCCGGGTGGCGGCGTCGTGGGCGGCGTTCCAGTCGAGACCGGGGCGGACCTTGTCGATGGCTGCGGCCTGGGCGGCGAGGACCAGCTCATACACCGCCTTCTGGGGGCCGCTGAAGCGGCCATTCACCGGGAAGCTGCGGGTGATGTCGGAGGCGTAGCCGTCGAGCTCGCAGCCGGCGTCGATGAGGATCAGCTCGCCGTGCTGCATCTGGCGGTCGTTCTCGACGTAGTGCAGCACGCAGGCGTTGGGGCCGCTGGCGACGATGCTGCCGTAGGCCGGGGCCTGGCTGCCGTGGCGGCGGAATTCGTGGAGCAGCTCGGCCTCGAGCTCGTGCTCCCAGGCGCCATGGCGGGCGGTGAGCATGGCGCGGCGGTGGGCGCCGGCGGTGATCGCGGCGGCGCGGCGCATGGTGGCGATCTCGCTGTCGTCCTTCACGAGGCGCATCTCGTCGATCAGGCCACGCACGTCGCGGATCTGGGCCGGCGCCTGGTGGCCGCTGCGGGCCTGGGCGCGCACCCGGTTGAGAGCGTCGGTGAGGCGGCGGTCCCAGTCGGGCTCGTAGCCCATTGAGTAGAAGATGGTGGGCTGGTTGAGCAGCAGCTCGGCCAGCTTGCCGTCGAGCTCGGCGATGGGGTGGGCCTCGTCGAAGCCGAAGGTTTCGCGGGCGGCCTCGGGGCCGTGGCGGTAGCCGTCCCAGATCTCGCGCTCGATGTCCTTGCTGCGGCAGAACAGCAGGCTCTTGGGCGTGTCGCCGGCGATCAGCACCAGCACCGCCTCGGGCTCGCGGAAGCCGCTGAGGTAATAAAAGTAGCTGTCGAAGCGGTAGCCGTGGTGGGTGTCGCGGTTGCGGATGCGCTCGGGGGCGGTCGGGATGATCGCGACGCCGCCGCCGGCCTCCTGCATGGTCTGCAGGAGCCGGGCGCGGCGGGCCTGGAAGGGGGCGATGTCGAGGGGCATGGCGGGAACCGGGGAGTGGGGTGTCAGCTTGGATGCCGCAACTGGGCGTCGAGTTCGGCGAGGCGGGCCGGCGTGCCCACATCGACCCAGCGGCCGTCGTGGCGGGCGCCGGTGACGCGGCCGGCGGCCATCGCGGCGCGCAGCAGCGGGGCAAGTTTGGCGGGCTGGTCGGGGGCGACGCCGGCGAACAGGGCCGGGTGGTAGGCGCCGAGGCCGGCGAAGGTGAGGCGCTCGCCGCGGCCGTCGTCGCACACGCGGCCGTCCGGCAGCAGGCCGAAGTCGCCGGCCGGGTGGTGGGCGGGGTTGGGCACCAGCAGCAGGTGGGCGAGGGGGCCGTCGGCCGAGAGGGTTGTGGCGGCGTGGCCAAGTGCGGCGAGGTCGGCGTCGGCGAAGACGTCGCCGTTGATCACGACGAAGGGCGCGTCGCCGAGCAGCGGCAGGGCGCGGGCGATGCCGCCGGCGGTCTCGAGGGCCGTGCCTTCGGCCGAGTAGCGGATGCGCACGCCAAGGGCGCCGCCGTCGCCGAGGGCGTCCTCGATCATCTGCCCCAGGTGGGCGTGGTTGATGACGAGATCAAGGATCCCCGCTGCGGCGAGGCGCTCGATGTGCCAGACGATCAGCGGCTTGCCGCCGGCCGGCAGCAGCGGCTTGGGGCAGCTGTCGGTGAGGGGGCGCATGCGTTCGCCGCGGCCGGCGGCGAGGATCATGGCTTTCATGGCGCTCAGAAGGAGTAGCCGACTTCGGTGACGGTGGGCTCGAGCTGCTCCAGCAGGCGCAGCAGCGGGCGCAGCTCGCCGTAGCGTTCGCAGGCCTTGCGCAGGTAGTGCATCACCAGCGGCATGTCCTTGAGGTAGCCGTCCTTGCCGTCCCGGTGGTAGAGGCGGGCGAAGATGCCGAGCACCTTGATGTGGCGCTGCACGCCCATCCACTCGAAGTCGCGGTGGAACTCGGCGAAGTCGGCGCGCACCGGCAGGCCGAGGGCGCGGGCGGTTTCCCAGTAGCGGGCCAGCATGTCGAGGACGAAGTCTTCTTCCCAGTGGATGTAGGCGTCCTTGAACAGCGAGGCGAGATCGTAGGAGAGCGGGCCGTACACGGCGTCCTGGAAGTCGAGCACGCCGGGGTTGGGGGTGCTGACCATCAGGTTGCGGCTGTGATAGTCGCGGTGCACGAAGACCTGGGGCTCGGCGAGGTTTACCTCGACGATGCGGTCGAACACGTCGTAGAGGTCGGCGGTCTGCTTGTCGGTGAGGGTGACGCCCTTGTGGCGGGCCACGTACCACACCGGGAAGAGCTCGAGTTCGCGCATCAGCAGCGCCCGGTCGTACTCGGGCAGCACGCCGGGGCGGCTGGCGTTCTGGATGCAGATCAGCGCGCCGAGGGCGTCGGCGTAGAGGTTGTGGGCGTTGTCGGGGGTGAGGGCCTGCAGGTAGGTGGTGCTGCCCAGGTCGGAGAGCAGCAGGAAGCCGTCGTCGAGGTTCTGCTTGATGATCTGCGGCACGTGGGCGCCGGCCGCGCCGAACAGCCCGGCCACCTGGATGTAGGGGCGGCAGTCCTCGTGGCTGGGCGGGGCGTCCATCACGATCAGCGGGGTCGGATCGTCGGCAAAGGTGACCCGGAAGTAGCGCCGGAAGCTGGCGTCGGCGCTGGCGGGAGCGATTTCGAAGGCGCGGCCGGGAAATTCGGCGGCAAGCCAGGACTGGAGTTGTTGGCGTCGTTCCACGGGAGTCGGAGAGGCGTTCGTGTAAAATCACGCAGTTTATCAAACGATGGTCGGCGCGCCGGCCGGTTCCGCACCCCGGATGAAACCACGTACGCAGTTGAGCTTTCTGTCCATCGCCCTGTTCGCCCTGTGGGGGCGCGCCGGTGCCGAGGATCTCCCGCCCTTCGTGGTGCCCCCGTCCCTGCTCGGCCGCCCCGCCGCCACGGTCAGCCCGCCCGCGCCGGCGGCAGCCCGGCCCGCCGCCCAGGCCGTCACGAGGTCCGCCAAGACTGAGGTCAAGGCGGACGCCAGGCCGGCGACCAGGCCCGACTCCAGGCCGGCGTCCGGCCGCACGACCCGGATGGCCCCCGCCGCCCCTGCCCGGTTGACGGCGCCCGGCGCGACCCAGATCAGCGCCGACAAGGTCTTCGGCCGCCAGGACGTGGACGCGGTGGCCGAGGGCTCGGCGGTGCTCCTCCGCGACGCCACCCGGGTCGAGGGCGACCGCCTGCATTACTTCGAGCTCACCGACGAGGTCGAGGCCACCGGCCAGGTGCGCGTCAGCCGGGGCAGCGACGAGATGAGCGGGCCCCAGGCGCGGCTCAAGGTCGGCCAGCAGGTGGGTGTCTTCGAGTCGCCCGAGTATTCGATCAGTCGCCCGGGGCGCCCCGCGCCCCCCGGCCAGGAGCTGCTGCCTGGCCAGTTCACGCCCCGTTCGCAGCAGCCGGTCACCGGCCACGGCGCGGCGGAGAAGCTGTACCTCGAAGGGGAGAACCAGTTCCGCTTCACCAACGCCACCTGGACCAGCTGCAAGCCCGACCGGCCCGACTGGTACCTGCAGGCGCGCGAGCTCGACCTCGACTACGACGCCAACGTGGGCGAAGCGCGGGGCGGCACCATGTATTTCAAGGGCGTCCCGCTGGGCTACCTGCCGTGGGCCGACTTCCCGCTCGCCGACCAGCGCCGCTCCGGCGTGCTGTCGCCCACCTTCGGCACGTCCAACAAGGTCGGCTTCGACCTCACGGTACCCTATTACTTCAATCTGGCGCCCAACTACGACGACACGCTGACCTTCCGCTACATGGGCCGCCGCGGTGCCCAGCTGCGCAATGAGGCACGCTACATGACGCCCGAGTACAAGGGCTTCAGCCTCATCGAGTACATGCCGGAGGATCAGGTCGAGGGGCGCAGCCGCTACGCCGGCAATCTGCGCCACGACCACAACTTTGGCGGCGGCTGGTCGGGCAACCTCAACTTCGCCGGGGTGTCCGACCCCCGCTACTTCATCGACCTCAGCTCGCGGCTGTACCTCACCTCGCAGACCCACCTGCCCCGGGAGGGCCGCCTCACTTATGGCGGCGGCGGTTGGTGGACGGCCAGCGGTTTCGTGCAGTCCTTCCAGACCCTCCAGGACCCGAAGACCAGCGTGAAGGTCACCGAGCCCTACAAGCGCCTGCCCCAGCTCACCCTCACCGCCAACCGGCCCGAGCTGCCCGGCGGCGCGACCTTCCTGCTGTCCAGCGAGTTCGTCGACTTCAGCCACCCGACCCTCACCCAGGGCCAGCGCCTCACCGCCTACCCGCAGCTGGCGCTGCCGCTGCAGACGGCGGCCTTCTACGTCACGCCCAAGATCGGCGTCCATGCCACCCGCTACGAGCTCGACCGGCGCGGCACCGACACCGGCGACACGTCCCTCACCCGTACCCTGCCGATCCTGTCGGTGGACGGCGGCGTGACCTTCGAGCGTGACACCTCGTTCGGCGACACCGACTACGTCCAGACCCTCGAGCCGCGGGTGTATTACCTCTATGTCCCGTACCGCGACCAGTCCCAGTTCCCCAACTTCGACTCGGGCTACTACGACTTCAACTTCGCGCAGATCTTCGCCGAAAACGTCTACACCGGCGGCGACCGCATCTCCAACGCCAACCAGGTCACCACCGCGCTGCAGAGCCGCCTGATCGACCCGGCCAGCGGCGCCGAGAAGCTGCGGGCGGCCATCGGCCAGCGCTACTATCTGGTGGATCAGCACGTCTCCCTCAACAAGGACAGCCCGGTCCGCACCGGCAAGCAGGCCGACCTGCTGGCCGCCTTCAGCGCCACCTTCGCCCCCAAGAGCACCATCGACACGGCCTGGCAGTACAACCCGCGGGACAACTGGACGGAGCGTTTCAACTTCGGCCTGCGCTTCCAGCCGGCCTACGCCAAGGCGCTGGGGGTGAGCTGGCGTTACCGCCGCAACTACTCCACGGTGCCTGGCTCCCCCGACGGCTTCCGCGATCTCGACATCACCGGCCAGTGGCCGCTGGGGGGCAACTGGTATGGTGTCGGCCGCTACAATCGCAACCTGCGCGATCACCGCCTGACCCAGGGCATCGCCGGTGTCGAATACAACGCCGGCTGCTGGGTGTTCCGCGGCGTGGTGCAGCATCTGACCACCAGCGCCACCGACTCGACCCGCGCGATGTTCTTCCAGCTCGAGTTCAACGGCGCCGGCAGCATCGGCTCCAGCCCGCTCAACGTGCTCCGGCGCAGCGTGCCCGGTTACGCCAAGATCAACGACGGCTCCACGCCCTTCGTCGGTGACGACGATCTTTGAGAGAACTCCCCGCCCCATGAAACTCATCGTCTCCCTGCTTGCCGCATCCCTGATCTCCCACGCGGCCCTGGCCGCCGATCAGGCCATCGAGGTGGACCGGATCGTCGCGGTTGTAAACAGCGACGTCATCACCCGCACCGAGCTGCGCCAGCGTGTCGAACAGGTCACCCGTCAGCTGACCCGCCAGGGCACCCCGCTGCCGCCGGCCGACGTGCTCGAGCGCCAGGTGCTCGAACGCCAGATCATCGAGCGCCTGCAGCTGCAGCTCGCCAGCGAGACCTCCCTGCGGGTCGACGACGTCGCCCTCGAGCGGGCCATCGGCCGCATCGCCGACAACAACCGCCTGTCGCCCGCCGACTTCCGCAAGGCCCTCGAGAAGGACGGCATCAGCTGGGAGCGCTTCCGCGAGGAGGTCCGCAACGAGATGCTGCTCGGCCGCGTGCGCGAGCGCGAGGTGGACAGCCGCATCGTGGTCTCCGACGCCGAGGTCGCGAACTACCTCGCCAACCCCGACCACGCCGCGGCCGGGCAGGACGAGTTCAACCTCGCCCACATCCTGTTCCGCGCCCCCGAGGGCGCCAGCCCCGAGCAGCTCGCCCGCCTGCGGGCCAAGGCCGAGGAGGTCGCCGCCCGGGTCGCCCGCGGCGAGGCCTTCGACAAGCTGGCCGCCAGCTACTCGGATGCGCCGGACGCCCTCTCCGGCGGCAACCTCGGATGGCGCAGCGCCGAGCGCCTGCCTGGCCTGTTTGCCGAGGCCGTGGCCAGCCTCAAGCCCGGCGAGACCACGCCGATCCTGCGCAGCGCCGCCGGCTTCCACCTGATCAAGGTGCTCGGCCGCAAGGGCGGCAGCCAGGACGCGATGCCGGCCCAGGTGCAGCAGACCCACGCCCGCCACATCCTCATCAAGACCAGCGAGATCGTCTCCGACGCCGATGCCCGCCGCCGCCTCGTCGACCTGCGCGAGCGTATCGTCCAGGGCGGCGCCAGCTTCGCCGAGCTGGCCCGCCAGCATTCGGCCGACATCTCCGCGGCCAAGGGCGGCGACCTCGGCTGGATCTACCCGGGCGACACCGTGCCCGAGTTCGAGCAGGCGATGGATGCCCTCAAGCCGGGCGAGGTCAGCCAGCCCATCCAGTCGCCCTTCGGCTGGCACCTGATCGTCGTCGAGGAGCGCCGCGTGCAGGACGTCTCCGACGACCGCAAGCGCGCCGCCGCCCGCAACGCCCTGCGCGAACGCAAGTCCGACGAAGCCTTCCAGGACTGGCTGCGCCAGCTGCGCGACCGCGCCTATGTCGAATACCGGCTGGAAGAGCGCTGAAATGATCCTCGCCATCACCAGCGGCGAACCGGCCGGCGTCGGGCCCGAACTGTGTGCCGCCCTGGCGCGACGTGACTGGGCGGCGCGGCTGGTCGTCATCGGCGACCGCGGCCTGATCGCCGAGCGCGTCCATGGCATCGCCCCGGAGGTCCCGGTGGCCGACTACGCCCCGGGCGCGGCGCCCGCCCCCGGCAGCCTCGAAGTGCTGCACGTGCCGCTGGCAGTGCCGGCGGTGGCGGGGCGGCTGGATGCCGCCAACGGGCGCTACGTGCTCGACGTGCTCGACCGGGCCATCGCCGGCTGCAAGTCAGGCGAGTTTGCCGGCATGGTCACCGCGCCGGTGCACAAGGGCATCATCTGCGAGGCCGGCGTGCCCTTCTCGGGCCACACCGAATATCTGGCCGAAGCCACCGCCACCCCGCTGGTGGTGATGATGCTCGTCGGCGGCGGCCTGCGCGTGGCCCTCGCCACCACCCACCTGCCGCTCAAGGACGTCTCCGCGGCGATCACCCGCCCGCTGCTCACCGACACCCTGCGCATCCTGGACCGCGACCTCCGCCAGCGCTTCGGCCTGCCCGCGCCGCGCATCCTGGTGGCTGGGCTCAACCCCCACGCGGGGGAGGGCGGCCACATGGGTACCGAGGAGATCGAGGTGATCACGCCGGTGCTCGACGCCCTGCGCATGGATGGCATGCAGCTCGTCGGCCCGCTGCCCGCCGACACCCTGTTCGTGCCCCACACCCTGCAGCACGGCGACGCGGTGCTCGCCATGTACCACGACCAGGGCCTGCCGGTGCTCAAGCACGCCAGCTTCGGTGGCGGCGTCAATGTCACCCTCGGGCTGCCCATCGTGCGCACCTCCGTTGACCACGGCACCGCCCTCGACTTGGCCGGCACCGGCAAGGCCGACCCGGGCAGCCTGTTCGCCGCCGTCGAGCTGGCCATCGCGATGGCCGGCGGGCGGCCATGAACCTCCGCCGGCGCCTGCTCGTCGCCGCAGCGGCCAGCCTCGGCCTCGCCGCCTGCGGGGCCCAGCCCACTCGGCCCGAGCCGCCCACGCCGCGGGCGGCGCCCCGCAAGCCCCGTGTCGCGCTGGCCCTGGGCGGCGGTGCGGCCCGCGGCTTCGCCCACATCGGCGTGATCAAGGCCCTCGAGACCAGCGGCATCGGCGTCGACGTGGTGGTTGGCACCAGCGCCGGCTCGGTGGTCGGCGCGCTGTATGCCGCGGGCCACGGCCCCTTCGAGCTGCAGAAGCTGGCGATCCAGCTCGACGAAGCCGCAGTCACCGACTGGAGCCTATTCGACCGCGGCCTGATCAAGGGCGAGGCGCTGGAGCGCTTCATCAACACCCACGTGGGGGGGCGCCCCATCGAGGGGCTGCGCCGGCGTTTCGCGGCGGTGGCCACCGACCTGCAGAGCGGCGAGCCCATCGTGTTCCAGCGCGGCAACACCGGCACCGCGGTGCGCGCCTCTTCGTCCATCCCTGGAGTGTTCCCGCCGGTCACCATCGGCGGTCGCGAATATGTGGACGGCGGCCTCGTCGCGCCGATCCCGGTCCGCGCGGCCCGCGGGCTGGGGGCCGACCTGGTCATCGCGGTGGATATCTCCAGCCGCCCCAGCGGCAAGACCAAGGCCGGCAGCCTGGACGTGCTCCTCGACACCATCTCCATCATGGGCGGCGCCCTCGGCAAGACCGAGCTCGCGGCCGCCGACGTGCTGATCCGCCCCGAGCTGCGCGGCCTGCCCGCCACCAACTTCCAGCAGCGCCACGAGGCCATCCTCGAAGGCGAGAAGGCCGGCTTTGCCGCCATTCCCCGGGTGCGCGAGGCCATCGCCGCCTGGGAGCGCAAGCACCCCTGAACAAACCCCGCCGGCTCCAGGGCAGCCTGGGCCGGCGCTTCCCTTGAAGGACTCCCGGATGAGCGATCAACACCTCGCGCGCAAGCGCTTCGGCCAGAACTTCCTGTCCGACCCCAACATCATCCGCAACATCATCGAGGCGATCCGCCCCCAGCCCGGCGACCGCATGGTCGAGATCGGCCCCGGCCTCGGCGCGATGACCGAGCCGCTGATGGCCCGCCTGGGGCACCTGCACGTGGTCGAGATCGACCGCGACCTGATCGCCCGCCTCAAGACCGCCCATTCGCCCGACGTGCTGACGATCCACGAGGGCGACGCCCTCAAGTTCGACTTCGGCAGCCTGGTGGCCGATGGTGCGCCGCTGCGGGTGGTCGGCAACCTGCCCTACAACATCTCGACGCCCATCCTGTTCCACCTCGCGGCCTACGCCGACAAGGTCAAGGACATGACCTTCATGCTGCAGAAGGAGGTCGTGATGCGCATGGTGGCCGACCCCGGCACCGAGGAGTACGGCCGCCTGTCGGTGATGCTGCAGTACCGCTTCACCATGGGGCGCCTGTTCGATGTGCCGCCGGGGGCCTTCCGCCCGGCGCCCAAGGTGATGTCGAGCATCGTGCGGATGGTGCCGCGGCCGGTGGCCGAGTGCACCGCCAGCGACGAGGCCCTGCTCGGCAAGATCGTCACCGCCGCCTTCGGCCAGCGCCGCAAGACTCTCCGCAATACCCTGCGCGACTACCTCGACGAGGCCGGTTTCGCGGCCCTCGGCATCGACCCTGGCCTGCGCGGCGAGCGCCTCAGCGTTGCCGACTTCGTGCGCATCGCCAACCACGTGGCGCAGCAGGGCGCCTGATGTTCGCAAGGTGCAAAAATTTCAATTTAAGTGAATTTGGTGAATTAGCCATGCAGGGGTGGAAATAAGTCACGGTCGGCGGATGCCCTGCCGCCTAGAGTGGTGTTGCTCCCGGATGTGCCCGACATGGGCACCGGGGGCGAGATTGAAACCCTTCAACCATCACTCCAGTGAGGTCTACAAAATGGCTATTCGTGAACTGTCTTCGAAGGAAATCGACAACGTCTCCGGCGGCACCTTCTGCCTGTTCGGCGGCCTGCTGAGCTGGACCACCAGCTGGTTCTCCAGCCTCTGCCAGCCCAAGACCACCTGCTACACCCCCCCGAGCTCCGGCTGCTATACCCCCCCGAGCTCCGGCTGTTACACGCCGCCGACCTCCGGCTGCAACACCCAGCCCACCTACGGCTGCAACTAAGCCGGCCCTGACCGGCGAGCGGCCGTCGCCGACGGGTGACGGCCGACGGCGGCGGCACGCCTCGCCCGAGGCGCCGCCGCCGTGTGCATTCCGGCCGGCAGTTTGCACTTCCTTGCATCCCCGCTGCCGCCTCGCGGCAAAACTGCGCAGCGGACGTGCCGCCGGGCTGCGATCCTGAGCGCCCGAGCCCCCACGAGACCCATCGTGAAAGACGAGTCCCTCTTCCGTACCGAGGCGCTGGAGGCCCAGCGGACCAACTGGCTGGGGCCGGTGGTCCTCGCCCAGCCCCTCTCCTTCGCCATTCAGGCCGCCCTGGCCGGGCTGGCCGCGGCGGCCCTGATCGCCCTGTTCGCCTTCGGCAGCTACACCAAGCGCACCACCGTGGGCGGGCAATTGCTGCCGGCCGGTGGCTGGTCGAAGGTTTATCCCCAGCAGGCCGGCGTGGTCACCGACAAGCGGGTGCGCGAGGGGCAGCCGGTGCGCCGGGGCGACGTGCTCTACGTGCTGTCCCTCGACCGCCGCAGCGACGCCGCCTCGGGGGGGCTGGCCGGCATCAGCGAGCAGGTGGCCGCCCGGCGCAACAGCCTACGCGCCGAGCTCGGCAAGACCGAATCCCTGCAGCAGGAGCAACGCGCCGCCCTGCTGCGCAAGCGCGAGGCCTTCGAGGCCGAGCTGCGGGTGATCGCCGAATCCATCGCCGGGCAGAAGAGCCGCATCGCCTTGGCCGAGGACACCCTGGCGCGCTACCGCGGCCTGCTCGAGAAGGACTACATCGCCGGCGAGCAGGTGCAACTGCGCGAGGCCGACCTGATCGACCAGCGCTCCCGGCTCCAGGCCCTGGAGCGCGACCGGCTGAACGTGCAGCGCGAGCTGACCCTGCTCGGCGGCGAACTCCAGCGCCAGCCCCTCGAGCAGTCCCGCGAGCTCTCCGAGCTGCGCCGCAATATCTCCAGCACCGACCAGGAGCTCGCCGAGAGCGAGCTGCGCCGCCAGGTGCTGATCCTCGCGCCGCGGGACGGCGTGGCCACCGCGGTGACCGCCGAGGTGGGGCAGAGCGTGGACGGCAGCCGCCCGGTGGTGTCCATCGTGCCCCCCGACGGGCGCCTGCAGGCCCACCTCTTTGCGCCGAGCAAGGCGGTGGGCTTCGTGCGCGAGGGCGACCGGGTGATGGTGCGCCTCGACCCCTACCCGTACCAGAAATTCGGCCATCTGCCCGCGCGCGTCACCCAGGTCGCGCGGGTGGCCCTGTCCGGGCAGGAGCTGTCGGCCCTCGGCCTCGGCGAGGCCGCGGCGACGGAGCCCCTCTACCGCATCACCGCCGAGCTGGACGCCCAGACCATCACCGCCTACGGCGAAGCCCGCCCGCTGCAGGTGGGCATGCAGCTGCAGGCCGACATCATGCAGGAGCGCCGCAAGCTCTACGAATGGGTGCTCGAGCCGCTGCTGACCATCTCCGGCAAGCTCTAGCGCCCGGCCCGCCGCCCCCACACGACCTCCGCCATGTCCCTGATCACCCAACTGCCCGGCCTGTTCGGGCGCACCCTGCCGGTCATCCTGCAGACCGAGGCCACCGAGTGCGGCCTCGCCTGCCTGGGCATGGTCAGCGGCTACCACGGCCAGCGCACCGACCTGGCCACCCTGCGCCGCCGCTTCTCGATCTCCCAGTACGGGGCGACCCTGGCCCAGCTGATCGGCATCGCCAACGCCCTCGGCCTGGCCAGCCGGCCCCTGCGCCTCGACCTCGAAGACCTGCCCCAGCTGCGCACGCCGTGCATCCTGCACTGGAACCTCAACCATTTCGTGGTGCTGAAGAAGGCCACCGGGCGGGGCATCGTGATCCACGACCCGGCCACCGGCCAGCGCCAGGTGTCGATGGACGAGGTCTCCCGCTGTTTCACCGGGGTGGCCCTGGAGCTGTGGCCGTCGGCGAGCTTCCGGCCGGCCGCGCCGCCGCCGTCGATCCGCTTCCGCGACCTCATCGGGCGGGTCGATGGCCTGCTCGGCGCCGGCACCCAGGTGCTGGTGCTGGCGGTGGCGCTGGAGGTGTTCGCGCTGGTCAGCCCCTTCTACCTGCAGTGGGTCATCGACCACGTGCTGCTGTCGGCCGACCGGGACCTGCTCACCACGCTGGCCCTTGGCTTCGGCCTGCTGCTGATCCTCCAGCAGCTGTTCACGGCCCTGCGCGGCTGGCTGCTGCTGCACATCGGCACCCACCTCAGCCTGCAGTGGCAGGCCAACGTGTTCGCCCACCTGCTGCGGCTGCCGGTGGCGTATTTCGAGCGCCGCCACCTGGGCGACATCGTGTCGCGCTTCGGGGCGGTGGACGAGATCCGCCGCCAGCTCACCGCGTCCTTCTTCTCGGCCCTCATCGACGGCCTGATGGCCGGCGTCACGCTGGCCATGATGTTCCTCTACAGCCCGCCGCTGGCCTGGCTGGCGGTGGGGGCGATGGTGGCCTACACGTTGATCCGCAGCCTGTGGTTCCGGCCGCTGCGCCTCGCCACCGAGCAGGAGATCGTGCACCACGCCAGCCAGCAGAGCCACTTCCTCGAGACGGTGCGCGGCATCAAGGCGGTCAAGCTGTTCCAGCGCCAGAACGAGCGCCGCTCCGGCTGGCTGAGCCTGGTGGCCGAGCAGGTCAACGCCAGCGTGCGCACCCAGCGCCTGGGCATCGCCTTCCAGACCACCAACGGGCTGCTGTTCGGGCTGGTGGGCATCGCCATCCTGTGGCTCGGCGCGCGGCAGACCCTCGACGGCGCGATGACCGTCGGCGTGCTGATGGCCTTCAAGGCCTACAAGGACCAGTTCGATGGCCGCCTCGCCGGCCTCGTCGAGAAGTACTTCGAGCTGCGCATGCTGCGCCTGCAGGGCGAGCGGCTGGCCGACATCGTGCTGACCCGCCCCGAGGCCGACGCCCCGCCGCCCGCCGGCGCCGACGCCCCGGTGCCGGCGATCCGCCTGCGCGGCCTGCGCTTCCGTTACGCCGACAGCGACCCGTGGGTGGTGGACGGCATCGACCTGGACATCCCGCCCGGCCAGTCGGTGGCCTTCGTCGGCCCCTCGGGCTGCGGCAAGAGCACCCTGATCAACCTCATCCTCGGCGTCTTCCCGCCCGTCGCGGGGGACATCCAGATCGGCGATCTCAGCCTGCGTCAGGGCGGCGAGGCCTGCCGCGCGCTGATCGGCACGGTGATGCAGGACGACACCCTGTTCGCCGGCTCTATCGCCGACAACATCTGCTTCTTCGACCCGGCCCCCGACCGCCGCCGCATTGAGGAGTGCGCCCGGCTGGCCCACATCCACGACGAGATCGCCGCGCTGCCGATGGGCTACGGCACCCTGGTCGGCGACATGGGCACGGTGCTCTCCGGTGGCCAGAAGCAGCGCATCTTCCTGGCCCGGGCGCTGTACAAGCAGCCGCGCGTCCTGATCCTCGACGAGGCCACCAGCCACCTGGACGTGGACTGCGAGCAGGCGGTGAACCGGGCGATCCAGTCGCTGGCGCTGACCCGCATCATCGTCGCCCACCGCCCCGAGACCATCCTGAGCGCCGAGCGGGTGGTGGTGCTCGGCGGCGGCAAGGTGGTGGACGACCTCACCATCGCCGAGCTGCTAGCCCGCCAGTCGGCGGCGCCGGCGGAGTCCGCCCGGTGAGGCGCGTCGCCCTTGCGCTGACCGCGCTGGCGGCGTGGGGCAGCGCGCAGGCCTTCGACCCGCTGGGCAGCGAGCGCCTGCTCGCCGCGCTGCCGCCCCCCGGCCAGTTGCCCCTTGATGCCGAGCTGGCGGGCGGCCCGGCCTGCCCGGCGCCGGGCGTCGATACCCGCGGGCCGATCAGCCTCGGCGAGGTGGTCAAGCGCGCCCTCTGCCACGACCCGCGCACCCGCCAGGCCTGGGCCGAGAGCCGGCTCCAGGCGGCCCGGCTGGGCGTGGCCCGCGCGGCTTACCTGCCGACGCTCACCGCTAGCCTGTCCGAGGCCCGCAGCGGCCAGACCGTCAGCCAGGGTGGCGCCAGCACCCGCACTGATGCCGGCACCCGCAGCACCCGCCTCGACCTCGGCTGGAACCTCTTCGACTTCGGCCAGCGGGAGGCCAGCGTCGAGAGCGCCCGCCAGACCCTCCAGGCCGCCGTGGCCAGCCAGGACCTGGGCGTGCAGACGGTGTTCCTGGACGCCGCCAACGCCTACTTCGGGCTGCTCGCCGCCCAGGGCGAGCTGGCGGTGGCCCGGGAGGTGGAGCGCATCAACCTGGAGAGCTTCATGGCCGCCGAGGCCAAGCACGCCGCGGGCATCGGCGACCTCACCTCCAAGCTGCAGACCCAGACTGCCTTTGCCCAGGCGATCCTGGCCCGGGTGCGGGCCGAGGGCGCGCTGCGCAATGCCCGGGGCCGGCTGGCGGTGAGCATCGGCGAGTCGCCCCAGCGGCCGCTCACTGTGGAGGCCGACGATGCCCGCCTGCCCGACACCGACTTCGTGAAGGGCGTGGCCGACATGCTGGAGCTGGCCCAGCAGGCCCACCCCGAGCTGCGCGCCGCCCGCGCCCGCCTGGACGCTGCCCGCGCCCGCAGCAGCGCCGCCGGGCGGGCCTACCTGCCCACCCTCAGCCTCAGCGCCAGCCGCAGCCACACCGGCAACGACTACGCCGCCGCCGCGGTGCCCGACCTGGCCCAGCGCGACAGCCGGGTCGCGCTGCAGCTCGCGGTGCCGATCTTCGACGGCTTTGCGAAGCACTACCAGCTGAAGGCCGCCGCCGCGGAGGTGGAGCTGGCCAGCGCCGACCTGCGCAGCGCCGAGCAGCGGGTGGCGCTGGAGGTGTGGCAGGCCTGGCAGACCCTGCAGAGCGAGACCGAGGCCCTCGCCGGCACCGAGAAGCTGCTGGGCTTCGCCACCAAGTCGCTGGAGGTGGCCCAGGGCCGCTTCAAGGCCGGGGTGGGCTCGACGCTGGAGCTCCTCGAAGCCCAGCGCGCCATGGCCGACGCGGCCCAGCAACGCATCAACGCCCTCGCCAGCTGGCGCGCCACCCGCCTGCGCCTGGCGGCCAGCCTGGGGCGGATCGGCTTCTGGAGCGTGCGGGAAGGGTGACGCTGTGGTGGCCGGAGTGCCCTCCCGCGCGTTTCGGCCGCGTAAACGGCAGCGCCCGGCCAGAGGCCGGGCGCCGAACCGGGCCGTGGTGGCTCTCAAGAAAACGCAAGGCTGCCCCAGGTTTCCTTGACCCCCACGGGGAGCCCGGCCCTGGGGGCGCTCAGTTCTTCTTGAGCGGGCAGGTGTTGAAACCCAGCAGCGAGTAGGCCGGGCAGGTGCCCAGCAGGCCGGTGGCCAGGGGCATCACGCCGATCCAGGCCCAGGCCGGGCCGTCGCCGACGGCGGCCCAGGCGATCAGGCCGAGGCCCGCGACGATGCGCAGAATTTTGTCGATGCCACCCACGTTGTTTTTCATGATGCGCTCCCGATCCGATGAATGAGGTCGGTATTTCAGCATTTGCTGATGGAGGCGTCTGTAACCTTGGTTACACAGCCGCGGCCGTCAGCCCCCGGCGATGCGGCGCAGGCCGGCGGGGTCGAGGATGCCCACCTGTTCGCGGGCGAGGCTCACCAGGCCCTGCTCGGCGAAGCCCTTCAGCAGGCGGCTGACGATCTCGCGCACGCTGCCCAGCTCGTCGGCGAGCTGCTGGTGGGTGGTGTGCACGCTGGGGCCCTTGCCGAGAAGCAGCGCGGCGAGGCGCTGGTCGAGCTTGCGGAAGGCGACCTCCTCGATGAGCTGCATCAGCCCGGCGATGCGCTCGGCGAACAGCTGGAAGACGAAATCGCGAAACGCCGCCTCGCCCAGCAGGGCCTGGAAGTCGGCGCTCGGCACCAGCAGCAGGGTGCTGTCGACCTCGGCCACGCCGCGGGCGTTGTAGGGCGCGTGGCCGAGCAGGCAGGCCGACGAGATGATGCAGGTCTCGCCCGGGGTGACCCGGTACAGCGGCAGCTCGCGCCCGTTGGGGGCGGCCTTGACGACCCGGATGCTGCCCGCCAGCACGAAGGGAAAGCCCGCGCAGGCCTGCTGCTCGTCGAACACGCAGGCCCCCGCCGGCACCTGCACGAGGCGGGCCCGCCCCTGCAGCCGCTCGCGGGCGGCGGCGGGCAGGCCGGCCAGCACCGGGTAGAGCGCGGCGAGGGGCGTCGCGGAGGGTTCGAGCGCCGGGCCGCTCACAGGGCGATCTCGGCGATCACCGGCGCGTGGTCGGACGGACGTTCGAGCTTGCGCGGGGTCTTGTCGACGACGCAGGCGCTGCACTTTTCGGCCAGCGGGCTGGAGAGCAGCAGGTGGTCGATGCGCAGTCCGAAGTTGCGGCGGAAGGCGCCCATCCGGTAGTCCCACCACGAGAAGCTGCGCTCCTCCTGCTCGAACAGCCGGAAGGCGTCGGTGAGGCCAAGGGCCAGCAGGGCCTTGAAGGCGTCGCGCTCGGGCACGGAGACGTGGATCTCGTCCTTCCAGTCGGGGTGGGCGTCGCGGTCTTCCGGGGCCACGTTGTAGTCGCCAGCCAGCACCAGGCGCGGCGTGGCGGCCAGCTCGACCTTGAGCCAGGCGGTGAGCGCCTCCAGCCAGGCCATCTTGTAGGCGAACTTGTCGGAGCCCACCGCCTGGCCGTTGGGGAAGTAGCCGCACACGATGCGCACGCCGTCGAGGGTGCCGGCGATGATGCGCTTCTGCTCGTCGGCGAAGCCCGGGATGTCGAGGGTGACGTCGGCCAGCGGCTTCCTGCTGAGGATCGCCACGCCGTTGTAGGTCTTCTGCCCGTTGAACACCGCCTGGTAGCCGGCGGCCTCGATCTCGGCGAGGGGGAAGGCCTTGTTCTCGCACTTGAGCTCCTGCAGGCACAGGGCATCGGGCTGGTTGGCGGCCAGCCAGTCGAGCACATGGGGCAGGCGGACCTTGAGGGAGTTGACGTTCCAGGTGGCGATCTTCATGGGGGCTTGAAATCCGGTGTTGGCGCGGGTTTTGGTTCTTGTGACGGTGTCTGGCTACGCCCCTGGCGACGCACACGCCAGGGGCTGGGCGTGATTGTGCCAGCCGCCGGGCAGGCGGTGGTCCATGCTTTGCGCCCGGCCCTTTCCGCGCTGGCCTGCCAAGCTTCGTCCCTCGTCGCAGGCGTGTGAAGACTTTCATCATAGTAAGAACCTTTTTCG
The DNA here is from genome assembly GCF_041908905.1 of Zoogloea sp. Classification (GTDB taxonomy): domain Bacteria; phylum Pseudomonadota; class Gammaproteobacteria; order Burkholderiales; family Rhodocyclaceae; genus Zoogloea. The sequence goes on from NZ_JAYREK010000004.1 coordinate 107,372, forward strand.
CAGGCTTGCGATAAAGGGTTCTAGCCCTGCAACCAAGGGTCGCAGGGCTGAGATGGTCTTCATCATAGTAAAAACCCTTGATCGCACGTCTGTAATCAAGGGTTTTAGCTATGCAATGAATGGTTGGGGCGCTGCGATGTGTCTCAACACGCCTGCGATCATTGACGCGCAGCTTGCGAGGGATGGTTGCAGCTCGGCGATTGATGACCGCAGGCCTGCAACCCATCTCGGCACGCCTGCGGTCATCGATCCGCAGCTTGCGATCGATGATCTCAAGCCTGTCGAGAGGCATGGCAGGCCTGCAGCGCGGCTCGTCATGCGGCGTGAGTCTCTCGAGACTGCCGCGGCCCACCATCCCCCCGGCGGTAGCCTTCCCGCCGCCTGGCTTCGGCCGCCCGCCGGTGATCAGAAGCGGAGGGCCAGCCCTGCGCTGGCGCCGATGGCGCGGGCGTCGTTGAGGTTGCTGCGGTCGGCCCGCAGGCCGGCGAAGAACGGGCCGTAGTGGAGCGCGGCGCCGACGCTCTTGAAGCGCGGTTCGTAGGACAGGGCCAGGCGGCCGCTGTCGGCGCGGCCCCAGGCCACGCTGGCCTCCGGCAGGATCAGGCCGCGGATGGCCGCCGCGCTGGCGCCGAAGGTCCAGTCCGCCAGGGCCCATTCCGCCGCGATGGCCGCCTTGGGCTTGAGCTGCAGGGTGTAGTCCCGGTAGCTGTTGGTGCCGGTGATCTTGGCCTGGGCTGCAGGGGCGTTGAACTGGAGGGGCCAGCTGGCATCGTTGAAGTTCTGGACCATCTGCGGCACGTTCTGCCAGCTGAGGCGGCCGAACAGGTCGTTGACGGCGGCCCGCACCCGCAGGTTGTCGCGGGGTGCCCACTGCATGCCGAGGTCGAGGGCGTAGCCCCAGCCTTCGCTGGTGCTCTGGCGGGCCAGCGGGGCGAAGTCGTTGAGGTCGGCACGGGCCGGGTCGGTGTAGTCGAGACCGGTGTACATCAGCTCGCGGCGTCCGTTGACGGTGGCCACGCCGCCGGCACTGACGGCGCTGCCGGTGACGTGCTCGACGCGCAGGAAGCCGGCCTTCAGCAGGTTGAGGGCGGCGCCGAAGCGCAGCGGGCCCGCGTCGGCTGGCTGGGACCAGGCGAGGCGCAGGCCGTCGGCCGAGAAGCCCCTGAAATGGTAGTTGAGGTGGCGGGTGCCCGGCTGGGCGAGCAGGGCGTCGGGGTTGGATTGCTGTTCGTAGTAGACGCGCACCGTGTCCCGGTTGCCTTCGCCGAAGGCGTCCACCCGCTTGTAGGCGCCGAGGGTCCAGTTGTTCCAGGACTGGCTGGCCTCGAGGCGGGCGAAGCCGACGGCCAGGTTGCGCCCAGGGCGCGGGTCCGGCTCGTTGCGCCAGGTGTCGGCGATGCGGTGGGCGGGTACGAAGTCGTCGGCGGCGAAGCCGGTGGCGGCGACCCGCAGGGTTGGGCGGGGGTTGTCGACGGCCGGGTTGGTGATGGCCATCAGATCTGACGCATCGGCCTGGACGGCGAGGGGCGCGGCGCACAGGCCGAGCAGGAGGAAGCGGCGCATGTCTGGGAGTTTCGGGTGGAGGGTGGAAGACAAAAAAGCGGGCGCCGATGCGCCCGCTTTGAAATGGAGTGCCGCCTCGTTCAGATCAGCGATTCAAAGGTGCCGTCGATGAAGGTCACGCGCTGGTTGCTGATGGTGCCGAGGGTGGAGCCGTCGGCCTTCTTCACTGTGCCCGACCTGGTCGCGTTGTCATAGGTGGCGGTGATGCCGTTGGCGTTCCTGAGTTCCCAGGTGCTCTGGCGTTCGCCATCCGCAGTGCGGGTCTCGGTGCCCGTGCCGGTGATCTGCAGGCCGTTGGTGCCAGTGAAGCTCAGTGTGGCGGTGCGCTGGGTGTAGCTGGGGTTCGAAACCGCCAGATCCACGCCGACGCCGACGACACCGGCGGTCTTGTAGGCCGTGCCCTTGAAGCCGAAGCCCACTTTCTCGAAGTTGCTGGCGGAGATCTCCTGCGTCAAGTCGACGCCCGAGCGGTCGAGGGATGCGGTGAGGGTTCCTTCGAGGAACTTGAAATTGGTCGCCGTGTTGGTGAAGCTGCCGACGAGCCTGCCGTCCTTGGGGGCGGACTGGCCGTCCTTGGATCGGGTTTCGCCGCTGAACTCGAGGGTGCCGTTGAAGCGATGATGCGGGCCGGTGAGGACAGCAACGAACTTGGCGGTCTTCTGGGCTTCGTTGATCGTGACTTCGGTGGCCTCGAACTTCAGGGTGCTGGTGACGCCGTCCGCCCTGAGTGAGTTCAGGGTGCCGCTGCCGCTCCACGCCTGCTGGCCGGCGCTGCCGCTCTGGGTCAAGCTGAAGTTTACGGCAGTCCTGGTGGCGTCGCCGGTCATCGGGTAGAAGCTGCCACTGAGTGTCGTGGTGCTGCCCGACAGACTCAGGGTGCCGGTCAGGCCGGAGAGGTTGCTTATCTCCCAAGTGCGGAGGTCTTGTGCTCGCGTAATCGACCAATCGACCGTGCCAATGCCGCGCAGGTTCAGGAAGACCTCGTAGGCCTTCTGGGTGTTCGGTGAGACGACATAGCAGACAGCGCTGGTGGCGGTGGTCTTCTCGCACTGCCCGTTGTCGCTTTCTGCGTAAGTGTCGGACCCTGCGAAGAAGTTGGCGGATGCTTCGGTGATCAGGCTGAGACTGCCGATGATGCTTTCAACGTCGGCTCCGCCCCGGAAGTCGGCCTGCAGCTGAGCATTCTGCACATCCAGCGAGCCGGTGCCGGCGTCGTTGCTGACCGACATGACGCTGGTGCGCAGGTCGGCGAAGATCTGCTTGGCCTGCTGCAGGGCCGTGCCGGCGGCGAGGATCTTATCCACGTCGGCCTGGACATCGGTGACCCGGGTGTGGAGGGTGGTGTCGTCATCCAGCAGGTCGAGTGCCGTCTTGGCGTCGGGACGGGCATATTTGTCGACGGCTGTCTGCAGCGCGGTCCTCAGCGCGGTGGTGTCGACGGCGACGGTGTTCAGGTTGCCGTCGTTCTTGAGGTCGTCGGCCAGGGCCTTGGAGAAGGCGGCGATGCCCCCATTGTTCTTGGCCAGCTCAGCCAGCGCAGCGAGTTTGGCGGCGAGCTTGCCGGCTTCGGTGGTGTCGAACGTGTCGTCCGGGCTGCCGATCAGGGTCGGCGCGGCGAACATGTCGCCAACCTGGAACATCTGCTGAACGGTGGCGTTCTCGCGGTTGATCTCGGTTTCGGTCTTGCCGGTGGCGAGCTTGTCGCCATCGAGCACCCGGGCGGCGGCGAGGTTGGTGAGGACATTGACGCTCAGTTCGGAGCGCACCTCGGGGACCACGGCGCTGAGGAGTTGTCCGGCGCCGAACGGCTGGTTGCTGTTGCTGGCCTCGTCGTAATAGGTGCAGCCGTCGCTGCCCTTCACCTGGGCGATGATCGGGCCGGAGTAGCCCGTCACGGTGACGGTGACGGTGCCGTTGGCGTTGATGGTCTGGCTGCTCAGCAGTTCACCGCTGCCCTTGCGGATCTCGACGGCGCACCCGGTCGAGAACTTGCCGAGGGAGGGGGTGACGGTTACGTTGGTGGAGGTCGGTGCCGCGGGGGTGGAGCTGCCCCCCCCCCTCCGCCGCCACATGCGACGACCAGCAGGGCGCCGGAGACGGCCAGCGCGACAGACGAGATTTTGGTAACCATGATTCCCCCTCGGGTGATCGGTTGTTCAGGAGTGTGTGTGTCTTGAGGAAAGCATATTATTCATTTGCGGTGTTTTTGTGTCTATTTGTTTCCTGGGGTGGGTGGTGGGCCTCACCGCTTCGCCGCCGGATACCCCGCGTCGTTGAGCAGGCGCTCCCAGGCGGAGGCGGCGTAGCCGGTTTCCATCTCCTTGCCGACGCTTAGCGTCGGGGCGACCGGGTCCTTGCCGAAGCGGGTCTTGAAGGCGGCCACGTCGTCGGTGGTCTCGAGCTTGGTTTCGGTGAAGGGGATGCCGCGCTTGGTGAGCAGGTTGCGGCCTTCGTCGCAGGGCTTGCCGCATTCGCGGCCGGTGTAGAGGGTGACCGGGAAGTCGCTGGCGGCCTTGCGGGTGACGAAGGGCAGCTGGGCGTCGCCGCGGTTGGGCTGCAGCCGGCGCTCCTCGAACTTCTTGATCGACTGCGGGGGCGGCCGGTCGCTGTACTGGGTCTGGCCTTTCTCGTCGACCCAGCGGTAGGTGTTCTGCGCCGGGGCGGGGTCGGCGGCTAGGGCGGGCAGGGCGGTGGCCAGCATCAGCAGGCTGGCGAGGATGTTCTTCATGGGGTATCTCCGGACGGCGGGGGGGGCCGCCCGGGGGGGGGGCGGCGGCCCCCGCCGCCAAGGCCCCCCCACGCCCCCGGGGGGGGGCGCGGCGCCCCGGGACTCATGCGCCGACCATGCCGCTGTGGCGCAGGAGGGCGTCCACCTGCGGCTCGCGGCCGCGGAAGGCCTTGAAGGATTCGAGGGCCGGGCGGCTGCCGCCGACGGCGAGGATCTCGTTCCAGAAGCGCTCGCCGGTCTCGGCGTCGAGCACGCTGCCCTTGGGCCGGCCGCTCTCCTCGAAGGCGGCGAAGGCGTCGGCGGACAGTACTTCGGCCCACTTGTAGCTGTAGTAGCCCGCCGCGTAGCCGCCGGCGAAGATGTGGCTGAAGCTGTTGGGGAAGCGGTGCCATTCGGGCGGGGTGAGCACGGCGACTTCGCGGCGGACTTCGGCGAGGAGGTCCATCACGTGCTGGTGGGCCGGGTCGAAGTCCATGTGCAGCAGCAGGTCGAACAGGGAGAACTCCAGCTGGCGGACGGTCTGCATGCCGCTCTGGAAGTTCTTGGCGGCGAGCATCTTGTCGAAGAGCTCGCGGGGCAGGGCCTCGCCGGTGTCGGCGTGGGCGGTCATGTCGCGCACCACGTCCCATTCCCAGCAGAAGTTTTCCATGAACTGGCTGGGCAGCTCGACGGCGTCCCATTCGACGCCGTGGATGCCGGAGACGGCCAGGTCGTCCACCCGGGTGAGCAGGTGGTGCAGGCCGTGGCCGGCTTCATGGAAGAGGGTGATCACGTCGTCGTGGCTGAAGGTGGCGGGTTTGCCGCCCACCGGCCCGGGGAAGTTGCAGACCAGGTAGGCGACCGGGGTCTCGACGCCGGCCGGGGTGCGCCGGCGGGTGATCGCGGAGTCCATCCAGGCGCCGCCCTTCTTGGTGTCGCGGGCGTAGAGGTCGAGGTAGAACTGGCCGATGAGCTGGCCGTCGCGCTCGATGCGGAAGAAGCGCACGTCCGGGTGCCACACCGGGCCGCTGTCGGGCTGGATGCGCACCTGATACAGCCGTTCGACGACCTTGAACAGGCCTTCGAGCACCTTGGGCTCGGGGAAGTATTCCTTCACCTCCTGCTCGGAGAAGGCGTAGCGGGCGATCCGCAGCTTCTCGGAGACGTAGGCCACGTCCCAGGGTTCGAGGGGGGCGAGGCCCAGCTCGTCCCGGGCGAAGGCCTGCAGCTCGGCCAGGTCGCGCTCGGCGAAGGGCTTGGCCTTGGCGGCCAGCTCGCGCAGGAAGCCCAGCACCTGCTCGGGGGAGTCGGCCATCTTGGGCACCAGCGAGACGTCGGCGAAGTGGCGGTAGCCGAGCATTTGCGCCTCTTCGGCGCGCAGCGCGAGGATCTGCCTGATCAGCGGGCCGTTGTCCCATTCGGGCTTGCTGTAGCCGTTGTCGACCTCGGCGGCGCGGGTGGCGTAGGCGCGGTAGAGGGTCTCGCGCAGCGCGCGGCTGTCGGCGTACTGCATGACCGGCAGGTAGGAGGGCATCTTGAGGCCGAACTTCCAGCCGGGGGTGCCGGCCTTCTCGGCGGCCTCGCGGGCGGCGGCGATCACGTCGGCGGGCAGGCCGGCCAGCTCGGACTCGACGGTGACGACGTGGGCGTAGGCGTTGGTGGCGTCGAGGAGGTTTTCGGAGAACTTGGCGCCTAGACCGGCCATTTCTTCCTGGATGGCCTGGAAGCGGGGCTTCTGGGCGTCGGGCAGTTCGGCGCCCGAGAGGCGGAAGCCGCGCAGTTCGTTGTCGATGATCCGCTGGCGGGCCGGGCTGAGCTCGGCGAAGGCGGCGCTGTTGCGGATTGACTTATATTTTTCGAAAAGCTTAAGGTTTTGTCCTAATTCGGCGTAAAACCTTGTGACCTCCGGCAACATGGCGTTGTAGGCCTCGCGCCACTCGGGGGTGTCCATCACGCTGTGCATGTGGGAGGCGATGCCCCAGGCGCGGCCGAGGCGCTCGCCGTCGTCCTCGATGGGCTGGACGAAGTTGTCCCAGCTGGGGGTGGCGGGGTCGTCCTGGAGACGTTCGACGGTGCTCCGCAGGGCGTCGAGGAGGCTGCGTACGGCGGGTTCGACGTGTTCCGGGCGGATCGCGTCGAAGCGCGGCAGGCCGGTGGATTCGAGCAGCGGCGAAGGGGTCGGGGTAGTGGTCATTGTTGTCTCGGGTAAGAGATGCGTGTGGTTTCATTTTGCCGAATTCCGCGGGGAGTGTCGCGCATCGCGGCGCGCGGAGTGGGCATGGCTCGGTTTCGATGAAGGGGGTCGGCGTGAGTGACGGTGCTTTGAACATGACGGAGCAGGCTTTCCTGCATACGCTCTCCCAGGAGCTGGAGCGGGGCGAGCTGCGTTTTCCGACCTCCATGGAGGTCACCATGCGGGTGATCGAGGCCCTGGACGATCCGGACATGGACCTGGGGCGCATGTCGGCGATGGTGTCGGCGGAGCCCCTGCTGGCGGCGCGTACGGTGGCGCTGGCCAACTCCGCCTGGTACAACCCGGGCGGGCGCGTGGTGACCGACGTGCCGAAGGCGCTGGTGCGCATCGGCTTCGGCAAGCTGCGCGCGCTGGCGATGGCGGTGGCGGCCGAGCAGCTGATCAACCGGGACGTGCTGATTCCCTTCCAGCCTCTTATCCGCCGGCTGTGGGCCCACTGCGTGGATGTGGCGGCGACGGCCTGCGTGCTGGCGCGCCGCTGTACCCGGCTCGATCCGGACGCGGCCTTCTTTGCCGGGATGGTCCACGACATCGGCCAGTTCTTCCTGCTGGCCCGGGTGTGGGAATACCCCGAGATGCTCAGCGACGAGAGCCCGCTGTCGGATCTGGTGCGGGTCTGGTATGCCCCGATCGGGCGGGCGGTGCTGTCGTCGATGGGGATGCCCCAGGAGCTGGTGGATGCGGTCGACGACCCGGAGATCTACGGCGGCGAGTGGCCGCCCGGCTCGATCACCGACCTGGTGTTCATCGCCAACCTGGTGTCGGAGACGCGCAACCCCTTCTCGCCCGAGGAGGAGGACGTCCGCAAGGGGCTCGCCAGGGCGGCGACCCTGGGGCTGGACGAGGCGCTGCTGGCCACCGTGCTGGCCGAGTCGGTGGCCGAGCGCCAGGCCCTGATCGACCTGTTCCGTATCGGTTGAAGCGCCGCCGGCCGGCGCCGGGGCGCAGGCCCACGCCGGCTCCTCCCGCGGCCCGACCGTAAACGAAACAACCCGCTGTGAGGCGGGTTGCTGCTTTTGGGGGCTGGCGTGGCTTACAGGGTCTGGCCGGTGAGGCGCTCGTAGGCTTCCACGTACTTGGCGGCGGTGCGCTCGATGACGTCGGCCGGCAGCTTGGGGCCGGGGGCCTTCTTGCCCCAGTCGAGGGTCTCGAGGTAGTCGCGCACGTACTGCTTGTCGTAGCTGGGGGGGCTGATGCCCACGGCGTAGCTGTCGGCGGGCCAGAAGCGCGAGGAATCGGGCGTCAGGGCCTCGTCGATGAGGTGCAGGGTGCCGGCGGCGTCGATGCCGAACTCGAACTTGGTGTCGGCGATGATGATGCCGCGGGTAGCGGCGTAGTCGGCGGCCTGGGTGTACAGCGCGATGGCGGCGTCACGGGCTTCGGTGACCAGCTGGGCGCCGGTCTTGCCGGTGCCCTTGAGGGCGTCGGCAAGGAGGGCGTCGGTGCGGGCCTGGGCCTGCTCGAAGCTGATGTTCTCGTCGTGGTCGCCGACCTCGGCCTTGCTGGCCGGGGTGAAGATCGGGGCGGGCAGCTTCTGGGCCTGCTGGAGCCCGGCGGGGAGCTGGATGCCGCAGATGGCGCCGGTGTCCTGGTAATCCTTCCAGCCGGAGCCGATCACGTAGCCACGCACGACGGCCTCGATGGGCAGCGGGGTGAGGCGCTTGACGACCAGCGCGCGGCCGCGCACCTGGTCCTGCTCGTCGGCCGCAACGACGCTCTCGGGGGCGATGCCGGTGAGCTGGTTGGGCACGATGTGGCCGAGCCTGGCGAACCAGAAGTTGGCCATCGCGGTGAGCACTTCGCCTTTGCGGGGAATCGGGTCCGGCAGGATCACGTCGAAGGCCGACAGGCGGTCGGAGGTGACGATGAGCAGCTTGTCGGCGTCGATCGCGTAGATGTCGCGGACTTTGCCACGGCCGAGGAGGGGCAGGCTGCGGAGGGTGGATTCGAAGAGCGGAGTGGTCACGGTCTGGGTGTCCGACGGTCAAAACGCGATTATAGCCGGCTGGCGGGGCGACGGGCAGCGCCCGCGCGAAGGGGTGGCGGGCTCAGTGCCCGGCCTCGGCCGCCGCCAGGTGCTTGCGCATGCGCCGGGTGCCGAGGGCGACCACCAGCGCGATGACGGGGATCGCGGCGGCGGTGAGGCCCTCCGGCGTCAGTGGCTCGATGGCGTGCTTGACGCCCTTCGCCATGTACTGCACGAGCTGGGAGGCGTAGTAGGTGATCGCCACCACCGACAGGCCCTCCACCGTCTCCTGCAGGTGCAGCTGCAGCTTGGCCCGGCGGTTCATCTGGGCGAGGAGTTCCTGGTTCTGGCGTTCGAGCTCGACCTCGACCCGGGTGCGCAGCAGCTGGCTGTTGCGGGCGACGCGGCTGGAGAGGTCCTCCTGGCGGCGGGCCATGGTCTCGCAGGTGTTCATGGCCGGCCGCAGGCGCCGCTCCATGAACTCGTGGAAGGTGGGCAGGCCGGGGATGCGCCGCTCGCGGAGTTCCTCGATGCGCTGCATCACCAGGCTGTGGTAGGCCCGCGTGGCGCCGAAGCGGAAGGTGGTGCGGGCCACCGAGTGCTCGACCTCGGCGGCGAGGGTGGTGAGTTCGGCCAGCACGCTGCGCTCGTCCTCCGGCACGCGGGCGGCATTGGTGCGGTCCATCAGTGCGGCGAGGCGTTGCTCGGCGCCCCCCAGCAGGCGGCCGACTTCCTTGGCCACCGGGAAGGCCAGCAGCGACATCAGCCGGTAGGTCTCGATCTCGACCAGGCGCTGCACGGTGCGGCCGGCCTGACGCCGGGTGAGGGAGATGTCGATCACCAGGAAGCGGGAGAAGCCGTCCTCGAACGCGAAGTCGGTGAACACCCAGGCCGCGCCGTCGGCCACGGTGGCGCCCACCGTCTGGCCGGTGGCGCTGAGTTGGGCCATCACGCTCTCGGGGCTGATCTCTGCCACCTGGCGCAGCTCGACGTGGGTCGCCGCCATCAGTTTGCCGGGCAGCCTGGCCAGCCAGTCGGCGGGTACCACGGCGAGGGCGGTGGTCGGCTCGGCGATGCCCTCGCCCGGGGCCACCGGGCGGAAGAAGGTGTAGCTGGAGAATTCGTTGTGCAGCTCCCACTTGAGCTGGAAGCTGCCGAAGTCGATCAGGCGGTGGCTGCCTTCGGCGTCGATCGGCTGGCCGAGCTGCTCGCCGAGGGTGATGAGGTGGCGCAGCGCGGCGCCGGGGGCTTCATCCTCGTGGTGCAGCGCCAGGTAGCTGATGAGCTGGGGGCTCTGCAGCGGCGTGGGCGGGCGGGCGTGGAACTCGTCGTTGAGGCTCTGGCGCAGCGCGTGTTCGGTGAAGAGCGGGGACAGCGGCATCGGGAGCGGTCCGTCGGCAGGGTCGGGCCGACATCTTGCGGCCGGCGTGGCCCGGCTGGCAAGGCGCGGAGGCGCGTCAGCGCAGCAGCAGGGCGGCGAGGGCGCCGCCGCCGGCCAGCAGCGCGACGGTGAGCAGCAGGCCCATCAGGCGCGCGCGGCGCCGCAGCTCGTCCACCGCCCGCACGAGGTCGGCGTTCTGTGCGGCCAGTTGGGCGAGGAGTTCGGCGCTGTCGGCCTGGCGCAGCTCGAACTCGGCGACGCGGGCCTCCAGGGCGGCGAGGCGCGCTTCGGGGCTGGCGCCGGGGTCGACGGCCGGCATCGGCGGGGCGTCGGCCGCCTTGCGCTTGCCGACCTTCTGCCACAGCTTCTTGGCGCCCTTGGCGACGGTGGGGGCGTGGGCGATGACGTCGGACCAGGGGATGGCGCTGAACAGCACCGACCAGGGAGCAGCCATCGATGGAGCCTTTCAAGTGAAAAGGGCCGGAAGACCCGGCCCTTGTTATGACTGCTTAGCGGACGATCTGGTTCAGGGCGCCGCTCTTGTAGGCCGCGGCGATCTTTTCGAGGCCGATCGGCTTGATCTTGCTGGCGTTGCCGGCAGCGCCGAAGGCTTCGAAGCGGGCCTTGCAGACCAGCTTGGCGGCTTCGCGGGCGGGCTTGAGAAACTCGCGCGGATCGAACTTGGAGGGGTTCTCGACGAAGAACTTGCGGATCGCGCCGGTCATGGCCAGGCGGATGTCGGTGTCGATGTTGATCTTGCGCACGCCGTACTTGATGCCGCGGACGATCTCTTCGACGGGCACGCCGTAGGTTTCCTTCATGTCGCCGCCGTACTCGCGGATGATCTCGAGCAGCTCCTGCGGCACCGAGGAGGAGCCGTGCATCACCAGGTGGGTGTTGGGGATGCGGGCGTTGATCTCCTTGATGCGCTCGATGGCCAGGATGTCGCCGGTGGGCTTGCGGGTGAACTTGTAGGCGCCGTGGCTGGTGCCGATGGCGATGGCGAGGGCGTCCACGTTGGTCTGCTTGACGAAGTCGGCGGCCTGGTCGGGGTCGGTCAGCATCTGGGAGTGGTCCAGGGTGCCTTCGGCGCCGATGCCGTCTTCCTCGCCGGCCTGGCCGGTCTCGAGGGAGCCCAGGCAGCCCAGCTCGCCTTCGACGCTGACGCCGATGGCGTGGGACATCTCGACGACGCGGCGGGTGACGTCGACGTTGTATTCATAGGAGGACGGGGTCTTGCCGTCTTCCATCAGGGAGCCGTCCATCATCACCGACGAGAAGCCGGAGCGGATGGCGCCCATGCAGATGGCCGGGGACTGGCCGTGGTCCTGGTGCATCACCACCGGGATGTGCGGGTAGGCTTCGACGGCGGCGTCGATGAGGTGGCGCAGGAAGGCCTCGCCGGCGTATTTGCGGGCGCCGGCGCTGGCCTGCATGATCACCGGGCTGTCGGTTTCCGCGGCGGCTTCCATGATGGCCTGGACCTGTTCGAGGTTGTTGACGTTGAACGCGGGCAGACCGTAGCCGTGTTCGGCGGCGTGGTCGAGAAGCTGACGCATGGAAACGAGGGACATGACTTTTCTCTCCGAGGGCCGGGCACCGGCCGGGTAAGGACGTAAAACAGCGATTCTACCAAGCCGGCATGACGCCTGCGACACCGGGCACGGCGAGCGTGCCCGAAATTGTGTTGCGGATCACACCGGCCCGGGTTTCGGGGTGTCGCCCACCCGGACGATCTTCATGGTGTTGGTGCCGCCCGAGGCGCCGATGGGCTCGCCGATGGTGAGCACGATGAGGTCGCCGTAGTCGACCACGCCCTGCTCGAGCAGGATCTGTTCGGCCTCCCACAGCAGCACGTCGCGGTCGGCGTGCACCTGGGACATCAGCAGCGGGTACACCTCGCGGTAGAGGGTCATCTGGTTGCGCGCGCCGATCTCGGGGGTCAGCGCGTAGATCGGCACGCCGCTGTTGAGGCGGCTCATCCACAGGGCGGTGGAGCCCGTTTGCGTGAGGGAGGCGATGGCCTTGACCTTGAGGTGGTAGGCCGTCCACATCGCGGCCATCGCGATGGACTGGTCGATGCGCGTGAACACGCGGTCGAGGAAGTCGCGGTCCATCGTGACCTCGGCGGATTTCTCGGCCTCGAGGCAGATCCGGGCCATCGCCTCGACCACCTCGACCGGGAACTTGCCGGAGGCGGTCTCGGCCGACAGCATCACCGCGTCGGTGCCGTCGAGCACCGCGTTGGCCACGTCGGAGACCTCGGCGCGGGTCGGCACCGGGCTGTGGATCATGGATTCCATCATCTGGGTGGCGGTGATGGCCAGCTTGTTCTTCTCGCGGGCGACCCGGATCATGCGCTTCTGCAGGGCCGGCACGGCGGCGTCGCCGACCTCCACGGCGAGGTCGCCGCGGGCCACCATGATGCCGTCGCAGGCGTCGAGGATCTCCTCGAGGTTGGCGACCGCCTCGGTGCGCTCGATCTTGGCGATCAGCACCGCACTGCTGCCGGCGGCGCGCAGCAGCTGGCGGGCCATGTACATGTCGGCGGCGCCCTTGGGGAAGGAGATCGCGACGAAGTCGACGCCGATCTGCGCGGCCGTCTTGATGTCGTCCATGTCCTTGGCGGTGAGCGCCGGCGCGGTGAGGCCGCCGCCCTGGCGGTTGATGCCCTTGTTGTTGGAGAGCTCGCCGCCCACCTTCACGCGGGTGTGGATCTCGTGGCCGATGACGCGCTCCACGCTGAGCTTGAGCCGCCCGTCGTCGAGGAGCAGCACGTCGCCGGGCTTCACGTCGCGGGGCAGGTCCTTGTAGTCGAGGCCGACACGCTGGGCGTTGCCGGGCTCGGCGAGCCGGGCGTCGAGGATGAAGGCGGCGTCCCGCTGCAGCGTCACCTTGCCGTCGGCGAACTTGCCGACCCGGATCTTGGGCCCCTGCATGTCGGCCAGGATGCCCACCGGCCGGCCGGTGAGCTGGGCCGCGTCGCGCACCTGACGGGCGCGGGCGATGTGGTCCTCGGCCGTGCCGTGGGAGAAGTTGAGCCGCACCACATCGACCCCCGACTGGACGAGGCGTTCGAGGGTGGCGAGGTCGGAGGAGGCGGGGCCGAGGGTGGCGACGATCTTGGTGTGGCGCAACATGAAGTCTCCTGGTGTGGGCACGGCCCGCAGCATGGGGCCGGCATGATTCTAGCCGGCGGCCGGGGCCTCGGGGGGGCTGTCTGCCGGGCTGCGTCCGCCGGCCTTGCTCCGGTACATGGCCTCGTCGGCCCGGCGGGTGAGGGTGTCGGCGTCGTCGCCGTCGTCCGGATAGAGGGCGATGCCGATGCTGGCCGACACGCTGCACGCATGGCCCTCGAAGCTGAACGGCTGGTCGATCGCCTGGCGGATCTTGTTCGCCACGCCGATGGCCTCGGCGGCGGTGTTGATGTGGTGCAGCAGCACCATGAACTCGTCGCCGCCCTGGCGGGCCGGCAGGTCGCTGGCCCGCAGGCAGCCGCGCAGGCGCTCGGCCGTCTCGACCAGCAGGGCGTCGCCGGCGGCGTGGCCGAGGCTGTCGTTGACGGCCTTGAAGCGGTCGAGGTCGAGGAACAGCACCGCGAAGCGGGTCGCGTGGCGCCGGGCGATGAGCAGGCTGGTGTTGAGGTGTTCGAGGAACATCGGCCGGTTGGCGAGGCCGGTGAGGGCGTCGTGGGTGGCCAGGTAATGCACGCGCTCCTCGGCGGCCTTGCGTTCGGAGATGTCGGTGAGGGTCACGATCACGCCGCGCAGCTTGCCGTCGGCGTCCACGTCCGGGGTGTCGGCCACCAGCGCGGTGAGCAGGCTGCCGTCGGCCCGCTGCAGTTGCTGCTCGAAGCGGTGAGCCTGGCCCTGGGCCAGACGCTCCCGGAGCGTCCGGCTGCTGGCGAGCGAGTGGTTGGGGTAGAGCGACTCGAAGCGGCGCCCCAGCAGGTCCCGGTCGCGGTAGCCCAGCATGGCGGCCAGGCGGGGGTTGATGAAGGTGAAGCGCAGCTTCGAGTCGAGGGAGGCGATGCCGTCCTGGGACAGGTTGACCAGCGAGCTGTAGCGCAGCTCGCTGGCCCGCAGGGACGCGCTGGCGCGGGCCAGCTCGCGGGCCCGCTCGCGGGAGATGCACAGGGCCGCCGTCAGCAGCACCACGAGGCCGCCGATCAGTACCACCGCCAGTTTTTCTAGGAGCGGGGCATGGCTGCGGGGGGGCGGGTTGGGGAGGAGGTCGAAGGCCAGCGTCCACGACCGGTTGTCCAGCTCGAGCAGGGCCTTGCGCTGCAGGCTGCCCTTGCCCGGCAGCGGGCTGTCCGGGTGGCTGTCGAACAGCAGGGTGTCGGCGCTCAGGGCGTGGTCGTCGAAGATGCGGATCCGGAGGTGCTGGTGGGTGTCACCCAGGGTGCCGGCGAGCAGGTCGCCGAGGCGGAAGGGGCTATATACCCAGCCCATGAAGGCACGCTCCCGCTGGGCGTCCGTCTGGAGCGGCAGGTTCTCGCGGAACACCGGGAGATACAGCAGCACGCCGGGCTGCACGTCGGTGCTGGTTTCCTGCACCAGCCGGACCTTGCCCGACAGGGCGGGGATGCCGAGCCTGCGGGCCCGCGCCATGGCTTCGCGGCGCACCGGCTCCGAGAACATGTCGTAGCCGAAGGCGCGCTGGTTGCGCCAGTCGAAGGGTTCGAGTAGGACGATGGCGCTGTACTCGGCGCGGGGGCCGGCGGGGGTCACCCGGTAGTCGGAAAAGCCTTCGGCCCGGACGTGCTGCTCATGCTCCGCGAGCCGGGCGGCGGGGATCGACTGGGCGAAGCCGACGCCCTGGATGCCCGTGTAGTCCTCGTCGAGGCGCAGGGCCTCCACGTAGCGTCGCCATTCGTCGCGGCTGACTTCCCGGGACGCGGCAAACAGTGCCCGCGCGCCGCGCAGCACCTGGCGATAGGCCTTGAAGCGCTGCTCGATCTTCAGGGTGATCTCGCTGGTTTCCAGCAGGAAGGCGTTACCCTGCGCCTGGGTGTAGGCTTTGTCGATGCGGGAGATGATGATCGTGCCCAGAAACAGCGCAAGACCCAGCGCGACGAGGGTGGGGGCAAGGATGTGCTTGAGGAGGCGCTCGGGGGCCTCGCTGGGGAAGGGCTTCATCGTCTGGCCGGGTCCTTCCGGTGTGTAAGGCGCTGCATCGCCTTTACGGCAGGAGGGCGGGCGGGATTGAGCCCTTCCGTGCGTGCATTTGTCACCCGATCGTCCCCAGAATGCGCCGGATCGTTGCCGTGCGAAGTGTCATAATGTGCAAATGAACTGCTTTTTCCCCAAGGATTCTCGATGATTCTCGTCACCGGCGGCGCCGGCTTCATTGGCGCAAACTTCGTTCTGGACTGGCTCCGCGGCAGCGACGAGCCGGTGGTCAATCTCGACGCGCTCACCTACGCGGGCAACCTCGAGAACCTCGCCTCCCTCGAGGGCGATGCCCGGCACATCTTCGTGCATGGCGACATCTGCGACCGGGAGCTCGTCGACCGCCTGTTCGCCGAGCACCGGCCCCGCGCGGTCGTGCACTTTGCCGCCGAGAGCCACGTGGACCGCAGCATCCACGGGCCGGGCGACTTCATCCGCACCAATGTGAATGGCACCTTCACCCTGCTCGAAGCCGCCCGCGGCCACTGGATGGGTCTGGACGCCGACGGCAAGGCCGCCTTCCGCTTCCACCACGTGAGCACCGACGAG
Source organism: Zoogloea sp. (assembly GCF_041908905.1). Lineage (GTDB taxonomy): Bacteria > Pseudomonadota > Gammaproteobacteria > Burkholderiales > Rhodocyclaceae > Zoogloea. The sequence continues at coordinate 122,966 of NZ_JAYREK010000004.1, forward strand.
GTGTACGGCTCGCTGGGCCCCGGCGACCCGGCCTTCACCGAGACCAAGACCTACGAGCCCAACAGCCCGTACTCCGCCAGCAAGGCCGCCTCCGACCACCTGGTGCGTGCGTGGCATCACACCTACGGGCTGCCGGTCACCACCAGCAACTGCTCCAACAACTACGGGCCGTATCACTTCCCCGAGAAGCTCATCCCGCTGATGATCGCCAACGCGCTGGCCGGCAAGCCGCTGCCGGTGTATGGCGACGGCCAGCAGATCCGCGACTGGCTGTACGTCACCGACCATTGCAGCGCCATCCGCGCGATCCTGCAGAAGGGCACCCCGGGCGAGGTTTACAACGTGGGCGGCTGGAACGAAAAGCCCAACATCGAGATCGTGCACACCCTCTGCGCGCTCCTCGACGAGTTGCGGCCCGATGCCGCCGGCAGCTACCGCCGCCTCATCACCTACGTCACCGACCGCCCCGGCCACGACCGCCGCTACGCCATCGACGCCCGCAAGATCGAGCGCGAACTCGGCTGGCGCCCGGCCGAGACGTTTGAAACCGGCATCCGCAAGACCGTCGAGTGGTATCTCGCCAACCAGGACTGGGTCGCCCACGTGCAGAGCGGCGCCTACCGCGACTGGCTCGACAAGAACTACGCCGGCCGCGGCTGAGCGCCGGGCGGCGTGCCGGCTCCCGGCCCCACATCCCACCCCTCATCCCTCCCCATGAAGATCCTCCTCTTCGGCAAGAACGGCCAGGTCGGCTGGGAGCTCCAGCGCAGCCTCGCCCCCCTCGGTGACATCGTCGCCCTCGACCACGACGGCGCCCCCGGCCTCTCCGGCGACTTCGCCCACCCCGACAGCCTTGCCGCCACCGTGCGCGCCGTCGCCCCCGACCTCATCGTCAATGCCGCCGCCCACACCGCCGTCGACAAGGCCGAGAGCGAACCCGACCTCGCCCGCGCCCTCAACGCGCGGGCCCCCGGCGTGCTGGCCCGTGAAGCCGCCAGCCTCGGCGCGCTGCTCGTGCATTACTCCACCGACTACGTCTTCGACGGCAGCGGCGAGGCCCCCCGCGCCGAGGACGCCCCCACCGGCCCGCTGTCGGTGTACGGCGCCACCAAGCTTGAAGGCGAGGCGCTCATCCGCCAGAGCGGCTGCCGCCACCTCATCTTCCGCACCAGCTGGGTGTATGCCGCCCGCGGCGGCAACTTCGCCAAGACCATGCTCAAGCTCGCCGCCGAGCGCGAGCAGCTCACCATCATCGACGACCAGCACGGCGCCCCCACCGGCGCCGAGCTCCTCGCCGACGTCACCGCCCACGCCGCGCGGATGACCCTCGCCAACCCGGCGCTTGCCGGCACCTACCACCTCGTCGCCGGCGGCGAGACCACCTGGCACGCCTACGCCCGCCACGTCATCGAATACGCCCGCGCCCGGGGCCGCGCCCTGCGGGTCGCCCCCGACGCCATCCTGCCGGTGCCCACCCGCGCCTTCCCGACCCCCGCGAAGCGCCCGGCCAACTCCCGGCTCGACACCCGCAAGCTGCAGCAGGCCTTCGGCCTCGTCCTGTCCCCGTGGCAGCAGGGCGTCGACCGGATGCTCGACGAAATCCTTCCGAACTGACAAAGGCTCCCACCATGCAACGCAAAGGCATCATCCTCGCCGGCGGCTCCGGCACCCGGCTGCATCCGGCCACCCTGGCCGTCTCCAAGCAGCTCATCCCGGTCTACGACAAGCCGATGATCTACTACCCCCTCAGCACCCTGATGCTGGCGGGCATCCGCGACATCCTCGTCATCTCCACCCCCCAGGACACCCCGCGCTTCCAGCAACTGCTGGGTGACGGCAGCCAGTGGGGCCTCAAGCTCCAGTACGCCGTCCAGCCCAAGCCCGAGGGCCTCGCCCAGGCCTTCGTGATCGGCGAAGACTTCGTCGGCGACGGCCCCAGCGCCCTGGTGCTCGGCGACAACCTCTTTTACGGCCACGACTTCGCCGCCGGCCTGCGCGCCGCCTCAGCCCGCCAGGACGGCGCCACCGTCTTCGCCTATCCGGTGCACGACCCCGAGCGCTACGGCGTCGTCGAGTTCGACGAGAGTGGTCGCGCCATCAGCCTCGAAGAGAAGCCCAAACACCCCAAGAGCCGCTACGCCGTCACCGGGCTGTATTTCTACGACAACCGCGTCGTCGACATCGCCAGGAACCTCAAGCCCGGCCCGCGCGGCGAGCTCGAGATCACCGACGTCAACCGCCAGTACCTCGAATGGGGCGCGCTGGACGTGCAGGTGATGGGCCGCGGCCACGCCTGGCTCGACACCGGCACCCACGAGAGCCTGCTCGAAGCCAGCCTGTTCATCCAGACCATCGAGAAGCGCCAGGGCCTCAAGATCGCCTGCCCCGAGGAGATCGCCTGGCGCGCCGGCTGGATCGACGCCGGGCAGCTCAAGCAGCTCGCCGCACCCCTCGCCAAGAACGGCTACGGGCAGTACCTGCTGCGCATCCTCGACGAGAAGGTGTTCTGATGAACGTCATCGAAACCGCCCTCCCGGGCCTCCTGATCCTCGAACCCAAGGTCTTCGGCGACGCCCGCGGCTTCTTCATGGAGAGCTTCAACGCCCGGGCCTTCGCCGAGGCCACCGGCCTCGATGTGAACTTCGTGCAGGACAACCACTCCCGCTCCGCCAAGGGCGTGCTGCGTGGCCTGCATTACCAGGTCGAGCAGGCCCAGGGCAAGCTCGTGCGGGTCACCCGCGGCAGCGTCTTCGACGTGGCCGTCGACCTGCGCCGCGCCTCGCCCACCTTCGGCCAGTGGGCCGGCGTCGAGCTCTCCGAAGACAACCACCGCCAGCTGTGGATCCCGCCCGGCTTCGCCCACGGTTTCCTGGTCACCAGCGATTCGGCCGACTTCCTCTACAAGACCACCGACTACTACGCGCCGCAGCATGAGCGCAGCCTGCTGTGGAACGACCCCACGGTGGGCGTCGCGTGGCCGCTGCACCTGCTCGATGGCGCGCCGCTGCTGTCGGCCAAGGATGTGGCCGGCAAGCCGCTGGCGGAGTGCGAGACCTTCGCCTGAAACCGCCGGGGATGCCCGCCGATCGGGCATTTCTGACAATTATTTCTTCTCGATTGCCGGGCCGGGCGCGCGATAATGCGCGCCTGTCATTCTGCCCGTGGAGCCCCGTATGTCCCGTTCGCTGATCTACCTCGTCGCCGGTGCGCGCCCCAACTTCATGAAGATCGCGCCCATCGTGCGCGCGCTGCAGGCCCGTGCCGACCGCTTCGAGTTCAAGATCATCCACACCGGCCAGCACTACGACCGGGAGATGAGCGACGTCTTCTTCGACGAGCTGGGCATCCCCAAGCCCGACTACCACCTCGACGCCGGCGGCGGCAGCCACGCCATCCAGACCGCCAAGATCATGGTGGCCTTCGAGGAGATCTGCCAGCAGGCGCGGCCCGACTGCGTGCTGGTGGTGGGCGACGTGAACTCCACCCTGGCCTGCTCCATCGACGCCAAGAAGCTCGGCATCCCGGTGGCCCACGTGGAGGCCGGCCTGCGCAGCGGCGACATGCGGATGCCCGAGGAGATCAACCGCCTCGTCACCGACAGCATCTCCGACTGGTTCTTCTGCACCGAGCCGTCGGGCGTGGACAACCTGCTGCGCGAGGGCAAGGCCACCGACGCGGTGTTCCACGTCGGCCACGTGATGGTGGACAACCTGCTCTACCAGCGCGACCAGCTCGCCGCCGCCGGCCAGGCCAGCCCGGAATCCGAAGCCCTCAAGCAGCAGTTCCCGCGCTACGGCGTGGTCACCCTGCACCGCCCCTCCAACGTGGACGACGAGGCCACCCTGCACGGCATCGCCGGCGCCCTGCGCGACATCGCCGCCGAGCTGCCGCTGATCTTCCCGGTGCACCCGCGCACCCGCGGCAACCTCGAAAAGTTCGGCCTCGACCTCGGCCCCAACGTGCACCTCATCAAGCCCCAGGGCTACATGGCCTTCCTCAACCTGTGGAAGGACGCCGCGCTGATCCTCACCGACAGCGGCGGCCTGCAGGAGGAGACCACCGCCCTGGGCGTGCCCTGCCTCACCCTGCGCGAGAACACCGAGCGCCCGGTGACCATCGACGAAGGCAGCAACGTGCTGGTCGGCACCGACCCCGCTCGCATCCGCGAAGAGGCCGCCAGGGTGCTCGCCGGCCAGGGCAAGCAGGGCCGCCGCCCGGCGCTGTGGGACGGCAAGGCCGCCGAGCGCATCGTGGCCGAGCTGGACCGGCTGATCCAGGGCTGATTCTTCCAGCCGGAACGAAAACGGCCGCCGGGGCAGATGCCTCCGGCGGCCGTTTTTTTTGTGAGCAAACCGGGCGATGCCCCCCGGTGCCTGGACAGTTGGGCGCGGAGGCCCGCTGGCGGGGTGGGGGAGCATGGAGATTTATCCCCACCCGGATAATTCATGAACCTCGGCGGATAAATGTTCAGCCTCCGCGGATAACCATTTAGCCTCGGGGGGATAAATGCCGGGCCTCGGCAGATAAGCATTTAGCTTCGGGAGGATAAATGTCGAGCCTCGGAGGGTAACCATTTATCCCCACCAGGCTAACTGTTCAGCCTCGGAGGCTGACAAGTTGGCCTCCGAGGACAACTATTTACCCGCCGAGGCGGAATCGAGCCCTGTACAAGGCTGCCGGCTCAGCCCGGCTGTTCGTCCTTGCCCGGGTTGCCGAACAGCGCGTCCACGAACTCCTTGGCGCGGAAGGTCTGCAGGTCGTCGATCTGCTCGCCCACCCCGATGAAGCGCAGCGGCTTCGGGCACTGGCGGGCGATCGCCGCCACCACGCCGCCCTTGGCGGTGCCGTCGAGCTTGGTGACCACCAGGCCGGTGACGCCGATGGCGGCATCGAAGGCCTTCACCTGCTGCAGCGCGTTCTGGCCGATGTTGGCGTCCAGCACCAGCAGCACCTCGTGGGGGCCGGTGGGCTCGGCCTTCTGCACCACCCGGCGCACCTTGGCGATCTCCTCCATCAGGTGCAGCTGGGTCGGCAGGCGGCCGGCGGTGTCGGCCAGCACGATGTCGATGTTGCGGGCGCGGGCGGCGTTGATGGCGTCGAACACCACCGCCGCCGGGTCGCCGGACTCCTGGGCGATGACGGCCACGCCGTTGCGCTCGCCCCAGGTCATCAGCTGCTCGCGGGCGGCGGCCCGGAAGGTGTCGCCGGCGGCCAGCAGCACGCTCTTGCCCTGGCTCTGGAAGTGCTTGGCGAGCTTGCCGATGGAGGTCGTCTTGCCCGAGCCATTAACGCCCGCGATCATGATGATGTAAGGCTTGTGGCCGCTGATCTCGAGGGGCTGCTCGAGGGGCTGGAGGATCGACAGCAGGCCCTCGGCCAGCGCCCCCTGGAGCTGGTCGGCGGTCTCGAGCTTGTCGCGCTTCCAGCGCAGGCGCAGCTCTTTCAGCAGGTGCTGGGTGGCCTCGACGCCGCAGTCGGCCATCAGCAGGGTGGTCTCGAGCTCTTCGAGGAGCTCCTCGTCGATCTTGCGCCGGGAGAACAGGCTGGTCAGCCCGCCCAGGCCGCCGCCGATCTGCTCGCGGGTGCGCGACAGGCCGGCCCGCAGGCGGTCCATCCAGGAACGCTTCTTCTCGGGGCGGGGGGCCGTGGCCGGAGCGGACGGCGCCACCAGGGTCTCCGGGGCGGCTTCGGGCACCGCCGGGGCGGCGGCGTTGTCGGGGGCGGGCGTGTCGCCTCCCTTGAGGGTTTTCTTCAGGAAACCAAACATGGGGTGCCGGGTCAGAGAGTGGGTCGATGGGGGCCGGTGGCGGCAGCGCGCTGCCCGCCGGGCCGGCTTGGCCGGGCCGCCGGAATGCCGCTATGATGCTTCGCCGCATGCCGGCCGCTGGCCATAACAAATCAAATTTTACCAGATGCCTCAAGAGCCTATGACTAAACGCAGTTTTCGCTTCGCCGCCGCGGCGCTCGCCCTGTCCGCCGCCCTCGCCGGCCCCGCGCTGGCCAACCCCTTCGAGCGCACGCTGCCCAACGGGATGAAGCTGATCGTCAAGGAAGACCGCCGGGCGCCGTCGGTGGTGCATATGGTGTGGTACAAGGTTGGCGCGATGGACGAGGTGGATGGCACCTCCGGCGTCGCCCACCTGCTCGAGCACATGATGTTCAAGGGGACCCGCAAGGTCGGCCCCGGCGAGTTCAACAAGCGGGTCAGCGCTGCCGGCGGCCGCGACAACGCCTTCACCAGCTACGACTACACGGCCTACTTCCAGCAGGTGCCCCGGGAGGCGCTGCCCGAGATGATGGCCCTCGAGGCCGACCGCATGGCCCATCTGCAGGTCACCGACGAGTCCTTCAAGAAGGAGATCGAGGTGGTCAAGGAAGAGCGCCGCCTGCGCACCGACGACAAGGCCCGCTCGCTGGTGATCGAGCAGCTGATGGCCACCGCCTTCCAGGCCCACCCCTACCGCCGCCCCATCATCGGCTGGATGAGCGACCTCGACAACATGACCGCCGCCGACGCCCGCGACTGGTACCAGCGCTGGTACGTGCCCAACAACGCGACCCTGGTGGTGGTCGGCGACGTGGATCACCAGGCCGTCTTCCGCGAGGCCGCGCGCACCTACGGCGCCGTCAAGCCGCGCGCGCTGCCGGCCCGCAAGCCCCTCGTCGAGCCGGCCCAGCGCGGGCCCCGCAGCACCGAGGTCAAGGCCCCCGCCGAGCTGCCCTACGTGGCGATGGCCTGGCGCGTGCCGACCCTGCGCGACGTGAAGGCCGACGGCGACTTCTACGCCCTGCAGGTGCTCGCCGCGGTGCTCGACGGCTACGACGGCGCGCGCCTCGGCAAGAACCTCGTGCGCGGCAGCCGCGTCGCGGTGACCGCCGGCGCCGGCTACGACGGCACCGCGCGGGGCGAATCCCTGTTCGTGGTGGATGGCGCCCCGGCCGCCGGCAAAACGGTGGCCGACGTGGAAGCCGCGCTGCGGGCCGAGATCGCCCGCATCCAGAACGACGGCGTCTCCGAGGACGAGCTGCGCCGGGTCAAGGCCCAGGCCGTCGCCGGGCAGGTGTACAAGCGCGACTCGCTGATGGGCCAGGCCATGGAGCTCGGCATGGGCGAGATGGTCGGCCTGTCGTGGAAGGACGACGCCTACATGCTCGAGCGCATCCGCGCGGTGACTCCCGCCGAGGTGCAGGCCGTCGCCCGCAAGTACTTCAGCGACGACACCCTCACCATCGCCCGCCTCGACCCGCTGCCCGTCGATCCCCAGGCCCGCGAGCGCGCCGCCGCCCCGCACCGCCACTGACCGTTGCCGATTTCGAGAATCCGATGCCCATTGCCCATCTTCACCCCCTCAAGCGCCTCGGCCTGGCCCTGGCGCTGACCCTGACCACCTTCTCGGCCCAGGCCGGGCTGACGATCCAGACCTGGACCACGCCCGCCGGCAGCAAGGTCGTGTTCGTCGAGAGCCGTGCCCTGCCCATCGTCGACGTGCAGGTGGACTTCCGCGCCGCCGGCACCGAGGTGCCCGCCGGCAAGGCCGGCCTCGCCGGGCTCACCCGCGGCCTGCTCGACGCCGGTGCCGGCAGCCTCGACGAGGACGCCATCGCCAACCGGGTGGCCGACCTCGGCGCCCAGCTCGGTGGCGGCGCCGACATGGACCGCGCCTCCCTCACCCTGCGCACCCTCAGCAGCCCGGCCGAGCGCGACGGGGCGGTGGAGCTCCTCGCCACCCTGATCCAGCAGCCGCGCTTCCCCGCCGCGGCGGTCGAGCGCGAGAAGGCGCGCACCATCGCCGGCATCCGCGAGTCCGAGACCCAGCCCGACGCGATCCTGGCCCGCCGTTTTGCCGCGGCGGTGTTCCCGGACCACGCCTACGGCCGGCTGCCCACCGTCGACAGCGTCGCCGGCCTCACCCGCGACGACCTGGCGGCCTTCCATGCCCGTTACTACACCGCCCGGGGCGCCACGGTGAGCATCGTCGGCGACCTGTCGCGGGCCGAGGCCGAGGCCATCGCGGCCCGCCTCACCGCCGGGCTGCCGGCCGGCGAGGCGCTGCCGGCGGGCACCAACGCCACGCTGCCGGCGCGCCAGACGATCCGCGTGCCCCATCCGGCCGCCCAGGCCCACATCGCGGTCGGCCAGCCGGGCATCCGCCGCGGCGATCCGGACTTCTTCCCGCTGCTGGTGGGCAACTACATCCTGGGCGGCGGCGGCTTCGTGTCGCGCCTGACCAGCCAGGTGCGCGAGCAGCGCGGCTACGCCTACAGTGTCTACAGCTACTTCGCGCCCCAGCGCGATGTCGGCCCCTTCCAGATCGGCCTGCAGACCAAGGGCAGCCAGGCCGACGACGCCCTGCGCGTGGTGTCGTCGACCCTCGACGAGTTCCTCGCCAAGGGCCCCACCGAGGCCGAGCTGCAGGCGGCCAAGGACAACCTGATCAACGGCTTCGCGCTGCGCCTCGACTCCAACCGCAAGATGCTCGAGCAGGTGGCGGCGATCGGCAGCTTCGGCCTGCCCCTCGACTACCTCGACACCTGGCGCGACAAGGTGCGCGCGGTGAGCGTGGCCCAGATCCGCGACGCCTTCCGCCGCCATGTGTCGCCCGAGCACCTGGTGACGGTGGTGGTCGGCGGTGACGGCGACAAGGCCGCCCCGCGCAACGGGAGCGCACCTTGAGCCGGATCCGCATCGTCGGGGGCGCGTGGCGCTCGCGGCTGATCGACGTCAGCACCGTGAAGGGCCTGCGGCCGACCCCCGACCGGGTCCGCGAGACCCTCTTCAACTGGCTCTGCCAGGAGCTCGACGGCAAGGCCTGCCTCGACCTTTTCGCCGGCAGCGGCGCCCTGGGCTTCGAGGCCGCCTCCCGCGGGGCCGGCAAGGTCACGATGGTCGAGCAGGACGCCGTCGCCTTCGCGGCCCTGCAGCACAACGCAAAGACCCTGCAGGCGGCGTGTGTACAGCTTGTGCGGGGCGATGCGTTAAAATTCGCCCGCTCCGCCGGCCCATCCTGGGACGTGGTCTTCCTCGACCCGCCTTACCGGGCGGGTTGGGTGGACAAACTGGCACCGCTGCTGCCCGACCTGCTCACCGAAGACGGGGTGGTCTATGTGGAGGCGGAATACGAAATCGAAAACATTGAGCGATTGACGCGGGTCAAGCACGGGCGGGCAGGGCAGGTGTATTACAGCCTCTTTGCGAGGGCCTGAGCGCCGCGTACGAACGCCGACAGGGAAAGGCAGCACGATGAGGGACGGCATCGCGGTATATCCGGGCACATTCGACCCATTCACGCGGGGTCATGAAGACCTCGTCCGGCGCGCGTCGCGGCTCTTCGACAAGATCGTCGTCGGCGTCGCCACCAGCGGCGGCAAGGGCCCGATCTTCACGATGGACGAGCGGGTCGAGATCGCGCGGGAGGTGCTGGCGCCTTACCCGAACGTCGAAGTGAAAGGTTTTTCCTGCCTTCTGATGGAGTTTCTCCGCCAGAATAACGCCCGTGTGATCCTGCGTGGCCTGCGCGCCGTGTCGGATTTCGAGTACGAGTTCCAGATGGCCGGGATGAACCGCAAGCTCTACCCCGACGTCGAGACGGTGTTCCTCACGCCCGCCGAAGAGTTCATGTTCATCTCCGCCACCATGGTGCGCGAGATCGCCCGGCTGGGCGGAGATGTGAGCAAGTTTGTGCAGCCGAGCGTCAACGAGCGGCTGCGTCTGAAGATCAACAACCAGTAAGAGTGACGAGGAAGCAACAAAATGGCCTTGATGATTACCGACGAGTGCATCAACTGCGACGTCTGCGAGCCGGAGTGCCCGAACGGCGCCATTTCCCAGGGTGACGAGATCTACATCATCGACCCGAACAAGTGCACCGAGTGCGTGGGCCACTTCGATGAGCCCCAGTGCCAGCAGGTCTGCCCGGTCGACTGCATCCCCTTCGACCCGAACCATCCCGAGAGCAAGGACGAGCTGATGGACAAGTTCCTGAAGCTGACCGCCGACAAGTAAGCCTCCGGCGCCTCGCTCCACGCAACAAGGCCGGCCGCACCTTCCCGGGTGCCGCCGGCCTTGTGTCGTTGGCGCCGGCCGCGTCAGGCCGCCAGGACGGAGCGGGGCGCCTTGCCGGTGGGCATGCCGAGGGCCTGCTCGATCTTCACCGACAGGGCCTCGAGTTCCTTCAGCTGGGTGACCAGCTGCTCCTCGGCCTGCTGGAGCTCGCGCACCCGGTCTTCGAGGGTGTCGGTGGCCTGGTGGATGCGCTTGACGCTCTCGAGGCGGCGCTTGAGCTGCAGCTGGTATTCGCGGACCTGGGTCTCGAGGGGGGCCATCACCGCCCGCAGCCATTGCTCCGCGTCGCGGTTGGCGATCTCGAAGGTGCGCCGGGCCTGCACCGCGACGGTCTCGAAGAACTTCTGGGTGAGGGTGTGCTTCTCGGTGGTGACGATGGTCAGCACCGTGTTGAACTGGCTGTTGAAGGCTTCCTCGAGGCGCTCGATCTCCTTCTCGTAGCGCAGGGTCGAGAAGGCGGTTGGGGCGGCCAGCTTGAGGCCGTGCTCGACGGTGAAGCGCTTGTACATGGCGTCGAGCATCTTGGAGATCTCGGCGATCTCGTCGGTGGATTTGCGCAGGTTGCCGCGCAGGTGCTGGAAGAAGCCCTTCATGGCCTCGCGCAGCCCGCGGGAGAAGGCCGCGTCGAGCATCGCCTCGCGGGTGCGGCGGGTCTCGTCGCGCAGGGCGTCGAGGCCGAGGTGGCCGAAGAGGTTGTTGGACAGGTTGGAGAACACGCTGCGCACCGCGTAATACTTTTGCAGGCCCTGCTCGAACTCGTCCTTCTCGGAGCGCACCTTGCGCATCATGTATTCGATGACGTTCTCGTTCTTGCCGCGCAGGTCGGTGAGCTCGCTCAGCTGCTCGCGCAGGCCGCTGAGGCGGGCGTTGAGCAGCTCCCGCGAGCGGCTGACGATGTCGTGCACGTCGCCGTGGGTGTTGTCGCGCACGATGTCGCGCTTGGTGGGCAGGAGCTCGGTGGACAGCGCCTGTTCGAGGGTGGCGAGGCGGCTGCGGGCGAGGAGCTCGTCGTCCTCGTTGACCTTGGCGACCAGGCCCTTCTGGGCCGACACCGGATAGACCTGGCTGGTGTCGATCTCGAGGGTGGCCGCCACGCTGGCCACCTGGCCGGCGATCTCGCGCTCGATGTCGGCTTCGCTGCGCAGGCCGTCCCACAGGCCGTCGATCTTGTTGAGGGCGACGATGCGCCCGCGCTGGCGGCGGCCGGCATTGACGTGCTCGCGCCACACGGCGAGGTCGCTCTGGGTGACGCCGGTGTCGGCGGCCAGGATGAACAGCACCGCGTGGGCGTTGGGCAGCAGGTTGAGGGTGAGCTCGGGTTCGGCGCCGATGGCGTTGAGGCCCGGGGTGTCGAGGATCACCAGGCCCTGCTCGAGGAGCGGGTGCGGAAACTGGATGATCGCGTGGCGCCACAGGGGGATCTCGACCCGGCCGTTGGCGTCCGGACGGATGCCGTGGTCGCCGCTGGTGTCGATCGGGAAGCCCAGCTCTTCGGCCTCGGCGAGGCTGGCCATGCGCGTCTCGCCCACCTGGGCGAGGGCCTGCTGGAGGCTCTCGGCCGAGCGGGTGTCGAGGGGGCGCACCCGCCACTCGTCGGGGTAGCGCTTGAGCTCGGTGATGCTGGCGTTGGTCTTGCGGCTCTCGATGGGCAGCAGGCGGATCTCGGGCTTGTCGCCGTCCTTCCATTGCAGCTCGGTGGGGCACATGGTGGTGCGCCCCGCGCTGGAGGGCAGGATGCGGTTGCCGTAGCCGGCAAAGAACACGGCGTTGATCAGCTCGGACTTGCCCCGGGAGAACTCGGCCACGAAGGCCACGATCAGCTTGTCCTCGCGCAGGCGGTCGAGCAGGTATTGCAGCCGCAGGTCGGACTGGGCGTCGCCGATCTCGTTCTGTTGCAGCCACTTGCGCAGCTCTCCGATCCCGGAGGCGACATCGCCGCGCCACTGGGTGTAGGCGGTGAAATGGTCAGCGAGCATGTGTGCGTCTTTCACGAGCTTCATTCCTGGCTGGGGGCGCTATCCGGGCAGCCTAAGTCACAGATATTCGTAGCATAAACGGGATCGCGCCGGACCGGAATCGCTTTAGTGCTGGCAACGGGGGCAAAAGAAGGTCGCCCGCTGGCCCATGATGCGCTTCTTGATCGGGGTGGCGCAGCGACGGCAGGGCTCGCCGTCGCGCCCGTATACAAAATACTGTTGCTGGAAATAGCCCGGCGAGCCGTTGCTGCCGACGAAATCCCGCAGCGTGCTGCCGCCGGCGGCGAGGGCGTCCTGCAGGGTCTCGCGGATGCAGGTGGCCAGCCGGGCGCAGCGGCGCGGGCCCAGTTCGCCCACCGGCAGGGTCGGGTCGATGCCGGCGCGGAACAGGCTCTCGGAAGCATAGATGTTGCCGATCCCCACCACCTGGGCGGCGTCCATCAGGAACAGCTTGACCGGCGTGCGCCGGCCGCGGCTGGCCTGGTGGAGCCAGCGGCCGTCGAAGCCGTCGGACAGCGGCTCGATGCCCAGGTGGGCGAGCAGGGGATGCGCCGCGTCGCCGTCCTGCCACAGCACCAGGCCGAAGCGCCGCGGGTCGCGCAGGCGCAGGGCGCGCGGGCCGAAGATGATGTCCAGGTGGTCGTGCTTCTCCGGCGCCTGCCCGGCCGGCACGATGCGCAGGCTGCCGGACATTCCGAGGTGCACCAGCAGGCTGCCCCTGTCGAAGCGGAACAGCAGGTACTTGGCGCGCCGTTCGACGGACGCCAGGCGCTGGCCGGAGAGGGTCGCATCGAGGTCGGAGGGGATCGGGTGGCGCAGCCGTCCGTTGCGGATGACGACGGCGCTGACGGTGTCGCCGGTGAGCTCGGGGGCGATGCCGCGGCGGGTGGTTTCGACTTCGGGAAGTTCGGGCATGGGCGCTTGGTTTGAGGCGGGAGGGGCTTGCTTGCCGGGCTTTCGGAAAGCGCCTAACATCAGGCGGACCCTATTGTAGCGGCGCGATCCAGGCCGGTGTTCCGGCGCGCGCGCGTGCCGCCGCCCGGCGTGGGTGAGCCCCGGGAGCCGAAATCCTTGCCAGACCTGACCCTGATGAAACCTGACTCCCGCCGCCGGCACCCGGCCCGCCTGATCGCCTCGCTGTTCCTTGTTGCCGGGCTGCAGGGCGCCGCCTGGGCCGGGCCGGAGTCCGACCCGGAGCCGGCCGCCGAACCCGCCGCCGGTCCGGTTTATCCCGCCCAGGAGCTGACGCCCCAGATCCTCTACCAGCTGATGCTGGCCGAGGTTGCCGGCGCCCGTGGGCAGACCGTGCTGGCCGCCCGCTCCTACCTCGATCTGGCGCGGCGCACCCGTGACGCCCGCATCGCCCGCCGTGCCGCCGAGCTGGCCGTCTTTGCCCGCCAGGCCGACCTCGTCACCGAGACCGCGCGCCTGTGGCTGGAGCTCGACCCGGGCTCCGAGCGGGCCCAGCAGCTCACCGCCGGCGCCATGACCAGCGCGGCCCGCATCAACGAGCTCCAGGCCCAGCTGGCCAAGGCCCTGGCCGGGCAGGGCGAGCGGATCGGCGCCGCCTTGCTCGGCCTCAATCGCGGCCTGGGGCAGATCCCCGACAAGGCCCTCGTCCGCCGCCTCGTGAACCAGCTCACCGAGCCCTACCTGTTTCACCCGGAAGCCCACTTTGCCCGCTCCAACGCGGCCTATGTGGCCGGCGACCCGGTGGGCGCCTCGGCGGCCATCGACGCGGCCCTGGCGATCCGCCCCGACTGGGAGCCGGCCGTGGTGCTCCAGGCCCAGCTGCGTCAGGAGCAGAGCCCGGGGGCCGGGGTCGGCGTCCTGCGGGACTACCTGGCCAGGCATCCGGACGCCCGCGAGCCGCGGCTCGTCCTGGCCCGGCTGTTGGTCGCCGGGCGCGAGTTCGGGGCCGCCCGCGAGCAGTTCGAATACCTCCTTCAGCGCGCGCCGGACGATCGGGACGCGGTGTACGCGGTGGCGCTGCTGGCCATGCAGCAGGGCGACGCCGCCGCGGCCGAGAAACACTTCAAGCGTCTCCTCGAGCTTGGCCACCCGGAGCCCGACAGCCTGCGCCTCTATCTCGGCCAGATCGCCGAGCAGGCCCGGCGGCCCGATGACGCCATCACCTGGTACAAGGCCATCGGCCCGGGCAGCCAGTACGTGGGGGCCCAGGGGCGCATCGCCCAGATCCTCGCCGCGGGTGGCCGGATGGCCGAGGCCCGCAGGCACCTGCAGGCCGCCGCCCGGGAGGCGCCGGCCGAGCGGGCGCGCTACGCGATCATAGAGTCCCAGCTGCTGCGCGACGCCGATCGCAACCAGGAAGCCTTCGACGTCCTCGACGAGGCCCTCCGCGCCGAGCCCGAAAACCTCGAGCTGCTCTACGATTCGGCGCTGGTGGCCGAGCGGATCGGCCGCCTCGAGGTGATGGAGGGACGCCTGCGCAAGCTGATCGCCCTCAAGCCCGACCATGCCCACGCCTACAACGCCCTCGGCTACTCCCTGGCCGACCGCAAGCAGCGCCTCGACGAGGCCGAGGCGCTGGTCCGCAAGGGCCTGGCGCTGACCCCCGACGATCCGTTCATCCTCGACAGCCTCGGCTGGGTGCTGTACCGGCGTGGAAATCTTGATGGCGCGCTGGAGCAACTGCAGAAGGCCTTCGGCCTGCGCGCCGACCCCGAGATCGCCGCCCACCTGGGCGAGGTGCTGTGGATGCTCGGCCGCCGCGACGAGGCCGCCCGGGTCTGGAAGGACGCCGCCAAGGCCAATCCGGACAGCTCCGTGCTCTCCGACGTCATCAAGAAGTTCAAGCCTTGAAGCCCGCCTCCCTGTTGTTGATGCTCGCCGTGGCCGGCCTCGCCGGCTGCGCCGCCCCCGCGATCGTTCCTGCGCCCGAGATGCGCGCCCTGGCGCCGCTCGCCCGCTTCGCCCTCGAAGGCCGGCTGCAGGTCCGCGACGGAGAGCGCAGCGCGGCGGTCGGTGTCGACTGGCAGCACGACCCGGGCCGCGACGAGTGGCTGTTCACCGGCCCGCTGGGGCAGGGGCTGGCGCGCATCGAGGCCGACGGCGTCGGCGCCCGCATGCAGCTCTCCGACGGGCGCCGCTCCGAGGCTGCCTCCGCCGGCGAGCTCGCCGAGGCCCTGCTCGGGGTGAGCGCGCCCTTCGAGGCGCTGCCCCGCTGGGTCACGGCAAGGCCCGCCGCGACGGCTGAGGTCCGCCGCCTCGATGCCCTCGGGCGCCCGCTGCAGCTGGTGGACCAGGGCTGGACCATCGACTACCTCGAATACGCCGGCGAGTCCCCGGATTCGCCGCCGCGCAAGATCGACGTACAGCGCGGCGACACCCGCCTGCGCCTGATCGTCGACAGCTGGAACCCCTGACATGAGCCTCCCCGACCTCGACCCGACGCGGCCCCTGTGCGTACCCGCGCCGGCCAAGATCAACCTCTTCCTGCACATCGTCGGGCGGCGCCCGGATGGCTATCATCTGCTGCAGACCGCCTTCCGCCTGCTCGACTGGGGCGACGAGATCACCCTGCGGCGGCGCGACGACGGCCTGATCCTGCGCACCACCGACGTGCCGGGCGTGCCGGCCGCGTCCGACCTCGTGGTGCGCGCGGCGCGGGCGCTGCAGGCGGCCAGCGGCAGCGCCTTCGGCGCCGAGATCGGCGTGACCAAGCGGATCCCGATGGGCGGCGGGCTGGGCGGGGGCAGCTCGGACGCGGCCAGCGTGCTGCTGGCCCTCAATCGCCTGTGGGGCTGCGGCCTGTCCCGCCGAGCCCTGCAGGAGATCGGCCTGAAGCTGGGGGCCGACGTGCCGTTTTTCGTGTTCGGCGAGACCGCCTTCGCCGAGGGCGTCGGCGAGGCCCTTCGCCCGCTCGCGGTGCCGCCGGCCTGGTATGTGATGGTCGCGCCGCCGGTCTCCGTACCCACCGCTGAAATTTTTTCGGCAAAAGAGTTGACACGGGATACTGAAATCCTAATAATGCGGGCCTTCGCAGCACACAACACACGAAACGACATGCAAGCCGTTGTTTGCATGAAGTATTCGGAAGTGGCCGAGGCGCTGAAATGGTTGTCGCAATATGGCTACGCCAGGATGAGTGGATCGGGAGCTTGCTTGTTCGCCCCCTTCGATTCTGAAGCTGAAGCGCTGAAGGTTGCGGCAAGTGCCCCGTCGGGGTGGAAGGTCTGGGTGGCCCAAGGGCTCGACAGGCATCCGCTGAAAGACTGGATCGCCGAGTGATTTGTGTGATGTGAAAACGATTTCTTGGGGAGTCGCCAAGTTGGTCAAGGCACCGGATTTTGATTCCGGCATTCGAAGGTTCGAATCCTTCTTCCCCAGCCAAACCGAGCGGGCAGGTCAAAAACCTGCCCGTTTTTGTTTTAAACGTTCTTCAGCGTAGTAACGAGAGGTGATCATGGCTTCGGGCAGCCTGATGGTTTTCACCGGCAACGCCAATCCCAAATTGGCCGCAGACGTGGTGCGGCGCCTGGGAATGTCTCTGGGTTCCGCCACCGTGGGGCGTTTCTCCGATGGCGAAGTCAATGTCGAACTCCTGGAGAACGTGCGCGGCAAGGACGTCTTCGTCCTGCAGCCCACCTGCGTCCCCACCAACGACAACATCATGGAATTGCTGATCATGGTGGATGCGCTCAAGCGGGCTTCGGCCGGCCGCATCACCGCGGCAATCCCGTACTTCGGCTACGCCCGTCAGGATCGCCGTCCCCGTTCGGCCCGGGTGCCGATCACCGCCAAGGTGGTCGCCAACATGCTGCAGGCCGCCGGCGTGCAACGCGTCCTGACCGTCGATCTCCACGCCGACCAGATCCAGGGTTTCTTCGACATCCCGGTGGACAACATCTACGCCGCCCCGGTGCTGCTCGATCACCTCGAGAAGCAGAAGTACGAAGACCTGATGGTGGTTTCGCCCGACGTGGGCGGCGTGGTGCGCGCCCGGGCCTTCGCGAAGCGCCTCGAGTGCGACCTGGCGATCATCGACAAGCGTCGCCCCAAGGCCAACGTGTCCGAGGTGATGAACATCATCGGTGAGGTCGAAGGCCGTACCTGCGTGATCATGGACGACATCGTCGATACCGCCGGCACCCTGTGCAAGGCCGCCCAGGCCCTCAAGGAAAACGGCGCCAAGCGCGTGATGGCCTACTGCACCCACGCGGTGCTGTCCGGCCCGGCGATCTCCCGCATCAACGAGTCCGACCTCGACGAGCTGGTGGTCACCGATACCATCCCGCTGTCCGACGAGGCCCGTGCCTGCAGCCGCATCCGCTCCGTGTCCATCGCCGCCCTGCTGGCCGACACGATGCTGCGGATCAGCAACGAGGAATCGGTCAGCTCGCTGTTCTGCGAGTAAGCCTTCAAGTTTCGAGCCGGTGGGCGTGAGTCCACCGGCTTTCTTCATCCCCCGTCTGGTCGCGGACGGGGTTCAAATCTGGAGTATCAAGCATGACCATCAAGTTCAACGCCAAGTCGCGTGACGTCCAGGGTTCGAGTGCGAGCCGCCGCCTGCGTCGCGCCGGCAGTGTTCCCGCCATCGTCTTCGGCGGCGGTGCCGCGCCCCAGCAGGTCGAAGTGGATCACAACGAGATCTACCACGCCCTGCGCAACGAAGCCTTCCACTCCTCCGTGCTGAGCATGGTCCTCGACGGCGCCATCCAGTCCGTGATCCTGAAGGACACCCAGTGGCACCCGTACAAGCAGCAAGTGCTGCACCTGGACTTCCAGCGCGTTGACGCCACCCACAAGATCCACGTGAAGGTGCCGCTGCACTTCATCAACGCCGACATCGCTCCGGGCGTCAAGCTCGAAGGCGGCATGGTGTCCCACCCCTACACCGAACTGACCGTCGAGTGCCTGCCGGGCGCCCTGCCGGAGTTCATCGAAGTCGACCTGAAGGATCTCAAGTCCGGCTCGTCCATCCACGTCTCCAGCCTGAACCTGCCGGAAGGCGTGAAGGCCCTGACCCACGGTGAAGACCCGGTCGTCGCCACCATCCTGGCCGTTCGCGGTGGTGACGAGGCTGCCGAAGAAACCCCGGCTGCCTGATCCCCCGACGGGTATTGACGAGGTCGAACCGATGAGCCAGCTCGCGCCCAAGCTCGTAGTCGGCCTCGGCAATCCCGGCGACGAGTACACCCAGACCCGGCACAACGCCGGGTTTTGGTTTTGTGAGCGCCTGGCGCGCGAGCTGGGGGCCTCCTACAGCCGCGAGGCCCGCTTCCACGGCCTGGCCGCCAACGCCCGCAGCGAGGGCGTGTGGCTGCTGATGCCGCAGACCTTCATGAACCGCTCCGGCCAGTCGGTGGCCGCGCTGGCGCGTTTCTACCGCATCGCACCCGCCGAGATCCTGGTGGTGCATGACGAGCTCGACATTCCCCCCGGCCAGCTGCGCCTCAAGTTCGGCGGCGGCCTCGGCGGCCACAACGGCCTCAAGGACATCACCGCCCACCTGGGCACCCAGGATTTCTGGCGCCTGCGGGTCGGCATCGGCCACCCGGGCGACCGCAACGAGGTGGTCAATTTCGTCCTCAAGCCGCCCCGGCGCGAGGAGTCCGTACTGATCGACGAGTCCATCGATCGTGCCCTCGCCGTATGGCCGACCCTCGCCAGGGGCGACTGGAACGCCGCCACCCAGCGCCTCAACACCCGTCCCGCCGCCCCCAAGCCGGCCTGACGCGGCGCCTTCTCCGCTCCGCCGCTCAAGGGGCGCTCTCCTCCGGTCGTAGATGATCGGGCTTATCCTTACTTGCCCGCTCCGCCGGAGCGAAGGAGCCCCGAATGCGAAAACTCGCCGACACGCCCATCTCCCTGCGCCTCACCGGTGCGATCTGGCTGATGCTCCTGCTTGCCTGGGGCGGCATGATCGCGTGGGAAACCCGTGTCAATCGCGAGACCGCCATCGCCCAGGCCCAGGATTTCGCCCGCAGCATCCACGAGATGACCATGGCCGGCCTCACCGGCATGATGATTACCGGCACGGTCGGCCAGCGGGCGGTCTTCCTCGATCAGATCAGGCAGCTCTCGGTGATCAAGGATCTGGAGGTCATCCGCGGCGACGCGGTGAGCACGCAGTTCGGCCCGGGCGACCGGCCGCCGCCGCAGCTGGATGCCGACGAGCAGGCGGCCCTGCAGACCCGCCGCGAGGTGCTGCGGATCGAGCGCGACCCGGCCGTCGGCGAATACCTGCGGGTCGTCACGCCGACGCTGGCCTCCGAGAACTACCTCGGCAAGAACTGCGTCGCCTGTCACCAGGTGCCGGCGGGAACGCCGCTGGGGCTGGTCAGCATGAAGGTGTCCCTCGACAAGGTGAATGCAGCGGTCGATACCTTCATGTGGAAGAGCATCGTGAGCGCGCTCGTCGTGTCGCTGCCGCTGATCGCCTTTGTGGTGTTCTTCGTGCGGCGCTTCGTCGTGACGCCGCTCACCGCGATGAACGCCAGCCTGGCCGAGATCGCCGCCGGGGAGGGCGACCTGACCCGGCGCCTGCCGGTGGCCGGGCGGGACGAGATCGGTCAGACGGCGGCCGCCTTCAATTCGATGCTCAGCACCATCGCCCAGCTGGTCCGCCACGTCGGCGACTCGGCCCAGCAGGTGACCGGCTCCGCGCGTCAGCTCGCCGACGGGGCGGCCCGGGTCGCCGATGGCTCGCGTCGCCAGAACGAACACTCCGGGCAGATCGCGCTCGCCGTCGAGAGCGTGGCGGCGGGCGTCGCCAGCGTCGCCGGCAGCGCCGGGCGGGTGCATCAGGGTTCCCTGGAGAGCCTGCGTCGCGCCGAGGAGGGCGCCGCGACCCTGCATCGGCTGGTCGCCGAGGTGGACCACGCGGAAGGGGCGGTGCGGCAGATGGCCGAGTCCGTGGAGCATTTCGTCGCGTCCACCGCGTCGATCTCCACGCTGACCCGCGAGGTCCGGGAGATCGCCGAGCAGACCAACCTGCTGGCCCTCAATGCCGCCATCGAGGCGGCCCGGGCGGGCGAGCACGGGCGCGGCTTTGCGGTGGTGGCCGACGAAGTGCGCAAGCTCGCCGAAAAGTCGGCCCACTCGGCCAGCGAGATCGACGCCGTGACGTCCCGCCTCGGGCTGCAGTCGGAGGCGGTGCACGAGGCCGTCCAGGTGGGCCTCGCCCATCTCGGCAGCAGCCGGACCGCGGTGGCCAGCGTGTCCCAGGCCATCGCCGCAGCCAACGAGTCGGTGGTCGCGGTGGGCCACGGCCTCGACGAGATCGCCGAGGCCACCGAGCAGCAGCGCAGCGCCAGCGCCGAGGTGGCGGCGGGGATCGAGGAGATCGCCCGGATGGCCCGCGACAACACGATGGCGGTCGAGACCACGGCCGAGGCCGCCCGGGGGCTGGAAACCCTCGCCGGTGCGCTGCAGCAGACGGTCGCCCGCTTCCGCGTCTGAGGCTTTTCGGCGCCAAGTTCCACATCCTCTGGCTGCCGGACGGACTTCCGGGGCTAGAATAACAAGTTGGCAACAGCACATTCGCTACAAGACGGAGCCCCCCAGATGCCCCAGTACCGTTCCCGCACCTCCACCGCCGGCCGCAACATGGCCGGCGCCCGCGCCCTGTGGCGCGCCACCGGCATGAAGGATGGCGATTTCGAAAAGCCGATCATCGCCGTGGTGAACAGCTTCACCCAGTTCGTGCCCGGCCACGTGCACCTCAAGGACCTCGGCCAGCTGGTCGCCCGCGAGATCGAGGCTGCCGGCGGTGT
Organism: Zoogloea sp.; assembly: GCF_041908905.1. Classification (GTDB taxonomy): domain Bacteria; phylum Pseudomonadota; class Gammaproteobacteria; order Burkholderiales; family Rhodocyclaceae; genus Zoogloea. Next base: position 143,743 of record NZ_JAYREK010000004.1, read on the forward strand.
CGCCAAGGAATTCAACACCATCGCCATCGACGACGGCATCGCCATGGGCCACGGCGGCATGCTGTATTCGCTGCCCAGCCGCGACCTCATTGCCGACAGCGTCGAGTACATGGTCAATGCCCACACCGCCGACGCGATGGTGTGCATCTCCAACTGCGACAAGATCACCCCGGGCATGCTGATGGCCGCGATGCGCCTCAACATCCCGGCGATCTTCGTCTCCGGCGGCCCGATGGAGGCCGGCAAGGTCAAGTGGGAGGCCAAGGTGATCTCCCTCGACCTCATCGACGCGATGGTCAAGGCCGCCGACAGCAGCTGCTCCGACGAGGAAGTGGCCGCCGTCGAGCGCTCCGCCTGCCCGACCTGCGGCTCCTGCTCCGGCATGTTCACCGCCAACTCCATGAACTGCCTCACCGAGGCCCTCGGCCTGTCGCTGCCGGGCAACGGCACCGTGGTGGCCACCCACGCCGACCGGGAACGCCTGTTCAAGGAGGCCGGCCGCCGCATCGTCAGCCTGGCCCGCCGCTACTACGAGCAGGACGACGAGTCGGTGCTGCCGCGTTCCATCGCCAGCTTCAAGGCCTTCGAAAACGCCATCAGCCTCGACGTGGCGATGGGCGGCTCGACCAACACCGTGCTGCACCTGCTGGCCGCGGCGAGCGAAGCCGGCGTCGACTTCAAGATGAAGGACATCGACCGCATCTCCCGTCAGGTGCCCTGCCTGTGCAAGGTGGCGCCGGCGGTGGCCGACGTGCACATCGAGGACGTCCACCGCGCCGGCGGCATCATGGCCATCCTCGGCGAGCTGGCCCGCGCCGGCCTGCTGCACACCGACCTGCCGACGGTCCACAGCAAGACCCTGGGCGAGGCCCTCGCCACCTGGGACGTGATGCAGGCCCACGATTCCGGCGTGTTCAATTTCTACAAGGCCGCGCCGGGCGGCGTGCCCACCCAGGTGGCCTTCAGCCAGGACCGCCGCTGGAACGAGCTCGACCTGGACCGCAGCAAGGGCGTGATCCGCGACAAGGCCAACGCCTTCAGCCAGGACGGTGGCCTCGCCGTGCTGTACGGCAATATCGCCGAGAAGGGCTGCATCGTGAAGACCGCCGGAGTCGATGAGTCGATCTGGACGTTCACCGGCCGCGCCCGCGTCTTCGAGAGCCAGGAAGACGCCGTCGAGGGCATTCTCAACGACCAGATCGTCGCCGGCGACGTGGTGGTGATCCGCTACGAAGGCCCGAAGGGCGGCCCGGGCATGCAGGAAATGCTCTACCCGACCAGTTACCTCAAGTCCAAGGGCCTGGGCAAGGCCTGCGCGCTGCTCACCGACGGGCGTTTCTCGGGCGGCACCTCGGGCCTCTCCATCGGCCACGCCTCCCCCGAGGCGGCCTGTGGCGGCGCCATCGGCCTGGTGGAGGAGGGGGACGTCATCGAGATCGACATCCCCAACCGCCGCATCCACCTGGCGGTGAGCGATGCCGAGCTGGCCAGCCGTCGCGAAGCCCAGAACGCCCGCGGCTGGAAGCCGGCCAACCGTGTGCGCCACGTCTCGGCGGCGCTGCAGGCCTATGCGGCGCTCACCACCAGCGCCGACACCGGTGCCGTGCGCGATGTGACACAAGTTCAAACCTGATTTGCCGGTATTTGGCAATACTGAGGGCTCAGCTTCGGCTGGGCCCTTTTTTATTGTATTTGTTGATTCATTCCTCGTCCCGAGGCGATGAATTGCGGTTTCATGACCTATCTGCCTGCGCTGTGAACAACCCCCCCCTGGTTTTGCCGGCTGTGGGTGTTCCAGGATCGAAGGACCATTCTCGAGGATTGCCCGATCATGACATTCGCTCTCGCCTCCTCCCCTGCCTATGGTGCAGATTGCCTCGTCCGTCAGGTTGGCGGTCGTGCCGAGTGGGAACAGCTGTCGCGCCGCCTGCCCATGCCTCACCTGGTTCAGGCCTGGGCCTACGGCGAGGCCAAGGCGGCGGAGGGCTGGGGCGTGGAGCGCCTCGTGTTCGAGCAGGGCGGCCGGCCGCTGGCGATCTGCCAGGTGCAGGTCAGGCGCATCCTGGGCCTGACGGTGGCGGCCCGGATCGAGCGTGGCCCCCAGTTCATGGCGGCCCGTCCGACCGACGCCGAGGGGCGGGCCGTGTATGCCGCCCTGCGCCGGCGCTGGCGCTTCGGCCGTCGCGGCGTGCTGTGCCTGGCGCCGGGCCTGGTGGAGTCCCAGTCGCACCGGGAGTGGCTGCGGGCCGAGGGCTTCCGCACCCGCGGGGTTGCCGGCTGGTGCTCGGCCATCCTCGATCTCACCCTGGGCGAAGCGACCCTGCGCCGGCAACTGGCGGCCAGCTGGCGTAACCAGCTCAATACGGCGGAACGGAGCGGCCTGGGCTTCGAGCTGTCCATGACGCCGCGGGCGGTGGACTGGATCCTGGAGCGCCACGCAGAGAAGGCCCGGGAGAAGGGTTTCGTGGGGCCGTCGGTGAGTTTCCTGCGCGCGCTGCAGCGCCAGGCACCGGAGAACTTCTTCGTGGCCCGTGCCCTGCGTGACGGGGTGCCCCTGGCCGGGATGGTGGTGCTGCGTTTCGGGCGCAGCGCCGAGTGTTTCATCGGCTGGCACGAGGACGAGGCGGCCCCGGTCAAGGCCGACCACTTCGTACTGTGGAACGCGGCCCTGGCCATGGGCCGCCTGGGCTGCGAGCGTTTCGACCTGGGCGGCTACCCGCCGGCCTCGGAAGGCCGTGGGCGATTCAAGCCGGACATGCGCGGCAGCGAGTACCACCTGATGGAAGAGTGGACGGCCTTCTGAGCGCCGCCCGGCCGGGCCTCAGCCGAGCTTCTTCTCCATGAACAGCGCCTGGCCCATGGCCGGGTCGAGCTGGTAGCCCTCGAAGCCGAATTCCAGGTAGGCGCGGCGCGCGCCGAGGTTGCCTTCGAGCACCTCGAGGGTCAGCTTGCAGCAGCCTCGTGCCCGCGCGACGGCCTCCACGTGGGCGAGCAGCGCCCGGGCGATACCCTGGCGGCGGAAATCCTCGTGCACCACGATGTCATGCACGTTGAGCAGCGGCCGGCCGGCGAAGGTCGAGAAGCCCTCGACGCAGTTGATCAGCCCGACCGCGTGCGGCCCGGCGTCCGAGGCCTGATAGGCGATGAAGCTCAGCACCTGGGGCCGGCGGCGCAGCTCGGCCGGCAGGCGGGCGCGGAGTTCGTCGCTCATCGGTGCGCCGTTGCCGGTGGGGCTGCGCATGTAGTGGTCGAGGAGGGCGAGGAAGTCGGCACAGTGCCGGGAGGCGTCGAAATCGGTTGCCACGATGGCGAGGCCCGGGATGCCCGCAGGCGCCGCCTGGTGTGCTTGGTGTGTCATGGGGTCGCCTACTTGCCTCCGAGTGCGTGCAGCACGCCCACCGTGACCAGCGTCAGCAGCATCACGACGGTGCCCGCGACCAGCAGGATGGGCGTGTAGCTGACGATGGCAAAGTGCTTTCCGCAATGCCTGCAGCGGAAGTATTCGGTGAAGTCGATCCACAGGAACTTGTGGGGCCGGATGCGCGAGCTGCGCACGTCGGTGCTCTTGCAGTGAATGCAGTGGGGCGTGGCGTGGTGCACGAGCGCATAGCGCCGGGCCGGCCGCTCGCCCCGCTTCTGGCTGGCCGGGGCGGATGCCGCCGGGGCGTCGTCAGGAAGGGCGTGGGCTGCGGATGTGCTGTCGTCCTCCGGCGTGATCCGGGGCTCGTGGCGGCCCTTCATCCCACGGCCTGACCCCCGGTGCCGGTCGGCCGAGCGCTTGCCCTGCATCTGCGAGCGCCGCCGCAGCAGGAAGCCCGCCAGCACGACGATGAAGGCGATTATCCCGAGCGCCGCGACCTTGAGATACGGGCGGATCGCCTCCCAGACGACGCGGGGATCCGGCGCCGGGCTGCCCGGAGCTGCGGTGTCTGCCGCGGCGGTGTGCTGGGCCCGCAGGGCCTTGAGCTTTTCGTGGCCGTGCCAGGCCGCCTCGGCGGGGCGCATGCCGCTGCGGGCGAGGAGCAGGGCGTCCTCGAAGGCGAAGCCGGCCTCCCACCAGGCCAGCCGGTCGGCGGGGGTGAAGCCTTCGCGCTTCCATTCGCTGGGGTCGGCGTGGTCCAGTTCGGCCATCATGGTGGTCGTCGCGCGTGCCGAGTCCAGCCACAGCCGCGCTTCCTCGGGGTCGAAGCCCTTGTCGGCCCAGGTGCGGGCCACCACCGGCGCGAAGTGGGCGCCCAGCCAGGCCACGGCTTCCTGGGGTTTGAACCCGTAGCTCGCCCACTCCTGGGCTTCCTGGGGCTTCATGCCGGAGTCTTCCCAGCGGGTGATCTGGCGTGGCGCCGGGAGGGCCGTTGCGCCGGTGCCCGGGACCGTGGCGTCTAGGGTGGCGGGAGGTTCGTTGACCGTGCCGCCGTGGGCGACGATCGGGGACGTCAGGGCGATCAGGGCCGCAAGTGCGGGCAGATAGGCTTTCATGGGACGAAGATAAAGCAGGTTTGGGCCCGTTTTTTGCGAAATTGTGATCTGTTGCAAAAAAAGTCATGCCTCGGCCCTTGGGAACCGTGGCGTGGCGGATGCTGGTGCGGTTTTGTGCGGGCGGCATTCTCCCATGACAAAGGCGTGCGTGTGGCCTAAATCGTTGCGGGGTGTGAATTACGCCGGGGAGCACGGCATGCCGCCGGTTGCGCGGGGCACGCTGGCAATTGCTGCTATGAAAGGGGTATCGTGGCATGAAGACCTGTCGGGCGAGCCGCCCGCAGGGGCTGACGAATCCCGAGGGCTGAGATGCACGAAATGTCACTGGCGGAGGGGATCCGCCAGATCGTCGAAGAGGCGGGGCGCGAACGAGGCTTCCGCAAGGTCCGGACCGTGGTGCTGGAGATCGGCCAGCTCGCCGCCGTCGAGCCCGACAGCCTGCGCTTCTGTTTCGACCTGGTGATGCGGGGCAGCGTTGCGGAGGGGGCCGCGCTGCAGATCGACCGCCTGTCCGGCCGCGGCTGGTGCCCCCAGTGCGCGGAGACAGTGCCGATCGCCGCCTTGTATGATGCGTGCCCCCGCTGCGGCGGCTACCGGGTGGAGGCCACGGGCGGTACCGGGATGCGGGTCAAGGAACTTGAAATCGAGTGAAGGTGGTCTGAGATGTGCAACGTGTGCGGTTGTGGCAGCGGGGAGACCCGCATCGAGGGCGAGGGCCGCGGGCCGGCATATCGGTGGGCGCCGGTGGCGCGCCGGCGTGCCGTCCAGCCCGAGGCGGCCCCGGCGGAGCCGCCGCCGTCCGAAGGTGACGACGGCGCCGTGCATTTTGGCCACGGCCCGGCCGGCGCCCACGCGCCGGGCATGAGCCAGGCCCGGATGGTCAGCATCGAGCGGGACATCCTCGCCAGGAATGACGACTTTGCCGCCGACAACCGCCGCTGGCTCGCCGGGCGCGGCATCCTCGCCCTCAACCTCGTCTCCAGCCCCGGCTCGGGCAAGACCAGCCTGCTCGTCCGCACCATCGCTGCGCTGCAGGCCATGCCGCAGGCGGTGCCGGTGAGCGTCGTCGAGGGCGACCAGCAGACCAGCTTCGACGCCGAGCGGATCCGCGCCACCGGCGCCCCGGCGCTGCAGATCAACACCGGCAAGGGCTGCCACCTCGACGCCCAGATGGTGGGCCGTGCCCTCACCCGGCTGGCGCCGTCCGAGGGTAGCGTGCTGCTGGTCGAGAACGTGGGCAACCTCGTCTGCCCGGCGGCCTTCGACCTGGGCGAGGCGGCCAAGGTGGTGGTGCTGTCGGTCACCGAGGGCGAAGACAAGCCCCTCAAGTACCCGGACATGTTCGCCGCCGCCAGCCTGATGCTGATCAACAAGATCGACCTGCTGCCCCACCTCAGCTTCGACATGGACAAGACCATCGACTTTGCGCTGCGGGTCAACCCGCGCCTGCAGGTGATTCCGCTGTCGGCCACCAGCGGGGAGGGCTTCGACGCCTGGCTGGCCTGGCTGCTGGCCCGCCGCGAGGAGGCCCGGGCCGGCGTCTCCGCCCCCGCCGAGCCGGAGGCCCGATGCTGATCGTCGTCGACCCGACCCGCGTCGCCCGGCGGCTGCGTGTGCGCGGGGTGGTCCAGGGGGTGGGCTTCCGGCCCTTCGTCTATCGTCACGCCCGCAGCCTCGGCCTCGCCGGCTGGGTGCGCAACGACGGCGCGGGGGTGGAGATCGAGGTGCAGGGCAGCGAAGCGCGGATCGACACCTTCATCCTTGGCCTCGTCACCGCTGCGCCGCCCCTGGCGCGCATCGATGCGGTCGAGCCCGAGGTGATCCCGCCGGACGACGGGCGTCGGGATTTCGCGATCCTGCCCAGCGCCGGCGGTGCCGTGGCCACCGCCATCGGGCCGGATGTCGGTGTCTGCCCGGCCTGCCTCGCCGAGCTGTTCGACCCGGACGACCGCCGCTGGCGCTACCCCTTCATCAACTGCACCCACTGCGGGCCGCGCTACACCATCACCCGCAGCCTGCCCTACGACCGGGCGCGGACCAGCATGGCCGGCTTCGAGCAGTGCCCGGCCTGCGCCGCCGAATACGCCCACCCGGGCAACCGGCGCTTCCACGCCGAGCCCAACGCCTGCCCGGCCTGCGGGCCGCACCTGAGCCTCCACGAGCCCCACGGCGTGCCGGCCCTGGCCCGCGACGCGATCGCCGAAGCCCTGCGCCGCATCCGGCTGGGCGAGATCGTCGCGATCAAGAGCCTCGGCGGCTTCCACCTCGCCTGCGATGCGGCCAACCCCGACGTCGTCGCCCGCCTGCGCGCCCGCAAGCAGCGCCCCGACCGGCCGCTGGCGCTGATGCTCGCCAACCTCGCCAGCATCGCCCCGCTGGCCCGCCTGAGCGGCGCCGCGGCGGCCACCCTGGAGAGCGCCGAGCGCCCCATCGTGCTCCTCGACAAGCAGGCCGGCTTCGATGCCCGGCTGCCCGGCATCGCGCCGGACCTCGACGAGGTCGGCGTCATGCTGCCCTACACGCCGCTCCATTACCTGCTCTTCCACGAGGCCGCCGGCCGGCCCGCCGGCACCGGCTGGCTCGCCGAGCCGCAGCCCCTGGCCCTGGTGATGACCAGCGCCAACCCCCACGGCGAGCCCCTGGTGCAGGGCAACGACGAAGCCTTCGAGCGCCTCGCCGGCATCGCCGACGTGCTGCTGATGCACGACCGGGACATCGTCGTGCGCTGCGACGACTCGGTGCTCCGCCTGCGCAGCGATCTGCCCGCCGGCCCCGGCGAGGCGGCTGGGGCGGGGGTCCAGTTCCTGCGCCGGGCGCGGGGCTTCACCCCGCTGGCGATGCCCTTGCCGGCGTCCGGCCCGCCGGTGCTCGCCTTCGGCGCCCAGCTCAAGGCCACCCTGTGCATGGCCCGCGGGGCGGAGGCTTTTTTATCCCAGCACATCGGCGACCTCGACAGCCCGGCCGCCTGCGTGGCGCTGGACGACGCGGCCGGGCACCTGCTGCAGATCCTGTCGGTGCGCCCGGCCGCGGTGGCCCACGATGCCCACCCCGACTACTACTCCACCCTGGCAGCCCTCGAGCTGTCCCGGCGCCTCGACGTGCCGGCCTTTGCCGTCCAGCATCACCACGCCCACGTCGCCGCGGTGTGCGCCGAGCACGGGCTGGAGGGCCCGGTGCTGGGCCTCGCCGCCGACGGGGTCGGCCTCGGTAGCGACGGCATGCCGTGGGGCGGGGAACTGCTGTGGGTGGATGGCGCCGATTTCCGGCGCCTCGGGCACCTCGCCCCGCTGCCGCTGCCCGGCGGCGACCGCGCCGCCCGCGAACCCTGGCGGATGGCCTGCGCGGTGCTGCATGCGTTGGGCAGCCCCGACGAGGCGGCGCGCCGCTTCGCCCATCAGCCCAAGGTGGCCCAGGTGCTCGACATGCTGGCCCGGGGCACCCGCTGTCCGCCCGCCACCAGCCTCGGCCGCTGCTTCGACGCCGCCGCCGCCCTGCTGGGCCTGTGCGAGACGATGAGCTTCGAAGGCCAGGCGGCGATGCGCCTCGAGACGGCGGCCCGCGCCTACGGCAAGGCGCTGCCGCTGCCCGGTGCCTATCACATCGACCGCCGCGCCCCCGACGGGCCGTCGGTGCTCAACCTCTACCCGCTCTTCAAGCTGTTGGCGGAGGAGGGCGACCCGGCCCGCGGCGCAGCACATTTCCACGCCAGCCTGGTGGATGGCCTCGTCCACTGGCTTGCCGAGGCCGCCCACGCCAGCGGGCTGCGCCGGGTGGTGCTGGCCGGCGGCTGCCTGCACAACCGGGTGCTCGCCGCGGGCCTGCGCCACAAGCTCGGCGCCCGGGGGCTGGCGGTGTTCGAGGCCCAGCACGTGCCGCCCGGCGACGGCGGCATCGCCCTGGGCCAGGCCTGGGTCGCCCGGGCGCGCCTCATGAAGGAGGGCGGGTGAAGAAGTCGGCGCACACGCCGGCCACCGTGCGCCGGCTCGAGGACATCCCCAACGTCGGTGCCAGGGTGGCCGGGCTGCTGCGCCGCCTCGACATCACCGCGCCGGACGCGCTGGTCGGGCGCGATCCGTGGGCGATGTACGCCGAACTCAACGCCCGCTGCGGCGTCCGCCACGACCCCTGCCTGCTCGACACCTTCATTGCCGCGACGCGCTTCATGGCGGGCGAGCCGGCGCGGCCCTGGTGGCATTACACCGCCGAGCGCAAGGCGCGCGGCCTTTAGCAAGGAGTGCTTCCATGTGTCTGGCCATCCCGACCCGCGTGGTCGAACTGCTCCCCGACAACCAGGCCCTGGTGGACCTCGGCGGCGTCCGCAAGGCCATCTCCCTCGAGCTGGTGGATGGGGTGGCGGTGGGCGACTACGTGATCGTCCATGTGGGCTATGCCCTCACCCGGCTCGACCCGGACGAGGCCGCCCGCACCCTGGCGCTGATGGCCGAGGCCGGCCTCGACGTGGGCAGCGCCTGCCCATGAAGTACGTGGATGAATTCCGCGACGGCGAGCTGGCCCGCGGCCTCGCCGCCGCCATCGCCCGCGAGGCCGATCCGGCGCGCCGCTATGCCTTCATGGAGTTCTGCGGCGGCCACACCCACGCGATCTCCCGCTACGGTCTCGCCGATCTGCTGCCGACCCAGGTGAGGATGATCCACGGCCCCGGCTGCCCGGTCTGCGTGCTGCCCATCGGGCGCATCGACCAGGCGATCCGGCTGGCCCTCCACGAGGGCGTCACCCTGTGCACCTACGCCGACACCCTCCGGGTGCCGGCCTCGGCGGGGCTCACCATGCTGCGCGCGCGCGCCCGCGGCGCCGACATCCGGATGATCTATTCGGCCGCCGAGGCGCTGGCGCTGGCCCGCCGCGAGCCCGGCCGGCAGGTGGTGTTCTTCGCGATCGGCTTCGAGACCACCACCCCGCCCACCGCGCTGCTGGTCCGCCAGGCGGCGGAGCTGGGGCTCGCCAACTTCAGCGTGCTGTGCTGCCACGTGCTCACGCCGCCGGCCATCGCGGCGATCCTCGACGCGCCCGAGGCCCGGGCGCCGGGGGGCGTGGCGCTGGACGGCTTCATCGGCCCGGCCCACGTGAGCACCGTGATCGGCAGCCGCCCCTATGCCCGCTTCGCCGCCGCGTACCGCAAGCCGGTGGTGATCGCCGGCTTCGAGCCCCTCGACGTGATGCAGGCGATCCTGATGCTGGTGCGCCAGGTGAACGACGGCCGCGCCGAGGTCGAGAACGAATTCACCCGTGCCGTCACAGAGGACGGCAACCTCAAGGCCCAGGCGCTGATGGCAGAGGTATTCACGGTGCGCGAGCACTTCGAGTGGCGCGGCCTCGGCGTGCTGCCGCGCTCGGCGCTGGCCATCCATCCGCGCTACGCAGCCTTCGATGCCGAGGCCCGCTTCGGGCTCGCCTACACGCCGGTTGCCGACCACAAGGCCTGCGAATGCGGGCCCATCCTGCGCGGGATCAAGGCGCCCCTCGACTGCAAGCTGTTCGGCACCGTGTGCACGCCCGAGACGCCGATGGGCGCCTGCATGGTCTCGTCCGAAGGCGCCTGCGCCGCCCACTACACCTACGGGCGCGTCCGCGACGGGGCGCCGCCGGGTTGAATCTGCGTCCGGCTTCAGGTTTTGCTCCGCGCCGCCGATAGAGCCTCAAATGGTCTGTGTCGGGCCGCGTGAGGAGACAAAAAGTGAAGTTGTTCAGCAAATTGCGGGGAGAGTCCGCGTCGGGTGTCGCCACGTTGCAGTGCCGTGCCGCCGAGCTGGAGCAGGCGCTGGCGGCCGTGTCGATCAAGCCGACTTTCATCAGTGCCTACGTGTCGCCCCACCTCGACATCGATCAGGTCGCCCGCACCGTGACCCGTCGTTTCCCCGGGGTGGCGATCACGCTGTGCTCCACCGCCGGCGAGCTGTGCTCGGCCGAGAGCGGGCTGTACTGCGGCACCGGCGAGCAGTGGGATCGGGTGGTGCTGCAGTGCTTCGATGCCTCGCTGATTTCCCAGGCCTGCGTGGTGGCGGTGCCCCTTGGCTGCGAGGACATCCGCCGGGGCAGCGTCGAGGTGACGGTCAAGGAGCGGGTGGCCCGGATCGCCCGCAACATCCAGGCCCTGCAGGTGGGCATGGAGATCGACTACCGGGATACCCTGGCGTGCATCCTCTTCGACGGCCTGTCGGCCTCGGAGTCGTTTTTCATGGAGGCGCTGTACGACTCCGGGCGCTTCCCCTGCCTGTTCGTGGGCGGCTCGGCCGGCGGCAAGTTCGACTTCCGCAACACCTGGCTCCACGACGGCACACGGCGCCTCGAGAACCACGCCCTGATCGCCTTCCTGAAGGTGGGCCGGGGCACCCGCTTCGGCGTGCTGAAGAGCCAGAACTTCGTGCCCGACGGGCCCCACTTCCCGGTGCTGCACGCCTCCCTCGAACAGCGTTACGTGAGCGAGGTGATCGATGCCGACGGGCGGGCGGCGTCCTTCATCGATGCCCTGTGCGCCCACGTCCGCTGCGCCCCGCGGGAGCTGGAGGGCAAGCTGGCCGACTACTCCTTCGCGATCCAGGTCGGCAAGGAGATCTTCGTGCGCTCGGTGGTGCGGGTCGATGTGGACGCCGGCCGGGTGTATTTCTACTGCGACATCTCCCCGGGCGACGACCTGCTGCTGGTGCGCCGGACCAAGCTGGTGCAGAGCACCGACGAGGACTTCCGGCGCTTCATGGCCGGCAAGCCCGGCGCGCCGGTGGCCGGCATCCTCAACGACTGCATCCTGCGGCGGCTCTACAACGACAAGGACCTCGCCCAGGTCCGCCGGGCGCTGCCCTGCGACCAGCTGGCGGGCTTCTCGACCTTCGGCGAGATCCTCGGCCTCAACCTCAACCAGACCCTCACCGCAGTGTTCTTCTTCCGGGTGCCGGAGGGCGCGGCCTTCCGTGACGACTACGTGGACAACTTCGTGGCCCACTACGGTGAGTTCAAGGCCTTCTTCCTGCGCCGGCAGGGCGCCAAGCTGGCCGGCCTGTCGAAGCTGATCGTCACCCAGATCGACGACTACCAGGCCCGCCGCTTCGACAGCCAGATCGACGCTTCGAGTTTCGACGAGGGCATCGCGCCGGTGGTGCATGGCCTCAACAGCCTTGGGTGCACCCTGAGAGCCTCCCGCGACCTGCGGGAGAGCACCGCGACGCAGCTCGAGGAGTGCGCCGGCGACCTGTACGCTTCGGTGGGCGTGCTCGCGGCGACCTCCGACGAGCAGGCGAAGGTGGTGGGGCAGGTGGGCGACACCGTCGAGGCGCTGTCCCGCCAGGCCGGAGACGCCGCAGGCAGCGCGCGCAACCTGGCCCAGTCCAGCGGGCGGATCAAGGGCGTCGTCGAGATCATCCAGCAGATCGCCGACCAGACCAACCTGCTGGCGCTCAACGCGGCCATCGAGGCGGCCCGCGCCGGGGAGGCCGGCCGTGGCTTCGCGGTGGTGGCCGACGAGGTGCGCAAGCTGGCCGAGAAGTCGCGTACCAGCGCCGGCGAAATCGGCGCCGACATCTCGACCCTGGCCGCCGAGATCAACCGGGTCGCCCAGGAGATCGGGCGTCAGGCGGACGACGTGTCCGGCGTGTCGAGCATGCTGCAGGATATCGAGGCCTTCAGCAGCAAGACCGCCGAGAGCGCCGAGCACGCCCGCCTCGTCGCCGATACACTCAAGAACCTTACCGACAACACGCTGAGGCATGCCTGAGCGGCGGCGTGGCCGTCGCGGCGAGGCCTGCCGCGGCGCTCGCGCCATCATGAAGAAAACCTACGTCCGTCCCCTCGACCTCGCCTCCGGCGCCGTGGATCTCTCCCACGGCGGCGGGGGGCGTGCCATGCTCCAGCTCATCGGCGAGGTCTTCGCCCGGGCTTTCGACAACGAGTGGCTGCGCCGGGGCGATGACGGTGCCGTGCTGCCGGCGCCCGCGGCCGGCGAGCGGCTGGTGATCGCCACCGATGCCCACGTGGTCTCGCCGCTGTTCTTCCCGGGTGGCGACATTGGTTGCCTGTCGGTGCATGGCACCATCAACGACGTCGCGATGATGGGCGCGCGGCCGCTCTACCTGGCGGCCAGCTTCATCCTGGAAGAGGGCTTTCCGCTGGCCGACCTCGCCCGGCTCGTCGCCAGCATGGGCGCCGCGGCCCGCGAGGCCGGCGTGCCGGTGGTCACCGGCGACACCAAGGTGGTCGAGAAGGGCAAGGCTGACGGCGTCTTCATCAGCACCACCGGCGTCGGCGCGCTGCCGGCGGGGCGCGCGCTGTCGGGTGCCAACGCCCGCCCCGGCGACGCGGTGGTCGTGTCGGGCACCCTCGGCGACCATGGCATCGCGATCATGGCCCGCCGCGAAGGGCTTGCCCTCGACACCGAGATCCGCTCCGACACGGCGGCCCTGCATGGCCTCGTCGAAGCGGCGCTGGCGGCGGCGCCGGGGCTGCGGGTGCTGCGCGACCCGACCCGCGGCGGGCTGGCGGCGACCCTCAACGAAATCGCCCAGCAGTCCGGCGTCGGCATCGTCCTCGACGAGATGGCGCTGCCCGTCGCGCCGCAGGTGGCGGCGGCCTGCGAGTTCCTCGGCCTCGACCCCCTGCACATCGCCAACGAGGGCAAGCTGATCGCCATCTGCCCGGCGGACCAGGCCGACGCGCTGGTCGCCGCGCTGCGCGCCCATCCGCTTGGGGCCCAGGCGGCGCGGATCGGCGAGGTGCAGGCCGACGAGCGACGCTTCGTGCAGATGAAGACCGCCCTCGGCGGGCGCCGGATGGTCGACTGGCTGGCGGGTGAACAACTGCCGCGGATCTGCTGATTTCCGCTAAAGCCACCGCTGCGCCGGCCGTAGTGCGGGTATCTGTATCGTGATGAGCGGCGGATGCCATGAAAATCACTGAGTCCACCCTTGCCCTGCAGGCCCAGGCCAGCCGGACGAGCCGGCTCCAGGTGAACGAGAGCCTGGAGGTCTGGCCTGGCACGCGGAGCACAGGAGCCGAGCCAAGCCTGTCCACCGCGGGGCGGCAGGCCCTGCAGGCCGAGGAGAGCGCGGCCCCGGAGGCGGCGTCGGGCGGGGCGCCCCTCGATGCGAAGCTGGCGCTGGTGAAGGCCATCGTCGAGCGCCTGCTGGGGCACTCGATCACGCTGCTGTCGAGCGAAGACATCGCAGCCACCGCCGTGGCCGAGGGCTCGCCGGCGCCGGGTGCCAATGCGCCGGCGGGCGGCTTTGCCTATTCCCGCAGCGAGACCCTGGAGCGTACCGAGGTCGCCAGCTTCGACGCCGCCGGCACCGTCCGCACCGCCGACGGCCGCGAGATCGCCTTCCAGCTCAGCCTGTCGATGGCCCGTTTCGAGCGCGAGACCCGCAGCGTCAGCCTGCAGGCCGGCGTGGCGAAGGACCCGCTGGTGGTCAACTTTGGCGCCGACGCGGCGAGCCTGCGCAGCCAGCGTTTCAGTTTCGACCTGCAGGGCAATGGCCAGGCGGTGGACATGCCGCTGCTGGGCCAGGGGAGCGGCTTTCTGGTGCTGGATGCCCTCGATGGCGGGCGCGTCGCCTCGGGTCGTCAGCTCTTCGGGCCGGCCAGCGGTGACGGCTTCGCCGACCTGGCGGCCTATGACGACGACGGCAACGGCTGGATCGACGAGGCCGACCCGGTGTTCGGCCGGCTCGGCGTGTGGACGCCGGAGGCCGACGGCGGCGGGGCGGTGCGCAGTCTCGCCGAGGTCGGCGTGGGTGCCCTGGGCCTCGCCCACGCCGCCACCCCGTTCACGCTGAAGGATGCAGGCACCCTGGGGGCGATCCGCAGCTCCGGCGTCTATCTGAGCGAGGCGGGGGCGGTGGGCAGCCTGCAGCAGGTGGACGTGATCGTCTGATCAGCCCCCCGTGCGGTGCCGGAAGCCGTCGGGCACGGTCACCGGGCGCCTGGCGGTGTAATCGAAAAACAGGATGCCGGTCTTGCCCCGGGCGACCTCGCGCCCGCTGGCCTTGTCGCTGGCCCGCCACATCAGGTCGCAGCCGTACTTGTTGAAGTCGGCGGGGGTCATCTCGAAGACCAGGGTTTCGCCGTGGAAGGCCTCGGACTTGTACTGCATCGCGGCGTCCGCGACGATGATCCCGACCCCTTCCACGTCCATCTCGGTGTACCCGAGGGATTTCAGGAAGCGCACCCGGGCCTCGGACAGCAGGCCGATCAGCGCCGCATTGTCCAGGTGGTGGCCATAGTTGATGTGGCTGATGTAGATCGGGATTTCGGTCGAGAACAGAAACTGCTCGGGGAGCTGGATGATCACGCGGGCCATGGCGGTCTTTCGGGGAATGGGGCGTGGATTATCGCAGGGGCGGCGGTTGCCGGGCAGCGCCGCGGCGCTGTGATGCGGCGGCTTGCACTAAAATGAAGGCTCCTTGCGTGCCCGGTGCCGGCGATCATGTCTCCCCTGCCTAGCGACAGTCTTGCCCTCGTGCTGCTGGTCTTCGCGCTGGGCGTGAAGCACGGCTTCGACGCGGACCACCTGGCCACCATCGACGGCCTGACCCGCTACAACACCCGCGCCCGGCCGTGGATGGCACGCTTCTGCGGCAGCCTGTTCTCGCTGGGCCACGGGGCGGTGGTGGTGGCCATCGCCCTTGGGGTGAGCCTGCTCCCTGATGGCTGGACGGCGCCGGCGTGGCTCGAACTCTCCGGTGCCTGGATCTCGATCACCTTCCTGGTTCTGCTCGGGCTGCTCAACCTGCACGCCGCCTTTGCCGCCGAGGCCCACGCGGTGGTGCGCCCGGTGGGCCTCAAGGGACGCTGGCTGGGCCGCCTGGCGCGGGTTTCGGACCCGGCCGGGGTGGCGCTGGTGGGGGCGCTGTTCGCCCTGTCCTTCGATACGGTGAGCCAGGCCGCCTTGTTTGCGGTGGCCGGCGTGCAGGCCGGCGGCTGGCGGCATGCGGTGGGGCTGGGCGTGGTCTTCATGGGCGGCATGTTGCTCGCCGACGGCGCCAACGGCCTGTGGATGGCCCGGCTCGTCGCCCGGGCCGATCGCACGGCGCGCATCGCCTCGCGGGTGATGGCCGTCGCCGTGGCGGGCATCAGCCTGCTGGTGGCCGCCTACGGCGCCGCGCGGCTGGCCCTGCCCGGGCTGGAGGCCTGGGGGGAGGGCAAGGAGCTGCTGTTTGGCGCCCTCGTGATGGGCGTGGTGTTCGCGAGCTTACTGGTGGGCCTGTATCTGGCGCACCGCGGCAATCTGCCCCAAGGCGCCATCTGAACTGCACTTTCTGCCAGATTGCCGCAGGCCGGGCCGCTGGGGCGCCGCACGGTGTAGCATGGCGGGCCCGTCGGATGTCCCGGCCTTGATCGGCTTCAAGGCCGCATCCCGTTTGCCGGCCTAGTATCCGCCGGTAGTCTGGGGGCATCCGTCCTCCGGTCGAAATTGATGAGCTTCACGAGTCTCCCTTGAAAACCGAAAGTCCCTCTTCCGTCGCGGGCCGCCTGGGTCTCGGAGGTGTTGCCCGGCGGTGTCCGGCGTGAACGATCCCGGCCTCCAGCGGCTTGGCCTGGCCGTCGTCGTTTCCGTTGCCGCCCATGGTCTGATCCTGGCGTTCGGGGGCGGCCTGCGCGCTCCGGCCGCGCCGCCGCGCCTCATCGAGGCCCGTCTGCTGACCGAGCAGGTGTCCGGGCAGCCCGATGCGGATGTTCGGCACGCAATCTCCCGGCCTGCGCCCGCGCAGCCGTCTGTCGCGCACCAGAGGCCGTCGGCGCCGGTCGAAGCGGCCAGGGCGCCGGCCCGGCGCGAGGCCGAGACGCCGGCGCAGCCGCGCATGGTGACGTCGCGCAGCGATGCCGCCGTACCCAGCCTGCCGGCGCCCTCCGTTCCGGCTGCCGCGCCAGGTGCGCCGGCCGTGGCGGCGTCCCGGGCGGACGCATCGCCGGCACCCGTCGCCGCGCCATCTCAGGGGCCGGCCTCCGCGCCGGCGCCCTACGCACCGCCGAGCTTCGGTGCCCGCTACCTCGACAACCCCAAGCCCGCCTATCCGATGGTCGCCCGTCGCCGTGGGCTCGAAGGCACCGTGCGGCTCGAGGTCCGGGTGTCAGCCGAAGGCATCCCGACCTCGGTCAAGGTCCGTGACAGCGCCGGTCACGAGGCCCTCGACGAGGCGGCGACGACGGCCGTCTGGCACTGGCGTTTCGTTCCCGCCCGGCGCGGGGGGGAGGCCGTCGAGGGCGTGGTGGTGGTGCCGATCCGCTTCCGGCTGGGCGACGACGAGGCCGGGTGAGTCCGGTTTTCTGCCGCTCTCGTCATCGGTATGACAGGCCCGGCGGGCAGGGTCGTGTCGGCGTCCCCACGGGGAGATGCAAATAGTGTTTGACAGCCTGAAAAACGATGTCTAGAATGCGCAGCTTCTCGCTTGGAGGGGTTCCCGAGCGGTCAAAGGGATCAGACTGTAAATCTGACGGCACTGCCTTCGAAGGTTCGAATCCTTCCCCCTCCACCAACAGTTTCAGCTGTTTGCTCGGTCGCGAGTTTTGCGGTTCGAGTGGTGATTGTGAGTCGTTGCGTTGTAAAGCGGGTGTAGCTCAATGGTAGAGCAGAAGCCTTCCAAGCTTATGACGAGGGTTCGATTCCCTTCACCCGCTCCAGGTTGAGTGTGTGAGGCCCATGTAGCTCAGTGGCAGAGCACTCCCTTGGTAAGGGAGAGGTCGGCAGTTCAATCCTGCCCATGGGCACCATCAATTCGATGGTGCGGCAAACCAAAGTTAGTGTTCCGATTTCCTGATTTTTTGCGGGGTTGATGATATGGCTAAGGAAAAATTCGAGCGGAAGAAGCCGCACGTAAACGTCGGCACGATCGGTCACGTTGACCACGGCAAGACCACCCTGACGGCGGCGATCACCACCGTTCTGTCGCGCAAGTTCGGCGGCG
>NZ_JAYREK010000005.1:0-153520 GCF_041908905.1 Zoogloea sp.
TCGAGCCCGGCGAGCAGCGCCCGCAGCTCGGCGTCGCCGGGCAGGCCGAAGGAGCGGGCGGTGACCCGGTCCTCCGGCACCGCAACGCTGGCGTCCTGGTGGGACGGCGGCGCGGAGGGCGCGGTTGAAGCGGTTGAGCCTGCCGAGCGATAGGCGCTGGCTTCGCCCAGAAAGTAATAGGGCGAAGACGGTGCGCTCGGGCCCCGCGGGGGCTCGGGCGATTCCACCCGCGGCAGCGCGGCGGCGTAGGCCTCGGGCACGCCATGCACCGGGTTGGCGGCGCGGCCGGTGCCGGTGGCGGCATCGACGGCTTCGTCGGGGGCCGCGGCCGGGGTCGCCGGCGCCGGGGCGAGGGCCGGCGCGCGGTTGGCGAGGGCGAGCTCGGTCTGTGGCGGCTGCGGCGGCGCCCCGAAGGGCAGGCGCGCGTCGTGGCCGCCGCCGGGCAGGGCGGCGAAGAACTCGCCGGCCAGCTGGGCGAGCAGCGTCACGTCGGGCAGGCCCGCGGGCACGGCGCCGCCGATGCCGTCACTTGTAGGTGTCGAGGGCACTGTAGTCATGGTACTTGCCGACCTCCACGTCATCGAGCACAGCCAGCGCATCTTCGGTGTGGACCACCAGAGAGCAGTACAGGGAAATCAGGTAGGACGCGATGGCGTTGCGGCTGATGCCCATGAAACGCACCGACAGGCCCGGCCCCTGCTCGCCGGCCACGCCGGGCTGGAACAGGCCGGTGACGCCCTGGCGCTTCTCGCCGACGCGCATCAGCAAAATCTTGGTCTTGCCGTCTTCCACCGGCACCTTGTCGGAGGGCACCAGCGGGATGCCGCGCCAGGTGAGGAACTGGGCGCCGAACAGCGACACGGTGGGGGGCGGCACGCCGCGGCGGGTGCATTCGCGGCCAAAGGCGGCGATGCCCAGCGGGTGGGTCAGGAAGAAGGCGGGCTCCTTCCACACCTTGGTGAGCAGGTCGTCCAGGTCGTCGGGGGTGGGCGCGCCGGTGAGCGTCGAGATGCGTTGCTCGTCGGCCACGTTGGCGAGCAGGCCGTAGTCCGGGTTGTTGATGAGCTCGGATTCCTGGCGCTCCTTGACGGTCTCGATGGTGAGGCGCAGCTGCTCCTTGATCTGGTCGTGGGGGCTGCTGTAGAGGTCGGAGATGCGGGTGTGCACGTCGAGCACGGTGGTGACCGCGTTGAGGAAGTATTCCCGCGGCTGGTCCTCGTAGTCCACGAAGATCTCCGGCAGGTCGCCCTCGTCCTCGCGCTGGGAGCAGCTGACCCGCACGTCCTGGGGGTTCTTGACCTTGTTGAGGCGGTAGATGCCGGCCTCGACCGGCAGCCACTGGAGGAAATGCACCAGCCAGCGCGGCGAGATCGTCGAGAGCTGGGGGACGGTTTTGGTGGCGTTGGCCAACTGGCGTGCCGCGGCATCGCCCAGTGCGTGATGCACCCTGTTTTCTGCTGCCATGACTTACTCCTTGTTCCTGCCTGGGCAGGTGTGGTTGAAACTGGAAACCCCTGGCGCCCTTGCCGGTGCCAGTGGGGGCTTGCGAGACACGTTGTTCATCTTTTCTGTAGGGGCCGTGCGTTGCCACGGGGGGCGCGAGACGACGCCCTATATGTATGCGCCGTCGCCGGCGGCGGGCTCTTGCTGCAGGCCGGCCTGGGTGACGTGGCTGCCGGGCGGCAGGCTGCGGGTGAGCCACACGTTGCCGCCGACGCTTGAGCCACGCTCCACGGTGATGCGCCCGAGCACCGTGGCGCCGGCGTAGATCACCACGTCGTCCTCGATGATCGGGTGGCGCGGCAGGCCCTTCTCGAGGCTGCCGTCGGCGCCCACCGGAAAGCGCCGGGCGCCGAGGGTGACGGCCTGGTAGAGGCGCACCCGGGCGCCGATCACCGCGGTCTCGCCGATCACCACGCCGGTGCCGTGGTCGATGAAGAAGCTCGGGCCGATCTGCGCGCCCGGGTGGATGTCGATGCCGGTGGCCGAGTGGGCCAGCTCGGCGACGATGCGGGCGATCAGCGGCACGCCCAGGCGGTACAGCTGGTGGGCCAGCCGGTGGTGGATCACCGCGTGGATGCCCGGGTAGCACAGCACCACCTCGTCCACGCTGCCGGCGGCGGGGTCGCCCCGGTAGGCGGCCTCCACGTCGCTGTCGAGCAGCGCGCGGATGTGGGGCAGGGCGGCGGCGAAGTCGCGCACGATGCGGGTGGCGCCCTCCAGGCTGGCGTCCAGCGCCGGGTGGCCGTGGCGCTGCTGGTAATCCAGCTCCAGCGCCACCTGGTCGCGCAGGCCGTTGAGGGCGGCGTCGAGGGTGTGGCCGACGTAGAAGTCTTCGTTCTCCTGGCGCAGCTCGGCGGGGCCGAGGCGCATCGGGAACAGCGCGCCGCACAGGCCGGCCACCACCGCGCCGAGGGCCTCGCGGGAGGGCAGCTCGCGGCCGCCCCATTCCCGCTGGCGTTGCTGGGCGAGGCGCCAGCGCTCGCGCACGCCGCGCAGCTCGGCGACCACCGCTTCCAGGTTCCACGAGGTGGAGGGGGTGGCCGCGGGCTGCGGCCGGGGGCCAGGGGCGGGCCGTGGGGCCTTGGGGAGATGGCCGGCGAGGGCGGCCTTGGGGAGGGCGGCGGTGTCCATGGCTCAGTCCTGCACCCACGGCAGGCCGTGGAAGCGCCAGCCGCCCAGGCCGCCGCGGCGGGTGTCGGCGTCGAGCTCGCCCTCGAAGCCTTCGAGCACGTTGAAGACACTGCCGAAGCCGGCCCGGGCGGCGGCCTCGGCGGCGGCGGCGGAGCGCTTGCCGCTGCGGCACAGCAGCAAGATCACCGCCTGCTTGCCCACCTTGGCCTCCAGCTCCTTCACGAAGCGCGGGTTGCGGGTCATGCCGGTGCCGGTGGCCCAGGCCACGTGGAGGCTGTCGGGCACGTGGCCGACAAACTTGCGCTCTTCGTTGGTGCGCACGTCCACCAGCACCGCGCGGCCGGCGCTGAACAGCGCCCAGGCGTCGCGCGGCGACAGGCCGCCGGCATGGGGCAGGCCGGCCTCGCGGGCTGCCTGGCGGGTGTCTTCGAGAAGCCGGCTCAACGGATCGTCGGCCGGCGCAGAGGGGGGAAGGCTGGGGTGAGTGGCTTGGCTGGGTTGAGGGGCGAGCATGGTGTTCTCCACTGGTTGGGGGGCGCCTGGCTGCGCCCTGTCCGGTGGAGAAACATTAACGGCCCGCCCGTCGCCGACGAACCAATAAGAATTCAGATCGATTGCAGCGGGAATGTGCAGAGCATTGCAGGGCCGCTCCGCAAAGCATTGCAGGATTCGTGCATAGGCCCGGGGGGCGGTGGACACAAAAAAGGCGAAGCCGGTGGCTTCGCCTGATCGGGATGGCGCGGAGGCAGGGGCCGGCGTGGGACGGCGGGACTCAGCCGCGCAGCTCGAACAGCCGGCCGTCGCTGCGGGTGCCGTGGCGCAGCCGGGCGAGGGCGCCGTGGCGGCCGCGGCGGTTGCGGGGCTTCCCGCCGAGCGGGCCGGGGGGCAGGCTGCCGGCTGCGGCCTGCAGGGCCCGCAGGCGCTCCAGCCCCTCGGGCCAGGGGCCGTGGCCGGAATCCACGTTGATGTGCCCGGCGGCGCCGATCTCGTCGAGCCGGCTGCCCCAGCGCTCGGCCCAGTGGGCGGCGGTCGGGAGGGGCACCCAGGGGTCGTCGCTGCTGGCCACCACGATGCTGGGGGGCGCCAGGGGCGTGTCGGGAATCCAGCGTGCCAGGCTCTGGGGCGCGTGGGGGTCGCCGGGGACGCGCAGGCCGGTGAGGCTGAAGCGCTCCGGGTCGGCCGGGGCGACCAGCATCAGGCCGGCGACCCGCTCGGGGCGGTCGGCGGCGGCGACCACCGAGGCCAGGCAGCCGAAGCTGTGGGCCACCAGCCACACCGGCCCGGGTGTCCGGTCGATGGCGTCGCGCACCGCCCCTGCCCAGCGGGCGAGGATGGGGGTTTCCCAGTCGATGCCGGCGACCCGCCGGGCCTCCGGCAGCTGGCCCTCGAACCAGCTCTGCCAGTGGGCCGGGCCGCTGCCGTGGAAGCCCGGGACGATCAGGATGGTGGGCTGCCGGCCGGCCGCCGGGCCGTCATCCGATGGGCGACGGGGGGCGTGGAGGGTGGTCATTTAGCGCCGGTTGATCTGGTCGAAGATGCCGCCGTCGGCAAAGTGCGCCTTCTGGGCGTTGGTCCAGCCGCCGAAGACCTCGTCGATGGTGAACAGCTTCACTGGGGCGAACTGCTTGGCGTATCTGGCGGCGATCCTGGCGTCCCGCGGGCGGTAGTAGTTGTCGCCGGCGATGGTCTGGCCCTCGGGGGAGTAGAGGTATTCGAGGTAGGCGGTGGCGACCTTGCGGGTGCCGCGCTTGTCCACCACCTTGTCGACCACCGCGACCGGCGGCTCGGCGAGGATGGACAGGGACGGGGTGACCAGCTCGAACTTGTCCGGGCCGAGCTCCTTGAGGGCCAGGTAGGCTTCGTTCTCCCAGGCGATCAGCACGTCGCCGATGCCGCGCTCGACGAAGGTGGTGGTCGCGCCGCGGGCGCCGGAGTCGAGCACCTTCACGTTGCCGAAGATCTGCTTGACGAAGTCGCGGGCGCTGGCCTCGCTGCCGCCCGGCTGCTTGAGGGCGTAGCCCCAGGCCGCCAGGTAGTTCCAGCGGGCGCCGCCGGAGGTCTTGGGGTTGGGGGTGATCACCTCGACGCCGGCGCGGGCGAGGTCGTTCCAGTCGCGGATCTTCTTGGGGTTGCCCTTGCGTACCAGGAACACGATGGTCGAGGTGTAGGGCGCGGCGTTGTGGGGCAGGCGCTTCTGCCAGTCGGCGGGGATCAGCTTGCCCTTCTCGTGGAGGGCATCCACGTCGTAGGCGAGGGCCAGGGTGACCACGTCGGCCTCCAGGCCGTCGATAACCGAGCGGGCCTGCTTGCCGGAGCCGCCGTGGGACTGCTTGATGGTGACTGTCTCGTTGCTGCGGTTCTTCCAGTATTTGGCGAAGGCGGCGTTGAAGTCCTGGTACAGCTCGCGGGTCGGGTCGTAGGAGACGTTGAGCAGGGTCACGTCGGCGAGGGCCTGGCCGGCGAGGCCGACGGACAGCAGGGCGGCCAGCAGGCAGCGGGCGAGGCGGGGCTTGAGGGGGGAGCGCATCGTTATGTCCTTGATTGTCGGGGGATGGCGTGGAGTCTAGGGACAGCGCCCGCCGCGGCGAACCAAGAAAAATGACGAAGCTAATCGCGAATCCTGAAAAGGCCGTGGAGGCCTCCCGGCCGGCGGGGTAAGCTCACGCCATCTGTTGCCCGAACCGGACGTCCGATGTCTGCTCCCGACCCCCATCCGCCGAAACCCGTCGAACGCCACCGCTGGCTGCGCTGGGCGCTCGACGCCGCGCTGATCGTGCTGGTGATCGTGGCCGTGCAGCTGTGGCAGACCCGCCACGTGCCCTTCGGCGCGGCGCCGGATTTTGCCGGGCCGCTGGCGACCGGCGGAGCCATGGGGCTCGCGGCCTGGCGCGCGGATCACCCCGGCCGGCCGGTGGCGGTGTATTTCTGGGCCGACTGGTGCCCGATCTGCAAGGCCCAGCAGGACAGCGTCGCCAGCCTCGCCGGGGATTGGCCGGTGCTCACCGTGGCGATGCAGTCCGGCTCGCCGGCGGAGGTGGCCCGGGTGCTGGCCGCGCGCGGGCTGGCCTGGCCGACGGTGGTGGACGAGAGTGGCGCGATCGCCAGCCGCTACGGCCTCGCCGGCGTGCCGGCGCTGGCGGTGATCGATGCCGACGGCCGGCTGCGCACGGTGGCGGTGGGCTACACCACCGCCCTCGGGATGCGGGCGCGGCTGTGGTGGGCGAGCCTCGTCCCGGCCTCGGGCGCGGCGGGCGGTGCGCGCAAAACTTCGGAATAAACTGATAAAACCCGCGAAATATACGGATATCCCGAATCGATTGCGTGGTCTAGAGTATCGCCCGTGCAGCACCTTTGCTGAGCTTTACAGGAGCATCGCATGCGAGTTCACATCAAGGTCGTCGGTCTTCCGGGCGCAGCCCAGCTGCGTCGCTTTGCCACCCGGAAGCTCGACGTCGCGCTTTCCTGTTTCGCCGATCGCATCGAAGGGGCATCGGTCCGCCTGCTTGACATCAACGGTGCGGACCGTGGCGGCGTCGACAAGCTGTGCCGCATCGCCCTCACGCTGAAGGGGCATTCGGCGGTCGTCATCGAGGAGCTGGGGAGCAACATCCAGCGCTCCATCGAGCGGGCCACCGAACGCCTGCATCAGCGCGTCTCCCACCAGCTGGCGCGGGTCGTGAAGGTCCCCGGCCCGCTCCCGGCCTGAGCGGCGCGCCACCTGGCCGGGCGTGCCGTCAGGCCGCCGCCGGGTGCAGCCCGCCGGCGGCCTTCCAGCGGTATTCCTGCATCAGCCGGCGCAGGAAGTCCTCCGGCGACAGGCTCTCGCCGAGCAGCGTGCGCTGGCGCACCACGTTGGCAAAGTCGCCGGGGGTCAGCCCGTCCAGCCCCTCCAGCGTGCGGGCGAGGCGCGGCGGAATGGTCTCTATGGCCGCGTCGCCGAGGGCTTCGCGGGCAAACAGCCGGAGGCGCTGGGCCGGCGTCAGCGGGCGGAAGTGCAGCTTGAAGTCAAAGCGCCGCAGCGCCGCCGGGTCGAGGCCGTCCATCAGGTTGGTGGCGGCGATGAAGATCCCCGGGAAGCGTTCGATCTGCTGCAGGAGCTCGTTCACCTGGGTGGTTTCCCAGCTGTGGCGGGCCAGCCGGCGGTCGCGCAGCAGGCTGTCCACCTCGTCCAGAAACAGAACGCTGTGTTCGGCGTCGAGGCCGTCGAAGAGCGCGGCCAGCTGCTGCTCGGTCTCCCCCACGTATTTCGACACCAGGTCGGCGGTGGTCCGCACCACCAGCTCGCGGCCGAGGGCGTCGGCCAGGATGTGGGCGAACTCGGTCTTGCCGGTGCCCGGCGGGCCGTAGAAGCACAGCCGGCCCTGGCCGGTGCGCAGCAGCGCGTCGGCGATGCGCGCCGGGGCGATGCCGCCGGCGAGGTTGAGGCAGCCGATGTCGAATTCGGTGGCCGGCTGGCGCCGCCGGGGCGCGCCGCGGCCGGTGAGGAGGCGCCGGCTGGCGGCGATGCCGCCGCGCAGGGCGTCGGCCGGGTCGTGGTCGGGCTGCAGGTCGAGCAGCCGTCGGGCCGCGCCGAACTGGGCCGGCACCAGGGCTTCGTCGGCGGCCAGCTCGTCGAGCAGCGCGGCGGGCACCGCGGTGTCGCCCAGGTGGCGCTCGACCATCCGCCGGCGCACGGCCCGGGGCGGCGTGGTGAAGGCCACCGGCAGCAGGAAGCGCCGCAGGAAGGCGGGGTCCATGCCGCGGGTGTCGTTGGTGATCCAGATCGCCGGCAGGGGGTTCTCCTCGAGGGTCCGGTTCATCCAGCCCTTGTCGCCGTGGGGGCTGCCCGAGGGCTTGCCGAAGAGGGCGAGCAGGAGGTTGTCGCCGCCGCCGAAGGCGTCCTCCACCTCGTCGAAGATCACCAGGCTGTCGTCGCGGCCGCGCAGCAGGCGCTGCAGCAGCAGGTAGGCGGACAGCCGGCCGCGGCGCGACAGGCCCTCGCCTTCGTCGTCCCCCGTGCGCACCCGCCAGGCCACCAGCCCGGCGGCGCTGGCGACGGCCTGGGCGAACTCGGTCTTGCCGGTGCCCGGCGGGCCGTAGAGCAGCGCGTTGACCCCCGCCGCCCGCGCGCCGGCGGCCCGGCCGAGCGTGCGGCGCAGGCGTTCGCCGGCGTCGGCCAGGTGGGGGTAGTCGGCCAGCGTCCATGGCGAGGGTGCGACGGGCTCGACGATCATCGCCAGCAGGTCGGCACGGGTCTCGGGGGCGGTGAGGAGGATCTCGTTGAGGAGATCCTCGGCACCGCAGAAATCCTCCAGGTCTTCCCGCGCCCGCGGCGGCCGGATCAGGCCGAGCTGGCGCAGGGTGCCGGCCCGGCCGAAGACCTGCTTCAGGCTTGTTGCCGGGGTGTCCAGCGCGGCGGCCAGGTTGGCGAGGTTGTCGCGCAGGCCGTTGCTGCCGGTCTCCCGCAGGAGGGTGCTGAACACCGGCATCTGCACGCGCTTGTCGATGAAGTCGAGGACCGCGGTCTCGGTGGCATCGAGGCCCGCGCACTCGGCGATCAGGGCCACCCCCGGGTGGGTCGGGCGGCTGCCGTCCTGCCGGGCGAGGCGCGCGTACACGCCCTCCGGCACCCGGGCCAGCGCGTCGGCCAGGAAGGCGCGCACCCGGCGGCCGCGCGGGCCGCGCAGGTGGCGGCGGTCGGGGCTCAGCAGAAAGGCCGGCAGCCCGTCGTCGCCGTCGTCATCGTCGTCGTCGATGTTGCGTCTGGCGGACCACTCGGCCTCCAGCCGGGCGAGCACCGCGGGGTCGAGCAGCGGCAGGCACAGGGCCCACAGGGCGGCGGTGAAGTCGCTGTCGGCGAGGCGGCGCAGCAGGGCCGGCTGCCCCCGCAGCATCTGCAGGGCGTAGCGGCCGGCGCGGCGGGTTTCGGCGGGAACGGTGGCGAAATCCCGGCGCCAGGGGGAGGTCTTGGACGTGCGGGCCATTTTCAGCAGCCTCCGTCGGTGAAGGGTTGCAGGCGGCGGCTGTCCACGTGCCACACCAGGAAGTCGCCCCGGTGTTCGCCGTCCTCCACGAAGACGCCGAGCGCCACGTCGAGGGGTTCGCGGAAGTAGGGGCTGCCGGAGTTGGTCTCGCCGTCGTACACAGGCGTGGCGAAGGTCTCGACCACGATGGCCGGCTTGCCGTAGCTCGGCCAGCGGCGGTTGCGCAGGCCGGGCTTCCAGCTCACCACGTCGCCGGGGCGCAGGCTGTGGGAGTGGGTGAGGCCCTCGAAGCGCTCGCGCAGGGCCGCGGCCAGGTTGTCGAGGGGCGAGCCGAGGGGTTCGTCGTCAAAGAGCAGCAGCTCGGGGGCGGCTTCGTCGATCCCGAGCTTGGCGAGCAGCGCCCGGGACGACAGGGGCGGGGTTTTCTTGGCGGTCATGGCGATCTCCAGGGGGGGGTGACAGGGCGCATTGAAGCAGTCCGGCACGACAGGCTGTGTCGTACCCGGCCGTAAGCTGGCGCCATCGACACGGCTAAAGGGCGCCGTGCCGAGGACGTAAGACCCTGTGTTCACGGGGTCCATGCCGGCCCTATCCGGAGGAGCAGTGCAATGAACTTCACATGGGGCATCCTGGGCCTCGGCAGCATCGAAAGCGTCCGCCGCGTGCGCACGCTGCAACTGGCCGCCACGACGCGGCATTTCAACGAGCGGGCGGTGCCCGGGCTCGGCAACGTGTGGTTCGGCCGGCAGCTGTATCTGGCCACCCTGGGCCTGCGGGTCGCCGAGCGGGCCGCCGAGCGGGCCGCCGAGCGGGGCAGCAGCGCCGGCAAGATCGCGGTGGCGAACGCCATCGAGGCCCTGGGCTGCTGGCTGGCCATCAGGGGCGGGCTGCGCGCCGGCGAGGGCCGCGTGCGCGGCACCACCCTGCTCGCCGGCAAGACCGACCTGAGCTTCCGCAGCGTGAGCCAGCCAGGCTTCTACGTCTCGCAGCCGATGCGCATGGCCACCGTCAGTGCGCTGCCGGCGCTGGGCTTTGCCGACGCGACGGGCAGCCGCTTCAGCGCTTTTGCGTGCAACGCCGACGGCGCGGCCTTCATCGACGCCGTCGCCGCGGACTGCCACCCCTTCGGGCGCGAGCTGGTGGAGCACCTCGCGCTGTGGGTGTGCGGCGAGACCGACCAGGTCAACACCGACGCCGTTTACCGCGGGCTGGCGCCGGTGCTGCCCCTGCCGCCCCGGGCCCGCCAGCTGCTGCACACCCGGCTCGAACAGGGCGCCGCCGGCGAGGCGGCGGACGACCGCACCCGCCGCGGCGACGCGCTGCGCTGGGTGCGTGCGCGGCGCCGGGGGGCGCCGCCGGTGGCGTGGGAGGCGCGCCCGGCGGAGATCACCCAGGCCGCCCACTGGGCCGACCTGCACGCCGGGGCGCTGTTCTTTCTCGCCCGCGACGCGGCCCTGGCGGTGCTCGACGCGCTGGAGCAGGAAATCGACACGCCGGAGCGTCGGGTGGCGATCGGCGGCCCGCTGCCGGGGGCCGTCCAGGCCGGGCTGGCCACGCTGCGCGAGGCGGCGGCGGCCTTCCTCAAGGCCCGCCACCCGGCCCGGGAGGCGACGCGCTTCTGCACCGAATGCATCGCGCCGCTTGACGCCGAGGTGCTCGGCCATCTGCTCGAACGGGACGGGCGCATCCTGCGCCGGCTGGGCGACCAGGCCTGTCCGGGCCCGGCCTTCCGCGGCAGGGTGGGGGAGGCCGACGGCGCCGCCGATGCCACGGCGGCCCCCGACGATGCACCACCGGCCGATGATCCGGCGTGGCCGGCGGGCATCTCCCACCGCATCCATAACCTGTGGTGGCTCGGCCTCGATGTGGACGGGCTGCTGGAGGCCTGGCTGCAGCCCGCCACCGGGGAGGTCGCCCATGGCTGACAAACCCTTGTGTCCGCCGTCCCTGGCCCAGCTGTTCGACGCGCCGCCGGAGCATCGGGGCGTGTTCGGCTGGTTGTGCGGCTACTCGGCCGATGCCGACTTCCTCGACCAGGCGCTGGAGCGTTTCACGCTGGAGACCGCGGCCCAGCGCGCCCACCGGGGCCGTGTGTCGCTGGCGCTGATCCTCGATCCGGCCCAGCCGGCCTTGAGCCCGGTTGAGGTGCCGGGGCTGGCCCATCTGCCGCTGCGCCGGGCCGACGCGCGGCCGTTCCGGCTGCTCCACGCCAAGTTCGCGCTGCTGGGCTTCCGCGGGCCGGGGGAGGACGCCTGGCGGCTGCGGCTGATCGTGTCCACCGGCAACTGGACGCGCCAGACGGTTGAGGAGAGCCTGGATCTGGCCTGGTCCATCGACATCGATGCCGCCGAGCTGGCCGCCCCCGACGATGGCGACCTCGCCGCGCGCTGCGCCGACGTGAAGGCCGCCTGGGGGCTGCTGGATTTCCTGCAGGGCCTGTTCGACCTGCGCCTGCTCGACGCCGGCCGCACGCGCCGTCACAGCGAGACGGTGGCGGCGCGGGACAGCCTGGCCGCCTGGGTTGCCCGCTGCGTGGCGGTGGCCGGCCCGCGGGCGCGTTTCATCGACAACCGCCGGCGCTCGTTCCTCGACCAACTGGTGCCGCTGCTGCGGGCCGAGGCGGGCGACGGGGCCCGCAACTACCTGGCTATGGGCTCGGGCTTTTTCGAGGCGGCGGCGGATGCCCGTGCCGACCAGGTGCCCACGGTGCTCGCGGCCATCGTCGCAGCTCTCCGCGGGGCGGGGCTGCTGACGGCCTCGGCGATGATCGACGTGTTCGTCAACCCGCTGGCCTGCCAGGGGGTAGCCGGCGCGGTCGGGGCGATCGGTGAGGCCGGCTGGTCGGTACGGCCGGCGGCGGCCATGGAGGCGGTCTTCGGCCGCCACGCCCGGCGCAGCCTTCACGCCAAGTTCCTGTTCAGCGCCCGGGAGCGCAGCAACTCGGCCGCCTGCGCGGCCGCGTGGGTGTATCTGGGCTCCGGCAACCTCACCGGCCCGGGCTTCGCCAGCCCGATGTCGGTCCACGGCGGCAACCTGGAGGCCGGGGTGGTCTTCGCGCCCGGCAGGCTCGAGTGGCCCCGGGGCGGGCGGCAGGCCCCGGCGACGCTGGTCACCAACCTGCTGCCCCTGCAGTGGGACGACGATTTCAACGCCGACGCGCCCCCCGCCGCCGGCCCTGACATGCCCGCGCCGGGCGAGGCCCACGTGGCCCCGCCGCTGGCCTGGCTGACGTGGACGACCCGCGGGACGGACGGCCTGCTGCAGGCGGAGGAGGCGGTGCCCGACGGGCTGGCCGTGCTCGACACCGCGGGCACGCCCTGCGCGCGCTTGGCCGACGGTTTCCTGTGGCCGGCGCCGAAACCGCGCCAGGTGCGCCTGCGCTGGCAGGACGCCGGCCGGGAGCGGGAGTGCCTGGTGCCGGTGATGGACGAGTTCGGCCGGCTCGCCGCCGCCGAGCTGGCCACCCTCGGCTTCGAGGAGGCCTGGTGGGCGCTGATGGGCTTTCCCGCCGCCCCCGACGACGACCCGCCGCCCGGTGCCGACGACGGCCCCGGCGGCGATGATGACGACGATGACGACGGGGGCGGTGGAGGTGGTGGCCCTGGCGGCGTGGCGCCCTATCCGGTGCGCCAGATGATGGAGCTCGTCGAGAACATCGCCGCCAAGCAGACCGCCCTGGCCCGCGCCGACTGGCCGGCCTGGTGCGCCCGCCTGGAGCAGACCCTGGCCCGGATCGCCGACAGCCCGGTGGTGGACTACTTCCGGACGCTCGGGCTCAACCCCCTGAGTCCGCTGCGGGGCGAGGCTTTCCGGCCGGATTTTGCCGAGGCGGACGACTCGCCGGAGGGGGCGATGTACGCGGCGCTGCTGGCGCGGGTGGAGGAGAAGTGGGGTGTCGCGGCCCTGCAGGTGATTGGAGCGGGGGTGCGATGAAGCAGTGTTTCAAGGGATGGATGGCGGTGGGCCGGGAGCTGGAGGCCCTCGCCGAAGCACAGGGCCGGCCGGGCTGGCCGCTCAACGACGGCCAGTGCGCGAGCCTGCGGGGCATCGCCGCGCGGCTGCCCAAGAACGGCGTGGTGATCGCCGACGAGGTGGGCATGGGCAAGACCCGCATCGCGGTGGCCCTGACCCGCAGCGTGACCGCCGCCGGCGGGCGGGTGCTGATCCTGGTGCCGCCGGGGCTGGGCTTCCAGTGGCGCGCCGAGCTGCGCGATGGCGGCGTGGCGGCCCCCGACCTGCTGCGCACCCTGTGGCAGTACCTCTCCGTGTGGGCGCCGGACGGGCCGCCGGAGACGCCGTGGTTCGAGCAGGACGTCGTGCTGCTGTCCCACACCTTCACCCGCTGGAAGCTGGGCCCCGGCTGCGACCCCTGGCGCTGGGCGCTGCTGCCGGCGGTGTACGCCCACGCGCGGCGGGCCGCCCATCCCCACAGCCTGCTGTGGCGCCACCAGAAGCTCGACGACAGCTGGGTGCAGGGCGCCGCCCGCAGCATCGTCGACGCCGTCGGCACCCTGCGGGACCCCGGCCGGCCCGCCGGTCAGCGCGACCACCCGGCCGTCAGCCTGCTGGATGAGCTCGTCACCCGCATCCACTGGCCGGCGGCTCTGGACGGCGCCAGCTACCGGCGCCACGAGGGGCTGCGGCCCGACCTGGAGCGGGTCGTCGGGCTCGGCCTGGGGGTGTTCGATCTGGTGATCATCGACGAGGCCCACAAGAGCCGCGGCCACGACAGCGGCCTGGCGCGCATCCTCGACGGCGTGGTGCTGGCGGGCAAGGCCATGCGCCACCTGGCGATGACGGCGACCCCGGTGGAACTCGACGTGGGCCAGTGGCGCCATACGCTGCGGCGCATCGGCGTGAACCCGTCCGGCCTCTCCGGCTCCGACGGCGACATCTTCGACCGCTACGCCAAGGCCTGCCAGCAGGTGCGCCAGTCGCCGGACAGCCGCGCGACGCGGGAAGCCTTCCGCACCGTTGCAGAAGCCTTCCACACCGCGCTGACGCGCTTCCTGCTGCGCCGGGACAAGCGCGAGGTGGCCGCCGTGCAGGCCTTCGCGGCGCACACCGGGCTGCCCTTCCACGCCTACCGGGAGGAGCGGGAGGTTGCCGTGGACACCCTCCACCTGGGCCCGGCCTGGAAGCAGGCAGTGTGCGCGGCCGAGGCCCTGTCGATGGTCTCGCGGGGGAGCGACGATTCCTACTCGAAGCGCCTGCGCCTGACCCTGGGCAGCGGCCATGGCATCGCGACCCTGATCGACCAGGTGCGGCGCGATGCGGCGGAGGGCCACGACCCGCTCGCCGCCGACGCTGATGACGATCCGCGGGAGACGGACGCCATCGATGCTTCCAGGGCCGCCTCGCCCGCCGCCGCCAAGCGCGCCCGGCGGGCCGCCTGGTGGCGGGAGGTGATCGGTGGCGCCTTCGAGGGCGACGGCGACCCGCTGTACGCGCACCCGGCCCTGCTGGCGGCCGTGGAGGCGATCGAGGCGGTGACCGGGGCCGGCGAGAAGGTGCTGGTGTTCGGACGCTTCACGCTGCCGCTGCAGGCCCTCGAACGCCTGCTCAACGCGCGCCAGATGCTGCGGGCCCTCGACGCCGGCGAGCCGTGGGCCCAGGCCAAGGTCCACGACGGCGAATGGACGGCCGTCCAGGCGGCCCACCGCCAGCTCGGCCGGGCCGGCGCGGCGGACCGGCAGGCTCTCGACGCGCGGCTGCGCCGCCAGTACCGCGAGCTGGACAACCGCCGCCGCGATTTTCGCACCGGTCTGCTGGAGCGGCTCGATGCCGGCCTGCCGCCCCAGGGGCGCCCGCGCAAGGTCTTCGAGGCCTTCCGCCAGGCCGTGGCCCGGGAGGCCGGGCAGGCCGACGGTGTCCTCGCGCTGGTGGCCCAGGCGCTCCACGAACTGGCCCCCGGCGAGCGTGACAGCGACGCGCCCCTGCCTGTGGCCGGGGCCTTTGCGGCGCTCCTCGACGCCGTCTGCGAGCCCGCCGACGAAGAGGAGGATGGAGACGACGAGGTGCTCACCGATACCGCCGCCGAGGCCCTGTGGGAGACCCTCGAGGCCCGCCTGCGGGAGGAGTTCAACCGCCCCGAAGGCGGGTTTGCCCGGCTGATGTACGGCGGCACCGAGCCCCAGACCCGGCGCTTCCTGCAGCTGGCCTTCAACCGGGCCGGCAGCCACCCGCGGGTGCTGATCGCCCAGTCGAGGGTCGGGCGCGAGGGGCTCAACCTGCACCGCGCCTGCCGGACGGTGGTGCTGCTCCACCCGGAGTGGAACCCCGGTGTCGTCGAGCAGCAGATCGGCCGCGTGGACCGGGTCGACAGCCTGTGGGAGCGGCTGCTTGCCGAGCGCCTCGGACAGGGCGCCAGTGACGCACCCTGGCCGCGCATCCTGGTGCGGCCGGTGGTGTTCCGGGGCACCTACGACGAACGCAACTGGGATGTCCTGCGCGAGCGCTGGGACGCGCTGCGGGCGCAGCTGCACGGGGTGGTGATCCCACCCCGCATCGGCGAGGCCTTCGGCGTGCCCGCCAGCCTGGTGGCCGAGATCAACGGGTTGGCGCCTAACTTCTCGCCGACGCCGGTGGCGCCGTGCCCGTTCTGCGGCAGCCGTCCGGCCACGGCTTTCCGGGAGATCCACGACACCTGGCAGATGACCACCCGCCGCGAGCCGGCCTGCCCCGCGTGCGCCGCCGAACCGCAGGACTGGATGACCTGAGCGTGGCGCCCGGGGCGAGGGGCGTGCCGCTGCGCTCCGTCGCCGGGCCGGCTCCGCGCTCCGCCAATGAAAAAGGGGAGCCGGCTGGCTCCCCCTTCGACTTGCCTGCGACGGCCCCGCCGGCGGGGCCGTCACGCGGCAATGCCCCGGCGACTCAAGCGAAGTTGGCGGCGGCGAAGTCCCAGTTGGCGAGGCTGTTGAGGAAGGTCTCGACGAACTTCGGGCGCAGGTTGCGGTAGTCGATGTAGTAGGCGTGTTCCCACACGTCGATGCACAGCAGGGCCTTGTCGCCGGTGGTCAGCGGGGTGCCGGCGGCGCCCATGTTGACGATGTCGACGGAGCCGTCGGCCTTCTTGACCAGCCAGGTCCAGCCGGAACCGAAGTTGCCCACGGCGGACGCCTGGAAGGCCTTCTTGAACTCGTCGAAGGAGCCCCACTTGGCGTTGATGGCGTCGGCCAGGGCGCCGGTGGGCGCGCCGCCGCCGTTCGGCTTCATGCAGTTCCAGAAGAAGGTGTGGTTCCAGACTTGGGCCGCGTTGTTGTAGACGCCGCCGGCCGGAGCCTTCTTGACGATTTCTTCGAGGGAGAGGTTCTCGTACTCGGTGCCCGGGATCAGGTTGTTGAGGTTGACCACGTAGGCGTTGTGGTGCTTGCCGTGGTGGAACTCGAGGGTCTCTTCGGAAATGAACGGAGCCAGGGCGTTCTTGGCGTAGGGCAGTTCGGGCAGGGTATGAGCCATCTTTTTCTCCGGGGTTAGAGGTTATGGAACGGGGTTGATAGCCCGACCATTTTAGTCGGGTTTTGCCCGCCGGCACAATCGGGCCGTGACGGCCGGGCCGCGAGGCTAGTCATTCTGCCTGTCCACGGTGGCGTCCACGCTGCCCTGGTGGAGCTCGACGCGGATGGCGCTGCCGGGGGGCAGGCTGCCGGCGTCGCGCACGATCTCGCCCGCCGCGTTGCGGGTGATGCTGTAGCCGCGGGCCAGCACGCCGCGGGGATCAAGGTGGGCGAGGTGCTGGGCGAGGGCGTCGAGGCGGCTCTTGCGGCGCTCCAGCAGGTTGCCGGCGGCGCGTTCGAGGCGCTGGGCGAGGGCGTCGAGGCGGGTCCGGCGCTGGGCGAGGTCGGGCCGGCGGGCGGCGAGGCGCAGGCCCAGGTTGCCGACCCGGGCCTCGCCGGCGGCGAGCTGGCGCTGCATGCGGGCGCGCAGGGCGTGGTCGAGGGCCTCGAGGCGCAGGCCGGCCTGCACCAGGCGCTGGCGCGGGTGGGTGAGGCGCGCGGCGGCCCGGTCGAGGCGCTGGGCGGCGGTCTCGAGGCGGCGATGCATCGCCCGCTCCAGGCGGGCGGCGAGGTGGGCGAGCCGGTCGTCGAGCTCGACGAAGCCCGCGCTGGCCAGCTCGGCGGCGGCCGTGGGGGTGGCGGCGCGCAGGTCGGCGGCGAAGTCGGCGATGCTCACGTCGGTCTCGTGGCCGACGCCCACCACCACCGGCAGCGGGCAGGCGCGGATCGCCCGGGCCACCGCCTCGTCGTTGAAGGCGGCCAGGTCTTCGAGGCTGCCGCCGCCGCGCACCAGCAGCAGCACGTCGTTGCCGCGGCCCTCGGCATCGCGGCCGGCGCGCCGGATGGCGGCGGCGATCTGGGCCGGCGCGCCGTCGCCCTGCACCGGGGTGGGGTAGAGCGTGACCGGCACGTGGGGCGCGCGGCGGGCCAGCGCCGCGGTGACGTCGCGCCAGGCCGCGGCCTGGGCCGAGCT
Source organism: Zoogloea sp. (assembly GCF_041908905.1). Classification (GTDB taxonomy): domain Bacteria; phylum Pseudomonadota; class Gammaproteobacteria; order Burkholderiales; family Rhodocyclaceae; genus Zoogloea. Next base: position 17,067 of record NZ_JAYREK010000005.1, read on the forward strand.
GACCACCGCGATGCCCCGCGGAAAGCGCGGCAGCGCCCGTTTGATCGCCGGGTCGAACAGTCCCTCGGCCTCGAGGCGCGCCTTGAGGCGCAGGAAGGCTTCGTAGAGGTTGCCGACGCCGGCCTGGCGGACGGCCTCGACGTTGAGCTGGTAGTCGCCGCGGGGCTCGAACAGGCTCACCAGCGCGCGCACCTCGACCCGCATCCCGTGCTCCAGGCGGAAGGGCAGCAGCTGCGCGCGGTTGCGCCACATGGTGCACCGCACCTGGGCCTGCTCGTCCTTCAGCGTGAAGTAGACGTGGCCCGACGCGGCGCGGGTGAGGGTCGACACCTCGCCGACTATCCACATCAGCGGGAAGCTTCCCTCCAGCAGATTGCGGGCGGCGCGGTTGAGCCAGGACACGGAGACGACCTCGCCGGGCTTGACTTCGACGGAATTTCGGGGGGTGTTCATGGGGCGCGATTCTACCGGAATCCACATCCCGGCCCGCCCGCCGCGAAAAAATCCCGCCGCCGGGCTTGACTTGGGTAAAAAGTTATAAGTTCTTGATTTTAAAGGAATGACAACATAGCCTATTTTTTGACCCGAGTAGGAAAAACCCTTGCTGGGCGCGGGTTTAGGGCAATCGATCAACAGCAATCCACAAAGTTATCCACAGATTTTGTGGATTGTCGTGGGGAGCCCGGCTGTTGCCCTGAGCCGTGGAGCAGGTTACATTCTCGGGCTTCATACGATTCGCAGGAGTGCTCGCGTGTTCGCCATCATTCAGGCCGCCGGCTGGCCGATCTGGCCCTTGTTGTTCGCTTCCATCGTCGCCGTCGCACTGATCATCGAGCGCCTCATCACCCTGCGCCGCAGCAAGATCCTTCCCGAGGGGCTCCTCGAAAAGGTCGTCGGCGAGCTGCGCACTTCCGGTGCCACGCCCGAGATGATCAACCGCGTCGCCCTGTCGTCGCCCCTCGGCCGCGTGCTGGCCGCCGGCCTGCGCAACGTGCGCAGCCCCCGCGAGGTGATGAAGGAGTCCATCGAGGAAACCGGCCGCGCCGTGGTGCACGACCTGGAGCGCTTCCTCACCACCCTCGGCACCATCGCCTCGATCAGCCCGCTGATGGGCCTGTTCGGCACCGTGGTGGGCATGATCGAGATCTTCGGCTCCCAGACGCCGGGCGGCTCCAACCCCCAGCAGCTCGCCCACGGCATCTCCATCGCCCTCTACAACACCGGCTTCGGCCTGGTCATCGCGATCCCCAGCATGATCTTCTGGCGGCACTTCCGGGCCACCGTGGATGGCCTGGTCGTCGAGATGGAGCAGCAGGCCATCCGCCTCGTGGAAGTGGTCCACGGCGACCGTCGCTGAGGCGCGCACCATGAACTTTGGCCGTGGCCGCTCCCGCGAGGAGCCGGAGATCAACCTGATCCCGATGATCGACGTGCTGCTGGTGATCATCATCTTCCTGATGCTCACCACCACCTACTCGCGTTTCGCCGGGCTGGAGATCAACCTGCCCACCGCCGACGCCCAGGCCAGCAACACCAAGACGGTGGAGGTCAACGTGGCCGTCACCGCGGCCGGCGACGTGGTGATCAACAAGCGGCCGGTGAGCGGCAGCGGCCAGCCGGCCATCGTGGCCGCGCTGCAGGCGGCCGTCCCGGCCGACGCCAAGGACCCGGTGGTGATCATCAACGCCGACGCCAAGGCCGCCCACCAGCGCGTCATCGACGTGATGCAGGCTGCCCAGCAGGCCGGGCTGGTGCATATCTCCTTCGCCACCCAGGCGGCCCAGCAGTAACACGCCCTCGCGCCCCATGCCGCGCAGCGCCCCCGGATTCTGGCAAGGCCGAGGGCTGGCGGCATGGTGCCTGTTTCCGCTCTCGCTCCTGTTCGCCTCTGTCGCCGGCCTGCGTCGCCGGCTGTTTGCGCTTGGCTTGCTGAAGGCCGAGCGCCTGCCGGTGCCGGTGATCGTGGTAGGCAATATCGCCGTCGGCGGTAGCGGCAAGACCCCGATCGCCCTCTGGCTGGCCGACGCGCTGCGGGCCCGCGGGCGACGGCCCGGCATCGTCAGCCGCGGCTATGGCGGTTCCGTCGAGGGCGCCGCCGAGGTGCCGCCCGGCGGCGATCCAGCCCGCTATGGCGACGAGCCGGTGCTGATGGCCGCCCTGTCGGGCTGCCCGGTGTGGGTCGGGCGCGATCGCCCGGCGGCCGGGCGCGGCCTCCTTGCAGCGCACCCGGAGGTGGATGTGCTCATCGCCGACGACGGTCTCCAGCATTACCGCCTGGCCCGCGACGTGGAGGTCGTGGTGGTGGACGAAGCGACTCTCGGTAACCGCTTCCGCCTGCCGGCGGGGCCCCTGCGGGAGGGCGTCGGCCGGCTCGCCGAAGCCACCGTGGTGCTCGCCCATGGCGGCCTGTCGCCCCGCCTGCGCACAGCGCTGGGGCGGGTGCCGGTGTTCGACTTCACCCTTGCCGGCAGCGCCTTCGAGCGTGTCGGCGCCCGCGGCGAGCGCCGCCAGCCGGCGGCCTTCCGCGGCCGGCGCGTGCACGCGATGGCGGGCATCGGGCGGCCGGAGCGTTTCTTCCGGCAGCTCGAGGCGATGGGGCTGGAGATCCTGCGGCGGCCCTTTGCCGATCACCACGCCTTCACGCCCGCCGATGTGGCCCTGCCCGATGGCGATGTGCTTCTGATGACCGAGAAGGATGCGGTAAAATGCGCGCCTTTCGCCCCGGCCGAGAGCTGGGTGTGGCCTGTCCGGGCGCAGCTTGCGCCGGAGGCCGCCGAACTGATTGTGGAGAAGCTCGATGGACCCCCGACTGCTTGAAATCCTCGTTTGCCCGATCACCAAGGGCCCCCTCGACTTCCACAAGGACAAGCAGGAGCTGTGGAGCGTGAGCGCGCGCCTGGCCTACCCGATCCGCGACGGCATCCCGGTGATGCTCGAAGAAGAGGCCCGCCCGCTCACCGAAGAAGAGCTCGCCCAGGCGCGCTGAGCATGGGCTTCCGCATCGTCATCCCGGCGCGCCACGCGTCGAGCCGCCTGCCGGGCAAGCCGCTGCTCGACATCGCCGGCCGGCCGATGATCCTTCACGTGCTCGACCGGGCCCGCGAGGCCGGCGCCGACGACGTGTGGGTGGCCACCGACCATCCCGGCATCGCCGCGGTGGTCGAGGCCGCCGGCGGGCAGGTGATCGTCACCTCCGCCGATCACCCGTCGGGCACCGACCGCCTGGCCGAGGTCGCGACGCGCCTGGGCTGGGCCGACGACGATGTGGTGGTCAATGTGCAGGGCGACGAGCCGCTGATCCCGCCCGAGCTCGTCGCCGCCGCCGCCGCTGCGCTGGCCGCCGACCCGGACGCCGCGATCGCCACCGCCTGCCATCCGCTTGCTTCCGCCGACGAGTTCTTCAACCCCAACGTGGTGAAGCTCGTGCTCGACGCCCGCGGGCGGGCCCTGTATTTTTCGCGGGCGCCGATTCCGTGGGCGCGGGACGCCTTCGCCGCCGACCGTGATGCGCTGCCGGCGGGCCTGCCGGCCTACCGCCACATCGGCCTGTATGCCTACCGGGCCGGCTTCCTGAAGCGCTACACGACGCTGGCACCGTCGCCCCTGGAGCAGTGGGAGGCCCTCGAGCAGCTGCGCGCGATGGCCCACGGTTATCCGATCCAGGTCATGGTGCTCGACCACGCCCCGCCGGCCGGCGTCGACACCGCCGACGACCTCGAGCGGGTGCGCCGGGTGTTTGACCGGGCGTAAGTTTCACGTTAGTTTCACCATTCAACATCGCAACGACAATAACCAACGACTGGAGGGAAAGCATGCGTCTGATTCTGTTGGGGCCGCCGGGTGCCGGCAAGGGTACTCAAGCCAATTTCATCAAGGAAAAATTCGGTATTCCGCAGATCTCCACCGGCGACATGCTGCGCGCCGCGGTCAAGGCGGGCACCCCGCTGGGCATCGAAGCCAAGAAGGTGATGGACGCCGGCGGCCTCGTCTCCGACGACATCATCATCGGCCTCGTCAAGGACCGCCTCAAGGAGGCCGACTGCCAGTCGGGCTACATGTTCGACGGCTTCCCGCGCACCATCCCCCAGGCCGAGGCCATGAAGGCCGCCGGCGTGCCCATCGATTTCGTGCTCGAGATCGACGTGCCCGACGAGGAGATCATCGGCCGCATGTCCGGCCGCCGCGTGCATGTGGCCTCCGGCCGCACCTACCACGTCAAGTTCAACCCCCCGAAGGTCGAGGGCGTGGACGACGAGACCGGTGAGCCGCTGATCCAGCGCGACGACGACAAGGAAGAAACCGTCAAGAAGCGCCTCGACGTTTACCACTCCCAGACCAAGCCGCTGGTGGCCTACTATTCCGACTGGGCGGCCAACGGCGACGCCAACGCGCCCCAGTATCGCAAGATCGCCGGCCTCGGCAAGGTCGAGGAGATCCGTGACCGTGCCTTCGATGCGCTGAAGTAATCCGCCCGCGCAAGCAGGGTTCGCAGGGCCGGCCGCCAGCGCGCCGGCCCTTTTGTTTTTGGATTTTTGGGTTTTTGGGGAGTGCCGCAGCCGTGCTGACAGGAAACCTTCTTTACGCCCAGTCCGGCGGGGTGACGGCGGTGATCAACACCTCCGCCGCCGGCGTCATCGCCGAGGCGCGCCTGCACCCGGAGCGCATCGGGCGCGTCCTCGCGGCCCGCAACGGCATCCTCGGCGTGCTGCGCGAGACCCTGGTGGACACCGCCGGGCTCCACGACGCCGACCTGCGCCGCCTGCGGGCGACCCCCGGCGGCGCCTTCGGTTCCTGCCGCTTCGACCTCGACCCGGAAGAGCGCAACCCGGCCCAGTACGAGCGTCTCTTTGCCGTGCTGGCGGCCCACGACGTACGCTATTTCCTCTACAACGGCGGCAACGGCTCGATGGAGACCTGCCGCCAGATCCAGGCCGCCGCCGATGCCCGCGGCTACCCGCTCACCGTGGTCGGGGTGCCGAAGACGGTGGACAACGACATCGTCGGCACCGACTGCTGCCCGGGCTATGGTTCGGCGGCCAAATACCTGGCCACCTCGGTGCGCGAAGTCGGGCTCGACCTCGCCGCGATGACCACCGACGGCGGCCGCGCCTTCGTGCTGGAGGTGATGGGGCGCAACGCCGGCTGGCTGGCCGCCGCCTGCGGCCTCGCCGCCGACGCCGAGCACGCCGCGCCGCACCTGATCCTGCTGCCCGAGGTGGCCTTCGACGAGGCGCGCTTCCTCGAGCGGGTGCGCGAGACCGTGGCTCGCCATGGCCACTGCGCGGTCGTCGTGGCCGAGGGGCTGCGCCGGGCCGACGGGCAGATCCTGGCGATGCAGGATCGCAGCCAGAAGGGCTACGTGCAGCTCGGCGGTGCCGGCGAGGTGGTGGCCGAGCTGATCCACCGGGTCCTCGGCCACAAGGTGCATTACGCGCTGGCCGACTACCTGCAGCGTTCGGCCCGCCACCTGGCCTCCAAGGCCGACACCGCCCAGGCCTTCGCGGTCGGCAAGGCCGCGGTGCGCCGGGCCGTGGCCGGCGAGGCGGGGGTGGTCGGCATGAAGCGGCTGTCGGACCTGCCCTACCGCTGGCGCACCAACCTGCTGCCCTTCGAGGCGGTGGCCAACCTCGAACGCAAGCTGCCGCCGGAGTTCATTTCCGCCGATGGCTTCGGTATCACCGAGGCCTTCCGGCGCTGGTGCCGTCCGCTCATCAGCGGCGAGGATCTGCCGGCCTTCCGCGATGGGTTGCCGGACTATCTGCGCCTGCAGCTCCCGCTGCTGACGCCGGTGCTGCCGGCCCATGGGGGCTAGGTCCGGCCTGCTTCCGGTGCTGGCCGGCCTGGTGCTGGCCGGCCTGGTGCTGGCCGGCCCCTGCGGTGCCGAGCAGCCACCCCCCGAGGCGGCGACGGGCTACGCGCTCCAGCCGCCCGCCGAGGGTCGGCGCTTCATGGCCGTCACCGCCAACCCCCATGCCACCGCCGCGGCCGTCGAGATGCTGCGCGCCGGCGGCTCGGCGGTGGACGCGGCGATCGCGGCGCAGATGGTCCTCGGCCTCGTCGAGCCCCAGTCCTCGGGGCTCGGCGGCGGTGGCCTGATGCTGTTCTACGATGCCCGGAACGGGCGCCTGCGGGCCTGGGATGGCCGCGAGACGGCGCCGCTGGCGGCCTCGGCTCGGCAGCTCGATGACGCCGCGGGGCGCCGCCTCGACTTCGCCAGCGCGGTGCGCGATCCCCGCGCGGTCGGCACGCCCGGCCTGCTGGCGATGCTCGGGCAGGCCCACCGGGCGGCTGGCCGGCTGCCCTGGGCGCAGCTCTTCGACCCGGCGATCCGGCTGGCCGAGGCGGGTTTCCCGGTCTCCCCGCGCCTGCACGCCCTGCTGGCGCTGGAGGGTGGCTTTGCCGACCCGGCGGCCCAGGCCCTGTTCTTCGACGCCGCCGGCCGGCCGTGGCCGGTCGGGCACAGGCTGCGCAACCCGGCGCTGGCCCGCAGCCTGCGCCTCGTCGCGGCTGAGGGGCCGCGGGCCCTGTATCGCGGCGAACTGGCCGGGCTTGTGCGGGATGCGGTGCGGGGCGAACTCCCCGCCGATGAGGCCGACCGGCGCGGCCTGCTCGGCTACCCCGACCTCGCCACCTACCGACCGGTGGAGCGGGCGGCCCTGTGCCGGCCTTTCCGCAGCTACCGGGTGTGCGGGTTTCCGCCGCCGAGCTCGGGCGCCACGACGGTGCTCGCCACGCTGGGCATCTGGCGCCGGCTGCCGCCAGGGCCGGCCGGGGAGGCGGCGTTCATCCATCGCTTCGCCGAGGCGGGGCGCCTGGCCTACGCCGACCGGGCGGCCTGCGTGGGCGACCCGGCGGCCGTGGCGGTGCCGGTCGAGGCGATGCTCGATGGTCGCTACCTGGCCCGCCGGGCGCAGACCATCGGCCCCCGCGCCGGGCCGCCGCAGAGGTCGGCGGGCCGGTGCGGCGAAGGCGGCGAGGCCGACGCCGAGCGGCCGTCCACCAGCCACCTGTCCATCGTCGATGGCTTTGGCAACGGGGTGGCGCTGACCTCGTCCATCGAGGACGCCTTCGGCAACCGCCGGCTGGCGGGTGGCTTTTTCCTCAACAACCAGCTCACGGATTTTTCGGCGGAGGGCCCCAACCGGATCGCGCCGGGCAAGCGGCCGCGCAGCTCGATGGCGCCGACTGTGGTCTTCGACCGCCGGGGCCTCTACGCGCTGCTCGGTTCGCCGGGGGGCAGCCAGATTCCCAACTTCGTCTCCCAGGCGCTGATCGGTCTGCTCGACGGGCGGATGCCGCCGCAGGAGGTGGTTGCCCAGCCGCGGGTGGGCAGCCGCAACGGGCCTACCGAGGTGGAGCGGGGGCGGGTCGGGGTGGAGGTGATCGAGGCGCTCCGGGCCCGCGGCCACACGGTGCGTGAGGTGGAGATGACCAGCGGCATCGCGCTGGTGGTGCGCAGCGGCCGGGGCTGGGTGGGCGTGGCCGACCCGCGGCGGGAGGGCACGGCCGGCGGCGATTGAGCGCGCCGCCGGGTCGGGGTGCCGATTGTCGGGGCGTCAGGCGCTCAGGCCGGCACCGCCGGGTTGAGGCTGTAGGTGCCGGTGAGGCTGGCCTGGGCCAGGATGTGGCCGGCGATCGCGTCGCGCACCTGCTGGCCGGTGAAGGCGCCTTCGACCGGCACCCGCGGAATGTCGAGGGCGAACAGCGTGAACACGTAGCGGTGGCGGATGCTGTCGTTCCACGGCGGGCAGGGGCCGTCGTAGCCGAAGTAGTTGCCCTCCATCTGCGCGTCGCCGGCGAACCAGCCGGTGTAGTCGTTGATGCCGTGGCGGCTGCCGTCGGGCAGGTCGGGGCCGGGCTTGCCGTGCGGGGTCACGGCGCAGGCGTGGCTGCCGGGGGCGATGGCGGTGGTGGAGGCGGGCAGGTCCACCAGCACCCAGTGGAAGAAATCCACCCGCGGCAGCTCGGCGGGTACGCTGCGGCCTTCCTGGTTCACGTCGTCACCGCGGCTGGGCACGTCCGGGTCGTGGCAGATCAGCGCGAACGAGCGGGTGCCGGCGGGGGCGTCGGCCCACGCCAGGTGGGGGTTGAGGTTGGTGCTGAGGGCCACGTGGCCCTCCCGGGCCGGCACGCAGAAGGCGAATTCGCCGGGGATCACCGCGCCGTCCTTGAAGCTGTCGCTGCTCAATCGCATGGTCTTCTCCTTGGGATGAAGGGCAAATTCTAGCAGCCCGCCGGCGGCCTGCCGGGCGATAATGGGCGCCGTGAACTGACCGAGCAGAGAGCCGCTTCCACTCAGTCGGCCACCATCCTGTGTCCGGCCCCATAACAAAAAACATCCACGAGGGGAGGGGCGACGCGGCGGGGGCCCGAAGTCACAGGAGACACCCACATGCTGCGAGAGAACTGGAACGACGCCGGCCCGGGCTTTCATCCGGTCAGTGCGTCGGACTATCTGCCCGCCGCCCAGCTGCGCGAGCTCCAGTTGCGCCGCCTGAAGCACATCGTCGGCCGCGCCTACGCCCACGTGCCCTTGTTCCGCGAGCGCATGGACGCGCGGGGTCTGACGCCGGCCAGCATCGAATCGCTGGCCGACCTCGGGCGCCTGCCGTTCACCGTCAAGGCCGACCTGCGCGACACCTACCCGTTTGGCCTCTTCGCCAGCCCGATGTCGGAGATCGTGCGGCTGCATGCCTCGAGCGGCACCACCGGCAAGCCCATCGTGGTGGCCTACACGGCGGAGGATGTCGAGGTGTGGTCGTCGGTGATGCTGCGCACCTTTGCGGCGGCCGGCATCAGCCGCGGCGACATCGTGCAGAACGCCTTCGGCTACGGCCTGTTCACCGGCGGCCTGGGAGCCCATTACGGGCTCGAGGCGCTGGGGGCCACGGTGGTGCCGGTGTCGGGGGGCAACACCGACCGGCAGGTGATGCTGCTGCGGGATTTCCGGGTGAACGCCATCTGCGCCACGCCGAGCTACTTCCTGCACCTCATCGAACGGGCCGGCGAGCTCGGCATCGACCTGCGCGAGCTGCCGCTGCGGGCGGGCATCTTCGGCGCCGAGCCATGGACGCCGGCGATGCGGGCGCGCATCGAGGCCGACGCGGGCATCCGGGCCTTCGACATCTACGGGCTGTCCGAGATCATCGGCCCCGGCGTCGCCGCCGAATGCAGCGCCCAGGACGGCCTGCACGTGTTCGAGGACCACTTTTACCCCGAGATCATCGACCCCGAGACCGGCGCGGTGCTGCCCGACGGCGAGGAGGGCGAGCTGGTGCTGACCACCCTCTCCAAGCGCGCGATGCCGATGATCCGCTACCGCACCCGCGACATCACCCGGCTGGTCACCGAGCCCTGCGCCTGCGGCCGCAGCATCCGCCGCATGCAGCGGGTCGGCCGGCGCAGCGACGACATGATGATCATCCACGGCATCAACGTATTCCCGTCCCAGATCGAGGCGGCGCTGCTGGCCGTCGAGGGGGCCCTGCCGCACTACCGCATCGTGCTGCGCCGGGCCCACGGGCTCGACCAGATGCACGTCGAGATCGAGGTGGGCCCGGAGTTCTTCAGCGACCGGATCGGCGCGATGGAAGAGCTGCGCCGCCGCATCGCCCACTCGATCCTCAACGTCACCGGCCTCCACGTGACGGTGCGCCTCGCCGAGCCCCATTCGCTGCCGCGCAGCGAGGGCAAGGCCAGGCGGGTGTGGGACGAACGCCAGGACAGCCAGTGAGGACGCCGCCATGAAAATCAGCCAGCTCTCGACCTTCATCGAAAACCGCAGCGGCCGCCTGCACGCTGCCTGCGAGGCCCTCGCCGCCCGCGGCATCAACATCCACACTTTGTGCCTGGCCGACAGCCGGGACTTTGGCATCCTGCGGCTGATCGTCGCCGACCCGCCGGCCGGCAAGGCGGCCCTCGAGGCGGCGGGCTACGTGGCCCAGCTCACCGACGTGCTGGCGGTGGAGGTGCCCGACAGCGCCGGCGGCCTCGCCCGGGTGCTCGCCACCACCGACGAAGCGGGGCTGGACATCGAGTACATGTACGCCTTCAGCACCGCCCCCGGGCAGCAGGCGGTGGTCATCATCCGCTTCAGCGACCCCGACCGGGCGGTGGCGGAGCTGCAGCGGCGCGGCCTCAACGTGGTCGCGCCGGTGACCCTGCTGCAGGGCTGAGGGCGTTGGCGCGCTCAGGTGGCGGCGCGGCGGCGGAAGTCGCGCACCCGGAAGCCGAGGGTGAACAGGGTGGCGAAATACACCGCCATCCCGCCGACCACCAGCAGCGTCAGGCGGATCACCCGCTCGAGGCCGGAGGCGTGCAGCCACAGCGCGCTGGAGCCGGCGGTGAACCACACCGCCACGCCGAGCACCGCCAGCGCCACCAGCAGCTTCACGAAGAACAGCCCCCAGCCCGGCTGGGGCTGGTACACGCCGCGCTGGCGCAGGCCGCGGTAGAGCATGCCGGCGTTGATGCACGAGGCGAGGCCGATTGACAGCGCCAGCCCGGCGTGCTGCAGCGGGCCGATGAAGAGCAGGTTCATCAGCTGGGTTGCCGCCAGCGAGATCAGCGCGATCTTCACCGGGGTGCGGATGTCCTGGCGGGCGTAGAAGGCCGGCGCCAGCACCTTCACGAGGATCAGGCCGGCCAGGCCGACGCTGTAGGCGACCAGCGCCGTGCGGGTCTGGAACACGTCGGCGGTGGTGAAGGCGCCGTGGTGGAAGAGGGTGGCGATCAGCGGCACCGCCAGCAGCGCCAGCCCCAGCGCGGCGGGCAGGGTGATCATCAGCGTGAGGCGCAGGCCCCAGTCGAGCAGCGACGAGAACTCGGCGGGTTTCTCGTCGGCGTGCATCTTGGACAGGCTGGGCAGCAGGATCGTGCCGAGGGCCACGCCGAGCATGCCGGCCGGGAACTCCATCAGGCGGTCGGCGTAGTACAGCCACGACACGCTGCCGCTGGGCAGGAAGGACGCGAAGATGGTGTTGATCAGCAGCGAGATCTGGCTCACCGACACGCCGAGGATCGCCGGCGCCATCAGCTTGAGGATGCGCCGCACGCCGGGGTCGGAGAAATCCAGCGAGAAGCGCGGCAGCATGCCGATTCTGGCCAGCGGCCGCAGCTGCAGCAACACCTGGGCCAGCCCGCCGATGAACACCGCCCAGCCCAGCGCCAGCACCGGCGGGTCGAAGTAGGGCGCCGCCAGCAGCGCCATCGCGATGAACGACAGGTTGAGCAGCACCGGCGTGAAGGCCGGGATCGCGAAGCGGCTCCAGGTGTTGAGCACGCCGCCGGCCAGCGCCACCAGCGACATGAAGAAGATGTATGGGAAGGTGATGCGGGTGAGCTGCACCGTCAGCTCGAACTTGCCGGCGTCGGCCGAGAAGCCGGGGGCGGTGGCGTAGATGATCAGCGGCGCGGCCGCGGCGCCGAGGATGGACACCAGCAGCACGACCAGCCCCAGGCCGCTGGCCACGTGGTTCACCAGCCGGTGGGTCTCCGCCTCACCACGCTTGTTTTTATATTCGGCGAGGATGGGCACGAAAGCCTGGGAGAAGGCCCCCTCGGCAAACATCCGGCGCAGCAGGTTGGGCAGCCGGAAGGCGACGAAGAAGGCGTCGGTCTCCATGCCGGCGCCGAAGGCCCGCGCCACCACGAAATCCCGCACGAAGCCGAGGATGCGCGACAGGAGGGTCATGCCGCTGACGGTGGCGAGGGCACGGAGGAGGTTCATCGAGGCCATGGGCGACGCAGCGAAAAGCACGGGGCGTGCACTTTAGCTGCCGTTGCGCCGTGCAGCAATGCAATTTCCATGGGGCGCGTGCGGCTTTTCCGGGGCGGTGCGCGTCCCGACGGGTGATGGGGTAAAATGCGCGAAATTTTCACTCGTAAGCCCCCCGATGAAGACCACGTTCCTGGATTTTGAACAGCCCATTGCCGAACTCGAGGCGAAGATCGAAGAACTGCGCTTCGTGCAGGACGATTCGGCGGTGGATATCTCCGAAGAGATCGCCCGCCTGGAACAGAAGAACTACGGCCTTACCAAGGACATCTACGCCAAGCTGACGCCCTGGCAGTGCGCGCTGGTCGCCCGCCACCCGCAGCGGCCGTACACGCTGGACTACGTGGAGCACATCTTCACCGACTTCGAGGAGCTCCACGGCGACCGCAGCTTTGCCGACGACAAGGCGATCGTCGGTGGCCTGGCCCGCTTCAACGGCCAGCCCTGCATGGTGATCGGCCACCAGAAGGGCCGCGACACCAAGGAGAAGATCTTCCGCAACTTCGGCATGCCGCGCCCCGAGGGCTACCGCAAGGCGCTGCGCCTGATGAAGCTGGCCGAGAAGTTCGGCCTGCCGGTGTTCACCTTCATCGACACGCCGGGCGCCTACCCGGGCATCGACGCCGAGGAGCGCGGCCAGTCCGAGGCCATCGGCCACAACCTGTTCGTGATGGCCGAGCTCAAGGTGCCCATCATCTGCACGGTGATCGGCGAGGGCGGCTCCGGCGGCGCGCTGGCCATCGCGGTCGGCGACCAGCTGATGATGCTGCAGTACTCCACCTACTCGGTGATCTCCCCCGAGGGCTGCGCCTCCATCCTCTGGAAGAGCGCCGAGCGGGCCTCCGACGCGGCCGAGACGATGGGCATCACCGCCTCGCGCCTCAAGTCGCTGGGCCTCATCGACAAGGTGATCAACGAGCCCGTCGGCGGCGCCCACCGCGACCACCGGGTGATGGCCCAGAGCCTCAAGCGCGCGCTGCAGGACGCCCTGCGCCAGGTGTCCGACCTGTCGCCGTCCGAGCTGCTCGAGCGGCGCTTCGAGCGCCTGATGAGCTACGGCAAGTTCAAGGAAATTGCCGTCGATTGACCTCTCTGCGCGGGTCGCCCGCAGCTGGCACCAGCTTCCCCGGCCAGCCCGGCGGGTACGCGTCGGGCTGAGCGGCGGGCTCGATTCCACCGTTCTGCTCCATCTGCTGGCCGGCCTGCGCCAGCCCCTTTCCATCGACCTCTCGGCTGCCCATGTGCAGCACGGCCTCGTCGCCGGCTCCGAAGCCTGGGCCGGCGAGTGCCGGCGCCTGTGCGACCGCCTGGGCGTGCCCCTCGCGGTGTGCCGGGTCGAGGTGGATCGCCGGCACCCGGGCGGGCTCGAGGCTGCCGCGCGCGAGGCCCGGCGGGCGGCGCTGGCGGCCTTGGGCGACGACGCGCTGGCGCTCGCCCACCACCGGGACGACCAGGCCGAGACGGTGCTGTTCCGCGCGATCCGCGGTGCCGGCGTGCGGGGCGCGAGCGGCATGCGGCCCGTCGATCCGTCTGGCCCGGGGCCCATGATCTGGCGCCCGCTCCTCGATGTTCCTCGCGCAGACCTGCTCGCCCACGCCCGTTCCGCGGGGCTCGCGTGGGTTGACGACCCGAGCAACGCCGATTGCGGCTTCTCCCGCAACTTCCTGCGCCACGAGGTGCTGCCCCTCGTCGAATCCCGTTTTCCGGGCGCCGCGGCCGGGCTGGCCCGGATGGGCCGGCTGTGCGGCGAGGCGGCCGGAATGCTCGACGAGCTCGCCGCCCTCGATCTGGCCGCCCTGCGCCTGCCCGGTGGCCGCCTCGGACGGGTGGGCGCGCTGGGCCTGTCGTCGGCCCGCCGGCGCAACCTGATGCGCTTCCTGCTGCAGGGTGCCGGCGAGGCGATGCCCGACGAGGACCGGTTGCGGGAGATCGAACGCCAGCTCTGCAGCGAGGGCGCGGCCGAGGGGTTGCGGCTGCCGGTGGGTGGGTCAGCCTTGTGTGTATATCGCGATGCCTGGTGGCTGGCGCCGTCCCACACCCCGGAGGCACCCGCGTCCCTGGCCTGGAGCGGGGAGGCCAGCACCCCGTGGGCGGGGGGGGCGGTGGGCTGGCGCGAGGCGGTGGGGGAGGGCGTGGCGGCCTCCGTGCTCGCCGGCGGGCGCTGTGAGCTGCGCCGCCGCGCCGGGGGCGAGCGGATGCGCCTGCGTGCCGGCGGCCCGAGCCGCTCCCTCAAGAACCTGCTGCAGGAGGCCGGCGTGCCGCCCTGGCTGCGCGACAACCTGCCCCTGCTGTGGGTGGATGGCCGCCTGGCGTGGATCGCAGGGGTGGGCGTGGCGGCCGAATTCGGCTGCCGGCCGGAGGAGACCGGGCTGGTGTTCGGCTGGTCGGGCCTGGGCTGAACGCTGCGCCGGGCAGGCCCGCCCCGCGCTCAGTCCCGCGGATGGGCGAGCAGCTGCGCCAGCTCGACCGCCGAGCGGACACCCATTTTCTCGAAGACCCGCGAGCGGTGCACCTCGACGGTGCGCATCGAGATGTTGAGCTCGTCGGCGATCACCTTGTTGAACTTGCCGGCCAGCACCAGGCGCATCACCTCGTGCTCGCGCGGGGTGAGCTGGGCGATGCGGGTGGCGACGGTGGCCTGGCTGGCCTCGCTGGCCTGGCGGCGGGCGTCGGAGGCGAGGGCGCGGATGACCCGGTCCACCAGCGCGTTGTCGTCCACCGGCTTCTCGAGAAAGTCGAAGGCGCCCTTCTTGAGGGCACCCACCGCCATCGGCACGTCGCCGTGGCCGGTGAGGAAGATCACCGGCAGGGTGTTGCCCCGTTCGCGCAGGGCGTCGAAGCATTCGAGCCCGCTCATCTCGCGCATGCGGATGTCGAGCACGATGCAGCCCCGCCAGTCGGGCTGCCAGGCGGCCAGGAAGGCCTCGGCGGATTCCCAGGGCTGGCTGGCGACCTGACGGGTGCGGAACAGCCAGGTGAGGGCGTCGCGGATGGCTTCGTCGTCGTCGACGATGTGGGCGAAGGCTTGGCTCATGGGCTGGAGGCGGGAAGCGAGAAGCGGAAGATCGTACCACCGTCCGGATTGGGCTCGAAGCCGAGGCGCCCCCGGTGCAGCTCGGCGATGGAGCGGCAGATGTTGAGGCCCATGCCCATGCCTTCTTCCTTGGTGGTGAAGAAGGGGGTGAACAGCCTCTCGGCGACTTCCGCCGGGATGCCCCGGCCTCGATCGGCCACCGAGAACAGCAGCATGCCGTCCTCGGCCCGGGTGGCGAGGCGGAGGCGGCGTTCGCGCCGGGGGGTGTCGGCCATGGCGTCCATGCCGTTGCGGATGAGGTTGATGGCCACCTGCTCGATCATCACCGGGTCGGCGAGCACCGGCGGCAGGCCGTCGGCGAGCTCCACGTTGAGGCCCACCCCGCGCCGGGCCGCGTCGGCCTCGACCAGGCCCACCGCCTCGCGGATCACGCCGTTGAAGTCGACGCGCTCGAGCTTGGGCTCGCTGCGCCGCACGAAGGCGTGCACCCGCCGGATGATCTGGGCGGCGCGCTGGGCCTGCTTGCCGATCTTCTGGAGCACGCCGCTGAGCTCGTCGGGGGCGATGCTGCCGTGTTCGAGCATGTTGAGGCAGCCGGTGTTGTAGCTCGAGATGGCGGCCAGGGGCTGGTTGAGCTCGTGGGCGAGGGTGGACGCCATCTCGCCCATGGTCACGAGGCGGGCGGTGGCCTGCAGGCGTTCCTGCTGCTGGCGGGCGAGCTCCTGGGCGCGCTTCTGTTCGGTGACGTCCACCACCGAGCCCATCCAGCCGATGTGGCGGCCCCGGTCGTCGATGAGCGGGGCCTCGATCACCAGGGCGTCGAAGCGCTCGCCGTTCCTGCGCATCAGGCGCACTTCCAGCCCCTGGGGTGGCGCCTTGCCGCCGAGGATCTGCTGGTGCACGCCGCGGGTGTGTTCGATGGCTTCCGGGGCCCAGTAGGGCATCGGCGGGCGCATGCCGACCAGCTCCTCGGCGCTCCAGCCGACCATCCGGCAGAAGGCCGGGTTCACGTAGGTGATGCGCCCGTCGAGGTCGCGGGCGCGCATGCCGGTGTTGAGGGAGTCCTCCATGGCCTTGCGGAAGGCGTGCTCGCTGCTGAGGGCCTGCTCGGCGGCCTGGCGGCGCTGCATGTGGCGGCGCAGCTGCCACAGGCTCCACACGATGGCGGCGGCGAGCACCCCGAGGGAGCCCATCAGCAGCATCGGGATCCAGCGCACCTCGCTCTTGTAGGCGGTGATGACGAGGTTGAGGCCATGGCCGGGCGGCTCGAAGGGGATCTCGTAGGCCAGGGTGGCGAGGGGCGACACCTTGGACTTGGCGGCGATCTCGACGCCCAGGTTGTTGGTCACCGAGACCCGGTAGCGCTCGGAGAACCACCAGGGCACCTGCCGCGCGATGAGGGCGTTGAGGGAATACACGCCGACCACGGTGCCGAGCTGCCGTCCGCCGTCGAAGATCGGCTGGTGGACCTCGAACTGGGTCTGGTTCTCGAGCACCGCGTAGGCGTCGCTATACACCGGGCGGCCGAGGGAGCTGGCCAGCCGCAGGGCCGCGGCGGAGGGGAAGGTGCCGGCGGTCTCGCCGACCATCTCGTTGTTGGTGAAGGGCGGGGTGGCGCCCTTCACCTTGCCGTCGGCGTCGAGCCAGAGCACCCGGACGATGCCGCTCTCGGGGTCGAGGGCGCGCTTCAGGCGGGCCTGGGTGGTGGTCCCGATGCTGCCGGCGAGCAGCTCGGGGCCGAGCTGGACGAGGAGGGCGTTGTTGCGCTCGAACTGGAAGGAGAAGTTCTGCTCCATCCACAGCACGTCGGTGATCAGGGTGGCGCGCTGCTCCTCGGCGTCCTCCCGGTGGATCAGCCACAGCAGCGCCGCCATCGCGGCGATGAAGAGGGCCACCGCGGCGTAGGGCAGGCTCCAGTACCAGCTGGGCGGCGGCGGTGTGGCGGAGGGGGGCGGCAGGGCGGTGTGGGGCACGGGTGAGGGATCTCCTTGTCGTCGGCGGCATGGTGACAAAGAAGGCCGGCGCGGGCCTGAGGGCTTTCCACAATTGAGCGCCTGCCGGAGCGGGGACTACTTTGAGGGTATAAGCCGGCCCGGGTATTGGAGTCGGGCGGCTGCAGCCGGTCAAGTCCGTCGCATCAAAAAAACAAAGGAGACATCCATGAAACTTCGCACCATCCTGTTCAGCCTCGCCGCCGTCGGTTTCTGCTCGGGCGCCGTCGCCCAGGCGCCGATCGTGATCAAGTTCAGTCACGTGGTGGCTGCCGACACGCCCAAGGGCAAGGCCTCCGAGTTCTTCAAGAAGCGCGCCGAGGAGCTCGGCAAGGGCAAGGTGAAGGTGGAAGTCTACGCCAACAGCGCGCTCTACAAGGACAAGGAGGAGCTCGAGGCGCTGCAACTGGGCGCGGTGCAGATGCTGGCGCCGTCGCTGGCCAAGTTCGGCCCGCTGGGGGTGAAGGAGTTCGAGGTCTTCGACCTGCCCTACATCTTCGACGACTACACCGAGCTGCACCGGGTCACCCAGGGGCCGGTGGGCGCCGGCATCCTGAAGAAGCTGGAGCCGAAGGGCATCGTCGGCCTGGCCTACTGGGACAACGGCTTCAAGTCGTTCTCGGCCAATACCCCGATCCGCAGCCCCGCCGACCTGAAGGGCAAGAAGCTGCGCATCCAGTCGTCCAAGGTGCTCGAGGAGGAAATCCGCAGCGTCGGCGGCCTGCCCCAGGTGATGGCCTTCTCCGAGGTGTACCAGGCGCTGCAGACCGGCGTCGTCGATGGCACCGAGAACCCCCACTCCAACATGTACACCCAGAAGATGCACGAGGTGCAGAAGCACCTGACCGTGACCGACCACGGCTACCTGGGCTACGCGGTGATCGCCAACAAGAAGTTCTGGGACGGCCTGCCCTCCGACGTGCGCGGCAACCTCGAGACGGCGATGAAGGAGGCCACCGCCTACGCCAACAAGATCGCCCAGGAAGAAAACGACAAATCCCTCGAGGCGATCAGGAAGAGCGGCAAGACCCAGGTGTACGTGCCGACCAAGGACGAGAAGCTGGCCTTCAAGAAGGCGCTGGTGCCAGTCCATCAGAAGATGGAGGGGCGCATCGGCAAGGGCCTGATCGAGTCGATCTACAAGGAAACCGGCTTCGACCCCGCGAAGCTGTAATCCTGACTGCCTGAAAGACCCCTCTTGACGCAGGGTCCGCTCCGCCATCGCGGGCGGCCCTGTCACGCCGCACAGCCCTTCCGAGGTGCCAGCATGAAACTACTCGATCACCTGGAGGAGTGGATCATCACCCTCCTGATGGGCGGCGCCACGGCGATCATCTTCGTCGCGGTGGTCCATCGTTACCTCGCCGGGCTCAGCATTCCCGGCCTGCAGGACTGGCTCCTGTCCCTCAACTTCAGCTGGGCCCAGGAGCTGTGCATCATCATGTTCGTGTGGATGGCCAAGTTTGGCGCCGCCTACGGGGTGCGCACGGGCATCCACGTGGGCGTCGATGTGCTCATCAACCGCCTGTCGGATGCCGCGCGCGGTCGCTTCATCGTTTTCGGGCTGCTGGCCGGCGCGCTGTTCACCGGCATCGTCGCCACTCTGGGCGCCCATTTCGTCTGGGAGAACGGTGCCCACTATGCCTTCCTGAGCTTCACCGGCGCGGAGGTCGGCGACATCCCCGAGGGCCCGACCACCCCCGATCTCGAGTGGCCGACCTGGATCGTCTATAGCGCCATCCCGCTGGGCTCCAGCCTGATGTGCTTCCGCTTCCTGCAGGTGGCCTGGAACTTCCTGCGCACCGGCGAGCTGCCCCATCACGACCACGGCCACGTGGACGGGCTCGAGGCCGAGCAGCTGCCGGTGGATGTGGACGTGTACGGCATGGACGACAACCTGCACATGCACGATCTCAAGCACACGCCCCGCGGTGCATCGCGCGGCCCGGGCAAGGGAGGCCGCCAATGAACGCCGCGATCATCTTCGGCATCCTGCTCGTGCTGATGCTCACGGGCATGCCCATCTCGATCTCCCTCGGCCTCACGGTGCTGAGCTTCCTGTTCACCATGACCGAGGTGCCCCTCGAATCCGTGGCGCTCAAGCTGTTCACCGGCATCGAGAAGTTCGAGATCATGGCGATCCCCTTCTTCATCCTGGCCGGCAACTTCCTGACCCACGGCGGGGTGGCCAAGCGGATGATCACCTTCGCCACCTCGATGGTCGGCCACTGGTACGGCGGCCTGGGCCTGGCCGGGGTGCTGGCCTGCGCGCTGTTCGCGGCGGTGTCGGGCTCGTCGCCGGCCACGGTGGTGGCGATCGGCTCGATCCTGCTGCCGGCGATGGTGCGGGCGGGTTTCCCCAACAAGTTCGGCGCCGGCATCATCACCACCGCCGGCGCGCTGGGGATCCTGATCCCGCCGTCCATCGTGATGGTGATGTACTCGGTGGCCACCAACACCTCGGTCGGCGCGCTGTTCATGGCCGGCGTGGTGCCGGGCCTGGCCCTGGCGGCGACCCTCGGCGGCGTGACCTGGTATCGGGCGCGCAAGTTCGACTATCCGCGCCAGCCCAAGGCATCCCTCGCCGCGCGGGTCAAGGCCTTCCGCGAGTCGGTGTGGGGCCTGTTGCTGATCGTGGTGGTGATGGGCGGCATCTACACCGGCATCTTCACCCCCACCGAGGCGGCGGCGATGAGCGCGATGTATGCCTTCATCGTGGCGGTCTTTGTTTACAAGGACATGCCGCTGAAGGACGTGCCGAAGGTGCTGCTCAACTCGGCCAACATGTCGGCGATGCTGCTCTACATCATCACCAACGCGGTGCTGTTCTCCTTCATCATGACCAACGAGAACATCCCGCAGGCGCTGGCCGACTGGATGCTGGGCCACGGGCTGGGGGTGATCGCCTTCCTGCTGGCGGTGAATGTGCTGCTGCTCTTGGCCGGCAACTTCATGGAGCCGTCGAGCATCGTGCTGATCTTCGCGCCCATCCTGTTCCCGGTGGCGATGAAGCTGGGCATCGACCCGGTGCACTTCGGCATCATCATGGTGGTGAACATGGAGGTCGGCATGTGCCACCCGCCGGTTGGCCTCAACCTGTACGTGGCCTCCGGCATCACCAGGATGGGCATCACCGAGCTCACCGTGGCGGTGTGGCCGTGGCTGCTGTCCATGCTGGTGTTCCTGGGCGTGGTCACCTACTGGCCAGCGCTGTCCCTGTGGTTCCCGCGGATGCTGGGCGTGATGTGAGCCCCGCCGCCGCGGTCCGGGGCGCGTGCCGGCCGGTGCGCCCGGCCTGCGGCGGGGCATTCTTTTGCTGCGCCGCAGCTTTGTGATAAAAGATCGGGTTTTCCCGCGGCCGCGTCCGGCTGCGGGCCCTGATTGCGAGGCCTGCGTTGTCCCAGCCGTTGCCCCCGACTTCCCCCGTGCCCGAGCACGACTGCTACCACTGCGGCCTGCCGATTCCCGCTGATGTCGACCTGCCGGTGGACATCGAAGGCACCCGCCACCAGATGTGCTGCACCGGCTGCCAGGCGGTGGCCCAGTCCATCGTCAGCAGCGGCCTCATCGACTACTACAAGCGCCGCGACGCGATGCCCGAGCAGGCCCGTGAGGCCATGCCCGACGAGCTCAAGGATCTCGGCCTGTTCGACCACCCGGACTTCCAGCAGGGCTTCGTCAAGCCCATCGGCGAGCACGAACGCGAAGCCGCGCTGATCCTCGAGGGCATCACCTGCTCGGCGTGCATCTGGCTCAACGAACAGCACGTGGCCCACCAGCCCGGCGTCACCGCCGTCGACATCAACTACGCCACCCGGCGCGCCCGCGTACGCTGGGACGAGCGCCGCATCAAGCTGTCCGACATCCTCGCGGCGATCCAGGCCATCGGCTACCGGGCCTATCCCTACGACGCCGCCCGCTCCGAGCAGATCTCCCAGCGGGAGCGCCGCAGCGCCCTGTGGCGGATCTTCGTGGCCGGCTTCGGGATGATGCAGGTGATGATGTACGCCTTCCCGGCCTACATCGCCGCCGACGGCGAGATGACCGCCGACATCGAGGCGATGATGCGCTGGGCCAGCCTGATCCTCACCGCGCCGGTGGTGCTGTACTCCGCCGCGCCCTTCTTCAGCCACGCCTGGCGCGACGTGCGCCTGCGCCGGCTGGGCATGGACGTGCCGGTGGCGCTGGGCGTGGGGGCGGCCTTCGTCGCCAGCTGCTGGGCCACCGTCATCGGCCAGGGCGAGGTGTATTTCGACTCGGTGACGATGTTCGTGTTCTTCCTGCTGTGCGGCCGCTACGTGGAGATGCTGGCCCGGCAGAAAGCCGTGCGCGGTGTCGAGGAGCTGGGCAAGGCATTGCCGGCCTTCGCCGAGAAGCTCGCCGCCTGGCCGTCGCCCGCGGGCGACAAGGTGCCGGTTTCGCAGCTCGTGGTGGGCGACGTGATCCGCGTCAAGCCCGGCGAGACGGTGCCCGCCGACGGTGTCGTGATCGAGGGCGAGAGTGAGGCCAACGAGGCGCTCCTCACCGGCGAGAGCCGCCCGGTGCCCAAGCGCCCGGGGGCCGAGATCACCGGCGGCACGGTGAATGGCGGCAGCCCGCTGTGCGTGCGCGTCAGCCGCACCGGCGAGCACACCCGCCTGGCGGCGATCCGCCAGCTGATGGAACGGGCCTCGGCCGAAAAGCCGCGGGTCGTCCAGCAGGCCGACCGGGTGGCGGCCTACTTCATCGTCGCGCTGCTGGTGCTGGCCTGCGTCACCGCCGGCTGGTGGTACTGGCACGATCCCGACCGCGCCCTGTGGATCTTCGTCTCGGTGCTGGTGGTGAGCTGCCCTTGCGCCCTCTCGCTGGCCACGCCGGTGGCGCTCACCGTAGCCACCGACGCCCTGGCCCGGATGGGCGTCCTGGTGACCCGCGGCCACGCCATCGAAGCCCTTGCGCGGGCCGACCATTTTGTTTTCGACAAGACCGGCACGCTCACCTACGGCGAGATGCGCGTCGAGACGGTGCGGGCCTTCGGTGCCGCCGACGCCTCCACGCTGCTGGCGCTGGCGGCCGGCCTGGAGCAGGGCTCCGAGCACGCCATCGGCAAGGCCCTGCGCCTGCGTGCGGCGGAGGAGGGCGTCTCCCTGCCGGCTTTCGGCGGCGTCGCGGCCACCACGGGGCAGGGCGTCGCTGGCGTGCTGGACGGCGTCACCTATCGCATCGGCCGCCCGGCTTTCGCCGCTGAGCTCGCGGCGGCGCCGGTCCCCGAAGCCCTGCTGGAGGACGAGCGCTCCGGCCGCACGGTGATCGCGCTGGCCTCGTCGGTCGGCTGGCTGGGCGGCTTCGCGCTCAGCGACGGCCTGCGCGAGGATTGTGTCCAGACTTTCGAGACCCTGCGGGCGGAGGGCCTCGCGCTGTCGATCTTCAGCGGCGACACGCCGCCGGCCGTCGAGGCGGTCGGGCGCCAGCTGGGGGTGGAGCACGCGGTGGGGGGCATGACGCCGGAGGGCAAGCACGCCGGCCTGCGCGCATTGCAGAAGGGCGACGCGGTGATCGCGATGGTCGGCGATGGTGTCAATGATGCGCCGGTGCTGGCCCAGGCCCAGGTGTCGGTGGCGATGGGCGGCGGCACCGACCTCGCCCGCAACCAGGCCGACATCGTGCTGCTGAGCGCCCGCCTGGGGGCCCTGGCCGATGGGCTGGCGCTGTCGCGGCGGGCGCTGTCCATCATCCGCCAGAACCTGTGGTGGTCCTTCGCCTACAATTTCACGGCCGTCCCGCTGGCCATGTCCGGCCTCGTCACCCCGTGGATGGCGGGCATCGGCATGTCGGCCAGCTCGCTGTTCGTCGTTCTCAATGCCCTGCGCCTGCAGCGCGGGCTCAAGCGCTGAGGTTGCCCATGGAAAGCCTGTACCTGCTCATCCCCCTGTCGGTCGTGCTGGTGTTCCTGATCGGCTTCATCTTCTGGTGGTCCGTGAAGAGCGGCCAGTTCGACGACCTCGAAGGTCCGGGCTACCGGGTGGTCAGCGACGACGACTCCCCCCCTAAGGTAGCACCGGGCAAGGCCGACAAGGCCGGCCCGGGCGCATCCTGAGCATCAGCGATGCCTGATTGACCCTGAAAGTGAAAGGGTTTTGATTCAAGTCAATTCCTCGCCCCCCGGCCTCGTGCATAATCCGCTCCAGGTTGAAGACGCGAACACGAGCAACAATCAGTGCGTTTTCAGGGCCTTGCGGCCCAAAGCTGAAGTCTCTCTGTTGGGGTTGGGGGTGCGCGATGCGCACCCTTTTTTTTCGTCCGTCTCCGGCGCCCCGGCGTGACGCCCGTCCGCCATCTTCCCTCTCCCGGCCTGGTTTGCCGCGGCAGTCTTACATCCGGTAATCGTCCTGTGGTTCCGAAAAACGCCGAATCGACGTACCAACCTGCTAAAATTCCAGGCTTTCGGTTTTTCGACCACCTCAGCCTTACTGGAGTCTAGCTTATGGCCATTGAACGCACCCTCTCCATCATCAAGCCCGATGCCGTCGCCAAGAACGTGATCGGCCAGATCTACGCCCGTTTCGAAGGCGCCGGCCTCAAGGTCATCGCCGCCAAGATGGCTCACCTCTCCGAGCGTGAAGCCGGCGAGTTCTACGCTGTTCACAAAGAGCGCCCCTTCTTCAAGGATCTGGTCTCCTTCATGACCTCCGGCCCGGTGATGATCCAGTGCCTGGAAGGCGAGAACGCCATCGCCAAGAACCGTGAGCTGATGGGCGCCACCGACCCGAAGAAGGCCGACAAGGGCACCATCCGCGCCGATTTCGCCGAGTCCATCGACGCCAACGCCGTGCATGGCTCCGACGCTCCCGAAACCGCTGCCGTGGAAGTCGCCTTCTTCTTCCCGGGCATGAACGTTTACAGCCGTTGATGATCTGTACCGGCGGGATGAAACTCCTTTCTTCCGCCGGTCTTGATGGAATTACACGTGGTCAATCTTCTCGATTTCGATGCCGCAGCGCTCACCGACTGGTTCGTCCAGCAGGGTGAGAAACCATTCCGCGCGAAGCAGGTGCTCCGGTGGGTGCATCGCTTCGGCGCAACCGATTTCGACCAGATGACCGACGTGGCCAAGTCGCTGCGGGCCAAGCTCGCGGCGACGGCCTGCATCACCCCGCCGGTGCCGGTGCGCGACAGCATCTCCACCGATGGCACGCGCAAGTGGCTGCTCGACGTGGGCAACGCCAACGCGGTCGAGACGGTGTTCATCCCCGAAACCAACCGCGGCACCCTGTGCATCTCGTCCCAGGCCGGCTGCGCCCTCGACTGCGCCTTCTGCTCCACCGGCAAGCAGGGCTTCAACCGCAACCTCACCGCGGCCGAGATCATCGGCCAGCTGTGGCTGGCGAACCGCCTCCTCGGCGCCAACGGCGACGGCGAGCGGGTCATCAGCAACGTGGTCATGATGGGCATGGGCGAGCCCCTCGCCAACTTCGACAACGTCGTGTCGGCCCTCAACCTGATGCTGGACGACAACGCCTATGGCCTTTCGCGGCGCCGCGTCACCGTGTCCACCTCCGGCATCGTGCCGGCCATGGATCGCCTGCGCGACGCCTGCCCGACGGCGCTGGCCGTGTCGCTGCACGCCTCCAACGACGCGCTGCGCGACAAGCTGGTCCCGATCAACCAGAAATACCCGCTGCGCGAGCTGATGGCCGCCTGCCGGCGCTACCTCGAGCGCGCGCCGCGCGACTTCATCACCTTCGAGTACGTCATGCTCGACGGGGTGAACGACAGCGACGCCCACGCCCGCGAGCTCGTTGCGCTCACCCGCGACGTGCCGTGCAAGTTCAACCTGATTCCCTTCAACCCCTTCCCGAATTCGGGTTTCGACCGCTCGCCGGCGCCGCGCATCAAGCGCTTCGCCGAGATCCTGATCGACGCCGGGATCGTCACCACCACGCGCAAGACGCGGGGCGACGACGTGGACGCGGCCTGCGGGCAGCTCGCCGGCCAGGTCAAGGACAAGACACGCCGCGTCGCCTCCCGGATCGTCCCCATCGTGGAGCAGCCCCGATGAATCCTTCCCTCCGCGCCCGCCTGCTGCTTGCGCTGCCGGCGGTGCTCGCCCTCGGCGCCTGTGTCGGGCCGCAGCCGGGTGGCTCGCTGGCCCGCATGGAGCGGCCAGTCTCCGAACTCCCGGTCGGCAAGGACGAGGCCCGCGGCAAGGCCAAGGTCCATGTCGAGCTCGGCCAGGCTTATTTCCAGGTCGGTCGCTACGGCGTGGCGCTGGACGAGGCGAAGGCCGCCATCTCCTACGATTCGCGCTATGCGCCGGCCTACCAGCTGATGGGGCTGGTGCATATGTTCCTCGAGGAGAACCAGATCGCCGACGCGAATTTCTCCTACGCCCTGTCGCTGGCGCCCGGCGACCCCGAGATCCAGAACAGCTACGGCTGGTTCCTGTGTTCCACCGGCAAGGAAGCCGCCGGCATCGAGATGCTCCAGGCGGCGGCCCGTAACCCGTATTACCAGACGCCCACCCGGGCCCAGGCCAACGTGGGCCTGTGCCAGCTGCGGCTCAACAACGATACCGCCGCCGAACGTGCGTTCCTGCGAGCCGTCGAGCTGGATAACGGCAATCACCAGGCCGTCTTCCACCTCGCCGGGATCGCCTATCGGCGCGGCGCCTACGAGGCAGCGAAGCGTTACGTGGGCGCCTTCAACCAGGCGGTCGAGCCGACGGCCGAGAGCCTCTGGCTGGCGATCCGCATCGAGCGCCGGCTGGGCGACCGCGCCGCCGAGGCCAGCCTCGTGCAGCAGCTGCGGCGCCGGTTCCCCGGCTCTCCCGAATACCAGGCTTTCTTGCAAGGGCAGTACCAGTGACCGATCCCCAAGCCGTGCCATCGTCCCTGCCGACCTCTACCCAGGACTCTTCGGTGGGCGACACCCTGCGGCGCAGCCGTGAAGCCCAGGGCCTCTCCATTCCGGAGGTGGCCGCCACGCTCAAGCTGCATGCCCGCCAGATCGAGGCCCTCGAAGCCGGCAACTTCGCCCAGTTGCCCGGGCTGGCGTTCACCCGGGGTTTCCTGCGCAACTACGCGCGCCTGCTCAAGATCGACCCGGCGCCGCTGCTGGCGGGGCTGCAGTCGCCCGAAAGCAGCGAGCCGATGGAGCTCGCGCCCGCCTCCAATGCCCACGGCGACATGCCGCAGGTGGGGCGGGGGCGGTTTCGCCGTTCGGTGATCCCGGGCGTGCTGGCGGCGCTGGCCTTGTTTGGCGTCGTGGTGGCCGGCTGGTATTACGACACCCTGCGCAAGAATCCCTCCGAAGAGCTCGCCGTGTCTGCACCCGAGGCCGAGCAGGCCCAGTCCGACGCGCCCGCGGTGCCGCCGCAGCCCCCGGCTGCCGAAGCCGATCCCAAACCCGAAGCTGCAGCCGTCGCTGCTGCGCCGGCTCCCGCCGCTGCGCCGGCGGTGCCCGCCGGTGTGCCTGTCGCCCTGAACCCGAGCGTCGCCGAGCCTGCGCCGGCCGCCGCGGTCCCGGCCGCTCCCTCCGCTCCGGCGGCTCCCGCCACCGAGGCCGGCCGTGACCGTCTCGTGTTCCAGTTCGCCCAGGACGCCTGGGTCGAAATCAAGGACAAGAACGGCAAGGTCGTCTTCTCCCGCCTCGGCAAGGCCGGCTCCCAGGAGCAGTTCGACATCTCCGCGCCGGTCTCGCTGGTGATCGGCAATGCCCGCCAGGTGAAACTCCAACGCAACGGCGCCGCCGTCGACATCCCGACCCCCGGCAAGGTGACGGTCGGGCGCCTCAAGCTAGAATGAATACTGCTGACATGGATCTCCTTCTCTCCGGGCGTGCCGCCGTCCGCCGCCAGACCCGCCAGGTGCGCGTCGGTCGTGTCCTGATCGGCTCCGACGCGCCGGTGGTCGTCCAGTCGATGACCAACACCGACACCGCCGACGATTTCGCCACCA
Organism: Zoogloea sp.; assembly: GCF_041908905.1. Lineage (GTDB taxonomy): Bacteria > Pseudomonadota > Gammaproteobacteria > Burkholderiales > Rhodocyclaceae > Zoogloea. Next base: position 43,803 of record NZ_JAYREK010000005.1, read on the forward strand.
CGATGCAGGTCGCCCAGCTCGCCCGGGCTGGCTCCGAACTCGTGCGGATCACCGTCAACAATGACGAGGCCGCCCGCGCGGTGCCCAAGATCCGCGAGAAGCTGCTCCAGATGAACCTCGACGTTCCGCTGGTCGGCGACTTCCACTACAACGGCCACAAGCTGCTGCAGGACCACCCGGCCTGCGCCGAGGCCCTCGACAAGCTGCGCATCAACCCCGGCAACGTGGGGCAGGGCGCCAAGCGCGACACCCAGTTCGCGTCCATCGTCGAGATGGCCTGCAAGTACGACAAGCCGGTGCGCATCGGCGTCAACTGGGGCAGCCTCGACCAGTCGGTGCTGGCCCGCATCATGGACGAGAACGCCCGCCGCACAGTGCCCCGCGACGCGATGGCGGTGATGCGCGAGGCGCTGGTCACCTCCGCCCTCGAATCCGCCGCGAAGGCCGAGGAGTACGGCCTGGCCGGCGACAAGATCATCCTGTCGGCCAAGGTCAGCAGCGTCCAGGACCTGATCGCCGTCTATCGCGATATGGCCGCCAAGTGCGACTATCCGCTGCACCTCGGCCTCACCGAGGCCGGCATGGGCTCGAAGGGCATCGTGGCGTCCACCGCCGCGCTGGCCGTGCTGCTCCAGGAGGGCATCGGCGACACCATCCGCGTCTCCCTGACCCCCGAGCCCAACGGCAGCCGCACCCAGGAAGTGGTGGTGTCCCAGGAGATCCTGCAGACCATGGGCCTGCGCGCCTTCACGCCGATGGTCACCGCCTGCCCGGGCTGCGGCCGCACCACCAGCACCCTGTTCCAGGAGATGGCCTCCGACGTGCAGAACTTCGTCCGCGACAACATGCCGGTGTGGCGCGAGCAGTTCGACGGCGTCGAGAACATGACCCTCGCGGTGATGGGCTGCATCGTCAATGGGCCGGGCGAGAGCAAGCACGCCAACATCGGCATCTCTCTGCCGGGCACCGGCGAATCGCCGGCGGCGCCGGTCTTCGAGGACGGCGTCAAGACCCGCACGCTGCGCGGCGACAACATCACCAACGAGTTCAAGGCCATCATCGAAAGCTACGTGGCCCGTACTTATCCCCGCAAGGGCGCGCCGGCCTGAGCCCGCGCCGATCAGAACAACAAAGGGAATCATGAGCAAGACCCTCCAGGCCGTGCGCGGGATGAACGACATCCTGCCCGACGACGCCGAAGTCTGGGAGCAGTTCGAGGACATCGTCCGCGACTGGCTGCGCAGCTACGGCTACCGCCCGATCCGCATGCCCATCGTCGAGCCGACGCCGCTGTTCAAGCGCGCCATCGGCGAAGTGACCGACATCGTCGAGAAGGAGATGTACTCCTTCGAGGACGCCCTCAACGGCGAACACCTCACCCTGCGCCCGGAAGGCACCGCCTCCTGCGTGCGTGCGGCGATCCAGCACAACCTGCTGTTCGGCAGCCCGCGGCGCCTGTATTACCACGGCCCGATGTTCCGCCACGAGCGCCCCCAGAAAGGCCGTTACCGGCAGTTCCACCAGGTTGGCGTCGAGGCCCTCGGCTTTGACGGCCCCGATATCGACGCCGAGCACATCCTGATGTGCGCCCGCCTGTGGGACGACCTCGGTCTCGAGGACGTCAAGCTCGAGATCAACTCCCTCGGCAGCAGCGAGGAGCGCGCCGCCCACCGGGCCGCGCTGATCGCCTATCTCGAAGCCCACAAGGACAGCCTCGACGAGGACGGCCAGCGCCGCTTGTACACCAACCCGCTGCGCATCCTCGACACCAAGAATCCAGACCTCCAGGCCATCGTCGAAGCGGCGCCCAAGCTCGCCGACTTCCTGGGCGAGGAGTCCATCAAGCATTTCGACGGTGTGCAGGCGATCCTCAAGGATGCCGGCCTGCCGTACCGCATCAACCACCGGCTGGTGCGCGGCCTCGACTACTACAACCGCACGGTGTTCGAGTGGGTCACGACCCGGCTCGGCGCCCAGGGCACCATCTGCGCCGGCGGCCGCTACGACGGTCTCGTCGCCCAGCTCGGCGGCAAGCCGGCGCCGGCGGCGGGCTTCGCGATGGGGGTCGAGCGCCTGCTCGCCCTGTGGCAGGAGTCCGGCGGCCAGGCCGAGCGCATCGTGCCCGACGTGTACCTGGTGCACGCCGGCGAGGCCGCCCAGCGCGCCGCCTTCCGGGTCGCCGAAGGCTTGCGCGGGACGGGTTTTGCGGTCACGCTGCACTGCGGCGGCGGCAGCTTCAAGTCGCAGATGAAGCGGGCCGACGCCTCCGGCGCACCGTTTGCCGTGGTGATCGGTGACGACGAGGCCGCCGCCGGCGAAGTCAGCCTCAAGCCCCTGCGCGACGGTGGCGAACAGATTCGCGTCCCGATGGACGTGCTCCCGGAAACCCTGGCGGATCGCCTGATCGAATCGGAAGAAGACGATGGCAGCATTTGACCTCGAAGAGCAGGAACAGATTTCCCAGATCAAGGGCTGGTGGGAGCAGTACGGCACCCTCGTGACCGGGCTTGCCGTGGCCGTCGCGCTCGCCTCGGTGGGCTGGCAGGGCTGGCAGTGGTATCAGGGCAAGCAGAGCGCCGAGGCGTCGGCCCTCTACGGCGTGCTGCAGAAGGCCGCCAGCGAGAAGAACGCCCAGAAGGCCCGCGAGGCGGCCGGCACCCTGCTCGAAAAGTACAACGGCACCGCCTACGCCGACATGGCCGCGCTGCTGTCGGCCAAGGTGCAGGCCGATGCCGGAGATCTCAAGAACGCCCGCGTGCCGCTGGCCTGGGCCGCGACCAAGGCCAACGACCCGGCGCTGCGCGAGCTGGCCCGCCTGCGCCTCGCCACCGTGCTGTTCGACGACAAGGCCTACGACGAGGCACTGGCCCAGCTGCAGGCGCCCACCGACGAGAGCCTGGTGGCGCGTTTCGCCGACCTCAAGGGCGACATCCTGCTGGCCCAGGGCAAGCGCGAAGAAGCCAAGGCAGCCTACAAGACCGTCGTGGCCGACCTCGAGAAGGCAACCAAGGGTGAATCCGCCGCGCTGCGCGAGATCGCCCAGGCCAAGCTCGATGCGGTCGGAGGTGCCCAATGAAAGCCGCCCGCCTGGCCCTGAGCCTGGCCGGCGTGCTTACGCTGTCGGCCTGCAGCTCGCTCAACCCCTTTTCGTCGGAAGGCAAGCCGCCGGCCCTCAAGCCCCTCACGAGCCCGGTCGGGATGAGCGTCAGCTGGCGCGCCCGGGTCGACGAGGCGGGCGTCTTCGTGTTCCAGCCGGCGGTCGTCAGCGGCGCCGTCTTTGCCGTCGGCAAGGATGGCGAAGTGGCGCGCATCGAGTCGGGCCGCACGGTCTGGAAGATGCCCCTCAAGACCACCGTCTCCGGCGGGGTCGGCTCGGACGGCAGCCTGGTCGTGGTCGGCACGCCGAAGGGCGAAGTCATCGCCCTCGACGCCGCGACCGGCCAGCTCAAGTGGCGGACCGCCATCAACGCCGAGGTGCTGGCTGCGCCGGCGGTGTCGAACGGCATGGTCGTGGTGCGCAGTGCCGACAGCCGGCTGTTCGGTCTGGATGCCGCGGATGGCAAGCGTCGCTGGACCTACCTGCGCGCGACGCCGCCCCTTGCGCTGCGCAACGCCGCGGGTGTGGTGATGGAGGGCAACTTCATCATCGCCGGCTACCCGGGCGGCAAGCTGGTTGCCGTCAACGGCACCAACGGCAGCCTGGCCTGGGAAGGCACCGTGGCGATCCCGCGCGGCGCCACCGAGCTCGAACGGGTCGCCGACATCACCAGCCTGCCCGTGGTCACCCCGCGGGCGACCTGCGCCGTCGCCTACCAGGGCCGCGTGGCCTGTTTCGACATGGGCAACGGCTCGACCCTGTGGACGCGCGATCTGTCCAGCTCCAAGGGCCTCGACCTCGACGACCGCAATGTTTACGTGACCGACGAGAAGGGCGCCGTTCATGCGCTGGATCTCGCCAACGGCGCCAGCGCCTGGAAGCAGGATCAGCTCGCCGGCCGTAATCCCGGCCGTCCGCGGGTCGCCGGCGAGTACGTCGTCGTGGGCGACGTCGAGGGCTATGTACACCTCCTCCGGAAGACCGACGGCAGCCTGGCTGGCCGCCATCGCGTCGATTCCAGTCCGATTCTCGCCGACCCGCAGAAGGCGGGCGGCGACATCGTCATCCAGACACGCAATGGCAGTCTGCAAGCCATTGACGTTCAGTAAAGTAAGGGAGTCACCGTAGCGTGAAACCTACCCTCGTCCTCGTTGGACGCCCCAACGTGGGCAAGTCCACCCTGTTCAACCGTCTCACCAAGACCCGCGACGCGCTGGTGGCCGACTTTCCGGGCCTCACCCGCGACCGTCGCTACGGCCTCGGGCGGGTGGCGGAACGCGAATTCCTGGTGGTCGATACCGCCGGCTTCGACCCGGTCGCCAAGGACGGCATCGTCCACGAGATGGCGAAGCAGGCCGAGCAGGCCATCGCCGAAGCCGACGCGCTGCTCTTCATGGTGGATGCCCGCAACGGCCTCACTCCCCACGACGAACAGATCGCCGCTCGCCTGCGCCGCGCCGGGCGCCCGACCTTCCTGGTGGTCAACAAGGCCGAAGGCATGAACCGCGCCGTCGTTTCGGCAGAGTTTCACGCCCTCGGTCTCGGCGATCCGCTGTGCATCTCGTCGGCCCATGGCGACAACGTGCATGCGCTGATGGAGCTGGTGCTCGAGTCCTTCCCGGTCGACGAGGAAGACGACGAGACCGAAGAGAAGGGCCCCCGCGTGGCCATCGTCGGCCGGCCCAACGTGGGCAAGTCCACCCTCGTGAACACGCTGATCGGCGAAGAGCGGGTGATCGCCTTCGACATGCCCGGCACCACCCGGGACGCCATCGAGGTGCCCTTCGAGCGCAACGGCAAGCACTACACCCTGATCGACACCGCCGGTCTGCGCCGGCGCGGCAAGGTCTTCGAGGCGGTCGAGAAGTTCTCGGTCATCAAGACCCTGCAGGCGGTCGAGCAGGCCAACGTGGTGGTTCTGGTCCTCGACGCCAGCCAGGAGATCTCCGACCAGGACGCCCATATCGGCGGCTTCGTGGTCGAGGCGGGCCGGGCCCTGGTGGTGGCCGTCAACAAGTGGGACAGCGTCGACGATTACCGTCGCCAGCGCATCAAGGAAGACATCGAGCGCAAGCTGCCCTTCCTGGGGTTTGCAAAGTTCCTTTACGTTTCGGCCCTCAAGGGGCAGGGCATCGTGCCGATGTTGAAGGCGGTCGACGGTGCTTATGCGGCGGCCATGACCAAGCTGGCCACCCCCAAGCTGACCCGCCTGCTCCTCGACGCCACGCTCAAGCAACAGCCGCCCCGCCACGGCGGTTTCCGTCCCAAGATGCGTTACGCCCACCAGGGCGGGATGAACCCGCCCGTCATCGTGGTGCACGGCAGCGCGCTCGACCACGTGCCGGCCTCCTACGTCCGCTACCTGGAGCGCAGCTTCCTCGAGGCCTTCAAATTGCAGGGCACGCCGTTGAGGATACAATTCAAGTCTTCCCATAACCCTTTTGCGAACAGGGTTTAAAGAACCGTCTTCCGCACCAGTGAGCGGTCTGCCGAGTCGTGTTGCGATGCAGCAGATCGCTCTATAATTATTCCAAACTAAAACCACATAAGAGGTTCTAACATGAGCAACAAGGGGCAACTTCTGCAGGATCCCTTCCTGAACGCCTTGCGGCGCGAGCACGTTCCGGTTTCCATCTATCTGGTGAACGGGATCAAGCTGCAGGGGCAGGTCGAGTCCTTTGACCAGTACGTAGTGCTGCTGAAGAACACCGTGACCCAGATGGTTTACAAGCACGCCATCTCCACCGTCGTGCCGGCCCGCCCGGTCAACATTCAGCAGGAACAGAACGAGGCAGCAAGCTGATCCAGACCTTCAACCGGCCGCGTCGCGGCCTAGAGCGATCCGGGAGCCCGCGTGTTTGAGAGACCTGCCGCGGGCAACCGCGCGCTGTTGGTGCAAGTGGATTTCGGCCAGGGGCAGATCGACGAGCGTCTCTCCGAGATCACCCTGCTGGCCGAGAGTGCCGGCGCCACCGTGGTCGGGGTGGTTCATGCCAAACGCTCCGCCCCCGACCCGGCGCACTTCGTCGGCAAGGGCAAGGCCGACGAGATCGGTACCACGGCCCAGCTCTACGAAGCTGACATCGTCATCTTCAATCACGACATCACCGCCGCCCAGCAGCGCAACCTCGAACGCAAGTTCAACTGCCGCGTCGTCGACCGCTCCGCACTGATCCTCGACATCTTCGCCCTGCGGGCGAAGAGCCACGAGGGCAAGCTGCAGGTCGAGCTGGCCCAGCTCCAGCACCTGTCCACCCGGCTGGTGCGCGGCTGGACCCACCTCGAACGGCAGAAGGGCGGCATCGGCCTGCGCGGCCCCGGCGAGAAGCAGCTAGAAACCGACCGCCGGCTGCTGGGCGAGCGGGTCAAGCTGCTCAAGTCCCGGCTGGCCACGCTGGAACGCCAGCGGGCGGTGCGGCGGCGGGCGCGGGAGCGCCGCGACGTCATGAGCATCTCCCTGGTCGGCTATACCAACGCCGGCAAGTCGACGCTCTTCAACGCGCTGACCAAGGCCGGCGCCTACGCCGCCGACCAGCTCTTCGCGACCCTCGACACCACCTCCCGGCGGCTGTTCCTGGGCGAGGCGGGCAGCGTGGTGCTGTCGGACACGGTGGGTTTCATCCGTGACCTGCCCCACTCGCTGGTGGCGGCGTTCCATGCAACCCTCGAAGAGACCGTCTCGGCCGACCTGCTGCTGCACGTCGTCGATTCGGCCAGCGAGGACCGGGAAGGCCAGATCGCGGCGGTGAACGGCGTGCTCGAAGAAATCGGCGCCGGTGGCTTGCCTCAGATCCTGGTCTGGAACAAGATCGACGTCACGCTGGCGAGCCCGGAAGTCCAGCGGGACGCTTGTGGTAAGATCTCGCGCGTTTTGCTCAGCGCCAGAACGGGCGAAGGGCTCGACCTGCTGCGTGAAGTGCTCGCCGAGGCGGCGCTGGCGCACAAGGCCGAACTGGCCGCCACCGCGGCGGCGGCGCAAGCCGGTTGATCCGTTGCGCGGCACATCAGAACGGCGTACGACCTGGTCACGATCCCATCACGACCCATCACGACATCTCCCGGAGCGGATTCTCACTGTGATTTCAGGCATCCTCATGTCTCTCAATGACCCGAAGTGGGGCAAGGGCGGCGGTGACAACCGCGGCGACGGCAATCAGGGGCCTCCTGACCTGGAGGAACTGTGGCGCGATTTCAACCGGCGCCTGTCCGGCATGTTCGGCCGTCCGCCGATCCGCGGTGGCGGTTCCGGTGATGGCGGTGGCGACGGCAAGCTGCCCGAATTCAATTTCCGCCAGTTCGGCGGCGGCATCGGTCTGATCGCGGCCTTCGCTGCAGTCATCTGGCTCGCCAGCGGCTTCTACATCGTCGACGCCAGCCAGCGGGGCATCGTGCTGCAGTTCGGGCGCTTCCAGGAGGCCACCGACCCCGGCCTGCGCTGGCGCCTGCCTTACCCGATCCAGAGCCACGAGCTGGTGAACCTCACCGGTGTGCGTACCGTCGAGATCGGCTATCGCGGCTCCGAGCGCAACAAGGTGCTGAAAGAGGCGCTGATGCTCACCGATGACGAGAACATCGTGAACATCCAGTTCGCCGTCCAGTACATCCTCAAGGACCCGCAGCAGTATCTGTTCAACAACCGCAACGCCGACGACTCGGTGATCCAGGCCGCCGAAACCGCGGTGCGCGAGATCGTGGGCAAGAGCAAGATGGACTTCGTGCTCTACGAAGGCCGTGAGCAGGTGGCCGCCAACGCCCAGAAGCTGACCCAGGAGATCCTCGACCGCTACGCCACCGGCATCCAGGTGAGCAAGGTCACGATGCAGAACGCCCAGCCGCCCGAGCAGGTGCAGGCCGCCTTCGACGACGCCGTGAAGGCCGGTCAGGACCGGGAGCGCCAGAAGAACGAGGGCCAGGCCTACGCCAACGACGTGATCCCCCGGGCCCGCGGCGCCGCCTCCCGCCTGATCGAGGAGGCCGAAGCCTACAAGGGCCGGGTGGTCGCCCAGGCCGAGGGTGACGCCTCGCGCTTCAAGCAGGTTTACACCGAATACGCCAAGGCCCCCGAGGTGACCCGTCAGCGCATGTACATCGAGACGATGCAGCAGGTGTTCTCCAACACCTCCAAGGTGATGGTGGATTCCCGCGGCAGCGGCAGTCTGCTCTACCTGCCCCTCGACAAGCTGATCCAGAACACCGCCGCGCCGGCACCCGGAGCGCCGGTGGCGGAGGTCGCTCCGCAGGCCGGCCGTCCGGCTGCGGCGGCGGAGAGCAATGTCTCGCCCCCGCGTGTCGACGCCTTGTCGGGTGAGGCGCGCACCCGTGAATCCATCCGTAACCGCGAGCGGGGAGAGCGCTGATGCGTGAACGTTTGCCTTTGTTTGCCGGCGTCGGCCTGTTTGCCTTCGCGGTGCTGTCGATGAGCCTGTTCACCGTCGACCAGCGTCAGCATGCCCTGGTGTTCCAGCTCGGCGAGGTCAAGGACCAGATCAGCGAGCCGGGCCTGCACTTCAAGATCCCGCTGATCCAGAACGTCCGCTATTTCGACAAGCGGATCCTGACCCTCGACACCTCCGAGCCGGAGCGCTTCATCACCTCCGAGAAGAAGAACGTGCTGGTGGATCTGTTCGTCAAGTGGCGGATCGTCGACCCCAAGCTGTACTACATCTCGGTGGGTGGCGATGAGACCCGCGCCCGCACGCGCCTCGAGCAGACCGTCAATGCCGGCCTGCGCGAGGAGTTCGGCAAGCGCACCGTGCACGAGGTGGTCTCCGGCGAGCGCGACAGGATCATGGACGACATGCGCGTCAAGGCCGACCTCGACGCCCGCAAGATCGGCGTGCAGATCGTCGATGTGCGCCTCAAGCGTGTCGACCTGCCCTCCGAGGTCTCCGAGTCGGTGTATCGCCGCATGGAGGCCGAGCGGAAGCGGGTCGCCAACGAACTGCGCTCCCAGGGCGCTGCCGAGGCCGAGAAGATCAAGGCCGACGCCGACAAGCAGCGCGAGGTGATCGTCGCTGAAGCCTACCGCCAGGCCCAGATCGTGAAGGGTGAGGGTGATGCCAAGGCGTCGGCGATCTACGCCCAGGCTTTTGGCCAGAGCCCGGAGTTCTACGCCTTCTACCGCAGCCTCGAGGCCTACCGGAGCAGCTTCAAGAACAAGTCCGACGTGATGGTCGTGGAGCCGAACACCGAGTTCTTCAAGTATCTCAAGGGGGCCGGTGGCCGCTCGGCGGTGGCGTCCGACGCTGCCAAGGGCGCCAAGAGCGCCAAGTAAATGGGGCGCTCCCTTCTTCTCGCCTTTGCGCTGATGCTGGTGCTTGAGGGGGTGATCCCCTTTGTGGCGCCGGCAGCCTGGCGCGAAACCTTCAGCCGGCTGATCCGCATGGCCGACGGGCAGATCCGCTTCGTCGGCCTGGCCTCGATGCTCGCCGGCCTGTTAATTCTGATTGTCTTTTCCTGAGGCGCCTTACCCATGTTGCGTTGGGTTCTACCCGAATACATCCAGGATGCGCTGCCCGCCGAGGCGGCGAAGCTGGAAAGTCTGCGCCGCCGACTGCTCGACGATTTCCGTCTGAATGGCTATCAGCTGGTCGCGCCGCCGCTGCTCGAATACCTCGAGTCGCTGCTGACCGGTGCCGGCCAGGATCTGCAGCTCAAGACCCTCAAGCTGGTGGACCAGCTGTCCGGGCGTCTGATGGGCGTGCGTGCCGACATCACGCCGCAGGTGGCGCGCATCGACGCGCACCTGCTCAACCGCAAGGGCGTGGCCCGGCTGTGCTACTGCGGCAGCGTGGCCCACGCGGTGCCGTCCTCGCTGACGGCCACCCGCGAGCCGCTGCAGCTGGGTGCCGAACTCTACGGCCACGCCGGCATCGAGGCCGATGCGGAAGTGATCCGCCTCCTCGCCGGCGCCCTGCAAAGCGCCGGAGTCGGCACCTCCCGGATCGACCTGGGGCATGTGGGGCTGTTCAAGGCCCTGGCCCAGAAGGCCGGTCTGCTCCCCCAGAAGGAGGAGGTGCTCTTCGACTGCCTGCAGTCCAAGGATCAGCCGGGGCTCCGGGAGCTGCTGGCGGATGCCCCCGAGGCTGTCCGCGCGGCGCTGCTGGCCTTGCCCACCCTCTACGGCGGCGCCGAGGTGCTGGCCCGCGCCCGCGAGGTGTTGCCCCAGGAGCCCGAGATCCTGGCGGCCCTCGGCGATCTCCAGGAGCTCGCGGGCCGGTTGTCGGACCTGCCGATCAGTTTCGATCTGGCGGATCTGCGTGGCTACCACTATCACAGCGGGGTGGTTTTCGCGGCCTACGGAGGCAACTCGCCGGTGGCCCTGGCCCTCGGCGGACGCTACGACAGTGTCGGCCGGGCCTTCGGGCGGGGTCGTCCGGCCACCGGTTTCAGCCTCGACCTGCGGGAGCTCGCTGCCCAGGTGCCGGATCCGGAAATGGTCGGGGCCATCCTCGCGCCGGCGGGCGCCGAGGAGGATTTGTCGAAGGCCATCGCCGCGCTGCGCGCCGGCGGTGAAAACGTAATGATCGAATTGCCCGGCCATGAAGGCACGTGGCGTGAGGCCGGTTGCGACCGGCGTCTGGTTCTGCGGGGCGGTGCCTGGCAGGTCGAACCGCTTCAGGGAGAGTAAAAATATGGCAAAGAACGTAGTCGTGGTGGGCACTCAGTGGGGTGACGAGGGCAAGGGCAAGATCGTCGACTGGCTGACCGATCAGGCCCAGGGCGTGGTCCGTTTCCAGGGGGGGCACAACGCCGGCCACACGCTGGTGGTGGGCTCCACCGAGTACAAGCTGAACCTGGTTCCGTCGGGCATCGTGCGCGAAGGCGTCGAGTGCTACATCGGCAATGGCGTGGTGCTCGACGTGCATCACCTGCTCGCCGAAGTCCGCGGCCTCGAGGCGGGCGGCATCAAGGTGCGCGAGCGCCTCAAGATCAGTCCGGGCTGCCCGATCATCCTCGGCTACCACTCGGCCGTGGACCGCGCCCGTGAAGCCAAGAAGAGCGCCGGAGCCAAGATCGGCACCACCGGCAAGGGCATCGGCCCGACCTACGAAGACAAGGTGGCCCGTCGTGCGCTGCGGGTCTACGATCTCTTTGATCCGAAGCGCTTCGCCGAGAAGCTGGCCGAGAACCTCGAATACCACAACTTCGTGCTGACCCAGTATCTGGGCGCCGATCCGGTGGATTTCCAGACCGTCTTCGACGAGGCGATGGCCGACGCCGAGGAGATCCGTCCGATGGTCACCGACGTGTCGGCCGACCTGTACGCGATCAACAAGGCGGGCGGCAACCTGCTGTTCGAGGGCGCCCAGGGCACCCTGCTGGACATCGACCACGGCACCTATCCCTTCGTGACCTCCAGCAACTGCGTGGCGGGTCAGGCTGCGGCGGGCTCCGGCGTCGGCCCCGGCCGTCTGCACTATGTGCTGGGGATCACCAAGGCCTACTGCACCCGCGTCGGCGGCGGTCCGTTCCCGACCGAGCTGGACTTTGAAACCCCGGGCACCCCGGGCTACCAGATGTCCACCGTCGGCCGTGAGTTCGGCACGGTGACGGGGCGCAAGCGCCGTTGCGGCTGGCTGGATCTGGCGGCGCTGAAGCGCTCCATCATCATCAACGGCGTGTCCGGCCTGTGCATCACCAAGCTCGATGTGCTGGATGGCCTGACCGAGCTCAAACTGTGCACCGGCTACATGCTGGACGGCAAGCGCATCGATCTGCTGCCGATGGGCTCCGAAGAGGTCGAGCGTTGCGAGCCGATCCTCGAGACGATGCCGGGCTGGAGCGGCACCACCTTCGGTGCCCGCACCTGGGATGCGCTGCCCCCCGAGGCGCGCGCCTACCTGCACCGCATCGAGGAGATCTGCGAGGTGTCCATCGACGTGATCTCGACCGGCCCCGAGCGGGACGAGACCATCCTCAAGCGCCACCCCTTCGGCGTCTGAGTCGCCCGAGGGCGTGATTCCGGGCGGGGCGCTTGTGCGCTGCCCGGAATTGCCTCGAAAGCCGGCGCCCGGGCAGGGCGCCACAACATGCCGGAAGAAGTGCCGGATGGCGACAGCGGGATGTACAGGCGAAAAAAAAACCGGCCAAAAGACCGGTTTTTTTAAAACTTGGTGCCCAGAAGAGGACTCGAACCTCCACGCCTCGCGGCACTAGTACCTGAAACTAGCGCGTCTACCAATTTCGCCATCTGGGCAGCGAAGGCGCTATTATAGACAAAACGTATGCCTGCGCAAGCCCCCAACCAGCAAATGTCGCTCCGTCAGATTACTGCCCTTGCAACTCACCCCGCCGGAGTGACAGACAAAAAAAAAGAGCCGGTCGAATCGACCGGCTTTCCGTAAAACCTGGTGCCCAGAAGAGGACTCGAACCTCCACGCCTCGCGGCACTAGTACCTGAAACTAGCGCGTCTACCAATTTCGCCATCTGGGCAGCAACGGGCGCCATTATAGATTAGAAAGAAGCTGTGTCAACTTTTAAAGCAAAAAATACCAAGAAGCCGAGCAAATTCCGCCAGAGCGATCCGTTCTACGAGCGGGAGTGCCACAAATACGATTTCCCGCTCCCCAGCCGGGAGTTCATCATGCAGGTGCTCGCCGACCGGGGGGTGCCCCTGGCCTTCGGAGAGCTGGCCGAGGCGATGGACATCCTGCCCGTCGAGCGCGAGTTCTTCGAGCGCCGGATGTTCGCGATGGAGCGTGACGGGCAGGTGGTCCGCAATCGTCGCGGCGCCTATCTGCTGCCGGCCAAGGCCGACCTGATCCGCGGCACCGTCCAGGGCCATCCGGAAGGCTATGGTTTCGTGGTCACCGACGACGAGGGGGCGGATCTCTTCCTCGGCCCCAACGAAATGCGCGAAGTGCTGCACGGTGACCGGGTGATGGTCCGCGTCGCCGGCCTCGACCGACGGGGGCGCCCGGAGGGCAAGATCGTCGAAGTGCTCGAGCGTGCCAATACCCGCGTGGTCGGCCGCGTGCTCGTCGAGAACGGTGTGACCCTGGTGGTGCCCGAAAACCGTCGGATCTCCCAGGAGATCCTGCTGGCGCCGGGCGTCAAGGCCAAGAAGGCGGTGGCCGGGCAGGTGGTGGTGGTCGAGATTGTCGAGCAGCCCACCCGCTACGCCCAGCCCGTCGGCAAGGTGGTCGAGGTCCTCGGCAACTACGCCGATCCGGGGATGGAGATCGAGATCGCGCTGCGCAAGCACGAGCTGCCCTTCGAGTTCTCGAGCGCCGCCAAGGAGCAGGCCCGGCGCCTGCCCGACAAGGTCCGCAAGATGGACTGGAAGGGCAGGGAAGACCTCACCGCGCTGCCCTTGGTCACGATCGACGGCGAGACGGCGCGGGACTTCGACGATGCTGTGTTCTGCGAGCGCCAGGGGCGTGGTTTCCGCCTGGTGGTGGCGATCGCCGACGTCTCCCATTATGTCAAGGTCGGCTCCGCCCTCGACGGCGAAGCCTACGACCGGGGCAACTCGGTGTATTTCCCGCGCCGGGTCATCCCGATGCTGCCCGAGAAGCTCTCCAACGGCCTGTGCTCCCTCAACCCGCAGGTGGAGCGCCTGTGCATGGTGTGCGACATGGCGATCTCGATGACCGGGGCGATCAAGCAGTACCGCTTCTACCCGGCGGTGATGTTCTCTAAGGCGCGCCTGACCTACAACCAGGTCGCGGCGGCCCTCTACGAGCAGGCGCCGGATGCCATCGAGAGCGTGGGCGATCTGCTGCCGCACCTGCAGAACCTCGACAAGCTGTTCCGCGTGCTCCTCAAGGCGCGGGCCAAGCGGGGCGCGATCGACTTCGAGACCCAGGAAACCCGGATGATCTTCGACGACAACGGCAAGATCGCCCAGATCGTCCCCGAAACCCGCAACGATGCCCACCGGCTGATCGAGGAGTGCATGCTGGCGGCCAACGTGTGCGCGTCCGAGTTCCTGCAGAAGCACGAGCACCCGGCGCTGTACCGGATCCACGAGGGCCCGACGCCCGAGAAGCTGGCCAAGCTGCGGGAGTTCTTTGCCGAGTTCGGCCTCCAGCTGGGCGGCGGCGAGGAGCCGAGGGCGTCGGACTACGCCCGCCTGCTCGAGAAGATCCAGGGCCGGCCCGACCTGCAGCTGCTGCAGACGGTGATGCTGCGTTCCCTCCGGCAGGCCATGTACAGCCCCGACAACGTGGGCCACTTCGGCCTGGCCTACGAGGCCTACACCCACTTCACGTCGCCGATCCGGCGCTACCCTGATCTGCTCGTGCATCGGGCGATCAAGGCCGTGCTGGCATCCGAGCAGTACAACCCGGCCCAGGAGGCCGGTGACTGGGAACAGATCGGCCTGCACTGCTCGATGACCGAGCGGCGCGCCGACGAGGCCGACCGGGACGTCGAAAACTGGCTCAAGTGCTACTACATGCAGGACCGCATCGGCGAGGAATTCGACGGCAGCGTTTCGGCGGTGGTACCTTTCGGGCTTTTTGTCGCCCTGGACGACGTGTTCGTCGAGGGGTTGGTGCATATCTCCGATCTCGGCAGCGACTACTTCCACTTCGACGACGCCCACCACACCCTGGTGGGGGAGCGTACGGGCGAGCGTTACCGCCTGTCCGACCGGGTGCGGGTGCAGCTGGTGCGGGTGAACATGGAGGCGAGCAAGATCGATTTCCGCCTCGTCGCCGGCCCGTCGCGGGCCACCGAGCGGGTCGGCAAGACGGCTCGGGACAAGCAGGCTTCCGAGCCGGTGCCGGAGGTGGCGCCGAAGCCGCGTCGCTGTGCCGCCAGGGCGGAGGCCACCGCGGTGGCGGCCCCCGAGGCTGTGGAGCCGGTTGCCAAGCCCCGCAAGGCGAAGGTCGCGTCAAAGTCCAGCGCGGTCGCCGACAAAAAGATCGACAAGAAGGCCGATGCCAAGCCGGCAAAGGCCAAGAAGCCGGCCAAGACTTCCCTTGCCGGCACCAAGAAGAAAGCGAAAACCCGTGTCTGAAACTGCAAGTTCCCGTCTCATCTACGGCTTTCATGCCGTGCTGGCCAAACTGCGTCACGATCCTGAGGCGATCTTCGAGATCTACGTGGATGCCAAGCGCACCGACCCCCGCGCCCGTGACCTGCTGCGCCACGCGGAGCAGCTGGCGACCCGGGTGGTCCCGTCCGACGGCGAGCGCCTCGACCGCATGGTCGGCACGCGCCGCCATCAGGGGGTGGTGGCGCGCATCGACGGCCGCCGCAAGGAGCTCAAGCTGGCCGACGTGCTGGATGGTCTCGACGAGCCGGCGCTGTTCCTGGTGCTCGACGGCATCCAGGACCCGCACAACCTCGGCGCCTGCCTGCGGGTGGCGGATGCGGCCGGCGCCCACGCGGTGATCGCGCCGAAGGACAAGGCCGTGGGCCTCAACGCCACCGCCGTCAAGGTGGCGAGCGGAGCCGCCGACACGGTGCCCTACATCACCGTGACCAACCTGGCCCGGGCGCTGCGCGAGATGCAGGACGCCGGCGTGTGGGTGCTGGGGGCAGCGGGCGAGGCGCAGAAGTCGATCTACACCGTCGACCAGAAAGGCCCGATCGCCTGGGTGCTCGGTGCAGAGGGGGATGGGCTGCGGCGCCTGACCCGCGACACCTGCGACGAGCTGGTGAGCATCCCGATGTACGGCACCGTCGAGAGCCTCAACGTGTCGGTGGCCAGCGGCCTGTGCCTCTTCGAGGCCCGTCGCCAGCGCGCGGGCTGACGGCCGGAGCGCCGGGTGAAGGTCGATTACGCCGAGGTTCGCCGGCTGTTGCGGCTGGGAGGCGCGGGCGCCCTGGGCACCCACGCGGTCAGCGCCGCAGGCTACCCCTTCGTGAGCAGCCTGCCCTATGGGCTCGACGAGGCCTGCCGGCCGGTGTTCCTGGTCAGTGGGCTCGCCGAGCACACCCGCAACCTGCTGGCCGATCCCCGCGCCAGCCTGCTGGTGCTGGAAGGGGAGGGCGGGCGTCTCGATCAGGCGCGGGTCACGCTGCTTGGCCGCGTCTTGCCCCTCGAGCCGGGGGAGGCGATTCGCACGCGCTATCTGCGCTACCGGCCGGAGGCCGCGGATTACCTCGCCCTCGGTGACTTCCGTTTTTTCAGGATGGAGCCGGAGCGGGCGCGTTTCATCGGTGGTTTCGGGCGCATGGGGTGGGTCGATGCCTGCCCGCTACCGCAGCAGCTCGACCCCGCCGCCGAGGCCGGGCTGCTCGAAAACCTGGCTCGACTCGCTCCTCCAGGGGTGAGCGTGCTGGGAGTCGATTTCGAAGGTCTGGACCTGCGGATCTGCGGTGTCTTCCGGCGGCGCTGCCTCGCACCCGCAGGGCATGGCACAGCCCAGCTCCTTGAAGCGGCCTCCGAGGCCTTGCGCCGGCTGGAGGCCCCGCCACCGGAGGCTGGGCTGGCCTGAGCCGTCCCGGCTCAGTCCACGCGGTTCAGCTTGTCCATGTATTGCTTGGTGAACACCCGGTCGGGGAGATCCTTGGCGCTCATCTGGGAGTAGCGCAGGGTCGACACCTCGCCCTTGCGCAGGGCGTCCTCCATGACCAGCTGGGTCGGGCGCACCCGGCCGCCGAGGCTCTGGAATTTCTCGTAGCGGCAGACCTTCAGGAGGCGGTCCGACAGGGAGTAGAACTCGGCCTTGTGGGGCCAGTTGTTCGACTGGCGCACCCAGTACAGCACCTTGCCGTAGGTGACCCCCCGATCCACCGCGGTGAGTTCCAGAACGTGCATCTTTTCGCCGTCGATGGTTTCGGTGCGCAGCAGCTTGGGCTCGTAATCCCCCGCGAAGTTGGCGCGGGCCAGGTCGCCGTTGGCCACCTGGCCGGTCAGGCGCTGGGCCACCGACAGGCGCACCGGCTGCGAGATGTTGGGCATGAAGACCCACAGGTCGCGGTCGCGCATCAGCATCGCCTGGCCCCGGTCGGAGGCGGGCTCCAGGGTCTGGACGATGGTCTTCTCGTTGCCTTTTGACAGGATCTTGTATTTCCGCTCGTCGGGCTGCTCGCCGGGGCTGGTGGACACGATGTCGATGGTCACCTGGAAGCCCTCGGCCGGAAAGCGGATTTCATCCGCCTTGGCGACGATGCTCCGGGCCAGATCGGGGTCGTCCGCCGCCAGGCAGCTCCCGCCGCCCAGCAGCGCCAGCGCGGCGAGCAGGCCCAGGAAGCGGCCGGCTCTGCGGCGCGAAGGGGAAAATTTAAGGCTCATGGTGTTATCCTTTGGACGCAAATAACATAGGACGGTGAGGCGATGCCAATTACCAGCGAGGGTGCTGTCGGCGAATCCAAGAAAATGGTCATTGAGATCAAGGACGTTAGCAAGATCTACCGTCTCGGTGAGCAGAACGTCCCTGCGCTCAAGCACGTGAATCTGAAAGTCGAAGAGGGCCGTTTCATGGCGATCGCAGGGTCGTCCGGCAGCGGCAAGTCTACCCTATTGAACATCATGGGCTGCATCGATACGCCTAGCAAGGGCAAGGTGATCATCGACGGCCGGGACGTGTCCGGCCAGACGCCCGACGAGCTGGCCGAGATCCGCTCGCGGGTCATCGGTTTCGTCTTCCAGACCTTCAATCTCCTGCCGGTCCTGTCGGCCGAGGAAAACGTCGAATATCCGCTCCTGCAGATGCCCGAGATCAGCCGCGAGGAGCGTCGCGAGCGGGTCCATGCCTACCTGGGCATCGTAGGGCTCGGCAAGTATGCCGGCCACCGGCCCAACCAGCTGTCGGGCGGCCAGCGCCAGCGGGTCGCCATCGCGCGCGCGCTGGTGACGAATTCCCGCGTCGTGCTGGCCGACGAGCCCACCGCCAACCTCGACCGCAGGACGGGGGCCGGCATCCTCGACCTGATGCAGAAGATCAACCAGGAGCGCGGCACCACCTTCGTCTTCTCGACCCACGACCGGCGGGTGATGGAACGCGCCGATACCCAGGTCCGCATGGAAGACGGGCGAATCATGAAACTCGGCCTCAAGCTGCCCGACGGTTCGTGGAAGTTCGTGCTGGATCAGAGCAAGGGCGAGGAAGGGCCGGAGATCAACCCCGAGGCCTGAGTGCCTGCGTGAGACACCATTGAAAGCTGGAGAAAGACCCATGACTCATACTGTGCGCCGCACTGCCGCGGCGTGTTCCATGATGCTGTGCGTCGCGGCGGCCCAGGCGGCCGACGACGTGCTGGAGCTCGACGAGGCCGCCGACGAGGGCATCCGGACCACCGGCGTGCTGCAGTTCGACGTGGCCCGCACCTACGCCCGCCCAGCCCACTGGTCGATGGCGCGGGCGCGGGCCGAGCTGACGGCCCAGGGCGGCAGCGAAGGGCTGAAGTGGAAGGTGTCGGGGCGCGCCGACGCCGATGCGGTATTCGGCATCGATTCGGGCTTCTACCCGGACGCGGTGCGCCGCGATCAGCAGTACCAGTTCGACCTGCGCGAGACCTACGTCGACTTCTCCGCCGGTGATGTGGACATCCGGCTCGGCCGGCAGCACATCGTGTGGGGCGAGATGGTCGGCCTGTTCTTTGCCGACGTGGTGTCGGCCCGCGACCTGCGGACCTTCTTCCTGCCGGAATTCGAGCAGCTGCGGATCCCCCAGTGGGCGGCGCGGGCCGAATACTATTTTGGCGAGACCCACGCCGAACTGGTGTGGATTCCCGTGCCCAGCTACGACCGGATCGGCAAGCCGGGCGCCGAGTTCTATCCGCTGCCCCAGGGCACGCGCGTGCGCGGCGAGGTCAAGCCCGACAACACCCCGGCCAACTCCAACTGGGGTGTCCGGCTGTCGCGGATGGTGGGCGGCTGGGATCTTTCCGGTTTCTACTACCGCAGCCTCGACGTGGCCCAGACCTTCTATCCGATCGGCAACGAGTTCCAGCCCCGCCACGACCGCATCACCCAGGTAGGCGGCACGATGGCCAAGGATTTCGGCGAGTTCGTGCTGAAGGGCGAGGCGGTGCATACGCGTGGGCGCAAGTTCAACACTTTCGATCCGTTTGCATACCAGGACGGCCTGGTGGCGCAGAGCACCGTCGATTACGCCTTTGGTGTCGACATCCCGGCCTTCAAGGATGGACGCGTCAACCTGCAGTATTTCGGGCGCCGCACCTTCGACTACGACCCGGCGATCGGTCTCGACCGCGTCGAGGACGGTGCCAGCATCCTGCTCAACACCAAGCTGACGCGGGGGTGGGAGGCTGAGATGTTGTACGTGTCGATGCTCAAGCGGACCGATTTCATGTTCCGGCCGCGGGTGATCTGGTCGGCTGCCAAGGACTTGCGGGTTGCCTTCGGCGTGGATGCTTTTGGTGGTGACACGGCAGGGGTTTTCGGCCGCTATTCGGGGCGTGACAGGGTATATACCGAGGCCCGCTGGTCCTTCTAGGACCCCTCGTCAATCGGATAACATCCGCGCCCGGCCTTGCTCCGTGTAGATTTTTAACGTCTTTGCATGGCGGAGTCATGTACCCTTTCCGGGAGGGGCGTGACGTTTTTCTCCGGGCCTGTGCAGCGTCTGCCGTAATATCCGGATGTTATCGTTCAAAGGCCCGAATACGGCTTTATTCAGGGGAAGTAGCTTATGAAACGTTTTCTAACGACAGGCGTGCTGGCCTGCGCCCTGGCAGGTCTGGCCGGCTGTGCCACGACCTTTCCACCGGCTCCGGCAACCGTTGACAACGCTGACTACAATTATCTGATCGGCCCCGGCGATAGCGTGAATATCGTGGTGTGGCGCAATCCGGAGCTGTCCATGTCGGTCGCCGTGCGGCCGGATGGCAAGATCACCGCGCCGCTGGTCGAGGATCTGCCGGCCGCGGGCCGTGACTCCACGACCCTGGCCCGCGAGATCGAGCAGGCGCTGGGCAAGTACATCCGTGACCCGGTCGTGACCGTGATCGTCGGCGGCTTCATCGGCCCGTACTCCCAGCAGATCCGCGTGGTCGGCGAGGCGGCCCGGCCGCAGACCCTGCCTTACCGCCAGAAGATGTCCGTGCTCGACGTGATGATCGCGGTCGGCGGCATCACCGATTTCGCCGACGGCAACCGGGCAACCCTGCTGCGCACCTCCGAAGGCAACAAACAGTACTCGGTCCGCCTCAAGGACCTCGTCAAGCGTGGCGACGTATCCGCCAACGTGGAGATGAAGCCGGGCGACGTCCTGATCATTCCTCAGAACTGGTTCTGAGCTTTCACTTGATTTACTCCCCGGCCTGAACGCCGGGGAGGCTGCATTCGGATTCTCCCAATGGAAGACATATTGAGACAGCTGTCGGTGATCCTCCGCAGCATGTGGCTCTATCGCTGGTGGGGCCTGGCGGCTGCCTGGATCGTTGGCCCGATTGCGGCGGCAGCGGTCTACCTGTTGCCCGATCGCTACGAGGCGTCGGCGCGCGTGTACGTGGACACCCAGTCCATCCTCAAGCCGCTGATGTCCGGTCTGGCCGTCCAGCCCAACGTCGATCAGCAGATCAACATCCTCAGCCGCACGCTGATCAGTCGTCCCAACGTGGAGAAATTGATCCGCATGGCCGACCTCGACCTCGCCGCCAAGAGCAAGGAGGAGCGGGAGGCCCTGATCGTCGCGGTCACGAAGGCCCTCCAGATCCGCGAAGCGGGTCGCGACAACCTGTACACCCTCGCCTACACCGATACCGACCCCCAGCGCGCCAAGCGGGTCGTCCAGTCGATGGTGTCGATCTTCGTCGAGTCCGGCCTGGGCGACAAGCGCAAGGATTCCGACACCGCCCGGCGCTTCATCGAAGAACAGATCAAGGCCTACGAACAGCGCCTGATCGAAGCCGAGAACAAGCTCAAGGAGTACAAGCTGCGCAACATCGGCACCGTGGGTAGCGGCGCGCCGGATTACTTCCGCAAGATGACCGAGGCCACCGAGCAGCTCAACCAGGCCCGGCTTGCGCTGCGCGAGGCCGAGAACTCCCGGGACGCGCTGAAGCGGCAGTTCACGGGTGAGGATTCCATGATCCTGCCCGAGCGCATGACCAGCGCGTCGCTGGCGGCGGTTTCCGTGCCCGAGCTCGACGGCCGCATCGACGCCCAGAAGAAATCCCTCGATGCCTTGCTCCTCAAATACACCGACCAGCACCCCGACGTGGTGGCGGCGCGCAAGCTCATCGAGGAACTCGAGGCCCAGAAGACCCAGGAGATCCAGATCCGCCGCAAGAGCGCCGGCAATGCCCCGGTGATGGCCGGGGGCGGCTCCAACGCGGTCGTGCAGCAGATGAAGATCTCGCTCGCCGAAGCGGAGGCCAACGTGGCGTCCCTGAAGGCGCGGGTCAGCGAATACGAGAGCCGGGTTCAGCAACTGTCGGCGGTGTCGCGCATGCAGCCCGAACTCGAGACCGAGTTCACCCAGCTCAACCGCGACTACGACGTCAACAAGAAAAACTACGATGCGCTGGTGGCCCGCCGCGAATCGGCCACCATGGCCGTCGAGATGGGCGCCACCTCGGGCGTTGCCGACTTCCGCCTGATCGATCCGCCGACGGTTCCCGCCAAGCCTTCGGCTCCCAACCGCCTGCTGCTGATGCCGGGCGCGGGTGCCCTGGCCTTGCTGCTGGGCGCGGCAATCAGTTTCCTGATCAGCCAGATCCGGCCGACCTTCTCCGACACGCAGGTGCTGCGCGACGTGACCGGGCTCGCCGTGCTGGGGACCGTGAGCATGATCGTCGATCCGGACAGGCTGCGGATTCAGCGTCGCGAACGGATCGTCTTCCTAGGCGGGATCGGCGCCCTGGTCGGCTTGTTTGGCGCAATGACTGTCTGGCTCCTGCTGGCCAGGATGGGGTGAGAGGCAAACATGAGCATTATTGAAAAAGCCGTCGAGCGGCTCGAACAGCTCCAGCGGGCGAATGCCGGACAAACGGCACCCGAGGCCGAAAAGCCGGCCGGAGCAGAACCCGCCCCGGCTCCCGCCGCGGTGTCGGCCTTTGCCGTCGAGCCGGTCAAGCCGGTAGCCGAAGCGGTCGTCATGCCGGCTCCCGCAGCCGCACCGGCAGCCGAGCCGGTTCAGGCACCGGCTCAGCCCGCCGCGCCGAAGCC
The DNA here is from genome assembly GCF_041908905.1 of Zoogloea sp. GTDB lineage: Bacteria > Pseudomonadota > Gammaproteobacteria > Burkholderiales > Rhodocyclaceae > Zoogloea. The sequence continues at coordinate 65,937 of NZ_JAYREK010000005.1, forward strand.
CGCGGCCCGTGCGGGGGGCGCCGCCCAGACCGTCGAAATCGATCTCGATCGCCTCAATTCGATCGGCGTCGTGACCCCCAACGCGCCGCGCTCGCTGATCGGCGACGAGTTCCGGATCATCAAGCGTCCGCTGCTGCGCAACGTGCAGGGCAAGGGTGCGGCGGCGATCGACAACGCCAACCTGATCATGATCACGAGCTCGCTGCCGGGCGAGGGCAAGAGCTTCAGCTCCATCAACCTGGCCATCAGCATGGCGATGGAGCTCGACCACACGGTCCTGCTGATCGACGCGGACGTCTCGCGCCCGTCGGTCCTCAACATCCTCGGCCTGCCGCCCCGCAAGGGCCTGATGGACGTGCTGACCAACCCCGACATCCAGCTCGGCGACGTGCTCCTCCAGACCAACATCGAGAAGCTGCGTCTCCTGCCGGCGGGTACGCCCCATCCCCGGGCCACCGAGCTGCTGGCCAGCGATGCAATGAACAACCTGCTCGACGAGCTGGCCGAGCGGTACTCCGACCGGATCATCGTCTTCGACTCGCCGCCCCTGCTGGTGACCACCGAGTCCCGCGTGTTGGCGACCCACATGGGCCAGATCGTCATGGTGGTCGAGTCCAACAAGACCACCCAGGCGGCCGTCAAGCAGGCGCTGTCCACCATCGAGTCCTGTCCGGTGAAACTGATGCTCCTCAACAAGGCCGCCCACTCCGGGGCTGGTGCCTATGGCTACGGTTATGGCTACGGCTATGGTTATGGTTACGGCCACACGCAGAAGGAGAACGAGTGATCGCCCCGGTCTCAACCCGCTCCCGTCAGCCCGGTGCCTGGCGCCTCGCGGCTCTTTGCGCGCCCATCGGCCTGGTGGCGGCAGCGCCGGCCCTGGCCCAGCAGCAGACGCTCAAGGTCACGCCCTCCATCCGTCTCACCGAGACCATCACCGACAACGCGGGGCTGCGGCGTGACGGCCAGGGCCAGTCTGACTGGATCACCCAGATCAGCCCGGGCGTCAGCATCGATGCGCGCGGCTCCCGGGTGACCGGGGCGCTGTCGGTGTCTGCCAACGCCAACCATTACGCCAACGGTTCCCTGGCCGACTCGACCAACATGGCCCTCAGCGGCAAGGGCAAGATCACGGCCTGGGAGAATCGTCTGTACGTCGACCTCACGGGTTCGGTCACCCGCATGGCGACCTCCGTGTTCGGCGCCCGCCCTGCGGATTCCGTCACCGGCGCCAACCAGACCCAGGTGAGCGTCTTCAACGTCAGCCCCTACTTCACCACCCGTTTTGGTGAAACGGGGTCGGTGCAGTTGCGCTACACGCTGGGTGTCTCCGATTCCGGCAGCTCGGCGATGGCCCGGAGCACCGCCCAGACCTGGATGCTCGACGCCTCGGACCCGCGGATGACGGGCTTCCTGGGGTGGGGGTTCAATCTGCTCGATCGAACCAACGACAATGCCGCGTCGTCCCGCGTGCTCAAGCAGCAGACGGCACGCTTCACCGGCATGGCCCAGGTGGCGCCCGACTTCATGCTGCGCGCCATCGTCGGTTCGGAATCCAACAACTACCGCATCAGCAACCGCAGCAGCTCGATCTACGGCATGGGCGCCGACTGGACGCCGACGCCGCGTACCCGCGTCACTGCCACCGTCGAGGACCGCTTCTTCGGCACCGGCTACAGCCTGTCGGCCGATCACCGTTCCTCCCGGATGGCCTACCGGATCGGCTACAGCAAGGACGCCAGCACGACCAGCGGCGCGATGCTGGGCGCCTTGTCGCTCTACGATCTGCTGATGCTGCAGTACACGGCCCGTTATCCGGATTTCGCCGAGCGGGACGCCTACGTCCGGCAGCTCATCGAGAGCCAGGCACCGGGGATGGGCAACGTGATCGTCGGCGCCCAGTCGGTGCTCACCAACTCGACCTTCCTCGACAAGCGCCTGCAGATCGGCGCGACCTACGTGGGGCCGCGCGACTCCCTGGGCCTGGTGCTGTTCCAGTCGGAGCGGGACAGCCTGGTCGACCGCGATTACGCCGTCGGCAACGACCTGCAGACGGGTTCGCAACTTCGGACGACCGGAGCCTCCCTCACCTTCAGCCACCGGGTGACCGAGCAGACCAACTTCAACGCCTCCCTGACCTCCACCCGGAGCCGCAACCAGGGGAGCCTCACCCAGAGCTCCGACTCGCGGCTCCTGACCGCCGGCCTCACCTCCCGGCTGACGCCCAAGGCCACCGGTTCCCTGAACGCGCGGCGCAACGAGGGTTCTGCCACCACCGGCGACTACAGCGAGAACGCGCTGATCGGCAGCCTCGCAATCCAATTCTGAGCATCTCATGTACGAAGCCTACTTCGGGCTGCGGGGCAAGCCCTTCCAGCTCAACCCGGATCCTTCATTTTTCTACGGCAGTCGCGGCCATCGCCGTGCCATGGCCTATCTCGAATACGGGCTGCATCAGAACGAAGGCTTCATCGTCATCACCGGCGAGATCGGGGCAGGGAAGACCCTGCTGGTCCGCAGCCTCCTCGAAAAGCTCGACCCCAAGAAGATCGTCGCCGCCAACCTGGTGAGCACCCAGATCGACGCGAGCGACATCCTCCGGCTGGTGGCGGCCGCCTTCGGGATCCCCAGCAAGCACCTGACCAAGAGCGATCTGCTGCTCGCCATCGAGGCCTTCCTGGTGTCCACCACCGCGGCCGGCAAGCGCGCCCTGCTGATCGTCGACGAGGCCCAGAACCTCACGCCCCAGGCGGTCGAGGAGCTGCGCATGCTCTCCAACTTCCAGCTCGAGGACCACGCGCTGCTGCAGAGCTTCCTGGTGGGCCAGCCGGAGTTCCGCACCATCATGCAGAGCCCGGAGATGGTGCAGCTGCGCCAGCGGGTGATCGCCTCCTACCACCTGGGCCCGCTGGATCTGCTCGAAACCCAGGCCTATATCGAACACCGCCTGTCCTGCGTCGGCTGGAAGGGCAACCCCAGCTTCGATCAGGAGGCGATTCGCGAGATCTTCAACGTCAGCCAGGGGATCCCGCGGCGCATCAACGCCATCTGCGACCGCATCATGCTGGGCGCCTTCCTCGGCGAGCAGCGTCGGGTCAGCCTCGATCTGGTCAACCAGATCTCGACGGAGATGCGCGACGAGCAGGTCACGCCGGCGACGGTGCAGACCGACGCCTTCGCGGTGCAGCCCGCGGCGGCGGTTGTCGAGGCGCCGGCCCAGGCCCAGGTCCTCGACCTGCAGCGCCTGCTGGCCAACCCAGAGGCCGCGAAAGTACTGGCCGGAGCGGGCGAAGCCTTCGACACGGCACGCTTCGAGGAGCGCCTGGCGGTCATCGAGCGGACCCTGTCCACCACCCTCAACGCCCTCAGCCAGCTGCTCAAGTCAGCCCAGCAACAGGCCACTCAAACGGAAAACGGAGGGTCCGGCAAGTGAACGCCTCCACCGCCAAGGCCCGCGGTCCGATCGTCAATGCGCTGACGATCGACGTGGAAGACTATTTCCAGGTTTCCGCGCTGGCCGGCCATTTTCCCAAGGACAAGTGGAACTCCACCGAGTGCCGGGTCGAGCGCAACGTGCATCGCATCCTGGAGCTGATGCATCGCCACGGGGCGAAGGGCACCTTCTTCACCCTCGGCTGGATCGCCGAGCGCTACCCCAAGCTGATCCGTCTGATCGCCATGGAAGGGCATGAGATCGCCAGCCATGGCTACGGCCACGAGCGGGCCAGCGACCAGACGCCCGAAGCCTTCCTGGCCGACATCCAGCTGGCCAAGGTGGTGCTCGAGGACATCGCCGACTGCGAGGTGCGGGGCTACCGCGCGCCGAGCTTCTCGGTGGGCGACTCCAACCCCTGGGCCCACGACTGCATCGAGACGGCGGGCTACACCTACAGCTCCAGCGTCTATCCGGTCAAGCACGACCACTATGGCGTGCCGGATGCGCCGCGCTTCCCGTACACGGTCGCCAAGGGCCTGATCGAGATCCCCATCACCACGGTGCGCCGTTTCGGGCGCAACTGGCCGGTGGGCGGTGGTGGCTACTTCCGCCTGCTGCCTTACCCGGTCTCCGCCTGGGGCATACGCCAGGTCAATGCCGAAGACCGCCGTCCGGCGATCTTCTACTTCCATCCCTGGGAGATCGATCCCGGCCAGCCGGTGGTCAAGGAGGCGAGCGCCAAGACCCGCTTCCGCCACTACGTGAACCTGGAGCGCACCGAAGCGCGTCTTGAGCGCCTTCTGCAGGATTTCTCGTGGGGGCGGATGGACGAGGTGTTTCTCTCCGCTAACCGAACTTAACTCCGGGTTTTTCCATGGTTTCTGACGTAAAAGTACGCCCGTACGAGGCGGGTGATGACGCGCGCTGGAACGCCTTCGTGTTCGGCTGCCCGGACGCGACCTTCTTCCACCGCATCGAGTGGCGAGGCATCATGGAAGGGGTGTTCCGCCATCGCACCCATTACCTGCTCGCCGAGCGCGACGGGCAGATTGTCGCGGTGCTTCCGCTGGTCGAGGTCAAGAGCCGCCTGTTCGGCCATGCCATGACCTCGCTGCCCTTCGCCGTGTATGGCGGCATCGCCGGCACCGACGCCGAGGCCGTGGCGGCCCTCGACCAGGCCGCCGACGCCCTGTCGCGCAAGGCCGGGGTGCAGCACCTCGAATACCGCAATCTCGCTGAACGCCACCCCGAATGGCCGCGCCAGGAGGTCTACGTCACCTTCCGCAAGGAGATCCTCCCGGACGAAGAGGCCAACATGCTGGCGATCCCCCGCAAGCAGCGGGCGATGGTGCGCAAGGGCATCAAGAACGGGCTGGTCTGCGAGATCGACGCCAACGTCGACCGCTTCTTCGCGCTGTATGCCGACAACGTGCTGCGCCACGGCACGCCGGCGCTGCCGAAACGTTTCTTTGAAACCCTGATGCGGGTTTTCGGGCAGGATTGCGAGGTGATGACCGTCCTGTCGCCCGAGGGCAAGCCCCTCTCCACCGTCCTGACCTTTTATTTCCGCGACGAAGTCCTGCCTTACTACGCCGGCGACGACCTGGCCGCGCGGGATCTGGCCGCCAACGATTTCAAGTACTGGGAGCTGATGCGCCGCGCCTGCGCCCGGGGCTACAAGATCTTCGACTACGGCCGCAGCAAGGTCGGCACCGGCCCCTACAGCTTCAAGAAGAACTGGGGTTTCGAGCCGCAGCCCCTGTCCTACGAATACCGCCTCTACAAGCGCGACGAAGTGCCCCAGAACAACCCGCTCAACCCCAAGTACCGGGCCTTCATCGCCATGTGGCGGCGCCTGCCCCTGGCCGTGGCCAACGCGATCGGGCCGCACATCGTCCGCAACCTCGGGTGAGCGCCGGTGGCAGACGACCGCAGCCCGCTGCTCTACCTCGTTCATCGCATTCCTTTTCCGCCCAACAAGGGCGACAAGGTCCGCTCCTTCAACATCCTGCGTGAACTGGCCCGTCGGCACCGGGTCTTCCTCGGCACCTTCGTCGATCATCCGGACGACGAAGCCCACGTCGGCCGGCTCGCCGAATGGTGCGAGGCGAGCCACGTGGTGCGCCTCGACCCGCGCCTGTCGCGCGTCCTCAGCCTGCGCGGCCTCCTCGGCGGCGAGGCGCTCAGCCTGCCTTACTACCGCGATGCCGGCCTGATGCGCTGGGTGCGCGACGTGGTGGCCCGCCACGACATCCGGCAGGCGGTGGCCTTCTCCGGCCCGATGGCCCAGTACCTCGACGTGCCGGGCCTGACCCGGCGGGTGATCGACTTCTGCGATCTCGACTCCGCCAAATGGACCCAGTACGCCCCCGATCACCGCTGGCCGATGTCCTGGCTGTACCGGCGCGAGGGGCGCAAGCTCCTCGACTTCGAGCGCCGGGCCGCCGCCGCGAGCGACGCCAGCCTGTTCGTCACCGAGGCCGAGGCCAATCTCTTCCGGCAGGCCGCGCCCGAGGTGGCGGGGCGGGTCGGCGTGATGCAGAACGGCGTCGATTCGGAATATTTCAGTCCGGAGCACGGCTTCGACAACCCGTTCCCGCCGGGCGGGCCCGTGCTGCTGTTCACCGGCGCGATGGACTACTGGCCGAACATCGACGCGGTGGTGTGGTTTGCCGGCGAGCTGCTGCCCAAGGTGCGGCAGCATGTCCCTGACGCCCGCTTCTGGATCGTCGGCATGAACCCCGCGCCGGCGGTCCAGGCGCTGGCCGCCGAGGGCGTGGTGGTGACCGGCACGGTGCCCGACGTGCGCCCCTACCTGGCCCACGCCGACGTGATCGTCACGCCCCTGCGGATCGCCCGCGGAATCCAGAACAAGGTGCTCGAGGCGATGGCCATGGCGCAGCCGGTCGTGATTTCCTCGGCATCCGCCACCGGTCTCGAGGCCACGCCGGGGCAGGACTGTGAGATTGCCCACAGTGGGGATGAATTCGTATCGCGTATCGTGGGCTTGCTCGCTGATGTAATATTGCGATGCAGCATGGGCGCCGCCGCCCGCAAGCGGGTCGTCACCCGTTATAGTTGGGGGGCCCATTTGTCAGCCCTCGAAAAATTGCTGGATGCCGCGCCCGAAACCGCCGCGCAGCCCCACCCGAAAGCGTCATGACCGATTCCCGCCCCCTTGTGATCCATGTGGTTTTCAGCTTCGATGTCGGAGGCCTCGAGAACGGGATCGTGAATCTGCTCAACCACATGCCGGCGGAGCACTTCCGGCACATGATCGTCGCGCTGACCACCTGTGCGCCCGGCTTCACCCAGCGTGTGCGCCGCAGCGACGTGGAGTTCGTGTCGCTGCACAAGCCGCCGGGCCATGGTTTCACGCTCTTTCCGGTGTTGTTCCGGATGTTCCGCGATCTGAAGCCGGCGATCGTGCATACCCGCAACCTCGCCGCCCTCGAGATGCTCGTGCCGGCCTGGCTGGCGGGCGTGCCGGTGCGCATCCACGGCGAGCATGGCTGGGACCACAACGACCGCGAGGGCACCAACCGCAAGTACCAGCTGGTCCGCCGGGTCTATTCGGGGCTGGTGACCCGCTACGTGGCCCTGTCGCGCAAGATCCAGACTTACCTCCAGGACAAGGTGGGCATCGGGGCAGGGCGCATACGGCGCATCTGCAACGGCGTCGATGCCCGCCGGTTTTCCCCCGCCGCGGGGCGCCAGCCGCTGTCCGGCTCGCCGTTCAACGATCCGTCGCTGCGGGTGTTCGGCTCCGTGGGGCGCCTCCAGACCGTCAAGGGCCACGCCCACCTCATCCGTTCCTTCGCCGCCTTCGTGCGCGAGGACGCCGAGGCCGCGCGCGGGGCCCGCCTGGCGATCGTCGGCGGGGGCCCGCTCCATGCCGAACTCACCGCCCTCATCCAGGAAGAGGGGCTGGACGGCAAGGTCTGGCTGGCCGGCGAGCGCAGCGATGTTCCCGAGGTGATGCGCAGCTTCGACGTGTTCGTCCTGCCCTCCATCGCCGAGGGCATCTCCAACACCCTCCTCGAGGCGATGGCCTCGGGGCTGCCCGTGATCGCCACCGACGTGGGGGGCAACCCCGAGCTCGTCGATGCCGGGCGCACCGGCCTCCTGGCGCCCTCCGGCGACATCCCCAGGCTCGCGGCGGCGATGCGCCAGCTGTTCCACGCACCCGACGCGGCGGTCGAGATGGGGCGTGCGGGGAGGGCGCGTGTCCTCGCCGAGTTCAGCCTCGACGCCATGGTCGGTGCCTATCTCTCCCTCTATCGGGAGCTGGTCAGCGGTGTTTCCGCGCCGCGTGACCCCGCCGTTCAATCCCGCAAAGCGCTTCCCTGAAAGTAGAGACCATCCATGTGCGGTATCGCCGGCCTTTTTGACACCCGCGGCAGGCGCGACTTCGATCGCGGCCTGATGCAGCGGCTCAACGACATCCAGTTCCATCGCGGCCCGGACGAGGGCGACATCTACCTCGAACCCGGCGTGGCGCTGGGGCATCGCCGACTCTCGATCATCGATCTCTCCACCGGCCAGCAGCCGCTGTTCAACGAGGACGGTTCGGTGGCGGTCGTCTTCAACGGCGAGATCTACAACTACCAGGAGCTCGTGCCCGAGCTCGAGGCCCTCGGCCACGTCTTCCACACCCGCAGCGACACCGAGGTGATCGTCCATGCCTGGGAGTCGTGGGGCGAGGCCTGCGTGCAGCGCTTTCGTGGCATGTTCGCCTTCGGCCTGTGGGACCGCAACCGCCAGACCTTCTTCATGGCCCGCGACCGGATGGGCGTCAAGCCCCTGTACTACGCGCTGCTCGACGACGGCACGCTGGTGTTCGGCTCCGAGCTGAAGGTGCTGATGCAGCACCCGGGCCTTGACCGGCGCATCGACCCCCATGCGGTCGAAGAATACTTCGCCCTCGGCTACGTGGCCGAGCCGCGCACCATCTTCCAGGGCGCGCGCAAGCTGCAGCCGGCCGAGACCCTGTGCATCCGCCGCGGCGAGCCGATCCCCGCGCCCCGCAGCTACTGGGACGTGCGCTTCTCCCTCGACAACCCCATGTCGGTGGGCGACGCCTGCGCCGAGCTCACCGAGCGCCTGCGGGAGTCCGTGCGCCTGCGCATGATCTCCGACGTCCCCCTGGGCGCCTTCCTGTCCGGCGGCGTGGACTCCAGCGCGGTGGTGGCCACCATGGCGGGCATCTCCGGCGACCCGGTGAGCACCTGCTCCATCGCCTTCGACGACCCGGCCTTCAATGAATCCGAGTTCGCCAAGATGGTGGCCGACCGCTACCACACCCGGCACTTCGTCGAGACGGTCAAGTCCGACGACTTCGACCTCATCGACACCCTCGCCGCGCTCTACGACGAGCCCTACGCCGACAGCTCGGCGATCCCCACCTACCGGGTCTGCCAGCTCGCCCGCAAGCACGTCACCGTGGCGCTGTCCGGCGACGGCGGCGACGAGACCTTCGGCGGCTACCGGCGCTACCGCATGCACCTGATGGAAGAGAAGATGCGCAGCGCCATGCCGGCGGGCATCCGCCGGCCGGTGTTCGGGCTGCTCGGCCGGGTGTATCCCAAGGCCGACTGGGCGCCGCGCGTGTTCCGCGCCAAGACCACCTTCCAGGCCCTGGCCCGCGACTCGGTGCAGGCCTACTTCCACTCGGTGTCGATCCTGCGCGACGACATGCGGCGCAACCTGTTCTCCAGCAAGTTCCGCGCGGAGCTGGCCGGTTTCAACGCCATCGAGGTGTTCCGCCGCCACGCCGCCAACGCCCAGACTGACGACCCCCTGGCGCTGATCCAGTACCTCGACACCAAGACCTACCTGGTCGGCGACATCAACACCAAGGTCGACCGCGCCAGCATGGCCCATTCCCTCGAGGTGCGCGAACCGCTGATGGACCACAAGCTGGTCGAGTGGCTCGCCACGCTGCCCTCCGACCTCAAGATCAAGGGCCAGGAGGGCAAGTATCTCTTCAAGAAGTCGATGGAGCCCTACCTCCCGCGCGACGTGCTGTACCGCCCCAAGATGGGCTTCGCGGTGCCGCTGTCCCGCTGGTTCCGCGGCCCGCTCAAGCAGCGCGTGCGTGACGCCATCCTCGGCTCCACCCTCGCCGAAACCGGCATTTTCAACCGCGACTACCTCGAGCACCTGGTTGACGCCCACCAGTCCGGCGCCCGCGATTACAGCGCGCCGCTGTGGACCACCATGATGTTCGAAGCCTTCCTGCGAAACAGCCAGCGCCAGGCCAGCGTGCCCGCCGGCGTGGCAATGAGCCAGTAAATGCGCATCCTTCACGTTCTCGACCACTCGATCCCGCTGCATAGCGGCTACACCTTCCGTACCGCGGCGATCCTGCGCGAACAGCGCGCCCTCGGCTGGGAGACCTTCCATCTCACCTCGCCCAAGCAGGGCAAGACCGGAGCGCCCGTCGAGGACGTGGACGGGCTGCGCTTCCACCGCTCCGAGGTGCCGCCGCCCGGCCCGGCCGGGCTCAACGAGTGGCGCCTGATCCGCGCTACCGAAGCCCGCCTGCTGCAGCTGGCCCGCGAGCTGCGGCCCGACGTGATCCACGCCCACTCGCCGGTGCTCAACGCCATTCCGGCGATCCGCGTCGGTCGCAAGCTGGGGATTCCGGTGGTGTATGAGATCCGCGCCTTCTGGGAGGACGCCGCGGTCGATCACGGCACCACCTCCGAGGGCAGCCTGCGCTACCGCGCCACCCGCGCCCTCGAGACCTGGGCGATCAAGCGCGTCGACCACGTGTTCACGATCTGCGAGGGGCTGCGCCGCGACATCCTTGCCCGCGGCATCGCCGAATCGAAAGTCACCGTCATCCCGAACGCTGTCGATGTCGAGGGGTTCCAGCTCTCCGGCGCGCCGGATGACGCCCTCAAGGCCCGGCTGGGCCTGGCCGGCCGCACCGTGCTGGGTTTCGTCGGCTCGTTCTATGCCTACGAGGGCCTTGACCTGCTCCTCGACGCGTTTGCCGCGATGCACGCCAGCCAGCCCGACCTGCGCGTGCTGCTGGTCGGCGGCGGCCCCCAGGACGCCAATCTCAAGGCCCAGGCCGAGCGGCTGGGCATCGCCGGCAAGGTGGTGTTCACCGGCCGCGTGCCCCACGCCGAGGTGAGCCGCTACTACGACCTCATCGACCTGCTGGCCTACCCGCGCCACTCGATGCGCCTCACCGAGCTGGTCACCCCGCTGAAGCCCCTGGAAGCCATGGCCCAGGGCCGGATCTTCGTCGCGTCGGACGTGGGCGGCCACCGGGAGCTGATCCGCGACGGCGAGACCGGGCGGCTGTTCGCTGCCGGGCAGGTTCCGGCGCTGGTCGCCACCCTCCAGGACATGCTCGCCCACCGCGACCGCTGGCCCGCGATGCGTACCGCCGGCCGCCATTTCGTCGAGGACGTCCGCAACTGGAAGAACAGCGTCGCCAACTACAAGGCCGTCTATGCGCGGCTGGCGCTGAAGGCGGCGGCATGAAATTCTCCGACCTCCGCATCGTCCTCGTGGGCCCCTTGCCGCCCCCCGCCGGCGGCATGGCCAACCAGACGCGCCAGCTCGGCGAGCTGCTGCGCCAGGAGGGCGCCCAGGTGGAGGTCGTGCAGGTCAATGCGCCGTACCGTCCGGCCTGGGCCGAGAAGCTCAAGGGCGTGCGGGCGCTGTTCCGGCTGGCGCCCTACGTGGCACACCTGTGGCGGGCCGCGGGACGCGCCAACCTGATGCACGTGATGGCCAACTCGGGCTGGTCGTGGCACCTCTTCGCGGCGCCGGCGATCTGGATCGGCAGCCTGCGCGGCACGCCGGTGGTCGTCAATTACCGCGGGGGCGAGGCCGAACCCTTCCTGCGGCGCTCCGCCGATCGCGTGCGGGCGACGATGGGCCGCGCGGCAATGCTGGTCCTCCCCTCGGGCTTTCTGAAGGACGTCTTCGGGCGTTTCGGCATGGAAGGGCGGATCGTCTCCAACATCATCGACCTGTCGCGCTTCCGTCCGTCCGACCCGGGCCGTCGGCCGGCCGCCCACATCGTGGTGGCCCGCAACCTCGAAACCATCTACGGCATCGATACCGCGCTGCGCGCCTTCGCCCGCATCGCCGCGGCACGGCCCGAGGCGGTGCTGTCGGTGGCCGGCACCGGCCCCCAGGCCGGCGAGCTCCAGGCCCTCGCCCGGGAGCTGGGCGTGGCCGACAAGGTGCGCTTCACCGGGCGCCTCGACCGCGACCAGATGGCGGCGCTGTACCGCGACGCCGACCTCACCCTCAACCCGAGCCGGGTGGACAACATGCCCAACTCGGTGCTCGAGGCCCTGGCCAGCGGCGTGCCGACCGTGACCACCGACGTGGGCGGCATTCCGTACATCGTCGAGCATGACGTCACCGCGCTGATGGTGCCGCCCGACGATCCGCAGGCGATGGCCGAGGCGGCCTTGCGCTGTCTCAATGATCCCGGGCTGGCAGCCCGGCTGAGCCAGGCAGGGCAGGCCGACGTGCGCCGCTACGCCTGGTCGGCCGTCAGGAACGAACTGCTCGCCGCGTACGCCGATGCCAGCGCCGCGGCGCGGCGTCGCAAGTAGGAACCAGAAAAATGTCCGATCTGTATACCCGATTCGTCTCGAACGTCGTCTTTCCGCTCCAGGAGCGCCTCAAGAAGCACGACACCGTCGCCGTGCGCGACCGGATGGAAGCGTCCCAGTGGTGGCCCCGGGAACGCATCATCGAACAGCAGACGGAGCGGCTGAGGGGCTTCCTGGGCGACATCGGCACCCACGTGCCGTACTACCGCGAACTCTTCGCGCGCACCGGCTTCGATCCGCGCCAGGTGCGCGGCACGGCCGACCTGCAGGCGCTGCCCTTCCTCACCAAGTCGGTGATCAAGCAGAACAGCGACGCCCTGCGCGCCGCCGACGCCCGCGGGCTGGCCCGGTTCAACACCGGCGGCTCCAGCGGCGAGCCGCTGATCTTCTTCATCGGCACCGAGCGCGTCACCCACGACGTGGCGGCCAAATGGCGCGCCACCCGCTGGTGGGACGTGGACATCGGCGACCCCGAGATCGTGGTGTGGGGCTCGCCGATCGAGCTCGGCACCCAGGACAAGGTCCGCCTGATCCGTGACCGGCTGATGCGCACCGAGCTGCTGCCGGCCTTCGAGATGTCCGACGCCAAGGTCGAGGGCTTCATCGCGCGCATCCGGGAGGCGCGCCCGCGCATGGTGTTCGGCTACCCGTCGGCGATCAGCCACATCGCCGGCTACGCCGAGAAAAAAGGCATTCGCCTCGACGACCTCGGCGTGAAGGTGGTCTTCGTGACCTCCGAGCGTCTCTACGACCACCAGCGCGAGATCATCAGCCGGCTCTTCGCCTGCCCGGTGGCCAACGGCTACGGCGGGCGCGACGCCGGCTTCATTGCCCATGCCTGTCCGTCGGGCTCGATGCACATCACCGCCGAGGACATCATCGTCGAGATCATCGACGGGGAAGGGCGGGTCCAGCCGCCGGGCGTGTCCGGCGAGATCGTCGTGACGCATCTCGCGACCCGCGACTATCCGTTCGTGCGTTATCGCACGGGTGATGTCGGTGTCCTGAGTGAAGATCCTTGCCCCTGCGGCCGCGGTCTGCCGGTTCTCAGCGAGATCCAGGGTCGCAGCACCGATTTCGTCATCGCCGCGGATGGCACCGTGATGCATGGCCTTGCGCTGATTTATGTTCTTCGGGATATTCCGGGGGTGGCGTCCTTCAAGATCGTCCAGGAGACGACCGCGCTCACCACGGTGTTCGTCGTGCCGGGGCCGCTCTTCGAGGCAGCCGATGTCGGACGCATCCAGGAGGGCCTCAAGCGGAGGCTGGGGGCGTCGGTGACGATCGACGTGAAGGTCGTCGACACGGTGCCGGCGGAGGCGTCCGGAAAATTCCGGTATGTGACCAGTCGCGTCGCGGCCTGATCCTTTTGAGTCCATCCTTTGGCGGAGCTGATGATTGTGTGGGGCGATGTGAGTGCGTGATCTACTGGTAACCCTCCTGTTCTGTTACGGTGGGATCAAGGCTTTGCGGTATCCCTTCATAGCGGCCCTGCTGTGGACGTGGATCGGCCTGATGAACCCCCACCGCCTTGGCTGGGGGTTTGCCTACAACCTTCCCTTCGCGATGATCTCCGTCGGGCTGCTGGTCATCAGCATGATGGCCCACCCGAAGCTGGTGCGCTGGCCCTCGAGCGGGCCGGTGAAGGTTCTCGTGTGCTTCCTGGCCTGGATGGGAATCACCACCCTGGCCGCCTTCCACGTGCCCGAGAGCGCCACCAGCTACGTCAACGTGCTGAAGGTGCTGGGCGTGACCCTGCTCGTCGGGTGCGTGATCCGCACCCGCGAGGAAATCCTCGCCTTCATTGCGGTCACCGTGCTGTCGGTGGCCTTCTTCGGCATCAAGGGGGGCGCCTTCACCCTGATGACCGGGGGCGCCTACCGGGTGTGGGGCCCGCCCGACAGCGTGATCGCCGACAACAACGAGCTGGCAATCGCGCTGGTGGTGTCGATCCCGCTGCTCTACTACCTGATCCTGCGGGCCGAGGAGCTGGTGAAGTTGCCGATGATGTCGCGCCTGAGCCCTAAATGGATCAAGCGCTTCCTGTTCGTCAGCATCGGCCTGTGCGCGGCGTCGGTGCTCGGCAGCCATTCCCGGGGCGCGATGCTGGCGATGTCGTCGATGGCCGTCGTGCTGTGGTGGCGCAGCAAGTCCAAGCTCACCATCGGCATCGTGCTGCTGCTGCTCGCCCCGGCGCTGATCATGTTCATGCCCTCCGAGTGGGGTGAGCGGATGGGCACCATCAAGACCTACGATTCCGACGCTTCGGCGATGGGGCGCCTGAACGCCTGGGGCATGGCGATCAACATCGCCAACAGCCGCATCGTCGGTGCCGGCTTCGCAACCGACACGCCCTTCGTCTATCACATGTTCGCGCCCAACGCGAACGAGGTGCTGGTGGCCCACAGCATCTACTTCCAGGTGCTGGGCCAGCACGGCTACATCGGGCTCGCCCTGTTCCTGACCTTCTGGATCCTGACCTACCGGACCGCCGGGCGCCTGATGAAGCTGGGGCGCGGGCATCCCGACCTGGTCTGGGTCACGGAGCTCGGCGCGATGATGAAGGTCAGCGTGATCGGCTTTGCCGTGGGGGGCGCCTTCCTCAACCTGGCGTTCTGGGACATGCCCTACTACCTCATGATCATTCTCGTCGTCACCGAGAAATGGGCCAAGGGCATCCTCGGCGAACAAAAGGCCGCGGCGCCCGGCGACGCTCCCGGCCTGAAGAGCGGGGGCCCGCTGGCGACCTCCTGATAACCGGAAATGGAATCGATGAAATCCCTGGATCCCCAGCTGAAATCCGTGCTGCCCGGCATGCAAGCCCATGGGGCGGAGACCGGCTCGCGCCACGTGAGCCCGATGCTCGCCTGGGCCCTGATCGTGGCGGCGTGGGCAGCCCTGCTGTTCGTCTTCCGCCCCTACGTCGAGATGGTGCTGGTGGCGTGGGAGACCCTGCCGAGCCATGCCCACGGCTACATCGTGCTGCTGGTGGTCGCCTATCTCCTGTGGACCAAGCGACAGCACCTGGCGGCCTCCGTCTGCCGCCCGTCCTGGAAGGGCTTCACGGCGCTGGTGCTGTTGTCGGTGGTGGCGATGGCCGGCGAGCTGGCCTCCGTTGCCGCGGTGGTGCAGTTTGCGCTGGTATTCCTGATCGCCGCCACCGTCTGGGCGGTTGGTGGTGACCAGATGGCCCGGGCGTCGGTCGGCCCCCTCAGCTTCCTGCTGTTTGCCGTCCCGTTCGGCCAGGAGGCGTTGCCTGTCCTGATGAACTGGACGGCGGACGCCACGGTCGTCGCGCTGCGCTACTCCGGTGTGCCGGTGTTCCAGGAGGGCCGCAATTTCGTCATTCCCAGCGGCCGCTGGTCGGTGATCGAGGCCTGTGGCGGCATCCGCTATCTGCTGAGCTCGATCTTCATCGGGGCCGTGTACGCCTACCTCACCTACACGCGCACCTCCAAGCGGGTGCTGTTCATGGTGTGGTCCGTGGTCATGCCCCTGCTGGCCAACTGGCTGCGTGCCTACGTGATCGTGATGGTGGCCCACTGGACCAACAACGAGTGGGGCCTGGGCGTGAGCCACCTGGCCCTTGGCTGGATCATCTTCGGGATCGCCGTGTTCGTCGGCTTTGCGGTGGGAACCCGTTGGCGCGACCCGCTGCCGGCCGCTCCGGGCGGCGTGGCGCCGGCCGGCGGCAGCTCGCTGGCGGTGGCGCTGGCCGCCACCGTGCTGGCGGCGGCCATTCCGCCGGGGGTCGTGGAGGCGGGGCAGGCATTCGCCGCGCGCTCGACCAGCACCGATGAGCCCCGCCTGCGCTTCGACTCCCTGGCCGACCTGGAGCGCGACGACTCGTCGGCCGAAGGCATCCGCCCGAGCTTCCCCGGCGCGCGGGCCGTGCATCAGGCACGCTACAAGACCAAGGGCGGCGACACCGTGGACGTCTTCGTCGCCTACTTCCGCAATCAGGTGCAGGGCGCCGAACTGGTCAACGTGGGCAACAAGGTGGAGCCCACCCACGACTGGAGCTGGTCCACCTCCCGCAAGGTCAGGCGCGACAGCGGCTCGGTGCCGGATGTGCGCCTGGAGGGCTACGTCAAGGGCGGTCGCCACGCGGCGGTCTATGAGGTGTATTGGGTCAACGACACCACCACCACCAGCGATGCGCTCGCCAAGCTCCATGAGGCCATCTCCCGCCTGCGCGGGCGTGGCGACGACTCGGCGGCGATCATCCTGACCATGTACAGTCCGGAAGATCTGGAGTCGGCCCAGGGCAAGACCGAAGCCTTCGCCGCCGAGCGTCTCGACGGCCTGCTGGCGGATCTCCGCCGTACCTCGGGAGCCAGCCAATGAGCACGGTCGCAAAGAACGGGGCGGCGGAGGGCAACGCATGCCTGATGGTCGCCAGCATCTTCACCCCCATCCAGGGCGGGTCGGCGACGGTGTATGCCAACCTGTGCCGCTTCGCGCCGCCGGGCAAGATGGTCGCGCTGGCAACCCGGCGCTATTACCACGACGGCGCCGAGATCGCCGGCTGGCGCGAGCACGACG
Organism: Zoogloea sp.; assembly: GCF_041908905.1. GTDB lineage: Bacteria > Pseudomonadota > Gammaproteobacteria > Burkholderiales > Rhodocyclaceae > Zoogloea. The sequence goes on from NZ_JAYREK010000005.1 coordinate 82,509, forward strand.
AGCGCTGTGGCTTCCCGGTCCACCGGCTCGACCTGCTGCGGCCCGAGATGGCGCCGCCTCCGGCCAACAAGCTGGTGTCGGCGTGGCGTTTCCTGACGATCGACATCCCGCTCCGCTTCAGGATCGTCACCACCGTCCATCGCCTCATCCGCCAGCACGGGATCGGCGTGATCTGCATCGGCGAGCTGGTGTCCACCGCCTGGCTGGGCGAGTTCTGCCGGCGTTTCTTCGGCACCCGGATGGTGCTCTACGTGCACGGCGAGGAGATCACCCAGCGCATGGGCGCGGGCTCCTTCGGGCGTCGCCGCGGTGAGCACCTGCGGGGGGCGGACGCGGTGGTCGCGGTCAGCCGCTTCACGCGGCAGGCCCTCATCGAGCAGATGGGGGTGCGACCCGAGCGGATCTGCCTCATCGAGAACGGGGTCGACACCCGGCGCTTCTCGCCGGGGCCCGATGATGCCGGGTTGCGGGCGCGCCTCGGGCTGGCGGGCAAGCGGCTGGTGGTCGCGGTCGGGCGGCTGGTGCCGCGCAAGGGTTTCGACAAGACCATCGCCGGCTGGGCCCAGGTCCAGCGGGCCCATCCCGACGCCCACCTGCTGATCATCGGCGACGGGCCCCAGCGGGCGGAGTTGCAGGCGATGGCCGACGCCTCGCCGGCGGCGGCCTCGATCACCCTCGCCGGCGCCCTCGATGACGCCGATCTGCTGGCCGCCTATCGCAGTGCCAGCCTGTTCGTGATGCCCAACCGGACCATGCCCGACGGCGACACCGAGGGCTTCGGCCTGGTCTTCCTCGAGGCCAACGCCTGCGGCCGGGCGGTTGTCGGCGGGCGGGCGGGCGGCGCCGTCGAGGCGGTGAAGGACGGCGAGAGCGGCCTGCAGGTGAACGGTGAGGATGTCGACGAGATCGCCGGGGCGATCAGCCGCATCCTTGGCGACGACGCCCTGCGCGCCCGGCTCGAGGCCGGCGCCCTCCGGCACGCACAAGCCAACAGCTGGGAGACCCGCGTGGGCATCTTCCAGGATCTGTGCAGCAACTTGCTGCGAACAGGAGAAAAAAATGTCTGAACCGCGCACCTTGCTGGTGATCGCGGGCGAATTTCCGCCTCTCAAGACCATCGGTCGAATCCGCACGGTAAAGTTTGTCGAGCAGCTCCGCCAGCATGGCTGGCGCTCCATCGTGATCACGCTGCAGCCCTCCGGCAACGAGGGCAACTACGACCCGTCCCTGATGGCCGAGATCGCCGACGGGGTGGAGGTCGTGCGCGTGCCGCTGCGTACCAGCGAGGAGAACATCGCCAACGGCGTCAAGCGCCTCCTCGGACGCAAGCCTGCGCCGCCGGCCGCCGTTGCCGCCGGTGCGGCGACGGGCGGCGTGGCGGTGGCCACCCGGGCCGCCCCTGCCGCGGCGACGGGCGGCGGCGGCCTGCTCGACCGGGCCCATGCCACCACGCGCTGGGTGCTGCGCAACCTGGTCGACGTGCCCGACGATTTCCGTCCGTGGGCGAGCGACGCCCTGAAGGTGGCCCGGCGCCTGTGTGCCGAGCGCCACATCGACGCCGTCTACACCACGCTGCCGCCGTTCTCGAGCATGTTCATCGGCCACGCCCTCAAGCGCGAGACCGGCCTGCCCTGGATCGCCGACTACCGCGACCTGTGGTACGGCGACGTGCTGCGGGAGTGGCTGCCCGAGTGGCGCAAGCAGCGCGAACTGCGCATGGAGCGCCGCCTGCTCAAGGAGGCCGACGTGGTTGTCACTGTCTCCGAGCAGAAAACGGCCTACATGCAGCGCCTCCATCCGGACATCAAGGCCCGCTGGGAAACCCTCACCAACGGCTACGACACCGAACTTTACGGCGAAAGGGCGCGTACGCGGCCCTTCTCCGGCGATACCATCGAGTTCGTGTACACCGGCCGCCTGTTCAAGAACCGGCGCGGGTACGCCTTCGCCGAAGCCCTCGGGCGGATCCACCGCACCGATCCCGCGCTGGCCGGCAAGGTGCGGGTGCGCATCCTCGGCGGGCTGGAGCCGGCGATCCGCAGACGCTACGACGAAATCCTCAAGGAATACGGCATCGCGCATCTCTATGATTTTGCGGGTGATGTCGCCTACGCCGAGGCCATGGACGCACAGGTCAACTGCGATTACCTGCTGCTGATCGTCGATACCGGCGAAACCTCCGACGGGGTGATTCCGGGCAAGCTGTTCGAGTACGTCTCGGTCCGCCGCCCGATCTTCGCGCTGTGCGACCCGGGTGCGACCCAGCAGATCATCGAGCGCGCCCGCCTGGGCCGCGCGGTGCCCGCCGAATCGGCCGAGGCCTGCGAGGCGATGCTGCGCGAGTGGCTGGTCCGCCCGGTGCCCGAGAAGGTCGATTCCGACGACGCCTACCTCGCCCAGTTCGACCGCAAGGCGATCACCCAGCGTCTCGCGCGGCTCCTCGACGAAGTCGTCGATGGGCAGCCCGGAAAGGAAAAACGTTGAAGCCTGCCGCACTCAAGCAATGGGCAAAGGACATCGCGGCCCGCACGGTGTGGGCCTACGGGCCCGACGAGCTGATCGCCCGGCTGCGGCGGATCGGCGTGACGCCCGGCGATACCCTGATGGTCCACTCGTCCTGGCTCGCCCACAACGGCTTCAAGGGCAAGCCGGCCGATCTGGTGCGGGCGCTCAAGCGGGCAGTGGGGGAGGAGGGCCTGCTGGTCATGACCTCGATGCCCTACCACAACATGAGTTCGAGCCAGTGGCTGGCCCGTGGCAAGCCCATGAACGTGCTGCGCAGCCCGTCGATGATGGGGCTCGTCAGCGAGGTCTTCCGGCGCAGCGAGAACGTGCGGCGCAGCCTCAGCCCGACCCACCCGCTGCTGGCCTGGGGCGCGGATGCGGACGCCTTCATCGACGGCCACGAGCACACCGACCGGCCCTTCGGGGCTGCCTCGCCGTTTGCCCGGCTGCTGGAGCGCAATGCGCTGCTCCTCGGTTTCGACGCGCCCTTCGACACCTTCACCTACACGCACTTCGTCGAGGACCAGCTCGAGGCGACGCTGCCCTGCGCGCTCTACGAGCCGGCCCTGGTCGACGGCGTGGTGATCGACCGGGAGGGGCGCAGCCGCGTCTGCCCGGTGCGGGTGCTGTCGCCGGAGGCCAACCGCCTGCGTCGCGAGGCGCGGCTCATCGAACACCTCACCCGCAGCGGCGTGCTGCACGGCGGCAGGATCGGCAACACCCGCCTGCGCTGGATCCGGGCCCAGGATCACAGCCGCGAGTCGCGGCGCCTCGTCGAGGCCGGCGGGCATTTCTTCGATGTCCCGAAGGCGGCCGCGGCGGCCTGACCCCAACGAATTCAACGTATCAATCCTCGAAATCTGGAACTTCCCATGAGCATCAGTGCAACCCTCCGCGAGAAGCGCCTCGTCCTCAAGGACTCCCTCGGCATCGGCCTGACCCAGCCGGCCGACAACCGCGTCCACCTCGACGCGGCCATCGACTGGCTCAAGCGCGCCCAGGACGTCACCGGCAATGGCGGCGTGGCCCAGACCTGGCTGGTACGTTCGCGGCGCTGGGCGCCGTCCTACCCGGAGACCACCGGCTACATCATCCCGACCCTGTATCGTTACGCGGCCATCACCGGTGACCAGGACTGCCGCGCCCGCGCCCGCCGCATGGCCGACTGGGAGATCGACATCCAGCTGCCCGGTGGCGGCGTGCTGGCCGGCGCCCTGGGCGACTCCGACAAGCCGACGGTCTTCAACACCGGGCAGGTGATCTTCGGCTGGGTCCGTGCCTTCGAGGAGGAGCGCGACGAGCGTTACCGCGAGGCCGCCGTGCGCGCCTCCACCTGGCTGTGCGACATCATGGACGACGACGGCTGCTGGCGTAAGTTCGGCTCGCCGATGACCGGCAAGGACGTCAACACCTACAACACCCGCTCGGCCTGGAGCCTGGCGCGCACCCACCAGATCACCGGCGAGCAGCGTTTCCTCGACGCCGCGGTGCGCAACTGCGAATGGGCCCTGACCCAGGCCCGCGCCAACGGCTGGCTCGAAACCAACTGCCTGCAGGACAACGCCCAGCCCTTCACCCACACCATCGCCTACGCCATGCGGGGCCTGCTCGAGATCGGCGACTACGCCGGCCGCGACGACTTCCTGGTGGCCGCCCGCAAGATCGGCGACGCGATGATCGCAGCCCTGCCGGCCGACGGCCGCCTGCCCGGCCGTTTCGATGCCAACTGGCAGCCCACCGTCAAGTGGTCCTGCCTCACCGGCGACTGCCAGCTCGGCATCAACTGGGGCCGGCTGTTCCAGATCACGGGTGACGCCCGTTATCGCGACGCCACCACGCGGATCCTCGGTTTCGTCAAGAAGACCCAGCTGCTGGCGGGCAAGGAAGAGGCCACGATCGGCGGCATCAAGGGCTCCCACCCGATCAACGGTGGCTACCATCCGTGGCAATACCCCAACTGGGCGACCAAGTTCTACGCGGACGCGCTGATGATGGACAGCGCCAACCGCAACGGCTCCCGCTACGGCCTGACCGGCGACGCGAGCGCGTCATGACTGGCAAGGTCGCGGAGTCTGTGAAGGGCCGCATGCTGTTCTTCCTGCCCTGGGAGTTCGACATGATCGGCGGCGTCGACGTGGTCGTCGATCGCCTGTGGCGGGAGGTCGAGCGCACGATGCCCGGCCGCTCCCTGATCGGGATCCAGGACTGGAGCTTCGAGGGCGAGAAGGTCGATGCGGGCGGGCGCAAGTTCCTGCACGTCAACTTCCCCGCACCTTCGGGCCCGCAGCCGCTGTCGCCGCGCTATCTGCTGACTGCGGTGCGCCGCCTGCCGACCATGCTGCGCCAGCTCCGCACCTACGACATCCAGGTCGTCAATTTCCATTTTCCGCGGCTCAACGTGTACCCGCTGGCGCTCCTCAAGCGCGCGGGCCTGTGGCAGGGGCGCATCGTGCTGTCCTTCCACGGCTCCGACGTCAAGGAGATCGACCTGGCCAATCCGGCATGGCGGGTGATCGCCAGCCAGACCGACGCCATCACCGCCTGCTCGGCAGCGCTGGCGGAGCGCATCAAGGCCCTCGGGCTGTTCGGCCAGACGCCGGTCCGCGTGGTGCATAACGGGATCGACTGTGCCCACTTCCAGGCCGAATCGGGTGACAGCGGCGTGCCGGCCGGTACACCGTTCATCCTCAACATCGGCAACTACGTGCCCCGCAAGGCCCAGAACGTGCTGATCGAGGCCTTCGCGCGGATTGCCGGGCGTTTCCCCGAGCTCAAGGTGGTGCTGGCCGGGGGCGCCGACGATGGCGCTTGGCAGCCGGGCCTGCGCAAGCTTGCCGTCGAGCTTGGCGTCGCCGAGCGGGTGATCTTCCTCGAGAGCATTCCCCAGCGCCAGGTGGCCGACCTGATGCGCCAGGCGATCTGCATGGCCCACTCGGCCCTCGACGAACCCTTCGGTCTCGTCGTGATCGAGGCGGGGGCCTGCCGCTTGCCGGTTGTGGCGAGCCGCATCGGCGGCATCCCCGAGATCGTGAACTCGCCGGAGTACGGCTGGCTCTACGAGGTCGGCAATCCGGCGGCGCTGGCCGAAGCCCTCGAAGCGGTGCTCGACGACCGCGAGGAGGCGTCCCGGCGGGCCGGCAACCTCCTGCGGCGCGTGCAGGACACCTTCTCCGTCGAGGCGACCGCGGCGCGCTTCCTCGACGCCTGCCTCGCCCGCTGAGCGGCAGGCGGAGCGCCGTCTCCCTGGTGGGCAAACCTGTTCAAGCCCCATTCGTTCATCCTCTTTCGATCCATCCGATGAAGATCCACTGCGTAGTCCTGAACTGGAACGATTGGGCCTCGACGATCCTGTGCGTGAAATCCCTGTTCGATAACGGCGTCGCGGCGGAGCACATCCTGATCGTCGACAACGCGTCCACCGACGGCTCGCCAGCCTGCCTCCGGCGGGAGCTTCCCGAGGTGCCGCTCGCCGTTGCGCCACGCAACCTGGGCTTTGCCGCCGGGATGAATTTCGGGGCCCGCCTCATCCTCGAACGCTGCGACGAGGGCGATGCGATCATCTTCGTCAATAACGATGCGCTGATCGTCAGTGGCATGGCGGCCCTGGAGGCGGCCCTGGCCCGGCCGGACGTGGGCCTCGTCTCGCCGATGATCCTCAACAAGGAACATCCGGAGAACGTGCAATTCCAGGGCTCGGATTACGACTGGAGCCGCGCCGAGATCATCTTCTACGACCAGGCCATGGCGGCCCGCCGGCAGGTGGACGGCCTCATCGATTCCCCCCGGGTCGTGGGGGCGGCGGTGGCGGCGCGTGTCGATTTCATCCGCAAGGTCGGGCTGTTCGACGAATCCCTTTTCATGTATTTCGAGGATGACGACCTGTCGGTGCGCGCCATCCGGGCGGGCTACCGGAACGTCGTGGTCCCCGGCTTCCTGATCGCCCACACGGGCAAGTCGAGCAAGGACGCGCCGCCCCATTACTATTTCTACATGAAGCGCAACAGCCTGTATTTCTGGGGCCGTTATCTGCCCGCCGGCCGCTGGCGTTGGTGCAAGCTGAGAATGCTCGCCGACGGTTTCATGAATGCCTATCAGTGGCGCGCCGATCCCGAGCGGGGAAAGGCCGTGCGGGAGGGCATCCTGTCGGCCCTGCGGGGACGCACCGGTTTCCGCCAGGAACTGCAGCCCGGCCTGCTGGGCGCGCTGCTGTTCCTTAACCCGCGCCTGAGCGCCTGGTGCGCCAGAACCCTCTGCAAGATCGTCAAGAGGCTCACCCCACCAACGGGAGACCTTCAGTGAAGCAGATTGCCTGGGCATCCTTTGATTCCTATGCGTCGTCCATCCTGGCGATCATCTCGGTCGCGGTGGTGGGGCGTCTGGTCGCACCGGACGAGATCGGCGTGTTTTCGACGGCCGCGGTGTTCGTAGGGATGGCAACGCTGCTGCGGGATTTCGGCGTCTCCAACTATCTGGTGCAGACCAAGGAGTGCGACCAGCGGCGCATCGAGACCGCCCTCTTTGTGACCCAGGGCATTGCCACCCTGATCGGGCTGGTGATCGCCCTCGGCGCCTATCCCATCTCCCTGTTCTACAACGAGCCGCGCCTGATCCCGACCCTGCTCGGCCTGGCGTTCAATCTGCTGCTGGTGCCGCGCGTGTCGGTGACGCTCGCGCTGCTGCGGCGGGAGCTGCGGTTCGACCAGGTGGTGTCCGTCAGTTTCTTCATGAACCTGGCCCAGAACGGCGGCGTCATCGTGTTCGCCTGGTGGGGCGCCGGGTACATGAGCATGGTCTATGCGGCCCTGCTGTCGAACGTCGTCGGGCTGGCGCTGGTCCTGCGTCGGCGAGAGTCCCACCGGATGCGCATGGACCGCTCGGTGGTGCGCGAGCTGCTGTCCTTCGGCGCGCTGAGCAGTTCGACCAACATCCTGCGGGATGTCCGCTCCTACCTTAACGAGATCGTCCTCGCCAAGACCCAGGGCATGGCGATGGTGGCCTATCAGTCGAAGGCCCTGTCGGTGATGAACCTCTTCTGGCGCAGCGTGATGCCGGGGGTGTACTCGTTCTCGTTCTCCTACTTTGCCCAGGGCTTCCGTTCGAACGCCGACATCAAGTCCATGTTCCTCGGCGTCAATCAGCGGGTCATGGGGCTCGCCCTGTCGGTGCTCGTGTTCCTGGTCGTCGAGGGCGACGTGCTGATCCTCCTGCTCAACGGCCCGAAATGGGGGCTGTCCGCAGAGGTGGGGCGTCTCGTCCCCGCCCTGTTCCTGCCGGCCTTCCCCCTGCTGGCGCTGATCGGCACCCTGCTCGCGGCGGACGGCAAGATGCGGGAGCTCGTGCTCATCCAGTTCTGGGTGCTGCCCATGAAGCTGCTGGTCGTCTTCAGCCTGATGTACGAGACGCTCAGCGTGTTCCTGCTCGGCAACGTCGCCGTCGAGGTCGTGGTCGAGGCGGGCCTGATGCTGTATTTCGTAAGACGTCTCTACGGCATCGGTTTCTCGGCGATCTACAAGGCCTCGCTGAGCGCCTTCGCCGTTGCCGCCCTGTTCGGCGTGTTCGCGTGGCTGGCGCGGCATTTCCTCGCCGGCGTCATCTCCGTGGATATCCTCCGGCTCTCCATCGAGGCGCCGCTGCTGATCGGCATCTGGCTGGCGCTGGTCAGGCTGTTGCGGCACCCGTTGTCGGCCGATGCGGCGGCCATCTTCGACCGTATCCGCGAGCGCTTCGCCGCGGGCAGGGGGGCATGATGGAGGTGAGCGCCACGCTGCCGGGCATTCCCAGGGTGTCCGTCGTGATGTCCACCTTCAACCGGGCGGAGCTGCTCGGGAAAGCCCTCGATTCCATCCTCGCCCTCGACCCGCCGGTCCACGAGGTCGTGGTGATCGATGACGGCTCCTCCGACCGGACGGCCGAGGTGCTGGCCGGCTTCGGGCCCCGGGTCCGCTTCGAGTGTCGCGCCAACGGGGGCAAGTCGAGCGCCATCAACCGCGCGGTGGCGATCGCCACCGGTGACTGGGTGTGGATCTGCGATGACGACGACGAGGTCGTCCCGGACGCCGTGGGGGTGTTCACCCGCGGGCTTGCCGAGGCGCCCGGGGCCGATTTCGTCTACACCGGCGTGGCCCATCTCATCCGCGACGGGTGCGGCGAGTACCGGCAGGTGCTGCCGGGCGCCGTGCGGCTGCCGCCCTCCGCGGCGCTGGAGGCCAGCCTCTTCGCGGGGCGCTGGATACCCTACCTGCCGTCGGTGATGATCCGCCGCGATCTCTACCTGTCCCTCGGTGGCCTGCGGGAAGACCTGCGGCGCGTCGAGGACGAGGATTTCGCCCTCCGCCTGGCCCACGCCGGGCGCGGCGCCCCCGTCGAGGCGGTGACCTACCTCATCCGCGCCCACGACGGCGAGCGCGGCGCCGGTGCCGGGCAGTTCTCGAACGCCATGCGCGAAGACGTGGACATCACCTTCCTGCGCGCCATCTACGAGAACATCTACCGCAGCTATCCCCTTGACGCTTTCCGCCCGCCCGCGGGCGGCGCGGGCCCGCTGCCGGACCAGCCCGGCCTTTTCCGCCTGATGGTGATGTTCCGGGTCTGCTCCTGGGCCATCGTTCTGGACGAATACCGCCGGCTCCGTGCGGAGTCGCAGGGCGCAGAATGCCTCGGAGCCCTGCAGGATGGCGTCTCCGGACTCATCGACGGCTTCAGCCCCAACAAGGTGCGTGCGCTGTTTGCGTCTCCTTTCGTTGCCGAACTGCTGCGGGACAAACCCTCGCCCCTGCGCGCCGCGCTCGTGCAGGGTATGGCCCGTGGCCTTTACTGGTCGCTGCGGCGGGATCTCCGGCAGCGCGCCTTTGGCGGCCTGGCAGCCAAGGTCTGGCGGATCATCCGGTGCCGCATCGCCGCTTGAGCCCCGGCGGGGCGCTTGCGGCGGCGCCGGGCTGCGCTACCATTGCAGGCTTGCGGATTTTGGAGTTTTGAAGGGTGAACAAAGCCTTCGTCACGGAAAGCGACCAGGACGACGACGACGCGCCGCCGGGCGCTCCGAGCCTGCCGCCGGGCACGCGCAACTACATGACCCGGCGGGGCTTCGAGACCCTCAAGGCCGAACTGGACCAGCTCGTCCGCGACGAGCGGCCGCGGCTCGTCGAAACCGTCCGCTGGGCCGCCTCCAACGGCGACCGCTCCGAAAACGGTGACTACATCTACGGCAAGAAGCGCCTCCGCGAGATCGACCGGCGCATCCGCTTCCTGATCAAGCGGCTCGAGAGCGCCACCGTGGTGACGCCGTCCGAGCAGGAGAACACCGGGCAGGTCTTCTTCGGCGCCACCGTGACAGTGTGCGACGTGGATGGCGCCGACGAGCAGACCTACCAGATCGTCGGCGTCGACGAGGCCAACGCCTCGGAGGGGCGCATCAGCTGGATCGCGCCGCTGTCCCGCGCGCTGCTCAAGGCCCGCGAGGGCGACGTGATCCGCTTCGCCAGCCCGGCCGGGCTGCGCGAGATCGAAGTGCTGGAAATCCGCTACGAGTGACGCGCAGTTGATGGCGGGCTCTTGAAACCGGGCAGGGCGTACCCATATGGGTGACTGTCTTTCGTTTCCTTGGAGTCCGTTTCATGACCGTCGAGCAAGCCGCCGCGCAAACCCTGAACTTCCAGGCCGAAGTGAAGCAACTGCTTCACCTCATGATCCACTCGCTGTACTCCAACCGCGAGATCTTCCTGCGCGAACTGGTTTCCAATGCCTCCGACGCCTGCGACAAGCTGCGCTTCGAGGCCCTCGAGAACGGCGGCCTGTTCGAGGATGACGCCGAGCTCAAGATCCGCGTCGCCTACGACAAGGCCGCCCGCACCCTGACCGTCTCCGACAACGGCATCGGCATGAGCCGCGCCGAGGTCGTCACCAACCTGGGCACCATCGCCAAGTCGGGCACCAAGGAGTTCTTCGGCAAGCTCACCGGCGACCAGAAGAAGGACGCCCACCTGATCGGCCAGTTCGGCGTGGGCTTCTACTCCGCCTTCATCGTGGCCGACAAGGTCACCGTGCGCACCCGCCGCGCTGGCCTTGCCGCCGCCGAGGGCGTGCAATGGACCTGCGCGATGACCGGCGAAACCGCCGGCGAATACACCGTCGAGCCCATCGAGAAGGCCGCCCGTGGCACCGAGATCACCCTGCACCTGCGCGAGGACCAGGACGACCTGCTGGCGTCGTGGAAGCTGCGCTCCATCATCCAGAAGTACTCCGACCACATCCTGCAGCCCATCGTGATGAAGAAGGAGCAGTGGGACGACGAGAAGAAGGAGCAGGTCCTCACCGACGAGGACGAGACCGTCAACAAGGCCAACGCCCTGTGGGCCCGCGCCAAGGCCGACATCACCGACGAGGAATACACCGAGTTCTACAAGCACGTCGGCCACGACTACGAAGAGCCGCTGGCCTGGACCCACAGCAAGGTCGAGGGCCGCCACGAATACACCCAGCTGCTCTATGTGCCGGGCCACGCCCCCTTCGATCTGTGGGACCGCAACGCCCGCCACGGCGTCAAGCTCTATGTGCGCCGCGTGTTCATCATGGACGACGCCGAGAAGCTGATGCCGCTCTACCTTCGCTTCGTGCGCGGCGTCGTCGACTCCAACGACCTGCCGCTCAACGTCTCCCGCGAGATCCTGCAGGAATCCAAGGACATCGACACCCTGCGCGCCGGTTGCACCAAGAAGGTGCTGGGCCTGCTCGAAGACCTCGCCGAGAACCAGAAGGACAAGTACGCCACCTTCTGGAAGGAGTTCGGCAAGGTGCTGAAGGAGGGCGTCGGCGAGGACTTCGCCAACAAGGAGAAGATCGCCGGCCTGCTGCGCTTCGCCTCCACCCTGGCCGACACCGCCGACGAGACCGTGTCGCTGGCCGACTACATCGGCCGCATGAAGGAAGGCCAGGACAAGATCTACTACGTCACCGCCGACAGCTTCAATGCCGCCAGGAACAGCCCGCATCTCGAGATCTTCCGCAAGAAGGGCATCGAGGTGCTGCTGCTGTCCGACCGGGTCGATGAATGGGTGGTCGGCAACCTCACCGAGTTCGACGGCAAGCCGCTGGCCTCCGTCGCCAAGGGCGGCCTCGACCTGGGCAAGCTGGAAGACGAAGCCGAGAAGGCCGCTGTCGAGAAGGAAACCGGCGAGCTGAAGGACCTCCTCGACAAGATGAAGACCAGCCTGGGCGACAAGGTGAAGGAAGTCCGCGTCACCCACCGCCTGACCGATTCGCCGGCCTGCCTGGTGGCCGACGAGCACGAGATGGGGATGAACCTGGCCCGCCTCATGAAGGCCGCCGGCCAGAACATGCCGATCTCCAGGCCCATCCTCGAGATCAACCCCACCCACCCGGTGGTGTTGCGTCTCAAGTACGAGGACAAGCAGTTCGAGGACTGGGCCGCGGTGCTGTTCGATCAGGCCCTGCTGGCCGAGGGCGGCACGCTGGACGACCCGGCAAGCTTCGTGAAGCGCATCAACCAGCTGATGCTGGCGATATCAACCAGCTGATGCTGGCGATGAACGCCAGCTGAGGCGGTGGCATCGGGGGCCGCTGGCCCCCAGGCGCATCAGATGGGGGCGAGCCGCAGGGCGCGCCCCCGTTTTCATTGCTGGTAGATCTGGTAGGCGTCGAGTTTCTTGGCTGGGCGCAGGACGCCGGTGGCCGGGTCGTACATCGACGGCGCCTTGCGGGGCATCATCGAGCTGGTGGCCGAGCGGTTGACGTAGCCGTCGCTCGCCGCCTTCAGGGTGTGGGTGCTGCGGTTGTAGGCGGTGGCCGGCTTGGCGGCCTTGCTGCGGGCGCGCATGCCGGGAAGCGCGGCATCACAGTCGGCATAGATGTTGCCGCTGCGTTTCGAGAGCGCCGCGGGGTCGTTGAAGACATGGGTCTTGCCGGACGCCTCCTGGCGGGTGGCCCGGCCGGCCGAAGCGCCGGACTGGGCGCGCAGCGCGCAGGTGCTGGCGCTCGGGCGCTTGAGGTCTTCCGGCCGCTTGCCGACCTGGGTGGGCGAATAGGCGCCCCCGAAAGGCACCGCCTGGGCACCCAACGGTTTGCCGCCGGGGCCCGCCTTCCCCCGCTCGAGGGCGAAGGCGTGGTGCGCCGGGAAGAGGGCGATGCTGCCCAGCAGCGCCAGGGTGAGGAGTGGTTTGCTCAAGGGAACGCCTCTTTTTTGTGCAAAGCAAAACAACAAAAATACCCCAAAAGGAGAATGGTGACGAGGTAATAGTTTGACGGACGTCAAAGTCGTCGGTGGTTGCCTGGATTGGGCAGTGGGAGTCAGCTAAAGTTGCTGTCCATTACAACTCCAATCCGTATTTCCCCATGGCCGTTCAACTCTTCAACAACGGAACCCACGCCTGTCTCGCCTTTTACGATCTGGTGGATGAGGAGGCCGATCACGCCGTTCAGTGCAACCAGTTCCTGATCGTCGATGGCCAGCACGGCGCGTTGATCGACCCGGGCGGCAACATGACCTATTCGGGGCTGCTGATGGCGATGCAGCGCTTCTTCCCTTCGCGGGACCTGGACTACATCTTCGCCACCCACGCCGACCCCGACATCATCGCGTCCCTCAACAAGTGGATGGTGGCGACCCACTGCAAGGTGCTGATCTCGCGGCTATGGACGCGCTTCGTGCCCCACTTCACGACGGGCAAGGACTACACCCAGCGCATCGTCGGCATCCCCGACGCCGGCATGAACATCCCCCTCGGCGACAGCCGGATCAAGGCCCTGCCGGCGCACTTCATGCATTCCGAGGGCAACTTCCAGTTCTACGACCCGGTGTCCAAGATCCTGTTCTCGGGCGACATGGGGGCGTCCCTGGTGGATCACGACGTGGCGGCCCAGCCGGTGACCAACTTCGACGATCACGTGCTCACCATGATCGGCTTCCACCGCCGCTACATGATCTCCAACAAGATCTGCCGCTTCTGGGTGAACATGGTGCGTCAGCTCGATGTTGAGATGATCGTGCCCCAGCACGGCTGCCGCTTCGAGGGCAAGGCGATGGTCAACCGCTTCCTCGACTGGATCGAGAAGCTGGAGTGCGGCGTCGACCTGATGACCCAGGACAGCTACCGGGCGCCCTGAGCCGGCGCCGGGCCGTCACTGCTTGCGCGACAGGTGGGTGATGGCCCGGGTCAGGCCGTCCAGGCTGAGCGGAAACATCCGCTCGCCGAGGATCTTGCGGATCAGCCCGATCGACTGGCGGTAGTCCCAGGTGCGCTCGGGTTCCGGGTTGAGCCAGGCCAGCGACGGGTAGGCGTCGGCGAGGCGGCGCAGCCACACGGCACCGGGCTCGGTGTTGCTGTATTCGATGGAGCCGTTGGGCTGCATGATCTCGTAGGGGCTCATCGTGGCGTCGCCCACGAAGATCAGCTTGTAGTCGGGCCCGTACTTGTGGATCACGTCGAGGGTGGGGGTCCGCTCCGAGTGGCGGCGGTGGCTGTCCCGCCACACGTGGTCGTACACGCAGTTGTGGAAGTAGAAGTACTCGAGGTGCTTGAACTCGGCCCGGCAGGCCGAGAAGAGCTCCTCGCACACCTTGATGTGGTCGTCCATCGAGCCGCCCACGTCGAAGAAGATCAGCACCTTGACCGCATTGTGGCGCTCGGGGCGCATCAGCAGGTCGAGCCAGCCGGCGTTGCGGGCGGTGGCGGCGATGGTGCCGTCGAGGTCCAGCTCATCGGGCGCGCCCTGCCGCGCGAAGCGGCGCAGCCGGCGCAGCGCCACCTTGATGTTGCGGGTGCCGAGCTCGACGGAATCATCGAGGTTGCGGTATTCCCGCTGGTCCCACACCTTGACCGCCGTGCGGTTGCCCGCCGATTCACCGCCGACCCGGATGCCCTCCGGGTGGTAGCCGCTGTTGCCGAAGGGCGAGGTGCCGCCGGTGCCGACCCACTTGCTGCCGCCCTGGTGGCGGCCCTTCTGCTCGGCGAGGCGTTTCTTGAACTCCTCCATCAGCGTGTCCCAGCCCAGCTTCTCGAGCTTCGCCTTCTCCTCGGGGCTGAGGTGCTTCTGCATCATCGCCTTCAGCCACTCGGCGGGCAGATCAACCTCCAGCCCGGGGATCTGCTCGATGCCCTTGAAGTATTCGCCGAAGGCCTGGTCGAAGCGGTCGAACAGGGATTCGTCCTTGACCAGCGCGCTGCGGCTGAGGAAGTAGAAGTCTTCCATGCTGTGACCGCCGAGGCCGGCCTGCAGCGCTTCGAGCAGGGTCAGGAACTCCTTGGTGGACACCGGCAGCTTGCGGGCCTTGAGGTGCAGGAAGAAGTCGATGAGCATGGCCGCGCGTCAGCGGTTGCGCTGGGCCATGAAGACCAGCCGCTCGAAGAGGTGCATGTCCTGCTCGTTCTTGAGGAGTGCGCCGTGCAGCGGCGGGATGCTGGCCTTCTGGTCGGGCGAGCGCAGCGCCTCGACCGGGATCTCCTCGGCCACCAGCAGCTTGAGCCAGTCGATGAGTTCGGAGGTGGACGGCTTCTTCTTGAGGCCGGGGATCTCGCGCAGGCCGAAGAAAACCTCCAGCGCCTCCTTGAGCAGCGCCTGCTTGATGCCGGGGAAATGCACGTCGACGATGCGCTGCATGGTGTCCCGGTCGGGGAACTTGATGTAGTGGAAGAAGCACCGGCGCAGGAAGGCGTCGGGCAGCTCCTTCTCGTTGTTGGAGGTGATGAAGACGATGGGCCGGTGGCGGGCCCGGATGGTCTCCCGCGTCTCGTACACATGGAACTCCATGCGGTCGAGCTCGCGCAGCAGATCGTTGGGAAACTCGATGTCGGCCTTGTCGATCTCGTCGATCAGCACCACGGTGGGCTCCTCGGCCTCGAAGGCCTGCCACAGGGTGCCCTTGACGATGTAGTTGCCGATGTCCTTGACCTTGTCGTCGCCGAGCTGGGAGTCGCGCAGGCGCGACACCGCGTCGTATTCGTACAGCCCCTGCTGGGCCTTGGTGGTGGATTTGATGTGCCACTGCATGAGCGGCATGCCGAGGGCCGCGGCGACCTCCTCGGCGAGCATGGTCTTGCCGGTACCCGGCTCGCCCTTGATCAGCAGCGGCCGCTGCAGGCGGATGGCGGCATTCACCGCGAGCATCAGGTCGGGGGTGGCGACGTAGTTGTCGGAGCCTTCGAAGCGCATGGGTAATTTCCTTGGCGGGAGCTTGGGCGATTATAGCGAGGCCGCCCGGGGCTGGCGGAAGAGGCGGGCGGCGGTGGTGACTGTCATTGCGTGAATGTCCACCGTGTCGTCGATGTTGCGGGCGTAGCCGCCGGCCATCGCGATGGCCACTGGCAGGCCGAGGCGGCGGCATTCGCCCAGCACCAGCGCGTCGCGGGCAGCGAGGCCGGCCTTGGTGAGCTTGAGGCGGCCCAGGCGGTCGCCCTCGAAGGGGTCGGCGCCGGCCAGGTAGATCACCAGCTGCGGCCGGCTGCGGGCGAACACGCGGGGGAGCGCCGCGTCGAGGGCGTCGAGATAGCCGGTGTCGCCGGTGTCGTCGGGCAGCTCCACGTCGAGGTCGCTGGTCTCCTTCTCGAAGGGGAAGTTGCGGGCGCCGTGGAGGCTGAAGGTGAAGCAGTCGGGCTGGCGGGCCAGGATCGCGGCGGTGCCGTTGCCCTGGTGCACGTCGCAGTCGATGATCGCGACGCGCTCCACGCGGCCCTCGGCCCGCATCGCCAGCGCGGCAACGGCGGCGTCGTTGAAGACGCAGAAACCCTCGCCCCGGTCGCGGAAGGCGTGGTGGGTGCCGCCGGCCAGGTTCGCGGCGCAACCGTCTTCCAGCGCCGCCCGGCAGGCGGCCAGGGTGGCGCCGGCGGAGCGGCGCGAGCGCTCGACCATCGCCTCCGACCACGGAAAGCCGATCCGCCGCACCTCGCTTGGCGCAAGGCTGCCGCGGATCACCCGCTGCAGGTAGCCGGCGTCGTGGGCGCGCAGCAGTTCGGTGTCGCTGGCGGCGGCCGGCACGTGGAAGTCGTCCGGCGTGAAGCCGCCGCCGGCCATCAGTCGTTCCCGCAGGCGGGCGTACTTTTCCATCGGAAAGCGGTGCCCGGCCGGGAGGGGCAGCACGAAGTGGTCGGCGTAGAAGAGCTTCATGGCGGGTCGTCCTGCGGGGCGGCGGGCGCTGCTATCATTGATCCATCAAGGCCGATGGGCCGTTTCTCGGGACGCATCATGCACCTTCTGGATCATTTTCGGGCCGATCACGCGGAGACCACCGCCATCCGCCGTGACATCCACGCCCACCCTGAGCTTGCCTTCGAGGAGCACCGCACCGCCGCGCTGGTGGCCGACCGTCTCGAGGCCCTCGGCATCGAGACCCACCGCGGCGTCGGCCAGACCGGCGTGGTCGGGGTGCTGCGCGCCGGCACCAGCAAGCGGGCGATCGGCCTGCGCGCCGACATGGACGCGCTGCCGATCCACGAGAAGAACGACTTCGCCCACCATTCCCGCCACGCCGGGCGCATGCACGCCTGCGGCCACGACGGCCACACCGCGATGCTGCTCGGCGCGGCGGCCCACCTGGCCCGCAAGCCCGACTTCGACGGCACGGTGTATTTTCTGTTCCAGCCCGCCGAGGAGGGCGAGGGCGGCGCGCCGGCGATGATCAACGACGGGCTCTTCGAGCGCTTCCCCATGGAGGCGGTGTTCGGCCTGCACAACTGGCCCGGCCAGCCCCTCGGACACATCGCGGTGCACCACGGCCCGGTGATGGCCTGCGCCGACCGCTTCGACATCGAGATCCGCGGCCACGGCGCCCACGCGGCGATGCCCCACCAGGGCGTCGACCCGGTGCTGGCCGGCACGGCGCTGGTCCAGGCCCTGCAGTCGGTGGTCAGCCGCAACGCCGACCCCCAGGACGCGGCAGTGCTGTCGGTCACCCAGTTCCATGCCGGCGACGCCTACAACGTGATCCCCGACGTGGCCCGCATCGGCGGCACCGTGCGGGCCTTCCGCCCGGAGGTGCGCGCCCAGGTGGAGGCGGCGATGCAGCGGATCTGCACCGGCATCGGCGCGGCCTTCGGGGCCAACGTCAACTTCGAATACCGCCGCGGCTACCCGCCGACCATCAACACCCCGCCCGAGGCCGATTTCTGCATCCAGGTGGCGGCCGAGGTGTGCGGTGAGTCCCATGTGCTCATCGACCCCAAGCCCAGCATGGGCGCCGAGGATTTCTCCTACTTCCTGCAGGAGAAGCCCGGCTGCTACGTGTGGCTCGGCAATGGGCCAGGGGAGGGCGGCTGCACGCTGCACAACCCCCACTACGACTTCAACGACGAGGCCATCCCCTACGGGGTCGCCTACTGGGTGCGCCTCGCGCAGCGCTGGCTGGCTTGTGGGGGATAGGTAGTGGGTAGTGGGGTGGCGGAGGGCACTCGGCCTCCCGTGCCCCGCCTTCCTTGAAATCCCAGCGCTGCCTCATCGCCAGTGCAACCCGGCCGGGATCACGCTCATCACCCACCCCGAGCCCTATCGCCAGCGCACGCCAGCCAAAACCTCGCCCCCACTTCTCACGACCCACTTTCCATAAAATGCTCTTCTCCCTCCGCATGCTCCGGCGCGACCTGCGGGCCGGTGAGCTCGGCTTGTTGCTGGTGGCGCTGATCATCGCGGTGACCAGCCTCACCAGCGTCGGCTTCTTTACCGACCGGGTCGCCCGGGCCCTCAGGCTCGAAGCCAACCAGCTCCTCGGCGGCGACGTGGTGCTGGTGGCCGACCACGCCCTCAACCCCGAGTGGCGCGCCGAGGCCACCCGCCGCGGCCTGCGGGCGGTGGAGAGCGCCAGCTTCACCAGCATGGCCACCCGGGGCGAGGCGGCCACGCTCGCGGGCGTCAAGGTGGTCGAGGACGGCCATCCGCTGCGGGGAAGCATCCGCATCGCGCCGGGGCTCAACCAGCCGGACGCACCGGCGCCGGGCATCCCGGCCCGTGGCGAGCTGTGGCTCGACGAGCGGCTCGCCAGCACGCTGGGGGCCCGGGTGGGCGACACGGTGGGGCTGGGGGCCTCACGCTTCCGGATGGCCGCGGTGCTCAGCTTCGAGTCGGACCGGGGGGCCAACTTCTTCAGCCTGCTGCCGCGGCTCGTCATCAACGCCGCCGACCTGCCGGCGACCCAGCTGATCCAGCCGGGCAGCCGCTCCTTCCATCGTCTCCACGTGGCCGGCGATCCGGCCGAGGTGGCGCGCTTCGAGGCCTGGGCCAAGGACCGGCTGCAACGGGGCGAGAGCCTCGAGACCGTCGACAACGCCCGCCCGGAGGTGCGCACCGTGCTCGACCGGGCCGAGCGCTTCCTGCGCTTTGCGGCGATGCTGGCGGTGGTGCTGGCGGCGGTGGCGGTGGGCCTGGCGACCCGCCGCTTCGTCGAGCGCCACCTGGACGGCTGTGCGGTGATGCGTTGCCTGGGGGCGCGCCAGGCCCAGGTGATGGGGCTGTTTATCGGCGAGTTCGTGCTCCTCGGGCTGGCGGCCGGGGTCGTCGGCTGCGCCCTTGGGTTTGGCGTGCAGTTCGTGCTCGCCGGGCTGCTCGGGGGGCTGGTGGGGGTGCCGCTGCCGGCGCCGGGCGGCTGGCCGGTGGCCCACGGGATGGCGGTGGCGCTGCTGCTGCTCCTCGGTTTTGCGCTGCCGCCGCTGATCCGCCTGGGTCGGGTGTCCACCCTGCGCGTGCTGCGCCGGGAGTGGAACGGCGTGGCGGCGCGGGAGGGCCTCGCCTGGGGGCTCGGGGCGCTGGTGCTGGCCGGGCTGCTGGTGGCGATCGCCCGGGACTGGCTGCTCGGTGCCTGGGTGGTGGGCGGTTTCGCGCTGGCCTTCGGGGCGTATGGGCTGGTGGCCTGGCTGGTGCTGGGCCTGCTCGGGCGGGTGCGCGCGGTGGCCAGCAGCGGCTGGCGCTACGGCCTCGCCGGGCTGCACCGGCGCCCGCTGGCGAGCCTCGTGCAGGTGCTGGCCCTGGGCATGGGGCTCACGGCACTGCTGCTGCTCACCCTGGTGCGCAGCGACCTCCTCGACAACTGGCGGCAGGCCACCCCGGCCGATGCGCCGAACCGTTTCGTGATCAACATCCAGCCCGACCAGCTGGAACCGCTGCGTCGCTTCTTTGCCGATGAGGGCCGCCCGGCGCCGCTGCTGCAGCCGATGATCCGCGGCCGGCTGGTGGAGGTGAACGGCCGCCCGGTGAGCCCCGACGACTACACCGAAGACCGGGCCCGGCGACTGGTGGATCGGGAGTTCAACCTCTCCGTGGACGCCCGCCTGCCGGAGGGTAACAGCGTGGTGGCGGGGCGATGGCACGGGGCCGACACCACGCCGCAGTTCTCCGTCGAGCAGGGCCTCGCCCAGACCCTCGGGCTGGCGCTGGGCGACATCCTCACCTTCGAGATCGCCGGGGTGCGCAGCGAGGCGCGCATCAGCAGCCTGCGCAAGCTCGACTGGGACTCGATGCGCGTCAACTTCTTCGTGATCGCCGCGCCGGGCATGCTGGATGGCCAGCCGGCCAGCTACATCACCAGCTTCTACCTGCCGCCGGCGCGGCTCGACTTCGCCAACCGGCTGGTGGCGGCCTTTCCCAACCTCACGGTGATCGACGTGGCGGCGGTGATCGGCCAGATCCAGGGCATGGTCGACCAGCTGATCGGCGCGGTGCAGTTCGTGTTCGGCTTTGCGGTGGTGGCCGGGGTGGTGGTGCTGGTCGGCGCACTGCAGGCCACCCACGACGAGCGCGAGAAAGAGCTGGCGATCCTGCGCACCCTGGGTGCCCGCAACCGCCAGCTGCGCGGCGCGCTGCTGGCCGAGTTCGCCGCCCTGGGCCTCATCGCCGGGGCGCTGGCCGGCATCGGGGCGACGGGCATCGGCTGGGCGTTGGGGCATTTCGTCTTCAAGCTGCCCTACGCGCCGAGCCCGCTGCCGGTGCTGGCCGGGGCGCTGGCCGGTGGCCTGGTGGTGATGCTGGCCGGCTGGTTCGGCACCCGCCACCTGCTGTCGCGGCCGCCGTTGGAGAGCCTGCGGGCGCTCAACTAAGTCTTCCCGGGGCCGGGCGCCGCCCAGCCCGACCCTCCATGGGGGTAAGGAACCCGGGGGCTGCCCTGCGTTGCCCTGAGAGCGCCCTGGCGGTGGCCGGGGCGCCGGTATACTCGGGCCCATGAATCCCGACTCCGTGCCCAGCCTGCTGCCCTGGCTCATCGCCGCCCTCGCCGCAACCCTCGTCGTAGCCGTCTGGCTCGCCCTCCAGCTCGGCCGCCTTGGCCGGCGCCTGGACGGGCAGCTCGCCCAGCAGCAGCTCGCCCTGCTGCGGGAAGTCCAGACCGTCACCACGGCGGGCAGCGACCGGGTGATCGATCTGATGGCCGGCGAGGTGGACAACCTGCGCGACCGCCTGGACGCGGAGCAGGCCGCGACCCGCCAGGCCCTGCAGCAGCTGCACCTGGCCTTCGTCGGCCAGCTCGGCACCCAGCGCGAGGAGACCATGCTGCGCCTCGCCGAGCTGGCGAATGCCTTCGCCGCCGGCCAGGAAAAGCTGCGCAGCACCCTGCTCGCCGAGACGCTCAAGACCCTCTCCGAGCACGCCCGCGCCGACCGGGAGCTGCTGCAGAGCGGCCTCAAGAGCGCCTCTGAGCAGCTCTCCGCGAGCTTCGAGGCGCTCAACCGCTCGGTGGGCGAGCGCTTGGAGGCGATCACTGGCCACGTGAATCAGCGCCTCGACGAGGGCTTCCGCAAGACCAACGAGACCTTCACCAGCGTGATGGCCCGCCTCGCCACCATCGACGAGGCCCAGAAGAAGATCGGCGATCTCACCACCAACGTGGTCAGCCTGCAGGAGCTGCTCGGCGACAAGCGCGCCCGCGGCGCCTTCGGCGAGGTGCAGCTGGAGGCGCTGGTGCGCAACGCGCTGCCGCCCGAGGCCTTCGACTTCCAGTACACCCTGCCCAACGGCACCCGCGCCGACTGCGTGCTGCGCCTGCCCGAGCCGACCGGCATGGTGATCGTCGATTCCAAGTTTCCCCTCGAGAACTACCACCGCATGTACGCCCCCGAGGCCGGCGAGCTGGAGCGCCGCGCCGCCCAGGGGGCCTTCCGCGGCGACGTGAAGAGGCACGTGGATGCGATCGCCGGCAAGTACATCCTGCCCGACGTGACCTCGGACGGCGCGGTGATGTTCATCCCCGCCGAGGCGGTGTTCGCCGAGATCCACGCCTACCACCCGGAGGTGGTGGCCTACGCGATGAGCCGCCGGGTGTGGATCGTCTCGCCGACCACCCTGATGGCCGTGCTCAACACCGCCCGCGCGGTGCTGAAGGACGTGGAGACGCGCAAGCAGATCCACGTGATCAAGGACGCCCTGGGCAAGCTGGCGAAGGACTTCAACCGTTTCGACGAGCGCATGCAGAAGCTCGCCACCCACATCCGCCAGGCCGGCGAGGATGTGGCCGAGGTACAGACCTCATCGCGCAAGATCAGCGCGCACTTTCAGAAGATCGAGGCGGCGCAGCTGGATGAGCTGCCGGGGGCATTGCCGGGGGAGGGGGGCGGTTGAGGGGGGGCGTTGTTTGCTGCTCGCTGATGAAGACCGGCCCTATAAAACCCACCATGGGCAGCAAATACATCCCCCACCACCAGCATTGCTAGCTCAGGCACCACCGTTGCTGCTTTTTTGGGCATCGTCGGTGGTCCGAGGCACCATCGTTGCTGCTTTTTTGGGCACCGTTGGTGGTATGAGGTAGCAATGTCGCTGCTTTTTTCCGCAACGGTGGTGGTGTGAGGCACCAATGGCGCTGCTTTTTTGTGCATCGTTGGTGGTGTGACGTACCAATGATGCTGCTTTTTTGTGCAATGTTGGTGGGTGCAGGCAGCACCATTGCGCGCTGCCACACCAATGTCGCAGCCCGGAAGAGCAGATTTGCTCCCCCGGGGTTCAATACCCCTTGAACCCCTTCAGCAGGAACACATGTACCTCCCGCCGGAAGTCCCGGTGGATGGGCACGACGACCTTGCCGAGGGTTTCGCTGGACTCGAAGCGGGCGGCGATGTCGGGGATGGATTCGCGGCGGCTCACGTAGATCACGTCGCGGCCGGTCTTGTCATCGAGGCGGGTGACGAGTTCGTAGTGGTCGCGGGGCAGGCCGTCGGGGTTCCAGGCGGCGTATTCGCGGGGCTTGAGGCGGTAGAGGAGGTGGGCGATGAGCTCCCGGTCGTCGGCCACCAGGATCGCCTCAGGGTGCGCGGCGGTGTACTGCCCGACGCCGTCGGCGAGGCTCTGCCAGCCGCGGGCGCGCTTGAAGGGGTCGTTCCTGGCAGTGAGCGCGGTGCCGGTGGCGCGGGCGATGTCGGGCCAGTGGTAGGCGACGGCGGCCACTACGAGGTTGAGCGCCACGCCGGCCACCACCCAGCGCGGGTTGCGGGCCAGGAACACCGCCGGGACCAGCAGGCAGGCGCCCACGAAGATCGGCGCGGCCCAGTTGCCGTTGGCCCGCCCGGTGAGGGCCTGGGCGCTCACCAGCAGCAGCAGGGGCAGGATGAAGACCAGCAGGGTCCGGTGCGCCGGGTTGCGCCACAGCCCGCCGCTGCGGGCCAGCGCCCAGGCCAGCAGTGCCCCCAGCAGGGGGCCGAAGGACAGCCACTGGGCGCCGATGAACTCGCCCAGCTGGCCCGGGTGCCAGCCCCGCGCACCGTGCCCGACCCGGGTGATCTCGGCGGTGTGGCGGAAGGTGGGGAAGCCGTTGGTCCAGTTCCAGTAGAGGTTGGGACTGAGGATGGCCACGGCCAGCAGCACCGCCACCCATGGCTGCGGGCGGGCCAGCCAGCGGCGGTGGCGGGCGTCGAGAACGATCAGCAGCAGCGCCGACGGCAGGAAGGCCGCCATGGTGTACTTCGACAGCAGCCCCACGCCGACCACCGCACCGCAGGCCAGCCAGTTGCTCCAGCCGTCCCGCTCCAGCGCGCGGAGCAGGAACAGCAGGGCCAGCGACCAGCACAGCAGTAGCGGCGCGTCGGTGGATACGAAGAGGCCGAGGGCCGCCACCAGGGGCATCGACATGAAGCCCAGCCCGGCCCAGAAGCCGACCCGCTCCGAATACAGCCGGGTGCCCAGCGCATAGAGTACGGCGGTGGTGGCCGGGTAGAGCAGCAGCGAGGGCAGCTTGATGGCGACGAGGCTGTTGCCGAGCAGCGCGGTGCTGGCGGCGATCAGCGCGGCGATCACCGGCGGCTTGGAGAAGTAGCCCCAGGCCAGGGCCTGGGACCAGGTCCAGTACTGGACCTCATCCACGTAGAGATCGATGCCCAGGTGCTGGATCACCCACAGCCGGTAGGCGGTGAGGATGGCCGTGATGAGGGCCAGAGTCGGAGCGAGGCTGCGCCCGGTCACGGCTTCAGCCTCACCAGGGCGACACCGCCCTGGCGGAACACCATGTCGACGCTGGCGTCGGCGGGCAGGCGGTCGGTGCGGGTGAGGGCCAGCTGGCCGGGCTGCGGGTCGGCCTTGACGGTGACGGCCTGGCGGTAAACGCTGAAGCTCGGCGCGGTGGTGAAGCGCCAGAACACCACGCTCTCGCCCAACTCCCGGGCCTTGAGGCCGGCGGCCTTGACCGGGCCCTGGGCCAGCTCGCCGGCGTAGGGCACCACCACCCCGGCCAGCAGCGCGGCCTGCAGCGCGGCGGTGGCGGTGAGCTTGGCGATGGGCGTCACGCGCGGGAACAGCACGAACAGGCCCCAGGCCACCAGGCCGCCCACCGTGAGGGCGATGTAGCGGGTGTCGGCCACCTCGAGGGCGCGGCCCAGCTGGGCCCGGTAGAAGCCGTCGCCGAGGGTGCTGCGGGCGAGGGCGTCGAAGAGGTTGGGCAGCAGCGGGAACAGTACGAACAGCAGCATCGGCGCCAGCAGCTGCGGCCAGGCCCGGCGCAGGGACTGGGCCTGCAGGCCGATCAGCACGAACAGCGGCGTGCAGCCGTACAGCACGTAATGGGGCAGCTTGGTGCCCGACAGCGAGAAGAAACCCAGCACGAAGGCGAACCACAGCCACAGGAAGCGCAGCAGCGGGTCCTTGAAGGCGCCCTTGATCCGGCCCAGGGCGCCAAAGAACAGCCCGCTCCACGGCAGCAGCAGCAAGGGCACGGCCAGCACGTAGTAGAAGGCGCTGCCGCCGTGGCCTTCCAGCGAGCCGGAGAAGCGCTGTACGTTGTGGCGCATGATGAAGCCGTCGATGAAATCCTGGCCGTGGCGGGCGTAGGCGTGGAGGTACCAGGGCGCGACGATGACCACCAGCACCACAAGGCCGAGGGGGTTGAACACCATCCGGGCCCAGCGCGCCCATTCGCCGCGGCTGGCGCAGTACAGCAGGCTCACCGCGCCGGGAACCACCAGGGCCACCGGCCCCTTGGTGAGCGCGCCCAGGCCCATCCAGAGGAAGGCCCGCAGCAGAGGGGCGCGGGCGCCGCTCTCGAGGTGGCGCCAGACGTCGAACAGGGTGAGGGCCAGCAGGCAGTTGAGCAGCGCGTCGGCGGTGGCGGCGCGGCCGATGGCGAAGGGGCCGAGGGCGGTGCTGGCGACGGCCAGGGCGATCAGCGCGGCGTCACGGCCGAAGCGCGCCCGCGCGAAATGCCAGGTGGCGTAGCTCCACACGATGGCGGCCAGCGCCGAGGGCATCCGGAAGGCCCATTCGCTCACCCCGAAGACCAGATAGCCCAGGGACTGCAGCCAGTAGATGAAGATCGGCTTGTCGAAGCGGGGCGCGCCGTTGAGGTAGGTGAACAGGAAGTCGCCCCGCTCGAACATCTCCCGGGTGGCCTCGGAGAAGGCGCCTTCGTCCACGTCGAACAGCGGCGCTCCGCCCAGGCAGAGCAGGAAGGAGAGCAGCGGCAGGGCAAGGATCAGACGGCCGAGGAGGGGGCCGATGAGCCGGCCCCCGGCGGAGGGGTGTGCAGTCATGGGGCGGGTGGGCTCAGGCAGCCTTGCCGTGCCAGCCGTCGGCGTCGTCGAGGGGCGCGCTGTCGCGGGCGACGTAGGCCTGGCTCTGGCCGGATTCGAAGTACACCCGGGTCAGGAGCTCGGCGAGCACGCCGGTGGTGACCATCTGGATGCCGGCGATCACGAAGAAGAAGCCGCCGAAGAACATCGGCCGGGTGCCGATGGAGGCGCCGGTAAAGATCTTGAGGCCGGTGAGGTAGGCCAGGATCAGCATGCCGAGCGCGCCGAGGGTGAGGCCGATGCCGCCGAAGAAGTGCCCCGGGCGGGTGCGGAAGCGCATGAAGAAGTACACGAACACCAGATCGAGGATGACCCGGAAGGTGCGCGAGATGCCGTACTTCGACTCACCGAACATGCGCGCGTGGTGGGTGACGACCTCCTGGGCGATCTTGCGCGGGGTGGTGACCGTGGCCAGCCAGGCGGGGATGAAGCGGTGCATCTCGCCATAGAGGCGCACGTTCTTGATCGCGCTGGCGCGGAAGGCCTTGAGGGAGCAGCCGTAATCCTGCAGGTGCACGCCGGTGATGCGGGCGATCAGGCGGTTGGCGATCTTGGAGGGGATCTTGCGCAGGATCATCCCGTCCTTGCGGTTCTTGCGCCAGCCGGCGACCAGGTCGAGGTCTTCGCGGAGCAGGCGGCCGACCATGCGCGGGATGTCGATGGGGTCGTTCTGCAGGTCGCCGTCCATGGTGACGATCACGTCGCCGCGGGCGGCGTCGAGGCCGGCCTGCATCGCGGCGGTCTGCTTGAAGTTGCGCATCAGCGCCACCACGCGCACGTGGGGGCCGTAAACCAGCGCGGCCTTCTCGAGGTTGGGCACGGTGTTGTCGGAGCTGCCGTCGTCGACGATCACCACTTCCCACGGATAGGGGTAGGGGTTGAGGGCGAGGTGGATGCGCTCGAGGAGCGGCACCACGTTGTCTTCCTCGTTGTAGAGCGGGACCACCACCGACAGGCGATGGGGGGGCAGGTCAGCCGGAATCTCCGGCGTGGCCGGCGGAAGGGGGGAGAGCGGGGTGGATTCGGTCATGATGGCTATTCGGCTGAAGATCGGGGGCGCGCCTCGGGGGCCGCGGACGGAGCGGATTGTAAGCCGGACTGGGGCGCGGCGGTCGGTTTGGGTGCCTCGCCGGCCGGGAAAAGCCAGGCGATGGCACCGGCGCTGACGGCGCAGGCGATGACGAAGAGGTGCAGCGCGAGCGCCACCTGCAACCCGGTGGCGAGGGGTACCCCGCTGGGGAGCAGGGCCGCGGCGGCACCGGCTTCGTAGGTGCCGAAGCCGGCCACGCCCTGCACCGGCAGGATGGCTGCGAGTTCGGCCCCCAGGGCGCCGGCGGCGCCGACATCGAGTCCGGCGGGGATCAGTGCCGCCAGCAGCCAGGCTTGGGCGGCCAGCTTGATCGTCCAGTTGGCGATCGTCCAGAGCCAGCCGAAGCGGGCGTGGCGCGTGCTTTCGGCAAAGGCGTCGCGCACCTTGGCGAGCTTGCCCGTGAAACCGGCCGCCTCGCCCCAGGCATGGGGCGCCCGCGCCCAGCGCGGCAGCCACCAGGCCAGCAGCAGCACACCGGCCACCGCCGCGGCCTTGAGCAGCGGATGCACGCCGGGCCAGACGATGGCGGCCAGCGCCATCACCACGAAGGCGTCCTGCAGGCGAAACCAGAACAGCGATGCGATGGCCCGCGGCAGCGCGACGCCGAAGCTCTGGCGCAGCAGGATCGGGAAGGCCGCCTCGCCGCCCCGGAAGGGCACGACGTTGATCATCGCGTTATGTACCAGCACGATGCGCAGGCAGGTGCCGAAGCGGCCCGCCGCCTGGGCGCGGAACTCGTCGAAGACGCGCAGCGCGCGCAACAGGTAGGACGCCAGGAAGCCCGCAAAGGCGAGCCCCAGGGTGAGGCCGTCGAGGCGCCGGAACACCTCGCCGATGCCGCGCCAGCGCCCGTCGGCGAGCAGCCAGGCGAGCAGGCCGGCGGAAACCGCGACGGCCAGGATGCGTTTGATCTTCACTGGAAATCCTCCCGGCCGCGCATGAGGGCCGCCGCCGCGCCGCCGATGCCCCAGGCTGCGAGGCCGATGCGAAAGAGCCGGACGTCGGGCTGGCCGGCGTCCACGAACAACAGGGCCATGCTGGTGGCCAGCGCCACCGTGGCCAGCACCCGCACGCCGCCCGGGCCCTCCCAGAAACGCAGCCGGGCCGACAGCCAGACGCCGGCGGCGCCGCACAGCCAGCCGCCGGCGGCGCCGGTCAGCACGTCGAGGGGCCAGTGGGCGCCCACCGCGATGCGGGAGAAGGCGAGCAGGGCGGCCAGGCCGAGCGCCAGCAGGCCGACCCGGAGGCGCCGCTCCGGGCGTGGCCAGGCCAGCACCAGGACGGCGGCCACCACGAAGACGGTGGTCGCGTGGCCCGACGGGAAGGCGTGCACATACAGTTTGTGGCCGATCAGGTTGAAGCTGTCGGCGGCCAGGAAGCCGGCGGGGCGCAGCACGTCGAAGTAGCGCTTGCCCCCTTCGCTGAACAGCATCGCCAGCGGCGCCGCGAGGAAGGCCGAGGCGAGCCAGCGGGGCTGTGTCTTGAGGCTCGGGGCGAGCAGGGCGACCGCTCCAAGCACCGTGCCGCACACGCTCAGCATGGCCCACAGGGCGGCCGGCAGGCCCGCGGCGGCGGCATTGAGTGTGCGGAACAGCGCGCCGTTGACACCACTCGCCCACACGGCCGCGGCGAGGCTGCCCAGCACCAGCGTCGGCGTCAGGGCCCAGCGGCGGGACGGGCCGGCCCGATCGCCCGTCGGCGGGAGGCGGGCAGGATCTTGAAGCGTTGATTGGATGGGCAAGGGCGCGCTGTGGCAGGAAAACCCGGCATTTTACCCGATCGCGCGGTTTCGTCGTGGCCGCGGAAAAACCGCCGCGGCTGCGCTTCAGGCGACCCGGTCGCCGCCGATCGCGGCGAGGTGGATGCGCCGCTTGCCGGCCTGCTTGGCCCGGTACATGGCGTCGTCGGCCGCCTTCAGGAGGCTGTCCTGGTCGTCGCCGTCGGTGGGTGCGACCACCAGCCCGATGCTGCAGCTCAGGCTGAGGGTGTGGCCCATCACCTCGAAGGGCGTGTCGAACACGCCGAGCAGACGCTCGCCCAGGAAGGTCAGGCTGTCCCGGTTGCCCACGTCCGGGAACAGGCCGATGAACTCGTCGCCGCCGACACGGGCGATCACGTCCGAGAGGCGCAGGGCCGCGCTCAGACGCTGGGCGATCTGCACGAGCAGTGCGTCGCCCACCGCGTGGCCGTAGGTGTCGTTGACCGGCTTGAAGCCGTCGAGGTCGAGGGCCGCGACACCGAGGATCACGCCGTCCTTGCGGCAGCGGGTGAGCTCCTGCTTGAAGCGGCCTTCCAGGTAGCCGCGGTTGGGCAGGCCGGTGAGCGGGTCGTGGTTGGCCAGGTGCTGCAGGCATTCGGCGGTGAGGTGGCGGGCGGTGACGTCGAGGAGCGTGAGGATGCGCAGCGGGCCGCGTTCGCTCTCGATGGTGCCGGGGATGCGCTCGATCGCCAGCGGCATGCCGTCGGGGCGCTCTCCGACCCACACGCCTTCCTTTTCGGTGAGGATGTCCTCGATGCGCTTGCCGCGCAGTTCGCGCCGCGGGCGGCCGAGCATGCGGCAGGCGGCGCGGTTGGCGTCGGCGATCTTGTCGGTGCTGCCGATGATGCAGACCCCGGCGCCGATCTGGTTCATCATCGAGCGCAGCAGCCGGCCGGAACGCTCGAGCCGCCGGGACTGGCGGAGCAGCAGCAGCCCGGCGGCGATGAAGCCGCCGGTGGTGGATACGAGGGCCAGCCCGACGAGCAGCGCGGCCAGTCGTCCGGACTCGTTGCGCTGGGCGGCGAGGTGGGCGCCGAGCTGGGCGAAGGAAGGCACCAGGCCGCGGATCTCTTCACGGACGAGGTCGGAGCCGGGCATCGCGCCGTGGAGCCGGGTGGCGCTGCCGAGGCGCGCGATGGCGTCGGTAAGGGTCTGGCGTGCCTCGGGCGACCTGACCGGCTCCAGCTGGATGAGGGTGTTGTCGAGGGTATTGACCGGACCGCCGCGGTTGAGGCCCTCGAGGATGGATTCCAGCCACGCCAGCTGCGGCTCCGCTTCGGCGGCGACGGTGGTGGAGGTGAGGCGCCAGGCGACGCCGGAGGCCTGGTGGGTGACCGCGAGCTGGGTGGCCAGCCGGTCTTCTTCGGTGCTGTAGTCGAGGGCCGTGGCGAGGATCGCCGCCTCGAGGGCGCAGAAGACCAGGGTGATGGCCCAGAATATGCGCGACGAGAGGAGGGCGGCTCGGACGGGCTGCATCGGCGGTCGGGTGGTTCGAGGTTATAGAATGTGAATTATCGCATACATTTGTCCTAAGCCGTTCGTGTTGCGTGACCCGAAACGGGCAGTCGTCCTCCGGAGCGGGCCGGCCGGCGTCGCCGCCGCCCGTGCCGACGGATGCAATCGGAGGTCGGAGGCGGCGTGGGGCTCGGGTATAATCCGGGGTCTTCGACGTGTCCGGCCGCCCGGGTTGCCAGCCCGCGCCGGGCCGCTTTCAACTTCGCGCCCATCCTTGCCATGTCCGAAATCCTCAAGCTGCGCGGTGCGCCCGCCTTTTCCAGTTCCCGTCTTGCCCGCCTGACCGACCAGGTCAGGGCCGCCCTGCCACGCCTCAAGGGCCTGGCCGCCGAGCACTGGTATTTCGTGGAGGTCAATGCCCCGCTGTCCGCCGAAGAGCAGGCGCGCCTGGTGGATCTCCTCGGTGCCCATCCGGAGGGCGATGCCCCGGTCGGCAGCGTGCTGGTGGTCACCCCGCGGCTGGGCACGATCTCGCCGTGGTCGTCGAAGGCCACCGACATCGCCCACCAGTGCGGCTTCGACAAGATCGTCCGCATCGAGCGTGGCCTGGCCTTCAGCCTTGACCTGCGTGGCGGCCTCGACGCCGATGGCCGCGACGCGGTGCTGCCGCTCCTTCACGACCGCATGACCGAGTCGGTGCTCGACAACGCCGACGCCGCCCACGCGCTGTTCCACCACTACAGCCCGCAGCCGCTCACCACGGTGGCGATCATCGAGCAGGGCCGCGACGCGCTGGTCATCGCCAACACCGAGCTGGGCCTGGCCCTCTCCGAAGACGAGATCGACTACCTGGTGGACAACTTCACGCGGATGGGCCGCAACCCCACCGACGTTGAACTGATGATGTTCGCCCAGGCGAACTCCGAGCACTGCCGCCACAAGATCTTCAACGCCGACTGGATCATCGACGGCCGCCCGATGGAGAAGACCCTCTTCGGCATGATCCGCGAGACCCACAAGGCCCACCCGGAGGGCACCGTGGTGGCCTACTCCGACAACGCCTCGGTGATCGAGGGCGCGGCGGTGGACAAGCTCTACCCGGACGCCGACGGCGCGTGGCGCTTCCGCAACGAGCTCACCCACATCCTCGCCAAGGTCGAGACCCACAACCACCCCACCGCGATCTCCCCCTTCCCGGGCGCCTCCACCGGCTCCGGCGGCGAGATCCGCGACGAGGGCGCCACCGGTCGCGGCTCCAAGCCCAAGGCGGGCCTGGCCGGCTTCTCGGTGTCCAACCTCGAGATCCCCGGCTTCGAGCAGCCCTGGGAGAAGCACTACGGCAAGCCCGAGCGCATCGCCTCGGCCCTCGACATCATGATCGAAGGCCCCCTCGGCGCCGCCGCCTTCAACAACGAATTCGGCCGTCCCAACCTGGCCGGCTACTTCCGCAGCTTCGAGCAGAGCGTGCAGGACGAGGTGCGCGGCTACCACAAGCCGATCATGATCGCCGGCGGCCTCGGCAGCATCCAGGCCGAGCAGTCCTTCAAGGCCAAGTTCGGCCCCGGCACGCTGATGATCCAGCTGGGTGGCCCGGGCATGCTGATCGGCCTTGGCGGCGGCGCCGCGTCTTCCATGGCGACCGGCACCAACACCGCCGACCTCGACTTCGCGTCGGTGCAGCGCGGCAACCCCGAGATCGAGCGCCGTTGCCAGGAGGTCATCGACGCCTGCTGGCAGAAGGGCGCCGCCAACCCGATCCTGGCGATCCACGACGTGGGCGCCGGCGGTCTCTCCAACGCCTTCCCCGAACTGGCCGACTCCGCCGAGCTGGGCGCCCACTTCGAGCTGCGTGAGGTGCACATCGAGGAGCCGGGCATGAGCCCGCGGGAGATCTGGTCCAACGAATCCCAGGAGCGCTACGTCCTGGCGATCGCGCCCGAGAACCTCGAGGTCTTCCGCGCCATCTGCGAGCGCGAGCGCTGCCCCTTCGCGGTGGTCGGCACGGCATCCAACGACGGCCGGCTGGTGGTCTCCGATCGCCATTTCGGCAACAACGCCGTCGACATGGAAATGCAGGTGCTCCTCGGCAAGCCGCCGAAGATGACCCGCAACGTCTCCAGCCGCCAGGTCTTCGTGCCGCCCTTCGACGTCACCGACATCGAGCTGGCCGACGCCTGCAGGCGCGTGCTGGCGATGCCCGCGGTGGCCAGCAAGAACTTCCTGATCACCATCGGCGACCGCTCGGTGGGCGGCATGACCGCCCGTGACCAGATGGTCGGCCCGTGGCAGGTGCCGGTGGCCGACGTGGCCGTCACCACCATGAGCTTCCACGGCTACCTCGGCGAGGCCTTCGCGATGGGCGAGCGCACGCCGCTCGCCACCCTCGATGCGCCGGCTTCCGGCCGCATGGCCATCGGCGAGGCGATCACCAACATCGCCGCGGCTGACATCCGCAGCCTGGGCGACGTCAAGCTGTCCGCCAACTGGATGGCCGCCGCCGGCCACCGGGGCGAGGACGTCAAGCTCTACAGGACGGTCGAGGCCGTGTCCCAGTTCTGCCAGCAGGCCGGCCTGGCGATCCCGGTGGGCAAGGATTCCCTGTCGATGCGCACCGCCTGGACCGACGAGGGCGAGAGCAAGCAGGTCGTCTCGCCGCTGTCGCTGATCGTTACCGCCTTCGCGCCGGTGCAGGACGTGCGCCGCACCCTCACGCCCCAGCTCAAGTTCCCCGAGGGCGTCGAGACCGAGCTGCTGCTGATCGACCTGGGCAACAACGCCAACCGCCTCGGCGGCTCGGTGCTGGCCCAGGCCTACAACTCGGTGGCCGAGCACGCGCCGGACGTGGACGCCGGCCAGCTCAAGGCTTTCTTCGAGTTGATCCAGCAGTGGCGCAAGGAAGACCTGATCCTGGCCTACCACGACAGGGCCGACGGTGGTCTGTTCGCCACGCTGTGCGAGATGGCCTTCGCGTCCAGGTGCGGCCTGTCGGTGATGCTCGACACCGTCGCCTACGACCAATACATGAACGACGTGGACGGCCTCGACAAGCGGCCGGATTCCCTGAAGGGCCGCTTCAACGACATGCTCTTCAAGGCCCTGTTCTCCGAAGAACTCGGCGCCGTGATCCAGATCCGCCGCAGCGACCGCAGCCGCTTCACCGAGCAGCTGCGTGCCGCGCGCCTCAGCTACCATTTCGTCGGCGAGCCCAACGACCGTGACGAGCTGCGCTTCTGGCGCAACGCCAAGCTGGTGTTCAGCGCCCCGCGCGCCGAGCTCCTTCAGGCCTGGTCCGAGACCAGCTACCGGATCGCCCGCCTGCGCGACGACGCGGAGTGTGCCAAGGAAGAGTTCGAGGCCCTCGCCGACGTGGCCAACCCGGGCCTGTCGGTGGCGCTCAGCTTCGATGCCGCCGAAGACATCGCGGCGCCCTTCATCGCCACCGGTGCGCGGCCGAAGATCGCGATCCTGCGCGAGCAGGGCGTGAACTCCCAGGCCGAGATGGCGGCCGCCTTCGAGCGGGCCGGCTTTGCGCCCTTCGACGTGCATATGTCCGACCTGCAGGCCGGCCGCGTGCACCTGTCCGACTTCAAGGGCCTCGCGGCCTGCGGCGGCTTCTCCTACGGTGATGTGCTGGGGGCAGGGCAGGGCTGGGCCAAGTCCATCCTGTTCAACCCGGGCCTGCGCGAGCAGTTCGAGACCTTCTTCCACCGCGCCGACACCTTTGCGCTGGGCGTCTGCAACGGCTGCCAGATGATGTCCAACCTGGCCGAGATCATCCCGGGCGCCGACTGCTGGCCGCGCTTCCAGCGCAACCGCAGCGAGCAGTTCGAGGCCCGCTTCGTGATGGTCGAGGTGCAGGACAGCCCGTCCATCCTCCTCGCTGGCATGGCCGGCAGCCGGATGCCGATCGTGGTGTCCCACGGCGAGGGTCGCGCGGTGTTCCAGGGCGTCGACGCCCAGGACAACGCCAAGGTGGCCCTGCGCTACGTGGATAACACCGGTGCCGTGGCCGCCCGCTACCCGTTCAACCCGAACGGTTCGCCCGAGGGCATCACCGGCCTCACCACGCCGGATGGCCGCTTCACCATCATGATGCCGCACCCGGAGCGCACCGCCCGCACGGTGCAGATGAGCTGGTATCCCGATACCCTGGGCGAGGATTCGCCCTGGATGCGGATGTTCCGCAACGCCCGCAAGTGGGTGGGTTGAGCCGCTGCGCCTGAGTAAAAAAGGCCGTCCCTCGGGGCGGCCTTTTTGCTTTCGGCGCCGCCGGAGCGGTGAAGGCCGCTCCGGCGGGGTGGATGCTTACATGCCCTGGTAGATCGGGCCTTCGCCGCCCTGGGGGGTGACCCAGTTGATGTTCTGGGTCGGGTCCTTGATGTCGCAGGTCTTGCAATGCACGCAGTTCTGGGCGTTGATCTGCAGGCGCGGGTTGTCGCCCTCGGCGCTGCGCACGATCTCATACACGCCGGCCGGGCAGTAGCGCTGCTCGGGGGCGTCGTACCTGGCCAGGTTGATGCTGATCGGCACCGAGGCGTCCTTGAGCTGCAGGTGGCAGGGCTCGTCTTCCTCGTGGTTGGTGTTGGAGAGGAACACCGAGGACAGCCGGTCGAAGGTGAGCTTGCCGTCGGGCTTCGGGTACTCGATCGGGCTGCATTCGGCCGCCGGGCGGAGCGCGGTGTGGTCGGCGGTGTTGTGCAGGGTCCAGGGCACGTTGCCGCCGAAGAGCTTCTGCTCGGCGCCGAACAGGAAGGAGCCCAGCCACAGGCCCTTCTTCATGTAGGGCTTGAAGTTGCGGGTCTTGTGCAGCTCGGCGTGCAGCCAGCTGGCCTTGAAGGCTTCCGGATAGCTGGCGAGCTCGTCCTGGCTGCGCTCGGCCGCGAGGGCCTCGTAGGCGGCCTCGGCGGCCAGCATGCCGGACTTCATCGCGGCGTGGGAGCCCTTGATGCGCGCGGCGTTGAGGAAGCCGGCATCGTCGCCGATCAGCGCGCCGCCCGGGAAGACCAGCTTGGGCTGGCTCTGCAGGCCACCGGCGGCGATTGCGCGGGCGCCGTAGGCGAGGCGCTTGCCACCCTCGAGGAACTTGCGGAGTTCCGGATGGGTCTTGTAGCGCTGGAACTCTTCGAAGGGCGACAGGAAGGGGTTGGTGTAGTTGAGGCCGACCACGAAGCCGACCGCCACCAGGTTGTCCTCGAGGTGATAGCAGAAGCCGCCGCCATAGGTGGCGGTGTCCATCGGCCAGCCGGCGGTGTGCACCACCAGGCCCGGCACGTGCTGGGCGGCGGGGATTTCCCACAGCTCCTTGATGCCGATGCCGTAGGTTTGCGGGTCGACGCCATCGCGCAGGTTGAAGCGGGTCTCCAGCTCCTTGCCCAGGTGGCCGCGGCAGCCTTCGGCGAACAGGGTGTAGCGGGCGCGCAGTTCCATGCCCGGCTGGAAGTTGGGGCCCTGGCTGCCGTCCTTCAGGAGGCCCATGTCGCCGGTGATGACGCCGGCCACGGCGCCCTTGTCGTCGAGCAGCAGTTGTGCGCCGGCAAAACCGGGGTAGACTTCGACGCCCATCGCTTCGGCCTGCTCACCCAGCCACTTGACCACATTGCCGAGGCGGACGATGTAGTTGCCCTCGTTGTGGAAGCTGTCGGGCAGCAGGCCGTTGGGCACCTGGCGCCCACCGGTTTCGGAGAGGAAGATCACCCGGTCTTCGGTGACGGGGGTGTTCAGCGGGGCGCCGAGGGCCTTCCAGTCGGGGATGAGTTCGTTCAGGGCGCGGGGATCGATGACGGCGCCGGAGAGGATGTGGGCGCCGATTTCGGCCGCCTTCTCGATCAGGCAGACCGAAAAATCCTGCCCCTTCTCGGCCGCCAGTTGCTTCAGCCTGATCGCCGCGGCAAGGCCGGCAGGGCCGCCGCCGACGATCAGGACGTCGAATTCCATGGATTCCCGTTCCATCAATGTCTCCTAGAGTGTCGCATATTGGTTTTGTGACCTGGGGTGAAGGCTAACCCTGGTCCGGAATGAGGGCAATCCACCTGTTGGCCCCATACGGTGGCGTATGTTACCTTGCCCGAGTTGAACGGTACAGATCCCTGGCCTGACAATTTTGCACTTCCCAAAATAGAAATTCCCTGAGGAGACAATACGATGACCGAACTCGCGAAGGCCCCGGAGGGCGCCCGCCACCTGCTGATCACGTCCCGCATGTCCGTCCGCTGGGGCGACATGGATGCCTACGGGCACGTCAACAACACGGTGTATTTTCGTTACATGGAGCAGGTGCGGGTCGAGTGGCTGGAGCAGATGGGCTCGGTGGTGCGGCCGGACAACGCGGTCGCGCCGGTGATCATCAATGCAGCATGCACTTTCCTGATGCCCGTCAATTATCCCGCAACCGTCATCATTCGTATGTATGGCGGCGAGCCCGGCCGCAGCAGCGTCATGACCTGGTACGAGCTGAGCATCGAGGGCGACGAGCGCCTCTACGCCGAGGGTAGCGCCAAGGTCGTGTGGATGAACCCGCAGACCGGCAAGTCGGTGCCGCTCCCCGAGGTGGTGCGCGCCGCGGTATGCTGAGCGGCTGTTATCGAAGCGAGGCGGCCGGCTGGGAGGGTCGGCGCCAGAACCAGGAGATGCGTGATGAGTTATCCCGTTGCCGATCGCCCGCTGTGGGTGCCTGACTGCGATCGTGTTGCCGCGGCCAACATGACCGCCTTTGCCCGTTCCGCCGAGGGCCGCTGGGGCAGGGCGCTGCCCGATTATCCGGCCCTGCACGCCTGGTCCGTCAATGAACCGGCCGAGTTCTGGGCTTCCATCTGGGAGCTCGGCGAGGTGCGCGGCGAGATGGGTTCGGTGGTGCTCGAGAACGGCCACCTGATGCCCGGCGCCCGGTGGTTTCCCGAGGCCCGCCTCAATTTTGCCGAGAACCTGCTGCGCAGCCGCGACGACAGCGACGCGATGGTGTTCTGGGGGGAGGATCGGGTCAAGAACCGGCTGAGCCATGGCGACCTCTACCGCCAGGTGGCCCACTTCGCGGCGGCGCTGCGGGAGATGGGTGTGGAGCCCGGCGACCGGGTCGCCGCCTGGATGCCCAACCTGCCCGAGACCATCGTCGTGATGCTGGCGGCGGCGAGCATCGGCGCGATCTTCTCGTCGGCCTCGCCGGACTTCGGCGTGCAGGGCGTGCTCGACCGCTTCGGCCAGATCGAGCCCAAGGTGCTGGTGGCGGTCGATGGCTATTATTACAACGACAAGATCGTCGACTGCATGGAGCGCCTCGCCGCCATCACCGACGGCCTCCCCTCGGTGAAGCGGGTGGTGGTGGTGCCTTACGTGCATGCCCACCATGACATCTCCCACGTGCACCACGCGCGCATGCTGGCGGATTTCGTCAAGCCTTTCCTGGCGGAAACCGAGATTCCGTTCGCCCGGCTGCCCTTCGATCATCCGCTCTACATCATGTACTCGTCCGGCACCACGGGGGTGCCCAAGTGCATCGTCCATGGAGCCGGCGGCGTGCTGCTCCAGCATATCAAGGAGCACCGCCTGCACGGCGATGTGAAGCCCGGCGACAAGGTCTTCTACTTCACCACCTGCGGCTGGATGATGTGGAACTGGCTGGTGTCGGGCCTCGCCTCCGGCGCGACGCTGCTGCTCTACGATGGCTCGCCGATGATCGGCGACGGGGCGATCCTGTTCGACTACGCCCAGGCCGAGGGCATGACCCACTTCGGCACCTCGGCCAAGTTCATCGACGGCATCGCCAAGGCCGGCCTGCGTCCGCGGGCGACCCACGACCTGTCCGCCCTGCGGGCGATGTTCTCCACCGGCAGCCCGCTGGTGCCGGAGGGCTTCGAATACGTTTATCGGGAGATCAAGGCCGATCTGTGCCTGTCGTCGATCTCCGGCGGCACCGACATCGTGTCGTGCTTCGTGCTCGGCAGCCCGACGCTGCCCGTGTGGCCTGGCGAGATCCAGTGCAAGGGCCTCGGCATGGCGGTGGATGTGTTCGATGAAGCCGGCCGGCCGGTGCGCGGCGAGAAGGGCGAGCTGGTGTGTACGCGTCCCTTCCCGGTGATGCCGGTCGGTTTCTGGAACGACACCGACGGCGCCAGATACCGGGCCGCCTACTTCGCGCGCTTCGACAACATCTGGTGCCACGGCGACTATTCCGAGATCACTGTGCATGACGGCATCGTGATCTACGGTCGCTCCGACGCCACCCTCAACCCGGGCGGCGTGCGCATCGGCACCGCCGAGATCTACCGTCAGGTCGAGCGCCTCGACGAGGTGGTGGAGTCCCTGGTGATCGGCCAGCAATGGCCGCCGGGCGAGGCCGCCGACGTGCGCGTGGTGCTGTTCGTCAAGCTGCGCGAAGGGCTCGTGCTCGACGACGCCTTGATCGCCCGCGTCCGCGACACTATCCGCGCGAACACCACGCCGCGCCACGTGCCGGCGCGGGTGGTGCAGGTGGCGGACATCCCGCGCACCAAGAGCGGCAAGATCGTCGAGCTGGCGGTGCGTGCGGTGGTGCATGGCGAGCCGGTCAAGAACGTCGAGGCGCTGGCCAACCCGGCGGCCCTCGAGCACTTCCGGGCGCGGCCCGAGCTGCAGTCCTGAGGAGGCATCGAACCCATGTTGATGAATCGTGAAACCTCCAGCCTGCTGGTGGTCGACGTGCAGGAGCGCCTGCTGCCGTCGATCGCCGATGGTGAAGCCGTACTCGGCAACTGCGCCTGGCTGGTCGGCGTGGCGCGGCGGATGGGTGTGCCGGTGGTCGTCTCCGAGCAGTATCCCGAGGGCCTGGGGCCGACCGCGGCGTCGCTGCGGGCTGCCGCGGGCGATGCGCAGCTCGTCACCAAGACCCACTTCTCGTGTGTCGCCGACGGCTGTCTCGTCGGTACCGCAGTCGACCAGCGCCGCCAGGTGGTGGTGGTGGGCACCGAGGCCCACGTCTGCGTGCTGCAAACGGTGCTGGACCTGCGCTGGCAGGGCAAGGAGGTCTTCCTGGTTGCCGATGCGGTGGGCTCCCGCAAGCCGGCCGACAAGGACGCGGCGCTCGCCCGCATGCGCAGCCACGGGGTCGAGATCGTGACCCGCGAGATGGTCGCCTTCGAGTGGCTGCACGACAGCGCGGGCCCGCTGTTCCGCGAGATCAACCGGGATTTCATCCGGGACAACTAGCCTCTCGCAGGCCCGGGGGAGGCCCGGCGGGCGGCGCTGCCTGGCCGTCGGGCCCCGGAGCGGGCAGCTTTGCTGTGCTCCACCGTTGAAGAGAGGGGGGTGAATCGGCTATCATTCCCCTTTCCAGAAGTCCCCCGTGTCATGACCAAATACGTCTTCGTTACCGGTGGTGTCGTGTCCTCCCTGGGCAAGGGCATCGCCGCCGCCTCCCTCGGGGCGATTCTCGAATCCCGCGGAATCAAGGTTACCCACCTCAAGCTCGATCCCTACATCAACGTCGATCCCGGCACGATGAGCCCCTTCCAGCATGGGGAAGTCTTCGTGACCGAAGACGGTGCCGAGACCGACCTCGACCTCGGCCACTACGAGCGCTTCACCAGCGCCAAGATGAGCAAGCGCAACAACTTCACCACCGGCCAGATCTACGAGGCGGTGATCAAGAAGGAGCGGCGCGGCGAATATCTCGGCAAGACCGTGCAGGTCATTCCCCACATCACCGACGAGATCAAGACCTACGTCAAGCGCGGCGCCGAAGGGGCCGACGTGGCGATCGTCGAGGTGGGTGGCACCGTGGGCGACATCGAATCGCTGCCCTTTCTCGAGGCCATCCGCCAGATGGGCATCGAAGAAGGCCGCCAGGGCACCTGCTTCATCCACCTTACGCTGCTGCCCTACATCCCGACCGCCGGCGAGCTCAAGACCAAGCCCACCCAGCATTCGGTGAAAGAGCTGCGCGAGATCGGCATCCAGCCCGACATCCTGCTGTGCCGGGCCGACCGCTCCGTGCCGGCCGACGAGCGCCGCAAGATCGCCCTGTTCTGCAACGTGATGCCCGAGGCCGTCATCGAGTGTCTCGATGCCGACTCGATCTACCGCATCCCGGGCATGCTCCACGACCAGATGCTGGACGAGATCGTCTGCCACAAGCTGGGCATCCTGGCCAAGGCGGCCGACCTGTCGATCTGGGAGCGCCTCATCGACGCGCTGCAGAACCCCCAGAACACCCTCAACATCGCCTTTGTCGGCAAGTACGTCGATCTGACCGAGTCCTACAAGTCGCTCATCGAAGCCCTCAACCACGCCGGGATGCACACCCGCAGCAAGGTGAACATCCACTACCTGGATTCCGAGGACATCGAGAAGAACGGCTGTGACGCCCTCAAGACGATGGACGCCATCCTCGTTCCCGGCGGCTTCGGCCGGCGTGGCACCGAAGGCAAGATTGCGGCGATCCGCTACGCCCGGGAGAACAAGGTGCCTTACCTCGGCATCTGCCTCGGCATGCAGCTCGCCGTCGTCGAGTTCGCCCGCGACGTGGCCGGCATGAACGGCGCCCACAGCACCGAGTTCGATCGCCACACCGCCCACCCGGTCATCGGCCTGATCACCGAATGGCACGACGCCTCCGGCAAGGTCGAGAAGCGCGGCGAAGACTCCGACCTCGGCGGCACCATGCGCCTGGGCGGTCAGGTCTGCAAGCTCGCCGAGGGCTCCCTGGCCCGCGAGATCTACGGCAACGCCGAGATCACCGAGCGCCACCGCCATCGCTACGAGGTCAACAACACCCTGCTGGCCCAGCTCGAAGCCCAGGGCCTGCGCGTCTCCGGGCGCGCGCCGGGCACCGACCTGTGCGAGATGATCGAACTGCCCGCCGAGGTCCACCCGTGGTTCGTGGGCTGCCAGTTCCATCCGGAGTTCACCTCCAACCCC
Organism: Zoogloea sp.; assembly: GCF_041908905.1. Classification (GTDB taxonomy): domain Bacteria; phylum Pseudomonadota; class Gammaproteobacteria; order Burkholderiales; family Rhodocyclaceae; genus Zoogloea. Next base: position 123,175 of record NZ_JAYREK010000005.1, read on the forward strand.
CGTAACGGCCACCCGCTCTTCACCGCCTTCGTCAAAGCTGCCCTCGCCCACCAGAAGGGCAACTGAAAGGAATCCCCATGAAACTCTGCGGTTTCGATGTCGGTCTGGACAAACCCTTCTTCCTGATCGCCGGGCCCTGCGTCATCGAGTCCCGGGAGATGGCCCTCGAAACCGCGGCGGCGCTCAAGGAAATCTGCGCCGAACTGGCGATTCCGTTCATCTACAAGTCCAGCTACGACAAGGCCAACCGCAGCTCCGGCAAGTCGTTCCGCGGCATGGGCATGGAGAAGGGCCTCGAGATCCTCGCCGAGGTGCGTGAGCGCGTCGGCGTGCCGGTCCTCACCGATGTCCACACCGAGGCCGAGGTGCCCCATGTGGCGGCGGTGGTCGATGTGCTGCAGACGCCGGCCTTCCTGTGCCGGCAGACCGACTTCATCCACGCGGTCGCCTCCTGCGGCAAGCCGGTCAACATCAAGAAGGGTCAGTTCCTCGCCCCGGGCGACATGAAGAACGTCGTTGACAAGGCCCGCGAGGTGAACGGCGGCGCCGACAACATCATGGTCTGCGAGCGCGGCGTCTCCTTCGGCTACAACAACCTGGTTTCCGACATGCGCTCGCTGGCGATCATGCGCGAGACCGGCTGCCCGGTGGTCTTCGATGCCACCCACTCGGTACAGCTGCCGGGCGGGCAGGGCACCTCGTCGGGTGGTCAGCGGGAGTTCGTGCCCGTGCTGGCCCGCGCCGCGGTGGCGGTCGGCATCTCCGGCCTCTTCATGGAGACCCACCCCGACCCGGCCAAGGCTTTCTCCGACGGCCCCAACGCGTGGCCGCTGCCGCGCCTCAAGTCACTGCTTGCCACGCTGAAGGCCATTGATGCGGTGGTCAAGGCAGAAGGCTTCGAGGAAGCGCGGGGCTGAACCAGGCTGGCCAGATTTTGAAGTTCGAGGTGGCGGGAGCGTCGCCGGTTTAAATTCAGACAAGAAAGGAAGTTCATGAGCGCCATTGTTGATGTCATTGCCCGCGAGATTCTCGACTCCCGCGGTAACCCCACCGTCGAAGCCGACGTGTTGCTGGAATCCGGCGTGATGGGCCGTGCCGCGGTGCCGTCCGGTGCCTCCACCGGCTCCCGCGAGGCCATCGAGCTGCGCGACGGCGATGCCGCCCGCTACTTGGGCAAGGGCGTCCTGCAGGCCGTCGAGAACGTCAACACCGAAATCTCCGAAGCCCTGATCGGTCTCGACGCCGAAGACCAGGCCTTCATCGACCGCACCCTGATCGAGCTCGACGGCACCGACAACAAGTCCCGCCTCGGCGCCAACGCGATGCTGGCCGTCTCGATGGCCGTCGCCAAGGCGGCCGCCGAAGAGGCCGGCCTGCCCCTCTACCGCTACTTCGGCGGTTCCGGCCGCATGGCGATGCCGGTGCCGATGATGAACGTCATCAACGGCGGCGCTCACGCCAACAACTCCCTGGACATCCAGGAATGCATGATCATGCCGGTCGGCGCCAAGAGCTTCCGTGAAGCCCTGCGCTGCGGTGCCGAGATCTTCCATCACCTCAAGAAGCTCACCGACAAGAAGGGCTACCCCACCACCGTCGGCGACGAGGGCGGTTTCGCCCCCAACGTGTCGGGCACCGACGAAGCCCTCAACCTGATCCTCGAAGCCATCGCCAACGCGGGCTACGAAGCTGGCCGCGACGTGGTGCTGGCCCTCGACTGCGCCGCCTCCGAGTTCTACAAGAACGGCATGTACGAGCTGGAAGGTGAGGGCCTGTCCCTGACCGCCGCGGGTTTCGTCGATTACCTGGCCACCCTGGTGGACAAGTTCCCGATCATCTCCATCGAAGACGGCATGGCCGAAGGCGATTGGGAAGGCTGGAAGCTGCTCACCGAGCGCCTCGGCAAGCGCGTGCAGATCGTCGGTGACGACCTCTTCGTCACCAACACCAAGATCCTGAAGGAAGGCATCGAGAAGGGCATCGCCAACTCCATCCTCATCAAGATCAACCAGATCGGCACCCTCACCGAAACCTTCGAGGCCGTCGAGCTGGCCAAGCGCTTCGGCTACACCGCGGTGATCTCCCACCGTTCCGGCGAAACCGAAGACTCCACCATCGCCGACATCTCGGTGGGCCTCAACGCCATGCAGATCAAGACGGGTTCGCTGTCCCGCTCCGACCGCATCTCCAAGTACAACCAGCTGCTGCGCATCGAGGAAGATCTCGGCGATACCGCCATCTACCCGGGCCTGTCGGCTTTCTACAACCTGCGCAAGATCTGATTTCCGGATCGCAGGAGGGTGGCCGGCAAGCGCCGGCCACCCCGCATCTCGTTTCTCTTCCCCGAACCATTCGCTGGCCCAGTATCGTCCTTGCCCTTCTTGTTGTCGTCCTGCAGTACCCCTTGTGGATCGGCAAGGGCGGCTGGCTGCGCGTGTGGGAGGTCGAGAAGCAGCTCACCGCCTCCCGGGAAGCCAATCGGCGTCTAGAGCAGCGCAACAGCAGCCTCGAGGCCGAGGTCCGCGACCTGAAGACCGGCTACGAGGCGGTCGAGGAGCGCGCCCGCTTTGAACTCGGCTTCACCAGGGCCGACGAAGTCTTCGTCCAGACCCCGCAGACCCGCTGAAGCGCCCCGGGGATTGCGCGCCGGGACGTCCGTCTGACGTCCGGTTTTTCCCATTTAATCCCTGGCCGGCATGCCGTCCTGCTCCGGCGCGACTCGCCAAGGCAGGCTTTCTGCGTTTGTCGAAGGCCGGGTAGCGCGACCCGCATGGGCGCGCCACCCTCTCTTCATGACGGCGCTCAGTCGCGTCGATACAGCCTGAACACCTCGGCCTTGCGCCCACCGCCCAGCCGGCGTTCCCAGATCAGCTCGGCCGGTTCGTTGAGTTTCCGGGTGTTGCCGCCGATCGCGTAGCTCAGGACCAGGGAGCATTCGCTGGCGCGTGCCGATTTGCCGTCCACCGTCTGAATGCCTGCGAAGTAGTCGAGGGCAGCCCGCTGGGTATCAGCGACGCCGTGGCGCGCGATACAGCCTTCGGTCTGGCCAGCCAGCACCTTGCGGAGCTCTCCGGCAACGGGCTGGTAGTTCTTGGTGTGGGCAAACCAGGGCTGCCACAGGGCGACCGCCAGGCACCACAGAAGGGTCATGCCGAGGGCCCAGTTGGTGGCGCCCCGCCACGGCGTGCGCCGGGTCAGCTGGGGCAGCACCAGCAACGCAATGCTGATCAGGGCTCCGATCGCGGCGGTCAGGCCGATGTCGTGGCTGGCGAAGTTGGGGGCGATCCTGGCGAGCTGGCGAGCCAGGCCGGGCGGCCAGCTGAAGCTGAGGGCGCTCCAGCCGAGCCAGACGAGGATCGCGAAGAAGGTGAAGGCCACCACGCTGAACCAGTCGAAGGCGTTTGCCGCACCCCGGCGTAGGGTCGAGGTGCCGAGCGTCGCCAGGAGGCAGAAAGCGGGCAGGACGGGCAGGGCGCTGGCCGGCCGGAGCGGACCGGTGGTGGTCACGAGCCCGACCGCGAGCAGACAGGCCACGATCGGCAGCGCCAGGGCGGGTGTGGTGAGCCCGTGGCGGTTGCGCCAGATGGCCCAGCCGGCGATCGGCCACAGGGGCCAGGCGAACCAGCCCAGTAGCTGCAGCAGCCGGCCGAAGTTGTCGAGGTGTTCGGCATGGGGAAGGATGGTGGCCACATCGCTTGCCCACCAGCGGGCGGCTTCGCCGGGTTGCTGGATGGCGACCGCCGTGAACCACGCGGCGGGAATCAGCAGCGCAATCGCGCAGCCGGCGGCGATGCCGCCGATTACAGCACGTGAGCGGCAGTCGCGGCACAGCAGCGGGGCGAGCAGCATCACCGGCAGGGTGAGGACCAGGGCCGGGACGCCGCCGGCCAGGAAGGCGAGCCCCGCCCCGAGGCCGGCCTGCAAGCCGCCGGCCAGTGGGCGTTCGGAGAGCAGGCCGAGGCCGGCATAGCACAGGGCCATGCCCGCCAGCTGGGCCAGCGCGGGCTGGGTTTCGTGGGCGTGGACGACCAGGCCAAGGGAGCTGACTCCCAGCAGGATGGCCGGAGCGAAGGCGGCCGGGCCATAGAGCCGGCGGGCCGCGACGCCGATCCAGTAGAGGAAGGCGGCGGTGAACAGGCTGCTGGCGAGCCGGGCGGCGTCATGCACGGGCAGCAGGCCGCCGAGGGCCTTGGCGAGGAGGGCGCCGACCCAGTAATAGAGCGGAGGAAAGTCGCGTAAGGTCTCGCCGGCGAGTTCGGGGACGAGCCAGGCATCCCGGGTCAGGATGGCGTGGATGGGGCCGAGGTAGGTGAGGTCGTCGCCCCGCCAGGGCAGGTGGCCCGTGGTGCCGACGATGAGGTAGACGGCGAGCAGCAGGCCCAGTTGCCAGGCGGGAAGCGGGGCCGGCAGATCAAGGCTGAAGCGGGAGGCGGCATTCTGCATGGACATCGATGGAGCTGTCGGGTTGGCGTGGGCGGTGCGCTGAAAATAAAAAAGGCAGCCGAAGCTGCCTTTTTTGACGAGTCCGGCAACTGCGTTGCGGATCAGCCCAGACGCTGAACGGAACCGTACTTCTGGCGGAAGCGCTCGACGCGACCGGCGGTATCGACGATCTTCTGCTTGCCGGTGTAGAACGGGTGGCAGGCGGAGCACACTTCCACATGGTACTGCTCTTTGGCCATGGTGGAGCGGGTCACGAAGGTGTTGCCGCAGGAGCAGGTGACCTGGACTTCCTTGTAATTCGGATGGGTATCGGCTTTCATCGCTTTTTCCTTTGGGGTACGTGGGTGGTGAATTTGGCCACCCGAAAACGCAGCATTCTGAACGCTTTCAGCTGCTTGCGCAAGGTTGTTGGAATTTTTTTAGCCGCCGCTCACACAAAACGCGCCACGAAGGCCCCCACGCTGGCGGGCGGAAGGGGGAGCCAGACCCGGTGGTCGCTGCCGGGCACGCGGGAGATCTCGTCGCCGGCGGGGGTGATCAGGCGCTCCACCTGCACTTCGCTGTTGCCGGCCGGGTGAATCAGCTCGATGCGGTCGCCCACCGAGAAGGCGTTCTTGGTGGCGATTTCGGCGAGGCCGCGCTCGGCGTCGTAGGCGACCACGTCGCCCACGTACAGGCTGCGCCCCGACTCGGAATGGCCGCGCAGGTAGTTTTGTGTCTCGTGCGGGGTGTGGCGCTGGTAGAAGCCGTCTGTGTAGCCGCGGTTGGCGAGCCCCTCGAGCTGGCCGAGCAGCGCCGGGTCGAGGCCGCGCCCGGCGACGGCGTCGTCGATGGCCTGGCGGTAGGCCTGGCAGGTGCGGGCCACGTAGTAGGGGCTCTTGGTGCGGCCCTCGATCTTGAAGGAGTCGATGCCGATCTCGGTGAGCCGCTGCACGTGCTCGATGGCGCGCAGGTCCTTGGAGTTGAGGATGTAGGTGCCGTGCTCGTCCTCTTCGATGGGCATGTATTCGCCGGGGCGCTTGTGGGGTTCTTCTAGGAGGTGCACGTCGCCGCTGCCGCAGGTTTTTGCTTCGTGGGTCTTGAAGTCCCAGCGGCAGGAGTTGGTGCAGGTGCCCTGGTTCGGGTCACGGTGGTTGAAGTAGCCCGACAGCAGGCAGCGTCCGGAGTAGGCGATGCACAGGGCGCCGTGGATGAAGACCTCGAGCTCGGTGTCGGGGCAGTCCTGGCGGATGGAGGCGATCTCGTCCAGCGACAGCTCGCGGGACAGGATCACCCGCGAGATGCCGGCCAGCTTCCAGAAGCGCACGGCGGCGGCATTGACCGTATTGGCCTGCACCGACAGGTGGATGGGCATCTCGGGGAAGTTCTCGCGGACCATCAGGATCAGGCCCGGGTCGGACATGATCAGCGCGTCGGGCTTGAGGGCGATGACCGGCGCGATGTCCTTGATGAAGGTCTTGATCTTGGCCCCGTGGGGGTAGATGTTGGCCACCACGTAGAACTGCTTGCCCTGGGCATGGGCGCGATTGATGCCGTCGGCGAGCACCGGCAGATCGCCGAAGTCGTTGTTGCGCACGCGCAGGGAGTAGCGCGGCTGGCCCGCATAGATCGCGCTGGCGCCGAAGGCGAAGGCGGTGTCGAGCATGGCCAGGGAGCCGGCCGGGGCGAGGAGTTCGGGTGTCTTGCGGGGCATGGGGTGACGTCTGGGTTGGGGCGTGCGCCGGGCGGCGCACGGGGTCAGCGGTAGGTTTCGAGCAGGGTGTGCCAGCCGGCCAGCGCAGGGCTCTGGCTGGCGAGCTGGTGCTGCAGGACCTGTTCGGCCATTTCGAGCATGGCCTTTTGTTCCTTGCTGAGGAAAGCGGGGTGCTGCGGGGAGAGGTGCACCACCAGGTCGCCGGCCTTGCGGCGGCCGCGGGCAGGAAAGCCGGCCTCGGGGATGCGGATCTCGGGCGTCGTGGCGGCCTCGGGCAGCAGGATTTCGCGCAGGCCGGCGAGGGTCGGGACTTCGATCAGGCCGCCGGCGAGCAGGCGGAAGATGCTCACCGGCACCGCCACGTGGAGGTCGTGGTGCTGCAGCCGGAACAGCGGGTGCGGGCGGGTGCGCAGGGTGAGGTAGAGGTCGCCCGGCTCACCGCCGTCGGGGGCGGGCCCGCCCTGGCCGGCGATGCGCAGCTCTTCGCCGGGCAGCATGGCGGGGGGCACGGTGACGGCGAGCTGGCGATTGGCGGGCTGCCAGCCACGCCCGTCGCAGCTGGGGCAGCGGGTGTCGGTGGTGAAGCCCTTGCCGCCGCAGTCGCCGCAGGTCTCGAGCCGGCCGTCGCGGCGGATGCGCCCGCTGCCGTGGCAGCTGCCGCACATGCTGGTGCGGCCGTAGCTGCGCCGGCCGCTGCCGTCGCAATCGTCGCAGTCCTCGCGCCCCTCGATGGTCACGGTGACGGTGGTGCCCCGGGCGGCCTCGGCGAGGTCGACGGTGATGTCCTGGCGGTGGTCGGCACCGCGAGGGCGGGGGGGGCTGCTGTTTGCGGGGCCTGGGCGGTTCGGGCGGCGCGTCGTCGGGGGTGTGGGTGCCGAGGGGCTGCGTCAGGCGCTCGAAGGCCTCCCGCACCCGGCGGAACTGGTCGTGGGCCTGGGGGTCGGGGTTGCGATCCGGGTGCCAGCGCATGGCCAGCCGCCGGTAGGCGCGCTTGATCTCGGCGGCGCTGGCGTCGGGCTCGACACCGAGGATCTGATGGAAATCGACTGCGGACATCCGCGCATTTTAATCGCGGCCGGGGGCGGACGGGCGACGAAGTGATGAAGGGGTGTCCTGGCGCGGTGTTCAGGCCTTCGGCGTGTCGTTTTTCCGGCGCTCGCGGCGGCATTCGTCCAGGCAGGTGACGCTGCCGTCCTCCTGGGCGACTTCCAGCCGGACGGCGAAGCCCCACAGGTGGGCGACGTGCTTGAGCACCTCCTGATAGTCGCCCGCCAGAGGCCGGCGCAGGTAGGCCTGGTGGCGCAGGGTGAGGGAGCGGTCGCCGCGCAGGTCCACGTCCCACACCTGCAGGTTGGGCTCGCGGCTGCCGAGGTTGTAGTTGTCGGAGAGGATCTCGCGGACACGCCGGTAGCCGGCCTCGTCGTGGATGGCGGAGACCTTGAGCCGGGTGTCCTTGTCGTCGTCGAGGATGGCGAAGAGGCGGAAGTCGCGCATCACCTTGGGTGACAGGAACTGGGCGACGAAGCTCTCGTCCTTGAAGTTGCGCATCGCGAAGTCGAAGGTCTCGCGCCAGTCGCTGCCGGCGATGTCGGGGAACCAGCGCCTGTCCTCGTCGGTGGGGGCTTCGCAGATGCGGCGGATGTCCTGCCACATCGCAAAGCCGAGGGCGTAGGGGTTGATGCCGCGGTACCAGGGTTCGTCGTAGCCGGGTTGGTAGACCACGTTGGTGTGGGAGTGCAGGAACTCCAGCATGAAGCTGTCGGTGAGCAGGCCTTCGTCGTAGAGGGTGTTGAGCAGGGTGTAGTGCCAGTAGGTGGCCCAGCCTTCGTTCATCACCTGGGTCTGGCGCTGGGGGAAGAAGTACTGGCCGATCTTGCGCACGATGCGCACGACCTCGCGCTGCCAGGGCTCGAGGAGCGGGGCGTTCTTCTCGATGAAGTAGAGGATGTTCTCCTGGGGCTCGGGCGGAAAACGCGGCGTCTCGACCGCCTGGGCACGGCTGGCCTGGGTGGGCAGGGTGCGCCACAGGTCGTTCACCTGGCTCTGCAGGTATTCGGCGCGCTCCCGCTGGCGGGTGAGCTCCTTGGTGAGCGACAGCTTGGCCGGGCGCTTGTAGCGGTCGACGCCCACGTTCATCAGCGCGTGGCAGGCGTCGAGGAGGTGCTCGACCTCTTCTTCGCCGTAGCGCTCCTCGCATTCGGTGAGGTAGTTACGGGCGAAGATGAGGTAGTCGATGATCGCGTCGGGGGTGGTCCACTGGCGGAACAGGTAGTTGCCCTTGAAGAAGCTGTTGTGGCCGTAGGCGGCGTGGGCGATCACCAGGGCCTGCATGGTCATGGTGTTTTCTTCCATGAGGTAGGCGATGCAGGGGTTGGAGTTGATGACGATCTCGTAGGCGAGGCCCATCTGGCCGCGGCGGTAGCCCTTCTCGGTCTGCAGGAAGCTCTTGCCGAAGGACCAGTGGTGATAGTTGACCGGCATGCCCACCGACGAGTAGGCGTCCATCATCTGCTCGGAGGTGATCAGCTCGACCTGGATCGGGTAGACGTCGAGCCCGAAGCTGCGGGCGACCCGGTCGATCTCGGCGTGGTAGGCCTCGATGAGTTCGAAGGTCCACTCGCCCGGGGCGGGGAGGGGCTTCCGGTGCTTGGCTTTCGGCGGGCTCATGGGAGTTTCTTCTTGAAGAGTTCTCGGAAGACCGGATAGATGTCCGGCAGGCCTTCGATGTGCTGCATCGCGAAGTTGCGGTGGGTGGCGCCGAGCTTCTCGTATTCCCGCCACAGGTTCTGGGGCTCGCCGGGGGTGATCTCGATGTAGGCGAAGTACTGCACGCAGGGCAGGATGCGCCCGGCGAGGAGCTCCCGGCAGTGGGGCGAGTCGTTTTCCCAGTTGTCGCCGTCGGAGGCCTGGGCGCCATAGATGTTCCAGGCGCCGCCGCCGTAGCGGGCGTGGAGGATCTCGTTCATCAGCTCGAGGGCGCTGGAGACCACGGTGCCGCCGGACTCGCGGGAGTGGAAGAAATCCTCCTCGTTTACCTCCTTGGCGACGGTGTGGTGGCGGATGAAGACGATCTCGATGTGCTCGTAGGTGCGCGTCAGGAACAGGTAGAGCAGCATGAAGAAGCGCTTGGCGGTGGCCTTCTTGCCCTCGTCCATCGAGCCGGAGACGTCCATCAGGCAGAACATCACCGCCTGGGTGGTCGGCTTGGGCACCTTGATGCGGTTGTTGTAGCGCAGGTCGAAGGTGTCGATGAAGGGGATCGCCTCGATCCGCGCCCGCAGGGTGGCGATCTCGGCCCGCAGGCGCTGGACTTCCGGGTCGTCGTCAGGGTGTGTCTCGAGGCGTTCGTCGAGCGCCCGCTGCAGTTCCCGCAGCTTGCCGTGGAAGGGGGCGCCGAGGGCCAGCCGGCGGCCGAGGGCGCCACGCAGCGAGCGCACCACGTTGATGTTGGCCGGCGTGCCGTCGTTGCTGAAGCCGGCGCGCTGGCTCTTGTATTCGGTGATGCGGGCGAGCTGGGTTCTGACCAGGTCGGGCAGGGCGAGGTCGTCGAAGAAGACGTCCAGGAACTCCTCCCGCGACAGGTTGAAGACGAAGTCGTCCTCGCCCTCGCCGTCCTTGCTGGCCTTGCCCTTGCCCGAGCCGCCACCGCCGCCGCCGGGTGGGCGGTTGATCTGGTCACCCGTCGAGAACTGGTCGTTACCGGTGAAGATGGTCTCCCACACGCCGCCGTGACCGTGGCGGAAGTGGGGCTCGGCGAGGTCCCGGGCGGGGATGGAGACATCCTCGCCGTTGTCGAGATCCTTGATCGAGCGGCCGTCGATGGCGTCCGCCACGGCCTTGCGGATCTGGCCCTTGAAGCGGCGCATGAAGCGCTGCCGGTTGACGGCGCTCTTGTTCCTGCTGTCGAACCTGCGATCGATGATGCGGACCATGAAGGGCTCCCGGATACGTGCGGGCAGGCCGCGCCGGGGCCGGCGCGGCGGCGGGCGTCACGACGACTTGCGGACGCGCAGGTACCACTCGCAGAGCAGGCGCACCTGCTTTTCGGTGTAGCCCTTCTCTATCATGCGATTCACGAAGTTCTGGTGCTTCTTCTGGTCGTCGCCGCTGGCCTTGGCGTTGAAGCTGATCACCGGCAGCAGGTCTTCGGTGTTGGAGAACATCTTCTTCTCGATCACCGCGCGGAGCTTCTCGTAGCTGGTCCAGCTCGGGTTCTTGCCGCTGTTCTTGGCCCGGGCACGCAGCACGAAGTTGACCACCTCGTTGCGGAAGTCCTTGGGGTTGCTGATGCCGGCCGGCTTCTCGATCTTCTCGAGCTCGTCGTTGAGGGCGTTGCGGTCGAGGATCTCGCCGGTGTTGGGGTCGCGGTATTCCTGGTCCTGGATCCAGAAGTCGGCGTAGGTCACGTAGCGGTCGAAGATGTTCTGGCCGTATTCGGAGTAGCTCTCGAGGTAGGCAGTCTGGATCTCCTTGCCGATGAACTCCGCGTAGCGCGGGGCGAGGTATTCCTTGATGAAGGCCAGGTAGCGGCCTTCCAGCTCGGGCGGATACTGCTCCTGGGCGATCTGCTGTTCGAGCACGTACATCAGGTGCACCGGGTTGGCGGCGACTTCCCGGTGGTCGAAGTTGAAGACCCGGGACAGCACCTTGAAGGCGAAGCGGGTGGATAGCCCGGTCATGCCCTCGTCGACCCCGGCGTAGTCGCGGTATTCCTGGTAGCTCTTGGCCTTGGGGTCGGTGTCTTTGAGGTTCTCGCCGTCGTACACCCGCATCTTGGAGAGCAGGCTGGAGTTCTCGGGCTCCTTGATGCGCGACAGCACCGCGTACTGGGCCATCATCTTGAGGGTGTCGGGGGCGCAGGGCGCCTGCGACAGCGAGCTGTTGGCGAGCAACTTCTCGTAGATCCGGATCTCGTCGGAAACCCGCAGGCAGTAGGGCACCTTGACGGTATAGATGCGGTCGAGGAAGGCCTCGTTGTTGCGGTTGTTCTTGAAGGCTGTCCATTCGGACTCGTTGGAGTGGGCCATCACGATGCCGTCGAAGGGAATCGCGCCAAAACCCTCGGTGCCCTTGTAGTTGCCCTCCTGGGTGGCGGTGAGGAGCGGGTGCAGCACCTTGATCGGCGCCTTGAACATCTCGACGAACTCCAGCAGGCCCCGGTTGGCCAGGCACAGCCCACCGGAGTAGGAGTAGGCGTCCGGGTCGTCCTGGGAGTACTGCTCCAGCTTGCGGATGTCGATCTTGCCCACCAGGGACGAGATGTCCTGGTTGTTCTCGTCGCCGGGCTCAGTCTTGGCGACGGCGATCTGGCGCAGCACCGACGGGCGCAGCTTGACCACCCGGAAGCGGGTGATGTCGCCGTTGAACTCGTTGAGGCGCTTTACCGCCCATGGGCTCATGATGGTGTTGAGGTAGCGCCGCGGGATGCCGTAGTCGTCCTCGAGGATCGCGCCGTCCTCGACCAGGTTGAACAGCCCCAGCGGCGACTCGTGCACCGGCGAGCCCTTGATGGCGTAGAAGGGGATCTTCTCGACCAGGCTCTTCAGCTTCTCGGCCAGCGAGCTCTTGCCGCCGCCCACCGGGCCCAGCAGGTAGAGGATCTGCTTCTTCTCCTCAAGCCCCTGGGCCGCGTGGCGGAAGTAGGACACGATGTTCTCGATCGACTCCTCCATCCCGTAGAAGTCACTGAAGGCGGGGTAGATCTTGATCATCTTGTTCGAGAAGATGCGTGACAGGCGCGGGTCGAGGCGGGTGTCCACCAGCTCGGGCTCACCGATGGCCTGCAGCATGCGCTCGGCGGCGGTGGCGTAGGCCAGGGGGGTTGTCTTGCACAGGTCCAGGTAGTCCTGGACCGACATTTCTTCTTCGCGGGCCGACTCGAAACGGGCCTGGAAGCTGGTGAAGATGCTCATTTTCTGTCTCCCTGCTGCCTCGCACCCGGTCCCGGCGCCGGGTTCGCCATGTCCTGCCGCGTGGCGGGACGGCTCATTGAGGCTTCCCGCCTGGATCTGCGCTGGGGTGTGCTGCGTCGCGGTATCCTCTTCCACCCTAGACGCCGACCCGGCCTCCTGCCAGCTGTGAGGGGCCCGGACGCCCGCAAGTTCCGGAAAAACCGGCAGCAGGTCACGTTTTCCGGCCTGGGGCATCGCCGAGCGCGGCGGCTGCAAGCCATTTAAGAGGCTGTGTTAAACTAGAAATTTTTCCGACGCCCATAAGTGGCGAAGCATGCGCAAAACATGGGTTTTGCCGCGTGTTCGCCGCCTGTGTCCGGCGTCGTTTTCGTCAAAGCCGATCAGGAAATTTTCATGAGCAACCAGGAAACCGTGGTGAGCGCTCTCGAGCGCCGTATCGACATGTCCGTGCCGCTGGCCGATATCGAAAAGGATGTCGAAGCGCGTCTGAAGAAGATGTCCCGCACCGTCAAGATGCCGGGCTTCCGTCCGGGCAAGGTCCCGTTCCGCATGGTCGCCCAGTCGTACGGCCCCCAGGCCCGCTCCGAGGCCATCGGCGCCGCGGTCGAGCGTGTGCTCGGCGAGCAGATCCGCGCCCAGAACCTGCGCGTCGCCGGCTACCCCAGCATCGAGCCGAAGGAGCCCACCGGCACCGACGCCCTTGAGTTCACCGCGGTCTTCGAGGTTTACCCCGAGATCGTCATTGCCGACGTGAGCGCCCACGAGATCGAGCGTCCGCAACTGGAAGTCGGTGACGCCGAGGTCGACAAGACCCTCGACGTGCTGCGCAAGCAGCGCACCACCTTCGCCGAGGTCGAGCGTGCCGCCCAGGACGGCGACCGCGTGGTGGTGGACTTCACCGGCCGCAAGGACGGCGTCGAGTTCGACGGCGGCAAGGCGACCGACTTCCCCTTCGTGGTCGGTGGCGGCCAGATGCTCAAGGACTTCGAGACCGCCGTGCTGGGCCTCAAGGCCGGCGAGAGCAAGACCTTCGACATGACCTTCCCGGCCGAGTACCACGCCGAGAACCTGGCCGGCCAGACCGTCCAGTTCGAAGTGGCCGTCAAGAAGGTTGAAGAGCCCAAGCTGCCCGAGGTGGACGCCGAGTTCGCCAAGTCCCTGGGCGTTGCCGACGGCGACGTGGCCAAGATGCGCGAAGAGGTCAAGGCCAACCTGGAGCGTGAAGTCAAGCGCCGCATCCAGTCCCGCATCAAGGAGCGCGTGATGAACGTGCTGATCGAGACCCACCCGATCGAAGTGCCGAAGGCCCTGGTCCAGCAGGAATCCCAGCAGCTGGCCGAAAACGCCAAGCGCGATTTCGAAGCCCGCGGCATGCAGACCAAGGACCTGCCGATCGATGCCGCCTGGTTCGGCGAGCAGGCCGCCCGTCGCGTCAAGCTCGGCCTCATCATGTCGGAACTTGTGAAGAGCAAGGAACTCCATGCCAAGCCGGAGCAGATCCGTGCCACCATCGAAGACTTCGCAGCCAGCTACGAAGATCCGAGCGAAGTGATTGGCTGGTACTATTCCCAGCCCCAGCGTCTGGCCCAGGCCGAGGCGCTGGTGATCGAAGACAATGTCGTGGAGTGGGTCATCACCAACGCGAAGACGACCGACGTGGCCACCTCCTTCGACGACCTGATGGGCAACGCAGCTTAAATTTCAGCGGAGAGCGACGTTAAATGAATCCAGTGACACCCCCGTTTTCTCGCAGTGACTGGGACCCGGTCGGCCTCGGCCTGATCCCCATGGTGGTCGAGCAGAGCGGCCGCGGCGAGCGGTCGTACGACATCTACTCGCGCCTTCTGAAGGAGCGGGTGGTGTTTCTGGTCGGGCCGGTCACCGATGTGACCGCCAACCTGATCGTCGCCCAGCTGCTGTTCCTGGAGTCCGAGAACCCCGACAAGGACATCTTTTTCTACATCAATTCCCCGGGCGGCTCGGTCACGGCGGGCATGGCGATTTACGACACCATGCAGTTCATCAAGCCGGACGTGAGCACCCTGTGCATCGGGCAGGCGGCCAGCATGGGCGCCTTCCTGCTCGCCGCGGGCGCGAGCGGCAAGCGCTTCTCGCTGCCCAACTCGCGGGTGATGATCCACCAGCCGCTGGGCGGTTTCCAGGGCCAGGCCTCGGACATCGAGATCCACGCCCGCGAGATCCTCGCGCTGCGAGCCAAGCTCAACGGCATGCTGGCCAAGCACACCGGCCAGCCGGTCGAGGCCATCGAGCGCGACACCGACCGCGACAACTTCATGTCCGCCGAAGAGGCCATGCGCTACGGCCTGGTGGACAAGGTGCTGACCAGCCGCGCCGACGTGGCCTGATCCGGCACCCGTAGCAGGTACGCATACAAGTACAAAGAGAAAGGGCAGTAATGGCGGAGAAGAAAACGAGCGGAGAGAAACTCCTGTATTGCTCGTTCTGCGGCAAGAGCCAGCACGAAGTCCGCAAGCTGATCGCGGGTCCTTCCGTGTTCATCTGCGACGAGTGCATCGAGCTCTGCAACGACATCATTCGCGACGAGATTACTGCTGATACCGGCGGCGCCAAGGGCGTCAAGGGCGAGCTTCCGTCTCCCAAGGAAATCAGCGCGATCCTCGACCAGTACGTGATCGGGCAGTCGGCGGCAAAGCGCATCCTGTCGGTGGCGGTGTACAACCACTACAAGCGCCTGCGTCACCTCTCCAAGACCCACGACGAGGTGGAACTCTCGAAGAGCAACATCCTGCTGGTCGGCCCCACCGGCTCCGGCAAGACGCTGCTCGCCCAGACCCTGGCCCGTCTGCTCAACGTGCCCTTCGTGATGGCCGACGCTACGACCCTCACCGAAGCCGGCTACGTGGGCGAGGACGTCGAGAACATCATCCAGAAGCTGCTGCAGAAGTGCGACTACGAGGTCGACAAGGCCCAGCAGGGCATTGTCTACATCGACGAGATCGACAAGATCTCCCGCAAGTCCGACAACCCCTCCATCACCCGCGACGTGTCGGGCGAGGGCGTGCAGCAGGCCCTGCTCAAGCTCATCGAGGGCACCATCGCCTCGGTGCCGCCCCAGGGCGGCCGCAAGCACCCGAACCAGGACTTCGTGCAGGTGGATACCACCAACATCCTGTTCGTCTGCGGCGGCGCCTTCGACGGCCTCGACAAGGTGATCCGCAACCGTACCGAGCAGGTCGGCATCGGTTTCGGCGCCGAGGTGAAGAGCCGCGAGAACAAGAACGTCTCCGAGTCGCTGCGCAACGTCGAGCCGGAGGATCTCATCAAGTTCGGCCTGATCCCCGAACTGATCGGTCGTCTGCCCGTCGTCGCCACCCTGCAGGAGCTCGACGAGCCGGCGCTGATCCAGATCCTCATCGAGCCCAAGAACGCCCTCATCAAGCAATACCAGAAACTGTTCTCGATGGAAGGCGTCGAACTCGAGGTGCGCCCGGCGGCCCTGCAGGCCATCGCCCGCAAGGCCCTGAAGCGCAAGACCGGGGCCCGCGGCCTGCGTTCCATCCTTGAAGGCGTGCTGCTCGACACCATGTACGAGCTGCCCTCCATGGAGAACGTGGCCAAGGTGGTGATCGACGAAGGCATGATCGACGGCGGCGCCCAGCCGATCCTGATCTACGCCGATCAACCCAAGGTTTCCGGCTCCAACTGACGTCAGGCAGATTTTTGCAGTCCCGCTGCTTGAATTGATGTGCTAGGGCCCCATATGGGGCCTTAGTGCCTTTAAAGGAATAATCATGTCGAGCACCCTTGACCTCCCCGAAGAACAGATCGAGCTCCCGCTGCTGCCCCTGCGGGACGTGGTCGTCTTCCCGCATATGGTGATCCCGCTGTTCGTGGGGCGCCCCAAGTCCATCAAGGCGCTCGAGAACGCGATGGAGGCCGGCAAGAGCATCCTGCTGGTGGCCCAGAAATCTGCCGCCAAGGACGAGCCCTCGGCCGAAGACCTCTACGACCTCGGTTGCATCGCCAACATCCTGCAGATGCTCAAGCTGCCTGACGGCACCGTGAAGGTGCTGGTCGAGGGCGTGCAGCGTGCCCGCGTGGTTTCCGTCGACGACCTGCGCACGGTGTTCGTCGCCAAGGCCCAGCCGCTGCCGGCCGCCGAGGCGCCCAACAACGAAGTCGAGGCGATGCGCCGGGCGATCATCAGCCAGTTCGACCAGTACGTTAAGCTCAACAAGAAGATCCCGCCCGAGATCCTCAGCTCCCTGTCGGGCATCGAGGAC
Source organism: Zoogloea sp. (assembly GCF_041908905.1). GTDB lineage: Bacteria > Pseudomonadota > Gammaproteobacteria > Burkholderiales > Rhodocyclaceae > Zoogloea. The sequence goes on from NZ_JAYREK010000005.1 coordinate 139,488, forward strand.
CCGGGCCGGCTCGCCGACACCATCGCCGCCCACCTGCCGCTCAAGCTCGAGCAGAAGCAGGAGATCCTCGAGATGTTCGACGCGGGCGAGCGCCTCGAGCGCCTGCTCAACCAGCTCGAGACCGAGCTCGACATCCTGCAGGTCGAGAAGCGCATCCGCGGCCGCGTCAAGCGCCAGATGGAGAAGAGCCAGCGCGAGTACTACCTCAACGAGCAGGTCAAGGCCATCCAGAAGGAGCTCGGCGAGGGCGAGGACGGCGCCGACCTCGAGGAGATGGACAAGAAGATCAAGGCCGCCGGCATGACCAAGGAGGCCATGGCCAAGGCCCAGGCCGAGCTCAAGAAGCTGCGCCTGATGTCGCCGATGTCCGCCGAGGCTACTGTGGTCCGCAACTACATCGAGACCCTGGTCGGCCTGCCCTGGAAGAAGAAGTCCCGCATCAGCAAGGATCTGGCCGAAGCCGAGAAGATCCTCGACAAGGAGCACTACGGCCTCGAGAAGGTCAAGGAGCGCATCCTCGAATACCTCGCCGTGCAGCAGCGTGTCGACAAGCTGAAGGCGCCGATCCTGTGCCTGGTCGGCCCCCCGGGCGTCGGCAAGACTTCGCTGGGCCAGTCGGTCGCCCGTGCCACCAATCGCAAGTTCGTGCGCATGAGCCTCGGCGGCGTGCGCGACGAGGCCGAGATCCGTGGCCACCGGCGTACCTACATCGGCTCGATGCCGGGCAAGATCCTGCAGAACATGTCCAAGGTGGCGGTACGCAACCCGCTGTTCCTGCTCGATGAAGTGGACAAGATGGGCCAGGATTTCCGCGGCGATCCGTCGTCGGCGCTGCTCGAGGTGCTCGACCCGGAGCAGAACTCCACCTTCGTCGACCACTACATCGAAGTCGAATACGACCTGTCCGACGTGATGTTCGTGGCCACCGCCAACACCCTCAACATCCCGGCCCCGCTGCTCGACCGGATGGAAGTCATCCGCCTGTCCGGCTACACGGAAGACGAGAAGGTGAACATCGCCGAGCGTTATCTCGTCCCGAAGCAGATGAAGAACAACGGGATCAAGCGCGAGGAGCTGTCGGTCACCGAGGACGCCATCCGCGACATCGTGCGCTTCTACACCCGCGAGGCGGGTGTGCGCGGCCTCGAGCGCGAGATCTCCAAGGTGTGCCGCAAGGTGGTCAAGGCCCTGGTGCTGGGCAAGCGCAAGTCCAAGGTCATCGTCAATGCCAAGAGCCTCGACAAGTACCTGGGCGTGCACAAGTACAGCTTCGGCGTGGCCGAGAAGGAAAACCAGATCGGCCAGGTCACCGGCCTCGCCTGGACCGAGGTGGGTGGCGAGCTGCTCACCGTCGAAGCCGTGGCGCTGCCGGGCAAGGGCAAGATCATCACCACCGGCAAGCTCGGCGAGGTGATGCAGGAGTCCATCCAGGCCGCCCTGTCGGTGGTGCGCCGGCGCTCCAAGTCGCTTGGCATCGCCGAAGACTTCTACCAGAAGTCCGACATCCACATCCACCTGCCGGAAGGCGCGATCCCCAAGGACGGTCCGTCCGCCGGCATCGCGATCTGTTCGGGCCTGGTGTCGGTGCTCACCGGCATCCCGGTGCGCTGTGACGTGGCCATGACCGGCGAGATCACCCTGCGCGGCGAGGTGCTGCCCATCGGCGGCCTCAAGGAGAAGCTGCTGGCCGCGGTGCGCGGCGGCATCCGCCGGGCGCTGATCCCCCAGGAGAACGTCAAGGATCTCACCGAGATCCCCGACAACGTCAAGAACGAGCTCGAGATCATTCCGGTCAAGTGGATCGACCAGGTTCTCGAGCACGCCCTCGAGCGCATGCCCGAGCCGCTGCCCGAAGCCGCCCAGGCCGACGTCGCGGCGGTGGCCCAGCCCGCCGAGGCGGCCGCCGACAACGGCGGCGTCGTGAAGCACTAAACCCCTGCCGCAAGCATCCGAAAAAGGCCGGTCTTCGCACCGGCCTTTTTTGTCTGCCCTTCAGCACATCACCAGGAGAAACTCCATGCGGATCAAGAGGCTATTGGGCGCCCTGGGCGCCCTGGGCGTCCTTGTGGCGGCCGGCAGCGCCTTTGGCGAGGATACTCGCCAGCTCGTGACGATGCCGGCGCCCGCCCAGGCCGCCCTGCGCCAGGAGATGCTCGGCAACCTGCTGGCCATCAACGAGGTGACGACCCTGCTCGCCGAGGGCAAGCTCGCCGAAGCGGGGCAACTGGCGGAGGAAAAGCTGGGGATCGCGTCGATGGGCAAGCACCGGACGCAGCCGCTGGAGGCCCGGCCCGGCGCCCACATGCCAGCGGCGATGCACGAGATCGGCATGGCGGGGCACCGCGCGGCTTCGGATTTCGCCCGGGCTGCCGCGGCCGGCGACCGGGAGCAGGCGCTGGCCCGCCTGCCGGGCCTCACCGCCGGCTGCGTGGCCTGCCACCACGCCTACCGCCTGCACTAGCCGGCGGCCAGCCGGCGCCGCCACATCAGGACGATGGTCAGCGCCGCCACGCTGCCCACGGCCGGCAGCGCATACAGGTTGAGGGTCGACCACCCCTGGCCGAGGACCAGCGCCCCGGCCGACACCGACGAGACGGCCTGCACCGCGAACACCATGAAGTCGTTGCTGCCCTGGACCATCGCCCGCTCCGCCGGCCGGTAGGTCTCGGTGAGCAGGGTGGTCCCACCGATGTACAGGAAGTTCCAGCCGATCCCGAGCAGGAACAGCGCCCACCAGAAGTGCAGCAGCGAGACACCGCCCGAAGCCAGCCCGATGCAGCCCAGCATCAGCGCCGCCCCGGCCAGCAGCACCGGCAGCACGCCGACGCGGCGGATCAGGGTGCCGGTGAAGAAGGAGGGCGCGTACATTCCCAGCACGTGCCATTGCAGCACGAAAGCCACGTCGCCGAAGCCCAGCCCGCAGACGTCCATCGCCAGCGGCGTGGCGGCCATCAGCAGGTTCATCGTGCCGTAGCCGATGGCGGCGGCCAGCACCGCGACGATGAAGGCCGGCTGGCGGGCGATCTCCGCCCACGGACGGCTGCCTTCGCGGCTGTGCGTCGCCGCGGTCTCGTCGGGGATCTTCAGCATCGCCGCGATCAGCAGCGCGATCAGCGCGAAGGCCGACAGCGAGGCGTAGGTGGTGAGGAACTCGGCGCCCCAGGCGTTGCGTGTCAGGTTGCCGAGGGCGGGGCCGATGAAGCCGCCCATGATGCCGCCGGCCAGGGTGTAGGAGATGGCCTTGGGTTTCCAGTCGGCGGGCGCCATGTCGGCGGCGGCGAAGCGGTACTGCAGGCCGAAGGCGTTGTAGCCGCCGGCGGTGAAGGTGCCCAGGCAGAGCAGCCAGAAGCTCTGGACATGCACCGCCTGGGCGCACAGCAGCCCGCCGCAGATGCCGAGCACTGCGCCCAACATGAAGCCTGCCCGCCGGCCGAAGCGCCGCATGAAGCGGGAGGCCGGCAGCGTGAGCAGCGCCGCGCCGATCACGTAGCCGGTGATCGTCAGCGTGGCGAGGGTGGGGGTCGGTGCCAGCTGGCGTCCAACCAGGCCATTGACGGCGATCAGGGTGACACCGTTGCAGAGCAGCATGCCCTGGCAGGCGGCCAGCAGGAGGATGTTGCGGAGGAGCGTGCGGTCGATCATCAGGGGGGAGTCCGGCTGGAGGAGGAGAGCGCCGCCGCCGGTTGTGCGGGCCGGTGGGCGTCTTTGCAGGCAAAGGTAGCACAGGGCGCGCCCGCACCTCCGCCAACTTGAGTTCCGGTGCTCAGCCCCCCCGGGGCCTGTCTCGCGCTGGCTGGCCGATCTCCTCCCACTGTGCGGCCCGCACTGTGCGTGCGGCCGGGGCCGGGATCACCCCGGTGGTAAGGAGGGTAGCGCGGTGCCAAGGGCCGGGAGGACGCTGCCTGACCGACGTTCGGCCATGCGAGGGGGTGTGCTCAGGGCCGGCGATCGGTGCGGTGGATTTTCTCGGGGTTCATCCTGCTGCTCCACGGCAGGCCACTGTTCTGCCAGCCGCCCTGGAGGCGCAGCCCGGCCTGGGGGCCGTCCTTGAGGGCCGGGCCCTGGAAGCCGTCGATCACGAAGCGGGCGTTGGGGTAGCCGTTGGCGCGCAGGAAGGCGGCGCTGGGTTCGCCCCGCTCGCTGCCGGAGCGGCACATGGTGATGATCTCCGCGTCCCTGCCAAGCCCGCGCCGGTCGAGCTCGGCCTGGATCTGGCGGAGGAAGTCGGGGTTCTGGTGGAGCCGGAAGATGTTGCGCTTGTCGTCCCACGCGCTGCGGTCCACCAGCAGGAAGGGCACGTTCACGTGCGCGACGTCGGTGAAGCCGACGAACATGATCTCCACCGGGTCGCGTACGTCCACGAACAGGATGTTCTTGTCCCCCCGGGTGACACGCAGGTAGGTTTCGCCGGGGGCGATCGCGATGTCGATGGCCAGGGCCGGCAGGCTGGCGAGGCCGAGGGTGGCGGCGACAAGCAGTTGCTTGAGCATGGGGTTCTCCGGGTGAAAGGGGGGCGGGCCTCAGCGCAGGCCGAGCAGGGTCTTGAGCTGGGTGGCGTCCTGGGCGTGATCCACGCGCGACACCTTGCCGTCGCCGAGGCGGATCACCGACACGGCGCCCTTCTGGCGCGGGAGGTCGGCCAGCACGCCGGCCTCCCGGGCGAGGCCGATCGGAAAGGGCAGGCCGCGCATGGCGGGCAACGCGAACATGCGGGTGACCAGCGCCGGCATGCCGCTGATGTCCGCCAGGTAGACCGCCTGCAGGCGTTCGAGAACCCCTTCCTTCTCGTTGCCGAGCACCTCGTTGGCCAGGTCGCTGGCGGCCTTGTCGGCGGCAAAGATGACGAGCCGGGTGTCGGGCTGCACGCTCACCGGCTTGCCATGCTGATCCTCCAGGCTGAAGGCTGGCAGGGCGCTCCCGATGCCGTAGGGGGCCGCCAGGCTGGCGAGCGGCAGGCCCATTGCGAGGGAGAGGGCGGCGAAGTGGAGGCGGGCGGTGCGCATGACGGGGTTTCCTTGGGCAAGAAGGGGGTAATGGTCCGACCGGGCATCAGTGCTGGGCCTTCAGGACGACCGCGACGGCCAGCGCGACGGCGCAGGTCCACCCGGAAAAGACGACGCGCCAGAGCACATGGTACGGCACGAAGCCCACGCCGCGGACCAGGCCGGCGCTCATGGCCAGGAGCAGGGCCAGCGCCAGGGCGTGGTCTGCCTTGCCGGTCATGTCTGCCATCAGGGGTGGGTACAGCGTGCCGACGAGCATGATCGCGAGCGCGGCGAGCAGGCTGGGCAGGTGCATCCGGGGCGGCATGGGGGGCGGCGTGACGTGGGGCATGGGCTTGCCTTCGGGCCGTCAAGCGACGGGTTTCGTTGCTTGACCGGGCGAGTGGCCGCAGGCGCCCACGGGGCTGCCGGTGTGGTCCCGGTTGCGCATGTGCTCGGCCATCGCGGCAAAGCGCATCAGCAGCGCGTCGTGTAGGTCGGGATCATCGCCGGCCACCTCGGCCAGGGCTTCGGCGAGGGCCGCCATCCAGGCGTCGCGCTCGGCCGGGCCGATGGGAAAGGGGAAGTGGCGGCGCCGCATCATCGGCTCGCCGTACAGGGGCCGGTAGCGGTCCGGCCCGCCCAGCCAGCCGCTCAGGAAGGCGCCCAGCCGGCGCTTGACCTCGCCGAGGTCCGGCCCGTGGAGGCGGTGGGCCTCGTGGGCCTCGGGCAGGTGCTCCATCCAGTGGTAGAGGCGGTCGACCAGCTGCTCGATGCCCGCGTCGCCCAGGCGGGCGTAGAGATCAGCGCTCATCGGCGGGCTGCCTCGTGGATTCGCGGCTGGCCTCGTGCTCGGCCCACAGGGCGTTGACGATCGCCAGCAGCACGGCGAAACCGATGCCCAGGATCCAGGTGAAATACCACATGTCGTGTTCTCCTCAGTAGGCCGAATGGCTGTTTTCGCGCACGTAGGCGGCGGTCACCTTGCCGCCCATCACCCGGTAGGCCCAGCTGGTGTACAGGATGATGATGGGCATGAAGATCAGCGTCGCCCACAGCATGATGCCGAGGGTGCGCTGGCTGGAGACGCTGTCCCACACGGTGAGGCTGGCGTCGGGGTCGATGGACGAAGGCATGATGAAGGGGAACAGCGCCGCCCCGGCGGTGCCGATCACCCCGGCGATGGCCAGCGACGAGGCCCAGAAGGCCGCCATCGTGCGCCCGGAGCGTGCCAGGGCCTGGGCGGCGATCACCCCGGCAAAGCCCAGCACCGGCAGCGCCAGCGTGGCCGGGTAGCGGCGGTAGTTGGCGAACCATGCGCCGGCCTCCCGCACCACCGTCTTGGCCAGCGGGTTGGGCAAGGCCGCGCCATCGACCGCCGACTGGATCACGTAGCCGGGGATCGCCATCCACAGCCACACCCCGGCGGCGGCAAAGGCCAGCACCAGCAGCCCGCCGAAGAAGCCGGCAGCCCGCAGGGCCCGCCACTGGATCTCGCCCTGGGTGCGATGGGTCAGGTAGATGGCGCCATGGAAGGTGATCAGGGCCGTCGACACCACGCCGCACAGCAGCGCGAAGGGGTTGAGCAGCGCCCAGAAGCTGCCCGAGTAGGTGGACACCAGATGATCGTCGAAGGTGAAGGGCACGCCCTGAAAGAGGTTGCCGAAGGCCACCCCGAAGATCAGCGGCGGTACCGCCCCGCCGACAAACAGCCCCCAGTCCCAGGTGTTGCGCCAGGTGGGGTGGTGGATCTTGCTGCGGTAGTCGAAGCCCACCGGGCGGAAGAACAGTGCCCACAGCACGGCCAGCATCGCCCAGTAGAAGCCCGAGAAGGCGGTGGCGTACACCAGCGGCCACGCGGCGAAGATCGCGCCGCCGCCGGTGATGAACCACACCTGGTTGCCGTCCCAGTGGGGGCCGACGGTATTGATCACCACCCGCCGCTCGGTGTCGTTCTTGCCGACGAAGGGCAGCAGGGTGCCGACGCCCATGTCGTGGCCGTCCATGATCGCAAAGCCCGCCAGCAGCACGCCGACGAGCAGCCACCAGATGAGCTTGAGGGTTTCGTAGTCCAGCATTGTCGTCTCTCCGGTTCAGGCGTGGGCTTCGTTGGCGTAGCGGCCGGTGCCGAGGCTGCCGGGGCCTTGTCTGGCGAAGCGCACCATCAGGTACATCTCGACCACCAGCAGCACGGTGTAGAAGCCGACAAAGCCGGCCAGCGACCCGTACAGGCTGTCGACGCTGAGGGTGGACACCGACAGGTGGGTGGGCAGCACGCCGTAGATGGTCCACGGCTGGCGGCCGTATTCGGCCACGAACCAGCCCACCTCGCAGGCGATCCACGGCATCGGCAGCGACAGCAGCGCGGCCCGCAGCAGCCAGGGCTTGTCGGCAAAGTCGCCTTTCACGGAGTGCCACAGGGCCAGGCCAAAGACGAGCAGCATCGCGAGGCCCAGCGCCACCATCAGGCGGAAGCTCCAGAACAGCGGGGCTACCCTGGGCACGGTGTCGTGCATCGCCCTGTCGATGAGCGCCGGGGTGACCTGGCTGAAATCGCTCACGTATTTCTTGAGCAGCAGCCCGAAGCCCAGGTCGGCCTTGTGTGCCTCGAAGCGTTCCCGTGCGGCGCTGTCGCTGGCGTTCTTGCGCAGCAGGTCGAGGGCCTTGACGGCCTCGATGCCCGACACGATGCGTTCCCGGTTCTTGAGCTTGATCTCCTTGATGCCCGGGATCTGCCTGTCCACCGAGCGGGTGCCGATGAGGCCCATCACCCACGGGATCTCGATCGCGAAGTCGTTCTTCATCTCCGTTTCATTGGGCACGGCGACGAGGTTGAAGGCGGCCGGCGCGGGCTCGGTTTCCCACATGGCCTCCATCGCCGCCAGTTTGGTCTGCTGGGCCTCGCCGACCGTGTAGCCGGATTCGTCGCCGAGCACGATCACCGAGCACACCGATGCAAAGCCGAAGGCCGCCGCGATGCCGAAGCTGCGTTTGGCAAACTCCACGTCGCGACGCTTGAGCAGGTACCACGACGAGATCGACAGCACGAACATGGCCCCCGTCACATAGCCCGCCGACACGGTGTGCACGAACTTGGCCTGGGCGTCCGGGTTGAACACCACCGCCCAGAAGTCGGTCATCTCCATGCGCATCGTCACGTAGCTGAACTCGGCGCCCACCGGGTTCTGCATCCAGCCGTTGGCGATCAGGATCCACAGCGCCGACAGGTTGGTCCCCAGCGCCATCAGCAGGGTGACGAGCAGGTGCTGCTTGCGCGACAGGCGGTCCCAGCCGAAGAAGAACAGGCCGATCATTGTGGACTCGAGAAAGAACGCCATCAGCCCCTCGATGGCCAGCGGCGCCCCGAAGATGTCGCCCACGTAGTGGGAGTAATAGGCCCAGTTGGTGCCGAACTGGAACTCCAGGGTGATCCCGGTGGTGACGCCCAGCGCGAAGTTGATGCCGAAGAGCTTGCCCCAGAAACGGGTCATGTCCTTGTAGAGGGGTTTGCCGGTCAGTACATAGACCGACTCCATGATGACCAGCATCCACACCATGCCGATGGTCAGCGGCACGAAGAGGAAGTGGTAGAGGGCAGTGGCGGCAAACTGCAGCCGCGAGAGGTCGACCAGTTGTTCACTGACCATCGGGTGCTCCTTGCGAAACGGGGTTGGGGGCGAACTGCCTGGAGACCGCGGCCGGATCGACGGCCACGCCCGCGTCGCGGACGAAGCACCACCACAGGGCGAGGATCGCCGCGAGCTTGAGGGCGATGATCCAGCCCAGGTGACGGCGCAGGGGTGAGTCGGGGTTGGGCACGGTCTGGCAGCCTCGATGTTTTGTAAGAAGGGCTAATCAAGAGCCGTGCCATTCTGCCCATCTGCCTTAAACACGTCCTGTATCAAGGGCTTGCATTTTGTCGCAGGTGACAATTGGCCGCAGCCGATTGACCGCCAGGCGCTGCCGTGACAGCATCTGGCAGATTATTTGGCAGAAAATCAGCGCCATGGCAGACAGCCCCCAGCCCTTGCCCGAACTCGTCTCCTTCCTCGAGACCCTGCCCGAGCCGCACATCCTGTGCGACCGCCACTACCGCATCCTGGCTGCCAACGCCGCCTATCGGGCCAACTGCGGCGCCGGGGACGAGCTCATCGGCCGCAAGTGCTTCGAGGTCTCCCACCGTTACCCGGTGCCCTGCGACCAGGCCGGCGAATCCTGCCCGCTGGCCCGCAGCCTCGAATCCGGCCAGCGGGAGCGCGTGGTCCATCTGCATCACACCTCCACCGGCGAGAGCTACGAGAACATCGAGCTGTCGCCGATCCGCGGCCGCGACGGGGAGATCGCGTATTTCATCGAGAAGCTGGAGCCGCTGCCGGTGGCCCGCGGCCTCGCCGACGCCCAGGGCCTGATCGGCCGCGCGCCGGCTTTCCGGCACATGCTGGAGCTGGTCGCCCGGGTCGCGCCCTCCGACGCCACGGTGCTGCTCCAGGGCGAGTCGGGTACCGGCAAGGAACTCGTCGCCCAGGCCATCCACGAGGCCAGCCGGCGCACTGCGCGGCCCTTCGTGGCGGTGGACTGCGCCGGCCTCACCGAAACCCTCTTCGAGAGCGAGCTGTTCGGCCACGAGCGGGGCGCCTTCACCGGCGCCAGCGCGCGCAAGGTCGGGCTGGTGGAGGCGGCCAGCGGCGGCACGCTGTTCCTCGACGAGCTGGGTGACATCCCGTTGCCGATGCAGGTCAAGCTGCTGCGCCTGCTCGAAACCGGCACCTACCGGCGGGTGGGCGGCACCGAGCTGATCCGTGCCGACATCCGCCTGATCTCCGCCACCCACCAGCCGCTGAAGGCCCGCGTGGCCGAAGGCCGCTTCAGGCAGGACCTGTTCTACCGCGTCAATGCCTTCCCGATCTGTCTGCCGGCCCTGCGCGAGCGGCGGGAAGACATCCCCCTGCTGGCGGAGGCGCTCCTCGGCCGGGTCGCCCCCGAGCGGGTGCTGCGGCTCGACGCCGAGGCGTTGGCCTGCCTGCAGGCCTACGATTACCCGGGCAACGTGCGGGAGCTGCGCAACATTCTCGAACGGGCCAGCCTGATGTGCGACGGCGACACCGTGCAGCGCCGTCACCTGCCCGATGAGCTGGGCGAGCCCGGCGGGGCGGAGGGGGCGCCGCTTGTCCGCCGCCCGCCACGCAGCGCGCCTCCCCGCACGCTGAGCGATGCGGAGCTCGCCGGCCTGCTGCGCAGCTATCCGGGCTCCCGCCGGGCCCTCGCCGCCGAGCTGGGGATGAGCGAACGGACGCTCTACCGGCGGATCCGCAAGCTGCCCTGAGCGGCGTCCACCCACGCCGCCCGGACGCAACAAGCCCCGCCGGGCTGAGCTTCAGCCGGGCGGGGCCTGGAGGGGAGGCGGGGGCGTCAGATGCCGATCAGGCGCGGATCAGGTGGTCGAAGGCGCTGAGGGCGGCGGTGGCGCCGGCGCCCATCGCGATGATGATCTGCTTGTAGGGCACGGTGGTGCAGTCGCCGGCGGCGAACACGCCCGGCACCGAGGTCTGGCCCCTGGCGTCGATGATGATCTCGCCGTGCTTCGACAGCTCGACGGTGCCCTTCAGCCAGTCGGTGTTGGGCAGCAGGCCGATCTGCACGAAGATGCCTTCGAGCTCGACCACCTGCTCGCTGCCGCTCACCCGGTCCTTGTAGCGGATGCCGGTCACCTTCTGGCCGTCGCCGAGCACCTCGGTGGTCTGGGCCTGCTTGATCACCGTGACGTTGGGCAGGCTGGCCAGCTTGTCCTGCAGCACCGCGTCGGCGCGCAGCTGGTCGGCGAACTCCAGCAGGGTCACGTGGCTGACGATGCCGGCCAGGTCGATGGCCGCCTCGACCCCCGAGTTGCCGCCGCCGATCACCGCCACGCGCTTGCCCTTGAAGAGCGGGCCGTCACAGTGGGGGCAGAAGCACACGCCCTTGGCCTTGTACTCGGCCTCGCCGGGCACGTTCATCTCGCGCCAGCGGGCGCCGGTGGACAGGATCACCGTCTTGCTCTTGAGGGTCGCGCCGTTCTCGAGCTGGATCTCGATGAGCTCGCCCGGCACCAGCCTGGTGGCGCGCTGCAGGTTCATCACATCCACCGCGTATTCCTTGACGTGCTGCTCCAGCGCCGCGACCAGCTTCGGCCCCTCGGTGTGCTGCACCGAGATGAAGTTCTCGATGCCCAGGGTGTCCATCACCTGGCCGCCGAAGCGCTCGGCCAGCACGCCGGTGCGGATGCCCTTGCGGGCCGCATACACCGCCGCCGCCGCGCCGGCCGGGCCGCCGCCGACGACGAGCACGTCGAAGGCATCCTTCTGGCCGATCTCGGCGGCGGCGCGGGCGCCGGCGCCGGTGTCGAGCTTGGCGACGATCTCCTCGATGCTCATGCGGCCCTGGCCGAAGGACTCGCCGTTGAGGAAGACGGTGGGCACCGCCATGATCTGGCGCTCCTCGACGAGGCCCTGGAACAGCGCGCCGTCGATCATCGTGCTGGTGACGCCGGGGTTCACCACGGCCATCAGGTTGAGGGCCTGCACCACGTCCGGGCAGTTGTGGCAGGACAGCGAGATGAAGGTCTCGAAGTTGAAGGTGCCGGGCAGGGCCTTGATCTGCTCGATCACCGCCGCGTCGACCTTGGGCGGGTGGCCGCCGGTCTGCAGCAGGGCCAGCACCAGGGAGGTGAACTCGTGGCCCATCGGGATGCCGGCGAAGTGGATGCGCGGGGCCTCGCCCGGCTCGGCGACGCCGAAGGACGGGCGCAGGGCGTGCTGGCCGTCGGTGCGCAGGGCGACCTTGGCGGAGAGGCTGGCGATGTCGGCGAGCAGGGCGTGGAGTTCCTGGCCCTTGGCGCTGTCGTCCAGGGAGGCGACGAGTTCGATGGGGCGCTGCAGGCGTTCGAGGTAGGCCGCGAGTTGAGCCTTGATGGTGGCGTCGAGCATGGTGTTCTCCCTTCAGAATTCAGAAAATGGTGGATCCCGTCGCGAAGCGCCCGCCGGGCGGGCGCTTGACGCTGGAATCCGCGCCGGCCGGGCCGGCGGGGTGTACCTGTCAGTTTAGATCTTGCCGACCAGGTCGAGGGAGGGGGCGAGGGTGGCTTCGCCTTCCTTCCACTTGGCGGGGCAGACTTCGCCCGGGTGGCTCGCCACGTACTGGGCGGCCTTGACCTTGCGGAGCAGCTCGCTGGCGTCGCGGCCGATGCCCAGGTCGTGGATCTCGGCAACCTTGATCTCGCCTTCCGGGTTCACCACGAAGGTGCCGCGCAGCGCCAGGCCTTCTTCCTCGATCATCACGTCGAAGCCGCGGGTGATCGCGCCGGTGGGGTCGCCGATCATCGGGTAGGCGATCTTCTTGATGGTGTCGGAGGCGTCGTGCCAGGCCTTGTGGGTGAAGTGGGTGTCGGTGGACACCGAGTACACCTCGACGCCGAGCTTCTGGAACTCGGGGTACAGGTCGGCCATGTCGCCGAGCTCGGTCGGGCACACGAAGGTGAAGTCGGCCGGGTAGAAGAAGAAGATCGACCACTTGCCCTGCAGGTCGGTGTCGGTGACGGTGATGAACTTGCCGTTGTGGTAGGCCTCGGCCTTGAAGGGCTTCACTTTGCTGTTGATGATCGCCATGTCGTTTGCTCCTGGGTTGAAGTTGAAAGACAACGGAACGAATATTAGAAAACCTCCGTCGATTGATCCAATTGATTGACGGAATGATCGCGATTCTTTTTTTCTATTGAAGCCCGGTGTCCTTGATTCGCGCGCCGAGAGGTGGGAGCCTTGGCGTTTTGGACCCCTCAGGAGAACTGCCATGAACGGAGATCCGGGCATCATCGCCATCCTCGACGAGTTGCTGGCGGGCGAGCTCACCGCCGTCGATCAATACCTGATCCACGGCGAGCTGTATTCCGACATGGGCTACGGCCGGCTGGCCGGGAAAGCCCTCCACGAGTCCGAGCACGAGAAGCAGCACGCCCGCGCGATCATCCAGCGCATCGTGTTCCTCGGCGGCGTGGCCCACGTGGACAAGCGCCAGCCGATGACGGTGGGCCAGACCGTGCCCGACATGCTGAAGGCCGACCTGGCGCTGGAGTACCACGTGGTCGGCGAACTGAAGAAGGCCATCGCCGCCTGCGAGCAGGCCCGCGACTACGTGACCCGCGACATGCTGCGGGTCCAGCTCGAGGACACCGAGATGGACCACGCCTACTACCTCGAGAAGCAGCTGCGCCTGATCGACGCCGTCGGCCTCGCCAACTACCTGCAGAGCCAGATGGGCCCGGCTCCGGCCGAGCCGGTCTGAGGAGGCGCCACCATGAAAGGCACCAAAACCGTCGTCGGCATGCTTAACAAGGTGCTGACCAACGAACTGACCGCCATCAACCAGTATTTCCTGCACGCCCGCATGTTCGGCAACTGGGGCTTCGAGCGGCTCGACGAGTACAACTACAAGCAGTCGATCCGGGTGATGAAGGAGGCCGACACGCTGATCGGCCGTGTCCTCTTCCTGGAGGGGCTGCCCAACCTGCAGAACCTGGGCAAGCTGCTGATCGGCGAGAACGTGGCCGAATGCCTCGCCAACGACCTGCGCTACGAGCAGGAGATCCAGCGCCCGCTGCTGGTCCAGGCCATCGCGCTGGCCGAGGCCGAAGCCGACTATGTAAGCCGCGACCTGCTGCAGGCGCTTCTGGAAGCCTGCGAGGCGGCCATCGACTGGCTGGAGACCCAGCTCGGCCTGATCGACGCGATCACCCTGCCCAACTATCTGCAGTCGCAGATCGAAGATTGAGTGGACGACCCCCGGTGCCGGCGCTCCGCGCCGTCACCGCCCCCCGCGGGGGCTGGCAGTAAAGCTTGGGGCGGCCCGGCGCTTTCCTGCCGGAGGACGACCCCCGGTGCCGGCGCTCCGCGCCGTCACCGCCCCCCGCGGGGGCTGGCAGTACAGCTTGGGGCGGCCCGGCGCTTTCCTGCCGGAGGACGACCCCCGGTGCCGGCGCTCCGCGCCGTCACCGCCCCCCGCGGGGGCTGGCAGTAAAGCTTG
>NZ_JAYREK010000006.1:0-150065 GCF_041908905.1 Zoogloea sp.
ATCGTCGTCGGCGCCGCCTTCGCGCTGGGCCTGCTGGCGATGTGGTTCGTCGAACTCTTCCACCGCCCGGCGCCGGCCCGGGCGCCGGCCGCCACCACCACGGTGATCGTGCCGCCCCAGTGGGGCGCTCCGGGCCACCCCGCCGCCGCGCTGCCCGGCGTTGTGCCGCCGGCCCCCGGGATGCTCCCGGCCGGCGGCCCGGCCCCGCTGCTGGCCGCTGCCCCCCAACCCATGCCCCGCGAACTCCGCCAGGAGGAGGCCGCGGCCCTGCTCGCCGCGGCGGGCGAGGCCCGCTTCGCCGTGGCCTTGCTGCTGCTCGGCCTCACCGTCGACGAGCTGGTCGCCCTGCGCGAGGGCGATCTTGCGGCCGATGGCGTAAACTTGCAGATCGGCGGCCCGGCCCGGCGCACCCTCGCGCTGCCCGCCTGGCTCGCCGCCGGCCGCCCGGCTCCCACCGGCGCCCCCGACACGCCGCTGCTGCGGGATGCATCCGGTGCCGCGCTCGGCGCCGCCGATGTCGAATCGATGCTCGCCTGCGCCGCCCTCGATGCCGGCCTCCCGGCGCCTGCCGGTGTCAGCGCCGAGGCCCTGCGCCACACCGCCATCGCCTGGCTGGTGCGCCAGGGGCTCCGGTTTTCGGAGCTGGCCGGCCTCGTCGGCCGCCCGAGCGCCGAGGCGCTGGCCTGGTATGCCGAGCTGGCCCCCGCCGGCCCCAAGCGCGGGCTGGCCGAGATCGACCCGCTGATGCCCGCCCTGCGCCAGGGCTGAGCGCCGCAAGAACAGGATTTTTTCAAGGAAGACACGATGCTGCAGAAATTCTCCGCCTTCCCGGGCGTTCCGGGCCCGGTCGTCGTCATCGTCATGGACGGCTACGGCATTCCCAAGTCCGATGTGGGCAGCGCCATCGCCGCCGCCCGCAAGCCGACCCTCGACGCGCTGTTCGCCGAATGCCCGCACATCACCCTGCGCGCCCACGGCACCGCGGTGGGCATGCCCTCCGACGACGACATGGGCAACTCCGAGGTCGGCCACAACGCCATCGGCGCCGGCCAGGTGTATGCCCAGGGCGCGGCCCTGGTGGCCAACGCGATCGCCGACGGTGCGATCTGGGCCGGCGAGGCCTGGCAGCAGATCGTCGCCGGGGCCAAGGCGGGCCGTGGGGTGATCCACTTCATCGGCCTGTTCTCCGACGGCAACGTGCACAGCCACATCGACCACCTGAAGGCGATGGTCGCCCGGGCCAAGCTTGAAGGCGTGCGCACCGTGCGCATCCACGCCCTGCTCGACGGCCGCGACGTGCCCGAGACCAGCGCCCTCGACTACGTGGTGCCCTTCGAGGCCTTCCTGGCCGAGCTGTCCACCGACGGCTTCGATGCCCGCATCGCCTCCGGCGGCGGCCGCCAGTACATCACCATGGACCGCTACGACGCCAACTGGGCGATGGTCGAGAAGGGCTGGAAGACCCACGTGCTGGGCGAGGGCCCCCAGTTCGCCAACGCCACCGAGGCCGTCAACGGCCTGCGCGAGCGGAACCCCGGCACCATCGACCAGGATCTCCCCGAGTTCGTCATCGCCGACGCCGGCCAGCCCGTCGGCACCATCGAGGACGGCGACTCGGTGGTGTTCTACAATTTCCGCGGCGACCGGGCCATCGAGATCACCCGCGCCTTCGTCGAGGCCGACTTCGACAAGTTCGACCGCGTGCGCGTGCCGCAGGTCACCTACGCCGGCATGCTCCAGTACGACGGCGACCTGCAGCTGCCCAAGCGCTTCCTGGTGGCCCCGCCGGCCATCAAGGACACCTCGGGAGAGTGGTTCAGCAGGATGGGCCTGGCCCAGTTCGCCTGCTCCGAGACCCAGAAGTTCGGCCACGTCACCTACTTCTGGAACGGCAACCGCTCCGGCAAGTTCGACGGCGAGACCTGGCAGGAGGTCCCGAGCGACGTGGTGCCCTTCGAGCAGCGCCCGTGGATGAAGGCCGCCGAGATCGCCGACGCGATGATCGCCGCGCTGCAGTCGGGCCAGTACAAGCTGTTGCGCTGCAACTTCGCCAACGGCGACATGGTCGGCCACACCGGCAACTTCCGGGCCGCCACGATGGCCGTCGAGGCCGTCGACCTGGCCCTGGCGCGCCTGCTGCCGGCCATCGAGGCCGCCGGCGGCGTCGCGCTGATCACCGCCGACCACGGCAACGCCGACGAGATGTTCGAACTCGACAAGAAGACCAGGCAGCCCGCCCGCAACCAGGACGGCAGCTTCAAGGCCAAGACCGCCCACACCCTCAACCCGGTCCCGCTGATCCTCTTCGACAAGGTCAGCGGCGGCAGGCTCGGCCTCAGGCAGACCGCCACCGCCGGCCTCTCCAGCATTGCCGCCACGGTGGCCAACCTGGCGGGCTTCGAGAAGCACGACAAGTGGGACGACAGCGTGCTCGAAGTGAAGTAAACCGGTTGTCCGGCCCCGCGCGGGCCGTGCATGACGCGGGCCTGCCCTGGACGGGGCGGGCCCGTTTTCTTTGGGCGGCTCCGCGCTTGGAATCCGGCGGGCATCCCGCATATGAGCATATTAGTTGTTGATGAAGTACCATGCAGGGGGGTATTTCCCGTTCGCCGGCCCGGCGGGCGCGAGGGCCGGGCGCCCTTGCGGCGGGTGGCGGCGGGGTTTCCGGAGTGAGCCCAGCCTTGATCGCAGAGAATAACGATCCGCCCTTGCGCATGGGGCGCATCCTCGGCCACCGGCGCCTGGCGTGGGCGGTGCTGTGCCTGTCGTCGCTGCTCTTCGTGGGGCTGTGGCATGTGCTGAGCGTCGATTACCAGGAGCGGTCCCGGGCGCGTTTCGAACTCCGCGCGACGGTCCTCAACGCCGAGCTGGCGGAGCGCATGCTCGATTACGTGCGGGTGCTCGACGGCGGCGTGGGCCTGTTCGAGGCAAGCAGCGAGGTGTCGCGCGACGAGTGGCGCGATTACGTCCGCGCCCTCAAGCTGAAGACGGCCTGGTCGGGCGTGCTGAACATCGGCTTCACCCGGATGCTCGCACCGGCCGAACGGGCCCGCCACGAGGCGCAGGTCCAGGCCGAGGGCTTTCCCGGCTACGTGATCCATCCCGGCGGTGAGCGCCCGGTGTACAGCGCGATCGTCTATCTCGAACCCTTCGAGGGCGACAACCTGCGGGCCTTCGGCTACGACATGTTCTCGGAGCCGATCCGCCGCGAGGCGATGACGCGCGCCCGCGACACCGGCGAAGCGGCGATGTCGGGAAAGGTGACCCTCGTGCAGGAAGGCGAGGGCGGCAGTGCCCAGCCCGGTTTCCTCATCTATCACCCGGTTTACCGCCGTGGCGCGCCGATCGATACCGTCGAGGCGCGGCGGGACGCGCTGCTGGGCTTCGTCTACAGCCCGCTCCGTGCGCATGAGGTGATCGGGCGTGTCTTCAGGTCGTCGGTGGCCGACGTGGAGGTCGAGGTCTTCGACGGGCCGCCCGTGGCGGAGAACCTCCTCTACAGCTCGGAGACCCAGGCACGCCAGGCGCACTACGTGATGGACGTGGAGTCCGTGATCGCCGGCCGTCCGTGGACCTTGCGGGTGCGCAGCAGCCAGGACTTCGAGGTGCTCACCCAAAGCGACCAGCCGAACCTGATCCTGGCGGGCGGGATCGCCTTTTCATTGATGCTGTTCGCCCTCATCCACATGCAGGCGCTGCATGGCCGGCGGATGGAGCAGATCGCCCATGAGCTCGAGCAGCGCCATGCCGCGCTGAGGGCCGCCTCCAAGTATGCACGCAGCCTTCTCGAGGCCAGCCTCGACCCCCTCGTCACGATCGACGCCACGGGCAGGATCAGCGATGCCAACGCCGCCACCGAGGAGGTGACCGGCATCCCCCGCAGCGAGCTGATCGGCACCGACTTCCCGCGCTATTTCACCGACCCGGCGGGCGCCGAGGCAGGCTATCAGCAGGTCTTCCAGGCCGGCACGGTGCGTGACTATCCGCTCACCATCCGCCACGTCTCCGGGCGGCTCACCGAGGTGCTCTACAACGCGGCGCTCTATCGCGACGAGCGCGGCGCGGTGGCCGGCGTGTTCGCCGCCGCCCGGGATGTCACCCAGACCAACGCGGTGGCCGCCGAACTCGCCCGGCATCGCCAGCATCTCGAACAGATGGTCGCCGAGCGCACCTTCGAGCTGGCCCAGGCGAAGGAGGCCGCCGAAGCCGCCACCGACGCCAAGAGCGCCTTCCTGGCCAAGATGAGCCACGAGCTGCGCACCCCGATGAACGGGGTCATCGGCATGGCCAACCTCCTCAAGAAGACCGAGCTCACGCCGCGCCAGCAGGACAAGCTCGAGAAGCTCCTCGGCGCCGGCCACCAGCTCCTCGGCCTGATCGACGACATCCTCGACTACGCCCGCCTCGACACGGCCCAGCTCCGACTCCACGAGCAGCCCTTCCAGCCGCGGCAGCTGGTGGACGAGATCGTCGCGGTGCTGCACAGCGGCGCCGCCGCCAAGGGCCTGCAACTGGCCGCCCGGGTCGACGACGAGGTGCCCGAAGCGCTCTCGGGCGACGTCCTGCGCATCCGTCAGGTGCTGCTGAAGCTCGCCGAGAACGCCGTCAAGTTCACCGAGCAGGGCCGGGTGGAGATCAACGTCGAGGTTCGCCTGGTGCAGGACAAGCCCGTGCTGCAGTTCGAGGTGCACGACACCGGCATCGGCATCGCCACCGACGATCAGAAGCGCCTCTTCCAGTATTTCGAGCAGTCGGACAACGGGCTGGCGCGCCGCTACGGCGGCAGCGGCCTCGGCCTGGCGATCGCCCGCCGGCTGGTCGAGCTGATGGGCGGGCGCATCTTCTGCGAGAGCGAGGAGGGCAGGGGGAGCCGCTTCGGGTTCTATGTCCCGCTCAATCCCGAGTCCGCTCCGTCGCTGCTCTCCGGCGCCGCGCCCCGCAACCCGCCGACGGTGGCCTGAGCTCCGCCCCAGTCCGATCCGGTTGCAGATGGCGCGACGGTGTTGTTTTTCCTGACAGCCTGGAGGCGTGCCGCGGACAATACCCGCGGTGTCGAAAGATCCCGCGCCGGCGGCAGCCCGCTTGCGGCGCTTGGGGCGGATATTCGGGCGACGGGAGCGGGGTGGTGATGGCGGGATTGCGAGGGGGTGGGGCGCTGGAGGTGCTGGGGGTGTTCCTGCGTCTCGGGCTGACGTCGTTTGGCGGGCCGGCGGCGCACCTGGGGTATTTCCATGCCGAATTCGTGCGCAGGCGGCGCTGGCTGGGGGAACAGGACTACGCCGATCTGGTGGCGCTGTGCCAGTTCCT
The DNA here is from genome assembly GCF_041908905.1 of Zoogloea sp. Lineage (GTDB taxonomy): Bacteria > Pseudomonadota > Gammaproteobacteria > Burkholderiales > Rhodocyclaceae > Zoogloea. Next base: position 5,308 of record NZ_JAYREK010000006.1, read on the forward strand.
GCCGGGGCCGGCGAGCAGCCAGTTCGGGATGGCGGTCGGCCTGGGGCGGGCCGGCTGGCCCGGGGCGCTGGCGGCCTGGCTGGGCTTCACGCTGCCGTCGGCGCTGCTGCTGATCGCCTTTGCGCTGGGGGCGCGGGCCCTTGAGGGGCCGGCGGCCACGGGGGTGATCCACGGGCTCAAGGTGGTGGCGGTGGCGGTGGTGGCCCAGGCCGTGTGGGGCATGTCCAGGTCGTTGTGCCCCGATCGCCCGCGGGCCGGCATTGCCCTGGCCGCGGCCGGGGTGACGACGCTGCTGCCGGGGGCTGGCGGGCAGCTCGGGGCGATCGCCCTGGGCGGGCTTGTCGCCCGCTGGGCCTTGCCGGTGCCGCCGCTGCCGGCGGCGCAGCATCCGGATTACGGGGTGAGCCGGCGCCAGGGGGCTGCCCTGCTGGCCCTGTGCGCGGGCTTGCTGGTGGCGCTGCCGCTCTTGGCAAGCCTCAGCGGGGCGGCCTGGCTGGCGGTGGTGGCGGTGCTCTTCAAGGCCGGCGCGCTGGTGTTCGGCGGCGGGCATGTGGTGCTGCCGCTGCTGCAGGCCGGCGTGGTGCCGCCGGGCTGGGTGAGCGAGGACGTGTTCCTGGCCGGCTATGGCGCGGCCCAGGCGGTGCCGGGGCCGCTGTTCAGCTTTGCGGCCTACCTGGGCGCGGCGATGGGGCCACCGCTGGGCGGCTGGGCCGGCGGCGGGCTGCTGCTCGTGGCGATCTTCGCGCCGTCCTTCCTGCTGCTCGCCGGCGCGCTGCCCTTCTGGGAGGCCCTCCGCCACCGGGACGCCATCCGCCGGGCGCTGGCGGGGGTCAATGCGGCGGTGGTGGGCGTCCTCGGCGCGACGCTCCACGACCCGCTGTGGTCCGGCTCCATTCATGGCCGGGCGGATTTCTGCCTGGCCCTGGCCGCCTACGGCCTGCTGGTGGTAGCCCGGGTGCCGCCGGTGGCGGTGGTGGCCCTGTGTGCCCTGGCGGGCGGGCTGGGCGCCGTCTGGGGATGAGCGCCAGCCTCCGCACCCACGCAAAAAAGGGGCCTCGCGGCCCCCTTTGGCGTGTGTGGCAGCGCGGTGCTTACTGGTTCTTGAACTCGGCCTTGCGCTTTTCGACGAAGGCGGCCATGCCTTCCTTCTGGTCGTCGAGGGCGAAGCTGGAGTGGAACACGCGGCGCTCGAAGAGCAGGCCCTCGTTGAGGCCGGACTCGAAGCTGCGGTTGATGGATTCCTTGATCATCATGATCACCGGCAGCGAGTAGCTGGCGATGGTCGCGGCGGCGGTGAGGGCTTCGTCGAGGAGCTTGTCGGCGGGCACCACGCGGGCCACCAGGCCGGCGCGTTCGGCTTCGACGGCGTCCATCATGCGGCCGCTGAGGCAGAGGTCCATGGCCTTGGCCTTGCCGACCGCGCGGGGCAGGCGCTGGGTGCCGCCGGCGCCGGGCAGGGTGCCGAGCTTGATCTCGGGCTGGCCGAACTTGGCGGTGTCGGCGGCGAAGATCATGTCGCAGCTCATCGCCATCTCGCAGCCGCCGCCGAGGGCGAAGCCGGCCACCGCGGCGATGATGGGCTTGCGGCAGGTCTTGATGCGCTCCCAGTTGCGGGTGATGTAGTCGCCCTTGTAGGCGTCCATGTAGCTGAACTTGGCCATCATGCCGATGTCGGCGCCGGCGGCGAAGGCCTTCTCGGAGCCGGTGATGACGACGCAGCCGATGTTCTCGTCGGCTTCGAAGGCGTTCAGGGCGACGCCGAGTTCATCGACGAGGGCGTCATTGAGGGCGTTGAGGGCCTTGGGACGGTTGAGGGTGATGAGGCCGACCTTGCCGCGGGTCTCGACGATGATGTTCTGGTAGTCCATGTTTCCTCCGTTCTTGTCGTGTCTAGATGGCGCCGGCCGTCTTGAGGGCGTCGATGGCGGCAGGGCTGAAGCCCCAGTCGGCCAGGGCGCCTTCGTCCGTCACTCCGGGAGCTGGAGGGCGCGGACGGGCCGGGGTGCTGCGGCTGAAGCGCGGCGCGGGGGCCGGCTGCATGACGCCATCGATGTCGATGAATGTGCCGCGGGCCTGATTGTGCGGGTGTTTGGGCGCTTCGTCCATGTCCAGGACGGGCGCGATGCAGGCGTCGCTACCCGCAAAGAGTTCGCACCAGGCGTCCCGCGGGCGGGTGGCCAGGTGGGCGGAGAGGCGGGCCTTGAGCTCGGGCCAGCGGGCGCGGTCCCACTGGTGGGCGAAGTCGGGGTCGGTGATGCCGGCCGTCTGCAGGAATTCGGCGTAGAACTGGGGCTCGATGGGGCCGATGGAAACGTATTTGCCGTCGGCGCAGCGGTAGGTGTCGTAGAAGGGCGCGCCCCCGTCGAGGAGGTTGCTGCCGCGCTGCTGGCTCCACTGGCCCATCGCCTTGAGGGTGTACATCATGGTCATCAGCAGGGCCGAGCCGTCGGTCATGGCGGCGTCCACCACCTGGCCGCGGCCGGAGCCGCGCGCCTCGAGGAGCGCGGCGAGCACGCCGACCACCAGCAGCATCGCGCCGCCGCCGCAGTCGGCCACCAGGTTGAGGGGCACCACCGGCTTGCCGCCGGGTTCGCCGATGGCGTGCAGGGCGCCCGACAGCGACAGGTAGTTGATGTCGTGGCCGGCGGTGGGGGCGAGGGGGCCGGTCTGGCCCCAGCCGGTCATGCGGCCATAGACGAGGCGCGGGTTGGCTTTGATGCACTCGTCGGGGCCGAGGCCGAGGCGTTCCATCACGCCGGGGCGGAAGCCCTCGATCAGCCCGTCGGCCGCGGCGATCAGCTGCCGCGCGGCGGCGAGGCCCTCGGGCTTCTTGAGGTCGAGGGTGACGACCCGGCGGTTGCGGTTGAGGATGTCGATTGCCGGATCAAAAAGCTCGGATGCCGGCTTGGCGCCCGGCGCCCGCTTGCGCTCGATGCGCACGACCTCCGCGCCCAGGTCGGCGAGGATCATCGCCCCCATCGGTGCGGGGCCGAGGGCGGCGAATTCGATGATCTTGATGCCGTGAAGCGGACCCATGCTGTCTCCTGCCTTTTGATTTTTATGCTGGGGGATGAAGGCTGTCGCAGGCGTGGCGGGCGGCCCGAGGTCGATCCCCCGGGCCGCGCAGCCGCCTGATGCGCCCTTTACTCGGCGGCGATCGCGCGGCCGATGACCAGCCGCTGGATGTCGTTGGCGCCTTCGTAGATCTGGCACACGCGCACGTCGCGGGCGATGCGCTCGACCGGCGATTCGTCGGTGTAGCCGCAGCCGCCGTGGATCTGGATGGCGTCGGAGCAGACCTTCTCGGCCACCTCGGAGGCGAACATCTTGGCCATCGAGGCTTCCTTGAGGCAGGGCTTGCCGGCGTCCTTGAGCTGGGCGGCGCGCCACACCATCAGGCGGGCGGCGTCGAGCTGGGTGGCCATGTCGGCGAGGCGGAAGTTGACCGCCTGATGCTCGATGATGGGCACGCCGAAGGTCTGGCGATCCTTGGCGTAGCGCACGGCGGCCTCGAAGGCGGAGCGAGCCATGCCGATGGCCTGGGCAGCGATGCCGATGCGGCCGGCCTCGAGGTTGGAGAGGGCGATCTTGTAGCCTTCGCCTTCCTTGCCGAGCAGCGCGCTGGCGGGCACGCGGCAGTTGTCGAAGACGATCTGGCAGGTGTCGGAGGCGTGCTGGCCCATCTTGCGCTCGACGCGGGCGACACTGTAGCCGGGGGTGGCGGTGGGCACCAGGAAGCAGGAGATGCCCTTCTTGCCGGCGGCCTTGTCGGTGACCGCAAAGACGATGGCCATGTGGGCGTGCTTGCCGGTGGTGATGTAGTGCTTGACGCCGTTGAGGATGAAGTCGTCGCCGTCCCGCTCGGCGCGGGTGGTGATGGCCGAGGCATCCGAGCCGGTGTGGGGCTCGGTGAGGCAGAAGCAGCCGAGCTTCTCGCCGCGGGCGAGGGGCTTCAGCCATTCTTCCTTTTGCGCGGTGGTGCCGTACTTGTTGATGATGCCGCAGGGCAGGGAGTTCTGCACCGACACGATGGTGGAGGTGGCGCCGTCGCCGGCGGCGATCTCCTCGAGGGTCAGCACCAGGCTCATGTAGTCCATGCCGGCGCCGTCCCATTCCTCGGGCACGCACATGCCGAGGGCGCCGAGTTCGCCGAGTTCCTTGAGGGCCTGGGCCGGGAAGGTGTGGTCGCGGTCCCATTCGGCGGCGAAGGGGGCGAGGCGCTCCTGCGCGAAGGCGCGCATGGAGTCGCGGATCATTTCCTGTTCCGGGGTGAGGATCATGGGTGTCTCCTGAGTGTGGGTTCGACCGCCGTGCGATGGGGCGGTGTGCGGCGGTCGGGTCCTGCTGCGCCAACCCGACCTGCGGGCGCGGGTGATGGATGGGTCGGGTTGGCCCGGGGGGCGTAACCCGACATCAAAGAGGTGTAAGCCCTCAGAGCATCTCGACGGCCAGGGCGGTGGCTTCGCCGCCGCCGATGCACAGGCTGGCGATGCCGCGCTTGCCGCCGGTCTTCTTCAGGGCGCCGAGCAGCGTGACGATGATGCGGGCACCGGAGGCGCCGATCGGGTGGCCGAGGGCGCATGCGCCGCCGTGGATGTTCACCTTGGCCGGGTCGAGCTGCAGGTCGTGGATGGCGGCCATGGTGACGACGGCGAAGGCTTCGTTGATCTCCCACAGGTCCACGTCGGCGGTGGTCCAGCCGGTCTTGGCGAGCAGCTTCTGCATCGCGCCGACCGGGGCGGTGGCGAACAGGTTGGGCTGGTGGGCGTGGGTGGTGTGGCCGACGATCTTGGCGATCGGCGTGAGGCCCTTGGCGGCGGCGGTGGAGGCGCGCATCAGCACCAGCGCGGCGGCGCCGTCGGAGATGGAGCTGGAGTTGGCCGGGGTCACGGTGCCGTCCTTGCGGAAGGCGGGCTTGAGGGTCGGGATCTTGTCGAGGTTGGCCTTGGGCGGCTGCTCGTCGGAGGCGATGGTCACGTCGCCCTTGCGGCCGGCCACGGTGACGGGGGCGATTTCCCACTCGAAGGAGCCGTCCTTGATGGCGGCCTGGGCGCGGGTCAGCGAGGTGACGGCCCAGGCGTCCTGCTGCTCGCGGGTGAAGCCATAGAGGCCGACGCAGTCTTCGGCGAAGGTGCCCATCAGACGGCCCTTCTCGTAGGCGTCCTCGAGGCCGTCGAGGAACATGTGGTCCATCACCTGGCCGTGGCCGAGGCGGTAGCCGCCGCGGGCCTTCGGCAGCAGGTAGGGGGCGTTGGACATGGACTCCATGCCGCCGGCGATCATCACGTCGTTGGTACCGGCCAGCAGCAGGTCGTTGGCGAGCATGGTGGCCTTCATGCCGGAGCCGCACATCTTGTTGACGGTGGTGCAGCCGGCCGACAGCGCCAGGCCGCCGCCGAGGGCCGCCTGGCGGGCCGGGGCCTGGCCCTGGCCGGCGGGCAGCACGCAGCCGAAGATGACCTCCTCGACGCTGTCGGCGGCGATGCCGGCGCGCTCGACGGCGGCCTTGATGGCGACGGCGCCGAGCTGGGCGGCGGTGAGGCTGGTGAAATCACCCTGGAAACCCCCCATCGGGGTACGGGCGGCGGAGACGATGACGATCGGGTCGTTGGCGTTGCTCATTCGGAAATCCTTTGTGTGGCGGTGAGGAGGGACGAGTGGGGAGCGAGGTGGGCTGTTGTGCCGAACGCTGCGCTCCTTTCTCCTTACGGGTTCTAGATCACTTGGCGGCCATGCGGATGGCGCCGTCCAGGCGGATCACCTCGCCATTGAGGTAGCTGTTGCGGCAGATGTGCTCGACCAGCGCGGCGAACTCGGCCGGCTTGCCCATGCGGGAGGGGAAGGGCACCATCTTGCCGAGGGCTTCCTGCACCTCGGCGGGCATGCCGAGGAGCATCGGGGTTTCCATGATGCCCGGGGCGATGGTCATCACGCGGATGCCGCTGCGGCACAGCTCGCGGGCGATCGGCAGGGTCATCGCAACGACGCCGCCCTTCGAGGCTGCGTAGCCGGCCTGGCCGAGCTGGCCGTCGAAGGCCGCCACCGAGGCGGTGCTGACGATCACGCCGCGCTCGCCACCGGCGTCGGGCTCGTTCTTGCTCATGATCTCGGCGGCGAGGCGGATCATGTTGAAGCTGCCCACGAGGTTGATGTTGATGGTGCGGGCGAAGGACTCCAGCTTGTGGGCGCCGTCGCGGCCGACCACCTTCTCGGCCGGCGCGATGCCGGCGCAGTTGACCAGGCCGCCCAGCACGCCCATCTCGAGGGCGGCGGCGAAGGCGCCCTTGGCGCTCTCCTCGCTGGTCACGTCGGTGGCGACGAAGCGGGCGGCGGCGCCCAGCTCGGCGGCCACGGCTTCGCCGGCTTCCTTGTTGACGTCGGCCAGCACGACCTTGCCGCCGGCCGCGACGATCATCCGCGCGGTGGCCGCGCCCAGGCCCGAACCACCGCCGGTCACCACGAATACCTTGTTGTTGATCTCCATGAAGCGCTCCTCGTTTCTGTGGGTGATGGGTGCGCGCCCCGCGCGCGAAGTGGTCCGCAGTCTAGGGGCAAGGCGGGCCCGCCTCCATGCCTTAAACGCTCAATGTGAATGGTAGAATTTGCCATATTGCGGTGCCGCAAGGCCCGCGCCGGCAACGGTGGCGGGTGTCCGATCCATTTCGCCTGCCGACTTTCATTTCCCCATGGCTCCGACCCGCGAACGCAGCGCCGACAAGGGCACCATCGCCATCGCCTTCGTGCAGGAGGCGCTGGCCGAGCTGGCCCGCCGCGGGCTGGCCGTCGACGCGCTGGTGGCGGCGGCGGGGATCTCGCCCGAGCTCCTCAACGCGCCCCAGGCCCGCGTCTCGTCGGCGCACTACGGGCGCCTGTGGCATCTGATCGCCGAGGCCACCGACGACGAGTTCTTCGGGATGGACAGCCACCCGATGAAGGCCGGCAGCTTCACGCTGCTGTGCCACAGCGTGATCCACTGCGACACCCTGGAGCGGGCCCTGCGCCGGGCGCTGCGCTTTTTCCGGCTGATCCTCGACGACATGGCCGGTGAGCTCGTGCGCGACGGCGACACCGCCCGGCTGGTGGTGGTCGACCGCTGCGCGGCGCCCCGCCGGGCCTTCGCCTATGGCACCTTCCTGATCATGCTGCACGGCCTCGCCTGCTGGCTGATCGGGCGGCGCATCCCGCTCGCCCAGGCGGTGTTCCGCTGCCCCGAGCCCGGGTTCAGCCCCGAGTGGCGGGTGCTGTTCTCGCCGGACCTGGTGTTCGACGCGGCGCAGACCGAGATCCGCTTCGCCGCCGACTACCTCGACATGGCCAACGTGCAGAACGAGCGCACCATGAAGGTCTTCCTGCGCAGCGCGCCGGCCAACTTCCTGGTCAAGTATCGCAACAGCGAGGGGCTGGTGGCGCGCATCCGGCGCCAGCTGCGCCACATCCCGCCCGACACCTGGCCGGATTTCGAGACCCTGGCCCAGCAGCTCCACAGCTCGGTGTCCACCCTGCGCCGGCATCTGCTCGAGGAGGGGCAGTCCTACCAGTCGATCAAGGACGACCTGCGCCGCGACCTGGCCATCAGCCAGCTGTGCCACTCCGATAAATCGGTGCTGGAGATCGCCCACGAGCTCGGCTTTGCCGAGGCGAGCGCCTTCCACCGGGCCTTCAAGAAATGGACGGGCACCCGGCCCGGGGAATACCGGCGCGCGCTGGCCGGGCAGTGAGGGTGTATTGCAGGGCCGCCCGGGGATGGGCGGCCCGGGGCGAGTTCAGCCCCCGAGGTTGGTGGCGGCGAGGGCCGCGAGCCAGCCGCCGGCCACCACGCCGGCCGGAAACAGCAGGCGGGTGCGGATCGCGAAGGCCGGGCGCTCGATGCGGCGGTGGAACTCGGCGCCGGCCACGATGCTCAGCGCCAGGGCCAGCAGCATGCCGAGCCCATTGATCACCGGATTGGCCGGAAACAGCCCGCTGACCGCCGCATTGACCAGCAGGCTGAGGGGGAAGTGCACCAGGAACACCGAGTAGGAGATCTGCGCCAGCCGGCTCACCGAGGCCGGCAGCGGCAGGGCGTGGAGCAGGCCGCTGCGGCCCGCGACGGCCAGGAACAGCATCACCCCGGTGGCCACCGCGATGCGCGCGCGGAAATCCACCGCCAGTGCGGCCACGGCCACCAGCGCCAGCAGGCCCAGCCACAGCGTGGCGCGCGGCAGGCGCAGGGCCCAGCTGCACAGGATGCCGAGCCCGAAGGCGCCGAAGAAATACAGGGCGGTCTCGTCCCACAAGTCGTTGCGGTTGAAGCCGAACAGCGAGGCGACGGTCATCCCCGCGACGAGCGCCACGGCCATGGCCCGCAGCGCCTCGGGCCGGGCCGGGATACGGGCAGCCAGCCGGTGGGGCAGCCACAGCAGCAGGACCGCCAGCGCGAACAGCTGGAAGTCGATGGCCACGTACCACACGCCGGCGGAGAGGGCTTCCTGGTCGAGCAGGTCGTGGAGCAACAGCACGTGGGCGAGGAGCTGGCCGAGGTCGGGCGGCTCGGAGATGGAGCGGTGTTCCATCCACACCCCGGCCACGGCCGAGCAGGCGATGGCCAGCAGCAGCGCCGCCGAGTAGGGCACCACGAGGCGGGTGTAGCGCTGGAACAGCAGCGCCAGCGGGGTGTCGAGGGCGGGGCTGCCCGGGCCGAAGCGGGCGGCGAAGAGGAACCCGGACACCACCAGGAACACCTGCACCGCCATGCGGCCGTAGTCGAACAGGAAATCCATCAGGCCCGGCATCAGCGGCCGGGCGATGTCGGCCATCGGCCCGTAGAAGGCCAGGTGATGCAGGACGATCAGCACGCAGGCGGCGGCCTTGAGGGCGTCGATGGCGGGCATTCTTGAAGCGTCGTTGCGCATGATCCTTGCGCGTCCTCCCAAAGCAGGAATCGGTGCTCAACGAGGGCCCGGTGATGCCGCGGCTGCGGATGTTGCACTGCAGCAGTTGAGCGAAAGGCGAAGATTATAAAGGCTCGAGCGCCGAGGGGCGTGGCATTTGCTTGTAAGCGTGTGCTTCAGGCAACACTGCCGCATCCATTGCGTGGGGTGTTTTTGCGGCGCCGCGGGGTGGCTTCGGGCCCGGTGAGCGGGCCCGCCGCCGCCCTCAGCCGGCCTTGCGGAAGGTGAGGTTGAGCCGGCAGGCGCCGGTGGCCGGGTGCGTGCCGTCCTTCACCGGCAGGACGCCGTGGAAGCGCAGCCGGGCGGGTCCGCCCCACACCAGCACGTCGCCGTGGCCAAGGGGGATGCGCGTCGGCCGGTCGCCGCGCTCGAAGCCTCCGAACAGGAAGACCGCCGGCAGGCCGAGGGACAGGGACACGATGGGCTGGTCGAAGTCGGCTTCGTCGCGGTCCTGGTGCAGGGCCATGCGGGCGCCGGGGGCGTAGCGGTTGATCAGGCAGGCGTCGGGCACGAAGCCGGCAAAGCCGGCGCGGGTGGCGCTGGTGGTGGCGAGGGCCTGCAGCACCGGCGGCATCGCGGGCCAGGGGGCGTCGCGCTCCGGGTCGAGTGGCGCATAGCGGTAGCCGCGGCGGTCGCTGATCCAGCCCAGCGCGCCGCAGTTGCTCATCGCCACCGACATCTTGAAGCCGCCGCGGGTGACCATCTGGCGCAGCGGCGCCCGGGCGAGGATGTCGCGGATCGCCGCGAGGAGGGCCGGCGCATCGTCGAGGGCCGCGCCGGGCAGCAGCACGGCGCCCGGGGCGAGCACCTGCGGCTCGCCGGCGGGCGGAGCGAAGAGGTCGGCAGTGTGCGGATCGCTCATGGGTTGATACCGGCCTGGGCCTCCCGCTCGAGGAGCTGGCGCTTGCGGGCTTCGCCCCAGCGGTAGCCGGCCAGTTTGCCGTCGCGGCGCAGCACCCGGTGGCAGGGGATCACCACCGCCAGCGGATTGGCGGCGCAGGCGCCGGCCACCGCCCGCACGGCCCGCGGGGCGCCGATGCGCTGGGCGAGGTCGGTGTAGCTGAGGGTCTCGCCGGCAGCGATTTCGCCCAGCGCCTGCCAGACCCGCCGCTGGAAGGGCGTGCCCTGGGGGGCGAGGGGCAGCCCCAGCGGTTCGCCCGGGGTGTCGATGAAGGCGGCCACGCGCTGGAGGGCGGCGAGGTCGGTGTCCGGCCGGGCGTGGGGGTGGCGGGCGCACAGGGCGACGACGAGGGCGCCCGCGTCGTCGCCGAGGCTGATTGCGCACAGCCCCTCGGGGCTGCGGGCGACGAGCAGGGCGCCCAGGCCGCAGCGGCCGGTGGCGTAGCGGATGTCGGAGTGGGGCATGGTGTCTCTCCCAAGGCGTGGGCAGGGGTTGTCCAACCCGGAAATTAACCCGGAAACGGTGGTCGTGCCGCGCGCCGCACGATGGGCGGCGGCGCACGGCCCGGGGCCGGCGCGATCGGCCGCGCCTATGGCGATCAGCAACACAGGCAATTGGACGGCGGGCGCCCGGGACGCCAGAATTGACCCGGGAAAACGCAGGAGATTCACCATGAAGACGATCCAGACCGCCCGTCACGTCGCCCACGCCAGCGCCCACGATCATCCGGGGCGCTTCTATGCCGGGCTCCTGGTGGCCGCCCTCGGCTCGGCCCTGTGGCTCGCCGAGATGGCGCGCACGCTGGTCGGGCTCTGAGCCCAGGACGGGAGAGGCGATGAATCCGCATCAACCGGTGGCCGCCCGCGGCCTGACGACGAACGACGTGGCCGCGCTGGCCTGGCGGGACGCCTGGCGCCTGCAGGCGCGCAACCACCCGTGGATGACCGGCGGCCTCGGGCTGGCGCTGCTGGCGGTCGCGTGGCTGCTGGCCTCGGGCATCCGCCAGGGGCTGAGCGGAGGCGGCGAGCCGCTGCGGCTCGCGGTGCTCGGCGGCCTGGCGGGCTTCGGCGCGACGGCGGTCGGGGCGCTGGCGGGCGTCACGCTGCGTCGGCTGTCCCAGCGGGCCGAGGACAGCCTGCTCGGCTTTGCGGCGGGGATGATGCTGGCGGCGAGCTCGTTCTCGCTGATCCTGCCCGGCCTCGCCGCGGCCCGCGAGATGACCGGCAGCGGCCCCCAGGCGGCCCTCACGGTAGTCGGCGGGATGGCCCTGGGCGTGCTGCTGATGCTCGGCCTCGACCGCTTCACGCCCCACGAGCACGACAGCACCGGCCCCTGCGGCCCGGGCTGCGAGCGCATCGGCCGGGTGTGGCTGTTCGTGCTGGCGATCACCCTGCACAACCTGCCCGAGGGCATGGCGATCGGCGTGAGCTTCGCCCAGGGCGACATGAACGTGGGCCTGCCCCTCACCAGCGCCATCGCGATCCAGGACATCCCCGAGGGCCTGGCGGTGGTGATGGCCCTGCGCGCCGCCGGGATCGGCAGCTGGCCGGCGGTGCTGATGGCGGGCGCCTCCGGCCTGATGGAGCCGCTGGGCAGCCTGTTCGGGGCCGGCATCGCCGGCGGCCTGGCGCTGGCCTATCCGGTCGGGCTGGGCCTGGCGGCGGGGGCGATGATCTTCGTGGTGTCCCACGAGGTGATCCCCGAGACCCACCGCAACGGCCACCAGACCACGGCGACCCTCGGCCTGATGGCCGGTTTCGCGGTGATGATGTTCCTGGATACGGCCATGGGCTAGCCGATTGCCTGGGCCAATCCGGCCGAATGGTTTTTGCAATTGGACGGCATGGCCGGCCGGGGCGATACTATTGCCGCAGCCCCGCCCCCGGTCTGGTGATCCAGCCTGGTGGCGGGCCCGGGAATCGCTCACCAGGAGACCACACCATGAAGAAGAAATCGTCCAAGACCGCCGGCCCCGTGATGGATATCGGCATTTCCGCCGACGACCGGGCGGATATCGCCGCCGGCCTGTCGCGCCTGCTCGCCGACAGCGTCACGCTCTACCTCATGACCCACAACTTCCACTGGAACGTGAAGGGGCCGATGTTCAACACCCTGCACGTGATGTTCATGGAGCAATACACCGAGCAGTGGAACGCCCTGGACATCATCGCCGAGCGCATCCGCGCCCTGGGGCACCCGGCGCCGGGCACCTTCAAGGCCTTCGCCGGGCTGGCCAGCATCGATGAGCCCGAAGGCGTGCCGACCGCCACCGAGATGATCCAGTTGCTGGTTTCCGCCCAGGAGGCCACCGCCCGCACCGCCCGCGGCCTGTTCCCTCTGGTGGACAAGGCCAACGACCAGCCCACCGCCGACCTGCTGACCCAGCGCCTCGAGGTGCACGAGAAGACCGCCTGGATGCTGCGCAGCCTGCTCGAAGAGTAAGCCCGCGCCCCGCGGAGCGGGGTTTTGCGGTGCTTTATGCGATGCCCTCCGGCGCCCCGTTGCGGGGTTCCGGAGGGCATCGTCGCTAGCAGGCTCCGTTCAGCGTTCCCGCTGCCACAGCATGCCGTGGGTGACGATGAACTGATACTTGCGCGCGTGCTCGCGGATCACCAGCGGGACCTCTTCTTCGCGGCGCAGCACGAAGCCCTCGTCGCGCAGGAAGGCCTTCAGGGCGTCGGCGCTCTTCACCGGCTGGCCGTCCCGCTCGAAGCCGCCCAGCCAGGCTTCCCGCGGGGTGAATTGCTCCAGCCACGAGTAGGGCGAGAACAGCGCCACCAGGCCGCCGACCCGCACCAGCCCGCGCGGCCCGCCGAGGCGGCCGAGGAGCGACTTGGGGCTGGGCAGGCGGCACAGCAGGTTGGCCATCAGCACCGCGTCGAGGTCCACCAGCTCGGCGGGCAGCGAGGTGGCGTCGGCCTGGCGGAACTGCACCCGCGAGCGGTCGATGGCGGAGTCGATGCGGGCGCTCACGGTGACGCCGAGGTCGCCCTCGTCGCGCCGGAAGTAGTCGAGGTGGCCATGCTTCTGGAGTTCGCCTGCCGCGTCGATGAAGGCGCGGGAGAGGTCCACCCCGAGCACCTCGCCGAAGCCGCGGGCCAGCTCGAAGCTGGCGCCACCCACCGCGCAGCCGATGTCGAGGGCGCGGGCGGTGCCGCTGGCGTACTTCTGGGCGCCCTCCAGCAGCCACTGGGCGCAGCGCTGGGGGAAGGCGGTGGCGCACTGGGGGCCGCCCGGCCAGGGCATCTGGCTTGCCGGCATGCCGTGGTGGAGCAGCATGTATTCGTCGACGATGCGCGCGTCCTCGTACACCTGGCTGCCGGCGTCGGCGGCGCCGAGCTTGACCACCCCGCCGTCGTGGGCGGCCTGCACGACGCGGAAGCCCGAGTGCTGGAAGAAATGCGGCCGGAAGTGGAAGCGCGACCACACGCTGGCTTCGTCGCCGCAGGAGATCCACGAGCCGCCCAGGATCATCTGGTGCTGGCCGTCGTAGCAGGGCGTCGAGAAGTCGTCGTAGTAGGGATGCACGCGGGCGCCGGGCAGGGGGTTGAAGTCGTCGCCGTGCCATTGCCAGACGTTGCCGAACACGTCGTGGGCACCGCTGGGGGCCGGCCGGCCGGCATCGACGGGCCACGGTGAGCCGTGGGCGAGCTGGCTGTTCCAGCCGGTCTCGCGACCGAGGGTGGCGCCGTCCATCCGGAAGGCCGGGTCGGTGCTGGCCCACGCGGGGTCGCGCAGGGCGTTGTGTTCGGCCTCGGTGGGCAGGCGGCAGGGCTGGCCGTCGCGGGCGCTGCGCCAGGCGCAGTAGGCGGCGGCCTCGTGGGCGTTCACCTCGGCCGGCCAGTTCCAGGGCATCGGGATGGTTTCAAACAGCGTGCGCAGGCGGTAGCGGTGCAGGCCGGCGGGGCCCTCCGAGACCCAGAAGCAGGGCCACTTGCTGTTGCGAAAGGCGCGCCACTCCCAGCCCGCCTCGGTCCACCACTGGGGGTCGAGGTAGCCGCCGGCCTGGATGAACTCGAGGAAGGCGCCGTTGCTGACCAGCAGGTTCTCGGCCCGGAAGGCCTGCACCGAGACCTTGCGCTCGCCGTACTCGTTGTCCCAGCCGAAGCTCGGCCAGTCCCGCGGCTTGCCGAGGCGGACGGCGGTGGCGGGGATGTCGAGGAAGCGCGCCTGCGGGTAGTCGATGCCGGCCCGGGGCGGGAAGTTGCCGCTCTCGGTGGCAGGGTAGAGGGCCGGCCAGCCCTCGGGCCGCCGGACGAGCTCCACCGGCAGCTCGCGGATCAGCACCGAGGAGGTCTCGAGGTGGATGCGCTCGTGCTCGAAGCCCAGGAAGAGCGCCCACAGGGGGTGATCCATGCCGATGGGCGGATGGCCGTCGGCGAGGTCGGGATGGGTGGCGATGAGGTCGCGGACGACGGCATACACCTGCTGGCGGTAGGTGTGGGCTTCGGAGAAGCTGGGCCACAGCATCTCGTTCTTCGACATGTCGTCCCAGCGCATCTCGTCGACGCCAGTCTCGAAGACACGCTCGAAGTAGGGGTTGAGCGGCGCCTGCAGCAGGCCGGCGACGCGCAGCTTGTTGATGTAGAGGGCCGCCGGATGACAGTAGTAGAAGATCATCGGGTGGCGCAGGTGGTGGTAGGGCGGCCGGTAGAAGGCCTCTTCGCCCTGCAGGCTGGCGAACAGCAGCTCGGTGAGGGCCCACCCGTTGTCGAAGGCGGCCTGCACCGACTGGCGGGTGCAGGTGGCGAGGTTGGGCGCCGGCAGCGCGGTGAGGGTGCCGTCCGGCTGGCGGCCGGGGCAGCGCTCGGGGGGCAGGCCGGTCCACCACCAGGCGGCCCGCGGGCCGCGCAGCGGGGCGTCGTGCTCGCCGCGGAGGTTCTGGCGCCAGGGCTCGGCGGTGGTCTGGGCTTGCGACATCGTGATCTCCTTGAAGACGGGGTGCCCGGGGGCGGTGTGGTGTCGATCGGGTGGGCTCAGGCGAAGAGTTCGGCCTGGGCGGGGGGCTCGGGGGGCGCCTCGGGCAGGGCGTCGCGCCGGGAAAGGCCGGAGACCCGCACGCCCAGCAGGCGGATGCGCCGCTCCAGCGGCACGCGCCGGGCGCACTCGCCGGCGGCCCGGCGGATCCGTCGGGCGTCGCCGGTGGGGGCGGGGAGCGTCTGGTCGCGGGTGACGGTGTGGAAGTTGTCGAAGCGCAGCTTGAGGCCGATCGTCTTCCCCACGTAGCCCTTGCGCGCCAGGTCGTCGGCGAGCTGCTCGCATAGACGGGTGAAGCGTTCGGAGAGTTCAGCCCTGTCGAGGCGCGGATGGAGGTCGCGCTCGAAGGTGGTCTCGCGGGACAGGCTCTTGGGCTCCCGCTCGGTCACCACCGGGCGGTCGTCGCGGCCGTTGGCGGCGTCGTGCAGCCATTGCCCGTAGCGGGCGCCGAAGTGGGCCTGCAGCCAGGCCGGGTCGGCGGCGGCGAGCTGCCCGATGGTGGCGATGCCGAGGCCCTCGAGGCGCGCCGCGGCCTTCGGTCCGATGCCGTTGATGCGCTTGGCCGGCAGCGGCCAGATGCGCGCGGGGATGTCCTCCGCGGCGACGATGGTGATGCCGGCGGGCTTGTCGAGGTCGGAGCACAGCTTGGCGAGCAGCTTGTTGGGCGCCACCCCGAGCGAACACGACAGCCCGGTGGCGGTGCGCACCGCCTGCTGCAGCTCGAGGGCCAGGGCGCGGGCGCCTTCACGGCTGCCGCCGGGGTTGAGCGGGGTGAGGTCGAGGTAGATCTCGTCGATGCCGCGGTCCTCGAGCTGCGGCGCGAGGGCCCGGGCGGCGCGCTTGAAGAGGCGGGAGTAATGGCGGTAGGCGTCGAAGTCGGCCGGCAGCAGGACGGCGTCGGGGGCGAGCTGGGCGGCTTTCATCAGGCCCATGCCCGAGTGCACACCCAGGGTGCGGGCTTCGTAGGTGGCGGTGGTGATCACGCCGCGGCCGCTGTAGCCGCGCAGGTGGGGGAAGTGGTCGCCCTCGATGGGGGCCGTGGCGCGGCGCCCGCCCACGACGACCGCCCGGCCGCGCAGCTGGGGATAGCGCAACAGCTCGACGGACGCGAAGAAGGCGTCCATGTCCAGGTGGGCGATGCTGCGGGGCAGGGGAGGCATGGGGAGGGACGGAACCGCAGGACCCCCATTGTGCATCAGAGCCGGCCACTTCGGCGGCCCCGCAAAGCAGACGGCCCGCGCTGCAGGGCAGGGCGGGCCGTGGTGCCAGTCAGGTGATGCCCGGGGGCATCACCGTCCGGGAAGGATGCCGTGATCAGGCAACCTTCTTGGAGGACTTGACCGGGGTGGAGGCGCTGACGGCCTTGACGGTGGCGCTGGTGGCAGCGGCAACGTTGGCTTCGGCGATCTCGGCGACTTGCTTGGCGGCCTTGGTCACGCTGTCGTAGGCGGAGTTGGCGGCGGCGATGGCGGACTTCACGGCAGCGACGGCGACGTCGGAGCCGGCCGGAGCGGACTTGGCAGCCTTGTCGAGGGCGGCGGCGAAGGTCTTGTTGGCTTCAGCGACTTGGGCTTCGAACAGCTTGGAGACTTCTTCCTGGGTCTGGGAAGCGATCTCGTAGATGCTGCGGGAGTAGGCGACGGCCTTCTCGACCACCGGCTGGGCCAGGGAGCTCTGCAGGGCCAGCAGCTCTTGCACGTCCTTGGCGGCCATCAGGGCCTTGGCGGAAGCGACGGTGTCTTCCAGCACGGCACGGGCGGTGTTCAGGTTCAGGGCGGCGATGCGCTCGGCGCTGGCGAAGGCGGTGTTGGCCAGGGTCAGCAGGGTTTCGACGTTGGCTTTGTTGGCGGCAACGATTTGCTCGGGGGTGGTGGTCATGACAAGCTCCTGAAGTGAATTGATGCGTGAATTGGTGAAACCGAATTCTCAGGCTGGGCGCGGACCTTTTGGTGCGACGCAGCATTGATTTGAATTATATTCACTCGAAAAGCACTGTCAACCACTTTTTGGTGCGTTGCACAAAAATATTTAAGTCAAGCTTAATCTTTTTGAAAACAACTGCTTGTATTGATTTTTCGGTGCTCCTCCAGGATGCCCCGAAGGGGGTGGCAGACGGCCCCGCGGAGTCCCCGGCGGCGAGGGCTTCCGGGCGGTTTCAGGGCTTGGCGGGGGCGTCTTTCTTCTTGGGCTGGATGGTCACCTGGACGCGTCCCTGCTGGGCCGGCACGGTGGTGGCGTTGGGGCCGTTGGTGACCAGGTAGGTCTCGGTGAGGCCGTTGAACTGGATGTACTGGCCGCGCACTTCGTCCTCGCCGCTCTTCACGTAGGCGCGCTGGAAGAACTGCGACAGCTCGCTGCGCGCGTCGTGCTCGATCCGTTCGCCTTCGCCTTCGACCCACTCGTTCTTGCCTTCGCGCTTCTGGCGGAAGCGCGCCAGGCCGCCTTCGCCGCCGGTGGCGACGCCGCGCTGGTAGCCTTCGAGATCCTGGGTGACCACCAGCTTGTCGCTGCGCAGGGTCAGGGTGCCCTGGGTGAGCACGACGTGGCCCTCGAAGATGTGGATCTTGTTCTTGTCGTCGACCGTGACCCGGTCTGCCTCGATGTTGACGGGCTTGCTCCGGTCGGCCTTTTCGGCGTGGGACGGGGCCGCAGCCAGGCTCAGCAGGGCGGCGAGGGCGAGGGGGACGATTTTCATGGTTTCTGCGTCGGGGCGTTTCGGTAGAGGATTCCGCGGACCTGACCCTGCAGGCGGACTTCGCCGACGATGTTGTCGCTTTCCATGCGTTCGGCGTTGATGACGGTCTGGCCCTGGGTGAGGGTGACGGGCTTGTCGGCGCGCATCTTCTCGTCGTCGGGCCAGACCGTCATCTGTTCGGTGCGCAGCGTGGATTCGGGCTTGCCGTCGTGGGCGGCGCGGCGTACCAGGACGTCGTCGGTGAGGTGCACCGTGCTGCCGTCCTTGTTCACCGCGGCGAAGCGCGACTCGATCCACACCGGCTCGGGCCGGTTGAGGTAGTTGAGGCGCGGATTCTTGAGCTCGGAGGATTCGTCGTCGGCATAGTGCACCATGCTGTCGGCCACCAGGACGTACTGGATCTTGCCGGTCTGGTCGAAGCGGTGCAGGGTGATCTTGTCGGCGGAGAAGTCGGCCTCGTGGCGGGTCTTGTCCGTCCTGGCGACCGGCTCCTGCTGGGTGACCCGGTCGAGCCACACGGAGACGCCGGCGAGCAGGGTCAGCAGGAGGGCCGGAAAGAGGCTGTGGCTGCGATCTCTCATCGTGCGCGGGCGCCTGGCTGGGGCATCAGATGACCTTCGCGAGCATCAGGTCGTGGTGGTTGAGGGCGCCGACCAGTCGGCCCGCCGGATCGGCCACCAGGAGCTGGCTGATGCGCAGGCGCTCCATCATCTCGGCGGCTTGCACGGCGAGGGCTTCGGGGGCGATGGTCCGGGGGCCGCGGCTCATCACGTCGGCCACCCGGGCGGTGCCGAAATCGCAGCCGCTGGCGAGGGAGCGGCGCAGGTCGCCGTCGGTGTAGATGCCGACGATGCGCCCGTCGTCGCCGATGATGGCGGTCATGCCCATGCCGGCGCGGGTCATCTCCATCAGCGCGTCGGCGAGCAGGGCGCCTTCCGGCACCCGGGGCACCGCCGTGCCGCTGCGCATCACGTCGGAGACGTGGGTCAGCAGGCGGCGGCCGAGGGCGCCGCCGGGGTGGGAGCGGGCGAAGTCGTCGGCGCCGAAGCCGCGGGCGTCGAGCAGGGCCACCGCGAGGGCGTCGGTGAGGGCCAGGGCGGCGGTGGTGCTGGCGGTCGGGGCGAGGTTGAGGGGGCAGGCCTCCTCGCGCACGGCGCCGTCGAGGTGCACGTCGGCTTCGCGGGCGAGGGGCGAATCGGGGTTGCCCGTGAGGGCGATCAGCCGGGCGCCCTGGCGCTTGATCAGCGGGACGATCTTCAGCAGCTCCTCGCCGGAACCGGAGTAGGACAGGGCGATCAGCACGTCGTCGGCGGTGATCATGCCTAGATCGCCGTGGGCGGCTTCGGCGGCGTGCACGAAATATGCGGGCGTGCCGGTGCTGGCGAGGGTGGCGGCGAACTTGCGGCCGATGTGGCCCGATTTGCCGACCCCGGACACGATGACCCGCCCCCGGGACGCGAGAATCAGGCCGACCGCCTGCGTGAAGGCGTCACCGAGCCGGTCGGCCAGGGCGCGGACGGCGTCGGCCTCGATTTCGAGGACGCGGCGGGCGAGGTCCAGAATGTGGGCCGGCGCGGCGGCGATCGGGGTGGAGCTCATGGAGGCGTGGTTATAATCCGGGCGTCGAAGTATAGCAGAACGACTATTCCGCCCCTTTTCGGGCCGCCTCCCTTCGCCTCTATGGTCAATACCCTCGAGCTGGTCCTCGCCCTCCTTGCCGGTGCGGTGCTGGTGGTCGGAATCTTCCGGTCCCTCAACCTGCCGCCGGTCCTCGGTTATCTGATGGTCGGGGCGGCGGTCGGGCCCCACGCGATGAATCTGGTGGCCGACACCGACGGGGCCCGCTACCTGGCGGAGTTCGGGGTGGTGTTCCTGATGTTCACGATCGGGCTGGAGTTTTCCTTGCCGCGGCTCTTCAGCATGAAGCGCATCGTGTTCGGGCTGGGGGCCTTCCAGGTGCTGGCCTCGATAGGGCTGGTGATGGGGGTCGGGGCGGTGGCCGGGCTCGGCTGGGGGGCGGCCTTCGCCCTGGGCGGGACGCTGGCGATGTCGTCCACGGCGATCCTCTCCAAGCTGCTGTCGGACCGCGTCGAGCTCGATTCCAAGCACGGCCGCGAGACCATCGGCGTGCTGCTGTTCCAGGATCTCGCGGTGGTGCCGCTGCTGATCCTGATCCCGGCGCTCTCCAAGCCGGCCGACGTGCTGTTCGAGACCCTGGCGCTGGCCACCGTGAAGGCCGTGGTGGTGCTGGGGCTGGTGCTGTTCTTCGGGCAGCGCCTGATGCGCGCCTGGTTCTTTCGGGTGGCGCGCCAGAAGTCGGCCGAGCTGTTCATGCTCAACGTGCTGTTCATCACCCTGGGTCTCGCCTGGCTGACCGAGCTGGCGGGCCTGTCGCTGGCGCTGGGGGCTTTCCTGGCCGGCATGCTGATTTCCGAGACCGAGTACCGCTATCACGTGGAGGAGGACATCAAGCCCTTCCGCGACGTGCTGCTGGGCCTGTTCTTCGTGACGGTGGGGATGTTCCTCGACGTGGGGCGGATCCTCCTCAGCCTGCCGGCGGTGCTGGCGATGCTGGCGGCGCTGCTGGTGGGCAAGTTCGTGATCGCCGGGGCGGCGTCGCGGGTGTTCGGCAGCGCCCAGGGCACGGCGGCGCGTACCGGGTTGTGGCTGTGCGCGGGGGGCGAGTTCGGCTTCGTGCTGCTGTCCCAGGTCGATCAGGCCCGGCTGCTGTCGCCGGCCCTGTCGCAGGTGGTGGTTGCCGCGCTGGTGCTGTCGATGCTGCTGGCGCCGCTGATCGTCCAGGCGAGCGAGAAGATCGTGCTGCGCCTGGTGCCCTCCGAGTGGATGAGCCGTTCGCTGCAACTCACCAGCATCGCCACCCAGTCGATGTTCGTCGACAAGCACGCGATCCTGTGCGGCTTCGGCCGTAACGGCCAGTACCTCGGCCGCCTGCTCGAGCAGGAGGGGATCACCTACATCGCCCTCGACCTCGACCCGGAGCGGGTGCGCGAGGCCGCCGCCGCCGGCGAGACGGTGGTGTTCGGCGATGCGGCCAAGCGCGAGACGCTGATCGCCGCCGGCATCGCCCGCGCCTCGGTGGTGGTGATCACCTATGCCGACACCGATGCCGCGCTGCGGGCGATGAGCCAGGTGCGGGCGATCCGCCCGACCGTGCCGGTGGTGGTCCGCACCGCCGACGAGGTGGACCTGGACAAGCTCCGTGAGGCCGGGGCCGCCGAGGTGGTGCCGGAGGCGGTGGAGTCGTCGCTGATGCTGGCCTCCCATGCGCTGGCGCTGGTGGGCGTGCCGCTGCCGCGCATCCTCAAGCGCATCCGGGAGATCCGCGCCGAGCGTTACCACCTGCTGCGCGGCTTCTACCGGGGCGGCGAGGTCAGCCACGGCGAGACCCTGGAGGAGCGTCAGCAGATCCGTCTGCACTCGGTGGCGCTCGACGCCGGCGCCTACGCCATCGGCAAGACCCTCGCCGACCTGCGCCTCCAGGAGCTGGGCGTCGAGGTGAGCGCCCTGCGCCGGCAGCGCGTCCGCATCGTCGAGCCCGCCGTCGACACCCGGCTGGACCTGGAGGACGTGCTGGTGATGCTGGGCACGCCCTCGCAGCTGGCCAACGCCGAGACGCGCCTCTTCAAGGGGCTCTGAGGCCCTCGCGCCGCTGCCGTCCTGGGCGGGGGCGTCTCACGTTTCCCCCGGGCCTTGGGGTGCTCGGTCTTGCCTGCCTTGCCGTGGGGCCGTGGTGGTGAACCGCCGGCCCGCTGCGGGTTCTGCCGGGCCTGCCTGGGCGGTGGCGGGCGTTCCTTCTTTCTCAATACGCTGCGCAGACCGTATACAGCCCGCCGTCGTTCAGCTCGGCCGGGGTGATCGCGGTGCCGCTGCTGGCGCCGCTGGCCAGCAGGCGGACGGTTCCGCTGGCCGGCAGGCCGTCGTCCATGGCGATGTCGATCTGGCGCGCGAAGCTGCCCGGGAGGTTGTCCTGGCAGATGAAGAAGGTGCCGCCCCAGCCCGCGACGGGCGGCGCGCCGGTGACGCCGATGCGCCCGCCGGCGGCGTTGCGCGGCAGCCAGTCGGTGAGCACGATGCCTTCGGCGGCGGGGCTGCGCCCGTCCCCGGTGGCCAGGTTGGCGAGGCGGACGTGTTGCCAGAGGAGCACCGTCTCGTCGGTGGGGGTGACGGAGTTCCAGGCGCCGTCGATGCGCCCGTTGCCGGTGGTGCCGCCGGTGCTGGCCCGCACCGCCCCGGCCAGCCGGTTGGCGACGCCGGGGTCGTCGCCGGGCATCGCGCGGAAGCGGTCCTGGTAGCCGAAGACGTGGGTGGAGGTGTTGCGGAAGTCGTTGATGACGCTCTTCACCTTGGCGCTGTTGATCAGCTCCTGCCCCTTCAGCACGCCACCGAGCAGGAGCCCGATGATGACCATCACCACGGCGATCTCGACCAGCGTGAAGCCTTGTTGCCTGTTGTTCATGGCATCTCCCTCGAAGCAAGCCGGCACCCGGCAGGGGTGCCGACGCCTCCGAATATATGCCAGGAGGGATGTTTGATGCAAATGGGTTTTGGCTGGGGCGATCCTCAGGCGTTGCGGCCGGGGCGGGGCCTGGCGAGGATGCGCGGGCCGCGCAGGCGGTACACCGGCACATAGCCCTTGCCCTTCAGCAGGAGCAGGATCGGCCTGGCGAACACGAACGCGTCGCCGAGGCGCTCGAAGGTCCGGCCGTCGCACTGGATCACGCCGGGGTCGCCTTCGGTGCACAGGCGATGGGCGAGATTGACGGTGTCGCCCCACAGGTCGTAGATGAAGCGCCCGCGCCCGACGACGCCAGCCACCACCGGCCCGGTGGCGATGCCGATGCGCAGCTGCAGGGCGAGCCCGTCGGTGAAGCTGTGGTCGCGCAGGGCGGCCTGCATGTCGAGGGCCAGGGCGGCCATCGCGGCGTGGGCCTGCCGGGGGTGGGCGTGCAGCCCGCCCGCCACCATGTAGCCGTCACCGATGGTCTTGATGCGTTCGAGGCCGTGGGTTTCGCATAGCTCGTCGAAGCGGCAGAAGATGCGGTTGAGCATCTCGAACACCGCCACCGGCGCCATGCCGCTGGCGATGCGGGTGTAGTCGACGATGTCGGCGAACATCACCACCGCCTCCGGGTGGCCGTCGGCGAGGGTGCCCGCGTTGTCCTTCAGGCGGGCGGCGATCGGCGCCGGCAGGATGTTGAGCAGCAGCCGCTCGGAGCGTTCCTTCTCGAGGCGCAGCTGGTGATGGGCGTCCGCCAGCTTCTCGCGGGTCTTGCTGCGCCGGCCCTGGGCGTGGCGCAGCTGCAGGTACAGCACCGAGGAGACGAGGGCGATGTGGAGGGCGGGGAAGGCCGCCGGTTCGCCCTCGGGCCGGGGCTGCCCTGCCGTCAGCGCGGTGGCCAGCAGGAAGCCGGCAAACCACCCCGTCGACCCGGCCGCGCGCTCGCTCAGCAGCGCGGTGGCCGGCGCCAGCAGGCCCCACAGGGCGAGGCCCGAGGTGCCGGGGAGGGGGGCCGCGTCGTGCAGGGCGACGGCGGGAAAGGCCAGCAGCAGGGCGAGCTGGATGAACCGGTAGGGGGCAAACCCGCGGTGGCCGGCAAAAAGCAGCAGGTTGGCGAGGCTCAGCCCCGCCACCGCCAGCGTCGTGAGCACCGGAAAGCCCGGCGTCACGGCCCGGCACACGGCCAGCCACAGCAGCACCGCCAGCACGAAGAGCAGGTTGCCGAGGTTGAGCAGCACCTTGCTCAGGCGCAGCTCCTCCGGGTCCTGCGCCGCCACCCCCGCGTGGAGGAGTCGTTTCAGTGCGGCGGGGGCGGTGCTGGGGGAGGCCTCGGTGGCCGGCATGCGGGTTCCTGGCGGGCTGGGGACGGGAAGTGTCACGCTGCCGGGAAAGCCGGGTCAATACCGCCGATCCGTCACTTGGGGGAAATGTGTGTCGCCGGGCGAGGCTCAGGGAAGGCGGCCGGCGCTGATCAGGCGATGGGCGATGAGGTTGGGCGAGAGCCAGCTCACCCGGTCGTCGAAGGCGCCGCCGGGCGCCGCGGGGTTCTCGGACGGTGGCCGGGCGTAGAACAGCCGGCCGTCGGGGCTGGCGTTGCGGGCTTCGTCGCTGCCGGCGGCGGGCGGGGCGAGGGCGTTGCCGTCCTGGTCGGTGGCGCCGAGCCCGTTGGCGCCATGGGAGAGGATGACCACCGGGGTGCGTCCGCCGTCGGTGGTGAGGAAGAGCTCGGTGCCGTCGAGGTTGCGGGTCTTGATGTCGATGTCGCCATCGGCCAGGTTGGCCTTCTCGCCGGCCACGGTGTGGCGGATGTCCCACACGTACTCCCGGCCGACCGCGTAGCGCAGGCGCCGCGACCAGCCATCCACGCCGGGGATGCCGAGGGTGGCCCAGGGCAGCAGGCCGACGTTCTTGCGGCAGCTGCGGGCGTCCTGGCGGTCTTCGCTGCCGTCGGTGGCGCTCCTGGCGGGGCAGGGGAAGTAGCCCTTGCGCACCACGTGGCCGAGCAGGGCGTCGCGGGCTTCGTCGAGGGCGGCGTCGGTGGCCGCCTCGGCGCGGCGGGCCAGGTGGGCCGACAGCCCGGCGGTGAGGCTGCCGGCCAGCAGGGTGAGGATCAGCAGCACGATGGCCATCTCGACCAGGGTGAAGCCGGCGGGGCGGCGTGAAGGGCGTGGCATGGGAGAGGGGCGGGGGTCAGGGGATGCAGAGGGCGACGTCGGTGGAGGCCGCGGCGTCGGCGCTGCCGAAGGGGAGCTCGATGCGCTCGGCCAGCCCGGCCAGGCGGCCGGCGCTGAGCGCGGCGAGGGTGGGGGCTTCGAGGTAGTGGGGGGTGACCTGCCGATCGGCCGGGGTGAGGCGGGGCTGGCTGCCGCCGGCGGACTCTCCGCCGAAGATCAGCGCCCCGCGGCAGCGCCCGGCGGTGCCGACGAGGCAGTCGCTGCCGTCCCGGCAGCGGGCGTAGCGCATCGTTTCGGCCCAGTTGGCGGTGGCGTCGCGCAGATCGGCGTTGCGGCACGGGCCGCCGAGCTGTTCGAGCGGCGGCAGGCGGCCCAGCACGACGGGGCCGAGGGGTTCCGGGGCCACCACCGCCGGCAGCGGGCTCCGGCCCAGGCAGGCGGCGATGGCCTGGAGCAGGCCCTGCAGGTACGGGCCGTAGCTGCTGCGGCGCTTGAGCTGACGGTAGATGTCGCCGGTGGTGATGGTGGCGATGCGGTCGTTGCCGCCGGGCTCGGGGCGCACGTCGATGACGTCGCTGCCCCCGGTGGCGCCGAGGGCCTCGACGTAGTGCCGGATATGGCGGGCCTCCGGGTCCCCGCCACAGCGGGCGGGGCCGGCGCTGCGCTCCTGGCCGGGCAGCGCCGGCCCGGCGGCGATCACGACCGCGGCGGCGAGGCCGGCCGGATCGCCCGGCAGGGGGACGACGGTGCCGGTGGCGTCGTGGAGGCGGAAGCGGCCGCTGCTGTCCCAGTTGAGAATGTCGGGCTTCGGGTTGTTCTTGATGCCGCCGCCGACGGCATACCACAGGCACTCGCCGGCGCCGTCGCGCAGGTCGGGCAGGTTGAGCGTGAGATAGGGCAGGCGGCCGACGCTGGCCTGGTCCTTGGCGCCGCAGGTCTCCGACGAGCCGTCGCCATCGAGATCGGGGCAGGGCAGGTAGCCGAAGTCGGCGGTGGGGTGTTCCCGGTTGCGATAGGTGACGGCAAAGCCGATGAGGGCTTCGCGGGCCACGGCCAGGGCCTGGGCGGTCTGCATGTCCTGGCGCAGCTGGCGGGTGGCGGCGCTGGTCTGTTGCGACAGCAGCCAGCCGGCGGCGCCGAGGGCGGCGAGCACGAGCAGCGCTGGCAGGACCATGCCCCGCTCGCGGAGCCGGCGGCGGCCCGGGCCCATCAGGGGGTGGGCGCGTCGGGCGGGGCGCCGACGCGCAGTCGGTGGCGGCGCCCGTCCGGGCCGGGGACCTCGGCCGAGGCCTCATCGAGGCGGATCTGCTGCGGAATGGCCGGACGGGCCCGACCGTCGACGAAGAGCGTGGGTGTGCCGCTGCGTGGGCTCACGATGCCGTCCAGCCGTGGCGGAGGCGCCGCCGTGGCGTGGGTTGCGGGCGGGTGGTCAATCGCGGCGCGTTCGGCGGGGGTGAAGAACAGGCGCCCGAGGGCCTCGGCCCGACAGGGCTGCAGGGGGGCGGACAGCAGCAGGAGCGCGATGGAGAGGCGGAGCGCAGGCGCGGCCAGGTGTTCGGGCGTCGAATACGTTTGCATGACGCCAACAATTTAGCATGCTTCCGCCCGGGGGCGGCAGGCTCTGCGCCGGGGCGAGTTCAGGGGGCGGCGATGACCCGGTTCTTGCCCGAGCGCTTGGCGAGGTACATGGCCTTGTCGGCGCGGTCGATGGCGTCCACCGGCTGCTCCTCGGCGCGTAGCTCGGCGACGCCGGCGCTGAAGGTGATCAGCAGTTTCTGCTGCCGGGCCAGGAAGAAGCGCTTGGTGAGGGCGCGCTGCAGGCGCACGAGGGCGGCGGTGGCGCTGTCGAGGTCGGTGTCGGGGAGCAGCACGACGAACTCCTCGCCGCCGTAGCGGCCCACCGAGTCCTGCGGCCGGACGTTTTCGCGGATCACGTTGGTGAGGTGCTGCAGGGCCTCGTCGCCAGTCTGGTGGCCGTGGGTGTCGTTGATCTGCTTGAAGTTGTCCACGTCGAGCAGGCCCAGGCACAGGGGCGTGCCGCGCCGCTGGGCGAAGGCGGCCTCCCGGCTGAGGGCTTCGTCGAGCCCCTTGCGGTTGAGCACGCCGGTGAGGGGGTCGTGGCGGATCAGCGCGCTGGTCTGTTCGAGCTCGGCCTGCAGGCGGGCGATCTCGGCGTTGGCCTGGTTGGCCTGCTCGCGCAGGTCTTCGATCTCGCCGCGGGAGCGCTGGGTGGATTCCTGCACGGCGCGGGTGTCGCGCAGCACGTCGGCGATGACGTCGGTGAGCTCGGAGATGTCGCGGGCGCTGGCGATGCGTCCGGCGGATTCTTCGATCCGGGTCTGGTAGTCGCCGGTCGAGTCGGCAAACCTGCCCAGCCGGTCGACGAAGGTGCTGAGCATCTCCTTGAGGCGGTTCTGCGCTTCGTCGAGTTCGTGCTTGAGGGTGCTCTGGCGGGTGATCACGTCGCGCAGGCGGATCTCGAGTTCGCCGAGGGTCCGCACGTCGAGCGGGTGGGCGAACATCTCGCCGAGCAGCGCCATCTGGCCGTGCAGCCAGTGGTCTTCGACGACGAGTTCGCTGATGTTCTCGAGGATCAGCTGGAGCACGCGCTGGAGGGCTTCACGCACGGCCTGCTGGTCTTCGGCCGCCCAGTCGAGCTTGCTGCGCAGCTTCTTGAGGCGCTCGATGAACTCGGCCGGGGCGAGGGGCGGCGCGCTGCCGCGCACTGCGTCGGCCAGCGTGTGGGCCTCTTCGGCGATGCCGGGGGCCAGGCCGCTGGCATGGCTGGCGATGCCGTCGAGCAGCAGCGCCAGCAGTTCGGCAAGCGGCGGATTGCCGGCGGGAATGTCGGGGGCGGACGTTGGCGGCGGCGCGGCGTCGGCGGGGAGCGTCGCCACTTCGATGCCGACGTTCTCCTCGTCGCTGCTGTGCGACCAGCTGCGCAGCATGCCGCGCAGGCGTTCGGCGAGGGTGTCGGGGTTGACGTTCGAGGTGCCCAGCACGCGCTCGAGCATCTCGCGCTTGCGGGCCTGGGTGAGGCCGGCCTGGCGCCGGTCCCATTCGGTGATCAGGTCGCGCAGCAGGGCGCCCAGGTTGAGCGTCGGGCCCTTGCTTTCCGACAGGGCTCCGACCAGCACGCCGCGCAGCGCCACCCAGTCGGCGGCGGCGATGGCCGCCTCCACGCCCTGGGCGACACGCAGGGCCTCGCGGTTGTGTCGCGGCAGGGCCGCCGCGAGCTGGCGCAGGGGCCGCTCGGGAAAGACCTCGTCGAGCGGCGTGCCGGCGATCTCGTGGTAGAGGGCGCGGTAGTTGTCGGGGGTGGGGACGATACGCCTCAGGGCCAGCTGGCGCAGGGTTTCGCGTGCGATGTCCGAGGGTGGGGGCGTATCGCTCATGGTGGGCTGGTGCTGGATCGGGGCTCGTGTCGGGTGCATTCGGACATTCCGCTGCAGTATCGGGCGAACGGGCCCCGGGAGTTGCGCTGGAATCGTCCGGAATAACGGCGCGCCATCGGCGGGCTTGAGGGCGTGCGCGGTGCTTTGTTGGAATATTGGGGGCTTATTCGGCGAGGCCGTGCTTGAGGCCGTAGTGGGTGAGCTCGGCGTTGTTGCGCAGGTTCATCTTCTCGAGCAGGCGGGCACGGTAGACGCTCACCGTCTTGACGCTGAGGTTGAGCGCCTCGGCGATCTCGGCGGGGGTCTTGCCGGAGGCGATCATGCACAGGGTCTGGTATTCGCGGTCGGAGAGCTTCTCGTGGGGAGGGCGCTCGCTGTCGTCGCCGATGGCGTTGGCGAGCTCCTCGGCGAGGGAGGGGCTGACGTATTTCTTGCCGCTGGCCACCTGGCGGATCGCGGTGACGAGGAGTTCGGGGGCGCTCTGCTTGGTGAGGTAGCCCGCCGCGCCGGCCTTGAGGGCCCGGATGGCGTATTGCTCCTCGGGGTACATGCTGAGGATCAGCACGGGCAGGCGGGGGAATTCCTTCTTGATCAGCTTGAGGGCGTCGATGCCGTTGCGGTCGGGCATCGAGACGTCCATCAGCACGACGTCCCAGTCGCCCGCACGGACCATCTGCACGGCCTGGACGCCGTTCTCGGCTTCGCCGGCCACGGTGAGGTCGGGCGTGTCGGAGAGGATCTGGCGCAGGCCCTGTCGCACGATCGCATGATCGTCGGCAATCAGGACCCGGATGGGCTTCTTCATGTTTGCTGACTCCGGTGAGTGTTCGGATGTTCGTCTGCCATGGCGGGCAGAAGGGGTGCGCGCAGCGTGAGGCGCGTGCCCTGGGGGGTAACCGGGTTCAGGTCGAGGCGGCCGCCGAGGCTGGCCAGCCGTTCGCGGATGCCGCGCAGGCCGAAGGAGCGGGGCTTGCGCAGATCGGCGGGGGCGAGGCCGCAGCCGTTGTCGGAAATCTCGAGGACAACCTCGTCGCCTTCCTGCATCAGGCGGACGTCGACCGCCGTCGCGCGCGCGTGCTTGCTGACGTTGGTGAGCGCCTCCTGGAAGACCCGGAACAGGGCCAGCGACGTGTCATAGTCGGGGTTGAGATCGTGATCTGTACACCGGATGTTACAGCTTATGCCGGTGCGCTGGGCGAAGTCTTCGCCGTGGGATTCGATCGCCGCGGCGAGGCCGAAGTCTTTCAGGATGCCGGGGCGCAGTTCCCGGGTCACGCGGCCGACGGTGGCGATGGCGTCGTCCACCATGCGCCCCACGTTGCGGGCCCGCTCCCGGGCCCGGGCCGGGTCGGACTCGAGCTTTGCCTCGAGCAGCGACATCTCGAACTTCATTGCCACGAGGGTTCCTCCGAGCACGTCGTGGACGTCGCGGGCGATGCGCTCGCGTTCGTCTTCCTTGATCCGCTGCAGGTGGTTGGAGAGGGCCGCCAGCTGGCTGCGGGATTCCCGCAGGTCGGCCTCCACGCGCTTGCTGTGGGTGATGTTCCACATCACCCCCTCCCACACCACCGCGCCGGCTTCGGAGAGCCGGGGCGAGCTGCGCAGGTTGATCCATTTGAGTTCGCCGCTGGCGAGCCGGATGCGCCCCTCCCAGTTGAGGGTGGACAGGTTCTCGGAGGAGATCCGCGCGGCCTCGGTGAAGCCCGGCACGTCCTCGTCGAGCAGCCAGCTCATCCAGCCGGCGGTGCCGCCGATCAGCTCGTCGGCCGGCGTCCCGAAGAGCATCGCCGCCGCCTCGCTGAGGTACTGGAAGCCGAGCATCCCCTCGGGGGTGTAGCTCATCTGGAAGACCACCCCGGGGATGTTGTCGGTGAGGGCCCGCAGGCGCGCCTCGCTCTGGCGCAGGGTCTGTTCGGCGAGCCGCTTCTCGCGGCGGTTGCTGGCCTCGCGCAGTTCCCGTTCGACGGCCGGGATCAGGCGTTCGAGCTTGTTCTTGCTGAGGTAGTCGTGGGCGCCGGCGCGCATCGCGGCGATCGCCTCGTCCTCCTGCATCACCCCGGAGACGATGATGAAGGGGAGGTCTAGGGCCAGCTCCTGGATCAGGCGCAGCGCCGCCTGGGCGCTGAAGCCCGGCAGGTTGTGGTCGCACAGGATCAGATCCCAGTGCTCGGCGCACAGGGCCTCCTTCATCTCCGCTTCCGACATCACCTGCCGGTAGGTCGGCGCGTAACCCGCATCGCGGAAGCGGCGGAGGAGCAGGATCACGTCATCCTCGGCATCCTCGATGAACAGGAGGCGGATCGGCGGTTTGGCGGCGGGTGGTTTCGGGGCAGCGGGCATTCAAACTCCCGGGCTACGTTATTCGGGCGGTTCTGTTTATAATCGCGGGCTTGCTGAGGGGCGCTCTGTCCGCAAGAATAGAGCAGCCTTCAGGCTCCCGTCCATGCCGCAAGGTGCCCGAAGGGCTTCAAGGGGCGGAGCCCATGTCTGCCGGTGTAGCTCAGTTGGTAGAGCAGCGCACTTGTAATGCGAAGGTCGAGGGTTCGATTCCTTTCACCGGCACCAATAAAATCAAGCGTTTAGGCCGATCTTAGAAGGTCGGCCTTTTCGCTTTCGGTGGTGATGTAAGCACTTTGTAACTGCTGGACGAACATCGTTCGGCACACTTCAGAAGCACGTAGCCTTGGACGGAATCATCGGGATCACCATCATCGGCGCTTGCGTCTGTGCGGCGCTCCTTGCGTTCGCCTTGTTCATCCGGGATGTCAAGCACAGCCAGCGGGCCGCCGAGAAGCGGCGCCGGCTCGCGTCGCGGTTGATCGGGAAGTAGGTCACTGTCCGCCCGTCTGCTCTATCAAAGGTGTGAATCCAGCTCACACCCTGGTGGTGCACTTCGAGGCCCGGGCCGCGGTGCGCTGGCAGCTCTCCGAAATCGGAGATCAGGTGTTGGGCGACGTAGGTGCCGTTGTTCTTCCCGTCATTGACGATGTTGAAGGGGGTGCAGGAATTCCTATAAGCCCCTGCACAGCCCGCACGTAGTCGCCCCGTGCCTCAGCCCGGTCCGCTGCTTCGAGATCTCGCCGTGGATCAGCGCTGGCAGGGCATGCGACAGGGCCTCGGCGACTTCCTTGTGCACGATGGCCTTGATGATGCCGCCTACCTGCTTGGCGACGGCGGGGGGTAGGCTTTCGAGGGTCGCGCCGGCCGGCGTAGCCGCCGGTCTTGCGGATGGTCGGCAGCACGTCGTGAGTCACCCAGCGCTTAAAGCGCTTGGCGGTGTCCTTCGTGCTGCCGAGGATCAGTGCGTAGAGGCCTGACTCGTTGACGTGGTTGGCGCGCTGGGTCCGGCCGAGACTGTCGATGGTGTCCAATTTCTGGACGTCATCGGCATCGACGTGCGACTCAAGTGCCTGACGTGGGTTTCCGAAGTCAAGCGCAGCGCACACGTCGCTGGCGTTGAACCACGGCTGCCCGAGTTCATCGACCTGGACGCGCACGGCGTGCGCCTCGAACCTGAAAGGAATGATAGCGGCTCCCATCACGCCGCCCTCGCCGCTTCGATCTGCGCCCGCACGTCGGTGATCAGCGCCTTCAGGTCATCCGGTCAGGGGTCGGAATTGAGTTCCGCTCCTTCGGCGCCGTGGCCTTGAGCACGGCCGGCGGCCTCACCTGGGCAGCGGCCAGGACCAAGAAAAGTGCGCTTGATCTATGGCGTCACGTGCAGTTGGCATGAGAAGCTATGGATTGCGACTTTCCCCTTGCGTATCAGAGGTTCCGAAATGAAGAAGATTGCGGTCCCGGTCATCGCTGCGCTGGTGCTAGCAGGATGCTTATCGGAAGAGAAGAAGATCACCGAGATCAACTGTGGTGATGAAATGACTAAGTCTACCCTTCGTGACTTGGTGCAAGAGAGCCTGGAAGATCAGGTCAAGAAGGAGCTCCAGAGCGGAGTCAACGGCCAGCCGCTGTCATGGGATGCGGCTAAGTTCAGGGCCTTGGTCAGCCTTCTGAACATCGATTTTGTGCATGTACGCACAACGAAGAAGGACCCGAACAGCACGAAGCGCTTTTGTGAGGCGGAGATGAAGGTCATCATCCCCGTGGACGTGGCGGAAGCTGCTGACAAAGTGCGAAAGTCGTTAGGCTATCCGAACATCGTGACCTATGCAGCTGCGCTGGATGTGAAGTACGAAGCTGGGGCAGCCTTCGGTGACATCGAATATTCAGCTCAGCCAACAGACGACGGTAACACCGTTTATGTTTCAACTGCCAAGAAAAACAAGTCCGTGGATCTGGTGACCGAGGTGATTGCCGCAAACTTGGTGAAGCCACTGATTGAGGCGGCAGAAGCGAAGAAAGTAAAGGAGCAAGCGGACGAACAGGCGCGCCTCGCAAAGATCGCACAGGAGCGGCAAGAGCTTGAGAAAGAACAGGACCGTCTCCGCCTTGAAAAGGCGCAGTCCGGCATCAAGGAAGCAAACGACCAGATCAACGTTGTCTGGAATGGAGCGACTTCCGACTTCAGAAAAACAGCGCTACCGGAACAGCGGATCTGGTTGAAGGAGAGAGACTTGGAATGCCGGGAAAAGGCGAACGCAGTCGGCGAGGGTGCCAGCGAAACCGACCGAGAAGTCGTCAGACTGAACTGTGAAACAGAGATGACCGTAGCTCGAACCAGCCTCCTGAAAGCAAAGGTCGCCTCTCATGGTGCGTCTGTCTCCACCAAGACCGATCAGCAATAGAATGTAAGGCGGTCAGGCCGCTCAGAATCCCGCTCCAACATGGCATGAGATCCCCGCCGTGTGCGAGGGGCGGTAGGGGTGTAAGTTGGGCTTACACCGCTTGTCGCGGTGCCCGCGCCGGCCTGGTAGTGAAGGGTGTCGTCATTGCCGACACCCTTGATGCGGTGCACTCCGGCGCCGGCCTGGTGGTGGTGCACTCCCACTTCCGCGGCCCCCCGGCTTTCCCGGGCAGGGTGTCCACCAGATGGACACCCTGCGCCGGCAGATGGGGTAACGGCTCGTGAGGCCATCTGCCGGCCTCCAGGCGGCTCCGCGCCGGGGCGGCGGGGGGTGGTGTGCCCTCGCTCACCCGACAAAGGCGCGTGGCGGGCCGTCTCGTGCGCCGGCAGGGGTAGGCACGAAGCGCCTACGCCCGGTCAGCAGTCCGGGCGGTGCCCTCCAAGGGCTGGAGGCCATCGGCCCGGCTCCAGACGTGAAAAACCCGCCACGCGGGCGGGTCGGGGTGGTCGGGCGGAGGGAGGTCAGGCCCTCACGCGCTCGATCAGGCTTTCGGTTTCACGGGCCATGTCGTAAAGGGCGTGGAACGTGGGCCACAGGTTCGCCCCGGTGAGCGTGACGCCCTGGTTCTCGACTGCGATTGCCGCCAGAGCCGACACGCCCATGATCTTGCCGATGGTGTCCTTCATGTAGATGTCGGCCTCGTTGATCGCGGCTTGCAGCTTCTGAGCCCGGGGATCTGCATCCGGGGTCGGTTTGAATCTGAGGTCCGGGTAATCCTCGCAGCCCACGGTTTCGGCGATCTGCTGCACCTTGAGGCCCACGGTGCTGGCGGCTTTGTTGATCGCCAGGAACATCTGGGACAGCTCGGAGCGCTGCATGTCCTCGTACTCCTTCATACCGATGCCGGCGAGCTTCATCAGCTCGGCCAGGCCCACAAAGGCGGCCTCTTTTTGAGCCTTGAAGGCCGTGCGCAGGGCTTCGCGGTCGGTGGTCAGGGCGGTGGTGGTGTTGGTTTCGATGGTGTTCATGGTGGCGCTCCTAGATTTGAGATTTTTCCCGCTGCCCAGCCGCCAAGCTGGGTGAGCGGAACCGTGCAGGTTGGCGGACCGGAATCTAGGAACCGGCAGGGCCGAAGCCCTCCCGCACGGCCCGCCCAAAGGGGGCGATACCATGCTGCGGACGAAAAAAAAACCGCGCTGCGGCGGTTGTCCGCCTAGATTATTCCGGGCCGCCAAGCCCGCGTTGCCGTTGTTTGCGACAGCGTTTATAGGATGCTCTTGGCGTTGGCGCGCCGTCAAGCTTTTTTTGCTGTCGCGGTTGGCGTTTTGATGATGGGATAGGGACGGGAAGATTGTTAGGTGAAAATCGGCCCGCTTTAACCTTTCCGGCAGGCCGTCCAGCTCAAGCCGGGTAGGCGGCCGCTGAAGGCCCCGCAATCCCTACCAGGCCCCGCCAGACATCCCGCCGGTCACGACATGGGCAATGCCCCTGTCTGAAACGTCCCGGCCCGCATCTTCACGCTGTACCACGACCACGGCCGGCTTTGCGCTGGCGTTGCTGCCCAGCGGAACCGACACCCGCTGCGCATCAGGGATAGAAGGCACAGAGGGCATGCTGCCTGCCGGCGGGGTGGGCATGTTGACGCTCACAGGTGATCGCACCGTCACCGCCCTCGCCTCTTCCGCGTAGCGCGCGCCGGCCGACATCTTCTTGCCCATGGCGGAGTAGGCGTCGCCGACAGAGATCGACCCGTCACCGTAGAGCGAGCGGTTGTTCGCGATCACGCTTTCCACGCGCTTCCGGCCCTTCTCGGTCGTCACGCCGCGCATCAGCGCGTCACGCACCGACATTCCTGGGTTGGCCGATAGCGACTTGAGGAACTTCGCCCCATCGCCTTCTCCCAGGTTGTGCAGGGCATAGACGTTCGCCGCATCGTTCTTGCCGCCCAGCGCCCGGCCACGCTCCGCATTCTCGCGGGTGAGCTCTGCCAGCATCGCCGCCTGGAGCTCCACGTCGCTGCGCAGCTTCGCGGCCTGGTCCGCCGTCAGCTTCGACGCATTGGCCACGCCATGCTTGCCGCCGTGCTTGCGCAGAGTCTCGAGCCAGGTGGCGTCGGTGAATTGCCCGAGGCCATGGGCGGAGCTCATCCCCATGCGCCCGTCGAACAGCCTCACGTTGTTCTTCGCCGGGTTCTTGTGGATCGGCGCCGCGTCCGGGTTGAATCCGCTCTCGAAGTGGGCGATCTGAGCGACCAAGCCCGGGTCAGTGCCGGCCCGCTGCGCTGCCCTACCGATGAAGCCCTTGACGGAATCCCACCCGGCACCGACCTTTCCTGCGACTACCTTCGCCCCTGACCGGGCCGTATCGGCTGCACGCTCAAGCATGCCCTTCTTCGCCTCGGCCTCCTGCTTCGCCAGCTCCTCCTGACTGAAGCGGTAAAACTCATCGTTCCACTGCTTCGAGCCCTGTGCCGCGCCGCTTGGCGACACGAAGCGCCTCTTCAGCGCCTCCTCTTTCGCGTACTCGCCGTCACGGCCCTCGAGAACCCGGGCTCGCTCTTCTGCCGCCCGCTTGTCGGTATCGACTCCCACCGCCTTCAAGGCTTCCTTGGTGGGCTCCGCGACGCCCTTCTTGATCGCTTCAGCGCCTTCCTTCGCCTTCTCGCCGTCGCTGACAAAGCCCTCGATCTTGAGGAAGGCCGCCAGCGCCGCGGCCGTGGCCGCCAGGCCTCCCAGCACCGGAAGCAGCATCGGGATGAAGCGCCCCAGGAGCGCAAACACGCCTCCCTGCTCCACGACAACCGGCTCGCTGCTCTTGTCTTCGATGCCCTTCAAGCGCTTCAGGATCTTCTTGAACCAGCCATCCTGCCGGCGAGCGTCCTTGTCGCCACGCAGCGCCCCGTAGGCGCGGCTGATGGGGTCGGCGATCTCCTGCATTGCCCTGACCGTGGGGTCGGCCTCGCCGACGTTCTCGAGGCCGCCAACGGCCTGAGACAGGCGGTCGACCACGGAATGCAGCCGGCCATCAACGCCGCCACCGTCACCAGCGCTGCCGCGCCCGCCTACCCCGACCGATGAGGCCCCGGAAACGAATCGCCCCTTGGCATCCCGGGCGCCGGCCATCACAGGCGCCTGCGTGGTCTTCCGGGGGCGCCTGGAGACGATCTTGGATGCCACAGCGCCGGCAGGCACCGCTGCCGGCATGGCCCGTCTTGCCGCCGACGAACGGCTGCCGGTGTCGCCCTTGATGCCGCCCCGCGGCACGGCCGCCACCTGTGCCCCAGGAGCACGACGCCCACGGCCCGCCATCCCGGACACCGTACCGGCTCGCCGCACAGCCTCAACCGGGGAGCCCTCTACGGCAGCACGAATCGCCCGCACGTCGCCGCGGATGTCAAACAGCAGATTGTCGGTGCGTGTCCGCTTGACGCCTTCGACGGGCACCCCGCCGGTGATGAATCCGTCCTTGTCGCTGGTCAGCATGTCGGCTGAACCGCGTTCGGCCGGGCGGCCTCGAGGATGGCGCGGGCCGCCTGGATGCGATCAGCCGCCGGTGCACTCGGGTCGGTGGCGATTTCGGCCAGCGCCTCGACGGCGGCGGATGCCTTGCGGGCGGCAGCGGCCCGCACGCCCTCGCTTCCGGGCGGGCGCCCGCCGCGGTCCTTTGTGGTGGTGCTCTGCGTGGTGCTCATGAGGGTTTCTCCGAACTGGTGGTGCACTCGGGCGAGGGCCGGCCTGCACCCTCGCCCGGGGGTGGAATCAGGGGATCAGCCAGGGCCGTTCCTTGATCGGATTAGGCGCCTCGACCTTGCCCGGCGCTGGCGTTGCCACGAATCCGGCCGGAAGGTCGGCAAGGACGCCCGTGCGAAGGTACTTGGTGAGCTTCGCGACCTCGGCTTGCTTCGTAGCGATGTCCTGCCGGAGCTGGGCCGCCTTGGCGGTCTGGCGGTAGTGCTCAGCCCAGTCAAGGTTCTTCTCGTGGGCCTCGATCTCGGCGGTCAGCACCAGAACACGGCGCGCCGCGGCGTCGTGGCGGATGGGATCAGACGGCATGGCGGAAGCTCACAGTTTCGACGGGGGCGGGGATCTCGAAGCCCTCGGGAAGGTCGTTGGGGTTGTGGGTGGTGTGGAACCGCTTGAGGGCGTCAAGCTCGGCCCGCAGGGCGGCTTCTTCGGCGTCCAGGGCCTCGATGCCTGCTTCCGCCTGGTCGCGCTGCGGTTGAATCAGGCGCTCCACTTCATCGTTCCGCAGGCCGGCGGCGATGTACCGGGCATGGGCACTCTCGACGGCGGACTTCTTGAGGGCCACGCTATGCGGGATCTCGGCAAGGCGCTTGTCGATGGCGAGGCGGCGGACGGCGACCGCATACATGGTGGGGCGGAGGGCTTCCTCGGCGGCCGCGAACGACGCGGCAAGCTCGGTGCTCAGGTGGGCCAGCATGGCCAGCGGGGCGAGCACTTCGTCGCGGAGCTCGGCGAGGGCATCGGCGAAGATCTTCTCGTGCTCGACGCTGGCGTCAGCGGCCACGAAGCACAGGGCTTCGGGGGAGATCTTCGCGCAGGTAGCCTTGATTTCGGCCAGGACGGCCGTGGATGCGGCAAGGGTGGTGTCGTGGGTCCGCAGCTGCGCGGCGGTGGTGAGGGTGATGCTGCTAGGTGTGTTCATCTGGAGGGCCTCCAAGTTGTGGAGCCCCCATTTTCCCGGCGAGGTTTTGGGGTTTATGCGGGGTTTTCCGTGTGTGTCACCTCGACAACCAACGGGTAGCCTGCCGGGTCCGTCGCGCTGCCGGCCTGCCCCTGCCCGTCGTTCGGGGCGCCGGCTTTCGGCGCGTCGAAGAGCGGGATGGACGCCTTCAGGGTCAAATCGCCCACCAGAATGGTGATGTTCTTGTTGTCGGTCGGCACATTCGAGAAAGGCACGTCAGGCGACTCGACCTGAACCGGCCAGTCGTGCGACACGCCAGCGTAGGTGAAGCGTGCCGGGAAGCGCCGTCCGGCCATCGAATCCAGGTAAAGGGCGAGCTGCGCCGCGATGCTGCTAGCCGTGCCCGTGTCGTGGGCGAAGATGGCTACCTGGGTGCGGATGTCGGCCGCGATGATGCGCATCCCGAAAAGGCGCTCCTTGTCGTCTCCGGGGATCATCACCGGCACGCTGTCGGCGATCTGGCGGCCGTAGTCGCGCCCGGTGGGCATGTAGTCACGGGCCATCGCCACCAGGATGACGGGCATCTCCGGCGGCGTGGTCGTGGCGCTGTCCGTGTCGTTCTTCTGCCACGCGGCGAGCATGTCCTCGGCAGCGTCGACCATGCGCGACGGGGCCCACATGATCGCCTTCTTCAGCGGGCGATCAATCAGCAGCTGCACAGCGGGCGTCGTGGGCACCAGGCTTGAGAAGAACCCCGCCATGAACCCGCCAAACCCGGTCTTGATCGGTAGCAGCATCAGCTTTCCTCCTCGTGATCGTTCAGACCGCGCTCACGCAGGGCCTTGAGCTGCATTTCTCGGGACTTCTCCATTAGGGACACGTACCGCAAGGCAAGATCAGTTTCGATCGCCCCCGGGCCGGCGCTGGCGGGCGCATCGCGGAAGACGCCCAGGGCGCGGCCCAGCTTCTCGGTGGCCGCCTGCTGGTCATGGAGCTTGACCTCGACGCCCTCACGGCCTTCCTTGACACCGGCAAACAGGGCCTTGGCGGCTTCGGACAGGTCGCGGGTGTCGGCGATGAAGACACCCGGCACGCCATCGCCGAAGCACTCCGGGCACTCGGGATTCGGTCGCTTCCGCGCGTCGAACCAATCGCCCTCAACGGCAGGAAATGCCCCGATGTCCGCGCCGCCTTTGCTCAGGATGTCCGCCCGCTGCTGCTCATGTTCGATCATCGCCCGCTTGTATTCGGCCGGGGTGTATTGGTAGGCGAAGCCCTCGCCGTGGCAATGGCGGCAGGCGTCGCGACGGTGTTGGACGATCTCCCGGGCATCGGCTGTTGCGACGGTGGACCACAAGCGCGTCAGGCCGTCTGCATCGAGGTCGAGGCGCTCAAGGCGTGCCCGCTGCTGCTCTTCGATGGCCGCGGCAACGTGGTTTTTTTGGAGTAGCTGCGGCCCCTGCCACATGGCAGTTTTCGGGCTGTATCCGGCCCGCCGGGCGGCTTCGGTCGCGTTGAGGCAGGCGAGGTATTCCCTCACGAAGACCGCTTGCTTGTCGGTCAATCCGCGGGGCCTGGTGGGTTTCTTTCTGGTCATTTTTCGCGCTTACCTTTGTCGATCTTGGGGGCCGAAACTATCGCCGCTCAGGGTGAAGGCGTTGTAAAGCTTGGGGAATATGAGCGGTGAAACTATCGCGGGGCATGGCGACACCTTCACAGGGCCATGGTCTTGAAGCCGTCCCAAAGCTCCCGGTCGAGCGCCGTGAGGCTGCACAGGGTCATGGGAATCACCAGCTCGACGTGCCGGCCGTTGCGGTCCACCGGGGCATCCAGGGGCTTCCCGATGCTCTCGATTACCATCGGGGAGTAGGTTCGGCCCTTGTAGGTCATGCCGATGCGAACGGGCGCAGCGGAGGGGAACAGCGCCTCGACGAAGGACATCTCGCCACGGGCGGTCTTTGCGGCACGGGCCAGGACTGAGCCATCCTTGGATAGCGATGCCGGCAGGGCCCATTGAATGAGCTTCTCGACGGGCGTCTCGACCTCTCTTGCCGGATCATCCCAAGCGCGGAACAGGGCGTTGACCTGGATCTTGATGGGCGGCATCCCGGCGAAGACCTGGGTCGAGTTGAGGCGGGTTATCCCGGTGCGGCCCTCGAACTGCTGAAGGAAGTCGGCGCTCTTGCGCTGCGCGGCGCTGGCATCGGCCGCGTTGTTCGAGCCGCCTGCTGCGGCTTCAACGACGGGTTGCAGGGCTCCGCTACTGAGCATCGCCATCAAGGCCGGCGCCTTCGTCTCCGGGCCTGCGGCCTCGAAGGGGCTTTGCCAGTTGAGGGCCATTTCCATGCTTGCTTCGGTCAGCGGCGCGACAACGGTCGCCAGGTCGGACTCGGATCGCTTCCACGCGCCGTCCTTGTTCTCAACAACGAAAAATGAGGCCAGGAGGTGCGGCGATAGGCCGTCCCACTTCGAGCCCAGCACCTGCCCGGCCTGTGTGAGGTTCGGGATTTTCACGCCTCGCCTCCTTCGCTTTCGGTGTGGGCTGCGTTCCCAGCGGGGAGCATCTGCCGGCGGACGGCCTCCAGTGCTTCGAGGCAGGCCCACAGCGCGCTTTTTGCGGCCTCTTGGGGGGTAGGGTGCCCCTCGGCTCTTGCGCGGCCCTCTGCGGCCCTCTGCACGGCTTCGGGCGTCAGGCCGGCGGCGACGGCCTGGACGGCTTCGACGATGGCCACGGCCAGGCTGTGGGCGATGCCGTCGACGGCGGGGGTGGTGGTTTCAGGCATTTTGGGCTTCCTCGGCAAGTTCGGGCGGCAGCTGGGCTTGAAGGTGGCGTTGCGCCTTGAGGGCTTCGGCCGCGGCGGCCTGGAGACGGCGGGCGGCGGCCTGGAGGCGCGCACCGCCGGGCATGTCGTTGAAGTTTCGGTTTTTCTCTTCCAGCACCTTGATGGCCCCGAGGGTGTAGTCGGCGGCTTCGGCCAGGGCTGGGAGCACTTCCAGCGCCGCTGTTACACGCTGATTCACAGTGGCCAGCGCCTTGAAGTCTCGCGCCCGCTGCTGGTCCCACGTCTTTTGCATGTACGGTGTGATTCCCCGCCAGCACCCGGTTTGCCAGTCGTCGGACAGGGAATAGAGGTACTCGGTGGAAACGTCATACAACTTCGCCGCTGCGGGGATCAACCAGAAGGGCACGGATCGGGTGTCGGTAGCGTTTTCGACTTTCGAGAGCTTGCTAGGATTCGCATATCCAAGCTGCCGCGCCGATTCTGAAAGGCTCATGTTGCACAGCTCCCGTGATTCTTTGAGGCGGGCGCCGATGGTCTTGACCAATTCGGCTTGCTGGTGACGCAGGCCGTTCGTGGCGGGTTTTTTGCGTGAGGCGAGGGTCGTCATGGGGGGCTCCTTTTTCTGAAATGGTGCGGGGCCTGGTGAGGGCCGGTGGGCTCGATTTCCGGTGGGCGGGGTCACTCGGTCCAGAAGGATGGCCGGAGCATGTCGGCGGGCTGTTGATCGGCCCGCTCCGTGAATTGGAGGCTCTCTTGTTCAAACCAGAGGCCGACCTTCCCTTCAAATTCGCCGTTGCGCTGCTTCTCAATTAGCATCAGCGCGTCAGGGTTGTTCGGGTCGCTGGGCTCGCCGGCCTGAATGGCGTTCTCCTTGGCCTTGTTGCGCCACCAGATCACGACGTTGTCGACCTGGTCCGTAATGCTGCCCGACCCCTTCACGTCCATTTTTCCCGGCGCTTGCGTTTCGTCGCGGGCCTTGCGGCTGTGGGCGACCAAGTGCACGTGTATCCCGGTGTCACGGCCGATGGTGCAGAGAGCGTCGAGGAAGAGCTTTTGGGCCGTGTAGTCGTCTTCGGATAGGCCGCACTTCATAAGGCTGTCGAGAATGAAGTGCTTCACGCCCAGCTCTTGCGCGGCGTAGCGCATCACGGCCAGGATCTTCTCGGAGTGCACTTGGCCTTGTTGGTCATACGCCCACAGCCAGGAGGACCAAATCTCGTGGAGCTCAAGGACGGCGCCCCGGTCGGGCTGGCGGCAGCCCAGGGTTTGACGGGTCATTCGGGCCAGGGTGACAACCGGCCGCATCTCGAAGGAGGCGATGCAGACCGGTTCACGCTGACAGACGAACCCCGCGGCGGCCTGCCCAAGCGCCAGGCTCTTGCCGTGGCCGTTCATGCCGCTCCACAGCGTCACCTCGCCCGGGCGAAACCGAATGCGCTCCCAGGTTTTTCGCCAGGGAAGGCGCGCGCCGGTCATCTGGAGGCCGTTTTGGAGGTAGTCGGCGACCTCTTCGGCGAAGGCCCCGGCCGGGATTAGTTTGTGGCCGGCCTCGGTGGACTCCATGTAGAGCCCGAAATCGATGTCATCGCGGATGATGTTTGCGCTCATTCCTGGTGCTCCTTCTGTTCGCCGATACCAAGCCATTCGGCCTCCTGCCCGCGCTCCCAGCGCATCCCCAGGTTGTCCGGCAGCCAGTCGAGGACGAAGCATTCAATCGCGATGGCGTAGCCCTTCAGGCGGGACAGGAAGCGCAGCAAGGGTCGGTTGTAGGTCGGGGCCACCACGATCACGCGCAGGCCCACCAAGGGGCGAAGATCAAGCCGCTCGATGGCTGCGGCGGGCGGGATGCTGATTTCAACCGTGCTATCGGCCCACCTCTCCCACCGGGAAGGGGCGTAGTCGCCCAGCCACAGCCAAACTTCGCCGGCCGGGCGCTTGCCCGCAAGGCGCATGGCCGCCAGCGGCTTCATGTCGGGCAGGTCCATCAGATTGCCCCCCGAAACAGGTTCGAGGCGCTGGCGGCCGCTGCGGGCGCTGCGGCGGTGGTGCGCTCGGCTTCACGCCGGACCCAGTTGCGCCAGGTGGCCAGCCAATCCGCTTTCACGGCATCCCGGCCGGTCTTGGCGATCCAGTAGTCGCGGAACTTGTCGGCGGTCTTGCGCACCTGGTCGGCAGACCACCCGGGCACTTCGGACAGCGCCCACTCGCCCCAACTTTTTGGCAAGGTCCAATCGCCAGGCAGGCGTGAGCCCTTGGATTGCTGCTTGCGCCCTGCGTCGCCGGGGGCGGGCTTGCCCGCTGCTCTTGACGGGTGTTGACGGTTTAATGACGGTTCGTCTGACAATTTCGTCAGGGGGGTGGTGACAATTCCGTCAGGGGTTGAGGACGATTCCGTCAGGGTGACGAAACTGTCAGGGGTGACGAAACTGTCAGGGGTCGAAGGGGGGCAAATTCGGTACATATTCGCCCCGCGAGGCCCGGCGTTCACGTCGATTTGCAGTTCTCCGCTTTCCCGCAGCGCTGCAAGAACTCGATTTGCATTTCGCGGCGACATCCGGCACTTTTCCGCCAGGGTCGGGACCGCTGGGAAAGCCACACCTCGGTCGTCGGCGTAGTCCGCGAGGGCCAGGAGAACAAGCAGGTCGTTCCCAGCTTGCTTCGAGCTTGCCCAGACCGCTGAAATCACGCGGATGCTCATGGATTCACCCCCAGGCGGGTCAGGTCGATTTGAAACCACCGGGGCGTGATCTGCTCCATGAAACCACGTTTCACGAGCCGGCCGATCACCTTGACGGCCTCGGGTTGGGTTACGCGGATCTTCCCGGCAAGCTCAAGGGCGGTCACGAGGGCGCGGCCGTCGTCATCGGCCCAGTCGGCGATAGCGAGGGCGGCCAGCTTCTCGACGGCGGGGCCGTGGAAGGTGTCCCATACTCGGGCGTATTGAACTATGCTCATCGCCTAGACCCCCATCTTCCGGGCCAGGCGGCGCACGGCCCGGGCGTATTTCAGGGGGTCAAGACCGGCGGCGGCGA
Organism: Zoogloea sp.; assembly: GCF_041908905.1. GTDB lineage: Bacteria > Pseudomonadota > Gammaproteobacteria > Burkholderiales > Rhodocyclaceae > Zoogloea. Next base: position 48,100 of record NZ_JAYREK010000006.1, read on the forward strand.
TGGGGGCCTTGCTGGCTTCGTAGGAGGGCCAGGAGGCGCGGCGGCGTGGCTTCCGTGAGGCGGTGGGCTTGGTGCGTGGGGCGGGCATTTAGGCCACCTCGCCGCTCAGCAGGGCATCGACTGCGGATGCATCCCATATCAATCTCCCGTTCGGGAGCCGGGCGGGCCTCAGGCCAAGATAGTGTCCGGCGCGGCAAAGGCCAGCCCGGACGGTCTGCGGGCGCACCTTGAGGGCGGCGGCGACCTCCTCAGTACTGAGTCTGCGGGTGGTGGTGGGTGAGGATTGCATGCTGGGCTCCTGTTGGGGCCACGTCCTCCCAGCGGGGCGCTGAGATCAACGTCGGTGCATGCATTTTTATTTTTATCAACCCTAAAAAAAACGAAAGAAAATGTTCAGCGCATTTTCTTTCGGGTCGATTATTTTTTTGCCCAGGCCCCAGGACATTCCCAGCGAATACGCCCGTACTCAGCCGTCGCGCCGGCAAAGCAAAGCCATCCCCGCGAATCGATCACCTGAATCCCATTTTTCTCAACCGGCGGCTTCTCCAGCGCCATCCAAAATCCGGTCTGCGCGGACCTACTCATAACCAAGCATTTCTTCATCCCCACCACTTCATCCCTGGCCTTTTTCATTTGGATCTGAAGCAATCGTCCTTCCCCGTCGGCAATCCGATCTCGAGCCCACTCCTCTGGCCTGGCCTGCGTCGCTGAAACAATCGCCTGCAAGGCGTTGCATCGGATTTCCTTCACCGATGATCCTGCCGGCGCGAGTTCGCGAGCCATCTCGCAGTGTGCGAGAAGCGTGATGTACGCCTCCGTCTTAATTGGCCGCCCCCTCCTCTTCTTTTCAAATGCGGGAAGCCTGGGCATAGTCAAATTTCCCATGCCCATCCGCCGCCCTGGGAATCCGGCTTCATCGGTCTGCAAGAAAACGTGACCCGCGAATATCTCGCGTTCGCCGTCCTGAACCGTGCTCCCAAAAAAATTGAGCTGCGGCCGGAACGGGGGGTGGGATTGAATCAATTTGCGCTCCTTCTCAGGCGGCGATGCGTGCCACCGGCGCCCGCTTCACGACCGGCGCCCCCGCAGCGCGGGCTTTCCAAAGGCCATAGGCGGCCTGCTGCGCGATCCAGGCATCAGCGCTGCCGCCGTTCTCCACACCCAGCCAACCCTCGAGGCGCAGCGCCATCTCGGGGGAGATTGCAGCCCGCCCGTTGAGCACCCGGGAGAGGGCCGCACGGGTTACGCCAAGCTGCGCGGCGGCTTCGGTCACGTTCAGGCCCAGGGCTGGCAGCACGTCCTCGCGCAGCGTTTCCCCAGGGTGGGGCGGGTTGAATATGGTGGTCATGGCCGGTCCTTGTGCCCGTCAGGCGGTACGCTCCAGGCGCACCACGGCGCGGCTTCCCGTTGCCTCTGCAAAGCGGGCAAGGGTGCGCATGCTCGGCAGGGTGCGGCCACTCTCCAAGCGAGCGATGGCCGATTGCGTGGTGTGCATCCGCTCGGCAAGTTCGGCTTGAGTCAGTCCGGCGCGGTCGCGGGCCGCGATCAACTCTCGAGCGAGGTCAAACTCGGGTGCCTGCGCTTCGTACTCGGCGCGAGCTTCCGGGGTCGCCAGGATGCGGGCTTTCAGGGTGGCAAGGTCAGTCATCGTCTAGGCTCCTCAGTCGCGCATGGGCGGTTTCTATGGCCTTGCGCGGTGTCTTCTGGGTCTTCTTGGTGAAGACATGCAGGACCGTCAAACGCTGCCCGGTGCGGGCCACATAGACGGCGCGGGCAATCCCGTCGCGGCCCGTCATGCGCATTTCCCACAGCTTTCCTTCCAGCGGGCGCACGTGCGGCATTCCAACCCTGTGCGGGCCGAATGTCTCCAACAACTCCGCAACGTGCAGGAAGCGGGTTTGTATGTCCGCAGGTATCGCCAGTAGCTCGGCCTCTGCCTCCGGGGTAACGGTTACGGTCCAATGCATAGACTATCTCATTTTCGCTATGTTCCGTTAGCCTACCACGCGCAGCCCCGGTGCCTGCCCCTCGCCCGGCTGCTCGATGCCGGCTTGTTCGAGAATCCAGCCCTCAATCTTGGTGTGCCACATGCGCAGCAGATCCAGCGGCCGGCGGCGGTAATGCTTCTCGGCCAGGGCGGACGGCTTGTGCCCCATGATCTGCGCGCTTACGCCGGTCGGACATTCGACCCACTCGGCCAGAGTGCCGAAGGAACGGCGCAGGCCATGCAGGGTGAGGGCGGGGAGGCCGGCGGCGGCCAGCGCCTTGTTGTGCGGAATGCGCGGCTCCTGCAGCCGTCCCGACTTGGCGCCGGGGCTGCTGAAAACCCACTCGTTCCGGCGGGGTAGGGCGGACAGTAGGGACGCGACGTAGGGCGTCAGCGGCACGATGCGCTCGCCTTCCACCTTGTCCCGGATCGTCAGGCTCTTCCATTGGAAATCCACGTCGGTCCAGGCGAGCCCGGCCAGCTCTTCGCGGCGGGCGCCGGTCAGCAGCAGGGTTTGCAGATAGGCGGCCTGCACGGGGTTGGCGAGTTTGCGCACATGCTCGAACCACAGCGGGAGCTGTTCGCGTTGAAGGCAATCGTCCTTCGCGGCCTTGCGGGGCAGTTCATCGCGGGCGAGCCGGGAAGCACAGGCTTCGGCGTGGATCTGGCCCTTGTATTCGGGGCGATCGGCGCACCAGTTCAGGAAGGCGCGCAGGCGCACGAAGGCGTTTTGCGCCTGCGTTGGGCGTCGCTCGGCCTCGTCCTTCAGGAAGCTGCGGACGGCGGGCGCGTCGATCTTGGCCAGCGGCCCGGACAGCAGCGCCAGCAGGATGCCCGGCTGCGTGGTGTCGCCTTCGCCCTTCTTGCGGCCGCGGGTCTTGGGCTTGCCGCCTGGTGCGGTCAGGCGCTGGTGATCCAGCAGGGTGCGCGGGCTCCATCTGGTCGTGCGGGCCTCGATGTAGGCGCCCCAGGCTTCGAGGGCGGGCGCTTCCACCCGGCGGGCTTCCTCGCGCTTGGCTTCGGTCACGGCGAGACGCTCCGCTTTCTCGTGACGCGGGTCGGTGCCCTGGTCGACCAGCGTCTGCAGCCGGCGGGCTTCGGCGCGGGCGGCGTCAATGCCCCAGGCGCGCACGTCGCCAATGGTGATGCGCAGGGCTTTGCCGTTCAGGCGGCTTTGGAAGATGAACCCGCGGGCTTCGCTGCCAGGGGTGGCACGCACGGCGAGGCCGGGCGCTTCGGTGTCCCACATAAAGGCTTGGGTGGTCCCCGCTGGGCATTCAAAGTCACGAATGCGGCCGGCGGTCAGTTTGGTGCGTGCCATGTTCCAGACTCCTTTGTAAGCGCTCATGTAAGCATCTTGTAAGCGGATTCTAAAACGCGGATCAACTCAAATCAACGTCTGTAAATATAAAAGTCCAATTTTTACAGTGACTTGTTGTTTTTGCTGCATCCTGTTCAACGCCGATAAATGCTGTCTTTTGCGAACTTGTAATGCGAAGGTCGAGGGTTCGATTCCTTTCACCGGCACCAATAAAATTAAGCGCTTAGGCCGATCTGCGAGGGTCGGCCTTTTTGCTGGGTCACGCCGGGGTGATGTCTCCGGCGCGCCAAGCCGATCAAACATGCACGGAATCGTGGGTTACATCATCATCGGCGGGTGCTTCTGTGCGGCTGCGCTGGCGGCTGTCTTGTTCGTCCGCGACGTGAAGCACAGCAAGCGGGCTGCGGCCAAACGGCGCCGGCTGGCGTCGCGCCTGAAGGGAAAATAGGCATTGCGGTGCGCCCGCCCGGCGGGATTCTGGAACGCAACTTGCAAATAGGGCTTGACGGCCGCTTCGGGTTTCTTTAATATTCGATTCTTCAGACGCGGGGTGGAGCAGTCTGGCAGCTCGTCGGGCTCATAACCCGAAGGTCGCAGGTTCAAATCCTGCCCCCGCAACCAGATACAAGCAAAAAGCCTGAGCATTCACGTGCTCGGGCTTTTTGCTTTTCGGCCGGCGGTCGAGCGGGTCGCCTCTCGCCGCGTGGGCTGCGCTTGAACCCGCCGGGCGTGTGGGTGGCGGATGTCGCGCGATGCGGATCTTGCCCGGCTGCCTGGGTTGTTTCGTCCGGTTGCAAATGCTGCGTCGCACAAAATTCATTTGACGCCCCGGTGGGCGGGGCTAAAATCGGTTGCAACGCCGCCCCGTGGTGGAGCCCTCGCGGCACGGCCACGGCGTCCGGCGATCGATCATCCGCAACCACCTTCCAGGACACCCATCATGAGCTTCAAGAACCCCGAGCAGTTCTATGCCGTCAATAAGCTTACCGTCGAGGCCGCGCTGCGCATGGCCAGCAGCGCCCTGGCCCGTGCCGAGCGCCTTGCCACCCTCAACCTCAACACCGCCTCGGCCCTGCTCAAGCGTGGTGCCGACGGCAGCCAGACGCTGACCGCCGTCAAGAGCCCCGAGGAGCTCGCCAGCCTGCAGGCCGCGCTGTCCCAGCCGATCGTCGAGCAGGCCGTGGCCTACGCCCGCAGCGTCAACGAGATCGTCGCCGAAGGCCAGCAGGAGATCTCCCAGCTGTTCGAGAACCAGATCGCCGAGCTGCAGAAGACCTTCACCGCCGCCCTGGATCACGCCGCCAAGTCGGCGCCGGCCGGCTCCGAGCCCGCCTTTGCGGCGGTCAAGTCGGCCCTCGAGACCGCCAGCAGCGTCTACGAGAACGCCAGCCACTCCGTGCAGCAGCTGACCGAGGCGAACGCCGCCAAGGCCGCCGAGGTCACCGAAGCCGCCGTCAAGGTGCTGGCCGCCGGCAAGGCGGCCTGATCGCCTCCGGCGCGGCGCGTCGGCAGATCAACCGCCCGGCCTGGTCCGGGCGGTTTTGTTTTTGGGGCGGTAGGCTAGTCTGGAAAGACGCGGCGAAGTTGCGCGGCTTCGAGTAAGCTCCGGGCCATTCCCGACCGGGCAGGCGAGCGTCTGCCGGCGCGGAGTCTTTTGCCCGGAAACTCTCTTTATCTTTGCGCTTCACTATGGACACGAACAGGGGTTCTCAAACACAGGCCGGCGACGCGGCCGGACAGGCGCCGCGCATCGAGCGGGTGGCCACCTCCCGCCTGCCCACCCGCCACGGCGAATTCACCCTCTACGCCTATCGCCAGCCGTCCGACGGCACCGAGCACGCGGTGCTGGTGCATGGCGACGTGGCCGGCCGGGAGGACGTGCTGGTGCGTCTTCACTCCGAATGCCTGACCGGCGACGTGCTGGGCTCCCTGCGCTGCGATTGCGGCCCCCAGCTCGAGATGTCCCTGGAGCGGATCGCCAGGGCCGAGCGCGGCGTGCTGGTGTACCTGCGCGGCCACGAGGGTCGGGGCATCGGCTTCAGCCACAAGGTGCGCGCCTACGCGCTGCAGGACGGCGGGCTCGACACGGTGGACGCCAACGTCGCCCTCGGGCTGCCGGTGGATGCCCGCAGCTTCGATTGCGCGGCGGAGATCCTCAAGGACCTCGGCGTGCGCTCGGTGCATCTGCTCAGCAACAACCCGCGCAAGAAGGACGAACTCGTCCGCGCCGGGGTGCCGGTGAATCGGGTCATCCCGGTGGTGCCACCCCATAATCACGAGAACCAGCGCTACCTGTACACCAAGCGCACCCGCATGGGCCACGACCTGCCGGGTTGAGCGGGAGGCGGCGGGGCGGCCGCTGTGCGGGCCTCGCCAGCCCCGGAAGCTTCTACCCTGAGGTGGCACCTTTTCTCGCCGGCCGGGCAATGGTGCGGGAGTGTCAGGAATTTTGTGTTCGAGACGGTTTTGATTCTTCCTGCCCCGCCGTGGCAGAGCGGGAAGAATTGGCTCATTGTTCCATCGCCGGGATGAAACGATCGATATACGGGATGGCGAACTGGTTCAATGGTGCCCGTGGCAACGGAAACATTGCGCCTACGGGGGATAAATCGCCCCGGGCCGTCGGCGCCTCAGGTGCCCCGTCCTTGCTTCCGCAGCGTACGCCAGGTGGTGACCGAGGCGATGCCCGGGGCCAGCCACAGCGACAGCCACAGCCCGGCCAGCACCGCCAGCGCCAGCGCGTTGGGCCCCGAGCGGGTGATCGCGTAGATGATCGCCAGCGCGAGCGCCGTCAGGATGACGCCCGAGGTGATGTAGACGACGGCCAGCTGGCGCAGGAAGACCAGCACGAAGCGCCCCGGCGGCACCGTCTCCAGGCGCAGGCCGCCCCGGCGGAAGGCGACGGCGCAGCCCGCCGCGCAGAGGGCCGCGGAGGCTGCCGCCAGCTGAAGCCAGAAGGTGTCCGTCCATTCCGCCCGGCCCCGTACAAACAGCACCAGGACGACCGAGCAGGCGAGGGCGCTGAGGGCGAAGACGACGCGAAGGGTTTGGCTGGGGGTGTTCATGGGCAGATCCCGATGGGCAGGCGGTGCATTTATACCCGTGGATGCGGGTTCGCCGCCTTGATGAAGGTGAAGCCGTACGGCCGGTCCGCCGGTTCCGATGCCGGCCGGGTGGCCTGGGCCACCCGGAGGGCGGCTGCGTCCGGCGGTGTCCGCCTGGGCGTATGATCGGGGTTCGACCCCCGCGGAGCCTGTGATGCCCTCTGCCGAATCCCGTCTGCCGCTGGCGCTCCTGGCCCTGGTGGGGCTTGCCCTCGCGGCCTCGGCGCTGGCGCCCTACGATCGTGCCACCTGGTGGATGGAGGTGGCGCCGGTGCTCATTGTGGCGCCGGTGCTGCTCGCCACCCACCGGCGTTTTCCACTCACCCCGCTGCTGCAGGTGCTGATCGCCGCCCACGCGCTGGTGCTGATCGTCGGCGGCACCTGGACCTATGCGCGGGTGCCCGTCGGGTTCTGGCTGCAGGATGTGCTGGCCCTCGACCGCAACCCCTACGACCGCATCGGCCATTTCATGCAGGGCTTCGTGCCGGCCATCGCGGCGCGGGAGATCCTGCTGCGCCAGCGGGTGTTGCGGGCGGGGGGCTGGCTGTTCTTCGTGGTGATCTGCATCTGCCTGGCGATTTCGGCGGCCTACGAGCTCGTCGAGTGGGGCGCCGCGGTAGCGCTGGGGCAGGGGGCGGAGGCCTTCCTGGGCACCCAGGGCGACCCGTGGGACACCCAGAACGACATGGCGATGGCGCTGCTCGGCGCGCTGGCGGCGCAGCTGGCGCTCGGCCGCTGGCACGGGCGCCAGCTTGCGCGGCTGGGCGGCCTGCGCCGCTGGTAGGCGCGGCCCTCAGTGCAGGGTGCGGGGCATCGCCAGCGTGAATTCGGCGATCGGGGCGTCGAACTGGCGGCCGTCGTCGGCCTGCATGAAGTAGCTGCCCTTCATGGTGCCCACCGGCGTGGCGATGCTGCAGCCGCTGGTGTACTCGAAGGACTCGCCGGGGCGCAGCACCGGCTGCTGGCCGATCACGCCTTCGCCGCGGACTTCCTGCACGTTCTCTTCGGCGTCGGTGATGATCCAGTGGCGGGTGAGCAGCTGCACCGTCTGCTCGCCGCGGTTGCTGATCGTGATGTGGTAGGCGAACACGTAGCGGTTGGCCGAAAGGTCGGACTGCTCGGGCAGGAAACGGCTGACGGTCTTGATCTCTACCGTCTCGGAGTCGGTCTGTATTTTCATCTTGTGGGCCGGACGATGGGTTGGGGAGGGTCAATTGAAACGGAAAGCGGGCCGTGCCGCAACCGGCGCGGGCGCCACGGGCCGTTGGCGCGGGGCAGGGCGGGCGGGTAAACTGCGGCGCTCGTGATGCGCCCCGTTTCGGGTCGCGTCGCCCTTCACCGCCAGGATTTCCCCATGAGCTTCCGCATCGCCCCCAGCCTGCTGTCCGCCAACTTCGCCAAGCTCGGCGAAGAGGTCGCCAACGTGATCGCCGCCGGCGCCGACTGGATCCACTTCGACGTGATGGACAACCATTACGTGCCCAACCTCACCATCGGCCCGCTGGTCTGCGAGGCGATCCGCCCGTGCACCACCGCGCCGATCGACGTGCACCTGATGGTCAAGCCCGTCGACCGCATCGTGCCCGACTTCGCCAAGGCCGGCGCCGACATCATCACCTTCCACCCGGAAGGCTCCGAGCACGTGGACCGCACCCTCGGCCTGATCCGCGACAGCGGCTGCAAGGCCGGCCTGGTGTTCAACCCGGCGACGCCGCTCACCTGGATGGACCACGTGATGGACAAGCTCGACGTGGTGCTGCTGATGAGCGTCAACCCGGGTTACGGCGGCCAGTCCTTCATCCCCGGCACCCTCGACAAGCTGCGCGAGGCCCGCGCCAAGATCGACGCCTACACCGCCCGCACCGGCCGCGAGATCCTGCTCGAGATCGACGGCGGCGTGAAGGTGGACAACATCGCCGAGATCGCCCGTGCCGGGGCCGACACCTTCGTCGCCGGTTCGGCGGTGTTCGGCGCCGGCCGCGAGGCCGACCCCAACCGCTACGACTCGGTGATCGCCAGCCTGCGCGGCGCGCTGGCCGGAGTCTGAGGACGCGGGGCCGGGTTCCGACCGTCCCCGCCTTGCCAGCAACGGCCGGCTCAGCCCGGCCAGCGCCGTCGCGCCGACGGCGGCATGCCGAGGGTGCGCAGAAACGCGCGGCGCATCCGCTCCGGGTCGCCGAAGCCGCAGTCCCGCGCCACCTGCTGCACCGGCCGGTTGCCGCTCTCGAGGGCTGCGGCGGCGGCTTCCACGCGCAGCCTTTCCACCGCCCGCGCCGGGGTGACGCCGGTCTCGGCGGTGAAGCAGCGCGAGAAATTGCGCGGGCTCATGCAGGCGATGCGTGCCAGCGTGTCCACGTCGAGCGGCGCCTGCAGGTTGCTCCGGATGTGGTCGAGCAGCCCCTCGAAGCGCTGTCCGGCCGGCTGCAGCTCGGCCAGCGCCGAAAACTGCGACTGCCCGCCCGGGCGCCGGTAATACACCACCAGTTGACGCGCCACCTGGCGCGTCACGCGCTCTCCCAGGTCTTCGGTGATCAGCGCCAGCGCCAGGTCGATGCCGGCGCTGATGCCGGCGGACGTCCATACGTTGCCGTCCCGCGTGAAGATGTGGTCGTCCTCCACCCGCACCGCCGGGAATCGCCGTGCAAAGTCGGGCGCGCGGCGCCAGTGGGTGGTGGCCCGCCGGCCGTCGAGCAGGCCGGCGGCGGCCAGCAGGTAGGCCCCCGAGCAGACGCTGGCGATGCGCCGCAGGCCGGCGCCGCTCCGGGCGACGAAGCCCCGGGTGAGCGGGCAAGCGGCGGCGGCCTCGACGCCGTCGCCGCCGACCACGATCAGGGTGTCTACCGCCGGGCCGTCGGCGATCGCCGCGGTGGCCAGGCTGGTGCCGCCGGAGCTGGCCACGAGGCCGCCGTCCCGCGACAGCACGACGAGGCGGTAGGCGCCGGGCACGAAGGCGCCGGCGGCCTCGAAGGCGGCCAGCGGACCGGCCGCGTCGAGGATCTGGAAGCCGGGATAGACGAGAAAGGCAATGCAGCGGCTCATGGCGTAAAAAGTGGGTTGGCTGTCATTTACGCCACGACTGTAGCGGGCGACGATGGGCGGGTCAAAACCTTCGGGAGTTCCGCCATGAATCGCAACGTCGTATTGCTGGCCCTCAGCCAGGCGCTGGTGATGACGGTCGTCAGCCTGATGCTGTCGGCCTCGGTGGTGGCCAGCGTCGGGCTGTCGGCCGCGCCGGGCTGGGCCACCTTGCCCCTCGCCATGCAGTATCTGGCCACCATGCTGGCGCTCCATCCCGTGGCCCGCCTGATGGCCCGCTGGGGGCGGAGGCCGGTGTTCGCCGGCGCCGCGCTGGTCGGGGCGGTGGGGCTGGCCTTGGCGGCGGCCGGGCTGGCCTGCGGCAGCTTCGCGGTGTTTGCCTGGTCGGGGCTGGGTGTCGGCGTGTTTGGCGCCGCGGGGCAGTTCTACCGCTTCGCGGCGGCCGAAGCCGTTCCGGCGGCGGCCCGCGGACAGGCCGTCGCCCTGACCCTCGCCGGCGGCGTGCTGGCCGCCTTTCTAGGGCCGTGGATCGCCGTGGCCACCCGCGATCTCGGCACCACGCCGTTTCAGGTGAGCTTTGCGGTGCTGGCCGGTCTGGCCCTGCTGGCCGCCGGGGTTGCCGGCCTGCTGCGGCTGCCCGCGCCGCCGGCCGTTGCCGCGGGGCCCGCGCCGCGGCCCTTGCGCCGCATCGCCCGTCAGGCGGATTTCCGGCTGGCGGTGGCCGGCGCGGTGGTGGGCTACGCGGTGATGGCGCTGCTGATGACCGCCACACCCCTCGCCATGCTGTGTGCCGGCGCGCCCGCCGACGCCGGCATCGCGGTGATCCAGTGGCACCTGGTGGCGATGTTCGCGCCGTCCTTCGTCACCGGCCTGCTCGTCGCGCGGATTGGCCTGCCGGCGCTCATGCTGCTCGGCGCCCTGGCGCTGCTGGCGGGGATCGGCGTTGCGCTGGCGGGCGAGGCGCTGGTTCATTTTTACGTCGCGCTGGTGCTGGTCGGCGTGGGCTGGAACTTCCTGTACGTCGGGGCGACCGCGCTGCTCACCCAGACCTGTCGCGACGCCGAGAAGCCCGCGGTGCAGGCCTTCAACGACAGCGCGGTGTTCCTGTCGGTGACCCTGGCCACCCTGTTCGCCGGGCGGCTGGTGGATGGGCTGGGCTGGGCTGGGAGAAGGTCAACCTGCTGGCGGCCGTGCCGGTGGCGGTGCTGGGCCTCGTGCTGGTGGCCGTCCTGGGGCGCCGCCGGGCGGGGCTGGCGCGGGGGGCCTGATCGCCGTATCCTCCGGCCTCCCCGACCTGCCTGTACGCAGAACCGCCATGCCTCCGTTCGCTCTCTCCACGCCGCCCCGGGCCGTGCTGTTCGACCTCGACGGCACGCTGCTCGACTCCATCCCCGACCTCGCCGAGGCCTGCCGGCGGATGATGGTCGAGCTCGGCCGCCCGCCACATCCGGTGGACACCATCCGGACCTTCGTCGGCAAGGGCATGCTCAATCTGGTGCGGCGCTGCCTGGAGGTCGGCGGCGGGGCCGACGAGGCGGGCTTCGAGGCCGCCGTCGACGCCTTTCGTCGCCACTACGCGGTGGTCAATGGCGAGCGTACCGAGGTCTACGCCGGCGTCGTGCCGGCCCTCGCCGCGCTGGCCGGGCGCGGGGTGGCGATGGCCTGCGTCACCAACAAGCCGGCGGCCTTCACCGGGCCGCTGCTGGCGCGCACCGGGCTGGCGCCGTACTTTGCGGTCACCGTCAGCGGCGACACCCTGGCCGAGAAGAAGCCCCACCCGGCGCCCCTGCTGCACGCCTGCGAACGCCTCGGCGTGCCGGCGGACGCGGCGCTGATGGTGGGCGACTCGGCCAACGACGCCGAGGCCGCCCGCGCCGCCGGGATGCCGGTGCTGCTGGTCACCTACGGTTACAGCGAGGGCGTGCCGGTGGACAGCATCGAATGCGACGGGCTACTATCGAGCCTCGTTGAAATGCTTCCGCATATCGGCGCCTGACCCAGATCGCAGACCATCCATCGTGACCCGCAAGCGCGTGCCCTTCGTTGAGGAGTTCCCTGCCGTTCGTATCCCCTCCGGTGGATGCGGCGGCCGGTCATGGCTGGGCTGCTGAGCCCCGCCCCGAACCATCGCGGTGAGCCTCCCGGCCCCGTGATACCCTCGCGAAAAAGCTGCATGCCCTTCCGGAGTCTCCATGACCGAAGCCGAATTCAACGCCCTGGCCGCCCAGGGCTATAACCGTATCCCGGTTACCCTCCAGACCTTCTCCGACCTCGACACCCCGCTCTCGGTCTACCTCAAGCTGGCCAACGCGCCCAACAGCTACCTGCTCGAATCCGTGCAGGGGGGCGAGCGTTTCGGCCGCTACTCGATCATCGGCCTCGCCGCGCCGACCCGCATCGAGGCCCGCGGCAACACCGTGCTGCTGCTCACCAACGACCGCCTCGTCGAGCGCCGCGACGACTGCAACCCCCTCGATTTCATCGCCGAGTTCAAGGCCCGCATCAAGGTGCCGCCGCGCGACCGCCTGCCGCGCTTTGCCGGCGGCCTGGTGGGCTGTTTCGGCTACGACACGGTGCGCTACATCGAGCCGCGCCTCGCCAAGACCAGCAAGCCCGACGCCCTCGGCACGCCCGACATCCTGCTGCTGCTGTCCGAAGAGATCGCCATCGTCGACAACCTCTCCGGCAAGCTGACCCTGGTGGTGTACGCCGAGCCCGACGTGCCCAACGCCTACAAGCGCGCCACCCGCCGCCTGGCCGAGCTGCTCGCCCGGCTGCGCGAGCCGGCCCAGCTGCCCGCCGACGTGCCGGCGCCCCACACCGAGCCGGTGTCGAGCTTCGGCGAGGAGGCCTTCAAGGCCGCGGTGCGGAAGGCCAAGGACTACATCGTCGAGGGCGACATCATGCAGGTGGTGCTGTCCCAGCGCATGAGCAAGCCCTTCGGCGCCACGCCGCTGGCGCTGTACCGGGCGATCCGCAGCCTCAACCCGTCGCCCTACATGTTCTTCTTCAATTTTGAAGACTTCCAGGTGGTCGGCGCCTCGCCCGAGATCCTGGTGCGCCTCGAGGACGACAACGTCACCGTGCGGCCGATCGCCGGCACCCGCAAACGCGGCGCCACCCACGACGAAGACCTGGCCCTGGAGGCCGAGCTGCTCGCCGACGAGAAGGAGCGCGCCGAGCACACCCAGCTCCTCGACCTCGGCCGCAACGACTGCGGCCGCGTGGCCCAGACCGGCTCGGTGCGGGTCACCGAGCGCTTCACCGTCGAGCGCTACTCCCACGTGATGCACATCGTCTCCAACGTCGAGGGCCGGCTCAAGGACGGTCTCGACGCCCTCGCGGTGCTGCGTGCCACCTTCCCGGCGGGCACCGTGTCCGGCGCCCCCAAGCTGCGGGCGATGGAGATCATCGACGAGCTCGAGCCCACCAAGCGCGGCATCTACGCGGGTTCGGCCGGCTACATCGGCTTCCATGGCGACATGGACCTGGCCATCGCCATCCGCACCGCGGTGGTCAAGGACGGCATGATCCACGTCCAGGCCGGCGCCGGCATCGTCGCCGACTCCGACCCCGACGCCGAGTGGCAGGAAACCCAATCCAAGGCTCGCGCAGCGCTCCGCGCCGCCGAGATCGCCGAAGCCGGACTCGACACGCGGCTGTGAGCGGCATGGCTGCCCACGCCATGAAAAAGGCCGCCCGGAGGCGGCCTTGCGGTGCTGCGCGGTGCCCGGCGGGGGCTCAAGGAAACGCAGGGCTGCCCCAGGTGTCCTTGCTCCCCACGGGGGGCGGGCTGGGCGGAGCCCGGCCCCGGGGGCGCTCAGAACGCGATGCCGACCTTCGCCTGCACCAGCCAGTTGTCGGCGCCTTCGCGGCCGCCGCCGACGTTCTTGTTGACGGTGTCCTGCCAGCGCGCGCCCAGGCCCAGGTTGAGCTGCCCGACGCGGTAGTCCAGGTCGGCGCCGGCCTGCCAGGCGAACATGTCCACGTTGCGGCCGCTGTCGGCCTTCACCCAGCCGATGCCGGGGCCGATGCCGAAGGTCAGGTCCTTGGCGACCGGGATGGTCCAGCGCGGGTTGAGCTCGACGGTGGTGAGGTCCAGCCCGGCCTTGTCGAACTTGTTCACCGACAGCTTGGTGCGCACCACGCCGGTGGGCGTCTGCACCAGGCCGCAGTTGAAGGCCAGCTCCAGGCCCCAGGCGTCGCCGCTGCCCACGTGCTGCGGGTCCATGATGCCGCCGGTCACCGAGGCGACGAAGTTCGGCGCGTAGCCCTTGTCGGCGATGGGCAGGAACTTCCAGTCGCCCGCGGCGAGGGCCGGCGTGGTGGCGGCGCCGAGGGCGAGGGCGGCCAGCAGGATGCGTGCGGATTTCATGAGGATTCCTCCAGGTGGGTTGAAAGATGCCCGGATGATTCCACAATCCGCCGTGCCCCGTCGGTAACCTTGGTTACAAAACTTTGTCCGCTGCCGCGCCGCCCGCGGCGCCGGACTGCAATTACGACAGAATACCCACCTGTGCCGGCCGCCCGTGGGGCGGCCCGCCGATCCGGAAAGGATTTCCAGCCATGCTGCTGATGATCGACAACTACGACAGCTTCACCTACAACCTCGTGCAGTATTTCGGCGAGCTCGGCGCCGACGTGCGGGTGTTCCGCAACGACGAGATCAGCGTCGAGCAGATCGCCGCCCTCGCGCCCGCCCAGATCGTCGTCTCGCCGGGCCCGTGCACGCCGGCCGAGGCGGGCGTCTCGGTGGCGGCCATCCAGGCCTTCGCCGGCAAGATCCCGCTGCTCGGCGTGTGCCTGGGCCACCAGAGCATCGGCGCGGCCTTCGGCGGGCGCATCGTGCACGCCCGCCAGCTGATGCACGGCAAGGTGTCGCCGGTCCATCACCTCGACAAGGGCGTCTTCAAGGGGCTGCCCAACCCGCTCACCTGCACCCGCTACCACTCGCTGGCGATCGAGCGCGACAGCCTGCCCGACTGCCTCGAGATCACCGCGTGGACCGACGATGGCGAGATCATGGGCGTGCGCCACAAGACGCTGGCCGTCGAGGGCGTGCAGTTCCACCCCGAATCCATCCTCACCGAGCGTGGCCACGATCTGCTGCGCAACTTCCTCGAACAATCCAGGCAAGCCGCCTGACCGGAGCCCCGATCATGACCTTTACCGCCCAGGAAGCCCTGCAGCGCACCATCGACCACCGGGAGATCTTCTACGACGAGATGCTGTCGCTGATGCGCCAGATCATGGCCGGCGAGATCTCGCCGGTGATGACCGCGGCGATCCTCACCGGCCTGCGTGTCAAGAAGGAGACCATCGGCGAGATCACCGCCGCCGCCACCGTGATGCGTGAGCTGGCCACCAAGGTGGTGGTGCCGCCGCCCAACGACCACTTCCTCGACGTGGTCGGCACCGGCGGCGACGGCTCCCACACCTTCAACATCTCCACCGCCACCATCTTCGTCGCCGCGGCGGCCGGCGCCCGCGTCGCCAAGCACGGCGGGCGCAGCGTGTCGAGCAAGTCGGGCAGCGCCGACGTGCTCGAGGCGCTGGGCGTCAATCTCAACCTCACGCCCGGGCAGGTCGCCGAGTGCATCGCCGCGACCGGCATCGGCTTCATGTTCGCGCCCAACCACCACGCGGCGATGAAGAACGTCGCCCCGGTGCGCCGCGAGATGGGGGTGCGCACCCTGTTCAACATCCTCGGCCCGCTCACCAACCCGGCCGGCGCGCCCAACACCCTGCTGGGCGTGTTCCACCCGGACCTGGTCGGCATCTGCGTGCGCGTGATGGAGCGCCTCGGCGCCAAACACGTGCTGGTGGTGCATGGCCGCGACAGCATGGACGAGGTGTCCCTCGGCGCGGCGACCATGGTCGGCGAGCTGAAGGACGGCCAGATCCGTGAATACGAGATCCACCCGGAAGACTTCGGCCTCACCATGATGTCCAGCCGCAACCTGCGCGTGGCCGACGCCGCCGAGTCGAAGGCCGTGCTGCTCGGCGTGCTCGACAACCAGCCCGGCGCCCCCCGCGAAATCGTCACCCTCAACGCCGGCACCGCGCTGTACACCGCCAACGTGGTGGACTCCATCGGCGCCGGCATCCAGCTCGCCCGCGAGACCCTGGCCTCCGGCGCCGCCCGCGCCAAGATGGAAGCCTTCATCGCCTGCACCCAAAAGTTCGCCTGACCCGCCTGGAAAACCGCATGTCCGACATCCTCAACAAGATCCTCGCCGTCAAGCGCGAGGAAGTGGCCGCCGCCCGCGCGGCGGTTTCCGACGCCGCCGTGCGCGAGCTCGCCGCGGCCCAGCCCCCGGCGCGGGATTTCGTCGGCGCGATCCGCGCCAGGATCGCCGCCGGCCGCCCGGCGGTGATCTCCGAGATCAAGAAGGCCAGCCCGTCGAAGGGCGTGATCCGCGCCGACTTCCGCCCGGCCGAGATCGCCGCCAGCTACGAGCAGGCCGGCGCCGCCTGCCTGTCGGTGCTCACCGACCGCCAGTTCTTCCAGGGCGCCCCGGAATACCTGCAGGCCGCCCGCGCCGCCTGCAGCCTGCCGGCCCTGCGCAAGGATTTCCTTGTCGATGCCTACCAGGTGTACGAGGCCCGCGCGATGGGCGCCGACGCGATCCTGCTGATCGCTGCGGCCCTCAGCCTGGCCGAGATGCAGGAGATGGAAGCCATCGCCGAGGGCCTCGGCCTGGCGGTGCTGGTGGAGGTGCACGACGGCGATGAGCTCGAACAGGCCCTGCAGCTGCGCACGCCGCTCATCGGCATCAACAACCGCAACCTGCGCACCTTCGAGGTCAGCCTGCAGACCACCCTCGACCTGCTGCCGCGCATCCCGGCGGGGCGCATCGTCGTCACCGAGTCCGGCATCCTCAAGCCCGCCGACGTGGCCCTGATGCGCGCCAACCAGGTTAATGCCTTCCTGGTCGGCGAAGCCTTCATGCGCGTCGACGACCCGGGCGCCGGGCTCGCCAGCCTGTTCGGCTGAGCAACGATCCGCGGATGAGCGAGGCGCCCGTTGCCCCCCCTGAAGCGTCGTCGGCACCGGCGCCGCGCCGTCCCGGCTGGCCCGTGCGCATCCTGCGCGGGCTGCTGGCGGCCGTCATCGGGCTGGTCGTGGTGGTGCTGGCGCTGGTCGGCTGGCTGGGCGCCACCCGCTCCGGCCTGGAGCAGGTCGTCGACTTCGCCGAGCGCCTCTCCGGCGGCCGCGTCACCATCGAGCGGCCCGAGGGCTACCTGCTCGGCCAGCTCCGGCTCGGGGCGCTCCACGTGCGTACGCCCACGCTGCATGTGGACGTGGCCGATCTCGTCCTCGACTGGCGCCCCGGCGCCTTCGCCAGCAGCGGGCTCGACGTGGCGGCGCTCACCGCCGCCGATGTCCAGGTCGCCACCGTGCCGAGCACCGAACCTACCGTGATGCCGGCCAGCCTCGCGCTGCCCGCCGCCGTGCACGTGGGGCATTTCCAGATCGACCGGCTGCGCATCGGCAAGCTCGACGGCGGCCAGCCCGCCGCGCCGGACCTCGAACTCACCCGCATCTCCGGCCGCCTCGATTCCGACGGCAGCCGGCACCGCCTCGACGCCCTGCGCGTCAGCGCGCCCTTCGGCCAGCTCGCCGGCCGGCTTGATCTCGACGGCCGCCGGCCTTTTCCGCTCACCGCCCGGGCCGTCCTCACCACCCACCAGGCCGGCGAGGCCTACACGGTGGCGGCGGGGGCGGCCGGCGACCTCGCCAGCTTCGCGCTGGATGCCCACGCGAGCGGCGCCGGCGTCGACGGCCGGGTGCGGGCGGTCGCCACGCCCTTCGCGCCGCTGCCGCTCGCATCGGCCCACATCGAGCTGCGCGGGGTGGACCCGCAGCGCTTCCACGAAGCCGCGCCCAAGGCCCGCCTCGACATCGACGTGGCCCTCGAACCCCGCCCCGGAGACGGGGAGGGCGTCGCCGGCTGGGTCGTCAGCGGCCCCGTCCGGCTGGTCAACACCGAACCCGGCCGCTACGACAGCGGCGCGCTGCCCCTCGAATCCCTGTCTGCCGCGCTGCGCTGGGCCGATGGCGAGCTGGCCGTCTCGCCGCTCGACCTGCGCCTGCCCGGCCAGGGCCGCGCCCGGGGCGAGGTGCGCTGGCGGGCGCCGCTCGCGGCCGACAGCGAAGGCTTCGGCCGCGTGGATGGCGAGCTCGCCATCGCCGGCCTGGATGCCCGCCGCCTCGACGGGCGCGCGGTGATCACGTCCATCGCCGGCCGCCTCGCCGCCAGCGCCGACGCCGCCGGCCAGCGTTTCAGCGCCGACCTGCGCGACCCGCGCCTGGCCCTGCGCCTCAAGGGCCAGCACGCCGATGGCGAGCTGGTGCTCGACGAGGTCTTCGCCCAGGCCCGCCAGGCGCGCCTCGAAGCCCGCGCCAGGCTGGCCCTCGCCGGCGACGGGCGCTTCGAGGTGGGCGGCAGCCTCAGCCGCTTCGACCCGCGGGCCTTCGTGGCCAGCGCGCCGCCGGCCGATCTCAACGCCCGCTTCAATGCCACCGGGCGGCGCGCGCCCCGGCTGGCCGCCCGCCTCAAGCTCGAGCTGGCGCCCAGCACCCTCGAAGGCAAGCCGCTGGCCGGCAAGGCCGCGCTGGAGGTGGACGGCAGCCGCCTTGTCGACGCCGACGTGGCCCTCGACCTGGCCGGTAACCAGTTGTTCGCCAAGGGGCGCTACGGCCGCCCCGGCGACGGGCTCGACGTCAATCTCGACGCGCCGCGGCTGGCGGCCCTCGGCCACGGGCTGGGCGGGCGGCTCCGGCTCGACGGCGTGCTGCGCGGCAGCCCGGCCCAGCCTACCGGCGAGTTCGAGCTGGCCGGCGACAAGCTCCGCTTCGGCAGCCTGCTGCTCGACGCCATCAAGGGCCGCGGGCGCCTGGCCGAGGGGCGCCACGGCGCGCTGGGCCTGGCCCTCGACCTGGAGGGCCTGCGTGGCGGTGGCGACGAGGCCCTGGTCCGCCGGGCCTCCCTGCGCATCGACGGCAGCCGGGCCGCCAACACTACCCGGCTCGAGCTGGCCGGGCCGGGCAAGGCGACCCTGGCGCTGAACCTCGTCGGCGCCCTCGCCGACGGGCTGCGCTGGGACGGCCAGCTCGCCGGCCTGGGGGTCGGCGGCGACTACCCGCTGCGCCTGCTGGCGCCGGCGCCGCTGCAGCTCTCGCCGGAGCTCGTCCGCCTCGGCCGGGCCGAGCTGCGCGGCGGGGGCGGCGGGCTCTACCGGCTCGACGAGACCCGCTGGCAACCCCGGCGCATCGTCGCCCGGGGCAGCGTCAGCGGGGCGCAGGTGGGCCTGATCCTCGACCCCGCCACCCGGGCGGTCAAGTCGCGGGGCGATTCGCTGCAGATCGGCGGCGAGTGGGACGTGGACATCACCGAGCAGGTGAATGGCGTGGTGCGCCTCTTCCGCGAGAAGGGCGACCTGACGCTGCAGGGTGACTCGCCGGTGCGGCTGGGCCTCGATGACCTGCAGCTGACCCTCACCGCGGCCAGCAACCGCCTCGCCTTCGGTTTCAGCGCCCGGGGCAGCCAGCTGGGCAGCGCCTCGGGGGCCGGTACGGCGCTGGCCGAGCGCAGCCCCGACGGCGCCCTGCGCCTGGTGCCGGGGGCGCCGCTCTTGGGTTCGGCGCGCATCGACATCCCGTCGATCGCCTGGGCCGGCCCGCTGGCCGACCAGAACCTCAAGACCGACGGCAGCCTGAAGGGCGAGTTCACCCTGGCCGGCACCCCGGCCCGCCCCGAGGCCGCCGGGCGCCTGCGCGGCGACGGGCTGTCCTTCGTGATGGCCGACCAGGGCCTGCACCTCTCGGGCGGGACGCTGGTGGCCGACTTCAACCGCGACCGCCTCAACCTCGACGAGCTTAGCTTCGTTTCGCCCAACCGCGTCAAGCCCGACGAGAAGCGCATCGCCCTGGCGCGCCTCACCGCCACCCCGGGCACCCTCAAGGTCCGCGGCGGCATCCAGCTGGCCAGCGGCGACGGGCGCTTCGAGTACCGCGCCGAGCGCCTGCCGCTGCTGCAGCGCACCGACCAGTGGCTGGTGCTGAGCGGCGAGGGTGAGGTGCTGTCGGGCTGGAACTTCGCCAACCTCAAGGGGCGTTTCTCGGCGGATGCGGGCTTCGTCGGGCTGGCCCACACGCCGCCCCCCAGCCTGGGCGCCGACGTGGTGGTGATCGACCCGGCCAAGGCCGCCAAGCCCGCCGCCAGCCCCTTCCAGATGTACACCGACCTCACCGTCAATCTCGGCGACGCCCTCTACGTGCGGGCCCTCGGCCTCGACACCCGCCTCGCCGGCGAGCTGTCGCTGGTCTCCGGCCCCGGCCGGCCGCTGGAGGCGACGGGCAGCATCCGCACCGTCGGCGGGGTGTTCGAGGGCTACGGGCAGCGCCTCAGCATCGAGCGGGGGATCATCACCTTCAATGGCCCGCTCGCCAACCCGGGGCTCAACGTGGTGGCGCTGCGCAAGGGGCTGGCGGTGGAGGCCGGCGTCGGCATCGGCGGCACCGCGCGGCGACCGGTGGTGCGGCTGGTCTCCGAGCCCAACGTGCCCGACCCCGAGAAGCTCGGCTGGATCGTCCTCGGGCGGCCGCCCGACCAGGGCTCCGGCGGTGAGATGGGCCTGCTGCTGCCGGCGGCCCAGGCCCTGCTCGGCGACACCGGCGGCGGCCTGCCGGCCAACATCGCCAAGTCCCTGGGCTTTGACGAGTTCTCGTTCGGCAGCAGCATCGATCCGCGTAGCCGCGTGCAGACCAGCAGCGTCGCCAGCAGCAGCGTGACGGGGGCCAGCAGCGCCTCGTCGAGCCAGGCGGCGACGATGCCCGGCCAGGTGGTGACGATCGGCAAGCGTCTGTCGGCGCGGGCCCAGCTGTCCTTCGAGCAGAGCATCGGCGGCACCTCCAGCGTCATCAAGCTGACCTACCTGCTCACCCGGCGCCTGTCGGTGATCGGCCGCGCCGGCAGCGAGAACGCGCTGGACCTGCTGTTCTCCCTGTCCTTCCGTTGAGGCGCCGCCGGCCCGCTTGATACAGGTCATGGACGCCGCCGGCCGGGCGGCGGCAAATGGGCCTTTCGACTCCGGAGCCCGCCGTGCCGCCCAGCCTCGACCCCTGCCGTATCCCCATCTCCACCGTGTCGGCCGCGCTGGCCGGCGGCTGGCGGGACTTCCGCCGCGTGCCGGCCCCGGCGGCGGGCTTCGCCGCCGTCTTCGCGCTGATCGGCGTCGTCATTTTTGCGCTGCTCGAGCACTTCGGGCTGGCGCCGATGCGGCTGCCCCTGGCCGGTGGCTTCCTGCTGGTGGGGCCGGCGGTGCTGGCGGGTTTCTTCGCGCTCCGGCGGGCCGCCGAAGCTGGCCGCCGGCCCGCGGTGGGTGAGGTGCTGGCGGGTTTCCGGCAGGCGCCACGGGGTCTGTGGGGGCTGGCCGGGGTGTGCTGCCTGCTGTTCCTGATCTGGGTGAGCGACGCGGCGACGGTGTACAGCTTCATGATCGGCGGCGACGCCGCGCCGGCGGGCGGCCAGGTGCTGCGCTTCCACCTGTGGACCAGCCTGATGGGGGTGGTGCTGGCGGGCATCGTGTTCTGCATCACTGCCTTTTCGGTGCCGCTGCTCTTTGATGGCCGGGCGGGGCTGGTGCAGGCGGTGACGGCCAGCGTGCGCGCGGTGTTCGCCAACTTCGGGGCGATGCTCGCCTGGGCAGTGGTGCTGGGGGCGGCCCTCATCGCGACGATCCACCTGCCGCCGCTCCTGCTGCTGTCGCTGCCCTGGCTCGCCTTTGCCAGCGATCTGCTTTATCTTGCGGTCTTCCCGCCGGCCAGCCGGCGCCCGGATGGAGAGACCAATTGACCGAAATGCGGACAGACAAGCAGACCGACAAACGCACTGCCACGGCGATCCTCGCCGGTGGCTGCTTCTGGTGCCTCGAGGCGGTGTTCCTGGGGCTGAAGGGGGTGGTGCGCGTGCAGTCGGGCTACATCGGCGGCCACGAGGATTCCCCCAGCTACGAGCGGGTCTGCAGCGGTGACACCGGCCACGCCGAGGCGGTGCGGGTCGAGTTCGCCCCCGACCTGCTGAGCTTCGAG
This sequence comes from Zoogloea sp., assembly GCF_041908905.1. Taxonomy (GTDB): domain Bacteria; phylum Pseudomonadota; class Gammaproteobacteria; order Burkholderiales; family Rhodocyclaceae; genus Zoogloea. The sequence goes on from NZ_JAYREK010000006.1 coordinate 69,645, forward strand.
GATCTCCTCGACGTCTTCTTCGCGATCCACGACCCGACCACGCCCAACCGCCAAGGCAACGACATCGGCACCCAGTACCGCTCGGCGATCTTCTACCTGAGCCCCGAGCAGGAGGCCGCGGCCCGCGCCAAGATCGAGCAGCTGGCCTGGGAGGGCGCCTTCGACGAGCCCATCGTCACCGAGGTCGAACCCGCCACCACCTTCTGGCCCGCCGAGGCCTACCACGACAACTACTTCGCCCGGAACCCGAACCAGCCCTATTGCCGCTACGTGGTGGCCCCCAAGGTCGCCAAGTTCCGCCACAGCTTCGGCGCACGGGTGAAGGGTAATTGACTTAGAATCGGCGGCCTTGCCCGGGGCCTTCCCCGATCAACCCTTGTCCATTCCCACCCACAGGAGCACCCCATGACCCAAACCACCACGGCGAGCGGCCTCGTCTACGAAGACCTGGAAGTCGGCACCGGCCCCGAGGCCAAGGCCGGCATGCACGTCCAGGTCCATTACACCGGCTGGCTCACCGATGGCCAGAAGTTCGATTCGAGCAAGGATCGCAACGACCCCTTCGTCTTTCCCCTCGGCGCGCGCCACGTGATCGCCGGCTGGGACGAGGGCGTTCAGGGCATGAAGGTCGGCGGCGTGCGCAAGCTGACCATCCCGCCCCAGCTCGGCTACGGCGCCCGCGGCGCCGGCGGCGTGATCCCGCCCAACGCCACGCTGGTGTTCGAGGTGGAGCTGCTGGCGGTGAAGTGATGCGCCGGGCCGGCCGGTGCCGGCTCGCAGCAGAAAACGGGCGCCCGATGAGGCGCCCGTTTTGCGTTTGGGGGCGGACAACGCCGATCCGCCCGCGGCCCCGGCGGGGCGCTCAAGGAAACGCAGGGCCACCCCAAGTTGCCTTGATCCCCACGGGGGCGAGCCCGGCCCTGGGGGCGCTCACGGATTGCTCGCGGCCCGCTCGGTCGGGCGGGGGGCGCTGGGCCGGAGCGCGTCGAGGGCGGCCAGCCGGCGCCGCCCGGCGATCAGGATCTCGCTGAGGGCCCGGTGCTGGGTGTGCCAGATGGGCGCGGCGGCCATCGCCCGGGTGGCGTCCGCCAGCGTTGCCCGCAGGATTTCGTTTTCGGCACGCAGCCGGGCGATCTCGTCGCCGGTGGTGTCTGGGAGGTGGCACTTTCTGGCGACCTCTCGCAGGTATTTCACGACGTCCATGATGTCTCTCCTGGGTAGGTTCCACATTGCAGGCCCTGGCGGAGGATGTCCGTTTGTGCACTGCATCATGAGGCCATGTTAGCGGCGTGGAGGGCGTTGTCAATAAATTTTGCTGCGATGCAACAATTCTTGCAAAGGCTTACTTATTTGAAAAATGTATAGATAAATCAGTTGCTTGAATGATCATGCCGATCATCGCTGCTGAAATTTTGATGGCATGCTTGCGCCAGGGGCTGGTGCAAGGTGCGTCGGGCAAGGACAGCCCGGAGGTGGGCGCGGCGCTGGCGGCCCAGGCCGCGTCCCGGGCAGGCGCTGGGCCGGGGCGCTGAGGCTGCTGAAGCGGGCGGTGGAGATCCGCAGCGCCCGTAAATGGCCGGGGCGACAGGCCGGCCAGATCGGTCCGTCGCCGCCGCGGGTGACGTCTTGCCTTACCGGGCGGCTTCTTCCTCGGTGATCCGCGCGATCTCGTCGCAGACGAAGTCGGCGAAGGTGCTGATCAGCCGGGAGCGGAACTTGTCGCGGGGCAGGATCATCTGCATCGTCGTGAAGGTGCGCGGCTCGAGGGGGATCGCGACCATGCGCCCTTCCTCCACGTCGACGCGGCTGGCGCGCTTGGAGGTGATGGCGCAGCCCATGCCCGCGGCCACGAAGTGCTTCACCGCGCTCAGGCTGCCAAACTCGGCGCAGACGGTGATCTCGCTGTCGGCGACGCCGCCGTTCTTGAAGAAGTCGTTGGTCGCCTGGCGCAGGCCGCTGCCCGGGTCGCGGTCGATGAAGGGGTGGCTGGCGAGCTCCCGGGCCGTGACCTGCTTGAGGCGGGCCACGGGATGGTCCGGGCTGCAGATCGCCACCAGCTCCTCGCGGGTGGTGGCGCGGGGTTCGATGCCCGGGTTGTCGCTGCTGAACTCGATGAAGCCGATGTCCATCTCCCGGTTGGCGATCCCCTCTTCGATGTGCCGCGCGTTGCCGAGGGTGACCCGCGGCAGCACCCGCGGGTACTGGCGCTTGAAGCGCTCGAGGATGGGCGGCAGCCAGTAGCCGGCGATGGTGGGGATGCAGCCGATGTCGAGCTTGCCGGCCAGCTCGCCGGCCAGCTCGGCGACCCGGGAGTCGAGTTCTTCCGAGAGGTCGAGGATCTTCTCGGCGTAGGCCAGCACGAGTTCGCCCGTCGGGGTGAGGCTGATCTTGCCGTGGCCACGCTCGAGCAGCCGGGCGTTGAGGTGGTCCTCGAGCTGCTTGATCTGGAAGGTGACGGCGGGCTGCGTCATGTGGAGGGACTCGGCCGCCCGCGTGAACGAGCCGTGCTTGGCAACGGCGTGGAATACCTGGAGTCTGCGGTCTGACATGGCTGGGCTGTGGCGTGCGGGTGGTGGGTCAGGCGTGCTCGGCGATGAGCCCGATGATCTCGGCGCCGTAGGCTTCGAGCTTGCGGTCGCCGACGCCGGAGATGGTGCCGAGGGCCTCGATGCTGCCGGGCCGGGTGCGGGCGATGTCGCGCAGGGTGGCGTCGTGGAAGATCACGTAGGCGGGCACGTTGCGCTCCTTGGCGGTGCTGGCGCGCCAGGCGCGCAGGCGGCCCAGCAGCTCGGCCTCGGCGCCGGTGGCCTCGGGCCAGTCGGCGGCCTTGCGGGCGCTGCCGACGTTGCGGCCCTTCTTGGGCGTGGCCACGTCGAGGCGCATCGTGAAGCTGGCCTCACCGCGCAGCAGCGGGCGGGCGGCCTCGGTGAGGGTGAGGGCGCCGTAGCGCTCGTGGTCGACGGCCAGGGCGCCCTGGGCCACCAGCTGGCGGATCAGGGTGCGCCAGCCCTTGTCGTCGAGTTCGGTGCCGATGCCGAAGGTGCTCACCTGGTCGTGCTGCCACTCCTTGACCTTGTCGGTGGCCTTGCCGATCAGCACGTCCACGATGTGCCCGGCGCCGAAGCGGCTGCCGGTGCGGAACACGCAGGACAGCGCCTTGCGGGCCGATTCGGTGGCGTCGCGCACCTGGGGCGGGTGCAGGCAGGTGTCGCAGTTGCCGCAGGGCTCGGCGGCCTCGTCGAAGTAGCCGAGCAGGCGCTGGCGGCGGCAGCCGGTGGTTTCGCACAGGCCGAGCAGGGCGTCGAGCTTGGCGGTGGCGACGCGCTTGACCTCGGCGCCGGCCTCGGACTGGTCGATGAAGCGGCGCTGCTGCACCAGGTCGGCCACGCTGTAGGCCATCCAGGCTTCGGCGGGCTGGCCGTCGCGGCCGGCGCGGCCGGTTTCCTGGTAATAGCCCTCGATGGAGCGGGGCAGGTCGAGGTGGGCCACGAAGCGCACGTCGGGCTTGTCGATGCCCATCCCGAAGGCGATGGTGGCCACCATCACGATGCCGTCCTCGCGCAGGAAGCGGTCCTGGTTGGTGGCGCGCTCCTCGGTGCTCATGCCCGCGTGGTAGGGCAGCGCGGCGATGCCCTTTTCGGCGAGCCAGGCGGCGGTCTCGTCCACCTTCTTGCGGGAGCTGCAATACACCACGCCGGCCTCGCCCAGGTGGCCGTCGCGGATGAAGGCCAGCAGCTGGGCGCGGGGGTTGTCCTTGGGGACGATGGTGTAGCGGATGTTGGGCCGGTCGAAGCTGGAGACGAACTCGCGGGCCTCCTGCAGGCGCAGGCGCTCGGCGATCTCGTGGCGGGTCTGGGCGTCGGCGGTGGCGGTGAGGGCGATCCGCGGGATCTGCGGGTAGCGCTCCTGGAGGATGGAGAGCTGCAGGTATTCGGGCCGGAAGTCGTGGCCCCACTGGGACACGCAGTGGGCCTCGTCGATGGCGAACAGCGCCAGCTGACCAGCCTCATGCAGGTGGTCCAGCAGATCCAGGAAGCGCGGCGTGACGAGGCGCTCGGGGGCCACGTAGAGCAGGTCGAGGGCGCCGGCCAGCATCGCCCGCTCGATCTCCATCGCCCGGTCGAAGCTGAGGGTGGAGTTGAGGAAGTCGGCCGCCACGCCGACCTCCTTGAGCGCGCTCACCTGGTCCTGCATCAGCGCGATGAGGGGCGAGACGACGATCGCCACCCCCGGCCGCAGCAGCGCCGGGATCTGGTAGCACAATGACTTGCCGCCGCCGGTGGGCATCAGCACCAGCGCGTCGCCGCCGGCGGCCACGTGCTCGACGATGGCCTCCTGCGGGCCGCGGAAGCCGGTGTAGCCGAAGACGTGGAAGAGGGTTTCGTGGGCGCGGCTGGTGTTCATGGGGGCGGATTTTACTCCGGCCCGGCCGTCAGGTCAGAACAGCTTGGCAAGATGCGGGACGAGCCCGGCCGGGCTGACGAAGCTGAGCTCGTACATCCCCGACAGGCCGGCGGCCTGCTCGTCGGAGAGCCCGGTGCAGCACAGGATGAACTGGCTGCGGTCGATGTCCAGGCGCTTCTTGAGGCGCAGGTATTTGTCGATCTCCTGGCGGAACTCGCCGGTCTTGCACTCGATGCAGACGGGTGTGGCGCCATCCACCAGAAAGAAGACGTCGAGTTCGTGGAGGTCTTCGTTGGGGAAGATCACCGACAGGTTGCGGGTGCACGACACCGCCCGGCGCCGTTCGCCGAAGAAGGCCAGCAGCTTCATCAGCGCGAACCATTCGAGCCACTCGCCGGCGAAGAAGCGGCGGATGTTGGGCGCCGGCTGGAGGGTGGCGCGGCCGATCTTCTCGGGCTTCTGGTAGTAATACTTGGCCAGGAAGGTGTGGTCGTAGAGGCGCTTGCAGAAAGCGTTGATGGCCTGGCCGTCCTTCTGGCTGCGGTCGGCGAACTTGAGGCTGAAGTTGGGCACGTCCTTCTGCTGGCCCCAGCGGATCTTGTCGACGACCTCGCCGTAGAGGGCGTAGTTGTCGCCGATCTCGACGGCGATCTCGTCGAAGAAGCCGGTGGTGTTGACGGCGTCCGGGTTGGTGCGCACCTGGATCTGGCGGCGCTGGAACCAGTCGAGGATGGCCGCGTGCTGGGCATCGCTGGCGAGCTGGTCGGTGTTGTGCAGGTCGAGGGCTGCGGATGCCGCGGCGGAGGGCGCCGTTGCCGCCGGCGCCACCGCCCCCGGCTGGGCCGCCTGGAGGCGCTGCAGCTCGTCGCGCAGGGCAAAATACTGCTGCAGCACCTTGCGCACGAAGAGCACGGTGTCGTAGGCAGGCGTCGCGTTGCCGCAGGCGGGGCAGGCCACTGGGGTGCCCGTGAGTTCGGCGGCCACTTCAGCCACGTGGCCGCATTTGTTGCAGCGGATCAGCGCCATGGAAAAATCGAATCGAATCGGAACAGGATGACGGATTATGCCAATCTGCTCCTCCGTTGGCGACTCCGCCAGCCTCAGGTCGTGTCGCTGTCGTGGCCCGGGGGGTGTTCGGACAGGTAGTGCGCGAGGGCGCTCTTGAGCACCGCGGCGTGGCGGGTGTCGCCCCGCGCGCGGGCGGCGTGGATGTCGTCCACGATCATCCGCCGGATGCGCCGCTCGCCCGCCTGCGTGTGGCACAGGTAGTTGCCCATCTCCAGGGCCGCCATTTCGGGGATGTGTTCGTGCTCGGCGATGGCGAGGATCTCTTCTTCGTCGAGTCCGGACAGCCCGATGCAGTCTTCCAGGGTCAGCATTGTGTCTCCTCTTCGTTTCTTCATTTATAGCCTGCTGGCCGGCGGGCGTCTGTACACTTCAAGGCGGGCTAGAATCGGGCCTTTACAAATACATGAGGGAGGATGGCAATGCAGGGTCTGACAGCTTTCGGTAACGGCATCTATGCGGTGGAGTCGGGCTACAACGGCCCCGACGTGGCAGCGATCCACCTGATCGAGGAGGGCGGCCGGGCCGCGCTGGTGGATACCGGCAACAACGACGCGCTGGTGCATGTGGAGCAGGCCCTCGCCGCGACCGGGCTGTCGCCCGAGGCGGTGGATTTCGTGCTGCTGACCCACATCCACCTCGACCACGCCGGCGGCGCGGGGGCCTTCATGCGGGCCTTCCCGAACGCGAAGCTGGTGGTGCACCCCCGCGGCGCGCGGCACATGGTCGAGCCCTCCAAGCTGTTCGCCGGCGTTTCGGCGGTGTACGGGCCGGAGCGGGCCCGGGAGCTCTACGGCGAGCTGATCCCGGTGCCCGCCGAGCGCATCGTCGAGGCCACCGACGGTCTCGAGCTCGACCTTGCCGGGCGGGTGATCCGCGTCTTCGACACCCCGGGCCATGCGCGCCATCACGTGTGCTACTTCGACACCCGTAGCCGCGGCTTCTTCACCGGCGACACCTTCGGGCTGTCCTACCGGGCGCTGGATGTGGACGGCCGGCCGAGCATCTTCCCGACCACCACGCCGGTTCAGTTCGAGCCCGAGGCGATGCACGACTCCGTCCGCCGCATGGAAGCCGAGCAGCCGGCGGCCATGTACCTCACCCACTACGCCCAGGTTACCGACGTGCCGCGCCTCGCCGCCGACCTGCACCGCCTGATCGACGCCCATGTGGCCGTCGCCGAGCGCCACGCGGGCGTCGAGGCTGGCGCGGCCCGCCAGGCGCTGATCGAGGCCGATCTGTGGAAGCTGGTGGACGAGGAAGGCGCCCGCCAGGGCTGGACGCTGCCGCCGGCCGAGGTGCGCCGGGTGCTGGCGCTGGACGTGGAGCTCAACGCCCAGGGCCTCGACGTCTGGCTGGCGGGACGCTGAAGCCCTCAGCCTTCTGCCCTCAGCCCTCGCTCTCCGGCCGGGTCGCCAGGTAGAACGCGGCGGCGAGCTGCGGCAGGCCGGCGACGGCCAGCAGCAGCGGGCGCTCGTGGAGGGCGAGGATGGTCATCGACAGGCCGAAGGCCAGCCCGCTGACGGCAAAGAACTTGCCGCGGCGGGTCAGCGTGCCGTCCTCCATCCAGCGGCGCACGTGGATGCCGGCGCCGGGCAGGTCGTAGAGGCGCCCGAGCAGGCGCGGGCAGCTCCGGCTCCAGGCCCAGGCGGCGATGATCCAGAACACCGTGGTGGGCAGCAGCGGCACCACCAGGCCGAGGGCGCCGGTGGCGAAGCTCAGGCCCCCCAGCACGAACAGGCCGTGGCGGCTGGCCCTGGCGAGCAGGCCCTCGGCCTGGGGGGCGATGGCGGCGGTGGCGGGGTAGCAGGGGCTGGGGCGCATGGCGGCGTGCTCTGTCTGACCGATGGGTTGGCGATGCCGCCCCGCGCGGTGGAGGCGGGGCCGGACGGCATGGTCAAAGTATGGAGAGCGGGCCCGCCCGCGGCCAGTTGAAAGATTTCCTGATCCGAATAGCCGCAACCTATCGGCCGCGCCGGCCGGCGCGCCCCGGGGAGCGGCTCACGCCAGCAGCGCCACCGCCTTGACCTGGGCCCACACCTGGCGGCCCGGCTGGATGTCCAGCTCCCGCTGCGAACGCCGGGTGATGCGGGCCAGCAGCGGGGTCGGGCCGACGTCGAGGCGGACGAGCACGTGCCCCGGCGTATCGGTGGGGGCGATCGCCGCCACCGTCGCGGCGAAGCTGTTGAGGATGCTGCTCGCCCGGGGCGGCTCAAGGGCGAGGCTGACGTCGCGGGCATGCACGCGGCAGCGCAGGCGGCTGCCCAGCGGCTCGGCGCGTTGGCCGACGCGCAGGCAGGCGCCGGCAAAGTCGAGCCGCGACAGGGCGTCGGCTTCGTGGCAGGCCAGCACCGTCTCGATGACCACCCCGGCGTCGTCGGCGAAGGCCGGCGGCAGGTCGGCGCGGGCCAGGGTCTCGCCGAGGGGGCCGCTGGCCACCATCCGGCCCTCGTGGAGCAGCACCAGGTGGTCCGCCAGCCGGGCCACCTCGTCGGGGGCATGGCTCACGTAGATGATGGGTATCGACAGCTCGTCGTGCAGGCGTTCGAGGTAGGGCAGGATCTCCAGCTTGCGCTTGAGGTCGAGGGCCGCCAGCGGCTCGTCCATCAGCAGCAGGCGCGGCGAGGTGAGCAGCGCCCGGGCGATGGCCACGCGCTGGCGCTCGCCGCCGCTGAGGCTGTCTGGCTGCCGGTCGAGCAGGCCGTCGATGCCCAGCAGCCCGGCGATCTCGTCGAGCCGCGCCTTGCCGGGGCTGCGCTTCTGGCCAAACGCCAGGTTGGCCCGCACCGACAGGTGGGCGAACAGGTTGGCCTCCTGGAACACGTAGCCCAGGGGCCGCCGGTGGGTGGGCAGGAACACTCCCTTGGCGTCGTCCTGCCACACCTCGCCGCCCACCGCGAGATAGCCGCCCGGGGCTCGCTCCAGGCCGGCCATGGCGCGCAGGCAGGTGGTCTTGCCCGAGCCGGAGTGGCCGAACAGGGCGGTCACGCCCTGGCCGGGGAGGGTCAGGTCCACATCCAGCGCGAAGCTGCCCCGGTCGAGGCGGAAGCGGGCGCGGATCTCGCTCATGGCCGCCTCCCGCCCGACGGTTGCGGGTTGAAGGTGTACAGCGCCAGCAGCACCAGGAAGCTGAAGACCACCATCCCGCCGGCCAGGAGGTGGGCCTGGGCGTACTCCATGGCCTCCACGTGGTCGTAGATCAGCACCGAGATGACCCGGGTCTTGTCGGGGATGTTGCCGCCTATCATCAGGACCACCCCGAACTCGCCCACGGTGTGGGCGAAGCCGAGGATCGTCGCCGAGATGAAGCCCGGCCGCGCCAGCGGCACGGCCACCGACCAGAAGGCGTCCCACGGACTGGCGCGGAGGGTGGCGGCGACCTCGAGGGGCCGCTCGCCGATGGCCTCGAAGGCGTTCTGCAACGGCTGCACCACGAAGGGCAGCGAGTAGAACACCGAGGCGACCACCAGCCCGGCGAAGGTGAACGGCAGGGTGCCGAGGCCGAGGGCCTGGGTGAGGCCGCCGACCGGCCCGTCCGGCCCCATCGCGACGAGCAGGTAGAAGCCCAGCACGGTGGGCGGCAGCACCAGCGGCAGGGCCACCACCGCGCCGACCATGCCCTTCAGGCGCGAACGCGTGCGGGCCAGCCACCAGGCGATCGGCGTGCCGATCACCAGCAGCAGGGCGGTGACGGTGCCGGCCAGCCGGAGGGTGAGCCAGATCGCGGCGAGTTCGGCCTCGGTCATGGGCTGAGCCTACAGATCGTAGCCGTAGGACTTGATGATGGCCCGGGCCTTGTCGCCCTTGAGGTAGGCGAGCAGGGCCTGGACGGCCGGGTTGTGGCGGCCCCGGGCGAGCGCGACGGCGTCCTGGCGGATCGGGGCGTGCAGGCTGGCGGGCACCGGCCAGGCCGACCCGGACGCGAGCTTGCCGTCCTTCAGCACCTGGGACAGGGCCACGAAGCCCAGCTCGGCGTTGCCGGTGGCGACGAACTGGTAGGCCTGGGCGATGTTCTCGCCCTGCACGAAGCGCGGCTGGAGGGCGTCGAACACGCCGAGCTTGCGCATCGCCTCGACGGCGGCCGTGCCGTAGGGGGCGGTCCTGGGGTTGGCGATCGCGAGGTGCTTGAAATCACCCTTCGTCAGGACTTCGCCGCGGTCGTCCACGTAGCCTTCCCGGGGTGACCACAGCACCAGCTTGCCGATGGCGTAGGTGAAGCGGGTGGCGGGGGCGGCGAGCTGCTCGTGCTCGAGCCGGGCGGGGGTTTCGTCGTCGGCGGCGAGCAGCACCTCGAAGGGCGCGCCGTGGGCGATCTGGGCGTAGAACTTGCCGGTCGCGCCGAAGGCCAGCTGGGCCCGGTGGCCGGTGTCCTTTTCGAATTCGGCGGCGATCTTCTGCATCGGCGCGGTGAAATTGGCGGCGACCGCCACGGAGACTTCTCCCGCGTGGGCGGGCAGCGCGAACAGCAGGGAGGCGAAGAGGGGGGCGAGGCGTTGCATGGGGCTCCGGTTCGGTGGCAGGCGCAGGGGAGGGCGGCTCGGGCCGCGCCGCCGGCTCCGGTTGTCGTGCCGGCGGCGGTCGTCGCAATGCTAGCCCAAAAGTGCGGGTCGGGCAGGGGGCGGCTGCGCCGGCCGCCCCCGCTGGGCGCGCCTTACAGCGCGATGTTGGCCTTCAGCCAGAGGGTGCGGCCGGGCTCGTTGACCCGGGTGGTCTGGGTGAAGCCGCCGATGCTGGCGCCGCTGCGGCTGATGAACTCGGCGTAGGTCTTGTCGAAGAGGTTGTCCACGCCGGCGGAGATCAGCGTGCCCTTTTTCGGCCGCCAGCCGGCGTTGAGCGACATGATCGCGAAGCCCGACGAGGCGCCGATGTCCTGGCCGACGATGTTGCCGTAGTCGGTGTCGTAGCGTTTCTGGCCCTGGACGAGGCGGAGCAGGGCGCCGGCGCTCCACACCTTGTCGTCGTAGCCGCCGCCGAGGCGCGCCTCCAGCGGGGCGATCTGCGACAGGGGCTTGCCGGTGCTGTCGTTCTCGCCGTGGGTCCACGCCAGGGTGCCGTAGGTCTTCCAGAAGCGGCCCAGGGCGTAGCTCACGTCGGCCTCGGCGCCGTAGGTGGTGGCGTCGATGTTGAGGGCGTCGGTGGCGAAGGTGTTGATCTGGCGGATCTGGATGAAGTCGTTGTGCCTGGCGTAGAAGGCCGACACGGAGGCCCGCAGCGGGCCGGCGGCGTAGATCGTGCCGGCGTCGAGCTGGGTGGTCTTCTCGGGCTTGACCAGGAAGGTGCTGGCGCTGCCGAGCACGGTCATCGAGGTGGCCGCCGGCGACTTGGTGCGTTCCCAGTAGTCGGCGGCACGCTCGCTGTGGCCGAGGCCGGCGTAGACGGTGGTGGTCGGGGCGAGGGCGTTCTCCCAGCGCAGGAAGCCGGCCTTGAGGGTGTCGTTGTCGGTGATGCCGGAGGTGCTGCGGCCGCTGCGCTGGTCCTGGGCCTTGCTGAAGTCCACCCGCAGGCCGCCGATCAGGCGGTTGGCGGCGTCGAGCTCGTGGGCGAGTTCGCCGAACACGCCCCAGCTGTAGAAGCGCATGTCGGGGCTGCGGGCCAGGCTGTCGTAGCCGGCCACGGCGGCGCCGCTGGCCTTGCGCAGGGTGTGCTCGTTGGTCTGGAAGTCGATGCCGGTCTCGAGGCTGGTGCGCGGCGAGAGGTCCAGCGTGGCGGCGACGCGGCCGCCGCGGGTCTCGCGGTCGGGGTTGTTGACCATCTTCATGTCTGGCTGCGCGCGCAGGCTGTAGTTGTCCATCACGTGGTCCACGTAGTTGTAGTAGACCTGCGCCTGCAGCTTGGCGACGAGCGGGCTGATGCGGGATTTCTCGAGCTTGAGGCCGACGTTGCTGCGGTCGAACTTGACGCCGTCCATCGTGCGGTCGGCGTAGGCGGCCTGGCCGTCGCTCTTGGCAAAGGTGAGTTCGAGGCGGGTGTCCTGGTCGGGGGTCAGGCCGATGGCGCCGCTGGTGCTCCAGCGGTCGTAGGCCGAATGCACCTGGCGGCCGGCGCCGTCGCGGTAGTCCTGGGCGTGGGAGTGGGTGCCGGTGATCTCGGCGTAATACCTTTCGTTGCCGACGCCGGCTTCGAGCACCTGGTCGTTGCGGCCGAAGCTGCCCCCCAGCAGGCTGGCCTCGAGATAGCTGGAGAAGCCGGTGCGAACCTTGGGGCTGCGCTCGAAGAGCACCACGCCGGCGCTGTTGCCGGGGCCGTACTTGACGGTCTGCGGGCCCTTCAGCACGGTGATCCTGTCGAAGGCCTCGGGGAAGACGTAGGCGGTGGGCGGGTCCATGCGCATGCCGCAGCCGCCGAGGATCATCTCGCCGTCGAGCAGGATGCCCAGGCGCGACGCCGCCATGCCGCGGAACACCGGGTCGCCGTCGGTGCCGCCCTTGCGGATCACCGAGAAGCCGGCGATGTTCTTGAGGTAGTCGGCGCCGTCATGGGCGGGCACCGGCTGGCGCGGGGCGCGGGGGTCGGTGGTGACGGTGAGCGGCGCCTCCATCGCCGGGGCGGTGACGACGACCTGGCCGAGGGGCGTGGCCTCCTGGGCGAAGGCCGCGGAGGCGCTGGCGATGGCGGCGACGATGGCGAGGGGCCGCAGCGCGGGGTGTCGGGACGGGCATTGCGGCGACGTGCGATGGTTCATGGGTAGCTCCCTGGTTGCAAGTGGGCGCTACCTTAAATGTCCAGCCCGCCGCCGGGTTTGACCTGGCGTAAAAAAACGCACCAAAATGGTGCGTCATGGTGTCGCAGGGGCGGCAGCCCCGGGCCCGCCGGGGCCCGGGGAGGCGGGGCTCACACCCGGAAGCTGGCGACGCTGGCGCGCAGGGTGTCGGAGACCCCCACCAGGTTGCGGGCGGTGCCGGCCACCGAGGCGACGGCGACGGAGTTCTCCTCGGACATCTGGGCGATGGCCTCGACGTTGCGGGCCAGTTCGGTGGAGGCGCCGCGCTGCTCGCGCAGGGCGTCGGTGATGTTCTCGATGGTGATCTGCATGGTGTGGGCGGAGTCGCAGATGCCGCCCATCGACGCGCTGGCCTTGTTGGCCGCCTCGACGACCTCGCCGACCAGCGCGCGGCTCGACTGCATGCTGCCCACCGCCGCCTCGGCGCCCTGCTGGATGGTGCTGATCACGGTGCTGATTTCCTGCACCGAGCTGGTGGTGCGTTCGGCGAGCTTGCGCACCTCGTCGGCCACCACGGCGAATCCGCGGCCCTGTTCGCCGGCGCGCGCCGCCGCGATGGCGGCGTTGAGGGCGAGCAGGTTGGTCTGGTCGGCCACCTCGCGGATCACCACGGTGATCCGGTCGATCTGGCGGACCTGCTCGGAGAGGGTCTGGATCTGCCCGGCGGTGTTCTCGACCTGCTGGGACACCTGGCCGATCTTCTCGGCGGCCGCATCGACCCCCTTGCCGCTGTCGATGGCCTGGCTGCCGGCTTCGGCGGCCTGGCGGTTGGCTTCGTCGGCGCTGCTGCCCACGTGATCGATGCTCACCGTGAGCTCCTCGACGGCGGCGGCGGCGGCGGCCGTCGAGCTGGATTGCTGGGCGCTGCTCACCGAGACCTGCTGGGCGGAGGCCGACAGCTCTGCAGCGGAGCTGGCCACGTTGTTCGAGCATGCCACCACCTCGCTGATGGTGCTGGCCAGCTGGCCGCGCATCCGGTCGAGGGCGTCGAGCAGATGGCCGATCTCGTCGCTGGCCGTGCCGCTGGCCGTGCCGCCGCGCAGGTCGCCGCCGGCGATGCGCTCGGCGAGGGTGTTGGCGTCACCGAGGCGGGCGCTGATGCCGCGGATCGTGATGAAGCTGAAGATCCCCAGCACGGCCGCGGTGGCGATCAGGATGGCGATGGAGACCAGGGTGGCGGAGTCCTTGGCGGCGGCGCCTTCCTCGGCGGCTTTCGTGCCGATGGTCTTGTTGTACTGCATGTGGGCGGTGATCCCGTCGATGAAGGCGACGGCCAGCGGGCCGATCTGCTGCTTGGTCAGCAGCTTGGCCTCCTCGGTCTTGCCGGCACGGGACACGGCGAGCATCGCGTCGACGGCCTTGGTGTACTCGGCCATCGTCTTGCGTTCCGCTTCCAGCAGGCGCTTGTCTTCGGCATCGGCGACATAGGCCTCGTAGTCGTTGAAGGCCTTCTCGATCCGTGCGCGCGATTCCTGGATGGTCTTTTCGGCGGCCGCATGCTCTGCCGGGTCGGAGGCGAGGATGTGCCGGAAGGTCCACACCCGCAGGCGTCCGAAATCCAGGGTGATGGTGTTCAGGGCTTCCATGCTAGGCACGACGTTCACGTTGCCCCAGTTGGCTGCGTCGTACACCTTGCTCATCTGGTTGTAATTGATGGCGCTGAGGGCTGCCAGACTGATGAGGGCCGCTCCGACGAGGAGCAGAAGTCGTTGTTTGATCGTCATGTTCGTGTCGTCCGTCGCGAGGGAGTGTCCGTGCCGCCGCCGGTCTGGCATAACGCATCGGCTCTAGCGGTAACGGCCCGCGGGCTGAAAACTTTAGCGGTATACGGGGGCGTCCGGCGGGTCGCGCCGCGCCGGGGCCGGGCGTACAATCCGGCCTCCGCCGTCGCCAGCCCTTCCGGGAACCGCCCGTGCCCCGCCCCCAAGCCGCCTCCGTCCTCGTGCTGCCCAGCCCGTTTTTCTCGGACTCCGACACCATCCGACTGCTCGAGCCGGCCGATTGCGATACCCGGGACGTGCTGCGCCAGGTGGTCTCGGGCGAATACGACCGGCCCTTCGTGATCGACGACGGCAGCACCCGCACGCTGCATTTCTCGCTGTCGCTGATCCAGAGCACGATGAGCCTGAAGGATCCCTTCGCCCTCGAGCTGGACTACACCCAGGCGATGATGAGCTTCCTGCTGTTCCTGGCGCGGCCGCAGCACATCTTCATGCTCGGGCTGGGGGGCGGCTCGCTGGCCAAGTTCTGCTGGCGCCACGTGGGGTCGGCGCGCATCACGGTGGTCGAGATCGACCCGGACGTGATCGCCTTCCGCGACGAGTTCGAGCTGCCGCCCGACGGCCCGCGGCTGGCGGTGATCGAGGGCGACGGCGCCGCGCACGTACAGGCCCTGAGCGCCACGGGCGAGAAGCCCGACGTGATCATGATGGATGCCTTCGACCGGCATGGCCTGGCCGGCTCGGTGAGCTCCGTCGATTTCTACGAGAGCGTGCTCCGCGCGCTGGCCGGCCGCGGCATCATGGTGGCCAACCTCGCCGGCGAGGGGGCCGACCGGGTCGAGCACCTGGCGATGATCGGCGAGGTCTTCGACGATCGGGTGCTCAGCCTGTCGCTGCCCGACGGCAACGACATCGTGCTCGCCTTCAAGAACCCGGCCTTCGCCCCCCGCTGGCGCGACGTGGCCACCCAGGCCAAGGCGCTGCGGGCGCGCACCGGGCTGGATTTTCCGAAGTTCGCCCAGCGCCTCGAGCGCAACTCGCGGCTGCGTTATTTCTAGGCCCGGGGGGGCCGCGTCGAGGGCGCCGTTGCCGCCGGATGGGGGCGGGTAGTGACACTCGCGGCGGCTCGCGCCTGCTGCTGCCGGTTCCTGTTTCAAGCATAGATAACGAGGCGGACAACGCAACAGGGGAGTGAGGATGCGCGGGCTGGACAGGGTGCAGCGCCGGGAAGTGTGTTTCCACGAGGCCGGCCACGCGGTGGTCTTTGCCCTCGGCGGCGTGGCGGTGTCGCGGGTCGCGGTGGCACCGGAGGGCGCCGGGGAGTGGCGCACCCCGAGCGGAAACGGACGCACCTGCTCCGACCTGTGGGGCCTGTGCGTGAAGGCCGAGCTCGTGCTGCCCCGCCAGCTGCTGCGCTGGCTGATGAGCGAGGGCGCCCTGTGCCCCGACGGCAGCGGCTACGCCCGCGTGCTGGAAAGCGCCGAAGGCCGGGCCATCGTCGAGGCCCTGGGCCCGCGCCAGCGACGGGACATCCGCGCCCAGCTGGCTGGTCTGCTCGCCGGGCCGCTGGCCGAGCAGCTGTGCCGGGGCGGGGCCGTGGGGATCCGGGCGGACAGCGACGCGGGGGACATCGTCAGGGCCCGGGGGCTGGCCAGCCTGCTCGGCGACCCGGACGAACTCGGGCGCCTGGCCCTGCTCGCCGAGGCTGCGCTGCGCGAGTCGGCCGTGTGGGCGCGGGTCACGGCCCTGGCCGACGCGCTGGAAGCTGCCGGGCAGGTGGAGGCGGGCATCCGCGAGCACCTGCCCGCGGCCGATCCGCGCTGGCCGCCGGCGCCGGCCTGAGCGGGCGCTCCCGGCGCACCGGCGCGGGGCACGCCGCCATGGAGGCGGGCGGGGTTTCCGGCTAGCATCGCGGGTTTTCCCGCCCCCACCCCCCCCTGCCTTCCCGCGAAGACCTGCGGGCCGGACGCCTGGCGGGCGCCCGCCACCTCAAGCTCGCCGCCGGCCTCACCGAGTTCCCGCCGGAGATCTTCACCCTGGCCGACACGCTGGAGGTGCTCGACCTCGCCGGCAACGCCCTCACCCAACTGCCCGACGACCTGCCGCGCCTGGGCCGGCTGCGCATCCTGTTCTGCTCGGGCAGCCCCTTCGAGGCCCTGCCCGAAGTGCTCGGCGCCTGCCCCCGGCTGGAGATGATCGGCTTTCGCGGCTGCGGCATCCACACCGTGCCTGAGGCCGCGCTGCCGGCGGGGCTGCGCTGGCTGATCCTCACCGAGAACCGCATCGAGGCGCTGCCCGCCGCCATCGGCCGCTGCAGCCGCCTGCAGAAGCTGGCCCTGGCCGGCAACCGGCTGGCCAGCCTGCCCCCCGAGATGGCGGGCTGCACCGGGCTGGAGCTGGTGCGCATCGCCGCCAACCGCCTCGACGCCTTGCCCGGCTGGCTGCCGGCGCTGCCGCGCCTGGCGTGGCTGGCCTACGCCGGCAACCCCTTCTGCGCAGCGGTGGAGGCGGACCGCCAGCGGGAGGGGCGCAGCCACCCGTTTGCGTGGGATGCGCTGGAGATCGGCGAGGTGCTGGGGCAGGGCGCCTCCGGGGTGATCCACCGGGCGCTGTGGCATGACGGCGGTGAGCGGCGCGAGGTGGCGGTGAAGCTCTTCAAGGGCGCGGTCACCAGCGACGGCCTGCCCGAGGACGAGATGGCCGCCTGCCTGGGCGCCGGCGCCCATCTCAGCCTGATCCCCATCCTCGGCCGGCTGGCCGGCCACCCGGAGGGGCGCGACGGGCTGGTGATGGCGCTCGTCGAGCCGGCCTTCCGCAGCCTCGCCGGGCCGCCCAGCCTGGCGTCGTGCACCCGCGACGTGTATGCCCCCGGCACCCGCCTCGGCGCGGCCCAGGCGCTGGGAATCGCCCGCGGCATCGCCTCGGCGGCGCGCCAGCTCCACGCCCGCGGGATCAACCATGGCGACCTCTACGCCCACAACATCCTGTACCACCCGGACGGCCGGGTGCTGCTGGGGGATTTCGGCGCGGCCTCCTTCGTGCCGCCGGGCGCGTCGCGGCTGGCGGCGGCGCTGGAGCGCGTCGAGCTGCGCGCCTTCGGCTGCCTGCTGGAGGAGCTGGCCGAGCGTTGCCCGCCCGACCCGGGCGCCGCGCTGGGCGCATTGGCCCGCCGCTGCCAGGCCCCCGAGCCGGCCCGGCGGCCGTCGTTTGTCGAGGTGGAGGAGGCCCTGGCGAGGCTTGCGGCCTAGCCCCGGGCCTTGTCGCGGTACATGCGCCGGTCGGCGTGCTTGATGAGGCTGTCGGCGTCGTCCCCGTCTTCGGGGTGGATGGCGACGCCGATGCTGGCCCGGGCGTGCAGGGTGTGGTCGGCGATGGCGAAGGGCTGGCGCAGGCTGTGGTGGATCTTGTCGGCCACGGCGGCGGCGTCCTGGGGGCCGTGGATGTCCTCCAGGATCACCACGAACTCGTCGCCGCCCAGCCGCGCCACGGTGTCGGCCCGGCGCACGCAGCGCTCCAGGCGGCGGCCGATCTCCTGCAGCAGGCGGTCGCCCGCGGCGTGGCCGAGGGTGTCGTTGACGCCCTTGAAGTCGTCGAGGTCGATGTAGAGCAGGGCCATCCGCCCTTGGCGGCGCCGGCTGCGGGCGAGGGCGGTGTCGATGCGGTCGTGGAAGAGGCGCCGGTTGGGCAGGCCGGTGAGTTCGTCGTAGCGGGCCGCGCGCAGGAGCTCGGCCTTCAGCCGGCTGCGTTCGATGGCGGTGGCGACCTGGGCCGACACGAAGCCGAGCAGTTCCCGGTCCTTGTCCGAGAACGCCGTGCCCGGGTGGGCCTTGAGCAGCAGCGCGCCGATCGGGTCGGCCTCGTCCATGAGCGGGACGACGAGCCAGAACACGCCCGCTCCGGCGGTCTCCGGCGGGGTGAGGGCGGAGTCGGGCAGCTGCTGGGTCTGGCTGCTCGCGATGACTTCATGGCAGTGCTCCCGCGCCAGCCGCTCGTCGACGGTGAGCGGCGCCCCGTGGTGGTCCCGCCCGTAGGCGAGGTGGACGCCGGCCCCCTTGCCGTCGCAGGTGGCCACGACGAGGCCGGCCACCGGCACCAGCCGGGCGATGATGTCGTGGATGGTCGGGAACAGGGTGTCGAGGTCGCTGGCGTGGTGGGCAGCCTCGGAGACCGCGTAGGTGGCGGCCTGCAGGTCCTGGGAGTGGTGCTGTTCGGTGACGTCCCGGGCGACGCCGATGCGCAGCTGGTCGGCCGCGGACCAGCGGGCCGACCACATCACACGCACCGGGCGGCCATCCTTGCGCCGGTAGCGGTTCACGAAGCCGACCCGCGGCTGGCCGGCCATGATCAGCGCGGCCTCTTCGAGGGTCCGGGCGCGGTCTTCGGGCAGCACGAGGTCGAACAGCGGCTGGCCGATCAGCTCGTCCGGCGTGTAGCCGAAGATGGGTTCGCAGGCCGCATTGACGTAGCGGATGCGCCCGTCGGCGCTGATGAGGAAAACCGCGTCGAGGAGCAGATCGACGCAGTTGAGGAGCAGGCGAGGTGATTCTGAGAGTGGCATGGTGACAGCGCGCGTGTTTGCCCGGGTGCTGCAATCCTTTGGATAAACGCGCGGTAGACTGGCGCAAGCCACCCGCGTTCCGCAAGCCTCGGTGTGCCGCCGGTGTGCGGAAATGCGTCACCCGCGGGCGGTGGGCGCAAAAAAAACGGCGGCCGTTTGCGCGGCCGCCGTCAAGGCTCCCCCGGGGCGCCTCACCCCGGTGCTGAAGAAGCGTTGCGGGTGATCAGGGGATCATCCAGGTGAACACGTAGGCCTGCAGGGTGGTGATGATGCCGACCATGCCGGCGAACAGCAGGCTGTGCTTGACGGTGAAGCGGAACAGGTCGGACTCCTTGCCCACCAGGCCGACCGCCGCGCAGGCCACCGCGATGGACTGCGGCGAGATCATCTTGCCGGTGACGCCGCCGGTGGTGTTGGCCGCCACCAGCAGGGTGTCGGAGACGCCGACCTGGTGCGCGGTGGTGGCCTGCAGCGAGCAGAACAGCGCATTGGATGAGGTGTCGGAGCCGGTCAGGAACACGCCCAGCCAGCCCAGGAAGGGGCTGAAGAACGGGAACAGCGCGCCGGTGCCGGCCAGCAGCAGGGCCAGGGTGGCCGACAGGCCCGAGTAGTTGGCCACGAAGGCGAAGGCCAGCACCATGCCGATGGAGTAGATCGGGCGCTTCAGCTCGACCACCGTCTCCTTGAGGGCCTTGGCGGCGTCGCTGGAGCGCATGCCCAGCACGACCATGCTGATGATGGCGGCGATGAAGATCGCGGTGCCGGTGGCCGACAGGATGTCGAGCTTGTACACCGCGGCGTAGGGGGTGGCCTTGGCGACGATGGGCTCCATCTTGATGACCAGCTTGTCGAGCATCGGCACCGGGAACTGGAACACCAGCGAATACAGCGGGCCGTCCTTGGCGAACAGCGCCTTGAAGGGCTTGAGGCTCCAGATGGTGACCATGACGGTCAGGATCACGAAGGGCGACCAGGCCTTGATGATCTGGCCGAAGCTGTGGTGGCTGTCCTCGCCCACTTCGGCGTGGTGCTGGTTGTCGAAGCGGAAGATGCGCTTGGGCTTCCAGTTCTTCAGGAAGACCGTCAGGCAGATCAGGCTGACCAGCGCCGAAGTGATGTCCGGCAGCTCGGGCCCGATGTAGTTGGCGGTGAAGAACTGGGTGATGGCGAAGCTCAGGCCGGCCACCAGGATCGCCGGCCAGGTCTCCTTGATGCCGCGCCAGCCGTCCATCATGGCGACCAGCCAGAAGGGCACGATCACCGACAGCAGCGGCAGCTGGCGGCCGGCCATCTGGCCGATCTTGAAGGGGTCGATGCCGGTCACCTGGCCACCGACGATGATGGGGATGCCCATCGCGCCGAAGGCCACCGGGGCGGTGTTGGCGATCAGGCACAGGCCGGCGGCGTAGAGCGGGTTGAAGCCCAGGCCCACCAGCAGCGCGGCGGTGATCGCCACCGGCGCGCCGAAACCGGCCGCGCCCTCCAGGAAGGCGCCGAACGAGAAGCCGACCAGCAGCATCTGCAGGCGCTGGTCGTCGGTGATCGACACCACCGAGGCGCGGATGATGTCGAACTGCCCGGTCTTGACGGTGATCTTGTAGAGGAACACCGCCGCGATGATGATCCAGGCGATCGGCCACAGGCCGTACAGGAAGCCGTAGCCGGCCGAGGCGAGAGCCATCTCGACGGGCATCTTGTAGAAGAAGATGGCGACGGCCAGCGCGATGGCCACCGTGATGGTGCCGGCCACGTGCCCCTTCATGCGCAGCACGGCCAGCGCGACGAAGAAGAAGATGATCGGCAGGGCGGCGACCAGCGAGGACAACCAGAGGTTGCCGAGCGGGTCGTAAATCTGCATCCAGGGTTGCATTCGGTGTTTCCTCCTTTGGTGAATGCGCGGTGTTGCGGGTGTGGGGGCGGTGGGAAAGGGGGGCGCAGGCCCGCGGGCCAGGTGTGTGCCTGGCGGGCGGGGGGTCAGCAGGTGGCCAGCCGGGCCGCCTCGGCGCTGCATTCGTCGAGCAGATGCACGATGGAGCGGTAGGGCAGGCCGGTGGCGTGGGTGAGGCCGATCTCGCAGGTCTGGTTGCTGGAGTAGCCGCCGCAGCAGCCGGCGGGCACCTCGGCGTGGAGCTTGCGCAGGGCGTAGGCGTTGAGCTCGGGCACCACGAAGCCGCGGTCGCCGCCGAAGCCGCAGCACTTCACCTCGGCGGGCAGCACCACCTCGTTGGCGCAGGCCGCGGCGAGCTGCCTGAGCTTGGCCTCGAAGCCCATCCGGCGGGCCGAGCAGTTGAGGTGCACCAGCACCGGGTCGGTCTTCTTGTGGAGCATCAGGCGCGGCAGCAGCGCGTCGTGGGCGAACTCGACGAGGTCGAGCACCGTGAGGCGCCCGGCGAGGAAGGTCTTCATGCGCAGGCTGCAGGCGCTGGCGTCGAGGATCACCGGGTATCTGCCGTTGTCGCTGGCCCGCAGCAGGGCGGCCTCGAGCTCGGCCGACTTGCGGTCGGCGTCGTCGGCGAGGCCCTTGCTGGCGAAGGACTGGCCGCAGCACAGGCTGCTTGCGCCCTCCGGCACGATGGGCGCGTAGCCGGCCCGCTCCAGCACGCGGATGACGGTGGCCGACAGGGCCTGCTCGGGCGTGTCGGCGCCGAACATGCGCCCGGCGCAGGTGGGGAAATACACCACCTTGTCGCCGCTGCCACGGGGGGCGCGGCTTGGTGAACCCAGAGGCTGTGGGCGCGGCATGCCGGCCTTCCAGGCGCCGCCGGTGAGCCGCCCGAGGGCCGAGGGGCCGACGATGGCCTCGGCCAGGTGGCCGGCCTTGAGGGCGGTGCGGGCGAGGGCCTGGGTGGCGCCGAAGTGGTTGGCGGCGACGCGACCGAGGCTGCGCGCGACGCTGGAGAGCCGCTCGCCGCGCACCGCGCGGGTGAGGGCTCCGGTCTCGATGCCCACCGGGCAGGCGGTGGAGCACAGCCCGCACGTGGCGCAGGTGTCGAGGCCCATGTAGAGGTAGTCCTCGCCGAGCTTGCCGGGAGCCTCGCCGGCGGCCTCCCGGCGCGACAGCTCGCGCCAGCCGACGATGCGCTGGCGGGGCGACAGGGTGAGGCCGTGGGACGGGCACTGGGGTTCGCAGAAGCCGCACTCGATGCAGCGGTCCACCGGCGCGTAGAGCTGGCCGGCGGCGGGCATCGGCTTGAGGTGCTTGAGGTGGGCGGCGGGGTCGTCGTTGATGATCACGCCGGGGTTGAGCAGGCCGTCGGGGTCGAAGAGCTGCTTGATCTCCTTCATCAGCCCGTAGGCCTGGGCGCCCCATTCGAGCTCGACGAAGGGGGCCATGTTGCGGCCGGTGCCGTGCTCGGCCTTCAGGGAGGCGTCGTACTTTTCGACCAGCACCGTGCACAGCTCGTCCATGAAGGCCGCGTAGCGGGCGACTTCCGCCTCGATGCCGAAGTCCTGGGTGAACACGAAGTGCACGTTGCCCTCCAGCGCGTGGCCGAAGATGATCGCCTCGTGGTAGCCGTGCTTCGCGAACAGGCGCTGCAGGTCGAGGCAGGCGGCGGCGAGGTCGGGCACGGCGACCGCCACGTCCTCGATGATCACCGTGGTGCCGGGCTTGCGTACCGCGCCGACGGCCGGGAAGGTGCCCTTGCGGACGTTCCACAGGCGCTCGATCTCGGCCGGGTCGGTGGTGAAGCCGGGGGCCTCGATGAGCGGGTGGGCGTGCAGCTCTGCCAGCACCGCCGCGATGCGCGCCTGCAGCTCGGGGGCGCCGGGGGCGCGGGTCTCGATGAGCAGCGCGGTGACGCCGTCGGGCAGGGTCTTGAGCTGCGGCGGCATGCCCGGCTTGTCGGCCACGCAACGCAGGGAGGCGCGGTCGAGCAGCTCGACGGCGTCCACGGGCCGTGCCTTGAGGCCGACCACCGCCCGGCAGGCGCTCACCATGTCGGGGAAGAAGGCCAGCGCGCTCGCCTTGTGGGCGTACTCGGGCACCGTGTGGTAGGTGACCTGGGAGATGAAACCGAGGGTGCCCTCGGAGCCGATCATCAGGTGGGCCAGGATGTCCACCGGGTCGGTGTAGTCCACCAGGGCGTTGAGGCTGTAGCCGGTGGTGTTCTTGATCTTGTATTTGCTGCGGATGCGGCTGGCCAGGGCGTCGTCGGCGCGCACCCGCGCGGCGAGCCCGGCGAGGCCGTCCAGCAGGGCGCCGTGGCTGGCCTTGAAGGCGGCCACGCTGGCGGCGTCGGCGGTGTCGAGCAGGGTGCCGTCAGCCAGCATCACGCGGATCGCGGCGAGGGTGTTGTAGCTGTTCTGGGCGGTGCCGCAGCACATGCCGGAGCTGTTGTTGGCGGCCATCCCGCCGATCTTGGCGGCGTTGATCGAGGCCGGGTCCGGCCCGATCTTGCGGCCCAGCGGGGCGAGGCGCCGGTTGACCTCGGCGCCGACGATGGCCGGGCCGACCCGCACCGTGGTGCCGCTGGCGGGGATGTGGCAGGTGGCGAAGCCTTCGCCGAGCAGCACCAGCACGCCGTCGGTGACGGCCTGGCCGCACAGGCTGGTGCCGGCGGCGCGGAAGGTGACCGGCCGCCCGTGGGCGCGGGCGATGCGGGTCACGTCGCGGACTTCGGTTTCGTCGTCCACCACGGCGACCACCTCGGGCACGAGGCGGTAGAAGCTGCCGTCGGTGCCGTAGGCGAGGCGGCGCAGTTCGTCGGTGATCACGCGTTCGGCGGGCAGCCGTTGGCGCAGGGCGTCGATGAGAGCGGACACGGAGGGGCCTCCCGTCAGGGATGAGGTTTGAATTTGGGGGGTGGGCATGTAGGGGCGACTTCAGTCGCCCCTACACCAGGCGGCGCTACCTTCGGTCTTTGACCATGTCCCTCAGCCTTCGCGGAGCGGGTTTGAGCGGCGTGCGGGCGGCGGTCCAGCCGCTCTGCTGCTTCGGGGTGAGAAAACGGAAGCGGGTCGCCAGCCAGCTGAAGGCCCGATAGGTGGCCGGGCGGGCGTAGAGCCGCGCCCACAGCTTCCACAGCAGGCTGACCTTCGGGTCGTGGCCGGCGCCCTGGCCGACCATCGCCGGGTTGGCGTGGGGGGCGCTCTGCGCTTCGCCGCGCAGGCGGATCAGCAGCTCGGGGATGGGGATCTTCACCGGGCACACCTCGCCGCAGGCGCCGCACAGGCTGGAGGCGGTGGGCAGCAGGTGGGTCTGCTCCAGGCCCAGCATGTGGGGCGAGACGATCTTGCCGATCGGGCCGGGGTAGGTGGTGCCGTAGGCGTGGCCGCCGATGCGGGTGTACACCGGGCAGTGGTTCATGCAGGCGCCGCAGCGGATGCACTGCAGGGTCTTGCGCAGCTGCTCGTCGGCGTAGGCCTGGCTGCGGCCGTTGTCGAGGAGCACCAGGTGCACCTCCTCGGGGCCGTCCCGGTCGCCGCCCCGGCGCGGGCCGGAGATCATGTTGAAGTAGGTCGACACCGCCTGCCCGGTGGCCGAGCGGGTGAGGATGGAGAACAGCGGCGCCACGTGTTCCAGCTTCTCGACCACCTTCTCGATGCCGGTGATGGCGATGTGCACCTTGGGCACGGTGGTGCACATGCGCCCGTTGCCTTCGTTCTCGACGAGGCACAGGGTGCCGGTCTCGGCCACCGCGAAGTTGACGCCCGACAGGCCGATGTCGGCTTCCTCGAACTTCTCGCGCAGCACCCGGCGGCCGATCTGGATGAGGGCGTCCACGTTGTCGGTGTAGTCGACGCCGGGGATGTGCTCGGCAAACAGCCTGGCGATCTGCTGCTTGGTCTGGTGGATCGCCGGCATGATGATGTGGGACGGCTTCTCGCCGGCCAGCTGGACGATGTATTCGCCCATGTCGGATTCGAGCGCGCCCACGCCGGCGGCTTCCATGGCGTGGTTGAACTCGATCTCCTCGCTCACCATCGACTTGCCCTTGACCACGAGCTTCGCGGCGTGGCGCCGGGCGATGGCGAGCATGATGGCGTTGGCCTCGTCCGGCGTTTCGGCCCAATGCACCTGCACGCCGTTGCGGGTGAGGCTGGCCTCGAGCTGTTCGAGCAGGTCGGGGAGGCGGGACAGGCTGTACTGGCGGATGGCTTCGGACAGCGCGCGCAGCGATTCCAGCTCGTCTGCGTCGGGAAACTGGGCGGCGCGCTTGGCCATCAGGAAGTCCATCGCGCCGCGGAAGCTCTGGCGCAGGTGGGCATCGTTCACCGCGTCGTGCATCCGCGCGCGCAGGGCCTGGGCCGACACGAAGGCGATGGGCTGGCCGGCGGTCTTCTGGGCCTGGGTGCTCATTGCGCGTCTCCTTCGGCGTTGATGACCAGCACGACGAGCTCCTTGGGGCCGTGGGCGCCGTAGGCCAGGGTCTGCTGGATGTCGGCGGTCTTCGACGGGCCGGAGATCAGCAGCGCGTTGGTGGGCAGGCCGGCGGCCCAGTTCTCGCTCACCAGGGCGTCGTAGAAAGTGGGGTGAATGGTGGCGGCGTCGAGCAGCGCGAAGTGGATCGGCGGCACCAGTGACAGGCTGCGCGGCTCGTCGGCGGACGACCACAGGATCAGGCTGCCGGTCTCGGCGATGGCGCCGCGGGCCTGGGTGAAGCCGGCGTCCACCCGGTGGAACAGGTCGGCCTTGATGTCCTCGAACTGGCCGGCCCACGGGCGCAGCGTGGTGGCGTCGCAACCGGCCTCGGCCAGGCGCCGGCCGGCCGGAGTGTTGGCGCCGAACATCAGGGTGCCCACCTGCTTGTCGGCACACAACCGGGCGAGCAGGGCCGGCCAGTCGGCCTCGCTGCTCACATGCACTTCGGCGTGAAAGCCCTCGATGCCGGTGCGGAAGCGGGCCAGGCGCGCGGCTTTGGCTTCGCCACGGGCGCGGGGCGCGTAGTGGGCGGCGAGGTCGGGCAGGGGGTCCGGCTGGGCCGGCTGGCTGCCGCGCAGTTTGGTGAGGATGCGGTCGCGGGCGCTCATTGCTGGTCCCCCGCCGGGCTACCGCCAGTGCGACGCAGCAGGAAGGTGGCCAGGTGCTCGCCGGGCAGCGAAGGCTTGCTGCGGCCTGCGTCCTGGTCTTCGCGGGCGGCGCGCTGGGTGATGTTGAGCATGCAGCCGCAGTCGGCGGTGACCAGCTGGCTGGCGCCGGTGGCCTTCAGCGCGGCCACCTTGTCGCTGACCATCGCGGTGGAGACGTCGGGGTGCTTGAGCGAGAAGGTGCCGCCGAAGCCGCAGCATTCCGATTCGTGGTCGTGGTGGGCGAGGGTCACGTTGCCGAGGCGGGCCAGCAGTTCGCGGCCGACCAGGTGGGTGCCCATCTCACGCCGCGCGGAGCACGAGGTGTGCAGCGTGACGGTGGTGGCCGGGCCTTCGTCCTTGCGGTTGAAGCCGACCACGTGCAGCAGGAACTCGGCGAGCTCGAAGGTGCGCGCGGCGATCGCCGCAGCCCGGGCCTTGAGGGCCGGGTCGGCGCCGACCACCTTCTCCCAGTGCCAGCGGATCATCCCGCCGCAGGAGCCGGACGGCACCACGATGGGATAGTCGCCGGGAAACAGGTCGAGCTGCGACGCCACCACCCGGCGGGCTTCGTCGGGGAAGCCGCTGGTGAAGGCCGGCTGGCCGCAGCAGGTCTGGTTGTCGGGGAAGATCACCCGGATGCCTTCGCGCTCCAGGAGGGTGATGGCGTCCATGCCGGCCTCGGGCACGAACATGTCCACCAGGCAGGTGGCATAAAAGTACACCGCCTCGGGGCGGGGCGGATAGCTGCGCGTGGGCGTGCCCGGCATGTGGCTGCTCATGTCTCCTCCTGTCCTGCCGGCGGGCGTCGGGTGCTCCGTCGCCGCGGCGGTCTGCGATCTGGTCATGATTTACGGTAAATTGGTAATACCAACCAATCCGATGGAGCGAAAATCTACCCGCGGGTCGGCGAGAAGTCAATCTTATGAGCGCATCAAAACTTTGATTTGATGGCGTTCTACGGGTAAACCGTTAGCGCGAGCGCCCGCCCGGCTTGTCCTGATGCGGACGCTGAAAGTAGAATTTTGGTCAGACCAATTGAGAGACCCCGCCCATGGCCACCGGCAAGCTCGCAGTCCCGCGCCTCTCCGACACCATCGCCCACGAACTCGAGCGCCGCATCCTGGATGGCGCCCTCAAGCCCGGCGACCGCCTGCAGCCTGAACGCGAGCTGGCCGCCGAGCTGGGCGTGTCGCGGCCGTCCCTCCGCGAGGCGATCCAGAAGCTGGTTTCAAAGGGCCTGCTGCACAGCCGCCAGGGCGGCGGCACCTACGTCACCGATCGCCTCGATGCCGGCTTCACCGACCCCTGGCAGGAGATGCTCCGCCAGCACCCCGACATCCAGGCGGACCTGCTCGAATTCCGCGGGATGCTCGAATGCGAGGCCGCGGCCCTCGCCGCCAGCCGGGCCACCGAGGCCGACCTGCTGCGCATCGGCGCCGCCTTCGAGCGCCTGGAGGCCGTCTTCGCCGAGGGCACTTCGCCGGAGGTGCTGGCCCAGCAGGTGGATGCGGACCTCTCCTTCCACCAGGCGATCGCCGAGGCCGCCCACAACGTGATGTTCGGCCACCTCACGGCCAGCCTGTTCCGGGTCATCAACGACCACATCGACCGCAATCTGCGCCACCTGCGCGGCCAGGCGAGCAACTGGCTCGACCTGCAGGGCCAGCACCAGGCCATCTGGGACGGCATCCGCCGGCGCGACCCGGCCGCCGCCCGGGCCGCCGTGCGCCGCCACATCGACTTCGTGCACGAGAGCATGCAGGCCCGCGCCCTCCACGAGGAGCGCGAGCGGCGGGCCCGCACCCCCCGCGCCAGCGTCACCGCCACCCCCGGGTGAGCGCCGGCGGAGGAGGGCTCGAGAAGCACAAAACGGCGCGATATTGCGTGATATTTTTAACGTATTTAACAAGTTTGCTACCATCGAGCCATGTCTGTAGCCCCATCGTCCCCGTTGCCCCGTGCCGTGCCGCCTGCCCGTCGCCTGCCGGGCGGGTGTCTCCTGCCCGCCGCGCTGGGTTTGGCCGGGCCCTGTCACGCCGGCGAGGCCGCCGCCGCGGGGGGGGCGCTCACCGAGGGGCTGGTCGTCGGCGGGGGGCTGTTCCTGCTGCTGGCGGCCCTGACCGTGCTGACCCTGTGCGCCTTCCAGGGGCGCCGGCGGGCGGTGGAGCTGAAGCGGGCCGAGGCCGAGCGCCGGGCCCGGGAGGCGGAGGCGGCGAGTGATCGCGACCGCCGGGCCTTCGAAGACCAGCGCCACCTGCTGTCGATGATGGCCCACGAGTTCCGCACGCCGCTGGCGATCATCGACGCATCGGTGCAGTCCCTGCGCCTGCTCGACGAGGACGCCACGCCGGAGCGGCTCAACCGCTTCGGCCGCATCGCGCGGGCGGTGGAGCGGATGAACGGCCTGCTCGAACTCGTGCAGACCCGCGACCGCTTCGATGTGTCGGTGTGGACCCAGGATCTCGCCAAGTGCGACCTCGCCGACGTGACGGCGGACGCCCTCGACATCGTCGGTGCCCACGCGGAGCAGCGGGTGGTCGTGCAGAGCGCCGACGGCGTGCCGCCCCTGGAGGCCGACCACCGCATGCTGCGCTACGCGCTCCTCAACCTGATCGACAACGCCCTCAAGTACTCGCCGCGGGGTTCGCGGGTGGATGTGTCGATCAAGCCGATGCAGTGCGACGGCCGCGCCGGCCTGCTCTGGACGATCCTCGACCAGGGGCGCGGCATCGCCGCCGCCGACCGGGAGCGGATCTTCGAAAAATACTACCGATCCGACGACACCTCCGAGACCGCCGGGCTGGGCCTCGGCCTCTACATCGTGCGGCAGATCATCCAGCGCCATCAGGGTTCGGTGCGCGCGGTGGTCGGCGAGCCGGGCAACGGGGGCTGTTTCGAATGCTGGCTGCCGCTGGCGCAGTGCCCGGAAGGAGGGCAAGCATGATTCACATCGCCGTCGTCGAAGACAACGAAGACCTGCGCGACGAGGTCGTCTTTCACCTGGGCCGGATGGGCCACTGCGTCACCGGCCTGCCGGACGGCACAGCCCTCGACCGCCACCTCGCAAGCCAGCCGACCGACGTGCTGGTGCTCGACCTCGGCCTGCCGGGCGAGGACGGGGTCAGCATCGCCCGGCGGCTGGCGGTGTCGCACCCGCGGCTGGCGATCGCCATGCTCACCGCCCGGGGGCAGCTGGAGGACCGGCTGGTGGGCCTGGAGAGCGGGGCGGACATCTACCTCGTCAAGCCCGTGGACATGCGCGAGCTGTCGGCCGTCTGCGAGAGCCTGTACCGCCGCCTGC
Organism: Zoogloea sp.; assembly: GCF_041908905.1. Taxonomy (GTDB): domain Bacteria; phylum Pseudomonadota; class Gammaproteobacteria; order Burkholderiales; family Rhodocyclaceae; genus Zoogloea. The sequence continues at coordinate 98,426 of NZ_JAYREK010000006.1, forward strand.
ACCGGGTCGACGTGCCCGAGCGGCCCGCCGAGGGCTGGCAGCTCGACATGCAGTCCCTCGAGCTGGTGCCGCCGGGCGGGGCGGCGATCCTGCTTACGCCCACCGAATTCAAGCTGATGAAGGTGCTGGCCGAAGCGGCGCCCGAGCCCGCCCGCCGCGGCGACCTCGCCGCGGCGATGGGCCACCCGGAGCTGGATTTCGACTTCCGCCGCCTCGAGACGGCGCTGAGCCGCCTGCGCCGCAAGATCGAGATGCGCTTCGGCGAGGCCGCCACCCTGCGCAGCGCCCGTAACGTGGGCTACGTGTTTGCCGCGCCGATCCGCCTGTGGCAAGGCTGACGGCGAGGAGTGATTTGTTTTAATTGTCGAAAACATCATTTCTGTCAGCAAAAGACAGCAAATTATCGTTTTTGTTGATTAATGTTAGGGTCGGTATGAACAACTACACCGACCCATGTCCCCCAAAGCTCAATCCACCGCCACGCTAGAGGCGGGTTCGCCCGAACTCCGGTTCGCACTGGGCGAATTGCGGAGCACGCTGCGGCGTGCCCTGGCCTTCGGGCTGTGCGCCAGCCTGCTGGCGCTGACACCCTCCTGGTACATGCTCGAGGTGTATGACCGGGTGGTGAACAGCCGCAATGGCCTCACCCTGCTGATGCTCACCCTGGCCGTGCTGCTGGCCTACGCGGTGATCCAGGTGCAGGAGTGGACCCGCGAGGCGCTGCTGCGCCATGCCGCGCGGAGCTTCGACCAGCGCCTGGGCGGGCGGGTGTTCGACGCCGCCCTGCGGGCGATCCGCCTGCGCACCCCGGGCGGCGGCCAGCAGGCCGTGCAGGATCTGCACACGGTGTCGGAGTTTCTCCGCTCGCCGGTCATCACCGCGGCCTTCGAGGCCCCGATGGTGGTCGTCTTCGTGCTGCTGGTGAGTGCCATCTCGCCGTGGCTGGGCGTGGTGACGGTGGCGGCGGCGCTGCTCCAGGGGCTGATCGGCTGGTGCAACGAGCGGGCCACCGGGCCGGCGCTGCGCGAGGCCAACCGCAAGGCCTATGCCGCCCACCAGCACGCCGACCGCCTGCTGCAGAACGCCCAGGTGGTGCACTCGATGGGCATGCTCGCCAACGTGCACGGGCGCTGGGTGCAGCGCCACCAGGAGGCCCTGGCCGACCAGGCCCGCGCCTCCCTCTCCGCCGGCAACTGGCAGGCCGTCTCGCGCCTGCTGCAGAACGTGCTCAGCTCGGCCCTGCTGGGCCTCAGCTGCTGGCTGCTGCTGCATGACCAGCTGAACGGCGGCGGCGGCATGCTGGTGGTGTCGGGCATCTTCGGCGCCCGCGCGCTGGCGCCCTTCAACCAGCTGGTGGGCCAGTGGCCGACGGTGGTCGGCGCCCGCGAAGCCTGGCGCCGGCTCGTCGCCCTGCTGGCGTCGCAGCCGGCGCTGCCGCCCGGCATGCCGCTGCCGCCACCCCAGGGCCGCCTCACGGTGGAGCGGGTGGCCGCCGGCGCCCCGGGCACCCCGGCGACGCTGTTGCGGGAGCTCAACTTCGCCCTCGCCCCGGGCGAGGTGGTCGCGGTGATCGGCCCCTCCGGCGCCGGCAAGACCTGCCTCGCGCGGACCCTCCTCGGGCTGTGGCCGGCCTCGTCCGGCAAGGTGCGCCTCGACGGCGTGGACATCGCCACCTGGCCGAAGGCCGAGCTCGGCCCCCACCTGGGCTACCTGCCCCAGGGCATCGAGCTGCTCGACGGCACCCTCGCCGACAACATCGCCCGCTTCGGCCCCCCCGACCCGGCGCGGCTGCAGGCCGCCATCGAGGCCGCCGGCCTGTACGAGTTCGTGCAGTCGCTGCCGGAGGGGCTCGAGACCCCAATCGGCCCGGGCGGCGCGCGCCTCTCCGGCGGCCAGCGCCAGCGCGTCGGGCTGGCCCGCGCCATCTACGGCCAGCCGGCGCTGGTGGTGCTGGACGAGCCCAACGCCAGCCTCGACGAGGCCGGCGACGTGGCCCTCGCCCAGCTCATCGAGACGCGCAAGCAGGCCGGCACCACCTTCGTGGTCATCACCCACCGCACCAGCGTGCTCGCGGTGGCCGACAAGGTGCTGCTGCTGGTCGATGGCCAGCAGCAGGCCTTCGGCCCCCGCGACGAGGTGCTCGCGGCCATCCAGCGCGCCAACCAGCAGGCCCACGCGGCGCGGGCCGCCGGCACGCCGACCGTCTTCCCGCCGGCGGTGCGTGCGCCGGCCAACGTCTGAGTCCGCCATGAAACCGTCTTCTCCCTTCCTTGCCGGCCGCAGCGAGCTGGTGCGCGCGCTGGCCGCCCATCGCGACGCCCTGGTCCGGGTCGGTCTCGTCAGCCTGCTGGTCAATCTGCTGATGTTGACCCCGACCCTCTACATGCTGCAGGTCTACGACCGGGTGGTGGTGAGCCGCAACGAGCTCACCCTGCTGGCGGTGTCGCTGATCGCGCTGCTGCTGTTCGCCGTGATCGCGGGGGCCGAGGCGCTGCGCTCGCGGCTGCTGGTGAAGGCCAGCGCGGCGATCGAGGCCCGCCTGGGCCTGCGGGTGTTCGGCGCGGCCTTCGAGGCCAGCCTCAACCCGCTGTCGGGCGACGGCGCCCGGGCGCTCGGCGACCTCACCACGCTGCGCCAGTTTCTCACCGGCCAGGCCGTGTTCGCCTTCTTCGACGCGCCCTGGACCCCGATCTACATCCTGGTGCTCTACCTGCTGCACCCGGCGCTGGGGGCCGCCGCGCTGCTGTTCGGCATCCTGCAGACGGTGCTGGCGGCCTGGAGCCATCGCCAGAGCGTGGCGCCGGCCCAGCAGGCGGCCGACGCGGCCCAGCGCGAGCAGGCCCTGGTGGGCGGCATCAGCCGCAACGCCGAGGCCGTCGAGGCGATGGGCATGGCGCCGGCGCTCCACCAGCGCTGGGCGGGCCTGCGCCGGGAGCGCCGCGACAGCGCCGGCGCCCAGCAGGAGCTGGGCCAGCGCCTCGGCGCGGTGAGCAAGTTCACCCGCCAGGCCCAGCAGTCGCTGATCCTCGGGCTGGGCGCGCTGCTGGTCATCGACGGCCAGCTCACCGCCGGCGCGATGATCGCCGCCAACGTGCTGACCACCCGCGCCCTCGCCCCCATCGACACCCTGGTGGGCAGCTGGCGGGTGGCGATCGCCGCCCGCGAGGCGTTCGGCCGCCTGGAGCGGCTGCTGGAGGGCTTCCCCCCGCGGGAGGCCCACCCGGTGCCCGCCGAGCCGGCCGGCTTCGTGACGCTCCGCCAGGTGAGCGCGATGGTCCCCGGCCGCGAGGCGCCGGTGCTCGACTACATCGACCTGAAGCTGGAGCCCGGCACCGTGACGGCGCTGATCGGCCCGTCGGGCTCCGGCAAGTCGACCCTGGCGCGGGTGATCATGGGCGTGTGGCCCGACGTGCGGGGCGAGGTGCTCCTCGACGGCGAGCCGCTGGAGAACTTCGACCGCGCCCGGCTCGGCCCGCAGCTCGGCTACCTGCCCCAGGACATCGAGCTCTTCGAGGGCAGCGTCGCCGACAACATCGCCCGCTTCGGCCAGCCCGACCCCAACAAGGTGATCGTCGCCGCCCAGGCCTGCGGCCTGCACGAGGCCATCCTGCGGCTGCCCCGCGGCTACGACACCCCGGTGGGCGAGGCCGGCCACCTGCTCTCCGCCGGGATGCGCCAGCGCATCGGGCTGGCCCGCGCCGTGTATGGCAAGCCCGCCCTGGTGGTGCTCGACGAGCCCAACGCCAACCTCGACGAGGCAGGCGAGCTGGCCCTGTCGCGTCTGCTCCATCACCTCGGTGAGATCGGCAGCACCGTGCTGGTCGCCAGCCACCGGCCCGGCGTCCTCGGCGTGGCCGGGCGGGTGGTGGCCATGCAGGCCGGCCGCGTGCGCTTCGACGGCCCCCGCGACGAGGTGCTCGTAGCGCTGCGCTCCCGGGCGCCCGCCCCCGACACCGCCCCTCCCCAGCCCCCCGGTTTCGACCCGCTGACGGCGCATCCCTGAGCCGCGCCGCCCCTTTTCCGACGAGTCCATCATGCCCAATTCCCATCGCCCCGACCCGCTGCTGCGGGATGAATTCGACACCGTGGCCGACGCCGCCCGCCGCGAGCCCGCCTCGGTCAGCCCGATCGCCCCCGACGCCGACAGCGGCGCCCGGCGCGCCACCCGCATCGGCCTCGCCCTCAGCCTGGCCGGCCTCGTCGCCGCCCTCGGCTGGGCGGCCTTCGCGCCCCTCGACGAGGGCGTGCCGGCCCCCGGCAGCGTGGTCGTCGACACCAAGCGCAAGGCCGTCCAGCACCCGGTTGGCGGCATCGTGCGCGGCGTGCAGGTGGGGGAGGGCGCCATGGTGCGCAAGGGCGACCTGCTGCTGACCCTCGACGATGCCGCCGCCCGCGCCAACCACGAGGCCGTGCGCCAGCGTTACCTGGGGCTGCGCGCCGCCGAGGCGCGGCTGGTGGCCGAGCGCGACGGCAAGCCGGAGATGGTCGCCCACCCCGACCTCGCGGCGGCCCAGTCCGACCCGGTGATCCAGACCCAGTGGCTGGCCCAGCAGAGCCTGCTCACCTCGCGGCGCGCCGCGCTCGCGGCCGAGCTGGCCGGCATCGACGAGAACCGCCGGGCCCAGCTGGCGGCCATCGAGTCGTTCAAGGGCATGCTCGCCAACCGCCAGAGCCAGCTGGCGCTGCTCAAGGAAGAGCTGGAGCAGACCCGCGGCCTGGTGGCCGAAGGCTACGCGCCGCGCAATCGCCAGCTCGAGCTGGGGCGGATGGTTGCCGAGACCCAGGCCGCCATCGCCGACCTGCAGGGCAACCTGCTGCGCAGCCAGCGGGCGATTGGCGAGCTGGGCCAGCGCGCCCTGCAGCGCAAGAGCGAATACCGCAAGGAGGTGGGCGACGCCCTGACCGAGATCTACCGCGAGCTGCAGGCCGACGCCGACAAGATGCGCGCCACCGCCGACGAGCTGGCCCGCACCGAAGTGCGCGCGCCGGCCGACGGGCAGGTCGTCGGGCTGGCGGTGCAGACCGTCGGTGCGGTGATCCAGCCGGCCCAGAAGGTCGCCGACGTGGTGCCGGCCGGCGAGGCGCTGCTCCTCGAGGCGCGCATCCCGCCGCACCTCATCGACCGGGTGCGCACCGGCCAGGACGTGGATGTGCGCTTCAGCGGCTTTGCCCACTCGCCCCAGCTGGTGGTGGACGGCAAGGTCCAGTCGGTGTCCGGCGACGTGCTCGCCGACCCCAGCGGGCAGCAGACCTTCTACCTGGCCCGCGTGGCGGTGACCGCCGACGGCCTGCGCACCCTGGGCAGCCGACAGCTGCAGCCCGGCATGCCGGTGGAGGTGGTGTTCCGCACCGGCGAGCGTTCGCTGCTCACCTACCTGGTGCACCCGCTGGTCAAGCGGCTCGCCGCCTCGATGAAGGAGGAGTGACCATGGCCCGCCTTGCTTCCATCGCGATCCGCCGGGGCCTGCTGGCCTGCCTGGCGGGCTGCGCCACCCTGGCCTCGGCCGCCGGCCCGGCCCGCCTCGACCTCGCCAGCGCCTGGCAGGCGGCCCTCGCCAACGACCCGACCGTGCGCGCCGCCGCCGCCGGCGTCGAGTCGGGCCGCGAGCTGCTGCCCCAGGCCGAGGCCCAGCTGCTGCCCCAGGTGGCCTTCAGCTACAACCGCTCGGTCAACGAGCTGAGCAGCACCTCGCCCAACCTCGTCGGCCAGCGCATCACCTCCGACCGCAACTACATGAGCAGCACGGCGCTCCTCAGCGTGCGCCAGCCCCTGATCCAGCCGGCCCTGTGGGCCGCCGTGCGGCAGGCCCGGGCCCAGGGGGCGGATGCCGAGTCGCAGTTCGCCAACACCCGCCAGCAGCTCGCCGCGCGGCTCGCCGAGGCCTACTTCGCGCTGCTCCTCGCCGACGACCAGATCGCCCTCGTCGAATCCCAGCGCATCGCCCACGGCACCCAGCTCGACGCCGCCCGCAAGGCGCTGGCGGCGGGCTCCGGCACCCGCACCGACATCGACGAAGCCCAGGCCCGCCTCGACATGGACGTGGCCCAGGCCCTCGAAGCCCGCCAGCAGGCGCTGCTCGCCCGGCGCCAGCTGGCGCAGCTCGTCGGCATGGGCTTTGCCGACGTGGCGCCCCTCGACCTCGGCCGCCTCGCCGCCCAGCCGCCCCAGGTGGGCGAGCTCGACGACTGGCTGCAGCTCGCCGAGCAGAACAGCGCCGAGCTCCGCTCGCAGCAGGCCCGCCTCGAGGCGGCCACGGAGGAGGTGGCCAAGGCCCGCGCCCGCCACCTGCCCACCCTCGACGCGGTTGCCCAGTACAACCGCAGCGACAGCGAGACCATCAGCCGGATCGACGCCACCAGCAACACCACCAGCATCGGCATGCAGCTCAACGTGCCGATCTATTCGGGGGGCGGCGTCCAGTCGGCCCTGCGCCAGGCGGTGGCCGAGCGCACCAAGGCCGCCGAGAACCTCGCCGCCCTGCGCGCCGACCTCGGCCTGCGCCTGCACCGCGAGTACCGCGGCCTCAGCGAGGGCCTGCTGCGGGCCCGCGCGCTGGAGCAGGCGGTGCGCTCCGCCGAGCAGATGGTCAGCTCCAGCCAGCGCAGCTTCCAGGCCGGCGTGCGGACCACGCTGGACGTGCTCAACGCCCAGCAGCAACTCGCCACGGCCCGCCGCGACCTGTCCCAGGCCCGCTACACCGCGCTGCTGTCGCTGGTCCGCCTGCAGGCGCTGGCCGGCGTGTTCGACGAGGCCCGGCTGGCCCGCCTCAACGACTGGCTGCAACGCTAAATTAAGAAAATCGATAAAACGCAAAATTAAGTTGTGAGTTTTTGTCAGCTTTGGCGAATTTATTCGCGCTAAGGTTGGCACAACCCGATATGCGGACATCCGCCCGAATGAGGGTGCCTGAGCCGGAATTCCACCGGCCGGCGCCAGAACTGACTGCCCAGGAGCGTCGACATGACCACCAGCACCGCCTCTCAGATCCTGTTCATCGATTCCCGCGTCACCAACGCCGATTCGTTGTTGGCCAGCATCGATTCCAATATCGAAATCGTCTGGCTGAGCGCAGACCGTGACGGCCTCGAGCAGATCGCCGATGCGCTGGCGGGGCGCTCCGGCGTCTCCGCCGTGCATGTGGTCTCCCACGGCGGCCCCGGCTACCTCAGCCTCGGCGCGGGCATCGTCGACACCGCCAGCCTCGCCAGCCACGTGGCCCAGATGGACACCATCCGCGCCGCGCTGACCGACACCGCCGACTTCCTGCTCTACGGCTGCAACGTCGCCGAGGGCGACGCGGGGGCGGCCTTCATCGACGCCCTGGCGGGCGCCTCCGGCGCGGACGTGGCGGCGTCCACCGACGCGACCGGCGCGGCCGTGCTCGGCGGCGACTGGGTCCTGGAGGCGGCCACCGGCTCCATTGAGACCGCGGCGCTCGAAGCGCCGGCCTACGAAGGCATCCTGGCCCCCAGCAACGCCGGCTTCGAGAGCGACTTCTCCGGCTGGGTGAGCAGCGACGCGGTGATCGGCACCGGCGCGGTGTACAGCGCCGGCTCCAACCAATGGACGGTGAATCCCTACGGCTCCAAGATGGCCGTGGTCCAGCCCGCCGGCCCCTCCGGCGAGCTCTCCGGCGTCTATGGCGCGCTTCAGGTCGGCTCCGCCGCCCAGACCTACCTCAACAGCCGCTTCAGCAATCCGACCAACTTCGGCTACGTCTACACCGACGTGACGCTGGCGGCCGGCGAAACCTTCGACATGGCGTGGAACTACGTCGCCACCGACTATTCGCCCTACAACGACGCCTCGTGGGTGTCGGTGGTCAACCGCAGCAACGCCTCCGACACCTCGATGTCGATCCGTCCGGGCGCCGGCTCCGCCTTCGTCGGCGGCCAGGTGTCGATCCTCGGCGCCACGGTCACCGGTACCGGCAACTACGTCACCGGCAACTACGGCAGCACCGGCTGGCAGACCGTGACCATCGTCGCCGGCGAGGCCGGCACCTACCGCATCGGCTTCGCGGTCTTCAACCTCGCCGACACCATCCTGTCGCCCTACCTGTTCGTCGACCAGGCCGCCGGCACCACCCTCAAGAACGGCACGCCCTACGGCCCGGTGCCGGCCCCCGCAGTGCTCCCGCCGCCGCCGGTCGCCCCCAACGCCGCGCCGGTCTTCTCCGGCACCACCTACTCCTCCGGCAGCAACACCTACACCGACACGGCCGGCAACGACACCTTCCTGACCGCGATCGGCAAGCTGAACGCCACCGACGCCGACGGCAATCCGCTCACCTTCTCGGTCATCGGCGGCAACTCCTCCACCACCCGGAGCACCGCCTACGGCACCTTCACGATCACCAACGCCAGCACCGGCGAATTCACCTACACCCCCAACAACGCCGCCATCCAGGGGCTCAAGAGCAGCGTCACCGACAGCTTCTCGATCACCGTCTCCGACGGCAAGGGCGGCTCCGCCTCCACCACCGTCAGCTTCGCGATCAACGGGGCGAACGACACCACCGTGTTCGGCGGCGTGAACAGTGGTGCGGTGCAGGAAGACGGCATCGCCTCGGCCAGTGGCACGATCACCGCCGCCGACCGCGACACCGGCGACGCGACCATCCTGCCCACCGCCATGGCGAGCATCTACGGCACCTTCATCGCCGACGCCAGCGGCAACTGGACCTACGCCCTCAAGAACACCAGCACCGCCGTTCAGAGCCTCAACGCCGGCCAGACCGTGTTCGACACCTTCTCGGTGACCACCGCCGGCGGCGCCAGCCAGACCGTGACCATCGCCGTCACCGGCGTGAATGACCGTCCGACCTTCTCGTCGTCGGCCAAGCTGCTGACCCTGGCCGAAGATGCCAGCCCCACCACCGGCCCCACCGTCGCCACCCTGTTCGGCGGCCGCTTCGGCGATGTCGACAGCGGGGCCAGCCTCGGCGGTGTGCTCGTCACCGCCAACGCCGCCACGGCGGGCCAGGGCACCTGGCTGTACAAGGCCGTCGGCGGCGCCTGGACGGCGATCCCCACCTCGGGCCTGTCCACCACCCACGCGCTTGCGCTCGACGCAGACACCCAGATCAAGTTCGTCCCGGCCCTCAACTACAACGGCACTCCGGGCGTGCTCACCGTTTACGCCGCCGACGACCAGTACGCCGGCGGGTTCTCCACCAGCGCCGGCGAGGTGCTGGCCGACACCGGCGCCGAAGGCGTCTCGGTGGCCGGCGTGAGCCTCTCCATCACCATCTCGGCGGTCAATGACGCGCCCACCTTCAGCCCGGCGACCGACGTGGCCGTGGGCTTTGCCGAAAGCGCGCTCCCCGACTCCGTTGCCGATCTCACGACCGCCGCCGGCGCCGCCCTGAGCGGCTCCGTGGCCGCCACCGACGTGGAAAACGACGCGCTGACCTTCGCCATCCAGGGCGGCAGCGTGGTGGGCGGCCTGTCGGTGCTGCAGGGCACCTACGGCAAGCTGTCGCTCAACCCCCTCACCGGCGCGTGGACCTACCTGCCCAACAAGACGGTGGCCATCAACGCCCTCGACGTGGGTGAGACCGGCGTCGACAGCTTCACCCTGCGCGTGGCCGACCCCTCCGGCGCCAGCGCCACCAAGGTGCTGGCGGTGAGCATCACCGGCGCCAACGACACCCCGGTCCTCCAGGCCGCCGTGTCCGACCAGGCCTTTGCCGGCCCCGGCGAGTGGGTGTTTCAGATCCCGGTCAGCACCATCACCGACGCCGAAGGCACCGGCCTCACCTACGCCGCCACCCTCTCCAACGGCGACCCGCTGCCCGGCTGGCTCAGCTTCGATCCCGTCACCCGCACCTTCAGCGGCAACCCGCCCAAGAGCGTCGAGAACACCGACTTCGCGATCACCATCACCGCCACCGACAACCACGGCCAGGCGGTGAGCGAGACCTTTACCGTGTCGCTGGGTGGCAACCTGAACGACGTGCCCACCGGCGGCGTCACCATCACCAACACCACCGACGCCGTCCGCGGCACCGCCACCCTGCGCCAGGGTGACGTGCTCAATGCCGCCAACTCGCTGGTCGATGGCGACGGCCTCGGCGCCGTCACCTACACCTGGTACGCCAACGGCGTGGTGATCGGCAACGGCGACAGCCTGACGCTGTCCCAGGCCGAAGTCGGCAAGTTCATCACCGTCGTGGCCAGCTACACTGACGCCGGCGGCGTGGTCGAGTCCGTCTCCAGCGTCAAGACCGGCGCCGTGGTGAACGTCAATGACGCGCCCACCGGGGTGCCCACCGCCGTGCTCGCCCAGGGCACCGAGGACAACGCCTACTACGTGACCCAGGCCGACCTCCTCAAGGGTCTCTCCGACGCCGACGGCGACACCATGACCACCGGCAGCCTCGTGGTGCTCGACGGCAACGGCGATCCGGTCGTCGGCGCCACCGTGTCGGCCCTCAACCCGGACGGCTCCTACAAGATCCTCCTGCCCGCCAACGCCAACGGTACCTTCACGCTCGCCTATCTGGTCAGCGACGGGGTCGCCAGCACCGCGGCCGCGCAGACCTTCACCATCACCCCGGTGAACGACGTCCCGGCCGGCACCGCCTCGGCCGCCCTCGTCGACGGCACCGAAGACCAGCCCTACACCGTTTCCGCCCTCGCTCTCCTCGCCGGCTTCAGCGATGCCGAGTATGACAATCTCTCCGTGATCAACCTCAAGGCGGACCACGGCAGCGTCAAGGACAACGGTGACGGCACCTACACCATCACCCCCGAGCTCAACTACAACGGGGTGGTGTCGCTCAGCTACAGCATTGTCGACAGCAAGGGCGGCGCCGTGGCCGCCAGCCAGAGCCTCGTGCTCAGCGCGACGGACGACGCGCCGGCCCTTACCGGCGTGGTGACCAACCACAGCGTCTCCGAGAACGTCGCGCTCACCCCGTTCACGGTGGCCGGCCTGTTCTCCGAGGTGGATGGCGGCACCCTCAACTACACCGCCACCCTCGCCGACGGTTCGCCGCTGCCCGGCTGGCTCAGCTTCGACCCGCTCACCGGCACCTTCAGCGGCCTGCCGGGCAGCGGCGACGTGGGGGCCATCGGCATCAAGGTCACCGCCCACGACGGCGCCGGCGGCACCGGCCAGGCCACGCCGATCACCTTCGTGCTGACCGTCGATGGCGTGCCGACCACCGCCGCCGACGCCCCGATCAGCCTCCAGGAAGACCACTCCTACGTCTTCACCCCGAGCGACTTCGGCGCGGTCGACTCGGCCCAGCTGGTGCGCATCGACTCGCTGCCGGGTGCCGGCACCCTGTGGCACGACGGCGTGGCCGTGATCGGCCAGCACGACGTGCCCCTCGCCGACATCATCGACGGCAAGCTCACCTACGTGCCGGCGCAGGACGGCAACGGCGCGCCCTACGCCACCATTGGCTTTGCCCTCGGCAACGCCGCCGGCTTCGGTGCCAGCCACACCCTCACGGTCAGCGTCGCCCCCGTCAATGACGCGCCCACTGCCACCGGCCTCACCGACACCGTCCACTACCTGGCCGGCGCCACCTCGGTGGGTATCGGCAACGTGGTCGTCACCGACGTCGATGGCGACACCGTCACCGCGGTGCTCACCCTCGCCACCCCGGCCGCCGGTGCCCTGACCACCGGCACCTTCGGTGACGCCACCTCCACCTACAACGCCAGCACCGGCCAGTGGAGCGTGAACGGCAGCGTGGCCGACGTGAACGCCGCCCTCGCCGACGTACGCTTCCAGCCGGTCGCCAACTGGAGCGCCGACGTCGGGATCAGCACCCTGATCCGCGACGCTTCGGGCACCGGCCCCGCCGCCGGCAGCATCACCCTGACCTCCGGTGGCGGTAGCGCGGCCGTCGACGTGACGGTGGTCGACGCAACCAATCTGACCGGCACCGTCGGCTTCACCGAAGGCGACGCCAGCGTTGCCCTGGCGGACATCGTGGTGTCGGACTCCCTCGCCGGCGACACCGTCACAGCGGTGCTCACCCTCGACACGCCGCAGGCCGGCGTGCTGACCACCGGCACCTTCGGCGCCGCCACCGCCACCTACAACGCCAGCACCGGCATCTGGACGGTGTCGGGCAGCGTGGACGACGTTAACGCCGCCCTCGCCGCCGTCAGCTTCACCCCGGCCACCGACTGGAACGGCACGGTGCACATCTCCACGCTGGTCCGCGGCTCCGCCGGCACCGGCCCGACGATCGGCACCCTGACCCTCACCGGCACCGCCCAGAACGACGCGCCCACCAGCAGCAACGACAGCCTCACCCAGCTCGAAGACGCCGTGCGCGTCCTTACCATCGCCGACTTCGGCGCCTACGCCGACGTGGACGGCGACGCCCTGGCCGGCGTACGGATCACCACGCCGCCGCTCGCCGGCACCCTCGAGCACAACCTCGGCACCGCCTTCGCGCCCGACTGGCAGCCCGTCGGCAGCAACGACGACATCTCCGCCGCCGACATCAGCGCCGGCAAGCTGCGCTTCGTGCCGTCCGCCAACGCCTCCGGCGCCGCCTACACCACCCTCGAGTTCCAGGTGAGCGACGGCACCACCCTCAGCGCGTCCGCCTACACCCTGACCATCAACGTCCTGGCGGTCAATGACGGCCCGGCGCTCACCGGCGCCCAGGCCAGCCTCACGGCCGGCACCGAGGACAATGCCTATTCCGTCAGCCTGGCCGATCTCCTGGCCGGCTACACCGACGCGGAAGGCGGCACCCTGTCAGTGGTCAACCTGAAGGCCAACCACGGCAGCGTGGTCGACAACGGCGACGGCACCTACACCATCAAGCCGGAGGCCGACTACAACGGCACCGTCACCCTCAGCTACGACCTGCTCGACGGGCAGGGCGCCAGCACCGCCGCCACCCTGCAGTTCGTGCTGAACCCCACCGATGACGCGCCCAGGCTCGCCATCCCCCTCGACAACGTCGTCGCGCTGCAGGGCACCGCGATCACGTCGTTCTCGGTGGCCAGCCATTTCAGCGAGGCCGACGGCGCCACGCTCAACTACACCGCGACCCTCGCCGACGGCTCGCCGCTGCCCGCGTGGCTCATCTTCAACCCGCTCACCGGCGAGTTCAGCGGCACTCCGGATGACTCCATGGTGGGCGCCATCGGCGTCAAGGTCACCGCCTACGACGGCGCCGGCGCCACCGGTGCCAGCGTCCCGGCCACCTTCCTGCTTACCGTCACCTCCACGCCCAGCGCCACCAACGACAGCGTCTCGACGCTCAAGAACACCCCGATCGTGCTGTCGATGGGGGACTTCGGCGAATACTCCGACCCGCAGGGCGGCGCCGAGCACTACGTCATCATCACCGCACTGCCCACCCAGGGCACCCTCTGGTTCGACGGCCTGGCGATCACGGCCGGCAATATGGCCAACACGTCGGGCCTGCCGTCCGGCACCTCGCCGCTGCCCGCCGGTGAAGTGGGCTACTGGGTGTCGGTGAACGACATCGTCGCCGGCAAGCTCAGCTTCCAGCCCGACACCGACTTTGCCGGCAGCGTCCACCTCGAGTTCAAGGTCGAGAAGAACCCGATCAGCTACACCAGCTATACCCTCGCCATCGACGTGGCCGACACCAACGATGCGCCGGCCCTCACCAGCGCGCCGGCGGTGCTCACCAGCGTGGATGAGGATGTGGCCAAGGTCGTCACCCTCACCGAGCTGCTGCAGGGCTACACCGACCCCGAAGGCCAGCCCCTCATGGTGGTTGGCCTGACCGCCGACCACGGCACCGTCACCGACAATGGCAACGGCACCTACACCGTCACGCCGGCCCTCAACTACAACGGCAAGATCATCCTCAGCTACGGCGTCAGCGACGGCGTGAACACCCTCGCCACCGACCTCAGCTACAACCTGCTGCCGGTCAATGATGCGCCGGTGCTCGCCAACCCGGTGGGTGACAAGACCCTCGCCGCCGTCCAGGCCGGTATCACCCTGCCCAGCGACATCTTCACCGACGTGGACGGCGACCTCCTCAACGTCACCCCGACCCAGACCAGCGGCGACCCGCTGCCGGCCTGGATGAGCTGGGACGGCACGCAGCTCAAGCTCGCCGGCACCCCGCCGGGCGGCACGCCGTACATCGACATCCTGCTCACCGCGGCGGACGGTAACGGCGGCAGCGCCACCAGCACCTTCCGCATCAGCCTCACCGCCGGTGCCGCCGGCAACGGCGTGGAAACCGCCAACAACCCCGGCTCGGTCAGCGTCTCGGCCGACACCGCGCCGACGGGCGGCGTCTACGCGGCCGGCACGGTGCTCACCGCCACCGTGAGCGACATCGACGGCTACAACTCGGCGATCACCTACCAGTGGCAGATGTCCGCCGACGGCGTGAGCGGCTGGACCGCCATCTCCGGCGCGACCACCCACCAGCTCACCCTGGGGCTCACCGAGTCCGACCAGTACGTCCGCGTCACCGCCTACTACACCGACGGCGGCAACATCCTCGAGACGCCGGTCTCCTCGCCGGCCATCCAGGTGGCCCTGCAGGATCACGCCGGCGCCGTGTCGATCAGCGGCACCCCGGCCTCCGGCTACACCCTGGCCGCCACCCTGACCGACTCCGATGGCCTCATCGGCGCCAGCCCCACCTACACCTGGAAGGCTGATGGCACGACGGTGCAGACGGGCTCCTCCAACGCCTACACGCTCACCAACAACGAAGGCGGCAAGACCATCAGCGTCGAGGTGAGCTACACCGACGACAAGGGCTTCGCCACCACCGTCAGCGCCACCGACCCGACCCCGGTCCAGCTCGGCGCCGTGCCGCCGGTCCCGGCGGTGCAGACCGCCGAAGTCACCGAAGCCGGTGGCATCGCCAACGCGGACTCCGGCAGCGGCGCGTCCGGCAACCTGCTGGCCGGCGCCACCGACGCCAACGCGGGCGACACCTTCACCTTCGACAGCGTGCGCACCGGCAGCGTCGCGGGCCTCGGTGCCCCGGCCCAGCTTGATCCGCTCAACCCCGACTACGTGGTGCTGGATGGCACCTACGGCCAGCTCCGTGTCGACCTGGCCACCGGTGATTACACCTACACGCTGTTCGACAACAGCAGCGCCGTCCAGGCCCTGCGGGCCGGCGATACCGCCTACGACGCCTTCAACTACACCCTCAAGGACTCCACCGACCTCACCGGCACCGAGTCGCTCACCATCACGGTGCATGGCGCCGACGACGCCCCCACCGGCACCGGCCTGCCGGCCAGCGCCAGCGTGACCGAGGATGTCTCCACCGCGGTCGACCTCAGCGCCCTGACGCTCGCCGACGTGGACGGCATCGGCACCGACACCTACACCCTGACCATCGCTGCGGGCACCGTCGGCGCCATCCTCACCGCCACCAGCGGTGGTGGCGTCACGGTGGGTGGCAGCGCCAGCGGCACCCTGACCCTCACCGGCACCCTGGCCGACCTTGCCACCTTCATCGGCAGCGCCACCGCGCTCCACTACACCGGCAAGCTCAACGACGACACCAGCGACACCCTCAGCGTGACGCTGCAGGACGTGACCACCGCCGGCAAGCCGGTGGTGACCCTCGGCGCCGTCGCGGTGGACATCACCCCGGTCAACGACGCCCCGACCATCGACCTCGACGCCGATGGTTCCAGCGGCGCCGCCGGCACCGCCTACACCACAGCCTACACCGCCCGCAGCCACGTTCCGGTGCAGGTGGTGGACAGCGACGTCACCATCCTCGATCCGGACCAGATCGCCGGGGTGTCCGACACCATCACGATGGCCACCGTCGCCATCACCAACGGTGCCCTCGACAACCTGTTCGGCAGCAACGAGACCCTCACCGCCACCGGTCCGTCCATCGTCACCGTCGATGGTGAGGTGCGCTTCACCTTTGCCAACTACGACGCCAGCGACGCCAGCACCTACCTGGTGGTGGCCGGCAACGGCTCCGCCAAGCTGAGCTTCATCGGTACCGGCGCGTGGGCCCAGTTCGAGGAGGCGCTGCGCACCGTCTTCTACGACGACGCCAACCCCAATGCCACCGCCGGTGCCCGCACCATCACCGTCACCATCCAGGACGGCTCGATCACCACCAGCGCCGACGGCTCCAGCGACACCGACAACAGCCTCACCGCGGTGGCCAGCACCACCCTCACCGTGATCTGGGCTCCGGTGGTCGACCTCGACGGCGAAGCCACGGCCAACGTGGATGACCGCAGCTACGCCATCACCTACACCGAGAACGGCGCGCCGCTTGCCATCGCCGCACCCGATGCCAGCATCACCGACCTCGACGGCAACATCAAGGAGGTGAAGGTCAGCCTGCGCAGCGGCGATGTGAACGCTCCGGTCGGCGCGGCCGACAGGCTGTCCATCAGCGCCTCGATGGTGACCCTGCTGCAGAGCAAGGGCATCACCACGGTGGTGAGCGGTGACAACCACACCGTCACCTTCACGGGCAACGCCGATGGTTCGGTGTTCCAGCTCGGCCTGCGCGCGGTCAAGTACAGCAGCACCTCCGACTCGCCGGCCCAGGCCCTCGTCCGCTACGTGGATGTCACCACCATCGACATGCAGAACCACGTCGGTGTCGGAGCGACCACCACCATCAACATCGTGCCGGTCAATGACGCCCCGACCGCCGTGGCCGACATCCACACCGTCGGCGAGGCCGGCGGCCTGCTCAACGGCACGCCGGGCTCGAGCCCGGTCGGCAACGTCTTCGACAACGACACCGACCCGGACCTCTACCAGTCGTCCGACCCGACCCAGGCCGAAACGCAGACCGTCACCGCGGTCAGCTTCGGTGCCAGCGCGGGCGTCGTGGGCAGCGCCCTCGCGGGGCAGTACGGCAGTCTCGTCCTGAACCCCGACGGCAGCTACGAGTATCAGGTGCACGACGACAACACCGCCGTGCAGGCGCTGCGCACCAGCAGTGACACGCTGACCGAGGTCTTTACCTACACCATGCGCGACAGCGGTGGTGCCACCAGCAGCGCCACGCTGACGGTGACGATCACCGGCGCCAACGACACCCCGGTCATCACCGTCGGCGTGTCCGACAGCGACGCCGCCGACATCAGCGAGACCAACGCCACCGTCGCCACCAGCGGCACCCTGTCGGTGGTCGATGTGGACCTCACGGACAGTGTGACGGCCAGCGTGGTGTCGGTCGTCGCCAGCGGCGCCACCAGCGGCCTCGCCGCCGACAACGCCACGCTGCGCTCCATGCTGCACGTGGATGCCGGCGCGATCATCGACGCGACCCACAACAACGGCACCCTCAACTGGAATTTCAACTCGGCCACGACCCAGCTCGTGCCCGACCTCGCGGCCTACAACAATGCCCTGTTCATGTGGATGGGCTCGCATATCGGCCCGATGCCGGTTCTGGCCAACTACACGACGTCTCAGCCTTACAACGAGACCTTCAATTATCTTGCCAAGGGCGAGACGCTCACCCTGACCTACACGGTCGGCGTAACCGACCTTGCAAATACCAGCACCACGAAGTCGATCACCATCAACATCACCGGCACCAACGATGTACCGGTGATCGGCGTCATCGCCCAGACCGACCTCAACGAGCAGACCGACACCGCGGCCCTCACCGCCACGATCCCGGTCAGCTTCACCGACGCCGACCTCGCCGACGTGGGCCACAGCGCCAGCGTCACCGCCGTGGTCGCCACCGGCCAGACCGCTGGCCTCGCCCTCGACGACGCGGGGCTCATCGCCCTCGTCACCCCGGGGGCGGTGAGCAAGGCCGCCGGCGGCAGCGCCGGTTCGTTGAGCCTCGGCTTCAGCGCGCCGGCCTCGGCCTTGGATTACCTTGCCGACGGGCAGGTGCTGACCCTCACCTACACCGTGGCCATCGACGACGGCGACGGCGCCGTGGTCAGCCAGGACTTCGTCGTCACCGTCACCGGCACCAACGACGTTCCGCTCCTCAGCGCCACCGACGTGACCGGCGCGGTCAGCGAAGCCGGCGGCAGCGGCCTGCTCAGCGACAGCGGCACGATCGGCTTCACCGATGTCGACGTCACCGACCTGCCCACCGCCACCTTCGCGGTCGCGTCGATCAGCGCGGTCAAGGCCGACGGTCTCACGCCGCTCGTCCTCAGTGGCGCGCAGCAGACCGCCATCGGCGCCGCCTTCTCCCTCGCCCCGGATGTCGCCAACACCCACGACGGCACCATCGGCTGGGACTACAGCATCGCCGAGACCGAGGTGGACTTCCTCGCCGCCGGCGAGCAGGTCACCGCGGTGTTCACCGTCACGGTCAATGACGGGAAGGGCGGCGTGGTCGACCAGGACGTCACGGTGACCCTCAACGGCACCAACGACGTGCCCGTGGTCAGTGCGGTCGACGTTGCCGGCGAACTTGGCGAAATCGGCGGTGCCGGCACCCTGACCGACACCGGCTCGATCACCTTTGCCGACCTCGACCTCACCGACCTGCCGACGGCCAGCCACGTCCTCAAGTCCCTCGACGCGCTCAAGCACGACGGCACGACCCCGCTCACCCTGAGCGCCGGCCAGGTCGCCGCGCTCACCGACGCCTTCTCGCTCGCCGCGGGTGGCGCCAACAACCACGACGGCAGCATCGACTGGACCTACGCCATCGCCGAAGCCGATGTGGACTTCCTCGGCCAGGGCGACAGCGTCACCGCGGTGTTCACCGTCACCGTCGATGACGGCCACGGCGGCCTTGCCAGCCAGGACGTCACCGTGACCCTCACCGGCACCAATGACGCGCCGATTCTCGACCTCAACGGGGCCGTCCCGGGTGTCGACACGTCCGTCATGTTCAACGTCCGTGGCGACGCGGTGGCGCTGTTCGCCCAGGACGAGTCCGGCAATCTCAACCAGCTCGTGCTGGCCGACAAGGACGACGGCGACCTTATCGCCGGGATCAGCCTCACGCTCAATCCCGACGACGCGCTCGACAACCTCGGCGAGGTGGTTTACGAGTCGCTGTTCTCCACCCAAGGCGGCGGCACTTTCACGGCCGACGGCTACACCCTGACCATCGCAGGCAACGGCACCGCCGACAGCCCGCTCACCATCAGCGGCGCCGGCTCGGTGGCCGCCTACGAGGCCGCGCTGGCCACGCTGCGCTACCTCAACACCAATCAGAACGCCTTCGCCGGCAACCGCGCCATCGACGTCACCGTCACCGACGTCGGCACCACGCTGCCCGGCAACAACGCGGCGCCGCTGTCCACCAGCGCCACGCTGACCGTCAGCGTCAACTGGAACCCGGTGGTCGACCTCAACGGCCCGGGCAGCCAGGCCGGCCTGCCGCTGGACGCCAACGTCCAGCGCGACTACCTGGCCAGCTTCGTCGAGAAGCAGCCGACGATCACCTACATCGCCTCCAACAAGGCCACCCTGTTCGACCAGAACGGCCTCATCAGCCGCGTCGAGGTCGACCTCACCAACGCCCAGGACGGCAGCGCCGAAACCCTGTCGGTCAGCGCCAACGTCATCTCCATCCTGGCGGGCCTCGGCATCACCACCACCATCGCGGCGGACAAGCACAGCGTGCTGTTCGAAAGCACTGATCCGGCCGGTCGCGACGTCTCGCAGTTCCAGATCGGCGTGCGCGGCGTCGAGTACGCCAACAGCAGCAACGCGCCGACCGAAGGCGTGCTGCGCGAAGTCACCGTGGTGCCGTTCGATACCGACGGCGCGAAGGGTGTCTCCGCCACGTCGTACATCGGCGTGCAGGGCGTCAATGTGCCGCCGACGCTGCAGGACATCACCGCCGGCAGCGTGTCCGAAGTCAATCAGGCCGACAGCAGCGCCTGGACCGACGCCGGCCTCAGCGGCACCCTGGTCGGTGCCGACGAAGACCTGCAGACCCTCACCTATGGCATCAGCGGTGGCACCACCGGCGGCAGCTACACCGAGGGGATGGTCACCTACAACGTCAGCAAGGCCGGCAGCTACGGCACCCTCTACGTCGACTCCGCCAGCGGCGACTACCTGTACGTGCCCGACAGCACCAAGGTGAATGCCCTCACCGCGGGTGAGGCGCAAACCGAGAGCTTCACCGTCACGGTATGGGACGGTGTCGCGGCGGCCGTCACCAAGACCTACACCATCAATCTCACGGGTGCCAACGACGCCCCGACAGTGGTGGGCGCGCTCAGCGACGACGCGAATGAAGCCGGTGCGCTCTTCACCCGCGATCTGCTGGCGGGTGCGGCTGACGCGGACGCCGGCGAGACTGCGACGCTGACGATCGTCAACGTGACGTACGCAGTGGATGGCGGCGGGGCCACCAGCACGGCCCCGGCCGGCTTCAGCCTGGCCGGGAGCACCCTGAGCATCGATCCGTCCAACCCGGCCTTCGACTCTCTGGCCAAGGGCGAGACCACCACCGTCGTGGTCAGCTATCAGGTCAAGGACGTCCAGGGCGCCACTGTCGCCCAGACCGAGACGGTCACGATCACCGGCACCAACGACGTGCCGACGGTCATCGCGCTGGGCACCGACAGCACGGGCGGTGTGACGGAAGACAGCGCGGTGGATGCGCTCACCGGGACGCTGGGCACCACCGGGGCGATCGCGTTTGCCGACATCGACCTGATCGACGTGCACACCGGCACGGTGGCGGCGGACGCCGCCAACACGCTGGGCGGCACGCTGAGCCTGGGCGCGGTGACGGAAGACGCGGCCATCGAAGGCGGCAGCATCGGCTGGACCTACCGCGTGGCCAACAGCGCCACCCAGTACCTGGCGGCCGGCGAGACCGCGACCGAAGTGTTCACGGTCACGCTGGACGACGGCCAGGGCGGCACGGTGGATCAGACCGTCACGGTCACGATCACCGGCACCAACGACGCGCCGACGGTCATCGCGCTGGGCACCGACAGCACGGGCGGGGTGACGGAAGACAGCGCGGTGGATGCGCTCACCGGGACGCTGGGCACCACCGGGGTGATCGCGTTTGCCGACATCGACCTGATCGACGTGCACACCGCCACGGTGGCGGCGGACGCCGCCAACACGCTGGGCGGCACGCTGAGCCTGGGCGCGGTGACGGAAGACGCGGCCACCGAAGGCGGCAGCATCGGCTGGACCTACAGCGTGGCCAACAGCGCCACCCAGTACCTGGCGGCCGGCGAGACCGCGACCGAAGTGTTCACGGTCACGCTGGACGACGGCGAGGGCGGCACGGTGGATCAGACCGTCACGGTCACGATCACCGGCACCAACGACGTGCCTGTGCTGACCACCGACGACGCCACTGCCCGTGAGCGTGGTGGGGCGGCCAACGCGCTGGCCGGTTTTGACGGCGTGGGCAATGTGCTCGCCAACGATACGGATGAGGATCTCATCGACACCCTCAACGTGGTCGAGATCACCGCGCTGACCGGCGTGGGCAGCGCCACCGCGGTGGCGCCGGACTCCACCAGCAGCGTCGGCTACATCGAGGTGGAGGGGGCCTACGGCAAGCTGCGCATCGGTGCCGACGGCAGCTACCGCTACCTGATCAACGAGTCGAACGGTGACGTTCAGGCGCTGCGGACCACCTCCGACACGCTGCAGGACGTGTTCGAGTATCGCGTCACCGACGGCATTGCCCAGGTTGCTTCCACCCTGACGATCACCGTCGAGGGGGCCAACGACGCGCCGACCCAGATCCACCTGAGCAACACGGCGCTCACCGAGATCACTGGCGCCAACGCCGTCACGGCGTCCGTCGTGGATGTCGGCACGCTCTCCACCGACGATGTGGATGCCGGCGACAGCTTCACCTACGACATCATCGGTGGAACCCAGCAGTTCTACTTCCAGATCGCGTCGGTGGGTGGCGAACCCACGCTGCAGCTGAAGGCGGGCGTACCCCTCAATGCCGAGTTCCTGTCGGCATACAGCGTGGTGGTGCGGAGCACCGATGCGCTGGGCCTCTCCACCTTCCAGACCTTTGTGGTCAACATCAACGACGTGAACGAGTTCCAGGTCACCACCCCGGTGTTCGACGTGGAATCGATGGACGTGGGGATTGCGCCCAACACCGTGCCGGAGAACACGGCGGTCGATACCTTCATCGGCATCACGGCCAGTGCCTCCGACGCCGATGCCAGCAACAACACCATCACCTACAGCCTGGTCGGCAGCCTGGCCGGTGCGCCTTACACCGCCAACGAGTTCAAGATCGATGCGGCAAGCGGCCAGATTTCTGTGGCAGGCCCGATCAACCGTGAAGTGGGTGGGGAGACCCGCACGATCTACGTGAAGGCTCTGTCGGCGGATGGCTCCTCGAAGATCGGCACGCTGCAGATCTTCATCAGCGACGTGAATGAGTTCGCCGTTGCCGCCCCGACCGACATCAACGTCGCCGCCAACGTGGTGACCGAAAACGCCGCGATCGACACCCGCGTCGGCATCACCGCCCGCGCCGTCGATGCGGACGCCACCACCAACACCGTGAGCTACGCGCTGGTCGATGCCGACGGCGCCGCCTACAGCGGCACCGAGTTCGAGATCGACGCCGTGACCGGCGTTGTGACTGTGGCCGGCAGCATCGACCGCGAGCTGGGTGCAACCCGCACGATCTACGTCAAGGCCACCTCGGCCGATGGCTCGACCGCAAATCAGTCCTTTACGGTCGCTGTCACCGACCTGAACGACAACGCGCCGGTCTTCACCAGCGGCGCCAGCGGCAGCGTGGCGGAGAACGCCCCGACCAGCACCGTGATCTACGCGGCCAGCGCCACCGACGCGGACGCCACCGCGGCCTTCAACACCGTGAGCTACGCGCTCAAGGACGGCGGCGACAAGGCGCTGCTCAACATCGACGCGGCCACCGGCGATGTCACGCTGAAGGCCTCGGCCGACTTCGAGACCAAGGCGGTCTACACCTTCACTGTGCTGGGCAGCGACGGTAATCACGTCACCGAGCGTGCCGTGACGGTCAATGTCGGCAATGTGGACGAGGCTGCCACCGGGACCCTCACGGTCAGCGGCGCCGCGCAGCAGGGCGGCACCCTCACCGCTAGCCTGTCGGCGACCGACGTGGATGGCGCCATCACCGGCATCGCCTACCAGTGGCAGGAGCGTGTGGCGGGCAACTGGCAGAACATCCCGGGTGCCACCAGCGCGACCTTCGAGCTCGGCAACGACCAGGACGTGGTCGGCCGTGTCGGCCGGGTGGTTGTCACCACCACCGACGCGCTGGGCGGGACGACGGTGTTCCGCAGCAGCGCGGTGACCATCGCCAACGTGAACGACACCCCCACCGGCGAGCCGGCCATCACCGGCACGCTGAGCCAGGGCCAGACGCTCACCGCGAGCGCCGGCACCCTGGTGGATCCGGACGGCCTCGGCGTCATCAGCTACCAGTGGCTGGCCGAGGGCTCGGTGATCGGCGGCGCCACCGGCTCAACCCTAGTGCTCGGCGAGGCGCAGGTCGGCAAGGCCATCTCGGTGGTCGCCAGCTACACCGACGGCTTCGGCCAGGCCGAGAGCGTCACCAGCAGCCGCACGGCGGCGGTGCGCAACGTCAATGACGCGCCCACCGGCAGCCTCGGCATCTCCGGCACGCCGATCCAGAACGCCACCCTCAGCGTCGTCAGCACCCTGGCGGACGCGGATGGCCTCGGCTCCGTCACCTACAAGTGGATGAGCGGCAGCACCCAGCTTGGCACCGGCAGCAGCTACACCCTCGGCGCCGACGACGTGGGCCGCAGCATCCACGTGGTGGCCAGCTGGACCGATGGCCACGGCACCGCCGAGAGCGTCAGCAGCGTGGCCACCAGCCCGGTGGCCAACGTCAACGACGCGCCGACCGGCAGCCTCACGGTGAGCGGCAGCGCCGAAGAGGGCCAGACCCTCAGCGCGGTGAGCACCCTCGCCGACGCCGACGGCCTGGGCGTGCTGGCCTACCAGTGGCTGGCCGACGGCGTGGCGATCAGCGGCGCCACCGGCAGCAGCTTCGTGCTCACCCCGGGCCAGGTCGGCAAGGTCATCTCGGTGCAGGCCAGCTGGACCGACGGGCAGGGCACGGCGGAGCAGGTCACCAGCAGCGCCACCGCCAAGGTCAACGCCGTCAGCACGGCGGGCGAGGGCAGTGCCCCGACCCTCGGCGGCGGCACCGCGGGCGACGGCAACGGCGACGGCATCCCCGACGCCATCCAGAGCGCCGTGGCCTCGTCGGCGGTCACCGTCACCACCGGCGGCACGACCACCTCGTCCTACGTCACCCTGGTGGCGGGCTCCGATGCGGGCAAGGTGGCCGATGGCGCCACCAACACGGTGACCAGCCTCAGCCAGACCGCCACCGCCGGTTACATGCCGGTCAACAGCGAAGCACCGCTGGGCAGCGTGACCTTCTCGGCGAGCACCGGCACCGTCTCGGGCCTTGAAGTTTTCAGTCTGTATGTCGATAACAACCTGGGCGTCAATGGCTACTGGGTGACCACCCCCCAAGGCACGCTGGTGAACCTGGCCAGCGAAGCCTACGGCGGCCGGATGGTGGTCGAGGGCGACAAGCTCCGCCTCGACTTCCAGATCCAGGACGGCAGCCTGCTCGACAAGGACGGTGGTGCCGACGGCAGTGTCGCGGTGGATGGCGCGGTCGGCTACGTGCCCCTCAGCCTCATCGCCTACACCCCGGATGCGCCGGCCAACCACGAGAACGCCCCGATCTGGGACTAAGCGCCGCTCGCCAATCGAACTCTGGAATCAAAGGAACGATCATGAAGCAACTCAAGAAGACCCTGCTGGCCCTGACTGTCATCGGCCTGCAGGCCTGCGGTGGTGGCGGCGGTGGCGGTGGCAGCACCCCGCCGCTGAGCCTCGACACCGTGCAGGGTGTTTACGACACCACCACCTACAGCGGCAGCGGCCTGGGTGGAGCTACCCAGGCGGTGCGCGCCGTGGTGCTGCGGGACGGCACCACCTGGCTGTTCCTGATGGACGGCCTGACGGCGACCAACCCGTCGCCGGTGGGCCTCGCGAAGGCGGCCGTCACCGTGTCCGGGCAGAGCTTCAGCGGCACCGGCAAGCGCTACATGCTGGCCGACGCCTCCACCCACGCCGTCGCCGTCACCGGCAGCGTGCCGGCGGCCAGCACCGTCAGCCTGAACTTCAGCGACAGCGCGGGCGGCACCACCACCGCAACCACCACGGCCGCAGCGGTCAGCCGCTTCAACGCGGTCGCCGCCAAGGCCGACATGGCGGCCACCTGGACCTTCTCGGCCACCCAGCCGGCGGTGGGCGGCGGCACCGTGTCGGTGACCTGGAACTGGACTGTGGACGCCAATGGCACCTTGAGTGGCAGCAACTCCTTGGGCTGCGACTTCACCGGCACGGTGCTGCCGCGTAGCGAAGCGGTGGCGGTGTTCGACACCTCCATCACCGAAAACTGTGCCGGCACCACCCGTATCTTCAGCGGCGTGGCCTTCCAGAACAGCGCCCACACCTACACCACCTTCGGCCTGATCCTCAACGACGGCAGCACGGGTACGGTGGCGGTGGCGCAGAAGGTCGAACCGACCTGAGCGTTCAGTCCGCCGGGCCCCGGACCGGGCAGCAGCAGATGGCGCTCGGCTGGTGTCAGTTGATGCTTGTTCTCGGGGAGCGTTGACTCCCCGGGTTCGATCCTGGCTCCGGGTCCCTCGTGCCGGGGCCAGGTTGCGGCACTCCCGCGGTGGCGCAACCGGGGAGAAGGGCCGCTCAACGGCGGCGGCCTGTCGAGGCGCCACGCTCATCTTCCATGAACTTCCAGCGCAGCCGGCCAACTCCTGCCGGCCGTCGCTTCTTTTACGTCGCCCCGGCGCCTGAGCCGTGAACCAAAGCAAAAAGGCCAACTCTCACGGGCTGGCCTTTTTGTCTGAATCTGTTGGTGGTGATGGGCGGAGTCGAACCGCCGACCTACGGGTTATGAATCCGTCGCTCTAACCATCTGAGCTACATCACCGACCGAAGCCCGCTATAATAGACACCTAACTTCGACTGGTCAACACCAATTCACATGAAAAAGCTTTATATCCGCACTTTCGGTTGCCAGATGAACGAGTACGACTCGGACAAGATGGCGGATGTGCTCGGGGCGGCCGATGGCCTCGAGAAAAC
The DNA here is from genome assembly GCF_041908905.1 of Zoogloea sp. Taxonomy (GTDB): domain Bacteria; phylum Pseudomonadota; class Gammaproteobacteria; order Burkholderiales; family Rhodocyclaceae; genus Zoogloea. The sequence continues at coordinate 124,503 of NZ_JAYREK010000006.1, forward strand.
CGACAACCCCGAAGAGGCGGACGTGATCCTCTTCAACACCTGCTCGGTGCGCGAGAAGGCGCAGGAGAAGGTCTTCCACGACCTGGGCCGGGTGAAGCACCTCAAGCAGAAGAATCCCAACCTCATCATCGGTGTCGGCGGCTGCGTGGCGAGCCAGGAGGGCGAGGCCATCGTGGCGCGGGCGCCGTATGTGGACTTGGTTTTCGGGCCGCAGACCCTGCACCGCCTGCCCAGCCTGATCGCCGAGCGCAAGGCCTCCGGCCGCTCGCAGGTGGACATCTCCTTCCCCGAGATCGAGAAGTTCGATAACCTGCCGCCGGCCCGCGTCGAGGGGGCGAGCGCCTTCGTGTCGATCATGGAGGGCTGCTCCAAGTACTGCACCTTCTGCATCGTGCCCTACACCCGCGGCGACGAGATCTACCGCCCGCTGGCCGACGTGCTCGCCGAGGTGGCGGGGCTGGCGGCCCAGGGCGTCAAGGAGGTCACGCTGCTCGGCCAGAACGTCAATGCCTGGCGCGCGCCGGTGGATGGCGACGGCGGCGAGATGGCCGACTTTGCCTTCCTGCTCGAGTGCGTGCATGACATCCCGGGCATCGAGCGCATCCGCTACACCACCTCCCACCCCCGCGAGATGACCCAGCGCGTGGTGGATGCCTACGCGCGCCTGCCCAAGCTGGTGTCGCACCTGCACCTGCCGGTGCAGGCCGGCTCCGACCGGGTGCTGGCGGCGATGAAGCGCGGCTACACGGTGCTCGAATACAAGTCGCTGGTGCGCAGGCTGCGCGCGGCGCGGCCCGACATCTCCCTGTCGTCGGATTTCATCGTCGGCTTCCCGGGCGAGACCGAGGCCGATTTCGAGGCCACCATGAAGCTGATCGAGGAGCTGGGTTTCGACACCTCCTTCAGCTTTGTGTATAGCTCGCGTCCGGGCACGCCGGCCGCCGACCTGCCCGACGACACGCCCCAGGACGTCAAGCTGGCCCGCCTGGCCCGCCTGCAGAAGCGCATCGAGGCCCACGCGGCCACGATCAGCGCGGGCATGGTCGGCAGCGTGCAGCGCATCCTCGTCGAAGGCCCGTCCAAGAAAGACCCCAACGAGCTGGCCGGTCGCACCGACAACAACCGGGTGGTCAACTTTGCGGGCAACCCCCGCCTGATCGGCCATTTCGTGGACGTGAACATCGTCTCCGCGCTGCCCCATTCGCTGCGCGGCGAGATCGTCACCCGCGACTGAGGCCGGCCCGAATGCACGCCCCGACTTCCCCGACGGCTGCCGCTCTGGCAGCATGTGGCCGATGAAACCGATAGAAATCACGCTGCATCCCGTCGACAACCTGCGCCTCGCCAACCTGTGCGGGGCGCTCGACGAGAACATCCGCCAGATCGAGACCGCCTTCGATGTGACGATCGCCCGCCGCGGCGAGCGCTTCACGGTGCATGGCGAACCGGCCCAGGGCCACCTGGCCGCCCGCGCCCTGCGCCATTTCTACGACCGCGCGGACGCGGCCCTGTCGGTGGATGACATCCAGCTCGGCCTCATCGAGCTGTCCAACCTGGCCAATGCCAGCCCGGCGGCGCCGGTGCTGCTCACCCGCAAGGCCGAGCTGCACGGCCGCACGCCGCGGCAGGTGGATTACATCCGCCAGATCCAGGAGCACGACATCACCTTCGGCGTCGGCCCGGCCGGCACCGGCAAGACCTACCTTGCGGTGGCGAGCGCCGTCGATGCCTTCGAGCGGGAGCACGTGGAGCGCATCGTGCTCACCCGCCCGGCGGTCGAGGCGGGCGAGCGCCTGGGCTTTCTGCCCGGCGACCTGGCCCAGAAGGTCGACCCCTACCTGCGCCCGCTCTACGACGCGCTCTACGACCTGATGGGCTTCGACCGGGTCACCAAGCTCTTCGAGCGCGGCTGCATCGAGATCGCCCCGCTGGCCTTCATGCGCGGGCGCACCCTGTCGCGGGCCTTCATCATCCTCGACGAGGCGCAGAACACCTCGCCGGAGCAGATGAAGATGTTCCTCACCCGCATCGGCATCGGCTCGCGGGCGGTGATCACCGGCGACCTCACCCAGGTCGACCTGCCCCGCGGCCAGAAGAGCGGCCTCGGCGAGGCGGTGCAGGTGCTCGCCGACGTGCGCGGGGTGGCCTTCACCCAGTTCCTGAAAGAAGACGTGGTGCGTCACCCGCTGGTGGCGCGCATCGTCGCCGCCTACGAAACCCATTCCCAGCGCAACCAGCAGCAACAGGCCCAGCAATGAACGCAATCAAGCTCCCCCGTCGCCTCGACCTGTCGGTGCAATACGCCTGTAACCGCGAGGGTGTACCGTCGCGGGCTGATTTCCGGCGCTGGCTGCGGGCCGCCGAGCCCGGCGCGGCGCGCATCACGGTGCGGCTGGTGGACGAGGCCGAGGGGCGTGAGCTCAACCGCGACTACCGCGGCAAGGATTACGCCACCAACGTGCTCACCTTCGCCTACGACGAGGGCGAGGACATGCCCCTGCCCGAAGGCCTGCCGCTGATGGGTGATCTGGTGCTGTGCCGGCAGGTCGTCGAGCGCGAAGCGGCGGAGCAGGGCAAGGCCCTGGACGCCCATTACGCCCATTTATCCGTGCATGGTATGCTGCATTTGCAGGGTTTCGATCACGAAGACGACGCCGAAGCCGAAGAAATGGAAGCCCGGGAGCGCGAGATCCTCGCCGCGCTGGGCTACCCCGACCCGTACGCGGGAGAACGCTGACATGGTGGGGTGAGCAATGCGCCATGGGCGATGGGGCTCCCGAGCGGGGGCGCCATCGCCCATGGCCCATTTCTCATCCACCCCTTTTATGGAACCCTCCAGTAGCAAGCCGTCCCTGCTCGAACGTCTGTCCGCCCTGCTGAGCCGGGAGCCGGAAGACCGCGAGGAGCTGCTCAGCCTCCTCCATTCCGCCCACGACCGCAATCTCTTCGACGCGGACGCGCTGGCGATCATCGAGGGCGCCCTCCAGGTGTCCGACATGCAGGTGCGGGACGTGATGATCCCGCGCGCGCAGATCGACGTGGTGAACATCGAAGACTCCGTCGAGGAGATCACCCGCTTCGTGATCACCGCCGCCCATTCCCGTTTCCCCGTGATCGGCGACAACAAGGACGACGTGATCGGCATCCTGCTCGCCAAGGACCTGCTGCGGGTCTTCGCCGGCGAAGCCTTCAACCTGCGCGAGATGCTGCGCCCCGCGGTGTTCGTGCCCGAATCCAAGCGCCTCAACGTGTTGCTGCGGGATTTCCGGGTGAGCCGCAACCACATGGCCATCGTCGTCGACGAATACGGCGGCGTGGCCGGGCTGGTGACCATCGAGGACGTGCTCGAGCAGATCGTCGGCGACATCGAGGACGAATACGACTTCGACGAGGCCGCCGACAACATCATCCTCGACCAGGCCGGGCGCTACCGGGTCAAGGCCGGTACCGAGATCGAGGACTTCAACGCCGCCTTCGCCACCGACTTCAGCGATGCCGAATACGACACCGTCGGCGGCCTGCTGATCCGCCAGCTGGGTCGCCTGCCCAAGCGCAACGAGGTCGTCGAGCTCGCCGGGCTGCGCTTCCAGGTGCTGCGCGCCGATAGCCGGCGCGTGTATTCCCTGCTCGTCGAGCGCCTCCCCGAGGCCGAGCCGGTCGGCGGCTGATGGGCTGGCGTAAACAAGGCGCCGCCTTCCTGGCGGGAGGCGCGTCGGTGCTGGCCTACGCGCCCTTCGAGCTGTTTCCCGTCGCCGCCGTCTCGCTGGGCGTGCTGTTCTGGCTGCTCGGGCCGGGCGCGCCGGCGTCCCTCTGCGCCGACAGCCGCGGCCGGCGTGCGCGGGGCGGTTTCGGCATCGGCTTCGCTTGGGGCCTCGGCGCCATGCTGGCCGGCGTGTCGTGGCTGTACGTGGCCCTCAACCGCTTCGGCGGCATGCCGATGCCGCTGGCGGGGCTGGCGGTGCTGCTGTTCTGCGCGTTCATGGGGCTGTTCGCCGGCTTCTCGGGGGCGCTCTTCGGCGTGCTGCGGCAGGGCCGGGCGGGGCGTGATGCGCTGCTCTTCGCGGCGGCCTGGCTGCTCGGCGAATGGGTGCGCGGCTGGGCCTTCACCGGCTTCCCGTGGCTGGCCAGCGGCTACAGCCAGAGCCCGCCCAGCCCGCTGGCCGGCTTCGCGCCGGTGTTCGGGGTGTTCGGGGTTGGCGGGCTGCTGGCGGCGGTGGCGGCGCTGGCGGTGGCCGCCGTCGGCGCCCGCAACTGGCGCCCGGCGCTGGTGGCGGTGCTGATCCTGGCCGCCGGGGTCGGGCTGCGCGGGGTGGCCTGGACGGCCCCGGTGGGCGAACCGGTGCGCGTGGCGCTGCTGCAGCCCAACATCGAGCAGAGCCTCAAGTGGCGGCCGGAGATGCTGCAGCGCTGGCTGGAGGTCAACCTCTCGATGCTGCGCGACAACCCGGCACAGCTCGTCGTGCTGCCGGAGACCACCATCCCGCTGCTCATCGACCACCTGCCGCCGGACTACCGCGAGGCGCTCGCCCGCACCGCCGCCGGGCATGGCGGCGACGTGATCTTCGGCACCTTCGTCCGCGACGATGCGGGGCGCATCTTCAATGCCGCGGTCAGCCTCGGCAGCGCGCCGCCGGCCTTCTACGCCAAGCAGCACCTGGTGCCCTTCGGCGAATACTCGCCGCCGCTGTTCAGCTGGTTCTACGCCCTGGCCAGCATCCCGATGGCCGACCAGACCCGCGGTGCGGCGCGCCAGCCGCCGATGGCCCTGGCCGGCCAGAAGGTGGCGGTCAACATCTGCTACGAGGACGTCTTCGGCGAGGAGCTCATCCGCAGCCTGCCCGAGGCGACCCTGCTGCTCAACCTCTCCAACCTCGCGTGGTACGGCGACTCCTTCGCCCAGCCCCAGCACCTGCAGATCGCCCGTCTGCGCGCGCTGGAGACCGGCCGCCCGATGCTGCGCTCAACCAACACCGGCATGACCGCGCTGGTGGCGCCGGACGGCCGGGTCGAGGCGGTGCTGCCGGCCTTCGCGGCGGGCGCCCTGCACGTGGCGGTACGCGGCTACCAGGGCCTCACGCCCTACGCCCGCTGGGGCAACTGGGCGGCGGTGCTGGCCGCGCTGGCGGTGCTGGGCCTGGCGGCCCGCCGGCCGCGGGGCTGAATCCCCGCGAAGTGCCGTTTTACCGCCCTCCGGCGTGCCGGGCCGGGCGTTTCGGCGGGGGCGGAGGTATCATCCGGGCTTGCTCATCATCGAACAGGTTTCAGGCCCATGCGTTCTTACCCCACCAACAGCCCGGCGGCGGTCGCCCGCCTGATCGCCATGGCCATGCTCGCCGACGGCCGGCTGGACAACCGGGAAATCGACTGGATCAACCACCACGACACCGCCGCGATGGTGGGTGTCGATCGGGAAACCCTGATCCAGGTCCTCCTCGACTGCTGCCGTGACGTGATCACCGAGGCCGAGCAGGAGCGGGTCTTCCTGCTCGAGGAGGCGCGCCTCGCCCGTCTCGCCGACGACCTCACCGATCCGGCGCTGCGCAAGGTGGCCCTGTCGGCGATGCTCATCATCGCCAAGGCCGACGGCTCCGTCAGTGACGGCGAGGGGCCGCTGCTGCGCTTCCTGATGCAGCGCTGGGGGCTCGAGCTCGACGACCTCGCCGCCTGACCGGGGCCCCGTTTCCACCGCCGAACTCATAACAGACACACAAGGAGAAAAAACATGAGCGACCAGATCAAGTATCTGCTCGACGAATCCCGCATGCCCAAGGCCTGGTACAACATTGCCGCCGACCTGCCGGTGCCGCTGCCGCCGCCGCTGCACCCGGGCACCCTGCAGCCCCTCGGGCCGTCGGATCTGGCGCCGCTCTTCCCGAACGCGATCATCGCCCAGGAGATGTCCACCGAGCGCTACATCGACATCCCCGAGCCGGTCCGCGACGTGCTGCGCCAGTGGCGGCCCAGCCCGCTGTTCCGCGCCCGCCGCCTCGAGAAGCTGCTCGGCACGCCGGCCAAGATCTACTACAAGTACGAAGGCGTCTCGCCGGCTGGCAGCCACAAGCCCAACTCGGCGGTGCCCCAGGCCTGGTACAACGCCCAGGAGGGCGTCAAGCGCCTGACCACCGAGACCGGCGCCGGCCAGTGGGGCTCGTCGCTGGCCTACGCCGGCGGGCTGTACGGCCTCGACGTGACGGTCTTCCAGGTGCGCGTCTCCTACGACCAGAAGCCCTACCGCCGCGCGCTGATGGAAACCTGGGGCGCCCGCTGCATCCCGTCGCCGTCCCCCGAGACCGAGTACGGCCGCGCGGTGCTCGCCAAGCACCCGGACCACATCGGCTCGCTGGGCATCGCGATCTCCGAGGCCGTCGAGGTGGCCGCCCAGCACGACGACACCAAGTACGCCCTCGGCTCGGTGCTCAACCACGTGCTGCTGCACCAGACCATCATCGGCGAAGAGGCCATCCTGCAGATGGAGATGGCCGGCGACGACCCCGACGTGGTGATCAGCTGCGTGGGCGGCGGCTCCAACTTCGCCGGCATCGCCTTCCCCTTCATTGGCCTGGGCCTGCGTGGCGGCCCCAACGCCAAGAAGCGCCGCATCCTCGCCGTCGAGCCGTCGGCCTGCCCGTCCCTCAGCCGCGGCAAGTACGCCTACGACTTCGGCGACACGGCCCACCTCACGCCGCTGGTCAAGATGCATACCCTGGGCAGCGACTTCACCCCGCCGGGCCTCCATGCCGGCGGCCTGCGCTACCACGGCATGGCGCCGCTGGTCAGCCACGCCATGGAACTCGGTCTGATCGAGGCCCGCAGCGTGCACCAGACCGACTGCTTCGCCGCCGGCGTGATGTTCGCCCGCGCCGAGGGCATCGTGGCCGCGCCGGAGTGCACCCACGCCATCCGTGGCGCCATCGAAGAGGCCCTGCGTTGCAAGGCCGAGGGCAAGAGCGAGACCATCCTGTTCTGCCTGTCCGGCCACGGCCACTTCGACATGGCGTCCTACACCAACTACATGGCCGGCAAGCTGGTGGACCAGGAGTACGACGAGAAGGAGCTGGCGATGGCCCTCTCGATGCTGCCCAAGGTCGACGCCTGATCGCCGCGGGCGGGGCGCCCGGCCTGGAGGCGTGCCGGGCGCCCCGCCTTGGTCTATCCTTGCAACATGCCTCTCCCTCCTCCGACCGACTGGCACGCCCGGTCCCACGAAGAGGCCTTTGCGGCCTTTGAATCCAGCCGCCAGTCGGGCCTCGCCGAAGACGTCGCCGCCGCCCGACTGGCGGCCCATGGCCCCAACCGCATCGAAGCCCGCGCCGGTCGTGGCGCCGTGGTGCGCCTGGCGCTGCAGTTCCACCAGCCCCTCATCTACATCCTGATCGCCAGCGGCGCGGTCGCCGCCTTCCTCGGTGAATGGGCCGACGCGGGGGTGATCCTCGGCGTGGTGCTGATCAACGCGCTGATCGGCTTCATCCAGGAAGGCCGCGCCGAGGATGCGCTGGCGGCCCTCGCCCGCAGCGTGGCCAGCGACGTCACGGTGCTGCGCGAATCCCGCCGCCGCCGCGTCGACGCCGCCGAGCTGGTGCCCGGCGACGTGGTGTGGCTGGCCGCCGGCGACAAGGTGCCCTCCGACCTGCGGCTGTTCGACGTGCGCGCGCTGCAGGTCACCGAGGCCTCGCTCACCGGCGAATCCACCGCGGTGGCCAAGCACGCCGACGCGCTGCCCGCCGACAGCGTGCTGGCCGACCGCGCCAACATGGCCTACGCCGGCACCCTGGTGGTGGCGGGGCAGGCCGGCGGTCTGGTGGTCGCCACCGGGCGCGCCACCGAGACCGGCCGCATCGCCGACCTGCTCGACGCCACCGAAGCCCTCGCCACGCCGCTCACGCGGGCGATGGAGCGCTTCTCCAATTTCCTGCTGATGGTCATCCTGGGCCTCGCCGCCCTCGGCTTCACGGTGGGCAGCCTGCGCGGCGAGCCGCTCCTCGACATGCTGATGGCCGCCGTGGCGCTGGCCGTCGGAGCGATCCCCGAGGGCCTGCCGGCGGCCATCACCGTGACCCTGGCGATCGGGGTGGCCCGCATGGCCCGGCGCCGGGCCATCATCCGGCGCCTGCCAGCGGTCGAGACCCTCGGCAGCACCACGGTGGTCTGCTCCGACAAGACCGGCACCCTCACCGAGAACCAGATGACCGTCCGCGCGCTGCTGGCGGGTGGCCAGCGCTTCGCGGTGAGCGGCGACGGCTACGCGCCCGAGGGTGTCGTGACGCGCGCCGGCGGGCCGGCCCCTGTTGCCGGGCCGCTGCGCGAGCTGCTGGTGGCCGGGGTGCTGTGCAACGACGCCGGTCTCGTCGAGCAGGACGGCGTGTGGGGCATCACCGGCGACCCCACCGAGGCCGCGCTGCTGGTGGCCGCCCGCAAGGCCGGGCTCGACGAGCACGTGCTGCGCCAGGCCGCGCCACGCCTAGACGAGATCGCCTTCGATTCGGCCCGCCAGTACATGGCCTGCCTCAACCGTGTCGATGGGCACCCGGTGGTGGTGCTGAAGGGCGCGCCGGAGGTCATCCTGTCCCGCTGCGCGAGCATGCTCGACGGCGACGGGCGCTGCGTGCCGGCGGCCCTCGACGAGATCGTCCGCAGCGGCCGTGAGATGGCGGCCAGCGGCCTGCGCGTGCTGGCCTTCGCGCGGCTCGAGGTGGAGGGCGAGCGAATCGATGCCGGGCAGCTCGCCGGCGGGCTGTGCTTCCTGGGCCTCCAGGCCATGCTCGACCCGCCGCGGCAGGCGGCGCTGCGGGCCATCGCCACCTGCGCGGCGGCCGGCGTGGGTGTCAAGATGATCACCGGCGACCACGCCGACACGGCCCTCGCCATTGCCCGCGACCTGGGGATCGCCGCCGACGGCGACCGGGTGCTCACCGGCCGGCAGCTGGCGGCCCTCGACGAGGACGGCCTGCGTGCCGCGGTGCGGGAGGTGGATGTGTTCGCCCGGGTCGAGCCGGAGCAGAAGTTGCGCCTCGTGCAGGCCCTGCAGGCCAACGGCGAGGTGGTGGCGATGACCGGCGACGGGGTGAACGATGCGCCGGCCCTGAAGGCGGCCGACATCGGCGTGGCGATGGGGGCCGGTGGCACCGAGGTGGCCAAGGACGCCGCGGCGATGGTCCTCACCGACGACAACTTCGCCACCATCGAGGCGGCCATCGAAGAGGGGCGGGGCGTCTACGACAACCTCGTCAAGTTCATCATCTGGACCCTGCCCACCAACTTCGGCGAGGGGCTGGTGATCCTGTTCGCGGTGCTGGCCGGCGTCACGCTGCCGATCACGCCGCTGCAGATCCTGTGGATCAACATGACCACCGCGGTGCTGCTGGGCCTGGCGCTGGCCTTCGAGCCGATCCAGCGCGACGTGATGGCGCGCCCGCCGCGCGCGCCCGGCACGCCCATCCTCGACCGGGTGCTGATCCGCCGCATCGTGCTGGTGGGGCTGTTGCTGCTGGTGGCGGCCTTCGGGCTGTTCCTGCGCTGGCGCGGCCTCGGCGCCTCGCTCGAAGAGGCGCGCACGGTGGCGGTCAATGTCTTCGTGGCGGGGGAGATCGCCTATCTCTTCAACTGCCGCAACCTGCGCGGGCCATTCTGGTGCTGCGGCTGGTGGTCCAACCCGTGGTTCTGGGGCGGCATCGGCGCGATGGTGGTGCTGCAGGCCCTGTTCACCTACCTGCCGGTGATGAACCGGGTCTTCGCGTCGGCCCCGATCAGCCTGGCCGCCTGGCTGGAGATCGGTGCCGCCGCGCTGGCGACGGCCCTGGTGGTGGGGCTCGACAAGCACTTCACCGGGCGCCGCTGACGCCGCGCCGGCCGATCCCGGGCCGGGCGGCGATTCAGGCCCTCAGACCCGGAAGCGGGCCACCTGCTCCTTCAGCCCGCCGGCGATGCGCTCCAGATTGAGCGCCGCCTCCGCCGCGCCGCGGATGCTGGCGCTGGTGTTGTCGACCATGTGGGAGATCTCTTCCACCCGCTGGGCGATCGAGGTGCTGGCGGCGCTCTGCTCGTGGGTCGCGTCGGCGATCTCGTGGGCGCGGCCGACGGCTTCCCGGGCGCCGCGCTCGATGGCGCCGAGGGCGTCGGAGGCGTGGTTGGCCAGCGCGATCCCCTCTTCCACCTCGGGCAGGGCGGCGTTCATCGCGCTCACCGCGTTGCCGGTGTCGCTCTGGATGCCGGTGATCATCTGCTCGATCTCGGTGGTGGCCGAGGAGGTGCGTTCTGCCAGCTTGCGGACTTCGTCCGCCACCACCGCGAAGCCGCGACCCTGCTCGCCGGCGCGGGCCGCCTCGATGGCGGCGTTGAGGGCCAGCAGGTTGGTCTGGCCGGCGATTTCCTTGATCACGTTGGCGATCGACGAGACCTCGCCGATCCGGGCCTCGAGGGCGCGGATGCGCTCGGAGGCGCCGATGACGGTTTCCGACATCCGGCGGATGGCCTCGACGGCCTCGCCCACCCGGTTGCTGCCCTCGGCCGCGAGGCGCATCGACTCCTGGGCGTTGCGCTCGGTGTCGCGGGCGCTGGCCGAGATGTGGCTGGAGCTGACGGTGAGCTCCTCCATCGCGGCCGCCATCGCCGCGGTGGCGTCGGACTGGCGCTCGGCGGCGCCGGCCACTTCCACGGAAACCCGCGAGATGTGGTCGGCGTTGTCCGCCAGCTGGTTGGCGCCGTCGTTGATCTCGCCGACCATCCGGCGCAGGGCGCGCATCATCGTGGACAGGGCGTCGAGCATGCTGCCCTCGCGGGTCGCGCCGACCTCGGTGGTGAGGTCGCCGTCGGCCGCCTGGCGCATCACCGCGGTCGCCCGCAGCGGTTCGCCGCCGAGCTGGCCGGTCACGCTCTCGCTGATCCGCCAGCCGAACAGCCCCATCAGGGTCAGCAGGGCCAGCGAGATGCCGCCGAGGGTCAGCGCGATCGCGCGGAACTCCCGGTCCACGTCGTCCACGTAGATGCCGGTGCCGATCACCCAGCCCCAGGGGGCGAAGGCCATCGCGTAGGAGATCTTGGGTTGCGGCGCGTCGGCCCCCGGCTTGGGGAACCAGTAGTCGATGTAGCCGCCGCCTGCCGTGCCTGCCTTCACGATCTCCTGGATGATGTGCTTGCCGTTGGTGTCCTTCAGGCCGCTGGCGTCACGGCCTTCCATCTCGGGCTTGGGCGGCAGCAGGACGTAGTGGTTGTCGGTGCCGACCACGAAAAGGTAGTTGTTGCCGTCGTAGCGCACGGTGCGCAGGGCCTCGGTGGCGGCCTTTCTGGCATCCGCCTCCGACAGGCTGCCAGCCTGGGCCAGGGCGTGGAAATGCTTGAGGATGCTCGCGCCGCTCTCGACCTGGTGCCGGGTCTGCACCTTGCGGTCCTCGATCATCGTGGTACGCAGGCTGGTGAGGCTGACGGCGCACAGGGCGCTCAGGCCGAGCAGCATCATCCCGATGAGCAGGCGCATGCGCGCGGCGACGGCCAGATTGGCGAGTTTCATGGTGCAGTATCTCCTCGTCAGCCGCGGTGAGTTCCGCGGACGACAGCCCGGGCTGAAGGTTGCAGGCTCTTCAGCGCGGACTGTTTTTTAATGAATTTAAAGCTTTGTAAGCATTTTTGCGGCATTTGATGATCGCTTCTTGAGCGCTTTTGCGCCCGCCGGCGCGCAGGCCTGGCTCCCGCCCCGGCGTGGATGTTTGCAGCCCCGCCCGTGCGTTCGGGCGTCCCTTGCCCGTCCAAACGCAGTAAAATCACGGCTTTGCCCAAACCGCGCGGCCCGCGCCGCGGAGCATCCATGTCCGTCCAAAAACCGACTTTCCAGCAGATCATCCTGCGCCTATCGAACTTCTGGGCCGAGCACGGCTGCACGCTGCTCCAGCCCTACGACATCGAGGTCGGCGCCGGCACCTTCCACACCGCCACCTTCCTGCGCAGCATCGGCCCCGAGCACTGGAACGCCGCCTACGTGCAGCCGTCCCGCCGCCCCAAGGACGGCCGCTACGGCGAGAACCCCAACCGCCTGCAGCACTACTACCAGTACCAGGTGGCGCTCAAGCCCTCGCCGGCCAACATCCAGGAGCTCTACATCGACAGCCTGCGCGCGCTGGGCATCGATCCCAACGCCCACGACATCCGCTTCGTCGAGGACGACTGGGAATCTCCCACCCTCGGCGCCTGGGGCCTGGGCTGGGAGGTGTGGCTGGACGGCATGGAAGTCACCCAGTTCACCTACTTCCAGGAAGTCGGCTCGCTGCCGTGCAAGCCGGTGCTCGGCGAGATCACCTACGGTCTCGAGCGCCTGGCGATGTACCTGCAGGGCGTCGAGAATGTGTATGACCTGGTGTGGTCCGTCGGTCCCGACGGCACGCCCGTCACCTACGGCAACGTCTATCACCAGAACGAAGTCGAGCAATCCACCTACAACTTCGAGCACGCCAACGTCGATTGGCTGTTCCGCCTGTTCACCGAATACGAAGGCGAGGCCAAGCGCCTGCTGGCGGTGCCGCTGGTGCTGCCGGCCTACGAGATGGTCATGAAGTGCTCCCACACCTTCAACCTGCTCGACGCCCGGGGCGCCATCTCGGTGACCGAGCGCGCCGCCTACATCGGCCGCGTCCGTGCGCTGGCCCGTGAAGTGGCCCAGGGCTATTACAACTCCCGTGAAGCCCTCGGCTTCCCGATGCTCAAGAAGGAGGCCGCGTGATGACCGGCGCGACCCTGCTCGTTGAACTGCTCACCGAAGAACTCCCGCCCAAGGCCCTGCCCAAGCTCGGCCAGGCCTTCGCCAACGGGATTGCCGCCGGCCTGCGCGCCCGCGGCCTGGCTGCCGCCGACGGCGCCTTCCGCTGGTTCGCCACCCCGCGCCGCCTGGCCGTGAGCCTGGCCGGCGTGCTGGCCGAGGCCGCCGCCAAGGAAGTCACCGAAAAGATCATGCCGGTCTCCGTGGCCCTCGGCGCCGACGGCCAGCCGACCCCGGCCCTCGTCAAGAAGCTCGAGGCCAAGGGCATCCCGCTCGCCGCCGTGGAGAGCTTCGAGCGCCGCATGGACGGCAAGGCCGAAGCGCTGTTCTACACCAGCACCGTGGCCGGCGCGAAGCTCGCCGAGGTGCTCGCCGGCATCGTCCAGGACGCCCTCAAGGCGCTGCCGATCCCCAAGGTGATGCGCTGGGGTGACGGCGACGCCACCTTCGTGCGTCCGGCCCACAAGCTCACCATGCTCCACGGCGCCGACGTGGTGCCGGGCCGCGTGCTCGACATCGAGTCCGGCCGCATCACCCGCGGCCACCGCTTCATGAGCCGCGGCGACATCGCCATCGCCAGCGCCGACGCCTACGAGCCCACGCTGCTCGCCGAGGGCAAGGTGATCCCCGACTTCGCCGAGCGCCGCGCCGACATCGAGAAGCAGCTCGTCACCGAGGCTGGCCGCCAGGGTGCCGCGCTGGGCGACTACGCCGACCTGCTCGACGAAGTCACCGCGCTGGTCGAGCACCCCACCGTGTACGTGGGCGAGTTCGAGGCCGAGTTCCTGGCCGTGCCGCAGGAGTGCCTGATCCTCACGATGCGCGCCAACCAGAAGTACTTCCCGCTGTTCGACACCGAAGGAAAGCTGCTCAACCGCTTCCTGATCGTCTCCAACATGCAGATGGAAGACCCCGCCAACATCATCGCCGGCAACCAGCGCGTGGTGCGCCCGCGCCTGTCGGATGCGCGCTTCTTCTTCGAGCAGGACATCAAGGCCGGCCTCACCCCGCGGGTCGTCAAGCTCGGCTCGGTGGTCTATCACAACAAGCTCGGCTCCCTGGGCGACCGCGTCGAGCGCCTGTCCACCGTGGCCCGCAAGATCGCCGGCCGGCTGGGCGCCGACGAGAACCTGGCCAACCGCGCTGCGCTGCTCTCCAAGGCCGACCTGCTGACCGACATGGTCGGCGAGTTCCCCGAGCTGCAGGGCACCATGGGCCGCTACTACGCCCTCGCCGAAGGCGCGCTGCCGGTGGTCGCCGAGGCCATCGAGCAGCACTACCGCCCGCGCTTCGCCGGCGACCAGCTCCCCGACAGCAACATCGGCCGCGCGCTGGCGCTGGCCGACAAGCTCGACTCCCTGGTCGGCTTCTTCGGCATCGGCCAGGTCCCCACCGGCGACCGCGACCCCTTCGGCCTGCGCCGGGCCGCCCTCGGCGTGCTGCGCATCCTCATCGAAGGCCCGCTGCCCCTCGACCTCGTCGCGCTGATCGACGACGCGGCGGCCAGCTTCGCCCCCGGCCTGCTTGGCAGCGAGCTGCCGGGCCCGCTGTTCGACTTCATGCTCGAGCGCCTGCGCAACCTGCTGCGCGACGCCGGCCACGCGCCGGACGCGGTGGATGCGGTGCTGGCCCTCAAGCCCACCCGCATCGACCTGGTGGTGCCCAAGCTGCAGGCCGTGGCGGCCTTCCAGCAGCTGCCCGAGGCGGCGGCTCTGGCGGCAGCCAACAAGCGGATCGTCAACATCCTCAAGAAGGCCGATGGCCAGCCCGGCGAGCCGGACGTGGCCCTGCTGGTCGAGGACGCCGAGAAGGCGCTGTTCCACGCCATCGTCGAGGTGGCGCCGCTGGCCCGCTCCCACTTCCAGAACGAGGACTACACCGACGCCCTGCGCGTGCTGGCCGGCCTGCGGGCCGCGGTGGACCGCTTCTTCGACGAGGTGATGGTGATGGCCGAGGAGCCGCTGGTGCGTCAGAACCGCCTGGCGCTGCTCGGCCAGCTGGCCGGCCTGATGAACCAGGTGGCGGACATCTCCCGCCTGTCGGCCTGACGCGGAGAGGGGCCCATGAAGCTCATCGTGCTCGACCGGGACGGGGTCATCAACGTCGACTCCGAGCAGTTCATCAAGTCGCCGGACGAATGGAAGCCGATCCCCGGCTCCCTCGAGGCCATCGCCCGGCTCAATGAATCCGGCTGGCGGGTCGTCGTGGCCTCCAACCAGTCGGGGGTCGGGCGCGGTCTGTTCGACATGGATACCCTCAACGCCATCAACGAGAAGATGACGAAGGCCATCGGCCAGGCCGGTGGCCGGCTCGACGCCATCTTCTTCTGCCCCCACTCGGCAGATTCCACCTGCGACTGCCGGAAGCCCAGGCCGGGCATGTTCGTGCAGATCGCCGAGCGCTTCAACGTCGACATGAAGGGCGTGCCGGTGGTCGGCGACAGCCTGCGCGACCTGCAGGCCGGCGTCGCGGTGGGCTGCCAGCCCTACCTGGTGCTAACCGGCAAGGGGGCCAAGACCCAGGCCGACCCGGCGCTGCCGGAGGGCACCCTCGTCTTTCCCGATCTGGCTGCCGTGGCGGCCCAGCTCACCGCCTGAGGTTTACCGCCGTGGTCCTGATCCGCAATCTGCTTTTCATGCTGGCCCTGGCCGTGCTCACGCCGCTGTATGCGCTGATCGCCATGGCCAGCTTTCCCTTCGGCCCCAAGACCCGCCACCGCATCATCCGCGGCTGGCCGCACCTGATGGCGTGGGTCGTCAAGCACGTGCTGGGGATTCCCTACCGCCTGGTGGGCGCCGAGAACATCCCGGCCGGCCCGGCCATCGTGATGTCCAAGCACATGTCGGCCTGGGAGACCATCATGCTGCAGGACATCTTCCCGCCGATGGTTTTCGTGATGAAGAAGGAGATCCACAAGCTGCCCTTCTTTGGCTGGGGGATCGCCCAGATGCCGATGATCGCCATCGACCGGGCGGCCGGCAAGGATGCCCTGGCCCAGGTGGTGGAGCAGGGCATCGACCGGCTCGGCCACGGGTTCTGGGTGACCATCTTCCCGGAAGGCACCCGGGTCGCCCCGGGCAGCCGCAAGCGCTACAAGGCTGGCGGCGCCGTGCTGGCCGCCAGGAGCGGCGCGCCGGTGGTGCCGGTGGCCCACAACGCCGGCGAGTTCTGGGCGCGCAACGCCTTCCTCAAGCGGCCGGGCGAGGTGGTGGTCAGCATCGGTCCGGTCATCGAGACCCAGGGTCTCAGCGCCGAGGAGATCAATCGCCGCGCCGAAACCTGGGTCGAGGGCGAGATGCACCGCCTCTTCCCGCACCTCTACAAGCACCGTCACCACCACAAGGACACGTCGGCGGCGTGAGCGTGTCGGCTGTCGAGCTCCGCGAGATCATCCTCGCCGGGCAGCGCGTCGCCTACACCCTGCGGCGCAGCGCCCGCAAGACGCTGGGGTTGCGTATCGACCACCGCGGCCTCACCGTCGGGGTGCCGCTCCGGGTGGGGCTGCGCGAGGCGGAGGCCTTCATCCGCAGCCACGCGGAGTGGGTGGTCGACAAGCTCCACGCCCGCCCGCAGCCGCAGCCGGTCGAGCGCTTCGACCCGGTGGATGGCGCGGCGCTGCCCGTGCTCGGCGAAGCCTGGCAGCTGCGCGTCGGGCGTGGCAACAACCGGGTGCTGTGGCACGAGCAGGGCCCCGAGCGCATCCTCGAGCTGGCCCTGCGGGCCGGCGCCGATGCGCGCCAGCTCCTGTTGCGGGGCCTGCAGCAGCGCAGCCTTGAGCTGTTCACCAATCGGGTCGAAGCGTTCTGCCTGCGCCTCGGCCGGCCGATGCCGGCGGTGGGGCTCTCCAACGCCCGCACCCGCTGGGGCAGTTGCAGCAGCCTCAGCGGCATCCGCCTGCACTGGCGGCTGATCCATCTGCCCCTCCCGCTGATCGACTACGTGGTGGCCCATGAGGTGGCGCACCTGGTCGAGATGAACCATTCACCCCGCTTCTGGTCGGTGGTGGAGTCCCTTTATCCGGGGCACGTGGCCGCCCGCAAGGCCTTGCGACAGGCGGCCGCGGCCCTTCCTTCCATCTGAACCGAGGAAACTTCCATGCGTCTTCTTCACACCATGCTGCGGGTTGGCGATCTCGACCGCTCCATCGCCTTCTACACCGAGGTGCTGGGCATGCGCCTCTTGCGCCGCCACGACTACCCGGAGGGCAAGTTCACGCTGGCCTTCGTGGGTTTCCAGGACGAGGCGGAGGGGGCGGTGATCGAGCTGACCCACAACTGGGGCGTCGAGTCCTACGAGCTGGGCAACGGCTACGGCCACATCGCCCTCGAGGTGCCGGATGCCTACGCCGCCTGCGAGGCGATCAAGGCCCGCGGCGGCCGGGTGACCCGCGAGGCGGGCCCGATGAAGCACGGCACGACGGTGATCGCCTTTGTCGAAGACCCGGACGGCTACAAGATCGAGCTGATCCAGAGCAAGGGCCGCAAGGACTGAGCAAGCGCCCCGCCGCCTAGGCCTCCGCCAGCCCGAAGGCCTGGCGCAGCGCGGCGAGCTCGCTGCGCAGGGTGTCGAGGGCGGCGGGCGCCTCATCGAGGCGCTTGTCCCGCCCGAGGTGCTCCAGCCGTTCGGCGCTGGCGCGGGCGCGGGGGGCGCAGAAGTTGGAGACGGCGCCCTTCAGGGCGTGGGCCGCGTTGGAGAGGGCCTCCGGGTCGCCGGCCGTCAGCGCGGTTTCGATGTCCTGCACCAGGCGGCCCTCGTCCTCCGCGTACATGGCGATCAACTGCTCCAGCAGGTCGGTGTCGTCGCCCAGGTTGAAGAGGGCCTTCTCGCGCTCGAAGATGGGCGCGTCGCCAGTCATCGGCGGGGTGGCCCGCGGCGGCGCCGGGTCGGCGTTGCCGGTGTGCTGGATGAGGGCCTCGACCAGGTCGGGGGCGTGCACCGGCTTCGACAGGTAGCCGTCCATGCCGGCGGCCAGGCAGCGCTCCCGGTCGCCCTTCATGGCGTGGGCGGTCATTGCCACGATGGGGGTGCGGGGGCAGCCGGCGGCCTCGCGCTCGCGGATGCGCGCGGTGGCCTCGAAGCCGCCCATCACCGGCATCTGTACGTCCATCAGGATGATGTCGAAGTTGCTGCGGGCGTGGAGGGCGAGGGCCTCCTCGCCGTTGTTGGCCACCTCGACCTGGTGACCCAGTTTGCCCAGCAGGCGCAGCGCGAGGGTGCGGTTGACCGGGTTGTCCTCGGCCAGCAGCACGCGCAGCTGGCGCCGCTGCTCGCGCAGGCGGTGGCGGGTGATGAGGGGGCGGCTGTCGGCCTTGTCGTCGAGCGGGTCCACCGACAGCAGGATGGCGTCGAGCAGGTCGGAGGCCAGGGCGGGCATGGTCCGCGCTTCGGTGCTCAGCTCGGGCATCGGCAGGTAGGCGGCGATGCCCAGCTCGCGGCAGCGCGCGCCATCGCCGCGGCGGCCCTCGCCGGCCAGCATGATGATGCAGGGGGCCGCGTCGCCGCCGTGGCGGATCGCCTCGGCCAGCTGGAAGCCTTCGGTGTCGGGCAGCCGGGTGCTGATCAGCGCGACCCGGCAGGGGTGCCCGCTGTCGGCGCTCCGCTCCAGCTCGCGCAGGGCGGTGGCGGCATCGGGCGCGGCGACGGGGTGCATCCGCCACTGGCCGAGCAGCTCGACCAGGCTGGCCCGCTCAGCCGGGTCGGCCACCGCCACCAGCACCGGGAGGCCCTCGAGGTGCGCCCGTTCGTCCGTGACGGGGGCGGACTGGCCCAGCTCGAAACGGGCCGTGAAGTGGAAGATGCTGCCTTCGCCCGGGGTGCTCACGACGCTTAGTGTGCCGCCCATCGCTTCGACCAGCTGGGCGCTGATGGTGAGGCCCAGCCCGGTGCCGCCGTAGCGCCGGGTGGTGGAGGTGTCGGCCTGGGAGAAGGCGTCGAAGATGAGCGCCTGTTTTTCGGGGGGGATGCCGACACCGGTGTCGTGCACCCGGAAGACCAGCACGACCTCGCTGCCGTCGGCGGGCTGGGCATCGATCTCGACGACGACGGTGACTTCGCCGGCGGGCGTGAACTTGATGCCGTTGGAGATGAGGTTGATCAGCACCTGGCGCAGCCGGTGGGGGTCGCCGATCAGGCTGTCGGGCACGTCGGGGGCGACCTCGGCGCTGAGCTGCAGGTGCTTCTCGATGGCCCGCTGCTGGAGGGTGCGCACGGCCAGGGCCACGCAGTCGCGCAGGCTGAAGTCGATCTGTTCGAAGTCGAGCTTGCCGGCCTCGATCTTCGAGAAGTCGAGGATGTCGTTGATGATGTTGAGCAGCCCGTGGGCCGAGCTCTTGACGAGGGTCAGGTATTCCCGCTGTTCGTCGTTGAGCGGGGTGTCGAGGGCGAGGTCGGTCATGCCGAGGATGGCGTTCATCGGCGTGCGGATCTCGTGGCTCATGTTGGCCAGGAAGTCGCTCTTGGAGCGGCTGTTGGCCTCCGCGGCCTCCTTGGCTTCGCGCATCAGGGCCTCGGAGTGCTTGCGGTCGCTGATGTCGCGCAGGTAGGCGGTGATCATCCGGTTGTTGCCGGAGCCGCTGGCGGCGAGGGCGACCTCGATGGGGAATTCGCGGCCGTCGCGGTGGCGGGCGATCACTTCGAGGCGCCGGTAGGGGCTGCCCTCCATCGGGGTCAGGAGCAGGTCGCGGGCGGTCTGGAGCTGGGTGTCGCGGAGGCGCTCGGGGAAGATCAGGTCGGCGATGGGCTTGTGCAGGGCTTCGGCCCGCGAGATGCCGAAGCTGCGTTCGGCGGCGGGGTTGAATTCGAGCACCCGGCCTTCGGTGTCGGTTGAGATGATGCAGTCGAGGGCGGCCTCGGTGATGGCCCGGTTGCGCGACTCGCTGGTGGCAAGGGCCGACTGGCCCTCGAAGAGGCGGATGGAGGTCCAGTTGAGGGCGTCGACCAGCTGGCGGACCTCGGCGACCCCGCCGGGATTGCGCAGGGTCTGCCCCTGCTTGCTCTCGAGCCCCTGGGCGAAGGCGGTGGCCTCCTGCAGGCTGTGCAGCGGCGCGCGCAGGAAGTGGCGGATCGCCAGGGTGCCGAGGATCAGGGTGAGCACGCCGGCCAGCAGGCTGTCGCTGAGGATGTGGGCCAGGTTCTCGCTGGAGGCGGGGGCGATCTCGAGGCGCAGCCAGCCGACGGTGGTGTGGTGGCCGATGGGGGCCCAGACGACGATCCGCCCGCCGTCCCGCGCGGCCTTGCCGGTGGCTCCGGCGGGTGGCGCCAGCCGCGTATCGGCGGCGGGCTCGCTGAGGGGCCGGCCCTCGGCGATGCGGATGCTGGTGAGGACGGCGCCCTGGCGGTCGATGACGGTGGCGCGCCGGATGCGCGCGTTGCCGTCGAACTTGAGCAGGTGGGAGCCGATCTCGGCCAGCTCGCCCCGGGCGACGTGGGGCTCCAGCGCCGCGGCGAGGCTGGCGGTGAGGTCGTCCGCGTGGCGCAGCTCGAGACGCTCGATGAAGTCGGCCTGCTCCAGCCCGACGTACACGGCGTAGCCGCCCACCGAGAAGGTGAGCAGCAGCGCGAAGAGCAGGGCCAGCTGCTGGGCGAGGGTGTGCAGGCCCAGGCGGGAGGCGAGGCGGTGGAGGCAGTCGTTCATTCGTCTTGGAAACGGTCGCGAATGTCGAGAACGGCGTCCCACTGGTCGAAGAAGGCGTCCACACAGGCGGGGTCGAAGTGGGCGCCCTTGCCTTCGCGCAGGAAGCTGGCGGCGCGCTCGAGTTCCCAGGCGGCCTTGTAGGGGCGGGGCGAGGTCAGGGCGTCGAAGACGTCCGCCACGGCGACGATCCGCCCGACCAGGGGAATGGCTTCGCCGGCGAGGCCGTCGGGGTAGCCGCTGCCGTCGTATTTCTCGTGGTGGGTGAGGGCGATCTCGGCGGCCATCTGGATCATCGGCGAGGCGGAGCCGGTGAGGATGTCGTGGCCGATGCGGGGGTGGCGGCGCATGATCGCCAGCTCCTCGTCGTCGAGGCGGCCGGGCTTGAGCAGGATGTGGTCGGGGGTGCCGACCTTGCCGATGTCGTGCATCGGCGCGGCGACCAGGATGCGTTCGCAGAGCGCGTCGTCGAGGCCCAGGCGGCGGGCGATCAGCTGGGAATAGTGGGCCATGCGCAGGATGTGGGCGCCGGTCTCGGGGTCGCGGAACTCGGCCGCGCGGGCGAGGCGCATCACGGTTTCCTGTTCCCGCGCGGCGATCTCGGCGGTCTTGCGGATGACGGCCTCGCGCAGGTCGTCGTTCCAGCTGCGCAGGCGCTTGTGGCTCTCCCGCAGGCTGAGCATGGTGCGCACGCGGGGATCGAACTCGTTGCGGTCGATGGGCTTGGTGAGGAAGTCGTTGGCGCCGGCGCCGAGGCTCTCGTAGCGGACTTCCTTCTCGTGGGCCGCGGTGACCATCAGGATCGGGACGCTGTCGGCGGGGTAGAGCTTGCGGAGGGGCCGGATGAAGTCGATGCCGTTGATGTCGGGCATCATGTAGTCGACGATCAGCAGGTCGGGCTCGTTGGTGCTGCACCACTGCAGCCCCTCGAGGGGGTCGGAGAAGGTGACGATCAGGGTGTCGGGCGGCGTGAGCTTGCGGACGAGGGCCTGGATGAGCGTCAGGTTGAGCGGCGTGTCATCAACGATCGCGATGGCCATGGTGACTCCGGGGTGACTGGTGTGAGCGCTCCGCAGGCGGGGCGTGCCTCAGATTATCGGCCCTACGGCCTCGAAATTGAGCCTCGTGGCCGGCACAGGCGGTGGTGCGGCCGGCGCCTGGGGTGCGGTATCCGGCAAGGTCAGCACGAAGCGGCTGCCCGCGCCCGGTGTGCTGTCCACTTCGATCCGCCCGCCCAGCAGGCCGGTGGCCAGGTTATACACGATGTGCAGGCCGAGGCCGCTGCCGCCCTTGCCGAGGCGCGTGGTGAAGAAGGGGTCGAAGATCCGCCGCAGGTTGGCCGCGGGGATGCCGTTGCCGTCGTCGTCGAAGCGGATCTCGACCCGGGTGGCGCCGACCCGCCGGGAGGTGATCCGGATGTGCCCCCGCGCCCGCCCGTCGAAGGCGTGCAGCAGCGCGTTGTCGACCAGGTTGGTGAAGATCTGGCCGAGGGCGCCGGGGTAGCTGTCGAGCTCCAGGGGCTCGGTGGGGGTGATCTCCAGGGCGTAGGGGCTGTTCTTGAACATCGGGCTGAGGGTGATCGCCATCTCGTGCAGGAAGCCGCCGAGCTCGAAGCGCCGTCGCTGTTCGCTGGTCCGGTCCACCGCCACCTGCTTGAAGCTGCGCACCAGCTCCTCGGCGCGGACGAGGCTGCGCATCAGCAGCCCGGTGGCGTCGAGGGTGGACTCCAGATGGCCGTCGAAGCGGCTGCGCCGCAGCTGGCCGGCGGCATGCTCGTCACGGATCTCGCGGGCGTTGGCGGCCAGGGTGGTGGCGATGGTGACGCTGTTGCCGATGGGGGTGTTGAGCTCGTGGGCGATGCCGGCCACCAGCGAGCCCAGCGCGGCCATCCTGTCCTGGCGGACCAGCTCTTCCTGGGTGTGGTGCAGGGCTTCGAGGGTGGCCCTGAGTTCGGCGGTGCGGTCGGTGACGCGCTGTTCGAGGGTCCGGTTGAGTTCTTCGATGTGGTGCTGGGCGCGGCGCAGTTCGGTGATGTCCATTACCGTCCACAGCGCGCAGTCCTGCCCGTCGATGTAGAGCAGGCGCCCCGAGATCAGGCAGGTCAGCACGTCGGCGTGGCTGGGCCGGTTGAGCTGGATCTCGCGCTGGAGGATGGTGTCGTGGTCGGCGAGGCGCTCGTAGATCCGCTGCCTGTCGGCGAGGTTCACCCACAGCCCGAGTTCGAGCGCGCTGCGGTGGCGGATCGCGTGCCGGTCCAGGCCGAACAGCTGCTCCCAGGCGGGGTTGGCATCCAGGTAGGCGCCGTCGCTCATCCGGGTGAGGGCGAGGGCGCAGGGGGCCGAGTCGAAGATCGCCGCGAGGCGGGCTTCGGCCTCCCGGAGCCGGCGGGCGGCGTCGAGGCGGGTGGCCTCGCTGCGCGCGGCTTCGGCCTGCAGCAGCCCTTCGAGGCGTCGGGCGGCGGCCCGGCGGCGCCCCCCCGCCCCCGCGCGCCCCCACAGGACCACCAGCCGCAGCATCAGCAGGGCGCCGGTGACCAGGCCTGGAAAGGCGGTGTCGGGCAAGAAGGGCTCCTGGAGGGGCTCAGCGCAGGGCGCGGAGCAGGTCGGCCAGCGTGGCAAAGCCGACATCATAAAAGTGCTGCAGGAGGGGCGCCAGATGGCCGAGGGTCAGCAGCAGCACGCCGAAGCCGACGGTCAGCGTGATCGGGAAGCCGATCGCGAAGAGGTTGAGCTGCGGCGCGGCGCGGGTCAGCACGCCGAGGGCGATGTTGGTGATGAGCAGGGCGGTGACGACGGGCAGCGCCATCAGCAGGCCGCTGGCGAAGATGCTGGCGCCGAAGCGGACGAGGATCATCCAGCCGCCCCTGTGGGGCAGGGTGGCGCTGACCGGGAGCCACTCGAAGCTGCGGGCGAGGGCGTCGAGCATCAGCAGGTGCCCGTTGAGGCTCAGCAGGACGAGGGTGGCGAGGAGGGTCAGGAACTCGCCGACAACCGCGGTCTGCCCGCCGGCGATCGGGTCGAAGAAGGTGGCGAAGGAGAGGCCCATCTGCAGGCTGATGATCTCGCCCATCAGGTCGAGGGCGGCAAACACGACGCGCAGCACGAGGCCCATCGCGATGCCGATCAGCGTCTGCTGGACGATCAGCAGCAGGCCGCTCCAGGAGTCGAGGGCCGCCTGCGGAACCGACGGCACCACCGGCATCAGGCCCAGCGTGACGGCCAGCCCCACCATCAGCTTGATGCGACGCGGCACGGCGTTGTTGCCGAACACCGGCGCCGCCCCGAGGAAGCCGAGGATGCGCGCCATCGGGTAGGCCAGCAGGGCCAGCCAGCCCTCGAGCTGGGCGGAGGTGACGGAGAGCACGGGCCTCAGCCGATCATCGACGGGATGCTCTCGAAGAGACGCCGGATGAAGTCGGTCAGGATCGTGATCATCCATGGCCCGGCGAGCACCAGGGTGATGAAGGTGGCGATCAGCTTGGGGACGAAGGACAGGGTCTGCTCGTTGATCTGGGTGGCGGCCTGGAAGATCGACACGATCAGGCCGGTGACCAGCGCGGCGATGAAGAGCGGCGCCGACACCAGCAGGGTGATCTCGAGGGCCTGGCGGCCGAGGTCGATGACGGTGGTGGGGGTCATGGCGGCTCCTGGGGTCAGCCGAAGCTTTGCACGAGGGAGGCGATCAGCAGGTTCCAGCCGTCGACCAGCACGAACAGCATGATCTTGAAGGGCAGCGAGACGATCGCCGGGCTCATCATCATCATGCCCATCGACATCAGCACCGAGGCGACGACCATGTCGATGATGAGGAAGGGGATGAAGATGATGAAGCCGATCTGGAAGGCGGTCTTCAGCTCGGAGGTGACGAAGGCCGGGATCACGACGCGCATCGGCAGGTCTTCGGCCTTGTCGACCCGCGGGGTCTTGGCGAGCTTGGAGAAGAGGTTGAGGTCGGGCTCGCGGACCTGCTTGAGCATGAAGGCCTTCATTGGCACGGTGGCCCGGTTCACGGCTTCGTCGAAATTGATGCGATTTTCGGACAGGGGCTGCCAGGCCTCGGTGTAAACCCGGTCGGCCACCGGGGCCATGATGAAAAAGGTGAGGAACAGCGACAGCCCCACCAGCACCTGGTTGGGCGGCGAGGTCTGGGTGCCGAGGGCATGGCGCAGCAGCGACATCACGATGATGATCCGCGTGAAGCTGGTGGTCATCAGCACCAGGGCGGGGATGAAGGACAGCGCCGTCATCAGCAGCAGGGTCTGCATCGACAGGCTGTACTGGGTGCCGCCGCCGGCGGCGGGCGTGCTGGTGAAGGCCGGCAGGGCCTGGGCCAGCACCGGCAGCGGGGCCAGCAGGCACAGCGGCGCCCAGCGGGCGGCGAGGCGCGAGGCGCGACGGAGGCAGGGTTTCATCGGGAGCGCCGTTCGAGGGTCTGCTTGAGCCAGCTCTGGAAATCCTTGCCGGCGGGGGTGTCCGGGGGGGGCGGTGCGCTGGGCAGGTCGGCGGCATCGAGGGTGTGCAGGGGGGTGATGCGTCCGGGAGCCACGCCGAGCACGAGCACCTTGTCGGCCACGTCCACCAGCACCACCCTTTCGCGGGGGCCGACGGCGGTGGCGCAGCGCACCTTCAGCAACCCGGCCGACTTGCCGCCACCAGCGCCCAGGCGCTTGAGCACGTGCAGGCTGGCATACAGGAGGCCGATCACCACGGCCAGGCCGAGGAGCATCTGCACGAGGCTGCCGGCCGCGTCGAGGCTGCCATCGGCCGCGAGGGCGGCGCGGGGGGCGGCGAGCAGACCGGCGATGAGGAGGACGGGGCGCATGGGGCTGGGGGAGAACCAGTTTGATGGGAGCCTGCTCAGCTTAGCGAGCAGGCCACCGTCTGGATGGCTCGATAAGGCGGGCAAAACGGCACTTTTTCATGATTTGAGCGGGGCGCCAATAGCTGGCATGAGCTCAGACGGGTATCAGCTGTCTGGGACCGGACTTTGCTGATTTTCCGCATCAATGATGCCGATGCTCAGCCCTCCGCTGGGGACACGGGACGTGACTGATCTACCGATAACTGGCCGGGTCGATGGCCGGGGTGACCTGGTTCTTGAAGACGCCGCGGCCCTGGCGCTGGAGCTTGTCGGGCGGCGGGGGGCTGATGAAGACGAGGCTGGCCTCGCGGTTGTTGCGCAGGTTGATGGC